>NZ_CP029425.2:1340000-2548192 GCF_002278135.3 Bradyrhizobium ottawaense | reverse complement strand
GCTCGAAGGACTGGAAGGAGGAGGGCGACGAAAAAAACTCTGATTGCAACCGGCGTCATTCCGCGCCGCAGGAGTGGTGGGTCGTGATCGACCGAGCGGCCGGCCGTCGTGTTGATCGTCACCGGAGATGGGGTTCCTGCTCGCCGAGTAGGTGCCCGTCTGCGCGAGGGCAGGACAACTACAACGAACAGAACGTTCACCAGTAGCCATATTCCCACAATGAGAAGGAAAGTACGCACGAGAACGACCATCGTTGATCTAAAATCGCCGAGCTTACTCCTGCCTCATAACCCGGCGCGCAGCCGGCAACACTGCGTTCGCGGACGGAGCCGCTTCAGCGCAGCCGGCACATTTGGCGTGCCCCAAGGCCGTTGGGTCCTGAGCGCTTCGCAAGCGTCCAGGATGGCTCACAGCCTAGTCGGGCGCAACACTCGCGTCTGTGCGCTTTCGAACATTCATGGCCCTTCAGGTATGCTAATTCTATGCATCATCCGGCGAGAGCCGGACAGGGATGGCTCATCAGCCAGGACGGCCGTCCTCAGCCCGCAATCCCTGAACAGGGGCCGGGTCATGGAGCATGACCAAATTTCGCAGCACGATGAGCGGCGAATTTGGCGGTCCGCATAGAACCAAATTCGAGTTTCGGCAGTTGACTCCCGGTGGATCCGAACAAGCAAACTGATTGTTCGGGCCGAGGATAAGTTTAAAAGCTAAGCCGGCACACATGAAGGACCTCCGACGACGTTTGGAAAAGGTCCGCGCTGACGCCAGAGAGTTTACGCTGATGAGTCAGCAGGCGACGGACATGGAAAAGCGCGAGCTGTTTAAGCGCTTGGCGGATGAGCTCGCCTTCGAGGCTCTCGAGCTTGAGCTAATCGTGAAGAAAAATGAGCCACCTAATCCGTGCGGCCAGCACGAGGTCGTGGAGTTCAAGCCACCCTCTCAGCGAAAGCGCGGCTGACGCGGAAGAGCTAGATCGTGCGTGCACGACGGATCTTTGCGGCTCCGCCAGCGATCGCTGCGCCGCCCCACGCCCCCTCTTCGGGCCAGCTGTCCCGCAACGCCCCGCTTGTGGCATCCACCTGACTTTCAGAAGGTTCGCCGCCCTTTTCGCGGCTGAGACAATCCGTACGAGCGCTACGACAAGCACGTAATCGACTTATCCCATCGGATCTGTGCGCTTTATCGAATGGGTGACGATATAGAGACCAGGAAAAAGCCGAACGGCAATCTGGCCGTGTCCACCCCATACAAAGAACGTCGCACGAGACGTGCATTGTTCTGTCGAAGAGCTTAAAAAGGCTCTTGCGGGCCAATCTTTTAAAGGTGGTGGACGCACCAGGGCTCGAACCTGGGACCCGCTGATTAAGAGTTCAAGACGATTGAACGGCATCCCGAAGCTCGATCGAATCGACTTGAACATCCTCGTCCAGCTGCAGAAGGACGGCAGGATGACCAACGCCAATCTGGCCGAGGCAGTCGGCCTTTCGGCGAGCCCGTGCCTGCAACGTGTCAAGCGGCTGGAAGCGACCGGGTACATAAGGGGCTATGGTGCGCAGATCAACCCTGCGAAGCTGACCGAGAGCATAACGGTCTTCACCGAAATCACCTTAGTCGTCACCGCAAGGAAGATTTCGTCAAGAGTCCTGTATGCGCAACGTCGACGAGCTGATGGAATGCCATCTTATCAGCGGCGGTTACGACTATTTGCTGTGCTTGGTGTGCCGCAACATCAACCACTATCAAGAGCGAATGGAAAACCTACTTGAACGCAACGTCGGCATCGAGAAATATTTCAGCTATATCGTGCTGAAATCCCCCATCGTGAAGCATGCCCTTCCGCTCAAGACACCGCTCGATCCTCAGTGGTCAGGCGACCAACTCGCTGCTGACGCTTCCGCATCACACCCCAGGCTGACTTGCGCTGTTGTTTAGCGGACGGCTTGCTCCAATACCTGCCCTTCTCAAGCCTCGCGCATAGAACGCAATCAGCGCCAAGCGCGATCCGTACAAACATCGCACAAGATCGTAGGCTAGCGTGAAATCATACGCAAAGCAGCCGCGGAGCGCCTCGAACTCCGATCCCGTTGTTCGCCTGCTCTGACTTACTGGTCGCAGCACCGGGCTTATCCGACCGAGAATGGTTTCGTCGCACGATCGCAACCTTACCGGCGCGGCGAAACTCCGGAAGGCGGAGGCCAATGTTGAGTTGCTTAAAGGGGACAAGTGACTCACGCGCCTCGCAGGATGAAGTCGCGTCTGAGCACAATCGCGATGCGCTAATTGCACACCATCACGCGCCGGTATCGCCCGTAGACGTAGTGGCAGTCACTGTCCGAGGAATAGTCATCGCGCGAACGGCCATAGGTGTAGCCGGCAGAGGCTCCGGCAGCATAGGCGCCTGCAACATAGGCGGCGCGATGGCCGTATTGATATCCGCCGTAGCGGCCGTGGTCTCCGAAGCGGTTGTAAGTGACCGATGTGCCGCGAACCGCACTCTCCACCGTCGGTCCGCCCCGACCAGCGGCGCCGACACGCCCAGCCGCCGCGAGATCACCGCGCGGTGCAGGTCCAGTACCGAGACGAGGCGCCGGGCCGCCAAGGCCGGCACGGGGGGCACCGCCAGGCCCTATCGGAGGACGAGCTGCGAAAGCCGGAGGACCTCCGGCTGCCAGCGGAGGCGGCCCGCCGGCCGCAATCGGCGGAGGCCCGGCCATGGGGGGCGGCGGAGGAAACTGCGCGAAGGCTGCATGTGGCGACAGCGTCACGGCTGCGAGCGTCGCAGTGAGGGACAGTATCAGGAGTGTCTTGCGGGACATGGTCTTTCCTCTTGTCAAAACTGCGTTTCGAGAACGGGCTCGGGTTTGAGTACGGATATCCGCTCCGACGCAGGCGCATCATCGTGAGAAGGCACCGCGGGCTCATGCGTGGACGAGTGATCGCTGTGATCAGGGTGAATGCGGAACCAGGCCACATACAGCGCAGGCAGGAACAGCAGCGTCAGCAGCGTGCCGACAATGATGCCGCCCATCATCGCGTAAGCCATCGGGCCCCAGAAGATCTCGCGCGCGATCGGAATCAGCGCGAGACTTGCCGCGGCCGCGGTCAGCAGGATCGGTCGCATGCGATGCTCGGTCGCTTCCACAACGGCATCCCAGGCCGCGCGCCCCTCCTTCCTCAAATCCTCGATCTGGACGATCAGGATCACGGAGTTGCGCACCAGGATGCCGATCAGGGCGAGCACGCCGAGGATGGCCACGAAGCCAAGCGGGGCACCGCTCGGCAGTAGCGCCATGACCACGCCGATGACGGCGAGCGGCGCAACGGCGAACACCAGAAACAAGCGATGGAAGCTCTGCAACTGGATCATCAGCACCGTGGCCATGACGAAGAGCATGAGCGGAACGACGGCCATGATCGGCGCCTGGCTCTTGGCGCTCTCCTCCACGGAGCCGCCGATCATCACCGAATAGCCGGCCGGTAGCGCTTTGCTGAACTCCGCCACCTTCGGCGCGAGCTGGTCCACGATCGTCTTGGGCTGCACGTTGCCGACGATGCCGGCCTTCAACGTGATGGTGGGGATCCGTGCGCGCCGCCAGATCGTCGGCTGCTCGAGCTCGTACCGCAGATTGGCGACGGCTCCGAGCGGCACGGATTGACCGCCGAGCCCCGTCAACTGCAAATCGCGCAGCGTGTTGATGGAAGCACGTTCCGGCGCGGTTGCACGTCCGGTGACATTGACGAGATAGATGCTGTCGCGCACCTGCGTGATCGGCGTGCCCTCGAGCACGGAGTTCAAGGTCGTAGCAATGTCCTCCGAGGTCACGCCGAGCTGGCGCGCCTTGTCCTGGAGAACGTCGACCTTGACGACGCGGGCCGGCTCCATCCAGTCGAACACGACATTGCCGAGATCGGGATTGCTTCGCACGATACCGGCAAGCTTTTGCGAGAGATCTCGCACCTTCGCGATGTCGGGCCCACTCAAGCGATACTGCACGGGACGACCCACCGGCGGCCCGACTTCGAGCAGCTTGACGTAGGTGTCGGTCCCGGGGAACGTCTTCTTCAGGTAGTCCTCGAACTGTGTCTTGACCTGGTCGCGCGCCTTGATGCCGCCCTTGGTCACGACCACCATCTGGCCGAACCAGGTGTTGGCGGTCTGCACGTCGAAGGACAGGACGAAACGCGGCGAGCCGGTGCCGACATAGGTTGACCAGTGATCGACCGAATGGTTGCCCTGAAGCTGTTCGCGTTCGAAGCGCGCCATCTGCGCATTGGAGTCGGCGATCGACGCGTTCTGCGGCAGGTTCCAGTCGATCACCAGCTCGGCGCGATCGGACGACGGGAAGAACTGCTGCTGCACGAAGTTCATGCCGAACAGCGCCAGCAGAAAGGCCGCAACCGTGACGCCGACCGTCATCCAGCGATAATGCATGCAGAAGAGCAAGAGACGCGCGAACAGCTGCGCTACGCGCCCCTTCTCTTCATGATGGCCCTTTATTTTTGCGGGCAGGATGGTGACGCCGAGCAACGGCGTGAACAGCACCGCCACGATCCAGGAGACGATCAGGGAAACCGCGATGACAACGAACAGCGTGAAGGTAAACTCACCCGCATTGCTGTTGTTGAGCCCGATCGGAATAAAGCCGGCGACGGTCACCAGCGTGCCCGTCAGCATGGGAAAGGCGGTCGAGGTATAGACGTGGGTTGCCGCCTTTTCGAGGGGATCTCCGACTTCGAGGCGCGCTACCATCATTTCGACCGCAATCATGGCGTCATCGACCAGGAGGCCGAGCGCGATGATCAAGGCGCCAAGCGAGATTCGCTGAAGCGAAATGCCGGCATAGGCCATCACGACGAAGGTGATGGCGAGAACCAGAGGAATCGCAATCGCGACGACGAGTCCGGCGCGCATGCCCAGGCTGAGAAAGCTGATGCCGAGGACGATGATCACGGCCTCGAACAGCGCCTCGGTGAAGCCGGACACGGCATGCTCGACCACCATGGGTTGATCGGCGACGAGTTGAACGCCGACCCCGACCGGCAAGTCGGCCGTGATTTTCGACATCTCCTCCTTCAGCGCCTCGCCGAAGTGCAGCAGATTTGCGCCGGACTTCATGCCGATGGCAAGCGCGATCGCCGGCTCGCCATTGTACCTGAACAAGGTCCTGGCAGGGTCGGCATATCCGCGCGTGATGGTGGCGACGTCGGTCAGCGGGAAGAAGCGATCGTTGATGCGCAGATTGACTGCCTTCAGGCTTGCCTCCGACGTGAACTGGCCATTCACTCGCACACTGATCCGCTCGGGCCCTTCCTGGAACACGCCGGACGGCGTGACCGCGTTCTGCCCCTGCAGAGACGCCATGATGGAGTGGACGTCGAGACCGAGGGCTGCGATCTTGCGGGTGGAGAATTCGAGATAAATGACCTCGTCCTGCGCGCCCAGGATGTCGACCTTGCCGACATCGGGCACGGTCAGGACCTTGGCTCGGATGTCCTCGACCTGATCGCGCAGCTGTCGTTGGCTCAGCCCGTCGCTGGTGAACGCGTAGATGTTGCCGAACACATCGCCGAAGCGGTCGTTGAAGCCGGGCCCGATCACTCCTTGCGGGAAGTCGCCCTTGATATCCGCGATCATGTTGCGGACGCGAACCCATGTCGGCTTGACGTCGGCAGCCTTTGTGGTGTCGCGCAGATAAACGAAGACGGTGGTCTGGCCCGCAACCGTCACGCTCTTGGTGTAGTCGAGCGATTCGAGCTCCTCCAGCTTCTTCTCGATCCGGTCGGTGACCTGGCGTGTCATCTCTTCAGGCGAGGCGCCCGGCCACTGCGCCTGGATCACCATGGTTTTGATGGTGAAGTCAGGATCTTCCTGTCGTCCCAGCTGAAGGTACGCAAAAAGGCCCGCGGCCATGAAGGCGATCATGAAATACCAGACGAGCGAACGATGGCCGAGCGCCCAGTCGGAAAGGTTGAACGGTTTCATGGCATTTCATCCTGTGCAATGCGGACTTGCTGTCCTTGCTTGAGGCTGTGGATCCCCGCGGTGACGACGCGTGTGCCGGGAGCGAGCCCGCCGGTGACGCGCGCGCCGGTTTGGTCTGCGGCCACATCGATCCTGTGCAGCGAGACCGTGTTGGCGGGCTGATCGACGATCCAGACAAAATTTGCGCCGTCCTTGGCGAGCAGCGCCGAGCTGGGCAGGCGCAATATCCCGCCTTGGCTCTTGTCAAGTTTCGCGGTGACAGTCGCGCCGAGGCGGAATCCTTCGGGCGGATTACTGAGCGCAATGCGGACCCGCCTCAATCGCGTCACCGGATCGGCTTGCGGCGCGATCTCGCGAACGCTCCCTTGCACCTGAACGGAGGGCAAGAGCTGCAGGCTGACCGTGAATGGCAGGCCGATCTCCAGCGGCAACGGAAAGTCCTGTCCGATGTCGACGACAGCTTCGCGAATATCGGGTCTTGCGATCGTCACCACGCTTTGGCCGGGAGATACCACCTGGCCGACTTCAGCCCCCACTGCGGTGACCACACCGGCGAAATCGGCCTTGATCTGCGAATAGCCGAGCTGCTCGATCGCCTTGGTCAGATTTGCCTGTTCGCGAGCCACCGTTGCTTCGGCGCCGGCACGCGCCTGCTCGGCGTTGTCCAACGTCTGCTTGGTGGTCGCATCGGTCGTGATGAGCGTTCGCTGCCGTTCCTCCGTCGCTCTCACGGTCGCGAACTGCGCCTCGGCCTTGGCAAGCTGCCCTTTGGCGGCGCGAACGGCGAGCTCAAGGGCCGTGGGATCGACGACGCCCACCGTCTGTCCTTCATTCACGAGATCACCGACATAGACAGGTCGCGTGGTCAGGCGTCCCAGTACGCGGAAACCGAGATTTGTCTTGTAGCGTGGCTCGACGACGCCCACCGCCACCGCATCGTCTGCGCGGTCCGCTTCGAGAAGCACCGATTGGACTGGCCGCACGGGCTCGGGCGCCTTTGTCTCCTGCTGACATCCGGCAAGTGCCAACGCACATGCAAGTGGGCCCGCCACGATCATTGCGCGGCTCGTCATGACCGGTCTCCTTCATAAGTCACGGACTGGCCCACGCTCAAAAGCTTGCCGCCGTCGACGACGACGCGCTCGCCCGGCTCGAGGCCCGCTTTGATCAATACTTCTCCGGCCTCGTAGCCGCTCACTGTTACCGGCTTCAGCGAGGCTGTCCGCGTCGCCGGATCGACGGTCCAGACCGCGGGCCTGGTATCGGCCGCCATCAATGCACGCCAGGGCAATGCGATCTGCCGCTCGGCCTTTACTTTCACAGTTCCCGCGACGGGGCTTCCAAGCGTCATTGCGGCAGGCGGATCCTCGATGGCAACCTTGACCCGAATGGTCGAACTCTTGGCGTCGACGGCCGGCGAAACCTCCCGAACTTGGCCGCCTGCGGTCACGCCCGCATCGGAGACGAGCGCCAACGAAACGTCGCGGCTATCGGCATTGCTGAGGAAAATGGACTCATAAACGTCAAAGACGGCGTCTCGCTCCCCATCCTGCGCCAGCGAAAATACGGGTTGCGCAGCCTGTACGACTTGACCGGTTTCCAGATTGCGCGCGGTGACGACGCCGTCCGCTCCGGCTCGCAGCGCGGTATAGCCGAGGGCGTCCTTTGAGGTTCCAAGCTGCGCTGTTGCCGCTTCGAGCGCGCCTTCCGCGGTGCGCAATCCCTCCTGCGCCTGGTCGTAGGCCGTGCGCGTGGTGAAGCCGCTTGCGATCAGCGCCTTCTGCCGATCGAAAGTCGCCTTTGCCACACGCAGCTGCGATTCTGCGGCGAGAACAGCGGCGGTCGCGGCATCGACATCGGCCTCCTGTTCGGCCGGGTCGAGAAGCGCCAGCACTTCGCCGGCCTTCACGTGGGTCCCGACATCGGCATAACGCGCGAGGACACGCCCGCTGACGCGGAATGAGAGATCCGCCCGAAAGCGGGCCTGCACCTCGCCGGTCAAGGTGATCAAGGATTGCCGATCCCTGGGCTGCACGATTTCCGTGCGCACGAACGCGGCGCGCGCGGGGGGCATGGCGGCGTGATTATCGCACCCGCCGAGCGGGCCGGCGACAAGCGCGAGCGCCAAGGCGCCGAGAGGTTTCAGACCGATCTTGGAATGGTTGAAATAGCGCGGTTTCATAGCGCGGCCATTCGGGGAGAGGGTGATAGCAGTCCGCCCAAGACGTCCGAGGCCCCGCTGAGCGAGACCGGTTCGCTCGGATGCGCTCGCAATAGATTTGGATCCGTTCGCATGGCGGCCGAACGCTCGATCTGATCCGAGAGGCCGGAGCTAGTACCCACTTTTCTTGGAACGTGAGTCGTGATTCAAGGTCGGGATGATACCCGAAGCAAGAGAAGTCCACCTTTCGAGGAAAGATCGCAAGGTGCTTGAGGCGTGCTGTCGCTCACCGGTGACGTTGCAGCGCGATTTGAAGCGGGCGCGGATAGTTCTGTTGGCGGCGGATGGGCGCAGCACCCGGTCGATCGCCAAGGAAGTTGGGGTCCAGCCGCGGATTGTCAGCCTTTGGCGGCATCGCTATGCCGACCATGGCCTTGAAGGGCTGCAAGACAAGCCGCGGCCTGGCAAGCAGCCGATCTATACGAAGACGACCGACAAGCGGATTCTGAAGCTGCTGGATAAGCCGCCACCGCAAGGGTTTGCGCGCTGGACCGGCCCCCTGCTGGCCGAGGCGCTGGGCGATGTCGATGTCCAATATGTCTGGCGGTTCCTGCGCAGCCACAAGATTGACCTGGTGGCTCGCAAGTCCTGGTGCGAGAGCAACGACCCGAACTTTACGGCCAAAGCCGCCGATGTTGTCGGCCTCTATGTCGCGCCGCCGGCGAAGGCCATTGTGCTGTGCGTGGACGAGAAGCCCTCGATCCAGGCTTTGGAGCGAGCGCAGGGTTATCTGAAGTTGCCCAATGGCCGCGCCTTAACCGGCCAAAGCCACGATTACAAGCGGCATGGCACCACAACATTGTTTGCGGCGCTCGAAGTCGCCACCGGAAAGATCATCGCGACCCATTCAAAACGCCGGCGCCGCGTCGAGTTTCTCGATTTCATGAACAGCGTCACCGCGACTTTTCCGAACCGCAAGCTTCACGTCATCCTCGACAACCTCAACACCCATAAAAAGAACGAGGACTGGCTCAAGGCCCACCCCAACGTGCAATTTCATTTCACGCCGACAAGTGCGTCATGGCTCAATCAGGTCGAAGTATGGTTTTCCATCTTGCAGGGGCAGTCGCTCAGCGGCACCTCCTTCACGAGCCTCAAGCAGCTTCAGGAACACATCGATGCCTACGTCAACGCATACAACGACAGAGCCGAGCCCTTCGTCTGGACCAAGAAAAAGGTCCGTCAACGCCGTTTCAAAGGCCGCCGTATCACTCAGCTCTGATTCCGGGTACTAGGGCCAGGCGCCACGGACGACCTGGCCTTCAGCCGACGTGGCGACCTCATGCGGCGCGTCGCCATCGACCAGCTCGCCTGCTGCTCCCGCTCGCTCAGGTGAAATGAGAAAATGACGGACGTGAACTCGGCGGCTATGCCGTGCTCGATCCGTCCGCCGAGCCCCTTGGCAAGATCATTGCTGATCTGGAGCTCCCGGCCCGGGGCCGCCCGCCCCGGCCGCGAGCCGTTATCCAGCACGACGCAGTTGGCGACCGAGCCGATGCGCGTCAGCTTGACTTTGATCTCGCCGGCGCGCGCGCCGAAATACGCATGCTTCGCTGCGTTTACAATCAGATCGTGGACGATCAGGCCAAGCCGCCCGCACCGCTCTGATTGAAGCGGGAGAGCCTCAGTTGCGAATGCCAGCCGGATCCCCATTCGATCCAACAAGGACTGGCGCATGGCGCAGCCCAGTCTGCGAATGTATGTCGCGGCGTCATTGAGGGCTTCGCCCTGTGGCACTGCAAGCGCCCGATGCAACTCCGCATGTCCGTGGAGCAGCTCGACCACATCGCTCAAAGCGGCCTTTGCTTCCGCCCCGTCGGCCCGGATGGCCGCAGCCGCGACCAGATCGATCGCCGAGGCGATCCCTTTATCGACCCTGTGATGCAATTCGCGCAGCAGGATGCCGTCTTGTGGGCGGTACGGGTCCGGGCTCAACATGGTCACTGTGATCTCCTGATGTGGACCGGACGATCGCGAGGCCAACGCACCTTGCGGCTTCGACCATCCGGGAGGCCGTCGCAGGTCTTTGCCGACCCAGCGACGCATAAATAAACTATACCGTATATTTTCTTTTTCTTGCCTTTTCCCGCCGGGCGTGTCAAGTGCGATCTGCGTGCGCACAGACTCGTGATTGGGAGACCGACGGATGACAAAAAAGAGCAGCCCGAAACGGGGCAGACCAACGAAAGACCTGGCCGGTGACGTCCAGGCTCGAATCCTCGATGCAGCTCAGCAACTCTTTCTCGAGAAGGGCTACCGCAGCGCCAGCATCGATGACATCTCCGAGCTGGCGCCGGCGAGCAAGCCGACCATCTATGCTCATTTCCCCGGCAAGGACGCACTGTTCGCGGCGGTGGTGGCCCGCACCATCACTGGGCTGACGGATTTCGAAGGCTTCGAGCCTGAGGGCCGCACCCTTCAGGACAAGCTCTCAAGTCTCGGTACCGCGGTCGTGGAGAAGGTCATCGAAGAATCGTTGGGCATGGTTCGCGCCACGATTGCCGAGGCGCAGCGTTTCCCCGAATTGAGCCGCAACGTCCACGATGCCGCGCGCGATCGCTCCGTCAACGCCGTTTCCCAACTCTTGAATGAAGCGACGCAGAAGCTGGCGCGCTCTCCAAAAGGTCCCTTCACCGGGAAGCGAAGCCTTGCCACCGCTCAGATCTTTCTGGATCTGATCCTGTTGCCGATGCTGTTTCGTTCGTTGGTGGGAGAAACACCGAAGGAGCTGAGACGGGAATTGCCGTCTTTCGTGCGCGAACGGGTCGGCTTTTTCCTTGCGGCCTGTGAGGCGGACTGGACGCCGTGAGCCGGCAACCCGTCGAGCGCTAGGTTCGACCGGCAGGCTTGTAAAGCAAATCGACCCGGATGCCGGTCACTTGAGAGGACGCCGCGTTAACGGACGCTGCGTTGCTGAGCGCTTCGGCGCAAAAGCTCATCATCTCGCCGAAGGCCGGCCGAAGAGCATGCGCTTTGATGCGCGACGGATTGAGGTATGCATCCATCGCATCGAGCAGGCAGCAAGCGAGCACCATCGGGCTCCCTGCTCGAAATTCGCCGCTCGCCTGCCCAGCCGCGATGATCGACTGCACGAGACCGCGGACCCCGTCGGCGTGGGACAGGGCGATCGGCCAATTCGCCTGTCCTGCGGCAACCACCAATTCGTGCAGCCTGAGATCGTGTGTCAGCCTGTGTTCATGTCGCTGGGAGATCGTGATGAGAGTCGCGCTCAGGCGGTCCAGGCCGGAGCCGCCACGGCGAGGTGCACTTGCGGCTGCCGCCGACACCTCATCAAGCAATTCTGCCACCACTGCCTCTTCGAGCGCCTGGCGGGAAGGATAGAACCGGTAGAGGTTTGCCGGGGACATGGACGCGCCGCGGGCGACGTCGGCAACCGTCGTCTTCCGATAGCCGATGGCCCGGTACAGCCGAATGGCAGCCTGCACAATTCTTTCGTGGGTGCACGACGATCCAACCTGACGGGTAGTCTGTGCCTGGAGCACGTTCGGCCTCAACGTGACGGGGACGCCTGCATTTCACGCCGGCAGGCCTCGCCGAACTCGCGCAACGGGTCCATCTCCTCCAAGAAGCCCGGCAGGTCGACGAACGATGTGTTCGGCGCAAGGTAGGTCTCGATGATCAGCCGCCCTGCCCGCTCCGCAGCATTGACAACCTCATCATTGGACAGGATCCGCATGCGCCCGATCAGCGCATACAAATTCACCAATGCCGGGATCTCGGATTTGTCGCTGGTCAGCGCGTCCGCATAAAGCCGGGACGCCTCCTCGATGAAGCATCGATACAGCTTTTCACGCTTGGAGACCGCGTGGGCATGATGGCGCTCCCGGACCCTGCGGCGACGGGTCACCCATCCCGTCACGATCGTGGAAATCGCTCCGAAGGCAGAGCCCCCGAACGCGGCGAAAGCGGGAAAATAGATCGTGTTCATGCGATCATTCCTCATCTTTTGTGCCACGATACCGGTGCGACCCCACGGCCTTGACCGAAGCAGCGGCCGCTGCGTGCTCGAAGACAGCTCCGCAAGCTTCGCTCAGCTCTGACTTTTTTTGCCTGAGACAGGCTTCCACATTCGTGGCGTCGGGGATGTAGCCGGCGCACAGGCGAAACGCGTCAGGCGCGCATGCCGCCCTCTGCTCGGCTGTGCCGCGGTCCTCCTGCGCGAAAGCAGCCTCGGCGCCCAGCGCAACGAACACCAGGACTGCGAGCACCAGTCGGTTCTTGAACATATCGAATCCCTTCTCAAGTTGAGGCACTGCTGTCCGAAGGGGGAATCCCGGCCTCATTCCGAAGCCCCCATCGTCCAACCAGGACGAACACGGGCTTGTGAGTCTCAGCTCTTGACACATCCCGCGATCCGCGCTGTATCTGAAATATACGGTGTAGTTTATTTAGGAGGTCGAAGATGTCAAGCCTGTTCTTGGCGCTGGTACGGGAAAATCCCTGGCCGGGGATTGCCGTCGCGTCGCTCAATCTGATCGTGGCCGTGTCGCTCGTGGGCGTGAGCCTGCTGGTGGGTCTCACCATCTCGGTGCTCGCCTGGGTGCACGCGCTCGCCGATCGCGAGCCCGCCCCGGTACGGCATGCGGCCAGCCCACGGAGCTTCGCATGACCGCGGCACTGCTGCTCGCTCGCGGTTGCATCATCTATTCGGTCAACGTCTGGCTCGCGCCAGTCGAATGCATGTTCGACATGATCGAATTGGAACTCGTCCGCAGAGGCATCGCGCTTGAAGGGGTCGAGCACCCTTCCCCCTCCGCCGCCTGAGCATCCTGGAATTTCGACATGCTCAACTTCATCGAAGTGTTCGACATCATGCACGTGGAGCCGGCCACCGGCGCTTCAGTGTGGACCGGACTCACCGGCACGCGAACGGCCCTCGAACGCGACGGGCACCTGATCGACCCGAAGGCGATGGCCTATTGCCCGGCCGACTGGATCGACGAGCGCGGCTATCTCGATGCCGAACTCGCGCGCCGGCATCCCCGCCCCTGGGGCATCTGACGGTGAGACGAAATCAGTCCATGTCCAGGAGCCGGCTGCCGTGAGCAGGAAATCTGCGCTGTCGAGACACGCGAACAGTCTTGTCGAACCCGAGCTTCCGTTGCGGGCCTATTTTCTGTCGGTTGGAGGAGCGCTGCTCCTGCTGCTGCTGGCCGCCGATTGGGTGCTGCCCGCACCTTTGCCGAGCCGGCTCACGGACTCGCATTCTGCGCTGCCGCCGATCCGCATCCACACAGAGCTGAGAGGACCGGAAGCGGTCATCATCGATACCATCGGGTTCGGACTGCTCCCGATGCCCCCTGAACACGATATCGCTGTGGCTCCATCGCAGCTGCTGGAACCTGAGGTCGCCAACGCCGCTGTGATTATCAGTGACAGTAGCCCAGCGCCGACGACTGATCTGCGCCTCCGCGAAAGCCTGGCACGGTTGCAGTCCCCCGTTCACGATCAAGCAAGCAAAGCCACGAGGCCACGTGATGTCGCGGCAGGACAGCGCACCCTCGCTCAGGCACGCCCCGGAAAGCGGCGGCGATCCGCTCGACATCCGGGTTTCGAAACCAGCCGCGGCGGCTGCGTTTCATTGAGTCGCGAGCACGGTCCTTGCCGGTACGCTCTCGTGCCGAACTAAGTCACTGTTCATGTTTTTGGATGAAAACCACAGGATTCACGCGATGTCCAAGAAGCACCTGTTTGCCCTGATCGTTTTTTCGGCTGCCCTTGCTGGCACGGGAGCTATGGCCGATGTCACGCAGGCTCCTGCCGATGCAGAACAGCACACCGCGGCCGCGCAGGGTAATGCCGACGAAGCAGCTATTCGCCGTGTGCTCGAACAATTCAGCACCACGAAGGTACCACTCGGCCAGGCAATGGCGATCGCGGAGCGGCTGCATGACGGCTCGAGGACCGCAGACGTCAGTTTCGAGATATCGGGCCCGCCGGTCTATCGCGTGCGCACGGTCAAGAATGAGCGGATCTTTGAAAATGTCATAGATGCGAACACCGGAAGCGTATCGCAAGCGGAAATTGCGTCATCGCTGAAGGAACTCGATCGAGAGGACCTGGCCAACATCATCGCCCTGAAGTGGATCAAGCAGGAACTGTCGGACGCGGTGCGGGTCGCCGAAAAGGCCGCGGCGGGAAACGCACTCGCCGGTGGGCTGGTGAAGCAGGACGGCAAACTCAACTTCGTGGTCGTCGTCGCCAGTGGTGATCGCTTGAAGGAAGTGATGCTCGAGCCGCCCAAGGTCGGACAGCGATCAACTCAGCACTAACCGACAACTGGCTGATCTGCCGCTGAAACACGATCTCGTGAGTTGCTTGATCGATGCGCACGTATATACACTATACCGTATAGTTTCTTTTTATCGAGGCCTTCGCACGACGTCAGCCTCGATCAACACACACCCGAGAGCAAGCCAAGTCATGAACTTCCAGCCTCGCCCCCATCTGCCCGCCGCCCAACGGCGGCTACCATTCGATTGCATTGCCCTGCTGCTGCAGGGCGGCGGCGCTCTGGGGGCCTACCAGGCGGGCGTCTATGAGGCGCTCGCCGAAGCCGGCATCCATCCAGATTGGGTGGCCGGCATTTCGATCGGCGCAATCAACGCCGCGATCATCGCAGGCAACCCGCCGGAGTCCCGTGTTGACCGGCTCCGCGATTTCTGGACGCAAGTGACTTCCACTGCGCCCTGGGATTGGTCCGGAAATCCACTTCTCGATCGGCGCAACGACAATGCACGCAATGTCCTCAACCAGATGAGCGCCGGCCTTGCCGCGGCATGCGGCGCAAACGGATTTTTCTCGGCGCGCCCCCTCATGCCCTGGTTACATTCCGGCGGAACGACCGAGGCGACCAGCTTCTACGACACAAGTGTGTTGAAGAGCACGCTGGAGCGCCTGGTCGACTTCGATCGTCTCAACGAGGGAATGACGCGCTTCAGTGCAGGTGCGGTCAACGTAAGAACGGGCAATTTCGTCTATTTCGACAACAGCACCCATACGATCCTGCCGGAGCACATCATGGCGAGCGGCGCGCTGCCGCCGGGCTTTCCCGCGGTGGAGATCGAGGGCGAGCATTACTGGGACGGCGGCCTGGTGTCCAATACGCCGCTGCAATGGGTGATCGACTGGGGTGCGCCGCAGGACATGCTGGCCTTTCAGGTCGATCTCTGGAGCGCGAAAGGTCAGCTCCCGGGCAACATGGCCGAGGTCGTCACGCGTCAAAAGGAGGTTCAATATTCGAGCCGCACGCGCGCAAGCACCGATCAGTTCAAGCGTGTGCAGCGCCTGCGACGTGCGCTCACCGCCCTGTTGGGCCGGCTTCCGGAAGAGCTTCAGGAACATGACGACGTGAAGCTCCTCAGCACCGCGGTCTCTCACAACGTCTACAACATCGTCCACCTGATTTATCGCGCACGCAATCACGAAGGGCACTCGAAGGACTACGAGTTCTCCCGGCTTTCGATGCAGGATCACTGGCGCGCCGGTTACCACGATGCACTCCGCACGCTGCGACATCCCGAGGTGCTCACACGCCCCGCCAGCGCGGACGGCGTTTTTACATTCGACCTGGAGAACGATGGTCGCGAATAGGTCCGGCCGTCATGGCCGCTGCAGGGAGAACCAAATGCGTGAGAGTGAAGTACGAAAGCGTGCCTTTGCAATGCCGCTTACCAGCCCGGCCTATACGCCAGGACCGTATCGGTTTGTGGACCGCGAATACCTGATCATCACCTATCGCACCGACCCGGCAAAGCTGCGCGCCGTGGTGCCTGAACCACTGGAGCTCGATGCACGCGAAGCGCTCGTCAAATATGAATTCATCCGCATGCCGGATTCGAACGGCTTTGGCGACTACACCGAAAGTGGCCAGGTCATCCCGGTCTCCTTCCGAGGGCGCAAGGGCGGGTACACGCACTGCATGTTCCTCAACGACGAAGGCCCGATTGCAGGCGGGCGCGAACTCTGGGGCTTTCCGAAAAAGCTGGCCCAGCCGACATTACGAACCGAAATCGACACCCTGATCGGCACGCTGGACTACGGCCCCTTGCGGGTTGCAACGGGTACGATGGGCTACAAGCACCGGGAGGCCGACCTTTGCCAGGTCAAGGCCGCGCTGGGCGAGCCGAATTTCCTGCTCAAGATCATCCCGCATGTCGACGGCAGCCCGCGGATCTGCGAGCTCGTCGAATACCATCTTGAGCAGATTGCGCTGAAGGGGGCCTGGACCGGGCCCGCAGCCCTATCGCTGACGCCGCATGCCTTGGCACCGGTGGCCGATCTGCCGGTGCTCGAAATCGTCTCCGCAACTCACATCCGTGCGGATCTCACGCTCGGCCTCGGCAGAGTGGCCCATGACTATCTGCAGGAACCAAGCCGACGTGCGTTCCGGGCCTCGGAGCGAAGTCTGGTCACCTGACCAAGCTCCACGCAACCAAGCACCCCCGTGAGCTTTAACCCAACATACAGAACAAGCGAATTGAGATGAGTATTCTGAAAGGCAAAACGGCAGTCGTGACCGGCTCGACCAGCGGCATAGGCCTTGCGTGCGCGCGTGCGTTCGCAGGCGCCGGCGCCAACATCGTGCTCAACGGCATGGGCGCTCCGGCCGACGTCGAGACGGAGCGCTCCGCAATCGAGAGCGAATTTTCGGTCCAGGCGATCTATTCGCCCGCGGACATGGCGAAGCCGAAAGAAGTAGTCGACCTGATCGCGCTCGGCGAAAGCACCTTCGGCAGTGTTGACGTTCTCATCAACAACGCCGGCATCCAGCACGTCTCTCCCATTGAAGAATTTCCGGTCGAGAAGTGGGATGCGATCATCGCGATCAACCTGTCCGCCGCATTCCACGCCATCCGAGCAGCGGTGCCCGGCATGAAGAGGCGCGGCTGGGGCCGCATCATCACCACGGCCTCGGCTCATTCGCAGGTCGCCTCCCCCTTCAAGTCGGCCTATGTCGCTGCCAAGCATGGCATCGCGGGCCTCACAAAGACGGCAGCGCTGGAGCTTGCCCGGTCGAAGATCACCTGCAACTGCATCAGCCCGGGTTACGTCTGGACCCCGCTGGTGGAGAGGCAGATCCCGAACACGATGAAGGCGCGCAACTTGAGGAGAGATGAGGTCATCAGTGACATCCTGCTCGCAGCACAGCCCACGAAAGAGTTCGTCACGGCCGAGCAGGTCGCCTCGCTCGCACTGTTCCTGTGTAGCGACGACGCCGCGCAGATCACCGGCGCAAATCTCGCCATCGATGGCGGCTGGACGGCCGCATAGGGCTGCCTGTCCTGCATCGGAGGCCGCCAACCTGAAGCCAGCACCAGCGGCCGCTCGTCCCCGCACCCGTAGCTCCCGCGCCCTGGCGAGTCGTTTCTCGCGCACGTCGGCCAAGTTCACGTGCCCTGCTCCGCTTCTGAGCGTCTGCTAACACTGGCTCTCGCAAGCTTTTTCTTGATCTCCCGGTGCACACGTCGTGCACGCGCCGCGTCCTAACCAATTGAAACACTTGAACTCTCGCTCCAGTCCATCATTGGACACATCGCGGCGCCTTCCCGGTCGCCATCTCTTGAGGCCGGGGCTCGGGCCGCAAGACCGTTTTTTGCTGCGACGGTAGCAATTCAGGCGGGCGAACTGCCTAATCTATGGAGCGAGGCCGCGCCCCACAGCATCGAGTGCTGGTGGGTCACATTTTCCAAAAGGACCGTTTGAAAAATCAGTTGCTCAAACGGTCTTGCTGGCTAAGTCGTTGATTTGGTGGGCGCACCAGGGCTCGAACCTGGGACCCGCTGATTAAGAGTCAGCTGCTCTACCAACTGAGCTATGCGCCCGAAAGGCGGCTAGTGCCTTGCGAGGTCGGTCGTTTAGCAAAGCGATCCGGGTCTGGCAAGCGATGCAATGAAGGTTTTTCCACAGTCCCCAGAAAGCGAAAAGCCGCTGGATTCCAGCGGCTTCTCCAGGGTCAATCGTCGCAAAATCCAGTCCCGTTCAGAGCCGGCCCTCGCGATCCCGGCCCTCGCCGCCGTCGCGGTCGAAACGGTCACGATGGAAGTGCTCCATGCCGCGCTCCATCATGCGGTCCATGCCGCGTTCCATGAAGTGGCGGTGCGGGCCGTCTTCGCCGCCGCCGAACGGGCCGCGGTGGCGGGTCAGCACGGCGAGGCGCCGCTTCTGGCCCTCGTCCAGGGTCTTGTAGAGCGGGTCGGCGGCATCGGCGATCTTCTTCAGGGCCGCCGAGGTCGCGCCCATGTCCTCGGCGCGCTGGCGCAGGCGGGCGACCGGATCCTCCGGCCTGTCGGCGTCCTTGCCGGCATCGCCGGGGCCGGCATTCATCCGCGCATTGGCGCGGTCGATGCGCAGCTTGGCGAATTCGCGCACCGCAGCCTCGACCGGCGGCCACAGCTTCTCCTGGTCGGCGTTGAGCTTCAGCCCGGCATGGACGGCGGCGATCCGCGCGTCGACAAAAGCGGCGCGGTCTTCCGGGTTCATGCGGATGTGGCGGATGTGCTCCATCCACGGACGATGATATTGGGCATAGACCGCGCCCGAGCCGGCGATGCTGAGCACGGCGATGGCGGCGATGGTGAACTTCCTCATCCGGACCTCCTCTGGAAGGATGTCCCTGAAGATGGGCCCGACGCGGCTGACCCGCAACTTACAACTTGGACAGGAAGCGCGCCCTTACCAGGACTGTAACGCCCGATTTTACCTCCAGCCGCAATCGGACATCATTCGCAACAAAAAGGCTTCCGTGCAGACCGCACGGAAGCCTTCGTTCATCGTTCGAAACGATCAGTTCGTCGCGCTCAATTCGTGGTGCTCTTGGCTTCCTTGAGGAATTCGTCGATCAGCGGCTGGCCGATGCGGCCTGCGGCGTCCTTGTAGACCGGCTCCATCGCCTTGCGCATCGCCTCGTCCTGCTCGCCGGTGAGCTTGATGATCTCGCTCTTGCCGCTCTTCTTGATCTCGGCGAGCGCGTCGTCGTTTTCCTTCTGCGACTGCGCGTTGCTGAAGTCGGTCGCTTCCTTCATCGCCTTGGTGAGCTGCTCGCGGATGTCGGCCGGCAGATCGTCCCAGAACTTCTTGTTCACGATCACGACGTAGCCGATGTAGCCGTGATTGGTCTCGGTGATGTACTTCTGCACCTCGTGCATCTTCTGGGTATAGATGTTCGACCAGGTGTTCTCCTGGCCGTCGACCACGCCGGTCTGGAGCGCCTGGTAGACTTCCGAGAACGCCATCACCTGCGGCAGCGAGCTGAGCGCCTTGAACTGGGCCTGCAGCACGCGCGAGGACTGGATGCGGAACTTGACGCCCTGATAGTCGACGGGCGCGATCAGCTTCTTGTTGGCGCTCATCTGCTTGAAGCCGTTGTCCCAATAGGCAAGGCCGGTGATGCCCTTGGCATCCAGCAGCTTGAGAAGCCGCGTGCCGAGCGGGCCTTCCGTCACCTTCCGCAGCGTCTTCAGGTCGGGCAGGATGTAGGGCAGATCGAACACCTCGAACTCGCGAATGCCGAGCGGTCCGAACTTGGAGTTCGACGGCGCCAGCATCTGCACGCTGCCGAGCTGAAGCGCCTCGAGCTCTTCCTTGTCCTTGTACAGCGTCGAGTTCGGGTAGACCTCGACCTTGACCTTTCCGCCGGTGTACTTCTCGGCGAGCTCCTTGAACTTCTCCGCCCCCTTGCCCTTCGGCGTGTCGGTGGCGACGACGTGGCTGAACTTGATGATGATCGGCGATTGCGCCGATGCCGGCCCGGCAAGTCCGAGTGCCAGTGCCGCGATGGACGCGGCGATCGCGAAGGTGCGCATAATCTCTCCCTGTTATTATCTAAGCCGCCCGCGCGCGGGCGGCCAATCCTTTTGCCGACAGCATCAATAGCGGCTGGGAGACGCAGCCGCTATTGGCCGTTAGCAGGGCAGGTATTCATCATAAATACCGTCATTCCGGGATGGTCCGAAGGACCAGACCCGGAATCTCGAGATTCCGGGTTCGATGCTCTCGCATCGCCCCGGAATGACGAACTATGTTCGTCAGCTCGCCGCCGCGGTCGTCACGGTGTCGCGCTGGCGCTTCATGACGATCTTGTTGAGCGCGCCGAGATAGGCTTTGGCGGAAGCCACCAGCGTATCCGGATCCGCCGCGCGCGCCGTCATCGCACGCCCCTCCTGCGACAGCCGCACCGAGACTTCCGCCTGCGCGTCGGTGCCTTCGGTCACCGCGTGGACCTGATACAGCTCCAGCTTGGCCTCGTGCGGGACCAGGCGCTTGATGCAGTTGAACACCGCATCGACCGGACCGTTGCCCTCGGCTTCCTCGATCTTGATCTGGCCGTCGACGTCCAGCTTCATGGTCGCGCGCTGCGGACCGTGGGTGCCGGCGATCACGGTCAGCGAGGTCAGCTTGATGCGGTCGTGGGACGCTGCCATCTCCTCGTCGACCAGCGCCTCGATGTCCTCGTCGTAGATGTCCTTCTTGCGGTCGGCCAGCGCCTTCATCCGCGTGAACGCATCTTCCAGCTGGTTCGGGCCGAGCTTGTAGCCCATCTCCTCCAGCTTGTGCACGAAGGCATGGCGGCCGGAGTGCTTGCCCAGCACCAGCGAGGACTGCTTCAGGCCGACCATTTCGGGCCGCATGATCTCGTAAGTCGAGGCGTCCTTCAGCACGCCGTCCTGGTGGATGCCGCTCTCATGCGCGAACGCGTTCCGGCCGACGATCGCCTTGTTGTACTGGACGGGAAACGAGGTAGCCGCCGACACCACCTTGGAGGCCCGGGTGAGCTGGGTGGTGTCGATCTTGTTCCAGTACGGGAATTTGTCGTTGCGGACATTGATCGCCATCACGATCTCTTCGAGCGCCGCGTTGCCGGCGCGCTCGCCGATACCGTTGATGGTGCACTCGACCTGGCGCGCGCCGCCGACGACGCCGGCCAGCGAGTTCGCGACCGCCATGCCGAGGTCGTTATGGCAGTGCACGGAGAACACGGCCTTGTCCGAGTTCGGCACGCGCTCGATCAGCGTCTTCATGAAGTGGGTGTATTCCTCCGGCACCGTGTAGCCGACGGTGTCGGGGATGTTCACCGTGGTGGCGCCGGCCTTGATGACGGCTTCGACGATCCGGCACAGGTAGTCCATCTCGCTGCGGGTGCCGTCCTCGGCCGACCATTCGACGTCGTCGATCTGGTTGCGGGCGCGGGCGACCATGGCGACCGAGGTCTCCAGCACTTCTTCCGGCGTCTTGTTCAACTTCACCCGCATGTGCAACGGCGAGGTCGCGATCACAGTGTGGACGCGGCCGCGCTTGGCGAACTTCACCGCTTCGGCGCAGCGGTCGATGTCGGCCGGATGGGCGCGGGACAGGCCGGCGATGACGGCATTCTTCGAGCGGCGGGCGATCTCGCTCACAGCTTCGAAGTCACCCTGCGAGGTGATCGGGAAGCCGGCTTCGATGACGTCGACCCCCATATCGTCCAGCAACTCGGCGACCTCGAGCTTCTCCTCGAAGGTCATGGTGGCGCCGGGGCACTGCTCGCCGTCGCGCAAGGTGGTGTCGAAAATGATGACGCGGTCCTTGTCGGACTTGTTCGCGGGGACCATTGCAAATTTCCTTTTGAGCTTTTGCGCCGTCAGTCTGCTGGGCGCTTGAGGTGTCCGGTGATCTCGACCAACCCCTGAGTGCCCAGGCGCGTCGCGCCCAGCCGGCCCTCAGGGGCAAGTAAGAAGAAGGCCGCCAATAAGGAGGGTGGGCAGCAGCGCGGCCGGGATCGTGGCGGCGGCCAGAGCCACCTCCCCCGAAATCCCATCAATTTGGCCGCGAATCAGCATTGCCAGACCCTTTTGAGCCCCAAATCCTCGGTCAAAACCGTTGACGGTTGGTTGCCGGGAGGCTCAGTGACCCGTTTCTAGACGAGAAATAGCAGCAACTGCAACGCCAAAAGATGGTCAGGGAACCTGACCTGGTTGCAGGGTCTCGTGTCCCGGACGCGCTGCAACGCGAAGCGTTGCTGCGCAGAGCCGGGACCCAGGGGCGGCACGGCACGATGCGGATGGATGGGCCCCGGCTCTGCAGCGCACCACTTCGTGCTGCGCTGCGTCCGGGGCACGAGAGCGGAATCTGGCGCACGCTTTCTCGACACCGTCATTGCGATGCTCCAATGCACATCCCAGCGTGCAGTGCCGTAGCAACCATTAAAGCACGCCCGATTTCCGCGAGCATGACGCCGTGCTTGCGGCCGTCAAGGCGTGGCCTGGCGGCAGTCGACGTGAGGTGAGACGAGCGCGACGGCCATCCTTGACGGCCGCGGCGCGCGGCGTCGTCTTGACGGCAGGTCGGGACGAAGAAACGGTCGCCTGATCGAACAAAGAAACGAGATCAGGTGACGGACACACTCGCGGTTCTGGGCGGTTCGGCGACCCACGGTGTTCCGCGGGCGACGACGGCGTTGATGATGACGATCAGCTTCCTGGCACAGGCGACCAGCGCGCGCTTGTGGCCCTTGCCGGCGGCGATCAGCCGGCTGTACAGGGCCATGAGCTGCGGATTCCAGCGGAAGGATGCCGGAAGAGCTGCGGTGTAGAGCGCCTGACGCAAGCGCTGGCGTCCGCCGTCAATCCTGCGGGCGCCGACATGCTTGCCGCTGTCGTCATCGTACGGCGCAAGCCCGGTGAGGGCTGCGGCTTGCTCGCGGGTGATCTGACCGATCTCGGGCATCCTGATCAAGATGGCAACCGCGGTCGGCAAGCCGCTGCCGCCAACGCTGTAGATCAGATCGAGCCGTGCGGCGAGATCGCGATGCTTGCGGATCGCTGCCACCAGGGCCTTGAACTCGGCTCGTCTGTGCTTGGCCAACAGAGCGATCTGCTCCTTCCAGAACTTCTGGATACGTTCGTCAGGGCAGCTCTCCAGCCGATTCTTGAGCTTTGCGATGTCCTCCTTGATCTGGTCGATCATCGTCAGATGCACGGCAAAAGGCTGCAGCCGGGGGTCTGGAGCGGGATGGATCTTCTTGACCGCGGCGGTGCAGGCCGCAATCAATGCGGCATCCATTTTGTCGTTCTTGGCCCGTTGCAAATGGAACGTGGCATAGGCGCGGACCTGGATCGGCTGAAACACGATGACGACAAACCGCTGGCGTCGCAGTTCGGCGACCGCCGCCTGCTCGTAACCACCGCTTGCCTCGATCCCAACCCGCTTGACCTTGTGGCGCTTCAGCCACTCCACCAGCTCCTGGTGGCCTTCCGCCGTGTTCTTGACCTGCAGCTCCTCCGAACTGCCATCGAGCGCCACGTCGAGCTTATCTTTGCTGGTATCGATTCCAGCACAGATCGTGTTACGTTTGGCCATCTTCCTCGACCCTCCCTTGTGATGCGAACCTGAAGTTCGTTCAACCATGCGGGTCCCGATGAAGTGCCGACCGCGATCTTGCTACAAAACGCAGCCCTCAAGGCTTCGGTGGGCATCGATCCGATCGATCGGCGGCCCAGCTCGGGCGGCCACCCGGGCTGGGCCATTCCTCACGGAACCAGGCCATTCTAATCCGGCGCGCTAATACAAGGGTGGGCAAAGGCGCACAGCGCCGTGCCCACCAATTCAATCGCGGTGCGAGGATGGTGGGCACGCTGCGCTTTGCCCACCCTACGATATCGAGTTTGTGGCACGCAGCTCAGCTCGCAAACACACCTTCGCGTCCTCGCGGCGGATTTCGCCCGAGCTTTGCTTGGTCTCTCCACCCTCCAATCCAAGAGGGCGCAGGGAAGGCCGGGTGCTGGCTCGCACCCGCGGTCCGCTGCGCGAAATGCACACGCAGAAAGAACCGCACAGCAGCATACAGGTGGTGCCGATCACTCGGCCTTCCCTGCGCGATGGTCGGACGGCTTATGCCGTGATCTCCCGGGAGCCGAACTTTCCTTCTGGCCTCCCTCGCCCCGCGAATTGGATGATGCAGTCCGCCCGGTTGGGCTCGCTCGCATCTCCGCGAAAGGCTTGACCGTAGCAACGACGGCCAGGACCACACGGTTTTGCCGTACGCACGGCCCGCCATTTCGCCGCAGTTTTTCCTGGCCCCGTCGACGGAGCCGGAAACTTACAGACGAGACGAAGCCTAGCAGCGCCGCTCGTCGCACGAAGCCTCGGGCTCACAGGGACTACCCGCCCTGCCCGCGCCTCTCGTGCCGACGCTGCCGCGTCCACCGCAAGCCCGGCTCGCGACGCGTGACGACACATGATCGCCCCTCTTGGTGAGCCGGGATGGGCAACACATACGCCGAAACCGAATTTCGGTAAAGTGGAATATTTTTGGCGAGGCGCATTGACAGAGGGCGACACAGGCTCGGTCGCGAAGCCCGGATGGAGCGCCAGCGTAATCCGGGATGCCGGGCGAGCGGCCCCGGATTACGCTTTCGCTTCATCGGGGCTACTGGCACTTCCGAACTTCGCCCTATCCCGCGCGGCGGGCGCGGGCCCTGCTTTCCCAGCGGTTCAGCATCTGGCCGAGCTCGCCGGTGACCACGGGGATGGCCGTGATGGCGCTGGGGATCTCGTTGGTGTTGGCGGGCGCGTTGGCGGGAAGCCAATCCGGCTCGGTATATTCGCGCCAGCGACGCGCTTCGGCGCGTCTTTTGTTGGAGATGAATTCACGCGTGAAATAGCCGGCCGCGAACGCGATTCCCAGCAACACGATCAATACGATGACGCCAGCCACAATCAACTCCGTCCATCGCCCCCGGAGGGGTTCTGCGTGGCAATCAGCGCAAAATCAAGGCTTGAACTTCGCCGAATGGGCGGCTTGCCGCGCTTTGCCGCAAGCAAATTTTTGCTTCGATCCGCGGAACATTTTCGCGCCTTGCAAACGGCACAAGGCGGACGCGGAGTGCATCCGAATATGACAGGATTGAGACCGGCGCGAATCCGATTCCACCCCTCGCAACCGGCGCCGGACCGCATTAACCTCCGGTTGCTCGGCCGGATCAACCGGCCAGCGAACATCATTGGGAGGACGCGATGACACGCCAAGAGGCTCGTGACCACACGGCTCGTGACCACGAGCAGCATGACCAGGATGCTGCGCTTTCACGACGAACGCTTGTCCGGGGGCTTGCGCTTGGCGCCGCAGCCACGGTCGCCGGCCCCGCGCTGGCCCAGACCGGACCCGCCGCACCGCCGACCACCATCACCACCCCGCCGCGCGATTTCGGCCCCCACGGCGCGCCGACCACTTATTTCTGGGACCCCGACATCATCGCGGTCGATCCCTCCTTCAACGATCTCGCGCAGCCCAACACCGCGATCAAGCGTCTTTATACCGGCGTGCTGTGGGCGGAGGGCCCGGCGTGGAGCGCGCAAGGAAGGTATCTGCTCTGGAGCGACATTCCCAACAACCGCCAGATGCGCTGGAGCGAGGACGACGGCCGCGTCAGCGTGTTTCGCACGCCGTCCAACAATTCCAACGGCAACTCCTTCGACTTCCAGGGCCGCCAGCTCTCCTGCGAGCACCTGACTCGCCGGGTGACGCGCTATGAGCACGACGGCACCGCCACCGTGCTCTGCGACAATTACAACGGCAAGAAGCTGAACTCGCCGAACGACGTCGTCGCGCATCCCGACGGCAGTTACTGGTTCACCGATCCACCCTATGGCGGTCAGCTCTACGAAGGCGAGCCGGATGCGGCGGGCGGTCCGAGCAATGCGGGCGGCAAGCTCAATCCGCGGATCGGACAGCCGGCCGGTTTCCAGCCAGGCAAGCGCGAGTTGCCGACCAATTGCTATCGCATCGACCCCTCCGGCCGCATCGATCTCGTCGTCACCGAGGAGCAGGTCCCCGATCCGAACGGACTGTGCTTCTCGCCTGATTACAAGAAGCTTTACGTCGCCTCGACCGGCAAAGGGCCAGGCGATACCGGCCCCGGCGGCAAGGGCGAGATCTTCGTGTTCGATGTCGGCGGGGACAACAAGCTCTCCAACCTCAAGAAGTTCAGCGATTGCGTGGTCGACGGCGTGAAGTGCGGGCCGGACGGCGTGCGCTGCGACGTCAACGGCAATGTCTGGGCTTCCAGCAATGCCGGCCGCGCCGTCGGCTACAGCGGTGTGACGGTGTGGTCGCCGGAGGGCAAGCTGCTCGGCCGCATCCGCCTGCCGGAGGTGTGCGGCAACATCACCTTCGGCGGTCCCAAGCGCAACCGCCTGTTCATGGCCGCGAGCCAGTCGCTCTACGCGGTGTTCACGGCGACGCAAGGCGCAGGGCCCGGCTGAGCGAAGAGTGCACCGCTATCGTAGGGTGGGCAAAGGCGCAACGCGCCGTGCCCACCATCTCGTTCCGTATCAAAGGGATCGTGGGCACGCTTTCGCTTTGCCCACCCTACGGCACTGCGGATCGATTCATCCTTCGATCCCTCCCGCCAATACACTCTCGCAAACATGCCGGCGCACCTGCGTTTCATGACAGCTTGACGACGCGCATCCTCCGATGCGGCTCCTCGGCCGCAATCAAGCTGCACCGCGGGCCAATCTCCGCCATCAAACCAAAGAAGATACGTGACGCGGCACGGCCGCAGCGCGGTGCGCGGACATGAAGTCCGCCGCGATCCGCGCCTGACACGGACCGGGAGCCTACGCGATGCGCCGTATGCCAAACGATACGATCATCGTCAGCGTTGGAAGCCAGGAACTCGTGATCGCGTTCGGAGACCCCGGCCTGCCGGTCGACGGCCACGGCGGTAACGACATCATGATCGCAACGGTCGATGACGGGCCCAGCAGCCTGCTGTTTGTCGGTGACGAGGCGATCCTGAACGGCCGATCGCATGGCGGCAACGACCTTCTGGTTGCGACGGTCGAGGGTCGCTTGCCCTATGTGTCTTTTGATGGCGACGCGCAGATCATGTCAGATCAAGCCCATGGCGGCAACGACGTGCTGCATGTTGAGGCGTCGAACGCGACCTATGCAAACGTTTATCTCTCGGGCGACGCCGAGATCGCCATGACCGGGGATGCCAAGGGCGGCAATGACCTCATCACGGCAGAGATGGGCGACAGATCCTATGGCGCGTTCAGCGGCGATTCCGGATCGCTCATGAGCGGCAACGCTGAAGGCGGCAACGACATCGTCAGCGTGGTCCAGGCCGGATTCTCTGGCAACGCGTCGATATCCGGTGATGCCTTGGTGACCATGAGCGGCGATGCACGCGGCGGCAACGACATCCTCATATATACCGTCGGCGCCGGTGCGCGGTCCGGCGGCGCATCGCTCCTCGGCGACAGCGACTACATGAGCGACAATGCCCGCGGCGGGGACGACATCCTGATCGCAGCCGTCGCCGGCAATCCCGATTCGACCTCCATCGCGCTCGTCGGCGATGCCTCGCAGATGTCCGGCAACGCACAGTGTGGCAATGATATTCTCTACGGGAGCGATCGCGGCGATTGGATGTATGGCGATGCACGCATCTACACTCCCGCCGCGGCCGGCTCGATCACCGGCGGCCGCGACCTCCTGAACGGCGGAGGCGGCAATGATCAGCTCTGGGGCGGGCCGAACAACGATCTGTTCGTGTTCAACGCCGGCTCGGGCCAGGACGTGATCAACGATTTCAACCAGGGCAACAAGGCGGCCGGCAGCACGGCGCGGGAGCACGATGTGATCGACGTCCACGCTTACGACTTTGCAGGCTGGGCCGAGCTGAAAAGCCTGATCAGCGACGACAACGCCGGGAATGCGGTGATCCACCTGACCGCCAACGACACGATCACGCTGGACGGCATCCACGCCGCCGATCTCAACGCCAGGGATTTCATCGTCTGAGGTGCGGCGAGAGTCCGGTCGGCACCGGCAAGCCAACACATCCAGCAGGGCCCGTCGCATTTACCGCGGCGGCCTTCGCTTTGTGCAGAAACCGAAGCCCACGCTGGCACCGGAGGACCCATCCTGCGATCTTGTCGTTACCCCCCGTCTGGGTTAGAGGCGCGAGATGGATGATCGACCAAAGCAGACTGAGAGCCTGACCCAGGACGACGGCTTCGTTCACGTCCGGGGCGCGCGCGAGCACAACCTGAGAAACGTCGACGTTCGCATTCCCCGCAACGCCCTCGTCGTGTTCACGGGCGTGTCGGGCTCCGGGAAATCCTCGCTCGCCTTTGGAACGATCTACGCCGAGGCGCAGCGGCGCTATCTGGAGTCGGTGTCGCCTTACGCCCGGCGACTGTTCCACCAGATGCAAGTCCCTGAAGTCGACGACATCGAAGGCCTGCCGCCCGCCGTCGCGCTCCAGCAGCAACGCGGGGCGCCGACGACAAGGTCATCCGTGGGCAGCGTGACCACCATCTCGAACCTTCTGAGGATGCTCTATTCCCGCGCCGGCGATTACCCGCGGGGACAGCCGATGCTCTATGCGGAAGCGTTCTCGCCGAACACGCCCGAGGGGGCGTGCCCGACCTGCCACGGCATCGGCCGGATGCTCGACGTGACCGAGAAGTCGATGGTGCCCGACAACACCAGGACGATCCGAGAGCGCGCCGTCGCGGCCTGGCCGAGTGCCTGGCAAGGGCAGAACCTCCGGGACATCCTGACGACGCTCGGCTACGACGTCGACAAGCCCTGGCGCGAACTTCCTAAAAAAGACCGCGACTGGATCCTGTTTACGGATGAACAGCCCACCGTGCCTGTCTATGCCGGTTACGACGCCACTGAGGTCAAACGCGCCCTGCGCCGCAAGGAAGAGCCGAGCTATCAGGGCACGTTCACCGGCGCCAAGCGCTACGTGATGCAAACCTACGCCAAGTCCGAGAGCGCGATGATGAAGCGCCGCGTCGCGCAATTCATGATCACGCGGGATTGCCCGACCTGCCACGGCACCCGGCTCAAGCCCGAGGCACTCAAGGTCAGGTTCGCCGGCCTCAACATCGCCGAGATGTCGCACCTGCCGCTCAAGCAATTGCAGGAATTGGTCGAGCCGTTCGCAAAGGCCTCGACAGACAAGACGGAGAAGACCGTCGTCGCCAGGCGCATCTGCGAGGATCTGTCGGCGCGGCTCGCCGTCCTGCTCGACCTCGGCCTCGGCTATCTCGCCTGCGAGCGCAGCACGCCGACGCTGTCACCGGGCGAATTGCAACGGCTGCGCCTTGCGACGCAGGTTCGTTCGAACCTGTTCGGCGTCGTCTACGTGCTCGACGAGCCGTCAGCGGGCCTGCATCCCGCCGACACCGAGGCGCTGCTGCGGGCGCTGGACCGGCTGAAGCACGCCGGCAACTCGATCTTCGTGGTCGAGCACGAGATCGAGGTGATCAGCCACGCCGACTGGCTGGTGGATGTCGGCCCCGACGCCGGCGACGGCGGCGGACTCATCCTCTACAGCGGGCCGCCGGAAGGGCTCGGTGACATCGAGCAATCGCGAACCGCGCATTACCTCGGACGTCCGCGCAAGAAGCTGCCGCCGGCGCGCCGCGAGCCGAAGGGCCATCTGAAGCTCAGGGGCGTGTCCCGTAACAACCTTCGTGGTCTCGACGTCGATATTCCGCTCGGCATCCTCACCAGCATCACCGGCGTGTCGGGCTCCGGCAAATCGAGCCTGATCAGCCAATTCCTCGTCGATACCGTTGCCGCGCATCTCGGCCATACGCTGGCCGCTGACGCCGATGACGACAGCTTGGCCCCGACCGTCGAGACGTTGGGCGGCAGGATCGTTGCCGGCCTTGACCAAATCAACCGCCTCGTCGTCGTCGACCAGAAGCCGATCGGCCGCACCCCGCGGTCCAATCTTGCGACCTATACCGGCCTGTTCGACCATGTCCGAAAACTGTTCGCGGCAACGCCGCAGGCAAAGTCCCGCCGCTACGATGCCGGACGCTTCTCGTTCAATGTCGCGAAAGGACGATGTGCGACCTGCGAGGGCGAAGGCTTCGTCTGTGTCGAGCTCTTGTTCCTGCCCAGCGTCTACGCGCCCTGCCCGACCTGCAAGGGCGCCCGCTACAACGACAAGACGCTCGAGGTGACAATCCGCGGCAAATCCATCGCGGATGTGCTGGCGATGCGCGTCGACGAAGCCTTCGAGTTCTTCGAGGGCGATGCCGCGCTGAACCGGTCGCTCTCGGTCGTGCGCGAGGTCGGTCTCGGCTATATCCGCCTCGGCCAGTCCGCCACCGAACTGTCCGGTGGCGAAGCCCAGCGGATCAAGCTGGCGACCGAGCTGATGCGTCCGCAACGGGGCCATACGCTCTACGTGCTGGACGAGCCGACCACCGGGCTGCATCCACGGGACGTCGAGCGGCTGATCGCCCAGCTCGAACGGATCGTGGACACCGGCAACAGCGTGGTCGTGGTCGAGCACGACATGGACGTCGTCTCGCACAGCGACTGGATCATCGATCTCGGCCCCGGTGCCGGCGACGAGGGCGGCCGCATCGTCGCATCGGGAACGCCGGACCAGGTTGCCAAGGCCGGCGGAAAGACCGCGCATTATCTGGCACGGCGCTTGAAGCAGTAGCGCGCGACGATTGTCGGATGCGGTCGCCTCGCGGTCATTTCGCAATTGCGTTCCATGGCGCAGCTGACAGACCCGACTTTCGCGATGTTGACTTTCCGCCATCCCGCTCCCCATACTTCGCAAAAAGATAACAACCAATCATAAGACGGTTTTTGAGGGAGGATAGGATGCCGACTTCACGCAGGCAGCTGCTGAAGGGTACGGCGGCTGCCGCCGCCACACTCAGCCTCGATTGGACCAGGGCCCAGGCGCAGGCCGAGAATTTGCGCATCGGTCTGATCTACGACCTCACCGGTCCCTTCGCCGCAGGCGGCTCGGTCGCCTCCTCGGTCGGCGCGCAGATCGCCATCGACCTCGTCAACGAGAAGGGCGGCATCGGCGGCAAGACCAAGATCGTGCCGGTCGCGGCGGATTCCCAGAGCAAGGCCGACGTCGCCATCAACGAGGCCGAGCGGCTGATCAGCCAGGAAAAGATCGACATCATCAACGGCGTCTATTCCAGCGCGCATGCGGTGCCGATGGCGGCGAAGGTCGAGCAGCAGAAGAAGATCCTCTGGATCACGACCGCGGTCTCGACCGCCGTGTTCAAGGACAAGAATCTGCAATACGTGTTTCGCGCGCAGATCCATTCCGACCAGTACGGCCAGGCCTTTGCCGGATTCATCGCCGAGCATGCGAAAGCCAAGCTCGGCATGGACGCGAAGGACGTCAAGGTCGCGCTGATCCACGAGGACGGCCCCTATGGCGTCGGCGTCGCCGCGGCCGACGAGGCCTATGCCAAGCAGGCCGGCATCCAGGTCGTGCTGCGCGAGGGCTATTCGGCGTCCGCGCCCGACCTCTCGGTGCTCGTGACGAAGATCAAGCGCGCCAAGGCCGACGTGATCTCGCATGCCGGCTACAACCCCGATATCACCCTGTTCCTGCGCCAGGCCCGCGAGAGCGGCTTGCGCTTCAAGATGCTGTTCGGGGCCGGCGCCGGCTACAGCCAGCTCGACAAGCTGCGCGCCACCTTCGGTCCCGACATCGACAATTTCTGCAACATCGACCCGGTGCCGGCGCAGCTGCTCGATGCGGCGAAACTCGCGCCGGGCATGGGCGAGCTGATCAAGACCATGGTCTCGCGCTACCAGACCAAGACCGGCGCCACCGACGTGCCGCCGCACTGCTCGATGGGTTTCAACCAGACCTGGGTGCTGCTCAACAACGTGCTGCCTGTCGCCAAGGAGAAGTACGGCAGCTTCGAGCCGGAGGCCATCCGCAAGGCCGCGCTCGACGTCGACATCCCCGCCGGCGGCACCATCCAGGGCTATGGCGTCAAATTCTTCCCGCCGGGCACGCCGCTGTCCGGCCAGAACGAACGCTCGACGCCGGTGGTGATGCAGAACGCGGGCGAGCACATCTCGGTGGTGTGGCCGACGAACATCAGGACGCAAGACCCGGTATTCCCGCTGCCGAAGGGCTCGACCTACGGGGCGTAGAGAGGTTTCTTCGCCTCTCCCCGCTTGCGGGGAGAGGCCGGAATTTGCGCAGCAAATTCCGGGTGAGGGGGCCTCTCCGCGAACTCCTCTGTCACCGTCCCCGCGGAAGCTCCCCCTCACCCCAACCCTCTCCCCGCAAGCGGGGCGAGGGAGCCCGGTCCCGTCGCGGCAACGATCCCCTACAACACCACCCGTCGCCCCTCCTCCGCGGCCCAATAGCCGGCGTAGTTCACCTTGATCGTCTCATAGGCGAGCGCAAGGTCGGACAGCGGCTGCCGCCCGGTCGCGACGCATTTCATGAAGTCCTGGATCTCCTGCAGATAGCCGCGCGTCCATTCCTCCTCGAGGCAGACATATTGCCAGCCGGTTTTGCGGTCGACCTTCTCGGTGATGTAGACGCTGGCGAGCTTCTCCTCGGAGGTCTGGTAGCTCATCAGATGGTTGTTCGGGGTGATGTTGGCGAACAGCGAGCCGCCCGACGTATAGGTCTCGACCAGATTGCGCACGCCGCCCATGATCATGTCGCCGGAGAACACGGTGGCCTTGGTGCCGTCAGAGAAAGTCGCGGTCAGCGTGCCCCAGTCCTCGACATCGACGGGATCGGCCTTGATGTAGGTGCGCTCCTCCGGCTTGAGGCCGGCTGTGACGTTGCCGACATCGCCGGTGACGCTGGCCACGCGGATACTCTCGCCGCGCGCCTTCGCTTCGACCTGCTTGAGGTAGAGCACGGCGGAGAGCGGATGGCAGCCCATGCGGATCAGCGAGCCGCCTCCGGTCATCGCCCATTGCGCGGCGTGGGCCGCGTGCGAGCCGGAATGGCTCTCCTCGCCCTTCATGAACAGGATCTTGTCCTTAGTCGCCTTGATGATCTCCGCGGTCTTGGTCACCGCGGGCGCGTAGATCCAGTCCTCGGCGTACATGAAGAGCTTTCCGGTGCGCTCGATCGCGGTGCGCGTCTTGTCCATCTCCTCCAGCACGCGCTCATACATCAGCGCCTTCGGCACGTGCTTGCCGATCGGCTGCTGGTCGCCGTCGCGGCCGAAATAGCCGGCGAACGGCTTTTCGCAGATCACGTGCTTGCCGGCCTGCATCGCCGCGACGATCATTTCGGCATGAAGATTGGGCGGCGTGCAGATGTCGACGACGTCGATCTCGCGGTCGGCGATCAGATCGGCAAAGCCGCGATAGACCCGCGGGATGTTGTGACGGCCAGCGAATTCGACGACGTGGTCGCCGCGCGCGGCCACCGCCGCGACTTCGACGTCCACGCCATAGACGCGCCGGAACGCATACATGTGCAGCTCCGACACGAAGCCGCAGCCGACGAGTCCGATCCTGATCCCAGCCATAGTGCCCCCTTGCTTTGGGCGGCACTATAGCGCGCCGGCCGGCCTATTCCACGGAGACTCGCACCACGCCGGCACTCATCATGCCGAGCGCGCGGGCGGCCGGCACCGAGAGATCGACGATACGGCCGCGGATGAACGGGCCGCGATCGTTGACGCGACACTGGATCGTGCGGCTGCCATAGGAGACCCTCAGCACGCTGCCGAACGGGCGCGTCCGATGCGCGCAGGTGAGCTCGCCCTTGCCGGCTTTTCCGTAGCTGTAGTAGGAGGCGAGCCCGTTTTCGGCATGGGCAACAGAAAATGGTGAAAACGAGAAAGTAGCGAGACAAAACAATAGCGTCGGCTGCGCGCGCACGGCACCGCTCCGGTTGGCCCAGACCCGTCCCGCAAACGTCAGTTTGTTCCCTTCAGTTCCTGGAACTGCCGGGACGGATCCCGGCAACGCCATCAAAGATTGTTACTGTCTGTGAAAAACCAGCGTGCGCACCTCGATGCTTTCGCGCGGCGCGGCGTCCAGCGGCGTGGTCGGATCGACGAAGGCGGTGTGCGGCCCGAAGCGGGTGCGGCCGTCGGTTGCGGAATCGTAGCATTTGAGCAGCAGCGCCTCGTCCGGTGTCATCTCCGGGAAATAGAACCAGAGATGATCGGGATTGTATTTCACCGAATAGGTCTCGCCGCGGCGGTTGGGATAGATCAGGTCTGACGCCACGAGATCACCGGGCGCAACCGTGGTGCCGTCGGCCATGGCGAGCGGTGAATCGCGCAACGGACCCCGGATCGGACGCCAGAGGTTGATCACCCGGACGCGGCCCTTCAGCAGCTCTTCGGCCTCGTCAGGCAGATGCTCGCGCACCCGGTTGGCGCCGGAGATGGCGGTCTGGTCGACATGGACGCGTGTCGCCGGCTGGCGCGGGCCACCGCCGCGGGTGTCGGCCGCGCCCTCGACGCGCTTGCGCACGGTATGGTCGAAGATGACGACGCGGTCGGCCTTCAGCGTCGCGCGCAGGAACGCCTCGACGGCGGGATAGTAGACCGCCCTCACCTCTGCGTCGTCGTAGAAATCCTTCACCCGGGTCGGATGGCGCACCAGCGCAAAGCCTTCGCGATCGAGCGAGAAATTGTTCGCGATCAAGCGCGCATCGAAGATCGGCACCTGATGCGGCTCCGGCAGCGACGTGCTCCTGGGCTCACCGGGCGGCGGGTCGAATGCGTAGGTTCGCGGCTTGCCGGATGTCGGCGCGAGATAGTTGAGCTCGGCAGTGACGAAGGGAAGCGATTCGATTCTTGTTTCTTGCAGGCCCATGGCCGGTCTCCCGATGTGGTCGTCGGATTGATTTTTGAGGGCGCGCGACGTGGCACAAGAGGTGCGATGCAAATAGCAATGAGGATGTTGTCGGGAGCGACGAATGCAGAAGGAACGTGTCGCGCAAGACGATTGCGCTGGAACGGGTTCTTCCTACTTCACGGATGCTTGAGTGTTGGTGATATATCGTGCCCCGGCTCTGCGGAGCAGCGTTGCACGCTGCACCGCGTCCGGGACACGAGGACTTCGCTACAACCCCGCCTTCGCAATCGCATCCGCAAAGGAGCGGTCGACGATCTCGGCGGCATCGAGCTTCTGCTTGATCAGGCCCCAGCGGAAATAGAGGTCGATCGTGCCCTGCTCGTCCGCGACGACGCCGTCGTCGATCGGCGCGATGCGGATTTTTGCGCGCGAGAGCCAGTTCTGCGGCACGGCGACCGGGATGTTCATCAGCCTGCCCCAGGTCGCAGCATAGCTGTCGACATTGTTCAGCGACCATGCGCGCGCCGCGGTGAGGCGGCGGATGAAGTCGGTCAGCTCGGCGCGCTTGTCCCTGATCGCGTCAGGCCGCGCCACCTGGAAGCTGAGGCCCGGCGTCAGGCCTTCCGAGGTGATGATGCGCCGCGATCTGAACAGCACCTCCTCCTGGCTGACATAGGGCTCCCAGGTCGACCACGCATCGACCGAACCTTGCGTGTAGGCGATCTTGGCATCGGACGGCGCGAGGAACGCGATCTGCACGTCGCTCGCGCTCCAGCCGTTCTTCTCCAGCGCCGCGAGGATCAATTGATGGCCGATCGAGCCGCGGCCGGTTGCGATCTTCTTCTCGCGCAAATCGGCAAAGCTCCTGATCGGCGAATTCTCCGGCACGAGGATCGCGAGCCCCTCGCGCGTCTGCCGGATGGCGGCGATCGCCTTGACCGGCGCGCCCGAGGCGGCGGCGAAGGTGAAGGGCGCGTCGCCAACGAGCCCGGTCTCGATCGCGCCCGCGCTGAGCGCCTCCAGCAGCGGGGCTGCCGCCGGAAACTCCTTCCACTCGATCTTGTAAGGAACGTCCTTGAGCACGCCGGCCGCTTCCATCACGGCCTGCGAATTGCCCTTCTGGTCGCCGACGCGCAAAGTGGTTTGCGCTGCCGTCAGCTCGAACGAGCCGAACAGCAGCGCGCCGGCCAGCATGAGACGGATCATTCCGCGGCCTCGCCGCGAACGGCTTGGCGCCTGGCGACCAGCTCTCGCGTCAGCGGGATCAGCTCACGACCATACTCGATCGCGTCGATCAAGGGATCGAAGCCGCGGATCAGGAAATGGCTGATGCCGAGATCGTAATAATCGCCGAAGACTTCGGCGACCTGCTCGGGCGTGCCGACCAGCGCGGTGGTGTTGCTGTTGGCGCCGGTGAGCTTTGCGATCTCGGTCCACAGCCGCTTGTCGATGCGGCTGCCCTGGTCGGCGAGCGCGAGCAGGCGCCGCGCGCCGGCGGTGGCATGGCCGTCGGCCGGCTTGCGATAGCCGGTCCTGTCCTGCAGCGCGGTGGCCCGCGCCAGGATTTCCTCGGCCTTTTCCCAGGCCTGCTTCTCGGTCGGGGCAATGATCGGCCGCACCGACAGGCTGAAGCGCGGCGTCGGCCGGCCCTGCCTGACAGCGGCGTTGTGGACGCGCGAGGTCACGTCCCGCACCTGCGCGTAGGATTCACCCCACAGCGCAAACGTGTCGGCGTGCTTGCCGGCGACGTCGATGGCCGCATCCGAGGCGCCGCCGAAATAGACGCGGATGCCCTCGGGCCGATACGGCTTCACCTGCGAGAAGGCGTTCTCGACCTGATAGTACCTGCCCTTGTAGGTGAACGGCTTGTCGCTGGTCCATTCCAGCATGAGGATATCGAGAAACTCGGAGGTGCGGGCGTAGCGCTCGTCCTTGTCGTCGAGCGTGTTGCCGTCCTGCCTGAGCTCGGTGGCATTGCCGCCAGTGATGACGTGGAGCGCAACCCTGCCGCGGGAAAACTGGTCGAGCACGGCAAACTGCCGCGCCAGCAGCGTCGGGGCGGTGAATCCCGGCCGCTGCGCGATCAGCACGTTGAGGCGGGAGGTCGCGCCAAGAACGTGCTGCGCCACCTGGAGCGCGTCGGGCGAGGTCGAATGAAACGCCAGCAGCGCGCGATCGAAGCCTGCATTCTCATGCGCCTTCGCCACCGTCTCGATGTGGGTGGGGTTGAGCACCGGTCCCTCACGGACAACGGTCTCCGACGAATTGTTGTTGCTGATGAAGCCGATGAACTCGATCGACATGATCGTCTCCCTGTTGATGTCCTAGAGGCCCAGTGCGGCGCGGCCGAGGCCGATGCGCGTGGAATCATCCTGCGGCGTGTGCACCCGACCGCACAGCACGTCGCGATAGTGCCGCTCCAGCGGATTGGCGCGGGACAGGCCGTGATTGCCGGTGAGGGACAGTGCATCCTCGACCACGGCGATCGCGTTGTTGGTGACGGTGAGCTTGATGACGTTGGATTCGCCGGCAGAGAGTCCAACGCCGTCGTCGAAATCGCCTGCAAAGGAGGCGATCAGCCGCGCGTTGACCGCGAGCCTGGCTTCGATGGCACCGAGGATCTCCTGTGCGCGAGCCAAGGTCGCGAGCGGCGCGCCGAGGCTGGCGGGCACGCGCTGCTTCAGGAACCTGATCAACCAGTCGCGCGCCGCGCGGGCAACACCGTCGTAGATCGCCGCGACGAAGACGGTGTGGACGGCGGCCTGTGCAACGTCGGGCGCACGCCAGTCCGCCGGCTTGCGCACGTCGACCTCGGCATCGAGGGGGATCACGACGTCGTCGAAGATGACGTCATGGCTGCCGCTGGCGCGCAGGCCGTGATGGTCCCAGGTCTCGACGATGCGGGTGCCCGGCAGGCCCGCCGGCACCAGGAATTGCCCGACGCGCGGCTCGGCCTCATCCGTCCGCGCCCAGACCAGGTACCATTTCAGGATCGGCGAGCCCGTCGAATAGATCTTGTGGCCGGAGAGGCGCCAGCCGGTCTCGGTACGCCGCGCGACCGTCGCCGGCAGGCCGCCACGGGCGGGCGAGCCGAGCTCGGGCTCGACCCGCAGCGCGTTGACGAGCGCAATGCCCTCGACGCTCTCGCGCGCAAGCTTGCGCGAGTGCCGCACCGGCCAGGTCGGGCTGCGCGCCATGACGAGATGGTTGATGTAGTGCATCGACAGCACCAGCGCGGTCGACGGGTCGGCCTTGCCGATGATGCCGATGACGCGCGCGGTGTACCTTGCGCCCGCGCCTGCCCCGCCATGGACCGCCGGCACCGTCAGCGACAGCAAGTTCGCTTCGGACAGCTCGCGAAAATTCTCGAAGGGGAAGCTGCCGGTGCGGTCATGCTCGGCCGCGCGTGCCGCGAAACCTTCGGCCAGCGCTTCGGCACGCGCGATGTAGTCGGGCTCGCTATGGGCCGCGCGCCCCCTGGCTACGGATGTCACCATGTTGCGTCCAATCCCAGCAGGCCGAGGATCTGGCGGCGCAGATCGGCGAGATAAGGATCGCCGCGATGACGCGGATAGGGCCGGTCGACGCGGATGTCGGCCTTCACGCGTGCGGGACGATCGCTGAAGACGATGACGCGGTTGGCGAGCACGAGGGCTTCCTCGGCGTCATGGGTCACGAGCAGCGTGGTAAAACCCTTGCGCTGCCAGAGCGAGACCAGCTCGGCCTGCATGGTGATGCGGGTCAGCGAGTCGAGCTTTCCGAGCGGCTCGTCGAGAATCAGGATCTTGGGATCGTTGACCAATGCACGCGCCAGCGCGACACGCTGCGCCATGCCGCCGGAGAGCTGGTGCGGATAGGCGTTGCGGAACGACGCCAGTCCAACCAGATCGAGCGCGGCATCGACACGATGACGCTGGCTCTTGAGAATGCCCTGGGCCTCGAGGCCCAGGGCGACGTTGTCCCAGACCGACCGCCAGGGAAACAGCGTCGGATCCTGGAACACGACCACGCGCGAGGGATGTGGACTCCTGATGCGCTCCTCGTCCTCGCGCAATCGTCCAGCCCTGGGTTTGTCGAGGCCGGCGACGAGGCGCAGCAAGGTCGACTTGCCGCAGCCGGAGGGGCCGAGCAGCGCGACGAACTCGCCTGGCTCGACCGAGAGGCTGACGTCGCTGAGCACCGGCAACTCTGCGCCGTCGATGTCGAAGGCGTGGCTGACCTGCTCGATGTCGAGCGCGGCGCCGGCGGCCGGATGCGTGACCGCTTCAGCCAAAGCTGCGGCTACCATTTCACAGTCCCCTTCTGCCAGACCAAGAGACGATCGCGGATCGCAAACAGCAGCGTGATCGCACCGGAGCAGAGCAGCGACATCACGATCAGCGCCGCATACATGTTGGCGTAGGCCGCCCAGCCCTGCGCCCATTGCAGGTACCAACCGAGCCCGGCCTTGACGCCGATCATCTCGGCGACGACGAGCACGGCGAAGGACGAGCCGAGCCCCATGAACAGTCCGACGAAGACGTGCGGCAGCGCGGCGGGGATCGCGACCTTCAGCACCAGGAAGGACGGCTTGGCACCGAGCGTGCGCGCGACGTCGTAATAGGCATTGCTGACGCTCGCGACACCCGACCAGGTCAGCACGGTGACGGGAAAGCCCGTTGCCAGCGCGATCAGGAAGGTCGAGGCGCTCCAGCTCGACGGGAAGGTGAAGAAGGCGATCGGCAGCCAGGCCGTTGCCGGCAGCGGGCCGATGAAGCGTAGCACCGGATGCACCCAATAGCCGACCGCGCGCGACCAGCCGATCGAGACGCCGGTCAGGAAGCCGACCGTGGCGCCGATCAGATAGCCGCCGAGCTGAAGCTTGACCGAGGCGAAGACGCTATCGAGCAGCTTTGGCAAATCGTCGGTATAGACCTCGATGATCGACTGCGGCGGCGGGAAGAACGGCAGCGGCAGCCAGGCGAACTTTGCCGTCGCGACCTCCCACAGCGTCAGGAAGGCGCCGAGCGCGACCAGCCAGGGCGCGCGCTTGTGCAGGGCCCTGCCCGCCGATCCCAGATAATCGGCACCGATGGTGCCGAACAGCGCGATGGCCGCGATGACGAAGGCGGCGATGCCGAGCGAATGCGTGCGCGACCAGTCGCCGACATCCGCCCACCACAGGCAGGACAGGCCGAAGGCGATCCAGGCGATGCTGGCGAGCACACCGGCGCCGGATTCCTTCGCCCAGTTCGCCAGCAACGGCGCGCGCGAGAGGCGCGGCGCGCCGGAGGCAAGGCCGTCAGACAGCGAATACGTCGACATAGATGCGCTCCGCGAATTTGGCCGTGTCGGTGCTCGGCTTGAAGACCTGCACGCTCTTGAGATCGTCGGCATAGGCCTTGAGCTCGCGCTTCAGCACATCGCCGACGGGATGATGATGGTGGGTGTGGTAGCGCACCATGCCCTCGATATCGGCGAGCGTGGCCGCCTTCGGCGCGTAGGGCTGGAACGATTTTGCGGCGGCCGTCGCATTCTGCGAGCTGAACATCGCGGCATCGAGCAGCGCCTGTGTGATGGCGCGCGCGACCTGCGGCTCCTCCCGCACCAGGCTGCCGCGCAGGCCGAGGATGCAGCAGCTCTTTTCACGGAATTCACCGTCGAGATTGGAGGCGACCTCCTTATACTGGGTGTCCTTGAGCCAGAGATAGGCCAGCGGATCGGAGGACAGGAACGCCTGCACCTCGCCCTTCTCGACGGCGACGTTAAGGAGGTTGCCGGGATAGGCGCGCCAGTCGACGTCCTTGTTCGGATCGATACCGAGCTTTGCCAATTGGATTGAGAAGAAGTTCTTGTCGGGACCGGCGAGATCGCCGACCGCGACGATCTTGCCCTTGAGATCGGCGAGCTTGGCAACACTGGAATCGGCGCGCGACAGCACGCGCATGCAGCCGCCATGGGTGCCGGCGGCGATCTTGACGTCAAAGCCCTGCTCCAGCGGCTTCAGCCAGCGCAGCGCCATGCCGAGACCGGCATCGCTCTTTCCCGTCGCGATCGCCTCGAGCAGTTGATCAGTCGAGCCGGAATAGTTGACGAGCTCGACGTCGAGATTGTGCTTCTGGAAGAAGCCATGCTCGATGGCAACAGGCACCGGCGCGAGGCAGACGGCGCCGGCATTCCACGACAGTTTCAGCTTGCGCGGCGCGCCGGTGAGCGCGGGCGCATCGGACGCCGTCCGGCACAGCGGAAACTCCGAGAAATCGATGCCGGATGCGATGCCGCGCGGCGCAAAAGCCTGCGCGCCCAGCGCGCCGAGCGGCGCGGCGAAAGCTGCCGCAAGCCCCGCCTGGAGCAGATGGCGCCGGTCGAGCCCCCGTCCGCCGCGCTTGTCGTCGTTGTTCATCAGTCCCCACTCCTGCGCTGGCACGACTCCGCCCTTAGCGCAACGCTTCACGTTGCGCATGGTCCGTACGGAGCTGCGTTGAGAGAAAATTATTCCGCCGGCGTTTGTCGCGCCGCGTTGATGCGATACGCAAATCATGCGGCGCGCTCGCCGCATCGTCAATGAAATGGAATTTCGAATGTGATGCGAAGCAGGGTCATTCTCTCCATCAGCTCGCGCGGGAACGATGAAACGATTTTCGTGAATGCGGTTGCTCCCCGCGATCGCCACAAGCGCGCATCTGCTCAGATCCCGTGCATCTTTCTTCCGCAGGACCATCGTGTTCTCGCGCGCAAGGATTCAATGAAACGTCCTTGCCCGATGCGCGCGCAATACGGTTGGCCATTTCATTGACTGCACTTCGCTCGGTCATAGACTCGATCGTCTCGCTGCATCGCTCGCTCACGCGTCGTGAGCCAAAGTCACAAGCACGCAACAAGACAGGCTATATGAGCATCAACTCCCACGATCATTCCATCACCCGCCGGCTCGCCGCTTCGCTATTCGCCGCCGCCATCACGCTATCGGCGACTGCCGCGTCGTTTGCCGCGGACACCGTCGTGCTGCGCGTCGGCGACCAGAAGGGCGGCAACCGCTCGCTGCTCGAGATCTCCGGCTATGCGAAGGACCTGCCCTACAGAATCGAATGGTCGGAATTCCCAGCCGCGGCGCCGATCCTGGAAGCGCTCAACGCCGGCGCGCTCGACGTCGGCTACACCGGCGATCTCTCCTTCCTCTCGGTCTACGCCGCGGGCGCGCCGATCAAGGCGATCGGCGGCACCAGGTCGGATGCGAAGACGCAAGCCATCCTGGTGCGTCAGGACTCGCCGATCAAATCGGCCGCCGACCTCAAAGGCAAGCGCCTCGCCGGCACGCGCGGCGGCTGGGGCCAGTTCCTGATCGACGCGACGCTGGAGAAGGCGCAGATCAAGCTCGAGGATGCGACCTTCGCGCCGCTCGGCCCCGTCGATGCCAAGATCGCGCTGGTCGCCGGCTCGATCGACGCCTGGGCGGTGTGGGAGCCCTACGTGTCGTTCGCGACGCTGAAGGACAAGGCGCGGGTGATCGCCGACGGCGAGGGCCTGACGCCGACCATCACCTTCATCGTCGCCTCCGACAACGCCATCGCCACCAAGCGCGCGGCGGTGCAGGACCTGGTGCAGCGGCTGAACAAGGCGCGGCTGTGGTCGCTGGATCACGTTTCCGAATATGCCAGGAACACTGCCGAGCTGACCAAATTGCCGGAAGACGTGCTGCTGTCAGCCTACACAGAGCAGCGTACCAGCCCGATCGTAATCGACGAGAACGTGGTGAAGGAGGTGCAGGAAGCCTCCGATCGCTCAACGCGTTACGGCATCCTGCCCAAGAAGCTCGACGTCAGCAAAGCCGTCGACCGCAGCTTCACGGCTGCAGCGGCGGGATCGAATTAACTTCCAGCGGATGACACTTGACACCCCAACAAAGGTCCGTTCCCTCCCCCCTTGTGGGGGAGGGAGCGGAGAGAGCGCTGCTGTTGTCCGAACTCAATTCGACTTCAATCCTTCGCGCTCAGAATGGAGACGGCCTCGCCTCAAGGCCGGCCGGCTGCATCTCGCCGCGATCGTGCTCACGCATTTCGCCTGCATGAGCCTGATCGTGTGGCTCTCGCTGTAGCTTCGCGCGATCACCAGTATCCGCGATAATAAGGCCGGTAGTACGCGCGAGGCCGGTAATAGCCATAGCGGTAGCCGTAGTACGGACGGGGACGGTAATAGGAACGATATCCATAACCGTAACCCGGACCATAGGCGTAACCCGGTCCATAGCCGCCATAATAGGCGGGCGCATAACCATAGCCATAGCCGCCGTAATACGGACCGCCGCCGTAATAGCCGTAGCCATAAGGCGCGCTGCTGGCGATGGCGCTGCCGATGATCGCGCCGGCGAGGAGGCCACCTCCACCCCAACCCCAGCCACGACCGCGCCAATGCACCTGCGCGACATCGTCACCGACAGCGGCCTTCATGGTCGCGACGTTTGTCGGCAGCGGTGCCGCTGCCGCCTGTTGAATTTGGCCGGCGATGACCACGCCGGCGACCGAACAAGCAATTGCCGTTTTCCAGATCCTCATCGACTTGCTCCCTGTCTGACGTCTTGCTTGGAAAAGGATCGCAGCGGCATGATCGGGCATCTTTGCGCCAAGTCAAAGCCCGGATTTTCAAGGCCGGATTTGCGTGCGGCGCACAAGCCTCGTCCAAGCCTCGTCCATGCCTCACTGCGAGCCGGCTGCCGGCATGCGAGGCGAACCAACGTGCCCCGCTCTGCCCGACGTGACACCGGTGCGATGCCGGAGCCCCGCGGCCAAGGCAAAGCATTAAGCTTCTCGCCTGCGCAACCAACAACCTACTTCACGATTGACTATTCGTACCGTTACTATCGGTTCCAATGGCGCGAGGCTTCTCGCGACAAATAGCCTCGGCCTGCGCCGGGCGTGAGTGGGGAGGATGACATGAGTGCCGCGAGACCCGAGCCGCTTGCCCGTCAGGCGCTGGCGTTCGTCCTGGCCGGCGGACGTGGCAGCCGGCTCCTGGAACTGACAGACCGCCGCGCCAAGCCAGCCGTCTATTTCGGCGGCAAGTCCCGCATCATCGATTTCGCGCTGTCGAATGCCGTCAATTCGGGCATCCGCCGCATCGCAGTCGCCACCCAATACAAGGCGCACAGCCTGATCCGGCACCTTCAGATGGGCTGGAACTTCTTTCGCCCGGAGCGAAACGAGAGCTTCGACATCCTCCCCGCGAGCCAGCGCGTCTCCGAGAACATGTGGTATGTCGGCACGGCGGATGCGGTCTACCAGAACATCGACATCATCGAATCCCACGCCTGCCGCTTCATCGTGGTGCTGGCCGGCGACCACATCTACAAGATGGACTACGAGGTGATGCTGCGCCAGCACGTCGACAGCGGCGCCGACGTCACGGTCGGTTGCCTGGAGATGCCGCGGACGGAATCTTCGGGCTTCGGCATCATGCATATCGACGAGAACGGCTGGATTCAGGAGTTCCTGGAGAAGCCGAAGGATCCGCCGCCGATGCCGGGCAAGCCGGACGTCTCGCTCGCCAGCATGGGCATCTACGTGTTCGACGCGAAGTTCCTGTTCGAGGAGCTCAAGCGCGACGCCGAGGACCCGAACTCGAACCACGATTTCGGCAAGGACATCATTCCCTACCTCGTCAAGAACGGCCGCGCGATGGCGCACCAATATTCCACCTCCTGCGTGCGTTCCGGCAGCGACCCCCGCGCCTATTGGCGCGACGTCGGCACGGTCGATGCCTATTGGGCCGCCAATATCGACCTCACTGACGTCGTGCCCGAGCTCGACCTGTTCGACAGCTCCTGGCCGATCTGGTCTTATGCGGAGATCACGCCGCCGGCGAAATTCGTTCATGACGAGGAGAGCCGGCGCGGCCAGGCCGTGAGCTCGCTGGTCTCGGGCGGTTGCATCATCTCCGGCGCCTCGCTGCGCCGATCGCTGCTGTTCACCGGCGTGCGCATCAACTCCTACGCCAATGTCGAGAACGCCGTGATCATGCCCTATGTCAGTGTCGGCCGCGGCGCTCGCCTGAAGAACGTCGTGATCGACCGCGGCGTCGAGATTCCGGAAGGACTCGTGATCGGCGAGGACCCGGCGTTCGATGCCAAGCGCTTCCGCACCACCGAGCAGGGGATTTCCCTCGTCACTCAGCCGATGATCGACAGGCTCAATACATGAGGCCTGTTCGCGTCCTCGCGGTCGCTTCTGAAGTCTATCCCATCGTCAAGACCGGCGGCCTCGCGGATGTCGCCGGCGCGCTGCCGATTGCGCTGAAGGCGCATGGCGTCGAGATGCGCACCTTGATGCCGGGTTATCCCGACGTGACGCGGATCGTATCGAACGCAGAGGAAATCCGGAGCTGGCCGGATTATTTCGGCGGACCGGGCCGGCTGCTCGCGGGCTCCCACGACGGGCTCGACCTGTTCGTGCTCGACGTGCCACATCTCTATGCGCGGCCGGGCAATCCCTATGTCACCACCGAGGGTGTCGACTGGCCGGACAATGGCGTGCGCTTCGCGGCGCTGTCGCGCATCGCCGCCGATATCGGCCACGGCCTCGTCCCCGCCTTCGTACCCGATGTCGTGCACGCCCATGACTGGCAGGCCGGGCTCGCGCCAGCCTATCTGCACTATGACAATCGCCCGCGACCCGGCACCGTGATGACCATCCATAACATGGCCTATCAGGGCAAGTTCGCTCCCGAGCTGATCGGTGCGATCGGCCTGCCCTGGCACGCGTTCAACGTCAATGAGATCGAATATTTCGGCGGCATCAGCTTTTTGAAGGCGGGCCTGCAATTCGCCGATCGCATCACGACGGTGTCGCCGACCTACGCACAGGAGATCCAGAGCGACGAAGGCGGCATGGGATTCGGTGGCCTGTTGCGCGCACGCGCAAACGTGCTGAGCGGCATCCTCAACGGCATCGACGTCTCGGTGTGGAATCCGCAGGACGATCCGCACATCGCCTACCGCTACGGCGCGGAGGACCTCACCTTCCGGGCCGCGAACAAGGCGGTGCTTCAGCAGCAGTTCAATCTCGATTCCTCCGACGAAGCGCCGCTGCTCGGCGTCATCAGCCGACTGTCCTGGCAGAAGGGGCTCGATCTGCTGCTCGAGGCCATTCCGACCATTCTGACCGAAGGCATGCAGCTCGCGCTGCTCGGCAGCGGCGACCGCGATCTCCAGGATCGCTATCAGGCCGCTGCCCGCGCCAATCCCGGACGGATCGGCGTCGTGATCGGCTATGACGAGATCCTGGCGCACCTGCTCCAGGCCGGCTCGGACGCGCTGATCGTGCCCTCGCGCTTCGAGCCGTGCGGCCTGACCCAGCTCTGCGCGCTGCGCTACGGCGCCGTCCCGATCGTCTCACGCGTCGGCGGGCTCGAGGACACCATCGTCGACATCGGAGAGGCCGACGCCGCCGACCGCGATGCCACCGGCTTCAAGTTCGCGCCCGTGACGGCGGAGGCCCTTGCCGGCAGCTTACGCAAGGCCAACACCGCCTTCCACGACAAGCCGACCTGGCGCCAACTGCAACGACACGGCCTTGCGACCGACGTCTCCTGGCGCAACCGCGCCGGCGACTATGCCGCGCTCTATCGTGGGCTCACGGCGGAGCGTGCCTGAGACAATGACCGTCGTCGAATCCATGCTATAGAGCCGGCATGGACCCGTTCGTGATCAAGCTGATCGGCTTTGCCGCCGCCACCTGCACCACCGTGGCCTACGCGCCGCAAGCCATCAAGGTGTGGAAGACCCGCTCCACCGGAGACATCTCGCTCGGCATGTTCCTGGTCATGGTGCTGGGCCTCGCGCTCTGGCTGATCTACGGCCTGCTCTCGGGCGATGCGCCGCTGGTCGCCGCCAACGCCATCACCATGCTGCTCGCCGGCGGCATTTTGTTCATGAAGCTGAAATACGGATGAGGTCGCGGGATGCCGTAGGGCGGATTAGCCGAAGGCGTAATCCGCCACCTTAATGCCGCACGACGGCGGATTACGCCGGCGGACTGCGCTTCGCGCAGCCGCGGGCTAATCCGCCCTACGAATTCATCCAAACACATACGACGCCATCGCCACGCCTGCGACCTCGTCGACGAAGACGCGCTTGCCGATATCGCTGCCGGCGGCGCCGGCGGCCACCATCAGCGGCAGCAGATGGTCCTCGCGCGGATGCGCCAGGCGCGCGCTCGGTGCATTCTCCCAATCCACCAGCATCGCGTTGCGGCGGGCCGGATCGGGGTTGCTGATCGCCTCGTTCAGATAGGCCTCGAAATCATACGAGACCGGCTTGGACTCGGGCCGGTTGAAGCCGCGCATGTTGTGATAGGTCAGCCCGCTGCCGACGATCAGGATGCCTTCATCGCGGAGCGAGGCAATCGCCTCGCCGACCCTGATGTGCTCGGCCGCATCGTAAGCAGACTTCAGCGACAGCAGCACGATCGGCATGTCGGCGTTCGGATACATCAGGCCGAGCGGCACGAAGGTGCCGTGATCAAAACCCTGATTGGGATCTTCCCGGCATTCCAGGCCGGCCCGCGTGAGCAGCGCCTTCACCTCGGTCGCCAGTTCGGGCCGGCCCGGCGCCGGATATTTGAGATGATAGGTATGCTCGGGGAAACCGTAATAGTCGTACACCATCGGCGGCTGCGCCGAGGTCGAGACGGTGAAGGCATCGGCCTCCCAATGGCCGGTGACCACGAGCACGGCCTTTGGTCTCTCCGGGAGAAGCTGCGGCAACCGGCCGAACTCTTCGGCGGTTCTGGCATATTGCACCCGCCGGTCCTCCATGAAGGGCCAGGGGCCGCCGCCATGCGACAGGAACAGGGTCGGAAATCGCGTCATGGGGCTCGTCTCATCGGCACTCTGCGCGTGCCCGCGCGTCCGGCGGCGAGCATAGGCAAACCGGCATGGTTAGCAAGTCGTTAACGATTTGCCGCCCAAAATCCCCGGCGTGGCCGAAGCAGTCGGCCTGAAGACAAGTGAGACGTGAGATGAAGAAGTTTGCGCTGGGGGACGTCGTCAACAGTGACAAGGGCCGCCGCGGCATCGTTCGCGCCGCCTTCAAGTCACGCGAAGGCCAGCAGTTCTATGCCGTCGAGAAGGACGGCGCGATGGACTATCTGGAGGAAGGCCGGCTGACGCCGGCGCCCCGCGTCGAGCTCGCCGCTTAAGTCCAGCTCATTTCTTGCTCTCGCCTGCGATCCGGTCGAGACGCTCCGACCAGGGGTCGTCTCCGCTCGCGATGTGATCGTTCGCGATCAGCAGCAGGCGATCGCGGCCAGCGACGGAATCCCAATGCGGCAGACCGGGACCGTTGGGATCGCCGCTTCTGGCGAAGTTGATCCAATAGGACCGCATGCGGCTTGCGACCTCGCGATCAGCCCGCGAGAAGATGCCCGCTCCCGGCACGCCTTCTGCACCGAAGATGAACTGCAGCTCGCGCCCATGCCCAGGCCCAGGATTGGCGCGACGCGCCTCGGGCACATAGGCGAAGCGATAGCGAAAGGTCGCCGCGCCGCTTGCGGCATGCAGGCGCGCCAGCAGTCTTGCGGGCTCGGAAAAGACCTTGTCGGTGTAGAATCGTGCCGCAACATCCGAAGGCTTAACAAGAGAAGGCTTGGCGAGATCAGGCTTGGCGAGATCAGGATAGAGCTTGCGCAGCTCATCGCTTGTGAGGCCTGACGCTGCAAGCTCCTCCTTGGCATCGAACTCGCCGTCGAAACCCGTCTCGTCGTCGTTCGAGCCGATGATCAGGGGAATGCGGCTTTGGTGTCCGGCCGCAAAGCCTGCCGCGATATCCTCGGCCACCAGAGCTCCATCCATCATCGGCGCGAAGCCGTACCGCGATTGCTCCAGCAGACGGCTTTCGGCGGCAAGCAGGCGTCGCGGTCCGGCGGCACGCAAATCCGCCTGCGGTCCGAGCGCCGCCACGAACTGCCGGCCCATCGCCTGCGCATCCTGCGCCGAGCGCAGGGGCGCGCGAGCGGGCACCGATTGCAGAATGGCCTTCTGGAACAGATCGCGCGACTGCGCGGACAGCATCAGAAGCGCGATCGATGTCGCGCCTGAATCGCTGCCGAACAAGGTGACATTGTGCGGATCACCGCCGAAGGCGGCGATGTTGTCATGAACCCAATGCAGCGCGGCGATCTGGTCCATCAGGCCGTAATTGCCGGAGCCGCCGTCCGTCAGCGCAGGATCAGTGAGCCAGCCGAGCACGCCAAGGCGATAATTTGCGGTGACCACGATGAGGCCGGCCTGCGCCAGCCTGGCACCGTCGAACAGCCGCTCATTCGCGGTGCCGCCGATGAAGCCGCCGCCATGGATGAACATCATCACCGGCAGCGGGCCGTCGACCCCGAAGGGGCGGAACACGTTCAGCGTCAGGCAATCCTCGCTCGTATCAGGCAAGGACGGCTGAAGGCACGGCGCGCCGTAATCGTAGGCGGTGTGCATCTCCGAACTTTCGGGCGTCGGCTGCGGCGGGCGCCAGCGCAACGCGCCGACCGGCGGCGCCGCGTAGGCCAGTCCCTTGAACGAGGCCACCTCACCTTCGACGGCGCCGAGCATCTGTCCTTCACGCGTCAGCGCGAACGGAAACTGTCCGACCGGCTGCGCCACGGCCGAGCCGGCGCAACACAGGACAATGGAGGCCGCAAGAAGCGCGAGCAGGGATCGCATCTTCGGTGCATCTCGATGCGCGGAACGGTTTCCTGCAGGTTACGTCCGCGGCCGTCGGCGGAGCAAGCCTGCCGGCTCACACTAACTGCGCTTTGCGAGAATCTCCGCCAGCGCGTGCCGCGCGACGATGCCGAGCTCGCCGAGCGTGGAGTGCCCGGCCCGCGCGGCTTCGATCAGGCGTTCGGCGATGAACCTGCGGCTGTCGTGATCGCCGCCATGCGGCAATTGCCTACACGTCTCCTCCAGGACGACGTCCATGTTCGCTTTGGTCCGCTCACTCAACTCTGTCATGACGCCCGGCCGGTACGCGTGGCTTGTAACCGCAAGCATACACAGGCGGATCGGGCATGATTAGCCCGGGCAATCACGGCCATTGTGCATCGCGGTGCGTGTAGTGCCGCAACATTCACGCGCGACGGTGACGCCGCAAACGCCTACCGAAGATTGCACTTGCTGTGATGACAAGCCGTGCATGTGGCGATAGCCTGCCGGCAAAACAAAACATACGGGAGGATGTCATGCCTGATGCGATGGTTGCCACACGTGCCTCCGATGAGCGCGGAACCGCTCAGCAGGTCGATGTCGCCGTGGTCGGCGCCGGCTTTGCCGGCCTCTATCTCCTTCATCGCCTGCGCAAGGCCGGCCTCTCGGCGGTCGGGCTCGAAGAGGCCGGCGACGTCGGCGGCACCTGGTACTGGAACCGCTATCCGGGCGCGCGCTGCGACATCCAGACCATCGACTACAGCTACACCTTCGATCCGGAGCTCGAGACGGCCTGGACCTGGTCGGAGAAATACGCCACCCAGCCCGAAATCCTGCGTTATCTCGGCTTCGTCGCCGACCGCTACGATCTCAGGGGCGACATCCGCTTCAGGACCAAGGTCACCGAAGCCAAGTGGGACGAGAAGGCCGAGCGCTGGCAGCTGACCACGGACAATGGCCCACCTGTCTCCTGCCGCCACTACATCATGGCCACCGGCTGCCTCTCGGCGCCGAAGCCGCCGGAGATCGACGGCGTCAAGGATTTCAAGGGTGAGGTCTATTTCACCGGACGCTGGCCGCATGGCGGCGTCAATCTCGCGGGAAAACGCGTCGCCGTGATCGGCACCGGCTCGTCCGCCATCCAGTCGATCCCGCTGATCGCCGAGCAGGCCGCGCATCTGACCGTGTTCCAGCGCACGCCGAACTTCGCACTGCCTGCGCATAACGGCCCGGCGCCATCGGACCGCATGAGCCTGCTGCAGTCCGATCGCCCGGCCTATCGCGAGCAGGCGCGCCAGTCGATGGCGGGCGTGCCCTATCCGCAGCAGACGGTCGTGAGCTGGCAATTGAGCGATGCCGAGCGTCGCGAGCGATTCGAACGTGCCTGGGCCGCCGGCGACCTCGTCCACATCCTGACCCAGCTCTGGGCCGATCAGGCCGTCGACGTCGACGGCAACAAGATCGTCCAGGACCTGATCCGCGAGAAGATCCGGGCGGCGGTCAAGGACCCCGAGACAGCGGCGGCGCTCACGCCGCACGATCATCCCTTCGGCGCAAAGCGTCCCTGCCTCGACACCAATTATTACGCCACTTACAACCGGCCGAACGTCACGCTGGTCAATCTGCGCCAGGAGCCGATCAAGGCGATCACGGCGAGTGGCATCTCCACGAACGGCCGCAGCGTCGACGTCGAAATCATCGTATTCGCGACCGGGTTCGACGCCATGACCGGCGCGATCCGCGCCGTGCATCCGATCACCGGGCGCGGCGGCAAGTCGCTGACAGATGTCTGGGCGCAGGGGCCGCAGACCTATCTCGGGCTCACCGTCGAAGGCTTTCCCAACTTCTTCATGATCACCGGGCCCGGCAGCCCGTCGGTGCTGTCGAACATGGCGGTGTCGATCGAGCAGCATGTCGACTGGGTGGTCGACCGGCTCGCCGCATTGCGCGATGCCGGCTTCACCACGATCGAGCCGACCGAGACGGCGCAGGCCGGCTGGGGCCGGCACATGGCGGACTGCTCGATGGTGACGCTGCATCGGCTCGCCAACACCTGGTACACGGGCGCCAACGTCCCCGGCAAGGTGCAGGGCCTGATGCCCTATACCGGCGGCGTCGGCCCCTATCGCAGCATCTGCGACGAGGTGGTCAGCCGCGGCATGCTCGGTTTCAAGCTCACCGGCCCTGGCGGTGCAGAGCAATGCAATGACGGCGAGGTGGTGCGGCTGCAGCCGGATGTGCGGCTGGTGCTGAACCTGCTCGCATCGCTGAACCTGCCGCAGATCGAGTCGATGGGCGCGCTCGGCGCGCGCGAGTTCGTGAACGAGTTCAACAAGGGCCGTCCCGCCGGGCGGCCGATCGGCGATATCGTCGATGGCACCCTCCCCGTCACCGATGGCGCGCTGCCATACCGCGTCTACAAGCCGGCAACGCCGGGACCGCATCCGGTCGTGGTCTATTTCCACGGCGGCGGCTGGGTGCTCGGCGACGAGCAGTCGGACGAGCCGTTCTGCCGCGACATGGTGCGGCGGACCGGCATGATGTTCGTCAGCGTCGGCTATCGTCACGCGCCGGAGCATCGCTTCCCGACCGCTGCCGAAGACGGCTATGCGGCCACGCGCTGGATCGCCGAGCACGCCACTGAGCTCGGCGGCAAGCCGGGCCCGGTGCTGGTTGCGGGCTGGAGCGCCGGCGGCAACATCGCCGCCGTCACCTGCCAGCTCGCACGCGACCGCGGCGGGCCGGAGATCGCCGGTCAGCTCCTGATCTGCCCGGTCACCGACTGCACCTTCGATCGCCCGTCCTATAACGACAATGCGACCGGCTACTTCCTGACGCGCTCGCTGATGTACTGGTTCTGGGACCTCTACTGCTCGCCGGCGGACCGCACCGATCCGCGCGCCTCGCCACTCCGCGGCAAGGTCGAAAGGCTGCCGCCGGCCTTCGTGACGACCTGCGAGTTCGATCCGCTGCGCGACGAAGGCATCGCTTATGCCGAGGCGATGGCGGTCGCAGGCGTCCCGGTCGAGCAGCTCAAGGCGCACGGCCATTTCCACTCGTCCTTCACCATGGTCGATGTGGTGATCACGGGCGTCTCGGGCCGGGTGCAGATGGCGGAAGCCTTGCGGCGCTTTGCCGGGCTGCCGCCGGAGGTCGGCCGCGGTGACGAGCACGGCCACGGGCTAGCCAGCCCGGGGCAGAGAATCGCGGCGGCGGCGAGCTGATCATGACACCGCGGCCGGGAACCTTTTCCCGGCTGCTGCGTTGTGGCGTCGAGATGCAGCGACAGGTATGGGCCCCGGTACGCAAATCCGCGTGCTGGGGTGTTTTTTGCGTGAGGTGGGACGATGGGGGACGCGGTTGCGGAGTCAAAGGTCGATTTCGGTGCGCTTGCGGCCCTGCATAAATGGCCGTCGCTCGCAAACCAGCGCCGGCCGGACCGGGAATCATACCCGATAACGGAAGGCACTCTGGACGAGTGCATCTCGGCGTTCATGGGAAAGCCGGCCACGACCCGGCATCTCTATGAGATCCGGACAGCGGCGCAGCCGCCGCTCGTGACCGGCATCCTCTCGCCCGAACACGTCATCGAGCTCTCGCGCTGGAGAGAATTTCTCTGACGGCGCTTCACATGCAGGCGCGTAGGAACTTTCTGCCGGTTGTTCCCGTTAGGGGAGATCGGAAGTCAAGGCGTGAGTGCCTCACATGCTTGCAGCTGGCGTACTACCCCCGGTCGTGCCCTATGGCGCAGACAAGACCCTGTTCGTGGTGATCGACCGCCTCGACCAGGCGACTGAGATTCGCATCGAGCGGAGCGATCTCGAAGCCACGATCGGCGAGTTCGTCGCCGGCTGCTTCAACGACCCCATCAAGGTGATTTCGTTCAACACGCTCGAACATTGGATGAAGGACATCTCGACCGACGTCGCCGGCGCGATAAAGGCACGCTGCGACATCTATGGCATAGAGCTGCCCGACTATCTCAGCGACTTCGTCGAGAGCCATAGCTGAGGACACATCCACCTCATCGATTGCCTCGGCTCGCAGGAACAAAAAAAGCGCCGCTTCCGCGGCGCTTTTCGTGCGGCAACATTTTCAGTCGAGCATGATCTCTTCGGACAACCGCTTCGCGCTTCGCGCGAACGCGGCCCTCCGGGTCCGGATCATGCTTTAGTGGTGCCAGAACAATGCCAGCAGCAGAACGATCGGCAGCGGCACGCCAAGCAACCAAAGCAAAGCACCTCGTCCAAAACCCATGACGTCCTCCTCTTCAATCACTGTCATGACGCAGGAAAAAGGAAGAAGTTCCGCGCCTCTCAGCGAGGGCGAATGCGTTCAGCGCATGGATGCGGGAGTTAAGCGCGGCGGTGCTTGCCGGCGATGACCTCGATCTCGCGGCGGCGCTCGCCCGCGAAGGTCAGCAGCCTTTCGATCGTCAGCGTATCCGTGATCCGTTTGGCGAGCCGCTCGGCGCGCGCAGCCTGATCTTCGAGATACTGGATCGTGTTCAAGCGCCGCCTCCCCAGAAGGCTCCGAACCTGGAGCCCCGACTTGTTGGACACCCATGGTGCGACAGAGCAGCTAACAGCCGGTTAAGTGCGCGGGTTGATCTCGACGGGCCGGGCCTCATTGCACGACGTCGAGCCGGACATTGGTGATGCCCCTATCGACCATGCCGAGCGCCTCGGCCGCGGAAGGCGAGACGTCGACGACGCGTCCGCGGATATAGGGACCGCGATCGTTGACCCTGACGGTCACGAAGCGGCCGGAGGAAACGTCGGTGACGCGCAGCTTGGTGCCGAATGGCAGGGTCGGATGGGCCGCGGTCAATTCGTTCTTGTCGAACTTCTCGCCGCTCGCAGTCTCCGTATCCGAATAGAAGCTGGCAACGCCGTGCGAGGTCGCTTGCTTTGCATCGCCATCGGGAATGCGCACCCGGCTGACCGGCCTTGGATGCAGCGCCGCCACCCGGTGCGGCCGCTCGACCGCGGCCTGCCGGCCGGTGGCCGCGAGATCGGCCTTCTGGCGGCCGACCGGCGATTGCGCGCAGGCGGCGAGCGAGGCGGCCCCGACGATGGCCAGCAGCAGCCGGCTCGAGGTTGCCAGCGAAATCCGGGCAGTTTCGGCACGTGCAATGCGAGACATGATGCGCCCTCCGAACTGCACGGAATTTCGGTGGGCAATGAGGGCAGAACCTTGTCGGAACAAAAGCGGGCGTGGGGCCGCCGCCGTTTCGCGTCAGCTGTGACGATTCGACCACAGTGACGCGTCCTGAATCGGGACAGCCCGCCGCTGGCGGGCCCTCAGGATGAGGACGGAGTGTGCGGCAGCAGTCTTGACGGGCACCGATGCCGCTTAGCCTCATCCTGATGAGGAGACCGCGAAGCGCGTCGTCTCGAAGGACGAGGCGCGCGCTCAGCTGGCGGAAATGCCATATGCGATTGCCCTGACGGTGGCCGGCTCCAGCTCAGGCCGGAGGCGGGATCGCGCGCAGGACGTCCCTGAATATACCGAACTGGAGTTGAAACGCTTTCGGGCTGTAGTCCTGATAGTAACCCGCAGTCACTGCGACGACGAGATCGAGTTCCGGCACGATGCGGATCGACTGCCCGCCGCGCCCCAGCGCGCCGACCCAGGCGACCTTCCGGTCATTGAGGCGCGCTTGGCCGCGCCACCACAGATATCCGTAGGATTGATCGTCCGTCGCCTTGATCTTCTCCGCCGTCGAAGCCTCGATCCATGCCTTGGAAACGATCTGGCGGTCGTTCCAGCGACCGCCCGCAAGCACGAGTTGGCCGATCTTGGCCATGTCGCGCGGCCGCAGGCGCAATCCTCCTCCGGCATCGGTATCCCCCCTGTACCGGCCCCACGCCGTGCCGGTTATACCCAGAGGTTCGAACAAATTCTCGCGCGCAAATTCGTCGAGGGGACGTCCAGTCGCCTTGCGGATGATGGCCGACACAAGCGTGAGCGCGCCGGTGTTGTAGAAGAACTCCTGCCCTGCCGCGGCGGTCACGGGAAGACCGAGAACGTAGCGACACGGATCCCATGCCATATGCATCCGCGTCTCGTCATTGTCGTCGTCTCCCGTCGCGGGTGTCGCCTCGACCCACTTCAGGCCCATCGACATGGTGAGCACATGCGCCAGCCGGATGCGGTCCTTTTCGGGAGAACGCAAGTCGGACAGCTCGGGGAAGAAGCTGAAGATCGGCTCGGTGACGCCGCGTATCAGCCCGCGATCGATCGCAATCCCGACGACGAGAGATGCAACGCTCTTCGAAACAGACTTCATGTTGTGCAACGTATCGGCATCGAAGGCGATGGTTTCGACCCGGCGGCCGTAGATGTAGCCGGGTATCTCGTCGGCGCCCTTGAAGTAACGTTCGAACGCCAGCTTGCCGTCGCGGGCGACCAGAACTGCATGAATGTTGGCATCGCTTGATGCGAGCCGATCCCCCATCCTGCACAGCACGTCGCGGTTGACGAGCCCATCGTCGTTGACGGAGCCGGCAGGCCAGCCATCATCTCGCGCAAGCGGAACACCGCAGCCGCCAGATGGCTCCGCAGATACTGGCGGAGCGGAGAGCGGCGCCAGCGCGGCTGCCCCGAGAAGTGAAATGAACCGGCGGCGTCTCATCCAGGCTTCTCCTCATGTCCTTTGCGAGGCGGGGCAAATATCGACACGAGTCTCGCCGGACTCTGCCCCCTCCTCGAGAAGACGCGCGAACTCACGCCAATAGAGCCGTCGCCAAGTCGCCTTCAAGCTGGCGAGAAAATCGAGCTCTCGTTGCGTCAGCGTGCACATCGCGCTTCAGGCCACAAGGCCCCCCATCGGCTTGATGTCTGCGCTGCCGGGAAAGACCGTTTCCGCCAGCACTGTCTCTTCGACGCGCAAATGATCCCTCAGCAGGCCCTTGAGCACGGCGCGCAGATCGGTGGTCGGCTTGAGGTCGCGATCCTCGAACAGCTGCGCCGGCTTCAGTCCCGGCCAGTCCGCGATCACACGGCCGCCGGCGAGCCCGCCGCCGATCAGGAAGGCGACCGTGCCGGTGCCGTGATCGGTGCCCTGCGTGCCGTTGATGCGGGCGGTGCGGCCGAACTCGGTGACGACGGCCACCACCGTCTCCTTCCAGGCTTCGCCCATGTTGCTCTCGATCGCGACGAAGGCGCCGTCGAGCGCACCGAGCAGATTGTAGAGCTGGCCCGAGGCCGCGCCTTCCGCGATATGCGTATCCCAGCCGACGAAGCCCATGGCGCCGACGCGCGGGCCGTCGGGCTTGGCGAGATAGCGCGCGGCCGTGCCGGCGGCGTCTGCGAAGTAGGCGCGCACGCGTGCGATGCCCGGCGGCGCCAGGGTTGGATCGTCAGACATCGCCTCGCCCGTGCCCGGCGCCCCGCTGAGCGAAGCGAGCTTCATGCGCGCCTGCAGCACGGTCGCGAGCTTCGGGTCGGTGTGCTGGTAGAGATCGAGCAGGCGGCTCTGCGTGTCCTCGCTCGCCGGCAAGAGCCTTTGCGGCACCCACGTCATCACAGGCGCGGAGCCGCGCACCACCAGCGGCGTCACCGAGCCGATGCCGAGCGCGCGGCTACCGCGCGGGTCGACGCGGCCGCCCGATTCCAGCGCGAGCAGCGCGCGGTTGAGCCATCCCGAGCTGGTCATACCGGGCTTGACAAGCCCGCTCTCCAGCACGTCCTGGCCGTCGAAATGCGAACGCTCGCGATAGGGCGTGGCCGTGGCATGGACGATCGCCGCCTTGCCGCTCCTGTAGAGCCGGTGCAAATTCGGCATCGCCGGGTTGAGCGCGAAGAAGGCGTCGAGCGGCAGCGCCGGCGGCTTGCCGTCCAGCAGCAGCGCGCGATCGCCGCGCAAGGAGATCCAGTCGGGATCGCCGACCGGCGCGACGGCACCGAGGCCGTCGAGCGCGCCGCGCAGCACGATGACGAGCAGGCGCGGGTCGCGGCCTTCGGCGCGCGCGATCCTGGGCATCTGGCTCCATGCGAACAGCGCACCGGAGCCGACCAGAAGCTCGCGCCGCGTGGGCAGATGATTGACGCCCATGCTCACCTCCTCTGAAAATCCGCCGACATGAACAGCAGCGCCAGCGCCTGCTGCCGGCTCTCGGCGCGGCCGACCGCCTGCTTCACCTCGGCCGCGATCTCGGATGCAAAGACGTCCTCGACGATGGCTTGCGGATCGGCCATGCCGGATATGCGCTCGGCAAAATTGTTGGCGACGTCGAGCCGGCGGCCGACGCCGTCGATCCAGCTCGCTTCGTCATCCGGATATCCCTTGGGCGCGGACGGACGCCATAGCGGCTCGCCGAGCAGCTGCTGGCCGCCGGTGTAGAGGACGGGATCGACCTGCGTGATGCCGGTCGCACGCACCATGCCGACGACCCATTCGCTCGGACGCTTGAGCTTTGCCGGCGGCGCGCGCCACGCCTCGTCGGACGACACCATCGCGATCGCGATCTGCTTGAGATCGCCATCGGTCTCACGAAAACTCTTCGTCATCTGCTCGACCAGAGTGGGCGGCGGCGCGTCGGTGACGAAGTGGCGCGCGAGCTTGGTCGCGACATGGGTCGCGGTCGCCGGATGCGCGGCGAGATCGCGCAGCACGGCACGGCCCTGCTCGACATCCTCCTGCTCGTAGCGCTTACCGAGCAGGGTCTGTCCGCCGGGCTCGTGCAGCCGCGGATTGAAGGTGAACTCGCCGCCATGTTGGGGATCGGCGCCGGGCGGCACCAGCGTCCAGCCGGTCATCACGTTGGCGAAGCTGATGACGTCGTCCTGGGTGTAGCCGGTGCGCACGCCGAGCGTATGCAGCTCCATGATCTCGCGCGCGATGTTCTCGTTGAGGCCGCGGTTGCGATTGATGCCGGCCGTCGAGTTGGCGCCCATCGATTCCAGATTGTCGAGATAGAACAGCATGGCCGGATGGCCTTCGACGGCCAGCAGGAGATCGACGAAGCGGCCGAGCGCGTTGGCGCGAACCGCCTCGCGCTCATAGGCACCGGACATGCTCTGGATCTTGTTGGCCGAGATGCAGAAATGGTTGGACCAGAACCAGACCAGCCGCTCGGCAAAACCGATATCGGCCGTGAGCGCGGCTTCCGTGCGGAGCTTGGCTTCCTGCAGGTAGATCGGACGCCCTGGATCGGGAATGGCGTCGGCCGCCTGCTTCGCCGCCATCTCGGCCGCATCCTTTTCCTGGGCATAGCCCTGTGCCTGCCCCTCGGGCCGCGCCTCGGCCTGATCGCCCGAGCCAGCCGACGCCATCTGCTGCTTCTTGGCCTGCTGCTGCGCCTGCTTGGCCCGCGCGGCTCGCCGCGCATTGGCATCGGCCACGGTGCGATAGGCTTTCGCACTGGGGGGCAGAGCGCTCGCCGCGGTGAGCGCGAGCGGGCGGTCGAGCTCGGCGATCAGCGCGCCGCGCGGGTCGCTCCCGACGGCGGCGATCGATCCCGGCCGCGGCCCCATCCCGAAACGATGCAGAGCCAGCACGGCTTCGGCCCTTGCGGAATTGCTCATGGCGAATGTTCCGGCTCTAAGCTACGATTTGTAATGCTACTGACCGTAGCATTCAAGGCACTGGCCGACAAGCGGAGATTGCAGCACCTCCGTCACGACATCGGGAGCCGCCGGCGTCCCTAGAAATTCGGCCCGAGCGCAATCTTCGTGATGGTGTCGTTCCTGACGCCGATGCGCCATTCCGCCGAACCGTTGGCGAACTGGGCGATGTAGATGTCGCTGTCGAGCGCGGTGACGCCGCGGAAGGACACCGCGCGCAGCGCGCCGAGCCGCGCCAGGATCGCCTGGTCGAACGGCAATTGCTGGCGCGTGATGTCGGCCACTTCCGACGTCATGTGCGCGTAGTCCGGCTGCCCCCTGCCGACGCCCTCGATATAACGGCGCAGCATCTCCTCGCCATTGGCGATCGGAACGGCGCGGCGCGCGGCGCGGCCCGGACGCGCGCCGATAGCCGAGGCTTCGACATTGTGGAAGCGGGTCTGCCGCCCCGGCATCACGATCTCCAGACACCGTCCGGACTTGTCGGCGATCATCCAGGGATTGTTCACGGTGGTGGTGGTGAACCAGGTCATGTTGGGCCTGACGATCTGCGCCTTGCGATTGCCGTCCGCATCGAGATTGAAGACCTGGATGTCGTCGGCCAACTCGTTATAGAGCATGATCCTGATCGGCGAGGTGCCGGCGCGGCCGCGGACGCTCGCCTCCTCCGCGCAAGACACCATGCCGCCGATCTCGTCATTGCCGTCGGCGCGGAAGAACACGTCGCCGGCCTTGCCGTCCGGCTCGATCATCAGGCGAAATTCCGCGCTGCCGTTCGCGAACTTCACACCATAGATGTCATAGCCGCCGGGCCCGACGCCGCGGAAGAAGATCGATTCCACCGCGCCGAGCGCCACGAAAGTCGTTTGCATTTCGGCGAGATAGCGGTGGACCTTGGCCGCGAGCGACGCGCTCATGCGATCATAGTCCGGCGTGCCGCGGCGAAGATCCTCGATGCCGGCCAAGACCATCTCCTTACTGCCGGCCGCCGGCACCTGCTCCCTGAATCTGTCGGAGACCTTCGCGAGGCGGCGCGCGAAATCCGCCTCGACCGCCTGGGCCACCGCCGGGTCGACGCGGGCTCCCAGGCGGGCACCGAAGATGGCGCTCTGCACCAGCAGGCGCGACACTTTCGCCTGCTCGTCGCGCAGGAAGATCACGAGATGATCGCCGCGGAAGGAGAAGGCGTCGGTGCCCTCGGGGAGCACCTGCGTTGCGTCCTGGCCGGTCTCCCGCAATGAGAGACGGTCGCCGTCGCGGCGCACGGTGAGCACGCGGTTTGGCGCAATCCTGTACCAACCGACATACGGATCGAGCGATACCGGCTCGGCTACCGCCGCCGGCATCTCGGCGACACGAACCGCACGAATGTCGCGGCCGTTCATGCGCAGCGTCAGCTCGGACGAGCGGCGCTCCGCATCGAGCGCGAAGGTGATCTCGCCGGACGAGGCCGCGTAGGTGGCCGTGCCGTCATTGCCGACCGTCAGGCGCAGCCTGCGCTGGCCGGTGAGCTGGCCATAGACCTCGTCGCCCTCGCGGAAGATGGCGAACACCGAGGCCGGACCCATGGCGTAGAAATTGACGAACGGGCGGTAATGCTGGGCGGGCACCTCGCCGGCATCCGCGGCGGCGGGCGCCGCGTCCGGCGTGCGATAGGCGATCATGCCGGCGGACACGATCACCACGGGGACGATCGCAGCCGCGATCCAGAGCCGCTTTCGCCAGCTGACCGCGACGGGCATGGCGGCAGCCGCGATGATGCGCTCGACACGGGCGCGCACGGTCGAGGCCCGCGCCATCGCTAGCTCGACCGGCCGCGGCTTCACGGTGCTGGCAAAATCGAGCAGGATTTCCGCATAGGACAGCCGATCGTCGATCACCTCGATCGCCTCGGCGTCGCTGATGATCTCGGCGAGCTCCGCAAGGCGCGCGAGCTGCCACCACGAGAACGGGCTGAACCAGAACACCGCGCGGTTGAGCGATGCCAGCAGGAGGACGTAGAAATCGCGATTGGCGACATGCGCGCCTTCATGCGCGAGCACCGCGAGGCGCTTCTTCGCGTCCCAGCCGGCGAATTGCGGCGGCACCAGAATGGTCGAGCCGAAGGTGACGGGGCCGCCGACATCGCGGCTGACGCGCACGTCGGCGGCGATCATCTGCAGGCCATTCATCGGCTTTGCAGCGCGCGCCAGACGCCAGGTCAGGCAGAGCCCGATCGCGAGCCGCAGCAGCAACAGGCCGGCGATGCCGGCATAGATGATGGTGGCAATGAGCCACCAATTGATCGAGAGCCCGCTTCTGGCTTGCGGCGCGATAGCAATGCCGGGCGCGACTGGCAGCGCGGGCTGCGGCGTCTCCGGCATCGAGATGTCGGCCGGCAGAAAATCATTCGGCACGACGACCGGCAAAGGCAGCCGGGTGATCGTGAGCGTCGGCCAGTGCATCACGAAGGGCATCGCCAGCGACGCCAGCAGCACGACGACCCACGCCGTCATGTGAACGTGCGGATTGCGCACGCGAAACAGATTGAGACCGAACCAGACGACGCCTCCCAGCACAAGGGAGCGCAGTGCCGCCTCCGCCAGAGTTGCGATCATTCTTTCTTCACTCCCCTCGCCTTCTTCGCCTTGGCCACCTGGTCGGCCAGCGTGCGCAATTGCTGCTGGTCGAGCATCTTGTTGTCCACCATGCCGACGAGGACCTCTTCCATCGAGCCGTTGCAGAACCAGTCGACGATGCGCTGCACCGCCTTGGCCGCAACCCGCGAGCGCTCTTCGGCCGCGTGGTAGACATAGGTGCGTCCGTCCACGGTGTGGTTAGCATAGCCCTTTTCTTCGAGCCGACGCAGCACCGTGCGCACCGTCGATTCCTTCAGACGCCGCGACAACCGCTCGCGCACGATTTCGGCCGTGACAGGACCATGGGCCCAAACCAATTGCATGACCTCGTGCTCGAGGTCGCCCAGTTCGGGCAAACGATCGTCCATGGCGGCTTACCTTGCGGATTGAGTTTTCTTGTAACGCTACAGATTGTCGCATATGCGGCCGCGCGAGGCAACGGCGATTCCACCTGTGATGGTGGCGCCGGGCTGACCTAATAGCCGCTTGAATTCAGAAGGTCGTCATGCCCGGGCTTGTCCCGCCTGCGCGGCCGAAGCCGCTTCGGCGAGGCGAAGGCCCGGGCATCCACGTTCTTCGTGCCACGGAGCACGGCGTGGATGGCCGGGACATAGGCAAGCGGAAGCGACGCCGTCCTTCGGACGGCTATGCCCGGCCATGACGGTGTGGAGGCACTCAGTAATGCGGCTCGTACATCTGCGACTGCACCAGAGCCTTGACGTCGTTGGGCGCGGGTCCGTCGGCGAGCCCGCGTTGATAGGCGACGTCGGCAACGGCCGCGGCGATGCGGACCGAGACTTCGCGGATGCGCGGCAGGGCCGGATAGAGGCTGCCCTGCGCGAGATCCTCCTTGCCGACGCAATTAGCGAGCGTATGGGCCGCCGCCATGAACATCTCGTCGGTCACCAGCTTCGAGCCGCTGGCGATGACGCCGAGGCCGACGCCGGGGAAGATGTAGGAGTTGTTGCCCTGGCGCGGCACGAAGCTGCGGCCGTTGAGCGTCACCGGATCATACGGACTGCCGCAGGCGAACAGCGCGCGCCCCTTGGTGTAGCGATAGGCGTCCTCCGCCGAGCATTCGGCCTTCGAGGTCGGGTTGGAGAGCGCGAACACGATCGGCTGCTCGTTGAGCTCGGCCATCGCCTCGAGCACCTCGGGCGTGAAGGCGCCGCCGACCGCGGCAACCCCGATGATCGCCGTCGGCTTCAGCGTCTTGATCGCGGTGAGGAAGTCGCTGATCGGCGCCTGACCGGTGTGCGCATAGCGCAGCTTGTGGCCGGAGAGGCCTTCGCGGCCGCCGACGACGAGGCCGCGGGAATCCACCAGCCAGTTGCGCCGCAGTGCTTCGGCTTCCGAGGCGCCCTCCGCCATCATCGCGGACACCACGAGATCGGCGATGCCGGTTGCCGCTTCGCCTGCCCCTAAGAACAGGATCTTCTGATCCTTCAGCTTGCCGCCATTCACGCGCAGCGCCGAGAACAGGCCGGCGAGCGCGACCGCCGCGGTGCCCTGGATGTCGTCGTTGAAGACGCAGGCTTCATCCCGGTATTTGTGCAGCAGCTTGAACGCCGAGTGATTGGCGAAATCCTCGAACTGGATCAGCACGCCCGGGAAGGTCTTTCGCGCGGCTTGCATGAATTCGTCGACGAAGCTGTCATAGGCCTCGCCCGTCAGCCGCCGCTCGCGCAGGCCGAGATAATAGGGATCGTTCAAAAGCTCTTCGTTGTTGGTGCCGACGTCGAGCACGATCGGAAGGCACGCCTCCGGATGCACGCCGGCGCAGGCCGAATAGAGCGAGAGCTTGCCGACAGGAATACCCATGCCGTTGGCGCCGAGATCGCCAAGTCCCAAAATGCGCTCGCCGTCGGTGACGACGATCAGCTTGGCCGAATAGGGCCAGTTCTTCAGAATCTCGGCGATCTGCCCGCGATCGCGCGAGGAGATGAACATGCCGCGCGGCCGCTGGAAGATCAGGCCGAATTTCTGGCAGGCAAGCCCGACCGTCGGCGTGTAGATGATCGGCTGGATCTCGTCGATGTTGTCGACGACGACGCGGAAGAACAGCGCCTCGTTGCGGTCATGCAGCGCGTTCAGCGCGACGTATTTCTCCAGATCGGTCGGCAGCGTGCGCAGATTGGTGAGGACGCGCTGAGCCTGCGTCTCCATCGTCAGCACGCAAGGCGGCAACAGGCCGCGCAGGCCCAGGGCCTCGCGCTCGGCTTCCGTGAAGGCGGTGCCCTTGTTGAGCAAGGGATCGCGCAGCAGTGTCATGCCTTGCGGCGAATCGGACGACGTCGATTGGGCAACGACCCGGGCAGGTCTATTCACGAATTCCCCCAAAAAGCTTCACATTGAACCGCGGACATTGTCGGCCAGCGCTCCATCGAGATCAAGGACGTAGCGACCGAGGCATCGATTGTGATCTCGCACCGCAGCGAGACTCTCGATAACGACAGGCTGCACGCGAGAAAAGGTTAACGCCGCGGCTATTCCGGCTTGATATCGGCAGCCTTCACGATCGGCCACCATTTCTCGGTCTCGGCCTTCTGGAACGCCGCAAGCGCTGCGGGCGTCTGCTGCGCCGGTAGCGGAATCTCCTGCCCCAGTTCGGCAAAGCGCTGCTTGACGGCGGGCTCGGCGAGCACGGCGACGATCGCCGCGTTGAGTTTCGTGACGATGTCCTTCGGCGTGGCTTTCGGTGCCCAGATGCCGTGCCAGTAGGAGATGTAGAGACCCGGCAGGCCCGTTTCGTCGACGGTCGGCACATCGGGCGCAGATGCGAGCCGCGTCGGCGAGGTCACAGCGAAGGCCTTGATCGCACCGCTCTTGACGTGCGGCAGCGAGTTCGAGGCCTGGTCGAACATGATGTCGATCTGGCCGGCCACGAGATCGATCATCGCAGGTCCTGCGCCGCGATAGGGCACGAACTGGAAGTCGGTGCCGGTCTTGTCCTTGAAGAAGACGCCGGCGACATGCGCGCCCGTGCCGGCCCCGGCCGTCCCGGCGGTGGCCTTGCCGGGGTTGGCCTTCAGCCAGGCGATCATCTCTTTCAGGTTGTTCGCCTCGAGTGACTTCCTGCCGACGATGAGCTGCGTTCCCATCGCGATCATCGCGACCGGCTCGAAATCGGCGACCACGTCATAGGGCAGCTTGAAGATCGCCCCGTTCAGCACATGGGTGCCCCAATGGCCGATGGTGATGGTGGTGCCATCAGGGGCCGCACGCGCCACGCGCGCACCGGCGATGCTGCCGGAAGCGCCGGCCACGTTCTCGACCACGACCGTGGTGCGTAGCTCGGCGGCGATCCGTTCGGACAGGATCCGCGCCAGCGTGTCGGTCGGACCGCCCGCGGCGAACGGTACGATGAGGGTGATGGGGCGTGAGGGAAACGGCTGGGCATGGCCCGGTGCAATCCACGTCCCACATCCGACCACGGCGCACAAGACGATCACGTGACCGCGCAAGGCGGCCCATAGCCCTCGTAGCATTCCACCCACCCATTTTCATCGCCCGCATGTCGGCAGCGGGCTGGAGGCCGAGTGAACGCTGCCGGGTGCGCGGAGGCAAGCCGGAAATTTCGACCGAGCGACTATCCGGCCGCCCGCCGCGGCGTCAGATTGGCCGCGCCATCCAGCGGCGGCACGACGTGCATCAAGATGGTCTGGTTGGCGGATGCGACGTCGATGCCGTTCTGCTGGAAGCGCAGCTTCATGCGGCGGTTGAATTCGCGCTGGACCGGCCAGCGCCCGGCCTCGGTGCAGCGGATCTGGCCGACGATCGACACCATCGCGCCGTCGACCTTGTCGATGCCCCACAGATCGAGGTCGCCGCGGATCAGCGGGCGGAATTCCGGTTCGCGGCGCATCTCGTCGACGATGTCCTTGAGGATCTGGCCGGCGCGGTCGGTGTCTTCCTTGTAGGCGACGTTGACGCTGACCGAGGCGTTGCCGGCGCCGCGGCTGGCATTGGTGATGGTCGTGACCGCGCTGAACGGCACGATGTGCACGGCGCCGTCGCCGGCGCGCAGACGGATGGTGCGGATCGAGACGTTCTCGACCACGCCAGACAGCCCCGACACGCTGACATTGTCGCCGACCTGGACCGTGTTCTCCAGCAGCAGGAACAGCCCGGTGATGAGGTCCTGCACCAGCTTCTGCGAGCCGAAGCCGATGGCGATGCCGACGATGCCGGCGCCCGCCAAAAGCGGCGCGACGTTGACGCCGATCTCGCTCAGCGCGGTGAGTCCGACGACGGTGGCGATCAGGCACAGCAGCGCGGTGCGCAGCATCGGCTGGAAGGTGCGCAACCGCGCGGCACGGGCGTAGTGCCCGTCCCGCGACAGCGTGTTGATCTGGCGGTCTAAGAGTGCGTTGCTGGCTTCCCAGGTCGCCGCCGCGATCAGGACGGCGACGCCGATCGTCACCACGGCCGAGATCAGCCGGCTGCCGATCTGGCCGCCATAGAACCAGACGATGGCGTCCACACCCCAGACCTCGAGCACGGCCACGAAGCCGATGAAGACGATCACGCTGGAGACGATCCGGCGCAGCAGCGGCAGATAGCGGTTGGCGCGGATCTCGAGGCCCGGAAAGCGCTGCAGGATCTCTGGCCTGATGCGGAAGCCGCGGTCGATCAGGCTCAGCGTCAGCATGATGGCGACGCGCGTGATCACCGCGACCACGATGGTGCCGACGAAATACTGCAGCAGCAGCGAATAGCCGTTGCGGATGTTGAGCGCCCACACCGCCCACAGCGCAAGATCCAGTGCGATGGCGAGATAATGCCAGCCGCCGGCGATGCGGTCGCGCAGGCGGGCCGCGATGCCCTGCCGCTCGGCCGGCGCACGGATGGCCTCGGCGACCTGCCGGCGACATTGCAGGATGATGACGACGATGAAGAGGTGAACGACCAGCATCACCATGCGGAGCAGCGCGGCATAACCGGCACGATGCAGACCGAGCAGCAGCGCCACATTGGCAAAGGCGATGCCGGAGACGCCGACGCCGACGATGCGGCGCGCCCAGATCTCGATATAGGCCGCGGTCTCGGCGCGCACCGGAAACAGGCCGAACGGCCCCGCCAGCGCCCGAACCAGGCAGATGAGCCCGCGCGAGAATGCGTAGGCGTTGACGACGGCGAGGATCACGAGGCGAACCGTCGTGGGCTCGCCGATCTCGGTGCCGAGCAGCGCCGTGGCAACTCCCACAAAGAGGACCACGGGAAGCAGTTCAAGGACGAAGCGTCCCAGCACGAAAGGCAGTCGCAGCATGACCTGCCAGACCCGCGCCAGGCTGTGGCGGCGCTTGTGCAGCTCCGGTTCGGCGATGACATCCGTCACCGATGACGGCGGATCGGCGATGGGCAGCGCCTGCGCCGGCAGGCGCGCGGTCTGGGGCACGCGTCCCTCCAGGAACGCAACCGGACGGCGGATCAGGCGGAAGATCACCCATTCGGCCGCGAGCGCGCAACCGAGCACCAGCGCGAGCTTCCATGCGATCTCGATCAGGAGATTATAGGCCGCCGGATCGTTCGCGGTCCGCACGATCCAGTAGTAGAAGGCCGGGAAATGCGTGAGCGTCCGCGCCACGCTGGCGATCTCGCTCGAAATTTCGCCGATCTCCTCCGACACCGAGAGCAGCAGCTGCGCCCCGAGGCCGTCGGCCGAGAGCGGGATCGGCGACTTCTGCTCGGGCGCGGGCGGCGCAGGCTGCTGCTGACCGGACGCACTCGCGATCGCGCGCAGCGTATCGATCATCTGCGCGCGCTTCTTGTCGTCCTGGAGCGTCTCCAGCGCGCGCCTGACTTCGTCGGGCGACAGTGCGGCAGCGTTATTCGTCGCCGGCCGAGGCGTGTCGGCCCGGACACCGGAGACAGAGAAGATCGCGAGGAAGAGAGCGGCGAGGACCGCCGGGGCAAGCTTATGCGACACGAGGATTCCCTGGAAAAAATGAATGAGCCGGCGGCGTCGGGACCGTCACCGCCGAAGCACATGCGTCATGTCGGATCGCAGCTATTCGCCCGGGGCCTGTGTCGGAAGTAGGCCTTTGAGGCGACATTCTCTTGGCATTTGCCGCAATGCGAAGATCGGGAACCGCAACATCGGCGCAGGTCAGTTGCCTGGCAATTGCGCTGCGGCCATCCTTCGAGGCGCGCGCTCGGGCCAGCCGACCTGCCAAGCAACACCCTCCGTCATTCCGGGAGGCGGCCCGGAATGACGGCAAGGAGGAAGGTGGAGGAGAAAGGCAGGATGTCAAAACCACCTGTCGCGGCCGGCCTCGTCACGGCCATCCGGACATGATCGATGTGATGCAAAATACAGCGCCGGGAAGGTAGGGGCTATGCCTCACTGATGCAGCCCGCTAAACCTTGACCCGGCGTGCCGTTCGCGGTTTTCCGCCGCTATGCGATAGTCCGAACGAGCTCCATCGCACTTAACGCGGCTGGATTTGCGGAGGTGGAGTCATAGACCTCCCCTTGCTCATGAGGTGGACGTTGCGCGTCGCTTGTTGCGACCATCGGCATGCTCCTCCTGTGCCACAACACTGTCAAGCGGGATCAATGATGTGAGGGATCACATTTGAATGTGCCGGTTCCCTGGATAGGCGTGGTGACATCAAGTCCCTGTTTTGCCCCGCCGCGTCAACTCGATTTCGCAAAATCAGCATTCATATGACACTCGCCGGCAAGCCATTGATTCCGCTGCGCCCGGCTACTGTGCATGGGGTCGTCTTCGTAGTTTTTGCGGCCTAGAGAAACATGTCGGCCAGGTCCACCGTCGAGGCCATCCCGACCCGGTCGAAGTTGCGCGCCAGCCAGCTTCGCGCCGCCGAACGGCCCTCGTCGCGCAGGCGGCACAACAGGCTCCATTCGGGATGGAATTGCGTGGCCGTGCCGAGCTGCGACATCAGCTGGTCGTTGCCGATCCAGTGCATGTACATGCGGCTGTGCTTGCCGCTGTCGAGCTCGCCATCATCGATCAGCCGTGTGGCGAAGGCGATCGCGCGCATCTCGCGCATCAGGGACGAATTGAAGCTGATCTCGTTGATGCGATGGAGGACGTCGGCCGCGCTCGTCGGCAGCTCGTCGCGCCGGATCGCCGTGACCTGCACGACGATGACGTCGTGGCTGCCCTTGCGGTAGATCAGCGGAAAGATCGCGGGATTGCCGAGGTAGCCGCCGTCCCAATAATGCTCGCCGTCGATCTCGACGGCCTGGAAATAGGGCGGCAGGCAGGCCGAGGCCAGCACGGTCTCCGCGGTGAGATGCGGGCTCTGAAATACCTTGATCTTGCCGGTGCGGACGTTGGTCGCGTTGAGGAACAGTTGCGGCGCCTCGGGCGAGGAATTGAGCCGGTCGAAATCGACGACGCGCTGCAAGAGCGACCGGAGCGGATTGAAATGAAAGGGATTGAGCAGACCCGGCGGCAGCGTGTGCGTCAACGTGTGGATGACGGCGTGAACCGGATGATATTCCGGCGGCAGCTTCAGGGCCTGGATCCACTGGTTCAACGGCGACATCAAATCGTACGCCATGTCCATGCGAGACACTTCGTACCAGAATGCGTGCAGGCTCTCCCGCGCGGCCTCCGCACCCCCGTGCGCCATGCCGGAAGCCATCGCCACCGCATTCATGGCGCCGGCACTGGTCGCGCTGACCGCCTCGATCGCGAGCCTGCCGTCTTCGAGCACCTGGTCGAGCACGCCCCAGACGAAGGCGCCGTGCGCGCCGCCGCCCTGGAGCGCGAAATTGACGGTCTTGCGGTCGGCGGTCCGATTGGCTGTCACTTTGCTTTCTTCTTGCCTCCCGTCCCCTCTTTCTCCAAGGCCTTGCGCACTTGCTCGAACTCGGTCACCGAGGCCTTGTCGGCGCGGGGGAAACGCAGGTCGAGCTTTTCGAGCGCGGCATTGATCACCGAGCCGATCACGACGCGCGCGAACCATTTGTGGTCCGCGGGCACGACGTACCACGGCGCATGAGGCGTCGAGGTGTGCCGGACGATGTCCTGATAGACCGCCTGGTAGCGCGGCCACAGCGCGCGCTCCTTGATGTCGTCCATGGAGAACTTCCACTGCTTGGCCGGATCCTCCAGCCGATCGAGGAAGCGCTCGCGCTGCTCGTCCTTGGACACGTTGAGGAAGAACTTCAGCACCACGGTGCCGTTACGGCAGAGGTAGCGCTCGAACGCCGAGATGTCCTCGAACCGCTCCTTCCAGATGTTCTTGGTGACGAGCTTTTGCGGCAGCTTCTCCTTGGCGAGGATCTCCGGGTGCACGCGCGTCACCAGGCATTCCTCGTAATGGGAGCGGTTGAAGATGCCGATATGGCCACGCTCGGGCAGCGCGATCGCGTGGCGCCAGAGGAAATCGTGGTCGAGCTCCTTGCTGCTCGGCGCCTTGAAGGCATGGACCTCGCATCCCTGCGGATTGATGCCCTCGAAGATCGCCTTGATGGCGCTGTCCTTGCCGCCGGCATCCATGGCCTGGAACACGATCAGCAGCGACCAGCGGTCCTGGGCATAGAGCTTCTCCTGAAACCCGATCAGCCGCTTCTTGTTGGCGTCGAGAATCGCCAGCGCCTTCTCCTTGTCGAGATCGCCTTTCTCGTCGGTCTTGTGCGCCTTGAGATGAAACTTGCCCGAGCCGTCGTAGCGGAACGGCGTGATGTAGCGGTCAAGTTCCTGGGCGAGCGATTTGGACGGCTTCTTGCTCATGAGCGCGGGGCACCTTGCGTTGCGGCTTCAATCGGTCGAGCACGCTACCAAGGATGCCCTTGGGAAGGAATATGATGAAAAGGACCAGCAGCACGCCATAGACGAGGTTGTCCCAGCCGACCGCCTTGGTGCCGAAGCCGATGCGAAGGGTTTCCGCCAGCAGGATGGTGATCACGGCGCCGAAGGTCGGGCCGAGCGAGACGAACAGGCCGCCGACGATGGCTGCGAACACCATCTGGAGCGATACCGCGATGCCGCTGACGGTGTCGGGCGTGATGAACATCTGGTACTGGCAGTAGATCGCGCCCGCAAGCGCCGTCATCAGGGCACTGAGCAGCGTGATCTTCAGCTTCTCCGCGGTGACGTCGACGCCGGCGGCGGCCGCTGCGTCCTCGTCCTCCGAGATCGCCTCCAGCGCGTAGCGGCTCATGCTGCGGTCGACCCAGTGCCAGACCACGATGCCGAACAGCCAGACCCCGAGCGCAATCAGATACCAGGTGATCTTGTCGTCGAACTGCAGTGCCAGCAGCTTGTTGCCCGAGGTTCGATTCGGCGTGTATCCGAGCGAGCCGCCGGTGTAGTCGCGCGTCGCCGTGATGACCTGGAGCACGATGCCTGACAGCGCCAGCGTCACCAGAACAAAATAGTGTCCGGTGATGCGGAAGCGGAAGCACGGGTAGCCGACGATCAGCGCCAGTGCGCCGGCCGCGACCATGCTGACGGGAATGCCGATCCAGGGCGACACGCCGAGGTGGTTCCAGAGCAGCGCGGTGACATAGGCGCCGATCCCCATGAAGCCGCCATGGCCGAGCGAGACGAGGCCGAACCGCCCCATCATCGACCACGACGTATAAGCGAACGACCAGATCAGGATCAGCACCAGGATGTGCAGATGATAGGGATCGCGATAGACGAAGGGCAGCGCGACCAGCGCCGCCAGCCCAATCCCCCATGCTGCAAGCCGCCGTTGCTCGATCATCCCTTGCCCCATCATCGGCGCCTCGCGAGCAGGCCCGCGGGCCGGATGAACATCATGACGATGAAGAAGGCGAAGGCGAGCACATAGCCCCATTCCAGATCGGAGAACAGGCCGCCGAGCGAGATGATCTCGGCGAACACGAAGGCTGCGATGAAGCCGCCGATGAAATTGCCGAGTCCACCGAGCACGCAGATCAGAAAGGTGATAGGCCCAAAGGAGAGGCCGACGAAGGGATGCACGTCATATTGCAGCACCAGGAGGCAGGCGGCGAGCCCGGCCAACCCGCCGCCGATTGCAGAGGTGATGAGATAGATCCGCTTGGTGTCGACGCCCATCAGCGCCATGATCTGCCGGTCCTGCGAGATGGCGCGGATCGCGGTGCCGGTGAAGGTGCGGGTCATGAACAGATAGACCGCGACCATGCCGACCAGCGCCGCCAAAAATGACAGGAGTCGCGCGTAACTAAAGTTCATGTCGCCGAGGGCGAGCACCGGCAGGCGGATGCCGAGATTGCGGAAGTCGATGCCGAAGGCGACCGTGGCAAAGCTCTGCAGCACGAACAGCACGCCGCCGGTGGCAAGCAGCTGGTTGATCGGCGGCGCGGTCAGCAGCGGCGCGATCACGAGGTAATGCAGCGCCGCGCCGAGGATCGCGACCAGCAGGATGGTGAAGGGGGCGGCGACGAAATAGCTGACGCCGTAATACTGCACCATGAAATACATGGCGTACATGCCGATCATCACCAGCTCGGCATAGCAGATCCAGGTCACGTCGATGACGCCGAAGATCAGGTTCAGCCCGAGCGCGAGCAGCGCCAGCACGCCGCCGAGCAGGATGCCGTTGATCACGGCCTCCAGCAGGTAGATGTCGAAGATGTCCAAGAATGCCTGCATGCCCCCTCACACCCCGAGATACGCTTCCTTGACCGTGTCGCTCGCCAGCATCTCGGCGGACGTGCCGGATGCCCGGATGGTGCCCGCCTCGATCAGATAGGCGCGATCGACCACTTTCAGCACCTGCTGCACGTTCTGCTCCACGATCAGCACGGTCAGCCCGCTGGCGCGGATCCGCTTCACCAGCTCGAACACCTGCTGCACCACGACCGGCGCCAACCCCGCCGAGGGCTCGTCGAGCAGCAGCAGCTTTGGATTGGACATCAGCGCGCGGCCGATCGCGCACATCTGCTGCTCGCCGCCGGACATGGTGCCCGCCATCTGGTGGCGCCGTTCCTTCAGGCGCGGAAACAGGCCGAACACCACTTCGAGCCGATCGGCATAGTGGCTGCGCGCCTCCTTCATGAAGGCCCCCATCTTGAGATTGTCGTCGACCGAGAGCTGCGGAAACAATCGCCGGTTCTCCGGCACATGCGCAATCCCGAGGCTGACGATCTTGTGCGGCGGCGTTGCCACGACGTCGGCCCCCTCCATCCGGATCGACCCGCGCGAGGGCCGGATCAGGCCGGAGATGACACGCATCAGAGTGGTCTTGCCGGCGCCATTGGGGCCGATGACGCCGACGGCTTCGCCGGCCTTCACGTCGAGATTGACATCGAACAGCGCCTGGAACGTGCCATAGCCGGCATTGACGGCGCGGAGCTCCAGCATGCCTAGCCTCCCGCGCGGCGGCGCGCTTCGGCGGCCGCGGCCTGCGTGGTCTCGGCATCGGTGCCGAGATAGACCTCGATCACGCGCGGATCGCCCGCGACCGCGCTCGGCAAGCCTTCCGAGATCTTCTCGCCGTGATCGAGCACCATGACGCGATCGACGACGCGCATCAGCACGCCCATGATGTGCTCGACCCAGATGATGGTGATGCCGAGCTCGTCGCGGATGTTTCGCAACATGTCGGCGGCCTGATCCATCTCGGTTTCGTCGAGACCGCCGAGGCTCTCGTCGGCCAGCAGCAGCTTCGGCGCCGTGGCGAGCGCTTTCGCAAGCTCGAGCTTCTTCAACCCCGCTGCGCCGAGACCGTCGACGCTGGCATGGCGATCGGTCGGCAGGCCGACCATCGCGAGTGACCGTTCGGCCGCTTCCTCGGCCTTGACGCGGCTGTGGCGGCCCTGGCCGTAAAAGCCGGCGAGCGCGACGTTCTCGAAGATGGTCAGGCGGCGGAACGGCCGCGGAATCTGGAAGGTGCGGCCGACGCCGCTGTTGATGATCCGGTGCGGGGCGAGGCCCGCGATCTCGGAGCCGCCGAACACGATCGAGCCCGATGTCGGCGCCAGCGTGCCGGAGAGCATGTTGAAGATCGTGCTCTTGCCCGAACCGTTGGGGCCGATCAGGCCGAGGATCTCGCCCTGATCAACCCGAAACGACACGTTGTTGACGGCGGTGAAGCCGCCGAACCGCTTCACCAGCCCACTGACCTCCAGCACCAGAGCACTCCGCCGCTATTGGTTGCTGTAGGTGGTGCCTTTCGGCAGCGGCAGCACGGCTTCGCGCTGCGCCTGGCTCTTCGGCCACACCACGGAGGATTTGTCGTCGATGTACTGGATCACGACGGGGAACGAGCGCTCGTTCTGCCCGGCCATGGGGCTGCCCTCGCCGTAGAACTTCACGCCGAAGCCGAGCATGGTGCCGCCTTCGGGGATGTCGGTGTCGAGCGCCGCCTTGCGCAGCGCCTCGGGATCGACGCCGCCGTACTTCTTGATCGCGCGCGGCAGCACGTCGGCCATGAACACGTAAGTATTGGACGCGCCGATGCCGACATGGGCGGAACGGATGGCAACGCCCGGCCTGATCTTGTCGAACTCCTCGCCGACCATCTTGATCACGGGCGGAAGCTTCGGATCCATGGTCTTCTGGTTGGCGAGCCAGATCGAGATCGGGTCGGTGTTGAAGATGTAGGTGGCATCCGCCCCCATGCCTTCCTTCAACTTCTCATAGACGCCGTAACCCGCGCCATGCCCCATCAGCGCGCCGAACTTCAGGCCCTGCTCGCGGGCCTGGCGGAGCAGCAGCGTGATGTCAGGGTTGTAGCCGGTGTGGAAGATCACGTCGGGCTTGGCGCGCTTCAGCTTGGTCACCAGCGCGGAGAGATCGGGCGCGGTCGCCGAATAGCCCTCCTTCATCACGACGTTGAAGCCGGCTTTCTTCGCGCCTGCTTCGTTGCCCTTCGAGACGTCGACGCCATAGGCGCCGTCCTCGTGGATGATGGCGACGCGCAGGTCCTTTGGCTCCTTGTCGAACTTCGCCTTGGCGTTCTGCGCGATGAAGTCCATCGTCATCATGCCGAACTGGTCGCCGCTGGCCTGTGGGCGGAAAACGTATTTGTAGCCCTTCTCGTTGAACACGGCGGACGAGATGCAGGTCGTCATCCACATGAACTTCTTGAGCTGCTCGACGCGAGCGGCCACCGGCACGCACTGCGCCGAGGAGAAGAAGCCGAGCACCATGTCGACCTTCTCCTGCTCGAGCAGGCGGACGGATTCGTTGATGGCGATGTCGGGCTTGCTCTGCGCATCGGCATAGACCGCCTCGATCTTGTAGCCTTCGACGCCCGTCCTGGCGAAATGGTCGAGGATGATCTTTGCGCCGATATAGCCGAGTTCGGAACCGCCGCCGGCCAGAGGTCCGGTCAAATCAAAAACGACGCCGATCTTGATCTTCTTGTCCTGAGCCTGGGCGGCCACCGCCAGGCTCGTCGCGGATATCGCGATCACCAGCCCACGTACCAATCGGGCAGCCATGCGCAGGCGCATCAAAACCTCCCTGGACGATTGTGCATTGCATTCGTCTTGCTTTTGGTTGCCCCCATCACATGGGCAGAGCGCAGGGATGTCAAGCCTCGCGCATCAGCGCGAGGCGAACTGCTGCTCGATAAAGGCCGTGACAAATCGCGGCATGGTCGGCGTGAGATCACCCATCCCGCGCACGAGATGAATGGCCGACAATTCAGGCTCGTCCTCACGGGCGAGATTGGCTTCGATCCGGGCGCGAGCCTCGTCGCCGGGCATATCGAGGTTGAGCACCTGCATCATCGCAATCGCGGGGCCGCTGACGACGCAATACCAGTCCGGCTCGGCCTCATAGTCCGCCGCCGTCAAGCCGGTCTCTTCCTGAATTTCGCGCACGACGCTGCCGGAAATGTCCAGCGTCCCATCCCTGACATCGTCGAGATCGGGCGTCCCCGACGGGAAATAGATGCGGCCCGCGTTCGCGGTGTGCTGCGCCATCTCGCCCATCAGGAAGGCGCCGTCGGACGTGCGCAGCGCGCCCATGCCAAACCCGTTGAACACGGGCGCGCCGGGAAAGCCCCAGTCGCGCCAGGCAAGGAAGCTTGCGAAATCGGTCTCGAAATAGGTCGAGGCGAAATGGCCGTCCGTGAACACGGGATCGCACCCGAGCAGGACGCGGCCGTTCCAGATCTTCGGCCGCTCGCGCTGCTTCTCGGCAAAATGTACCGCGATCTCGGCGCGACGCTCCTCGGCGAACGGCCAGACGATCGGCCGCACGGCAAGAGCAAGCGTCGTGACGCGATGAATGACCAGTGACGTCATGAGGGGGCGTCTATCACGCCTTCGCGTCAGCTATTTGGCGTTCCCCGTGGTTTTCTTGGCCTGCTCGACATACCTGTTGGTGAAGGTCTTGCTGACGTCGATCTTGGCATTGGCCACCTCGGGCGAGCCGACGCTGAACACGGCGAGCACGGCGTCCGCGCCCTTCGGGTCCATCTTGCCGGTTTCGGAGAACATCGGGATCGTGTTCTTCAGCGCGGCGAGATAGAGATCCTTGTTCTTGCCGACCGTCTCCTCCGGCATCTTCGCCATGATCTCCTCAGGCGAATGCGAATGGATCCAGGCGAGCGTGGCGAGGATCGCGTTGGTGAGCGCCTGGGTCTCCTTCTCGTGCTTGGCAACCCAGGCCGCGGTCGAGTACAGCGCGCCGCCGGGATATTCGCCACCGAAGGTCTCGAGCGTGTCCTTCTGCGTGCGGGTGTCGGACAGGATGCGCAGATCCTTGTGGCTGCCCTGGAGCACGGTGACGGAGGGGTCGAGCATCACGGCCGCGTCGATCTGGCCCTGCTCCATCGCGGCGACCGCGGTGGCGCCGAGGCCGACGCCGATCACGGCGGCGCTGGTCGGATCGATGCCGTTCTTCTTGAGCATGTACTTCAGGAAGAAGTCGGTGGAGGAGCCGGGCGCGCTGACCCCGACCTTCTTGCCGGCGAGATCCTTGACCGACTTGATATCGTTGGTGCGCGAGGGCGCCACCACGAGCACGAGGCCGGGATAGCGGTCATAGACCACGAAAGCCTGGAGCTCCTGCTTCTTGGCAGCCAGATTGACGCAATGGTCGAAATAGCCGGACACGACGTCGGCACTGCCGCCGAGCACGGCCTTGAGCGCGTCCGAGCCGCCCTTGAGGTCGACCAGCTCGACATCGAGGCCGGCCTTGTCGTATTCGCCGAGCTGCTTGGCCAGCACCGTCGGCAAATAGCACAGGCAGGAGCCGCCGCCGACCGCGATGGTGACCTTGCTTTGCGCCGCGGCAAATCCGGTGGTGAGCGTCAGTGCGAGCAGTGCCGCGGCGAGCCTGGCAATCGTGTTCTTCATTGGTTTCCTCCGTTCGGCCGGCGGCACCATAGAGCAGCGCGACGGGCTTGAGAAGCGTGGCCTAAGGCACTGGCCATCGGCCTTTTGGCGCAATAGCATGCGGGTACAACAACAAACTCGTGATGGGGAGGATCATCCATGAATCGCCTTGCAATCGGGCTGTCGATCGCCGCCGCCTTTGCCGCAGGATGCGGCGCGAACCAGCTGCTCCGGCCGGCGCTCGCCGCCGAGAACATCACCGCGCAGATCATCCACACCGGAGAGATGGAAGGCGATGCGCTCGGGGCCGCCAACAATGTCGGCTACCGCTCAAAAATGTTCGCGAGTGCCGACGGCGCCACGATCTCTATCCAGGTCGGCAATGTGCCCAAGCACATGCATCCCAACACCAACGAGATCCAGTACATTCTCGATGGCACCGGCACGATCTGGCTCGGCGACAAGGAGGTCACGGTGAAGCCGGGCGACCTCGTCATCATTCCGAAGGGCACGCCGCATGGCGGCACCAAGCCGATCAGCGGACAGGTCAAGGCGATCGCAATCAAGACGCCGCCCCAGGCGCCCGACGACACCAAGCTGCTGGATTGAGGCTTCGCGACCGGGGGCCCGCGCCGATACGCGGGTCCCGCCTCGCGCCTAGCCCCGCCCATCCGATGCGGTCGGCCGCCACACCAACAGGCGCCGCTCCACCAGCGTGACCCCATAGTCGATCAGGATGACGAAGGCCGACAGCACGAACATGCCGGCGAATACGCCGGCGACGTCGAACACGCCCTCGGCCTGCTGAATGAGATAGCCAAGGCCCGCCGCCGAACCCAGATATTCGCCGACGACCGCGCCGACCACGGCAAAGCCGACCGAGGTGTGCAGCGAGGAGAACATCCAGGACAGCGCCGAGGGCCAATAGACGTGCCGCATCAGCTGCCGCTCGCTCATGCCGAGCATGCGGCCATTGTCGAGCACGGTGCGGCTGACCTCCTTGACGCCCTGATAGACGTTGAAGAACACGATGAAGAACACCAGGGTCACGCCGAGCGCGACCTTGGACCAGATGCCGAGCCCCAGCCACAGCGCGAAGATCGGCGCCAGCACCACGCGGGGCAGCGCGTTGACCATCTTGACATAGGGGTCGAATACAGCTGCGACCAGCGGCTGGCGCGCGAACCAGAAGCCGACCAGCACACCACCGGCCGATCCGATCACGAAGGCCAGGATCGATTCCGCCAGCGTGATGCCGAGATGCTTCCAGATCACGCCGGAGGCGAACCATTTCACGATCTGGCTGAAGACGTCGAGCGGGTTGGAGAAGAAGAACGGCGGCAGCAGGATCTTGCCGAACACGGGGACGGTCGACAGCACTTGCCACAGCACGATGCAGACGACCGCGACCAGGACTTGGAGCGCGAACAGCGTCGGACGCGACATCAGACCGCCTCCGCCGCTTGGGTGGATTGCGCGTAGCCCTTCATCACCTCGTCCTTGAGCACGCTCCAGATCTCGCGGTGGAGCGCGTGGAACTCCTTGTCCAGCCGCACCTCGAAGATGTCGCGCGGGCGCGGCAGGCTCACGCGCCAGTCGCCGATGATGCGCGAGGATGGCCCCGCCGACATGATCACGACGCGGTCGGCGAGCGCGATCGCCTCTTCGAGATCATGGGTGACGAACAGCACGGCCTTGCGGTCGGCATTCCAGAGATCGAGCAGCAGATTGCCCATCACCTGGCGGGTCTGTGCATCCAGCGGCCCGAACGGCTCGTCCATCAAGAGGATTTTTGGATCGCGGATCAGCACCTGCGCCAGCGCCACGCGCTTGCGCTGGCCGCCCGAGAGCATGTGCGGATAGCGACCCGCGAACGCGCCAAGGCCGACGGAGGTCAGCCATTTCTGCGCGCGCGGCAGTGCCTCGGCGCGCGGCGTGCCCTTGATCTCCAGCCCGATGGCGACATTGTCGAGCGCGGTCTTCCACGGGAACAGCGCGTCGGCCTGGAACAGGTAGCCGGCATCCCGGTTCAGCCCGGCGAGTGGCCGGTCGAATATCCTGACGCTGCCCGCGGCCGGCTTCAGCAGCCCGGCCGCGACGTTGAGCAGCGTGGACTTCCCACAGCCCGTGGGCCCGACAATGGCGACGAACTCGCCTTGCGCGACCGCAAGATGCGCCTTCTCCACCGCCGTATAGACCCGCCCGTCCCCGAGCCGGAACGCAACCTTGGCATCTTCCAGCGCCACTGCCGTTGGCGTTGACATATGTTCCCTCCGAACTTGGCCCGATGCCTTAGCCGCTCGCGCGGCCAAGTTCAATCAAGGCGCCAAGCGTGCTACGCATGGGTCTTCTCATTCCCTCCCTCCGTGGGCGGGTCAGCAAGGTGAGCCCCTGCCCGATGCTGTCCAGGCCGATGATTGGCTATGCCCACGTCACCAAGAGCTTCGGCTCGCTCAAGGCCGTGGACGATCTGTCGCTCGACATCGCCGAGGGCGAGTTTGTGGCGATCGTCGGCGGCTCGGGCTCCGGCAAGACCACGCTGCTGCGGCTCGCCAACCGGCTGATCGAGGCCGATGGCGGCACCATCACGATCGAAGGCGAGGACGCGCAAAGCGTCGATCCGGTCGCGCTGCGGCGGCGGATCGGCTACGTGTTCCAGAGCGGCGGGCTGTTTCCGCATTTGAGCGTCGCCGACAATATCGGGATCACGCCGAAACTGCTGGGCGAGCCGGCGGCCGATATCGCAGCACGTGTCGACGAGCTGCTGGGTCTCGTGCAGCTCGACCGCAACGCGCATCGCAGCCGTCTGCCGGAGGCGCTCTCCGGCGGCCAGCGCCAGCGCGTCGGCGTGGCGCGGGCACTGGCGGCGAGGCCCCGCATCGTGCTGATGGACGAGCCGTTTGGCGCGCTCGATCCCCTGACCCGCGATGCCCTCGGCGAGGATTATCGTTCGCTGCATCGCAAGCTCGGCCTGACCACCGTGATGATCACCCATGACATGACGGAGGCGATCCTGCTCGCCGACCGCATCGCGGTGATGCACAGCGGACAGCTGCTCGCGCAGGGCACCCCCGCCGCGCTCTCGAAGAGCAGCGACGCTTACGTGCTGGAGCTGCTGCGTACGCCGCGGCGCCAGGTCGAGCGGCTGAACGCGCTGCTGCCACAAAGCGGTGCGGCATGAGCTTCCTCGCCGATCCACGCTGGGGCGAGGCGCTGGCGCATCTGCCCGATTATCTCGGCAATCATGTGCGGGTGAGTCTTGCCGCGCTCGCGCTCGGCCTTGCCGTCAGCCTGCCGCTGGCGATGCTGACGCGCAACCGCCCGGCGCCGCGAGCCATCCTGCTCGCAATCGCCAGCATCGTGCAGACGGTGCCGGGCCTGGCGCTGCTCGCGCTGTTCTATCCGCTGCTGCTGCTGGCCGCCTCGGTGACGCTGGCCTGGTTCGGCGTGTCCTTCTCGGCGTTCGGCTTCCTGCCGGCGATGCTGGCGCTGGCGCTCTATTCGATGCTGCCGGTGTTGCGCAACGGCATCACCGGGCTCAATGGTATCGATCCCGCGCTGATCGAGGCCGCCAAGGGCGTCGGCATGACGGCGCGGCAGTCGCTGGTCATGGTCGAGCTGCCGCTGGCGCTGCCGGTGATGATGGCGGGCATCCGCACCGCCGCGGTGTGGGTGATCGGCACCGCGACGCTGTCGACGCCGATCGGCCAGACCAGCCTCGGCAATTACATCTTCGCCGGGCTTCAAACCCAGAACTGGGTGTTCGTGCTGTTCGGCTGCTTTGCCTCGGCCCTGCTCGCGCTCGCCGTCGACCAGCTGCTCGGCCTGATCGAGAGCGGTCTGCGCCGCCGCGGCCGCGCCCGAACCGCGCTCGGCGCGGCCGGAATCGCAGCGCTGGTCGCCGCAACGCTGGTGCCGACGATGGGGCGCTCGTCGCAGGGCTACGTCGTCGGCGCCAAGACCTTCGCCGAGCAATATGTGCTGTCGGCGCTACTGAGGGACCGCCTCCAGGCCGCCGGTCTGTCCGCAACGGCGCGCTCGGGCCTCGGCTCCAGCGTGATCTTCGGGGCGTTGAAGGCCGGCGACATCGATCTCTATGTGGATTATTCCGGCACGCTCTGGGCCAACCAGCTGCATCGCACCGACATCAAGCCGCGCGCAGAGCTGTTGACGGATTTGAAGACAAGCCTGGCAAAGGACAACATCACCCTGCTCGGCGAGCTCGGCTTCGAGAATGCCTATGCGCTGGTGCTTCCGAAGAAGCGCGCCGAGGCGCTTCATATCCGCACTATCGCCGATCTCGCCGCGCACGCATCGACGATGTCGATTGCCGGCGACTACGAGTTCTTCTCGCGCCCGGAATGGGCGGCGCTGCAAAAGGCCTATGGCCTCTCATTCCGCGCCCAGCGCCAGATGCAGCCCGACTTCATGTATGCAGCGGTTGCAAGCGGCGAAGTCGACGTGATCGCCGGCTACACCAGCGACGGGTTGATCGCAAAGTACGATCTGGTCGCGCTCGACGATCCCAGGCACGCGATCCCGCCCTACGACGCCATCCTGCTGCTGGCCCCGAAACGTGCCGGCGACGAGCGGCTCAAGACAGCGCTGCAGCCAATGCTCGGCAAGATCGACATCGCCACCATGCGCGAGGCGAATCTACGCGCCAGCGGCAACGACGCGAATTCCTCGCCGGATGCGGTCGCGAAGTGGCTATGGGAGAAGGTAGGCGGGCGGTAGGCCCGGATTTCGTAGGGTGGGCAAAGGCGCGAAAGCGTCGTGCCCACCGTCTCTCAACACGCACGACGGGATGGTGGGCACGCTTCGCTTTGCCCACCCTACGATCTGACGCCGCTTGGTGAGCACCTCAGGGTGGACGGTCAAAGAGTATCGCTTGCGGCCAAAGCAAGCCGGCTACAGCCCCCTGATCATCCCCGCATTGATCAGCAGGCGGTTCAGCCGCCGCGCTTCAGCGCCGTCCTTGCAGCTGTAGAAAACGCCCTTGCAGCGGAGCATGATCTCCTTCTGCTCGGCGAAGGACGGATCGAGCGGGATGCCGGCGGCCTCCTGGATCACCAGCGGCAGATAAGGACCGTCGATCGTGTCCATCACGGCCTCGCTTCTGACCGGCTCGAAATTGACGGCATCGATCGCATAATAGGTCGCGTAGAGACGCGGATCGTAGGCGTCCAGCTTCTTGCCGAGAGCGCCCTCGTCGAGCCCGGGCTCGAGGATACCCGGTGCAAACTCAGGCTGATGATCGCCATAGCGCACGATCAGGAAGGGCTCGCCCGGGAACGTCTTCTTCAGGCCCGCGACGAACGCCTTGTATTGCTCGGCGCTGATCGCCTGCCTGCGCAGATATTCGTCGATGGAAGCCACATTGCCCGGCGCGCGCCAGTTCGGCAGCAGGTCGGGACGGAAGCGCGTCTCCCAGGGGAAATGATTGGCACCGAGATAGATGAAGGTGAACAGCGGCTTGTTGGGCGGCTGCTGACCCATCAGCTGGAGCGCCTTGTCGTAGAAGAAGCCGTCGGGCTCGACGTCCTTGGCACCGAGGTCCTTGGCGTCGAGGAAGCGTTCGATGCCGGTCGTTATCTGGAAGCTGCGCGCGGCCATGAAGCCGCCATGGGCGGGATAGAGCGACATCGTGTCGTAGCCGCAACGGCGCAGCGCCAGCGGCAGGCCGCGCTCGACGCGGTTCGAGGCGATGCGCGTCACGAAATAGGCGAAGCGGCCGAACGAGCGCGAGGAGAGGCCTGCGAGCACGTTGTATTCGGTGAACCAGCTCGGCCCGCCATTGCTCTCGGCCAGGAACGTGCGCTGCCTGCCGTCCCAGGATTTGAAGTGGCTGCCATAGCCCTGCGGCACCTTGATGCCCTGGGCGGCGCGGATGTCGAAGCTCGATTCATCATGGATCATGATGATGTTCGGCCGGCGGCCGGCCGGATGGCAGGAATCGACCAGCGGCATGTTGAGCCGCTCGTTGGTGGCGGCGGCCGATTCCATGAAGCCGTATTGCACGAAGTCGGAGACGGAGCTGACGCCGGAGCGGAAGAATTTCGACAGATAGCCGTCGTCGTAATAGCCGCGCCAGGCTTCGTCCGGATGATAGAGCGAATAGCCGACCAGCGCGGCAAGGCAGGCCAGCTTGCAGGCGAGCGCCGGCAGACGGCGGATACGGAACGGATCGAGCCACCACAGCGCATACATCAGCGGCAGCGTGACGAAGCCGGCCAGGATCACCGACCAGCGCAAATTCGGGAAGATCGTGAACAGGAACGCGACGGTGTCGCGGTCGATCATCATCAGGTCGATGAAGTTGACCGTCATCTGGACGACGTCGTGCTTGAGCCGCGACAGCAGCACCAGCACCACGACCATGGTCAGCGACAGCGCGCCGGAGAGCGCCGGCCGGCGCAGCAGCGTGATCCAGAAAAAATTGAGGATGCCCCAGGCCAGCGCGAAGGAGAGGCGCGAGCCGAAATCGGTCTCGGTCTGGTACATCAGCGCGAGCGCGGCCAGATGCGGCGCGGCAACCGCGAGCAGCCGCCAGATGCCGAGCGCGGCGACGCTGGCGAGGACGGCGGTGGCGGCAGAAGGACCTGGATTGGGCGCGGACGCCATCGACGACACGCAACAGCTGGTCCGGCGCAATGATACCTAGCCGTCTGGCCGGCCCAAGGCGGGAATAAGGGCGGCTAGGGCGTCCGGCGCAGCCGGAAAGCCTGCACCGTGTCATAAAACTGTAACTGAACGGTCAAGGACAGGCAACGCGCGCCGTGATCCGACCTTCGCTTAATGTTTCGCGGGCGGCGATGGGCCGCAGGCCGGACAGGCTGGACGGCTCGGGTCTTGGGCCGCCACCTGCTCTTCCGGTGCAAGCTGCAGCGCATCAGCACACGGCGGAGGTCGCCCGGGGCATGGTCAGGCTTCGACCGCGGGCCGGAGGCCGCGCGGCTTGCGGCCGGGGCGAACTGAGCGTCAGTCACCCCTGCGGCAGCAGCCCGAGCCGCTTGGCGATGATGCGATCGACCGTCCGTTTCGGCAGTACGGCGCCGATCAGATGGCGCAGCGGGTCGGGCGTGATTTGGTAGCGCACCTTGGGGCTTACCGCCGTCAGCGCCTCGAACACGATCTCGGCGATCCGCTCGGCCGGCAGGCCCTTCGCGCCGAGGTCCATCATGAAGGCCATGACCTTGTTCAACGCCGGCAGATAGGGCGAGTTCTGGTAAACGGACAGATCTGTCTGTTCGGCCTTGCTCCAGATCGGCGTCTTCACCGCGCCGGGGGCGACGATGATGACGTCGATGCCGAACAGCATCAATTCGCGGCGCAGGCTTTCCGACAGTCCCTCGACGGCGTGCTTGGAGGCGCAGTAGGGCGCCGACAGCGGATTGCCGTTCTTGCCCGCGACCGAGCTGATCATCACGATCCGCCCCTTCGGCCCCTTCAGCGACGGGTCCGCCCCGAGCAGCGGCCCGAACGCCTGCGTCGCGATCACAGGGCCGATGACGTTGATGTCCATCTGGCGGCGGAAATCATCGGCCGACAATTCGAGCACGGGGCCTGCGACCGCGATGCCGGCATTGTTGACGAGGCCGGCCAGCGTCTCGCCGCCCAGCGCCTCGCGGACTGTTCGCGCGGCAGCAAGGACCGCAGCCTCATCGGTGACGTCGAACAGCAGCGGCGCGAAATTGGCGCCGAGCTCGGCCTTGAGCCTGTCGGCATCGGCCTGCTTGCGGACGCTGCCGAACACGCGAAAGCCGCGCTCAATCAGGAATTTTGCTGTGGCCCAGCCGATGCCGGTGGACGCACCGGTGACGACGACAGATCGCATGATCTTCTCCCCTGAAGTTCACGCGATCATGCCTTGGATTCTTACCCATGTCCCGGACAAGCGCCGAGCCGGGACCCAGGAGCCGCATTGGGCTCCGGATCAGCAGCGCAACACCACAGTGCTGCGCTGCGTCCGGGGCACAACGGCTTAGTTCTTCGACTTGTCGACCAGCGCGCCCTTCTTGATCCAGGGCATCATGTCGCGCAGCTTGGCGCCGACCTCCTCGATCGGGTGCTGGGCGAGCTTGGCGCGGGTCGCCTTGAACGAGGTCTGGTTGACCTTGTTCTCGAGCATCCAGTCGCGGGCGAACTTGCCGCCCTGGATGTCGGCGAGAACGCGCTTCATCTCGGCCTTGGTCTCGGCGGTGACGATGCGCGGGCCGGTGACGTACTCGCCATACTCCGCAGTGTTGGAGATCGAGTAGTTCATGTTGGCGATGCCGCCTTCATAGATCAGGTCGACGATCAGCTTCACTTCGTGCAGGCACTCGAAATAGGCCATCTCCGGCGCGTAGCCGGCTTCGACCAGGGTCTCGTAGCCGCCCTTGATCAACTCGACCAGGCCGCCGCAGAGCACCACCTGCTCGCCGAAAAGATCGGTCTCGCACTCTTCCTTGAAGGTGGTCTCGATGATGCCGGCGCGGCCACCGCCGACAGCCGAAGCATAGGACAGGCCGAGGTCATGGGCGTTGCCCGAGACGTCCTTGGCGATCGCGATCAGGCAGGGCACGCCGCCGCCGCGCTGATACTCCGAGCGCACGGTGTGGCCGGGGCCCTTCGGCGCGATCATGAGCACGTCGAGATCGGCGCGCGGGTCGAGCAGGTTGAAGTGGACGTTGAGGCCGTGCGCGAACACCAGGGCGGCGCCCTTCTTCATGTTGTCGTGCAGGTGCTCGCGGTAGATGTCGCCCTGGAGCTCGTCCGGGGTCAGCATCATGACGAGGTCGGCCCATTTGGCGGCTTCGGCGACTTCCATCACCTTGAAGCCGGCGGCTTCCGCCTTCTTGACCGAGCCCGAGTCCTTGCGCAGCGCAATGGCGACGTCCTTGACGCCGGAATCCTTCAGGTTGAGCGCATGGGCGTGGCCCTGGCTGCCATAGCCGACGATGGCGACCTTCTTGCCCTTGATCAGGTTCAGGTCGGCGTCGCGATCGTAATAAACACGCATGGGTCGTTTCCTCGTTCAGGTGGCCAGAATCGGCCGTTGGTCAGGTCTTGGCAGTGAAATTTGCGGATTTCGGGGGCTGTCTAGAGCATTTTCAGCCCCCTGGGAAACCCGTTTCTGCATGGAAAACTGCGGCATCATGCATCCATGAAGACGGGGTAGAGGGAGACCAGCAGCAGGATCGCCATCAGGATATTGAAGGCGCGGACCAGCCGCTCGGAGGTCAGGACCGGCCGCAACGCGGTACCGAACAGCGCCCAGACCACGCACGACACTGACCCCACCAGCAGGCTGATCAGGGTCTGGATCGCGATGTTGAGCGGGAATTGGGCGATGGCCGCAAAGGCGGTGATGGTGCCGATCACGATCACCCAGCCCTTGGCATTGATCCACTGGAACATGGCTGCGCCCCAGAAGGTCATCGGACGGCGACCATCACCTTCACCCGGCTTGGTCGGGCCGGACATGGCGATCACGGCAGCAAGATAAACGAGATAGGCCGCACCGGCATATTTCAGGAGAGTCTGGAGGATCGGGTAGGCCAGGAACGCCGAGCCGAGCCCGAGGCCGACGGCGGCGATCATGAAGGCGAAGCCGATGACGACGCCGACAATGTGGGGGATGGTGCGGCGGAAGCCGTAGGTCAGGCCCGAGGACAGCAGCATGATGTTGTTCGGCCCGGGCGTGAAATACATCACGACCATGAAGATCAGGAAGGCGTAGAACAGCGACTGGGACATGCTCACCTCACGCCGTTTTCGGCAACGGTTCTTCGGGTAACGCCTTGGGCCGCTTCGCCAGCACCATCACCGCGATACCGCCGATCACGGTCAGCATGCCGGCCAGCCGCAGGGGTCCGAACCGCTCGCCGAACACGATGCTGGAGGCGGCCGAGCCGACGAACGGGACCAGCAGCGCGAACGGCACCACCAGCGCGGCGGGATAGTCGCGCAGCAGCCGGCCCCAGAGCCAATAGGCGATGCTGGTCGAGATGGCGCCGATCACCAGCAGGCAGATCAAGCCGGTCAGTGACATGTGGATCAGCGACTCGAAGGTCGGCATTGGCCCGTTGACGACCAGTGCAAGCGCAAACAGCGGCAACGCGGCGGTGAGGCAGAGCCAGGCAAACAAATCGAACATCGGCGCGCCGCGGGCGCCGCGCAGCAGGAGATTGCCGACGGCAAAGCAGATCGGAGCGATCATCAGCACCGCAAATGCAGCGACACTGAAATCATAACCAACCGTGCCGCAGATCATGAGCAGGCCGATCGCCGCGATGACGATGCCGAGCGTCTGGACCGGCGTCGGCCGTTCGCCGAAGGCGATCGCGGCAAATCCGATGGTGAACAGGGCCTGGCTCTGCACCACGACGCTGGTCAGCCCCACGGGCACGCCATGGGCGATACCATAGGCCTGGCTCAGGAATTGACCGAGGAACAACGTGAAGCTGATCGCGATCAGAAGCGACCATGCGACTTTCGGCTTGGGGATGAACAGGCACGGCAGCGCGGCGATGGAAAAGCGCATCGCGGTCATCAGTTCCGGCGAAAACTCGTCGAGCGCGATCCGGCTTGCCACGAAGGCAAGCCCCCAGATGATCGCCACCAGGATGGCGATGAGGATATCGGCCGGCTTCATTGTTGTTCTCGGTTCTGCCCTGTCGTGCAGCCCTGTTGTTGTCGTCTAGCCTTGCTCGCCGGCTCTTGGTTTGCGCAGCAGATACGTGCCGTGCATCGGTGCGTGGTAATCGGCCGAGACCAGCGTGAAACCGACGTCGGTCAGCATCCGCTCCATCACCCAGCCGAAGGTGGAATATTCGTCGCGCATATGCATCACCACGCCCTCGCGCGAAAAATCGTGATTCTTGATGTGGTAGTCGGCCCATTGCTCCACGTCGCGCTCGATCGCGTCGGGCATGGAGGCATAGACGATATCGCGCAAATAAAAGCTCGCGCCCGGCTTGAGCGCGCGAAAAATTCGCGACATCGCGACCGCCTTCCAGAAATCCGGCAAATGGTGCAGCGTGAATTCGCTGACGATCAGATCGTAGGATTCCGGCCGATAGGCGAAGCTGAGCAGGCCGGCGGACTGGGTGCGCACGGGCGCCTTGCGATCACGCGCGTAGATCTCGGCAAGCGCCAGCATCGCCGGCGAGATGTCGATGGCGTCGACCTCGGCACCCAGCAGCGCGGCTTCGGTCGCCAGCACGCCGTTGCCGCAGCCGATGTCGGCGATGCGCCAGCCGCGCTGGACTCCCAGCATTTTCAGCGCGGCGCGCGCCCGCAGATCGGCATCGTCGTGGGCGTCGTAGATCGAGGCCACCGCGGGCTCGATCCCCATCCGGTTCCGCTCGTTATAGTACCAGTCGCGCGCCAGCATGGTTCACATCCCTTCGGGCCCGCGGCCGATCGCGGCAACACCGGTGCGCGACACCTCGACGAGGCCGAGCGGGCGCATCAGGTCGATATATTGATTGATCTTGTCCGTATTGCCTGTGATCTCGAACACAAAGCTCTCGGTCGTTGCGTCGATCACGCGGGCGCGGAACGCATCCGCGAGCCTGAGCGCCTCGACCCGGTGCTCGCCCTGCCCACGCACCTTCACCATCGCCAGCTCCCGCTCGATCGAGCGCCGGGTCTGGGTCATGTCGACCACCTGGTAGACCGGGATCATGCGGTCGAGCTGGTTCTTGATCTGCGCGATCACCATCGGCGTGCCCGTGGTGACGATGGTGATGCGCGACAGATGTTTCTGGGCCTCGGTCTCCGAGACCGTAAGGCTTTCGATGTTGTAGCCGCGGCCCGAGAACAGGCCGATGACGCGCGCGAGCACGCCCGGCTCGTTCTGCACGAGCACGGCAAGCGTGTGCGTCTCGTTCGGATCGTGGCGCTCTTCGATGAAGTAGGCGGATGCGGGCTGGTTCATTGTCGTCCCCTCAAATGTCTCGCGTCACACCAGCGCCTTGCCGCCGGCGAAAGCCTTGGCGGTGGCCTCGTCGTTGGCCTGCTCCGGCAACAGCATCTCGTTGTGCGCCTTGCCGGACGGAATCATCGGGAAGCAGTTTTCCAGCGACGCGACGCGGCAGTCGAACAGCACCGGGCGCTTGACCGAGATCATCTCCTGGATGGCACCGTCGAGATCGCCGGGCTTGTGCACCTGGAATCCGACGCCGCCGTAAGCTTCCGCGAGCTTGACGAAGTCCGGCATCGCCTCCGAGTAGGAATGCGACAGCCGGTTGCCATGGAGGAGCTGCTGCCACTGCCGCACCATGCCCATGTACTGGTTGTTCAGGATGAAGATCTTGATCGGCAGCTCGTACTGAACCGCCGTCGACATCTCCTGCATCGTCATCTGCACCGAGGCATCGCCCGCAATGTCGATGACCAGGCTGTCGGGATGAGCGACCTGCACGCCGACCGCGGCCGGCAGGCCGTAGCCCATGGTGCCGAGACCGCCCGACGTCATCCAGCGATGCGGCTCCTCGAAGCCGAAGAACTGCGCCGCCCACATCTGGTGCTGGCCCACTTCCGTCGTGATGTAGGTATCCTTGCCGCGCGTCGCCTCGAACAGGCTCTGGATCGCGTGCTGCGGCAGGATGATGTCGTTGCTCTTCTTGTAATAGAGCGAGTTGCGGGCGCGCCACTGCGCGATCTGCTGCCACCACGCCTTGATGTCGGGCTTCTTCGCCTCCGCCTTGAACACCTGGAGGATGTCGCCGAGGATGTTGCCGCAATCGCCGATGATCGGCACGTCGACGCGGATGTTCTTGTTGATCGAGGACGGGTCGATGTCGATGTGGATCTTCTTCGAGCCCGGCGAGAACGCGTCGACGCGGCCGGTGATGCGGTCGTCGAAACGCGCGCCGACGCACAGCATGACGTCGCAATCATGCATCGTCATGTTGGCTTCGTAGGTGCCGTGCATGCCGAGCATGCCGAGCCAGTTCTTGCCCGACGCAGGGTATGCGCCGAGACCCATCAGCGTCGAGGTGATCGGAAAGCCGGTGACCCCGACCAGCTCGCGCAGCAGCCTGGTCGCCTCGGGGCCGGAATTGATGACGCCGCCGCCGCTGTAGATCACGGGGCGCTTGGCATGGGCGAGCAGCGCCACGGCCTTGCGGATCTGGGTCGCATCGCCCTTGACGCGCGGCGCGTAGGAGCGGTGCACGTCGGATTTGCGCGGCGGATGATAGGTGCCGGTCGCGAACTGCACGTCCTTGGGAACGTCGACCAAGACGGGGCCGGGACGGCCCGTGGTCGCAACGTAGAACGCCTCGTGCAGCACCTTGGCGAGATCGTTGACGTCGCGCACCAGCCAATTGTGCTTGGTGCAGGGACGCGTGATGCCGACGGTGTCGCATTCCTGGAACGCGTCGTTGCCGATCAGATGGGTCGGCACCTGGCCGGAGATGCAGACCAGCGGGATCGAGTCCATCAGCGCGTCGGTGAGCGGCGTCACCATGTTGGTGGCGCCGGGGCCGGAGGTCACCAGCGCAACGCCCGGCTTGCCGGTCGAGCGCGCGTAACCTTCGGCGGCATGGCCCGCGCCCTGCTCGTGACGGACCAGGATGTGCTGGACCTCGCTCTGCTGGAAGATCTCGTCGTAGATCGGAAGCACCGCGCCGCCGGGATAGCCGAAAATGTCGGTCACGCCGTGATCGATGAGCGCGCGGACGATCATCGCGGCGCCGGTCATCTGGTTCGGATCGTGGCTCTTGTCGCTCATTGGCTTGCTCCGGATGCGCTGTTGTCAGCGGCTTCGTTCGTGTCGGGTTCGGGAAATAAAAAAGGCCCCGAAGAGGGCCCATGCACACCGCCTGTCATGTGGATGGCAGCTAGCCACCCCCGGCGGTGTGCCTGGGTACGACGGCGATAAGGAGTTTGGTAATAATGTTACGCATGGCAGGTGCCCGGCTTCCCAAAGGTTGCGCGAAACATAGCGGCCAAAGCCTGGATGTCAAGGCGATGCGGCCGTTCCCGCGCGATTTTGCAAGTGTAGCGGTGTTCCCCGGGTTCGGCGAGAGGTAAATTCGGGAACCCGGACAGAAAAGCGCCTCAGGCGGGGTCGCGGGCCGCGTTCACGATGGCGACGAGCCATCCCCTCGCCTCCCCGGGCTTCACCCATTCGAACTCAGGCAATTGGTGCCGGAACCAGGTGAATTGCCGCTTGGCATAGTGGCGGGTGTCGGCGCGGCCGATTCCTGCGGCGTCCTCCAGGCTGAGCTCGCCGCGCAGATGCCGCATCAGGGCCGGCACGCCATGAGCCTTCATCGCCGGCAGCAGCGGATCGAGATGCCTGGCGGCGAGCCGCTCGACCTCCCTCAGCGCGCCGGCGCCCAGCATGGCGTCGAAGCGGGCATCGATGCGGGCATAAAGCTCGTCCCGTTCGGGCGCGAGAAACACCGCGCGAAAACTGTCCTTCGGCAGCAGCGGCGGCTGGCCCTCCCGGTGCCAGTCGAGCAGCGAACGGCCGGTCGCCTCGACCACCTCGAGCGCGCGCGCGATCCGGGTGCGGTCACGCAGGTTCAATCGCCCGGCCGCACTGGGATCACGACGCGCCAGTTCCGCATGCAGCGCCTCCGCACCGTTGCGTTCCAGCCGCGCGCGCACGTCCTCGCGTATCTCGGCAGGAATTGGCGGCACCACGGAGAGCCCCGCCGTCAGCGTCTTGAAATAAAGCCCGGTGCCGCCGATGAAGATCGGCAGACGGCCTTCCGCTTTCGCCTCGTCGAGCGCCTTGGCGGCATCACTCACCCAGGCGCCGGCCGAAAAATTCACGGCTGCATCGATGTGACCGTACAGGCGATGCGGCGCGCGCGCTTCCTCGCTTTGTGTGGGGCGCGCCGTGATGATCCGCAGGTCGCGATAGACCTGCATGGAATCGGCGTTGATGACGACCCCGCCCGTGCTGAGGGCAAGCTCCAGCGCCAGCGCCGACTTGCCGCTGGCGGTCGGGCCTGCGATAAGCACGGCCTTGCCAACATGGCTTCTGCTGACTTGCCCCTCGCTCACGAAAACCTCAAATGTCCCTCGTCGCCACGCTGATCTGCAATCCCGACAATCCCGCGCTCGACTCGACCATCGTCGATGGCGCCCGCGCCGTGCTGCCCCAGGCGGCGCCCGCCCACTGGCTGTTCGACGGGGTCGCGGTCGACATTCCCTTCGGCGCCGACAGTAACCTCGAAGGCGACCGTCACGCCATCGAGGAGCGGCTCCGTGAGCTTCGCGGCGACCTGCCCGTCGACATCGTCGTGCAGCCAGTCGGCGCCCGGCGCAAGAAGCTTTTTCTCGCCGACATGGATTCCACCATGATCGGCCAGGAATGCATCGACGAGCTCGCCGATCTCGTCGGGATGAAGGCCCACGTGGCCGCCATCACCGAACGCGCGATGCGCGGCGAGATCGAGTTCGAGCCGGCGCTGCGCGAGCGCGTGGCGCTGCTGAAGGAGCTGCCCGCCGGCGTGGTCGACGAGGTGCTGGCCAAGCGCATCACGCTGACCCCGGGCGGCCGCGAACTGGTCGCGACCATGCGCGCCCACGGCGCCTATACCTGCCTCGTCTCCGGCGGCTTCACGCTGTTCACGACCGCAGTCGCCGCCAAGATCGGCTTCCAGGAGAACCGCGCCAACGAGCTCGTCGTGCGCGACGGCAAGTTCACCGGCGAGGTGAAGGAGCCGATTCTGGGCCGCGCGGCAAAGCTCGCGACGCTGGTGGATCTGATGGAGTCGTTCGATCTCGACGACATCGACTCGGTCGTGGTCGGCGACGGCGCCAATGATCTCGCCATGATCCAGGCCGCGGGGCTCGGCGTCGCCTATCACGCCAAGCCGGCCGTGGCGGCTGCGGCTGCGGCCCGGATCGACCACGGCGATCTCACCGCGCTGCTGTATGCGCAGGGGTATCGGCGGGACGAGTTCGTGGAGGGGTAGCCTCTCTCGCGGCGCGCTCCGCACCCGTAGGGTGGGCAAAGGCGCCCTGGCGCCGTGCCCACCATTCTTGCTGCGGCGGTGGAAAGACGGTGGGCACGCTTTCGCTTTGCCCACCCTACGGCACCGGCCCCGCGACTACTGCACGCTCAGCGCAACGAACCGCAGCTCGCCGTCGGCGTTCGACACCAGCAGCAGCACCGACTTCTTGCCGTCCTTCTTGAGCTGGTCGACCCGCTTCTGGATGTCGGCGCCGCTGGAGACGGCCTCCTGCGCCACCTCGACGATGACGTCGCCGGCGGAGAGGCGCTTTTCGGCGGCGTCAGAATTGGCGTCGACATTGGTGACGACCACGCCCTTGACGCTCTCCTTGATCTTGTAGCGAGTGCGCAGATCCTTGTTCAGCGCCGCAAGATCAAGGCCGAGCGCCTTCTGCGTCACCAGCTTCTCGGGCGCGGGCTCGTCGGTCTTCACCGCGGCCTGCACCTTCTCGGGATCCTGGAGACGGCCGAGCGTGACCTTCTTGGTTTCTTCCTTGCCCTTGCGGATGATGATGACGTCGACTTCCTTGCCGACCGCCGTATCGGCGACGACGCGGGACAGGTCCTTCGGATCCTTGACGTCCTTGCCGTCGAACTTGACGACGACGTCGCCCGGCTCGATGCCGGCCGGCTTGGCCGGGCCCTTGTCGTCGACGCCCGCAACCAGCGCGCCGCGCGCCGGCTTGATGTTGAGGCTTTCGGCGATCTCGTCGGTAACACTCTGGATCCGCACCCCTAACCAGCCGCGGCGCAGCTCGCCGAACTGACGGAGCTGGTCGACGACGCCCGCGACCGTCTTCGAGGGCACGGCGAAGCCGATGCCGATCGAGCCGCCGGAGGGCGAGATGATCAGCGTGTTGACGCCGATGACGTCGCCATCGAGGTTGAACAGCGGACCGCCGGAATTGCCGCGGTTGATGGATGCGTCGGTCTGGATGTAGCTGTCATAGGGACCCGAGGAGATGTCGCGGTTCTTGGCCGAGACGATGCCGGCCGTCACCGTGCCGCCCAGGCTGAACGGGTTGCCGATCGCGACCACCCAGTCGCCGAGACGCAGCTTGTCGCTATCGCCGAACTTCACCGCGACCAGCGGCTTGGTCGGCTTGAACTTCAGCACCGCAAGGTCGGTCTTCTTGTCGACACCGACCAGCTCGGCCTTGATCTTGGTACCGTCGTTGAGGATGACGTTGATCTCGTCGGCATCCGCGATGACGTGGTTGTTGGTGACGACGACGCCTGATGTGTCGATGATGAAGCCGCTTCCGAGCGAGTTGGTCTTGCGCGGCGGCGGGCCGCCGTCTCCGCGCTCGCCACCCTTGCTGCTGCCGCCCGGACCTTTGCGGTTCTTGAAGAAGTCGTCGAAGAACTCCTCGAAGGGCGAGCCGGGCGGCAATTGCGGCATGGCGTTGCTGCCGCCGCCCTTGGCTTCGACGGTCTGCGAGGTCGAGATGTTGACGACCGCGTCGATCACCTTCTCGGCGACGTCGGCGATGCCCTCCGGTCCGCGCGCATAGACCGGCGTGCCGAACGCGCTGAAAGCAGCGACGGCGAGCGCGGCCAGCCCAATTCGCACACCAAGTCGCGAGCGGGACGGGGCAATGGTGGCAGCGGTCATTGTGATCTCCAGAGAGAGGGATTCGGCGCCAGACTGCGCTTGACGGGAGGACGGCGCAAGCGCGGAGCTTAACGGGCCTCAGAACCCCGATAATACGGCGAAAACCGGTCTGTCGCCTTCACTTTGGCGTTGGCGCGACGCCTAAATGGGGCGCCGCATAACCCAGATCAGGACCAGGCCGACGACGGCCGAACCGATCCCGACCGCCCGCAGGATGTTGTCCGGCGTGGCGATGGCGCTCTTCATGGCCTTGCGCATCCAGTTAGGACTTGCCGCGAACATCAAGCCTTCCAGCACGAACAGGATGCCCAAGCCGATGAGGAAGTCGGCGAACGCAATGGACCTCATCGGATTGGAACCTCCCGTTATGCTATTCTTGTCTGGACGAAGGGCGGCGAGATCCGCCGCCCTTTGTCTAGCTTACGGCTTCGCCGGCGTCTCGGTCGCCGTCTTGCCGGACGGGTTACTGAAGTACCGGAAGAAATCCGAGTCCGGCCGCAGCAGGAAGCGGGTGTCGTTCGACTTCAGCCCGTTCTCGTAGGCCGTCATCGACCGGTAGAAGGCGAAGAAGTCGGCATCCTTGCTGTAGGCTTCGGCGAACAGGCGGTTGCGCTCGGCATCGCCCGCACCCCGGGTCTGCTCGGCCTGCGAATTCGCTTCCGCGACGATGACGGTCGCCTCACGATCGGCCTTGGACTTGATCTCCTGGGCCTTCTGGCCGCCCTGTGCGCGGAACTCGGCCGCCTCGCGCTCGCGCTCCGTCTTCATACGTTGATAGACCGCCTGGCTGTTCTGCTCCGGCAGGTCGGCGCGGCGGATCCTGACGTCGACGACCTGGATGCCGTAGCCGTCGGCCTCGCGATCGAGCTGGTCGCGGATGCGCTGCATCAGCTTCTCGCGATCGTCGCGCACCACGTTGATGAAGGTGACCTCGCCCAGCACGCGGCGCAGCGCCGCGTTCAGGAGCGTGGTGAGCTGGATGTTGGCAGCCTGGATCGAGCCGACGCTCTGATAGAAGCGCAGCGCATCCTTGATGCGGTAGCGCGCGAAGGCGTCAACCACGAGCCGCTTCTGATCGGAGGCGATCGCTTCCTGCGACGGGTTCTCCAGGTCGAGAATCCGCTTGTCGATGTTGATCACCGAATTCCACGGCGCCTTGAAGTGCAGGCCGGGTGCGGTGACGACGTCGACGGGCCGGCCGAACTGCAGCACGATGGTCTGCTCGGTCTGCTGCACCGTGAATAGCGACATGTAGCCGACGATCACGACGAGCAGGAGCCCAAGCAGCGTGACGATACCTGTGACCGGGGACCTCATCGGCTACCTCCGCTCGACTGCGGACCGGTGGTAGGCGGCCGCTTGGTCGTCAGTTCGCCGAGCGGCAGATAGGGCACGATGCCCTGGCCCGAGGGCCCGCCGTCATAGACCAGCTTGTCCGCGCCGCCGAGCACGCGCTCCATCGTCTCCAGATAGATCCGTTCACGCGTCACGTCGGGCGCCTTCTTGTATTCCTCGTACACCTTCAGGAAGCGCGCGCTCTGGCCCTTGGCCTCGGCAACCGCCTGCTCCTTGTAACCTTCGGCGGCTTGCATGATCTGCGCCGAGCGTCCGCGCGCCTGCGGCACCACCTGGTTGGCGTAGGTCTGTGCCTCGTTCTGCAACTGCTCGAGATTGGCGCGCGCCGCCTGGACGTCGCGGAAGGCGTCGATCACCTGCGCCGGCGGATCGACCTTCTGCATCTGCACCTGGCTGACCTGAATGCCGGCGCCGTAGCTGTCCAGAGTCTTCTGGATCAGCTCCTGCACGCCCTGCTCGGTGACGTTGCGCGCGCCGGTGAGGATCGGCTGGATCTGCGAGCGGCCGATCACCTCGCGCATCGCGCTCTCGGAGACCGCCTTCACGGTGCCTTCGGGATTCTGGATGTTGAAGAGGAAGTCGCCGACGCCATCCGGCTTGATGCGCCAGAGCACGGTGAAGTCGACGTCGACGATGTTCTCGTCGCCGGTCAGCATCAGGCTCTCTTCCGGCACGTCACGAATGGAGCGGCCGCGCCGCGCCGGATCGTCGATCAGCGTCATGCCGATGGAGATGGTGTTGACGCGCAGCGCCTTGGGCAGCAGCACTGTCTCGATCGGATAGGGCAGATGATAGTTCAGGCCCGGCTGCACGGTGCGAACATGCTTGCCGAAGCGCAGCACGACGCCGAGCTCTTCGGACTGCACGCGGAAGAAGCCCGACAGCAGCCAGAACGCGACGATCAGCAGCACGATCAGCGTGATGCCGATGCCGGAGAAATAGCCGCCCGGCATGATCTGCTGGAGGCGGTCCTGGCCGCGCCGCAGAAGGTCTTCCAGATCCGGCGGCCTCGGCCCGACCGGTTGCGGGCCTGAGCCCCATGGTCCCTTCGGACCCGAGCCCCATGGGCCACCGCCCTGATTCTTCCACGGCATTCGACGCTCTCCTCGGCAGGGTGGAATTGCCCCCGCCCGCTTTGTCCGGTCCGGCTTTATAGGGGACAGGCAAGTCCCTTACAACGCAGCGGTGCCCGTCTTCCGAGCTATGCTCGGGCACGAAAAAGTCAATGTAAACATTGACGAAAGCGGTTAATGGCCGCGCCGCCGACGATATGTCACATAGGAGAAGTCGGCGCTGTCGTCGGGGCCGGCAGCATGGCGGATACGTTCAACCTCGTCCCATTCCGCATTGTCGATGTCGAAACGCGTGTCGCCTTCGGGGCGCGCGTGCACTTCGGTGACTTCGAGGCGATCGGCGCGATCGAGCCATTGCCGATAGATCTCGGCGCCGCCGATCACCGCGATCTCGGTGACCGAACGCCGCAGGGCGTCGCCAAGCGCAACCGCGCCGGCATCGGCGGCCGATGTCGTGACAATGGCGCCGTTGGCGCGATAGGCCGCATCGCGCGTGATCACGATGTTGGTGCGGTCCCGCAGCGGCCGGGGCAAGGATTCGAAGGTCTTGCGGCCCATGACCACGGGCTTGCCGATCGTCAGCGCCTTGAAGCGCGCCATGTCGGATTTCATGCGCCACGGCATGGCGTTGCCGGCGCCGATGACGCCGTTCTCCGCGATCGCGACGACGAAGACGATCTCCATCAGGGCGCACTCCCGGCAAGCCGCGTCAGCGCCGGCCCGGTGACACGGCACAGCGTCCAGTCCTCCATCATGACCGCGCCGAGCGATTTGTAGAACGCGATCGACGGCGCGTTCCAGTCGAGCACCGCCCATTGCAGGCGGGACCAGCCGTTCTCGACGCATTCCTTGGCGAGATGGACCAGCAGCGCCTTGCCGAGGCCCCTGCCCCGGTGCGACGGCCGCACGTAGAGATCTTCGAGATAGATGCCATGGCGGCCGCTGAATGTGGAGAAATTCGCAAACCACACCGCGAAGCCGACCGGATCGCCGTCCCACTCGGCGATCGCGCAATAGAGTTGCGGTCTCTCGCCGAACAGCGCGTCAGCGATGTCGGCCTCGGTCGCCTCGACCTCGTGCAAGAGCTTTTCGTATTCGGCGAGTTCTCGGATGAAAGCGAGAACGAGCCCGGCTTCGCCCGGGCGCACACGGCGGATGTTGAGCGACATCGGCGCTAAACCGCGACTTCCGCCTTGATGTGCGGATGAGGGTCGTAGCCGACGAGCTCGAAATCCTCAAAGCGGAAGGAGAAGATGTCCTTCACATCGGGATTGATCCGCATCACCGGCAGCGCGCGCGGCGCGCGCGTGAGCTGAAGCCGGGCCTGCTCCAGATGGTTGGAATAGAGATGGGTATCGCCGAACGAATGCACGAAGTCGCCGGGCTTCAGGCCGGTGACCTGCGCCACCATCATGGTCAGCAGCGCATAGGAGGCGATGTTGAAGGGCACGCCGAGGAAGACGTCGGCCGAGCGCTGATAGAGCTGGCAGGACAGCTTGCCGCCTGCGACGTAGAACTGGAACAGACAATGGCATGGCGGCAGCGCCATCTTGTCGACTTCGGCTGGATTCCACGCCGAGACGATCAGGCGGCGCGAGTCCGGATTGCGCTTGATCATGTCGACCACGTTCGCAATCTGGTCGATGCTGCGGCCGTCAGGCGCCGGCCAGGCGCGCCATTGATGACCATACACCGGGCCGAGATCGCCATTGGCGTCCGCCCATTCGTCCCAGATGGTGACGCCGTTGTCCCTGAGATATTTGATGTTGGTGTCGCCCTTCAGGAACCACAGCAGCTCGTGGATGATCGCCTTCAGCGGCAGCCGCTTGGTGGTCAGCATCGGGAAGCCGGCCGACAGATTGAAGCGCATCTGATGACCGAACACCGAGAGCGTACCGGTGCCGGTCCGGTCGGTCTTTTCGGCGCCGTCTGAAAGAATCCGCTCGAGCAGGTCCTGATACTGGTGCATGTGCGACTGAGCCTTTGGGGAGCCGGCGAACTTAGCGGCCGCCCCCGCGCTGCAACAGCGGCGATTCGCTGTCCGCTCCGATTATACCCGGAAAAGTGAGTCCTCCCGGCGCAAACGACAAGGGGCGGAACTTACGTCCCGCCCCTTGCCCTATCAGCTTGATCGCATTGCCTAAGTTGCCGGCTTCAGCACCGGGGTCCATTTCGCGATTTCGTTCTTCACGAGGGTGGCCAGCGCCTCCGGCGTCCGCTCCGCGGGACCCGGGATGACGCTGCCGAGCTCGAGCAGGCGCTTCTTCACGGTCTCGTCGTCGAGCGCCTTGTTGGCCGCAGCGTTTAGGCTGGCCAGGATCGCCGGCGAGGTTCCCTTGGGCGCGAACATCGCATTCCAGGCCTGGGCCTGGAATTTCGGCAGGCCCGCTTCTGCCGTCGTCGGCACGTTCGGAAGCGACGGATTGCGCTCCGGCGTTGCGATCGCATAGGCCTTGATGGTGCCGGCATTGATCTGCGGCACGGCATTGACGATCTGGTCGCACATGTAGTCGACCTGCCCCGCCACCAGCGCGTTCATCGCAGGTCCCGTGCCGTTGAAGGGGACCCCGACCGGCTTGATGTCGAGGATCGAGTGCAGCAGCTCGCAGGAGACGTGCGAGACCGAGCCGACGCCGGCATGGGCAGCGTTCACCTTCTCGGCGTTGGCCTTCACATAGGCCACGAACTCCTTCAAATCCTTCGGCGGAAAGTCCTTGCGCGCGAGGATCAGGATCGGGGTACCCGCGAGCAGCGCGATCGGCTCGAAGTCCTTCTCGGGATGATAGGCGAGCTTGGGATAGAGCGGCACGGAGGCGGCATGCGTGCCCATATGCCCGGTGATGAGCGTATAGCCGTCATTGGCCGCGCGCGCGGCGCGGGTGGTTGCGGTGGTGCCGCCGGCGCCGACCACGTTCTCGATGATGATGCTCTGTCCCAGCGTCTGCGCCATATGCCCGGTGACGATGCGCGAGATCACGTCAGTCGGTCCGCCAGCCGCGAACGGTACGATCATGGTGATGCTGCGCGTCGGATAAGTCTGCGCATCGGCCGGCGCAGCAAAAGTGCACAGCGAGGCGAGCGCTGCGGCACATGCGCTCGTGAGCGCGCGAATGAAGGTCATGTCGATCCCCGTCGTTCCCTTGGACACAAGCAAAATGCCGGCCCAAAGGCCGGCATTTTCATTTCACGAAGCCGTAACACAAGTCGATTCGACTTCCGAATGCGGCGCGCCGACGCAGGCGACGGCGCCGACGCAGGAGCCCCCTAGTTCTCGGACTCCGTGAACACCTGGTCGCGCTTCGACCGCAACACAGGCAGCACCGTAAGCAGCAGCAGGCTCGCCGCGATCGCGAGCAGCACCGCCGACAGCGGACGCGTCAGGAACACGCTCCAGTCGCCACGCGAGATCAGCAGCGCACGGCGCAGGTTCTCTTCCATCAGCGGTCCGAGCACCATGCCGAGCAGCAGCGGTGCCGGCTCGAAATCGTGCTTGATCAGCCAGTAGCCGACGAGACCGAACACGCCGGCAAGGATGACGTCGACCGGCGCGTTGTTCACCGAGTAGATGCCGATCGCGCAGAAGATCACGATCGAGGGGAACATCAGCCGGTACGGCACGCGGAGCAACCGGACCCAGATTCCGACCAGCGGCAGGTTGATGATGATCAGCATCAGATTGCCGATCCACATCGAGGCGATCATGCCCCAGACCAGGTCGGGCTGCTTCTGCATCACCTGCGGACCCGGCACGATGCCGTGGATGGTCATCGCGCCCACCATCAGCGCCATCACCGCGTTCGGCGGGATGCCGAGCGTCAAGAGCGGGATGAAGGAGGTCTGCGCCGCAGCGTTGTTGGCGCTTTCCGGCGCCGCCACGCCCTCGATCGCGCCGCGGCCGAACCGCTTCGGATCCTTCGCGAGCTTCTTCTCGAGCGTATAGGCCGCGAACGAGGCGATGACCGCGCCGCCGCCGGGCAGGATGCCGAGGATCGAGCCGAGCACGGTGCCGCGCAGGATCGGCGGCGTCGAGTCGATCAGATCCTTCCTGGTCGGCATCAGGCCGGTGATCTTCTGCTGCACGAGGTCGCGGTTCATCTCGGCACCGGCGTCGAGATTGCGGATGATCTCGGCAAAGCCGAACACGCCCATCGCCACCGTCGCAAAGCCGAGGCCGTCGGCGAGCTCCGGAATGTTGAAGGCCATGCGCGAGGCGCCGGTCTCGATGTCCGAGCCGACCATCGACAGCAGCAGGCCGAACACGATCATCGCGATCGCCTTCAGCACCGAGCCCTTGGCCAGCACGACCGCAAAGATCAAGCCGAGCACCATCAGCGAGAAATACTCGGCCGGGCCGAACGCCAGCGCGAGCTTGGTGAGCGGCGCGCCGAGCACGGCAATCAGCACGGTCGCAACGCAGCCGGCGAAGAACGAGCCGATCGCCGCGATCGCCAGCGCCGGGCCGGCGCGGCCCTGCTTGGCCATCTGGTGACCGTCGATGGCGGTGACGACCGATGTCGCCTCACCTGGAATATTGACCAGGATCGACGTGGTCGAGCCGCCATACTGGGCGCCGTAATAGATGCCGGCGAGCATGATCAGCGCGCCGACCGGCGGCAATCCGAAGGTGATCGGTAGCAGCATCGCGACCGTGGCGATGGTGCCGATGCCCGGGAGCACGCCGACCAGGGTGCCGACGAGGGCGCCGATCAGGCACATCAGGAGGTTGATCGGGGACAGCGCGACGGCAAAACCGTGAGCGAGGTTGGCAAAGATATCCATCACACCCTCACTGGATCAGGAAACGCGGGTACATCGGCATCGGCAGCCCGAGCACGTACGGAAACAGGATCGCGCAGCCGATCGTCAGGCAGGCGCCGACGATGGCGGCCTCCAGCCAGCGCGTCTCGTGCGACCCCGTCGCGGCGATCATGAAGCTCGCAAAGGCCGTGACCACGAGGCCGAGCGGCCGGATCGCCAGCGCGAAGAACAGGATCGCGGCCATTACGAACATCGGCCCGCGCCACGAGTAATGGGCCATCGCCGGCCCATCGGTCAAAAGGCCGGTCAGGGCGATGCCGGCGGACAAGGCGACCAGCAGTCCGCCGAACATCCGCGGCGCAGTGCCGGCGCCGAAGGAGAAGCCGCGCATGCCCTGCAGATCGCTCGAGGCCCACAGTGCAAACAGGGCCAGCGCCATCAGGATGACCCCGCCGACATAGTCCTGCGCCGACTTGATGGTCATGAACAGCGTGACGATCGCCACCGCAAAGATCGGATAGGAATAGATCAGCGCGAGCAGCACCTCGGACGACGCCTTCTTGGTGTCACCGGTGGCCGCTCCCATCAACGTACCGGGCGCACCGACGAGCAACGCGGTGGCGTGGCTGATCACGACCGTGGCCGGGCCGCGGCCCGCGCCCCAACCGAAAATCGTCCCTATCGACCAGATGAATTCGAAAATCTGCGGCGCAATCGCCAGCAGACAGAAGCCGAGCGCCACCGATGTGTTTCGGGTGGCAGTCGCCGAGTGGCCCATCGTATCGGCCATGCATGTCTCCTCCGCGACCCGTAAGTCACGAGCACTGTTGTTCTAAATCGGCTGGAAATGGATCCCCCGCCCGACCACTGCCTAGCGATTTTCATTACACAATGCCAGCAAAACCCAACAGTCCCCCGGCGAGCAGGAGCCAGAGTGGATTGATGCGCGAGACCGAGGCGATCACCGCAACCATTGCGGTCAGAAGCACTGCAGCAATTGTGCGATCGGTCGACTGGGCCAGGATCAGGGCACTCGCCGCCATCAATCCGATCGAAAGCGGAACCAGTGCAGCCTGGATCAAACCGGGCCAGCGCGATTTGCTGGGCCGATTCAGGAGGCGGCTGACATAATAGGCAAGCAACGCGGTCGGCAGGCACATCGCCAGCGTCGCCGCCAGCGCGCCGGGGATGCCGGCGACGGCATAGCCGATTAACGTCACGATAAGCACGTTCGGACCTGGCGAGAGCTGCGCGATCGCATAGGCATCGGTGAACTGCTTGTCGGTCATCCAGTGATGCACCTCGACCGCGATGCGGTGCATCTCGGGCACCGCCGCCGCGGCGCCGCCGACGGCGAGCAGCGACATCAGTCCAAAGGTGGAGATCAGCGCCCAGATCGGATTCTCAGGCTTCATGCTGCTACTTTCCGCCGCAGGAAAAAAGTGGCGCCGACACTGACGGGGATCGCGACCAGCAGCACCGCAGGAAGCGGCAGGCGGAGCACGCCGATGGCGAGGAACACGCCGGCCATCAGGATCAGTGCGAGGGGATCCGTCCTCTTCAGCAGCGGCGTCATCATGCGGAACACTACCGCGATCAAGAGACCGACCGCCGCGCAGGAGATGCCGGCGAGGCTGCGGCGCAGCACGTCGAGGTCACCGTAACGGGCGTAGATGATCGCAAGCACCGTCATGATCAGCGTCGGCGGCAGCAACAACCCGGCAAAGGCGGCAAGCCCGCCCGCGATCCCGCGCAGCCTTGATCCGAACACCATGGACAGATTGACGATGTTGGGCCCGGGCAGGAAATGGCAGAGCGCAAAAGTCTCGTTGAACTCGTCCGCATTCATCCAGCGGTGCTGCTCGACGATCGCCCGCCGGGCAAACACCAAGACCCCGCCGAAGCCGGCCAGCGACATCCGGGCGAAGGCCAGGAACAGCGCGAGCAGGCCGGGCGACTCGGCGCCGGCGGCCGGTTGATCCGGCACCTGATCTGGTTGTTGGGCCGCCGGTGCGGAATCGTCGGGCATCACAGGAGCTTAGAGGGCCGGTCGCCACGCCGCCAAGCTCCGGCCCCTGCCCGTCCGGAACCTATCCAAAGGGAACCGTGGGATCGCCGCGCGAAACACCTGTCATTCGAAACCTTTGCGCCCTATATTGGGGCTGCCGGTTCGCCGGCTATGGAAATAAACGGTCGTCGCAATAAACCATTCGGACCCGGGGGCGGTACCCGGCGCCTCCACCAAAGCCCACCAACCGGTCATCCCGAAGCGGGCTTTGGCGGGGGCGAAATAGGATCGACGAGGGCGTAAAGGGCGTACTTTTTCCCGGTATTGTTCCGCCGTTATCGGGCTACTGCAATAGTTGCCAACGACAACTTTGCTCCGGTTGCTCAGGCTGCGTAACGCAGTTTGAAAGACCATCTTAAAGTCCTAACGGGTTAAGCTCCGTTAGGCGGGGTTCGGAGGCACCTGGCAACAGAAGCCTCCACTTTACTCTTGATTTCTTCCCCGGCGGGGACTCCTGCTGATCCGTCAGGCGCGGTACTATTGCGGCTTGGCGAGTCGGCACGGTCCGGCTTCGGGGATGCAACAGGACCACCATGGCGACCGATCATATCCGATACGATGTGCTGGCCCGCGACGCGCTGCGCGGCGTGCTGCGGAAGGTGCTGACCGATGCCGCGGCCCAGGGCCTGCCGGGCGAGCACCATTTCTTCATCACCTTCGTGTCGAAGGCCGAGGGCGTGAAGTTGTCGTCGCGGCTGCTGGCGCAATATCCGGAAGAGATGACGATCATCCTGCAGCATCAGTTCTGGGACCTGACCGTGCTCGAGGACCGCTTCGAGGTCGGCCTGTCCTTCGGCGGCATTCCGGAACGGCTGATCGTGCCGTTCAGCGCCATCAAGAGCTTCCTCGATCCGTCCGTGAAGTTCGGCCTGCAGTTCGACACGTCTGACGTTGCCGAGGTCGCGCCCGAGACGCTGCCGACAGCTCCCGCGCCATCGGCCGTCGCCGTGCAGACGCCCGCCCCTGAAACGGCGGAAAGCACGGAGGAGCCGGCGGCCCCGAACCAGGGCGGCGCCGAAGTCGTGCGGCTCGATCGTTTCCGCAAGAAATGATCTAGATTAGGTTCGAGCCCGTCGCACGCGGCCGAACTCCCTATATAGAGAAGCACACGAAAGAGCCGCGCGGTGTTTCGCGCGGTAGAATGGATGTGCTCATGGCCAAAGCCGCCCGCGCGAAGACCGCCCGCCCCGCCACCCGCATCGAGACCGACAGTTTCGGTCCCATCGAGGTCCCTGCCGACCGCTATTGGGGCGCGCAGACCGAACGCTCGCGCCAGAACTTTCGCATCGGCACCGACCGCATGCCGATCTCGCTGGTGCACGCGCTCGGCATCGTCAAGCTCGCCGCGGCACAGTCCAACCTCGAGCTCGGCCTGCTCGACCGGCGCCGCGCGGGCGCCATCATCCGCGCCGCCCGCGAGGTGATCGAGGGCAAGCTCGATGACCATTTCCCGCTCGTCGTGTGGCAGACCGGCTCGGGCACGCAGAGCAACATGAACCTCAACGAGGTGATCGCCAACCGCGCCAACGAGCTGCTCGGCGGCGAGCTCGGCGCCAAGAAGCCGGTGCATCCCAACGATCACGTCAACATGAGCCAGTCGTCGAACGATTCGTTTCCGACCGCGATGCACATCGCGGCCGCAAGTCGCATCACTGCCGATCTCATTCCTGCGCTCGATGAGCTGCTCCGCGCGCTGCGCAAAAAGGAGAAGGCGTTCGCAAACATCGTCAAGATCGGCCGAACTCATACGCAGGATGCCACGCCCCTGACGCTCGGCCAGGAGTTTTCCGGCTATGCCGCGCAGGTCGAAAGCGGCATCGCCCGGCTCAAGGTCGCGGTGAAGGACCTCTATCCGCTGGCGCAGGGCGGCACCGCCGTCGGCACCGGCCTCAACTCGAAGCCGCGCTTCGCGAAGCTTTTCGCCAAGCACGTGGTCGGGATCACGAAGCTGCCCTTCACCAGCGCCGCCAACAAATTCGAGGCACTGGCCTCCAACGACGCCTACGTGCTGGCGCACGGCGCCATCAATTCGGTCGCGACAGGCCTGTTCAAGATCGCCAACGACATCCGCCTCCTGGGATCAGGCCCGCGCTCAGGGCTAGGCGAGCTGATCCTGCCGGAGAACGAGCCGGGCTCCTCGATCATGCCGGGCAAGGTCAATCCGACCCAGTGCGAGGCGATGACCATGGTGTGCTGCCAGGTGTTCGGCAATCACACCGCGATCACGGTGGCCGGCAGCCAGGGCCATTTCGAGCTCAACGTCTACAAGCCCGTGCTCGCCTACAACATGCTGCACTCCATCCGCCTGATCGCGGATGCGGCGCGATCCTTTACCGAGCATTGCGTGAGCGGCATCCGTGCCGACGAAAAGCGCATAAGTGAGTTGATGCAGCGCTCGCTGATGCTGGTGACGGCGCTCGCCCCGAAGATCGGCTACGACAATGCCGCCAAGGTGGCCAAGACGGCCCATGCCAACGGCACCACGTTGAAGGAGGAGGCGCTGCGGCTCGGCTTCGTCTCGGCTGATGAGTTCGATCGCCTGGTACGTCCCGAGAAGATGACCAGCCCGGGATAGAACTCCGAATTCCGATAGCCATCCGTAATGATACGGACGCTCGGCGCCCTAGAAATGTGCGGCTTTGGGGGCGGGATTTGATTACCGTCAATGTTCCGGCAGGACGGCGTGCTACGCAGCCCTTCCGCCCCTCGACGGGGGCGAAATTCATCGTTTGATGGCCCTAGAGGCCGATTGACGAGGACAAGCGAATGGCGATCAAGTCTTGTGGGGCGCAGTGCGGCACCCTGTTTCTGAATGTTTCATCCTGCCTGGAAAGGATCGGATGATGGAGACGCGGCATGGGGAACGTCATCAACCTGAATCGTTTCAGGAAGCGCGCCGAACGGGAAGCCTCGGCGAAGCAGGCGGACGCCAACCGGACGAAGTTCGGCCGCACGAAGGCGGAACGGTCGGCGCAGGAGACACGCGCGGACAAGGCGAAAGCGCATCTGGATCAGCATCAGATCGATCGCGAGGAGCAGCCATGAAGTCGCCCGTCGTGAAACGGTCGATCGTCGTCGCCGGGCACAAGACCAGCGTCAGCCTGGAAGAGGCGTTCTGGAACGGCATGAAGGAGATTTCCGGCTTGCGCAACATGACGTTGTCCGAGCTGGTCGGCGAGATCGACAACAACCGCCAGCAGGGCAATTTGTCGTCGGCGATCCGCCTGTTCGTGCTGGACTACTTCAAGAGCCGGGCCATGGCCCCCCAGCCGGACAAGGTCGCGGCCCAGTAGCCAACCCAGCCCTCGGGGGCGCCTTCGACGGCGCTCCGCCACCCGCACTTTAAAATCACTCTAAGGTGCGGTTTCAGGGAGCGCGCGCGCTTGACCTCAATGCCTTGCGTTGAAAATACAGGGCATGACCGACACCAATGACACGCGCCCGCACATGCCGCTGGGTCTGGCCCAGCGCGGCTATACCGGCGTCATCCAGCATCTTTCCGCTCGCGAGGCGGGCTCGGCGCTCTCCGACATCGAGCTCGAGAGCCGCCTGATCGAGCTCGGCTTCGTCGAAGGCGCCCGGGTCGAGGTCCTGCACGAGGGGCTGGTCGGGCGCGACCCGATCGCCGTGCGGGTCGACAGCATCACGATTGCGGTCCGACGCCGCGAAGCCATGGCCATCATCGTCGCCTAGACAGCGACCGGACCTCTGATCCCGGACCAGTGATTCCATGGAATTACCCCTGCTGCATCTCGCCCTGGTGGGCACGCCGAACAGCGGCAAGACTTCGCTGTTCAATGCCCTGACGGGCAGCCGGCAGAAGGTCGCGAACTATCCGGGCGTCACCGTCGAGCGCAAGGAAGGCTTCTTCGTCACTCCGCTGGGACGTCAGGTCTCGGTGGTCGACCTGCCCGGCACCTATTCGCTGCGCGGCCGCAGCCCCGACGAGGAGATCACCCGCGACTTCGTGCTCGGCAAGGCGTCCGGCGAGACCGTGCCCGACCTCGTGCTGTGCGTGGCCGATTCGACCAATTTGCGGCTGACCATCCGCCTGCTGCTCGAGCTCAAGCGCACCGGACGGCCGATGCTGCTCGTGCTCAACATGTTCGACATCGCGGCCCGCCGCGGCATTACCGTCGACACGGAGCGGCTCGCCAAGGAGCTCGGCCTGCCCGTGGTCACCTCGATCGCGGTGCGCAAGGGCGGCACCGCCGACCTCTTGAAGCTGACCGACGAGATCTCGGCAAAGCTCGCCGCCGAGGCGGCGGCGAACAGCTGGCGCGCGCTCAGCGTCGGCGAACTACGCGCGACCCAGCGCGAGGCCGACCGCATCATCGCCGACTGCGTCAGCCTGCCTGCTAGGCCCGACACCTGGACCGCGCGGATCGACGCGATCGTGCTGCATCCGGTCGGCGGCCTCATCGTGCTCGCGCTGATCCTGTTCGTGATGTTCCAGGCGGTGTTCGCCTGGGCGCAACCAGCAATGGACGTGCTCAAGTCCGGCTTCGACGCGCTCGGGGAGCTCGTGCAGGCCACCCTGCCCGACGGCCTGTTGCAGAGCTTCCTGCAGAATGGCGTGATCTCCGGCGTCGGCAGCGTCATTGTGTTCCTGCCGCAGATCATCCTCATCTTCCTGTTCATCCTGCTGCTGGAAGATTTCGGCTATATGGCGCGCGCCGCGTTCCTGATGGATCGCATCATGGGCGGCGCCGGCCTGCACGGCCGCGCCTTCATACCGCTGCTGTCGAGCTTTGCCTGCGCCATTCCCGGCATCATGGCGACGCGCGTGATCGACAACAAGCGCGACCGGCTGACCACGATCCTGATCGCGCCGCTGATGACCTGCTCGGCGCGTATTCCAGTCTACACGCTGATCATCTCGGCTTTCATCCCTGCGAAGGACGTCTGGGGCTTCATCAACCTGCAGGGCCTCGTGATGTTCGGCCTCTACGCCGCCGGCATCATCAGCGCGCTTGCCGTCTCGTTCCTGATCAAGTTCTTCATGCTGCGCGACTTTGCGCCGGCGCCGTTCATGCTGGAGCTGCCGGACTACAAGATGCCGCAGCTGAAATCGATCGCGATCGGCATCTACACCCGCGCCAAGATGTTCCTGGTGCGCGCCGGCACCACGATCTTCTCGATGATGGTGCTGATCTGGTTCCTGGCCTCGTTCCCGCAGCCGCCGGCGGGCGCCACCGAGCCCGCCATCGACTTCAGCCTCGCCGCCATCATCGGCAAGGCGCTCGAACCCCTGCTCGCCCCGGTCGGCTTCAACTGGCAGATCGCGGTCGCGCTGATCCCGGGCATGGCGGCGCGCGAGGTCGCGGTCGCGGCGCTCGGCACCGTCTATGCGATCGAGGGCGGCAAGGAAGCGGCCGAGCAGATCGGCCAGGTGCTCGCGACGAAATGGTCGCTCGCCACCGCGCTGTCGATGCTGGCCTGGTACATCTTCGCGCCGCAATGCGCCTCGACGCTGGCCGTGATCCGGCGCGAGACCGGAAGCTGGACCTGGATGGCCGTGACCTTCACCTACATGCTGGTGCTGGCCTATGCCGCGAGCCTCCTGACGTACAACGTCGCGGTGGCGCTGGGCGCCGGCTGAAGCCCTCAAAACTAAAATTGCGAAAACAACCCCATGCACAGTAGACCGGGGTTGTGAAATCAATGGCTTACGCGAGTGCAGGAATCATCCGGGCCAGGCGATCCCAGGAAACCGCGACCATTGATTTCGGTCAATGGTCCACCTCACCCGCCTGTCACGCTTTCTCGTCGTCCTGCAAAGGGAGAGAGCACATGACTGGACATGCCAAGCTGATCGGACTGTTCGTCACCGCCGCGCTGTTCACGGCAGCGCCCCTGTCGTTCCACACCTCGCCGGTGGATGCGCTCGCCGTGTCCGTTGACACCGCCGAGGCCCGCGTCGGACGCCCGCTCACGCCGGGAAGCGTTGCCGGCGTCAACCGCAGGGTCCATCGGCGGGCTTACTACGGTGCCGCAGCGGCGGGAGCTGCCGCCTATGGCGCCTATGGCTATCGCCGGGCTTGTGGATATCACCCCTATCCGCCCTGCTATTGAGGCGCCGGTTCGAGGGCGCACAAGCCGTTGAGCTAGATCAACACCGGGCCCCACTCCGGCGGCAGCGTCGAGGTCTGACCGCGTAGGACGGACCATGAACGCGCTGCTCAGGGAAATCCGGCACAGCCCGCTGCTGTGGCTGCTGGCTGTCGTGCCTGTCGTGATCGTGCTCGAGCATGTCATGCCGGACGCGCATACGCTGCTGTTCGTGCTGGCCGTGATCGCCATCGTGCCGCTCGCGAGCCTGCTCAGCCACGCGACGGAGGCCGTGGCCGAGAAGACCGGCGATGCGGTCGGCGGGCTGTTGAACGCCACGCTTGGCAATCTCACGGAGCTCATCATCGCGGTCACGGCGTTGCAGGCCGGTCAATACATGCTGGTCAAAGCCTCGATTGCGGGTGCGATCGTGACCAACTCGCTATTCATGCTGGGCGCATCGCTGTTTCTGGGCGGATTGAGGCATCGCGTGCAGGAATACAACCGGGCAGGCGGCAGGCTCCATTCCGCGCTGCTGCTGATGGCCACGATCGCCCTGTTGTCACCCTCGGCCGTGGCCGACCTCGACTTTCCCGGCCACGAGGCGACGGTGCAGCGCTTGAGCACCGCCTTGGCGGTCCTGCTGATTGCGGCCTACGGTCTCAGCCTGCTGTTCTCGCTGAAGACGCACAAGGAGCTGTTTGCAAGCAGCGACCATGGCGAGGCAGGCGGCCCGATACTGCCGATTGCGATCGCCGTTCCGACACTGGGAATCGTCACCGTGCTGGTGGCACTCGTGAGCGAGATCTTCGTGACATCGGTGCAGAAGGCCGCCGAAACGCTCGGCATGACCCCGGCATTCGTCGGATTCATCGTCGTTGCCCTGGTCGGGGCTGCGGCCGAGATGGCCGTGGCGTTTTCCGCGGCACGCCGCAACCGGCTCGACTTGAGCGTGAGCATCGCGCTCGGAAGCGCCAGCCAGATCGCCTTGTTCGTCGCACCCGTTCTCGTGCTGCTGAGCTACGTCGTCGGGCCGCAGCCCATGGACCTTCAATTCTGGCCGGGAGCGGTGACCATGGTCATGATCGCCACCGTGGTGACGAGCTTCGTCACCAATGGCGGACGCTCCGCCTGGTTCGTCGGTGCCCTCCTGCTCTGCATCTACACGATCTTCGCGATGACGCTCTACATGGTCCCGCCCGGCTCGCACGGCCCGGTCTAAAGCATGATCCGGAAAAGTGCGCGGCGGTTTTCCCGAAAGGACCATGCTTGAACAAAAACCTAAAGGCCGCGAGCCGGTTGACCTGTCGGGCAAAACAGCGGCACGATGGCATCATCGGCCTCAACAACATCCAGATCGCGACCAGCTCCGCGCGACACCCTGCTTCCATGGATCGCTTCAGTACCGACAACCTGACCGCCGAGAGGCTGAACGAAAGTCACCTCGCCGACCTCGTCGCGCTCCATCTGGATCCCGAAGCGTCGCGTTACATCGGCGGCGTGCGTTCGGCGGAGGCAACGGAGAAATATCTCGCCGTCAACATGGCGCACTGGGATCAATACGGTTTTGGCCTGTGGACCCTGCGCACGAAAGACGGCGCATTTGCCGGGCGGGCCGGCATCCGGCACATCCTGGTGGATGACGTGGACGAGATCGAGATCGCCTACGCGTTCACACCCAGTCTCTGGGGCCGGGGATTTGCCAGCGAGACCGCGACCGAGCTGACTGAGATCGGGCTGTCACAACTCGAGCTGCCGTCTCTCATCGGCATCGTCTATACCGCAAACGGCGCATCGCGCCGCGTGCTGGAGAAATCGAATTACCTGCTCGAGCGGCGCACGAGTCGTCACGGCGAGGACGTGGTGATCTACCGCGCAAGGCGATGACCGCCACGATGCGACCGGATCCACCTGCGGCGAGCACAGGAGCTTGTGTTCAGTTTTGAACCGACAGCACCGAGCTATCGGCACAGTCTATTGCGGCTCGTCCCTTGGACGCTCCCGACCCGCAACTGGCTTCTTGCACGATAGCTCAAGCCGGGGCCACCGATCGCCCGGGCAAACCTCTTTGCGGGAACTCGTTCCTGTCTGAAGAGTTCCTTGGAAGGACCTCTTCTTCGGTCCAACCCCGGCTGCCAGCCTCTGGGCGCTCGGGCAAAATCAGCTTCCGGAAGATATGCGCGAGGGGGTTCAATGACCGGTCCGTCGAGGGCTGCTCCAGACAGCGACCTTAAGGATTCGCCGAGAGTTTCGACCGGCAGCGACGGCCTGGATGACATCCTGGGCGGCGGCCTGGACGCCAATCGGATGTATCTTTACGAGGGCCGGCCCGGCACCGGCAAGACCACGATCGCGCTGCAATTCCTTCTGAGAGGTGTGCGTGATGGCGAACGCGTGCTCTATATCTCCCTGTCCGAAACCAAGAGGGAGCTGAGTGTCGTCGCGCGTCGGCATGGCTGGTCGCTGGACGGGGTCGACATCTTCGAACTGGTGCCACCGGAGACGACGCTCGACCCGGAGCGCGAGCTCACGGTCTTCCATCCCGCCGAAATGGAGCTGAGCGAAACCACCAATTTGATCTTCAGGGAGGTCGAACGAATTGATCCCACCCGCGTGGTGCTCGACAGCCTGTCCGAACTGCGCCTGCTGGCGCAGAACCCGCTGCGCTATAGGCGTCAGGTTCTGGCCCTGAAGCACTTTTTCACCAACCGCAACTGCACTGTCGTTCTCCTCGACGATCTCTCGTCCTCTCAGGACGACCTGCAACTGCATTCGATTGCGCACGGCGTGGTGATGCTCGAACAGCTCGCCATCGACTACGGGGCCGAGCGGCGCCGTCTTCGCGTGATCAAGATGCGGGGCATCCGGTTTCGCGGTGGTTACCACGATTTTACAATTTCGGAAGGCGGCTTGCGGATCTTCCCCCGGCTCGTCGCGGCCGAACATCACAAGTCCTTCGCCGGTGAGCCCATGTCCAGCGGCAACGCCGAGCTCGATCAGCTCTTGGGAGGCGGGCTCGAACGCGGCACCAACGCGCTTCTGCTCGGCTCTGCCGGTGCGGGCAAGTCGTCGGTCGCACTGACCTATGCCATTGCGGCGGCCGAACGTGGCGAGCACGCCGTATTCTTCGCATTCGATGAAGGCCGTGGAACGGTCGAAGCACGTGCACGGACACTTGGCTTGCCTCTGGAGAAACATCTCGCCTCGGGAAAAATCCGGTTTCAACAGATCGATCCGGCCGAACTGTCGCCCGGTGAGTTCGCGGCGACGCTCCGCCGAAGCGTCGAGGCCGACAACGCCCGCCTTGTCGTCATCGACAGCCTGAACGGTTACCTGAACGCGATGCCGGATGAACGTTTTCTCATCCTGCAGATGCATGAACTCCTGAGCTACCTGGCACAGCAGGGCGTCCTCACCATCCTGATCCTCGCTCAGCATGGGCTTGTAGGTCCCATGGATACGCCGCTCGACATCAGCTATTTGAGCGATGCAGTGCTGATGCTGCGCTATTTCGAATTCGGTGGAACGGTGCGGCGCGCCTTGTCAGTCGTCAAGAAGCGTAGCGGCAATCACGAGCATAGCATTCGCGAATTCCGGCTCGGCAGCAGCGGGATCAGGCTCGGCCCGCCACTGCAGGAGTTCAGCGGCATCTTTTCCGGCAATCCGCATTATACCGGCAGGGCACTGCCGGAAGGGCCATTCGAATGAGCCTCGACCCGGATCACCGCGTTCTCGTATTCGCCCCGATCGGCCGCGACGGGCCGGCATCGACCGAACTCTTTCGCGGCGCGAGCCTGGAGGCGGTCAACTGCCGCGATCTGTCCGCGCTCGTCAGCGCGATGACCGAAGGCGTGGGCGCGGTCTTCCTGGCCGAGGAAGGATTGTTCGGGAGAGACACGGCGCCGCTGGCACAATGGATCGAGCGCCAACCGCCGTGGTCCGACCTCCCTTTTGTCGTTCTCACCAGCCATCGAGAACAGCCGGCGGTCGTCGCGTGGCGACGCAGTATCGTCGAGCTTCTCCGTAACGTCTCGCTGCTCGAACGGCCGGTTCAGCCGATCACGCTGACCAGCGCCATCCAGTCGGCGATCAGGGCACGCCGGCGTCAATATGAAATCCGGGCTCTGCTCGAGGCCCGCGAGCAGACCGCGCAGGAGCTCGAGAAGCTGGTGGTCGAGCGGACGCGCGAGCTGAAGGAAGCCAACGAGCAACTGCGTCTCGAAATGAACGAGCGCGCTCGCGTCGAGGAGACGCTTCGCCAGGCTCAGAAGATCGAAGCCATCGGCCAGCTCACCGGCGGCGTAGCTCACGACTTCAACAACCTGCTGATGGTGATTTCCGGCGGCCTCGACATGCTCGACCGCCAGACGGACCCCAACCGCCGTCGCCGCTTGATGGACGGGATGATCCAGGCGGCGCAGCGCGGGGCCAGCCTGACCAAGCAGCTTCTGGCGTTTTCGCGCCGACAGAAGCTGCGCCCGGAACCCGTCGACGTCGCCGCACAGATCGGCGGCATGCGCGAGCTGCTCGATCGAAGCCTGAGAGGCGACGTCCATGTCGAGTTCGAATTTCCGGATTCGCTGTGGCCGGTGGAGGTCGATCCCGGGGAGCTCGAGCTGGTGATCCTCAACCTGGCCGTCAATGCCCGCGACGCCATGCCGAACGGCGGCACGATCCTCGTCCGCGGCGAAAACCTGCCCGAGCTGAACGACGCGGAGATCGCCGGCGACTATGTCCGGCTGTCCGTGATCGACACAGGTGTCGGCATGGCTCCGGAGATCCTGTCGCGGGTCTTCGAGCCCTTCTTCACGACCAAGGACGTCGGCAAGGGCTCGGGACTTGGGCTCGCGCAGGTCCATGGATTTGCGACGCAGTCTCGGGGCACGGTCCGCATTCAATCGGAGGCCGGCCGGGGCACCAGCATCGAACTGTACCTGCCGCGATCGTTCGATGTCCCTTCGAGCGAGCGGCACCTCATCGACCTCACCAGGGTGCGACCGAAGAAAAGCAACCAGGGCCGAATCCTGCTGGTCGAAGACGACGACGAGGTTGCCGCACTGGTCGCCGAGATGCTCGGCCAACTCGGTTACGAAGTCACACGCGCCGCCAGCGCTGCCGCGGCTCTCGGCGCTTTGGCCGATGGTCGCTCCGTCGATGTGATCTTTTCGGACATCATGATGCCCGGCGGCATGAATGGGGTTGAACTCGCACACGAGATCAAACGGCGTCGCAACGACATACCGGTTCTGCTGACCAGCGGCTACGCCGAAGCCTCCGTCCATGAGGCGCAGGCGGCGGGCATCCAGATCCTGGCGAAGCCCTACCACATCGACGAGCTGTCTGCGGCGCTGAGCGCGGCGAGGTCAAGTCTACGGCTCGATGCAGGATCAAAGCGCTCGGGTTCGTACTGACTTCGAACGAACGGGACGGCACCGAACCGCATCGCCGGCCGCCGTCACTTCCCGCGATGACGCAGTGCGTCGACGATGACCTTGAAGCGGTGCCATCGCTTGCCGCAGCCGCTCGCCGGCCTCCGTCAGGCCGACGCTGCGGGTGGTCCGCGTCAAGAGCCGGATACCCATCTGCTCTTCGAGACGCTTGATGGTGTAGCTCAGCGTCGACTGGGCAACGCCGAGCTTGGCCGCCGCTTTGGTGAGCCGAGCTACTTGGCGATCGTGAGGAAGGAAAGAAGGTCGTTGAAATCCTGCCTGGCCATCGCCTTCCACCGCCGAGAGTTCCCATTTATGCCTCCCATCGATCAACGCAAGCGGATTAATCCATCTAATCGGATCGCCCGCCGGGCGTTATGTCCAATGGCGGAGGCGGCCGCGGCTCTCGTGCCCTCCGGCCCCGACCACAGGCGCATGTATCATGTCCAGACGTTGCTTCACGCGCCGGACCGTTGTCGGCGGCCTCGTGGCCATCGCCGCGGTGCCCGGCTCCGTCGCCGGCCTCACCGTGACGAACGCCGCCGGGCGGACGGGAGCTGCGAACATGCAGATGCGATGCGCCTTCGACCGCCACAGTTTTACGGCAACCCTTCTGGACAACCCGTCGGCGAGGGACCTCGTCGCTCTGCTGCCGCTCGACCTCGCCATCGAGGACTATTCGACCAACGAGAAGATCGCCTATCTGCCGCGCAAGCTGACGGAGCTCGACAGCGTCCCGTTCGCCGACGAGGCGCCGGGCGATCTCTGCTACTTCGCGCCCTGGGGCAATCTCGCCTTCTTCCACGGCAGCTATCGCTACTCGAAGGGCTTGATCCGTCTCGGCCATCTCGACGGCGGCGCTCAGCCCCTGCTCACGCGCGGAAAATATCCGCTGCGGCTCGAGCTTCTCTCCTGACGATCAAACCCGAAAGGTTCAGCCATGCTGGCAACACTCATGTATGGTCCCGGCGACATCCGCTGCGAAGAGGTCGACGATCCCAAGATCCTCAAGCCCACCGACGCCATCATCAAGCTGTCGGCAACCTGCATCTGCGGGTCCGACCTCTGGCCCTATCGCGGCCTGCAGCCGATCGACGGTCGTGCGCAGCACATGGGCCACGAATATTGCGGCGTGGTCGTGGAGGTCGGCAGCGAGGTGAAGACGGTGCGACCCGGGCAGTTCGTCGTCGGCTCGTTCTGCATCTCCGACAACACCTGCCCGCATTGCCGCTTCGGCTTCCATTCCTCCTGCGTCCAGCGCGAATTCATGTCGGGCGCGCAAGCCCCCTACGCGCGCGTTCCGCTGGCCGACGGCACCCTGGTCGCAACCGCTGAGCATCCGTCACCCGATCTCATTGCCGACCTGCTCGCGACCTCCGACGTGCTTGGCACCGGCTGGTATGCCGCCGATGCCGCCAACGTTTGCAAGGGATCGACCGCAATCGTAGTCGGCGACGGCGCCGTCGGCCTGATGGGCGTGCTGGCGGCCAAGGAGATGGGCGCCGAGCGGATCATCGCCATGAGCCGACACAAGACGCGGCAGCAGCTCGCGGTCGAATTCGGCGCCACCGACATCGTGGCCGAGCGCGGCGAGGCGGGCATTGCCCGCATCAAGGACCTCACCGATGGCGTCGGCGCCGATTCCGTTCTGGAGTGCGTCGGCACGCAGGAATCGATGGCGCAGGCGATCGCCTGCTCGCGGCCCGGCGGATCAATCGGCTATGTCGGCGTGCCGCACGGCGTGACCTTCGACGGCCAGGCGATGTTCTTCGCGCAGCGGCGCATGCTGGGCGGACCGGCCCCCGTCCGGCGCTTCCTGCCTGACCTGATCGGCCGCGTCCTCGCCGGCAAGATCAAGCCGGGAAAGGTGTTCGACCTCAAGCTGCCGCTGTCCGATGTCGCCGAGGGATACCGCGCCATGGACGAACGGCGCGCGATCAAGACGTTGATCACCCTCTAAGATGGGGCGACGCCTCACGGCGAGGCGAGAGAGATGATGACGGTGTGGGAGGCAGCTTACCGGAAATACCCCAGCACGAGATCGATGTCCGAGCTTCCGGCCACCGTGCCGTTCAGCTCGGCGTCGATGACACGCCGGCAGGCGTCGATCGCGGCGTGGTCGCCGAGGTCGTTGGCGGCCTCCAGCACGAGCCAGGCGGCGTCCACCGACGCCTTGTCGGGCGCTCCCGCGCCGAGATCGGCGGTCACGGCGCTGTTGAGGTTCTTCTTGCGAACCGCGGTGCCGAATTGAGGCAACATTGCAAATACTCCCCTTTGAAGTCCGGGACGATGCTCAGTGCACCTGTTCAGTGGACCTGAAGCTCGGGCTGACGGCCGCCCGCGGTGGAATCGCCGGCGGTCTTGCGCGACTGGTAGAACTTCAAGACGCTGCGCGAGGTCTCGATCTTCAGCCGGCCGAAATCCCGCTCGTTGTCGTGCAGCTCGCGCGCCGTGATCAGATGATCCTTGGCGCCGAGGAACAGCAGCGACATGGTCGTGTCCCAGGAGAAGTCGAGCGCCTTGCACAGCACCAGAATCATCTCGCGGTTGCGGTCCATCATCGCGCGCTCGATCACGTCGACCGGCAGCGCCGACAGCAGCGACAGGCCGATCTGCACCTCGTCGAAGCGGTGCTGGCGCGCATAGTTCGAGATCGAATCCTGGTTGAGGTTGCCCTGGCGATACTGCGTCGTCACCACGCGCTTGGCGACGAAATAGCTGCGCGAGGACGGGCCGAACTTGGACTGAAGATCGCCGGTGACCTCGGTCACCGAGCTCTGGATCTGCGCCATCATTTCGGGCCGCTCGGTCTCGAGGCGGCGGCGGACGTCTTCCGACGCCTTCGAGATCAGCTGCTGGAAGATGTGGCGCGGCACGTCCTTGCGCAGGCCGAGCTGCTCGGCGAGGATCGAATCGCCTTCGGCGCGGCGGACCATGTGCAACAGGCCCGAACCGGAGAAGCGCGCGCCCTCGTTCCTGGCCACCGAGGTCACGACCTCCTGATCGCCGCGCTTGACCAGCACGTCGGTGACGGCCTCGCCGATCGATTTGCGCTGGGCGATTGCGAGTAGATGCGATTGGCCCTTGGTCATGGCGCTCTCGACCAGCATCTTCTCGTCGAGACGAGTGGAGTCGCGCAGCACGGGACCGGCGACCTCGATCTCGTCGTCGAGCGCCAGCTTTTCGATGACGTTGAGCGGAGCATGATCGCATGCCGACATCAGCTCCGAGAGCTGCGCGCGCGCGGCGACCTCGATCTCGTCGGCGAGCCGCCCGATGACCTCGCCGAACATGCTGATCTCGTCGTCGCTGTAGCGGCCGGTGATCAGAATGTCGGTCGCATGCCACAACGCCTTCGCCCGGCTCTCGTCAGTGCCGCGCGCGATCGCGTCGTCCAGATCCTGTAGAAGCGTTTTCGCCCCGTTCATCTCGATAACCCCAGTTCTTGGCGAGTAATTCTTGGCAGTTCTTTTGGCGCGGCGTCCCGCCGCTCGTGGCGGGACACCGGATTCCTCTGGGAACTGACGCTAGAGATCAAACGCGAGAATTCGGTAAAATCGGCAAATCAGTTTTGCCGGGCAAAATTCATTCAAATGCGAGGGAATGGATTCACGGACGGACAAGGCGGCTCGGAAGGTGCGCTCCCTCTCTCGCTTGCGGGAGAGGGTTGGGGAGAGGCTGTCTCAACGGAGAGACTCCCAATGTGGAGAGAGCCCCCACCCGGTGCTTCGCGCCGACCTCCCCCGCAAGCGGGAGAGGTTGCACCGAGCCCGCGCGTTCATCTCACTAAAGTCACCCTTACGGATTCTGCGGCGTCAGGACCAGCGGCGGCTTCGGCTTGGGCTTGGCGGGCGGCGGACCCGGTGCAGGCTTCACGTCGATGGCCGGCGGCAGCGGCGCAAGCTGTTGGGCGAGCGGCGGGCTTGGCGCGGCGGGCGCGGCCTGCGGGGCCTTTGGCAGCGGCGCGGCTTTCGGCTTTGACGGTGCGCGGCGCGGATCCTGGCCCGGCAGCGGCACATTGACCGGCGCCTGCTCCGGCGCGGGATCGGGCGAGACCAGCGTCGGCAGCGCGGCGGTCGCCGGCGGCGGCTCGCCGCGCTCGATGGCGTCGAGCCGGCGCGTCTCGCGGTCGATCGTGCGCACCGCAAGCCACGACGACAGCGGCGCAAGGTCGATCGTGCGATTGAGCCTGTCGGGCGGGCCCGCCGCGAACAGCTGGATTTCGGGCGGCGCGCCGGAGAGCCCGGTCATGATCGGCGTCAGGCTGGCGCGGATGTCGGCCTGATCGGCGGGAATGTCGTAGCCGCCGGAGACGATGGCGCGGGCATTCTTCGCTTCGAGCGGGGTCGCGCCGACGCGTAAGCGTCCGTCGCGGATCGTGAACGGGATCTGCGCCGAGGCCACCGCGATCGGCGCGGCGGCAAGCGCGGGCTCGACGAGCTGCCGCAGGCGGTTGTCGTCGGCGACCTGGCCACCGTCGCTGGCGCGGATGGCGATCTCGAAGGCGCGCGGATTGAGGCCGCCGATTTCCGCGGAGTCCAGCGTCACCGTGCCGTTGCCGGCGAGCGCGCCGGTGAGCGCCGCGACGCTGCGGCCCTGGCTGGTCAGCGCCATCTGCACCGTGGCGCGCCCCTTCGGCAGCGCGAGATCGCGATAGCGCAGCGTCGCCGCATCGACATTGCTGAGATCGATGCGCGCGTTCAGCGCAAGACCATTCGCGCCGTTGCGTGCGTCGAAGCTCGCCGACATCTCGCCGCCACTGAGGCCGCCCTTCAGCGCATCGAGTGCGAGCGACTGGCCGTCGCTTCGAAGCGTGCCGCCGAACGGGCGCAGCTCGATGCCACCGGGCAACATCCCGCGCAGCGCCTGGAAAGCGATGCGGCCGCGCCAGCCGCCCAACAACCCCGCACTCAGCGGCTCGCCGGACTCGTGCCCGGCGGCGCCGATCGCCATCGCGAGCGCGGGCGCCAGATCGAGCGTATCGAGGCCGACTTCGCCGTCGACGCTCCTTTCCTGATCGAGCGTCACCGCAAGATGACCGCGCAAATGCGAGCCGGCCGCGTTGCCGTCGAGATCGTCGAAGGTCAGGCGGTTGCCGGAGAGCGTGAGGCGGGAGGACAGGCTCACGGCCTGCATCGATTTGTCGGCCGGGCTGGTCCCGAACAGCGGCGCCAGATTGGCCTTGCGCACGCGCAGATTCACGCTGGCTTTCGACTCCGACAATTCGACGCTGCCCTGCGCATCGGCGTCCAGCCCGCCGCCGCTGAGCTTGGCATTCAATTGCAACGGCCGCCGCCACGCTCCGGTCAGCTTGCCTTCGAATTGCGAAGCGCCCTCGCCTGCAGCCACCACGCGATCGAGCCCGAGCAGCACCAGCAGCGCGCCGGCCTGCGGGGCCGATACCTTCGAGTCCAGCGTGAAGTCGCTGTTGCGCAATTTGTCGATATCGACGCCGTTGACCGCCGCCGCCGGCATCTGCGCGGCCAGCGTCGCCGTCGCCTTGAGCTGCGGCGCGTCGAGATCAAGCACGGCGCGGGCATTGCTGCGATCGGCATGCTCGGCATTCTTGTCGAGGCTGAGATCGAGCTTGAGGCGGGTCGCGCCTGGCAATGACGGGATGGCATCGAAACGCGCGCGCACCGCGGGCGCAAACGGCTCGACTAACGCGGTGAGCTCGCGCAGCGAATTGGCCGAGGATTTCAGCGCGAGCTTGCCGGTGGCTTTGGTGCGGTCGAAGCTGCCGCTTGCCTCCGTGGTCACGCCGCTGGCCTGGCCGAAGCGCAGCTGCTGCAGCGACAGCGATGCGGGGCCGAAAGCGAGCTTTGCCGCGAACGGCCGCAGCTCCTGGCCGGCGGAGATCGCGCGGCCGATATCGAGCGAGAGCTTTGCCTCTTCCGGCCATTCGACTTGGGGCCCCGCAAGCGCGCGCACGAAGCTTGCGGCGGCATCGAGGTTGAGACGGTCGGCTTTGAGCTCGGCGTCGATCCGCGAGCCCTTGCTCGCGCCTGTTTGCACGAAGGCGATGCGGCCCTCGACGGTGCCGCCTTCGATGTCGGCCTTCAGCCTGTCGATGGCGAGATGGTTGGCGGCGATCGTCACGTCGCCGGCAAGACGCAGCGGCCGCGTGCTGCGGCGGTTGATCTCGCTGCGGCCCTGGAGCCAGGCCACCAGCGCGTCAGGATCGGAGGATTCGACGCTGAGACGGCCGCTGAAACTGTCGGCGCCCGGGGCTGCGCCGTTGAGCGAGAGCTGCGTCATGCCGGGCGCGCGCAGCTCGAGCCGCTGGAACGTCCAGGATCGTCCATCGGTCTGAAGCTCGGCCGCGATGTTCTGCAGCGGGCGGCCACCGAGCATGATCTGGTCGGAGTTGAACTCGATCTGCGCCGGGATCGGCGCCTGCGGAATGGCAGCCAGCCCCGCGCGCAGCGCCGGCAGGATGCGGAGCGGCTCGGCATCGTCCTTGCCCGCGAGCTTGTCGGCATCGACCTGGCGCGCCGACAGCACCGCGCGCAGCAGCGGCGCGGCGCCGAATCTGAGGTCGCCGACGCCGCCGAGCTTCAGCGCATTGTCTTCAGCGCCGAAGTTCGCGTCGATCTGCTCGAACTTCGCGCCGGCCGGATCCGCCTTGAGCTTGGTCGTGAGCTTCCACGGCGTCGGACCCGCCTCGCCCGCCTTCTTGACCGTCGGCACGGCCAGCGTCAGCGCACCGTCGAATTTCGGCAGGCGGTTGTCGAAGGCGAGCACGCCTTCGAGATCGGCGAGGATGGCGCGCTCGCCGGGATCGATGTTGAGGTGGAGACGGGTGGCGCTGCCGTCGGCGCTCGGGCCCGACGAGACGCGGAACGGATAGCGCACCCCGGCGGCGGTGAATCTGCCGTCGCCGCGCACCGAGCCCGCGAGCGAGCGGACGTCGCCGGAGAAGGCGATGTCGTTCAGCTCCAGCGTCGAGCGGCTGGCGGCATCGTGAAGCGCAATGCGGCCGGTGAGATTCAGCCGCTCGATGGCGAGGGAGGCCAGATTGAAGGTGCCGCTCGCGGTGGAGGGCAAATCGACCCGCCCCCGGGCATCGAGGCCGAGGTCGACCGCCATGCCGCCCACCGAAAGCTCGGTGGCGCGCCATTCGCCGCGCATCAAGGAGCCCAGGCTGAACTCGACGTCGAGCTTGTCGGCGCGCAGGCGACCGAGATCGTTGTTGCCGCCGAAGGTGACCTGGCGCAGCCGCAGCGTCGGCGCCGGCAACAGCCGCGCGTCGAGCTCGCCCGCGACCCGCACCGGTACGCCGATGATCTTGCCAGCCTCCGCCTCAAACTGGGGCCTGAACTGGTTCCAGTCGACGTAGTAAGGCCCGATCAGCGCGGCCAGCAGCGCAATGATGAAGGCAATCGCCAATCCGAGCAGCGTCGTCTGCACGGGTCTCCCCTCGGCCAAACCGGCATCCGGACCAAACCCTGGCCTTAGTGGACTTCAGGCGCGCCGGAACAGCCCCTTATATAGAGGGAAGTGTGGCGAAGTCACAGCGACTGTTGCGCGCGGAGGTTAATGCCGGGCCGCCTCACCAGCTCGCCGGCAGCCGCTTGAGGCCACGCAGCACGAAGGTCGGCCGCCATTCCGGGTTTTCGACGTCGTCGATGCGCAGATCGGGCAGCCGCCGCAGCAGGGTGGCAATGGCGATCTCGGCCTCGATGCGCGCCAATTGGGCACCCAGGCAGAAATGGATGCCGCCGCCGAACGACAACGGTTTCACGTTCTGGCGGGTAACATCGAGCCGGTCCGGCCGGTCAGGATAGACTGCGGGATCGCGGTTGGCCGAGCCCAGCAGGCACAGCACGGTCTCGCCCTTGGGGATCCTCTTGCCGCCGAGATCCTCGATCTCCTCCAGCGCGACGCGGCCGGTCATCTGCACCGAGGAATCGTAGCGCAAAAATTCCTCGATCGCGCCTTCCATCAGCTCGGGGCGCGCCTTGAGCAGCGCAAGCTGGTCCGGATTGCGGTGGAGCGCCAAAAGGCCGTTGCCGATCAGGTTCACCGTGGTCTCGTGGCCGGCGCCGAACAACAGGATGATGTTGGCGGTCAGCTCCTCGTTTGTGAGCTTGTTGCCGTCCTCCTCGGCCTGCACCAGCTGGGTGGTGAGATCGTCCCCGGGATTTTTGCGGCGCAGCTCGAACAGCTGCTGGAAATACATCTGCGCCATCAGGTTGCCCTCGTTGCCCTTCCTGATCTCCTCGGCAGTGAGGGGCACGGGGTCGAGTAGCCGGCCGCCGTCACGCGAGCTCTTGTAGAAGACCTCGCGATGGTCCTCGGGGATGCCGAGCATCTCGCAGATGATGGTGACGGGCAGGCGGAAGGCGAAATCCTCGATCAGGTCCATGTGGCCGCGATCGATCACGGCATCGATGGCCTGGTCGACGATCGCCTGGATGCGCGGCCGCATGTCCTCGACCCGGCGCGCGGTGAAGGCCTTTACGACGAGGCCGCGCAGGCGGGTGTGATCCGGCGGATCGGCCTGCAGCATCCAATGGCTCATGCTGCGGAACACTGGCTCGTCCATGATCTTCTCGCCATAGCGGCGCGTCGTGCGCTCGACGAAATCCTTGCCGAAGCGCTTGTCGCGCATCACGAGGCTGACGTCGGCGTGGCGACTGGTGACGAACTGGCCGAACGGCGTCACGTGGATCGGATCGATCGTGCGCAGCCGGTCATAGTGCGGATAGGGATCGCGGATGAAGTCCGGCGACAGCGGGTTGAACAGCGGCGCGCCGCCGGCGCCTTGCACGTGCTCGTTCATGGTGACCTCAAAATTGGTTGCCGATGACACGAATACGCCGATCGCAGCCCCACTGCCCGGCGCAACCATCCCCAAGATTTATCAACTCGATACATTGTTGTATCGAGTTGCATTCTGCCCTAACCTCATCCGATGTCAAGGCTGAGAACCAGGCCGACCAGGGACGACACGCGCGACAAATTGTTCGAGGCGGCCGCGCGCGTGTTCGAGGAGGACGGCATCGGCGGCGCCAGCATCGAGGCGATCGCGGCGGCGGCGGGCTTCACCCGCGGCGCGTTCTATTCCAACTTTAGAAGCAAGGACGAGCTGATCATCGCCATGCTCGAGGACCATGTCGAGCAGTCGATCCGGCGCAACCTCGACATCCTTGCCCGGCACGACAATCTCGACGACTTCATCGCGGCGTTGAAAGCGATGGACCGCACCAGGCAGGATCCCCTCGCCCGCTCGCCGCTCCTGCACATGGAGATGATCCTGTTCGTCGCCCGCGCCGAGAAGCGCCGCCCCGAGCTCGCCAAACGCCTGCGCGCGCGGCGCAAGCTGGTGGCCGACATCGTCGAGGCGACGTTGAAGAGCAACGGACGGAACGACAATCTGAACCCGCCCTGGATGGCCTCCGTCGTGCTGGCGCTCGAAGACGGCTTTCGCCTGCACCGGCTGATCGATCCCGAGACGACGCCCGCGGACAGCTTTCTGCGCGCGATCACGGATTTGCGGCGGAGGACGGGGCTGGCATCGGAGTAAAGTCCTGTCGCTATTGAACGACAGCCCTGCCCCTGAAATTCTCGGCCGCCCGGCATCGTGCTACGCGGCATCGATTTCAGGCCATAGAGCACGGCAACACCGCGACGCCCGATGCAAGGCAGAAGGCCCCGGTATCGCCGTCACATGGTCCAAGGTCTTCTCTACTCCGTCCGTGCTTTGACTTCCGGCAAGGGCGGCTTGCGTTCAAAGGGCTTCTTTTTCGGCGGCGCGGGCAGCAACCCCTCCCTGATCGCCTGCTTCCGGGCAAGCTTGCGGGCGCGACGAATCGCTTCAGATTTCTCGCGGGTCTTTCTCTCGGACGGCTTTTCATAGGAACGCCGTTGTTTCATTTCCCGGAAGACGCCCTCGCGCTGCATCTTCTTCTTGAGAACACGGAGTGCCTGCTCAACATTGTTGTCCCTGACAAGTACGTGCAATTGATCCTCCTGACTGAGGCTGCGAATGCGACACGTCCTGCCGGCAGCCAAATTGCGCAGGAGCTTCATTGCGATTTTTGAGGATAGTAGCGGCGACACTCGTCGCGGCTTCGGACGAGCCGATCCTGCCTGTCACGGCGAAGCAGCTTGGTGAGGTCCACGTGACCATTGTCGTGCAGCGCTGTCAATCAACAACGGCTTGCTTACAGGTCGGCAGACACACGCGAAACCGTCTCGATGGGGAGCACCCAGAACTGCTCCGCAACAACAAGCCGCCTTCGCTCCTTGCAAAATCCCGAAAGCCCCTTATATCGAGATGATTCGATTAGCCGCTGTGCCTTGTTGAATGCGCCCGCGGGCTCCTTTTCCGACGACATCGACGAAGTTGAAGATAACCGCGTGATCGTCACGTGGAACGCGTTTGCGCGCTTTGGAGAAGAAGATGACGACAGGTACCGTCAAGTGGTTCAACGGCCAAAAGGGCTTCGGTTTCATTCAACCCAACGACGGCAGCAATGATGTGTTCGTTCACATCAGCGCTGTTGAGAGAGCTGGCCTTGCCGGCCTCGCAGAGGGGCAAAAGGTCAACTTCGAGACCAAGACCGACAAGATGCGAGGTAAAGTCAGCGCCGAGAACCTCTCGCTGGCTTGATATCGTGGCGCCGTTTCACGGATGTACTGAAACGGTCGTTTTGCCCGCTCAATCTCCGGATTGAGCGGGTTTGGTTGTTTGCGGGGCCGGGTGAGAGTCAAACTGGACGGCGGAACCATCACCTTCCTTCCTGCGTTTGGCGCAAGCCGGAAGACGTGCCGGCTTGCCACCACATTCAACACGCAGAAGCAGGCCTTCAGCTACCTCCAGAAGCATCGCACGGAGTTCGAGCGTATGGCGCGGGTGCGCCTCGCTTCAGGGGAACTCGAAGACGGGATCATCGTGCTTTCGCTGCTCTAGCCAGACCCATCAGCGGGCATGCCGCTTGTGGTGATCTCAATTGACCGGCTGGTCTCTTACGCAGACGGATATCGCTCTCAACACCAGACCGCTCGCATCCCGGACATTGATGGCCAGGCCATCGCTGCTGGCGACGGCTCAAGCTGCTTGGCAATGTCGGCAAGAGACAACGCGGCCTCGACCTCCGCGGCCCGTCGGCTGGCCAGATCCAGGCCTTCTTCGTCTACGACGATCGCTTCACCGTCCCAGATGTCGAAGTAGAATTGCGACATCTAGGGCCCCCCTCAGAGATGGCGGTGCCCATGCGGCGGACGCCGCGGGACCAAACCGCCGGCCGCCGATGTGTTCCTACCGGCTGGGAATATCTCAAAGGCAACTAGGCCGACTTCCGCACAGCGTCGCTCTCCGCCGCCGTCACATCCAGTCGCCCCAGCATCGCCCTCGCCTGCTCGGCGCAGTGCTCGATCAGCCAGCGCTCGAAGGCAACGGGGGGAAGTGCGGGTGCGTAGAAGAAGCCCTGCACGACGTCGCAGCCGAGCTCGGCCAAAGTCTTGCGCTGGCCTTCGGTCTCAACGCCCTCGGCGACGACGGTCATGCCGAGGCCCTGACCGACGCGCACCACCGCGGTGGCGATCGCAAGCGCGCTGGCGTCACGCTCGATGTCGCGCATAAAACTGCGGTCGATCTTCAATTCGCGGATCGGCAGATGCGCGAGACGGCTGAGGCTGGAATAGCCGGTACCGAAATCGTCCAACGAGAGCCCAACGCCGAGCTCGCGGATCGCGTTCATGGTCTCGAGCGCGGCGACGCCATCCTGCATGAATGCGCCTTCGGTGATCTCCAGCATCAAAGCGTCCGCCGGCAGATCGTATTCGGCGAGGATGTCCTTGAGCCGCGCCGCCAGCGTGACGTTGCGGAAATTGATCGGCGACAGGTTGACCGACACGCAAGGGATGTTGAGCCCGGCGCGGCGCCAGCTCGCCATCTGCCGGCAGGCCTCGCGCACCGACCACAGGCCGATCTGCTCGATCAGGCCGCATTCCTCGGCGAGCGGGATAAATTTTGCCGGCGAGACGTCGCCGAGCACGGCATCGCGCCAGCGCGACAGCGCCTCGACGCCGTGGATGGCGCCGTCGCAGCTGCGGATCTGCGGCTGGTAGCTGAGAGTCAGCGCGCTTTCGGCGATGGCACGGCGGAGCGCCGCGATCAGCGCCAGCCGCTGCTCGGTGAGCCCGTTCATCTCGGCGCTGAAGATACGATAGGTCGAGCGGCCCGCCTGCTTGGCCATGTACATGGCGGCATCGGCCTGCTGCATCAGGGTGTCGATGTCGGTAGCATGGTCGGGATAGAGGCTGATGCCGATGCTGGCCGACATCGGCATCAGCTTCGATCCAAGCTTCAAGGGTGCAGCCAGCGCCTCCGTGATGTCGGCCGCGACGCGCGCGGCGCTCTCGGCGTTGCGTTGCGGGAGCAGGATGACGAACTCGTCGCCGCCGAGCCGTCCCAGCATGTCCTCCGGGCCGATCTGCTCGCGCAGGCGCTGGGCGAGCTGGATCAGGAGCTCGTCGCCGGCGGCATGACCGAGCGTGTCGTTGACGTCCTTGAAATGATCAACGTCGAGGAAAGCGAGCGCGACGTGGCTGCCGGTCGGGCAGGCATCGATCGCCGTAGTGATCAGGTTCCGCAGCTGCGCGCGGTTCGGCAGGCCGGTGAGGATGTCGTGATAGGCGAGCCGCGCGATCTCGGCGCGCGCTTCCTTGCGCTCGATCGCGAAGGCGCCGAGATTGACGCAGGCCTCGACGATACGCCGGTGCCAATTGCTCGGCGCGCGGCTTTCTCGATAGTAGAAGGCGAAGGTCGCAATGACCCGGCCGTCCTTGGCCTTGACCGGGGTCGACCAGCAGGCGCGCAGGCCGATCGCGAGCGGCATGGCCTTGTAGGGCTGCCAGCGCGGATCGGTCTCCAGATCGGTCGCCAGCACCGGTTCGCCGTAGAAGGCGGCGGTGCCGCAGGAGCCGACATCGGGCCGATGGCCACGCCGTCCAGCGCGCGGGAATAATCATCGGGCAGGCTCGGGCCGCCGAGCGGATGGATCAGGCCCGCGGCATCGACGTGAAGCAACGAGCAGACCACGTGGGGCGCGATCTCCTCGACGCGACGGCACAGCCTGTCGGCGATCTCGCCGATCGGCACCTCGTCGGCGAGCGCGCCCATGATGAGCTGCTGCAACGAGCGCAGCTGCTTGGTTTCGGTGATGTCCTCGAGCAGCGCGAAGATGTGCCTGACCCGGCCCTTCATGTCGCGGAAGGCATCGATCCGGGCGCAGACCCAGATCTCCTCGCCGTCCTTGTCGTAGGCCAGCACCTCGGCTTCGCCGCGGCGACCGCCATGCATCAGGCGCTTGATGAGCTTCGCGATCGCCTTGCGATCGGTGTGCCGGCCGGCAATCAGCTCGCCTGCGCGGCGGCCCTCGGCCTCCGCGTCGGTGTAGCCGAACAGCGTCGTGAAGGCGGAATTGACGTAGACGATGTTCTGCTCGGTGTCGCTGATGATCACCGCCCGGTTGGTCTGGTCGGAGACAGCGTGGAGAAGCCCGATCCTGACGCGGCGCTCGGCTTCGATGGTGACGTCGCGCGCAAACACGATGTAATGATTGGCGCCGCCGATTTTCACGGAAGACAGCGCGATAGCCGCCCTGATGCGGCTGCCGTCACAGCGCACGAGACTGATCTCGTCCCGGAGATCGGTCACCTGCTCGGCCTGGAAGCCCTTGAGGGTGAGAATCTCGGCATCGCGACCGAGCACGTCGGTGCGCGCCAGCTTCCAGATGCGCTCCGCGGCGGCGTTGAAATGCGTGATGCGATGGGCGTCATCGACGATGACGACGCCATCCTCGGCGCGTTCGAGCGCGGCTCGCAGCACGTCCGGAATTTCAGTGAGACAATCGAAGGCGGACATCGTTTGACCCGGCGATAGCGGGAAAATGCGGCAATCGCTCAGACGCTAACGCTCCGATGGTGTCCAAGACGTTTTTGCCGCCCTATCGCCTCGGGATCAAGACGCGGCATGCTTAACGATCGGCGAAAACCACGACGGTATGTTGATGCGTGCGGAACCTAATCCGCGCCCGTTCCTGCCTGGAGCTTGTGCAGCCGGCCGGCGACGGCCCGCACCTTCCGCGGCGCGGCCTGCCAGATCGAGAGTGCCGACAAGGCGCTCACGATCATCGCGATGGCGAAGGCGAGCGTGTAGTCACCGGTGCGATCGTAGAGGAAACCGGTCACCCACGGTCCGGCCGCACCGCCCGCCAGCGCCGCCAGCATGATCGTGCCGAAGATGCTGCCCTGGTGCTTGCCCTGGAAAATCTCGAACACCACGGCGCCCATGATCGAGGTGAGGCCGTAGCCGAGCGCGCCTTGCGTGAACACCATCACGTAGACCAGCCATAGCGACGGCTGGAACTTCAACGCCATGAGCGCCGCAAAGCAGATCACAAAGCCCGCGCAACTGATCGCCCACACCCATTCCCGTCCGATCCGGTCGGAGACATGGCCGAGCAGGATCTGGCCGGGAATGCCGAGCAGGCTGACGATCCCGAGCGCCCACACCGCGACACCGGGACTGAAGCCGATGTCGAGCAGGAATTTGGTCTGGTGCACCTGCACCGCGTACCAGATGTACAGGCCGCAGAAATAGCCGAGCGCGATCCACCAGAATCGCGCGGTCGCCACCGCGCGTTTCAGCGTCCAGTCGGTCCCGACCCAGACGGGATCGACGACGTTGGAGATCGGTTCGGCCGCGCCCGCGGCCGAGACGGCATCGCCGTCCGGCTCGAGGCCGATGTCCTGCGGGCGCTTGTGCAGCAGCAGATTGACCGGCGCCAGCACGACCAGGATGAGCAGGCCCATCGCGGTGCAGGCGGTGCGCCAGCCGGTCTGCTCGATCATGTGCTGCACCCAGGGCAGCAACGTCACCGAGCCGATGCCGACGCCGGCGAAAGCGATGCCGATGGCGAAGCCGCGCTTGCGGATGAACCAGTTCGGCAGGAACAGCGACTGGCCGGAATAGCCGAGACACACCGAGCCGGCGCCGACCATGACGCCGATGGTGACATAGAGATGCCAGGGCGCGCTGGTGAGCGGCGCAAGCAGCAGCCCACCGCCCATCAGCACGACGCCGAGCTCCATCACCGCGCGCGGGCCGGCGCGGTCCATCAGGCGGCCGATCAGAGGGCTGACCACGCCCGACACCACGAAGCCGAAGGAGAAGGCGCCCGCGGTGACGCCGCGCTCCCAGCCGAATTCGGAGACGATGGGAGGAAAGAACAGTGAAAAGGCGGTGCGCGCGTTGACGCCAATGGCCATGGTGACGAAGGTCACGGCGACCACGACCCAGCCGTAGAAGAACGGAAGCCGCATATTTGTGTGTTTCATCCCTGGACGGTCCTACCGACCATCCGGGGGTGCCCGGGTCAAGCGAATTCCGCGCATGCCCGTCGGGCGAGATGCTTCAGGGCGATCTCAGGCGGCGTCCCGCCGTGAGGGTTTGGCCGGCGCGTCGAACAGGATCCGCTCGATCGGCTGCGGGCGGCCGAACAGATAGCCTTGCGCGAAATTGACGCCGAGCGCCTTCAGCCGCTCGTACTCCTCGCGGGTCTCGACGCCCTCGGCGGTGACCGACATGTCCAGCCCACGCGCCAGCGTCACGATCGAGGAAATGATGGCGGAGCTGCGCGGCTGCTGGGTGAGGTTGCGGATGAACGACTTGTCGATCTTGATCTTGTCGAACGGGAACGCCGTCAGATAGCTGAGCGAGGAATAGCCGGTGCCGAAATCGTCGAGCGCGAGCTCGACGCCGAGCTGCTTCAGCCGCTGCATGAAGGCGTGGTTCTCGCCGCCGCGCTCCAGCAGCACGGATTCCGTGATCTCGATCTCCAGCCGCTGGGGTTGCAGGCCGGAATCGGCGAGCGCCGCACAGATCACCTCGAACAGCCGGGCTTCCTTGAACTGGATCGGCGACAAATTGACGGCGACCGCGAGGCCGGACGGCCAGCCGGCCGCATCCGCGCAAGCACGCCGCAGCACGAACTCGCCGAGCGGCACGATCAGCCCGGTCTCCTCCGCAAGCGAAATGAACTGGTCCGGCGGAATCAATCCGCGTGTCGGATGCCGCCAGCGCACCAGCGCCTCGAAGCCGCGCCGCGCGCCGCTGAGCGCGTCGACGAACGGCTGGTAATGCACTTCCAGCTGGCACCGCGCGATGGCATCGCGCAGATCCCCCTCCAGCGTGTTGCGCGCCTCCAGCTCCGCTGACATCGCCTCGTCATAGATGGTGAAGCAGTTGCGGCCTGCCGATTTCGAACGGTAGAGCGCAAGGTCCGCCTTCTTCAGCAGCTGCTCCTGATCGCTGCCGTGATCCGGCGCGATGGCGATGCCGATGCTGGTGCCGATCTCGACGCGGTGACCGGGCAGCAGGAACGGTTCGGTCAAGAGCTTGGCGATCCGCGCCGCCAGCTCGGTCGAGCAGGCGCGCTGATCGGCGCCGGTTTCCTGGATGATGGCGAACTCGTCGCCGCCGAGCCGCGCCAGCACGTCGTTGGCGCGCACGGCGGATTTCAGCCGCTGCGCCACCTGGCGCAGCAGCGCATCGCCGGCACCGTGACCGAGGGAGTCGTTGACGTTCTTGAAGCGGTCGAGGTCGAGCATCAGGATCGAGAACGGCAGGCCCCTTACGCTCAGCTGGCTGTTCATCTCGTCGAGCCGGGTGAGGAAGAAGGCGCGGTTCGGCAGTCCGGTCAGGATGTCGGTCTGGGCGAGCTCGAGCACCCGCCGGTTCGCCAGCGACAGCCGCCGCGAATTGCGGCTTGCGAGCATGAGATAGGTCGACAGCGACAGCGTCAGCAGCATGCCGACGATCAGCACCGCGCCGGCGCGATCGTAAGTCGTCTCCAGCGGACCGCCGGCGGTTGGAACCGCCCGCACCTGCCAGTCGGTATCGCCGATCTTGAGGCTGCCTGCCCAGTGCAGCGCCCGCGCGACGTCCCGCATCGATTGCGGCGCCGTGGCCGCCGAGGAATAATCCGGCAGCATCTGCTCCAGGCTGACGATCTGCGCCGTGAAGGGCGGATAGACGTTCATGCTGACAGCGGGACTTGCCCCGGTGGTGACGCGAATGGCCTGGATCAACAGCGGCAGGTCGAAGACGCCGACCACGAAGCCGGCGAGATTGCGGCGCCGGTCCGCAACCGTCTCGCGCGACGTTCCCTTGGCGTAGACGGGAATGGCAACGAGAACGTCCGGCAGCCGGCCCCCCTCCTTCGGCTCGAACAGGCGGGTGCGAATGGCTGCGACCTTGTCGCTGTCGCGCGCCCGCTCCAGCACCGCGCGGCGCTCCGGAACGGTGGCGTAATCCATGCCGTAGACCGGCGAGGTCTTCGGCTGGGTCGAGTAGAACACCGGAAAATATTCATCGGTCTGCGGCGCCGTCGCAAAGCCCGCGCTCTGGAGCGACTTGATGCGATAGCCGGACACGCCATCCGCGATCGCCGCGGTCTCGTATTCGGCGCGTTCCTTGCGGTTGACGCGCGGCAGCCAGGCAATGCGCAGCATGCCGGGATGGCGCTCGAACAGGCGGGCGCTGAAGGTCTCGAACTCGCTGCGGGTGACTTCGTCATTGGTCGATTCGAACAGCGTGCGCAGCGCGACGAGCCGGGAGATGTATTCGCCCATGCCGTTTTGCATGACGATCGCTTCGGTTTCGGCCGCGTTCTCGAACTCGATCCTGTTGACTCGATCCTCCCACCGCGCCACGGCGGCCGCGCCCACGACCGAAAACAGAAGACCGACGCCGACCGCGACGAGCGCAGGGCGATACAGCCCGAGCAGCGGCGCGGCACGCCACCATCCGGTCATACGCCCCCGATCCTGATCGTTCTGATCGCGATCGCCCATCTTGAAGCCGCCGTCCCCCTGTCCGCGACGAACCGAACCTCTGGTTGAGGTGCCGGCGCCGCTATCGGAACAAGACCGCGGTTAAGAACTGCACAATTTCGGAACCCGACCATTCCGCAACGCGTGAATTAGTTAATGAACTGCCCGAATGATCCGGCATTGTGGAAACAACTTGCCGGTTTTGCCCGGAGTACTACGGGCTGCCGACACGCCGCCGGTTAGCGAGCTATTCAGGCTCGCGGGAATATGTTGCGCGAGGCTCCTCCCCATCATTCGGCAAGACTTCCCCGATGTATCGATTTCGATCAGCGACATCCCTCGTCCTGACCATCGCGCTCCTCGCCGCGACCATGCTCGCAGCGAGAGCTGACGAGGCCGGCGTCAGCGAGGATGCGATCCTGTTCGGCCAGGCCGCCGCGCTGGAAGGCCCCTCCTCCGCGCTCGGACAGCGCATGCGGCAAGGCATCGTCGCAGCATTCACCGAGATCAACGCCAAGGGCGGGGTCCACGGCCGCAAGCTCCAGCTCATCAGCCGCGACGACGGCTACGACCCCGATCGTTCGGTGGCGCAGACGCTGCACCTGATCGAGGACGACAAGGTGTTCGCGCTGATCGGCGCGGTGGGCACGCCAACCGCGATGGCGACAATTCCGATCACCAGCGCCAGGAACATCCCCTTCATCGGTCCGTTCAGCGGCGCCGAATTCCTGCGCGACCTCGAGCTTGCCAACGTCGTCAACATCCGCGCGAGCTACGGTGCGGAGGCCGAGGCCTGGATCAAGCACCTCACGGAGGATCGCCACTTCACCCGCATCGGCATCTTCTACCAGGACGATTCCTTCGGCCGCGACGGTCTGGTCGGCGTCAAGCGCGCGCTCGCCAAGCGCGGCCTCGAGCTTGCCGCCGAAGGCACGTTCGAGCGCAACACCCGCGCGGTCACCGCAGCCTGGCGGGTGATCAGGCGCGCCGAACCCGAGGCGATCGTGATGGTCGGGACCTATGGTCCCTGCGCGGAGTTCATCAAGCTCGCGCACCGCAGCGGCTTCCATCCGACCTTCGTCAACGTCTCCTTCGTCGGCGCCAATGCGCTGGCCAGGGAGCTCGGTCCCGACGGTGAAGGCGTCATCGTCTCGCAGGTCGTACCGTTTCCATGGGATCGCTCGCTCAAGATCGTCGCCGACTACCAGGCGGCGCAGAAGGCGTTCGATCCGACGCTGACACCGGACTTCGTGTCGCTGGAAGGCTATCTCTCCGGCCGCCTCGCGGCCGCGGCGCTGGAACAGGCCGGGCCGAAGCCAACGCGCGCAAACCTGCTCCGCGCCATCAACGATGTCGGCCGCTTCGACATCGGCGGCAGCGCCGTCACCGTCGGCCTGCGCATGATCGACACGCCGCCGAAGGTGTTCTTGACGGTGATCCAGAAGGACGGAACGTTTAGGGCGGTGGATCGGCTCTAGGGCCGCCGCGTCCATCGCTCGGCGTTGACCGCGCCCGGCGGGATCTCGCTCTTGACGATCGCTTCCACCTGCCGAACCGTCTCCAGCGACTGATATTCGATCGCCTGCGGCGTCAGCCCACCGACGTGCGGCGTCGCGATGACGTTGGGGAGCTTCGCCAGCTCCGGCGTCGGCATCTGATCAGGCGCGCGGCCGACGTCCATCGCCGCGCCGGCGATGCGATGCTCCAGCAGCGCGCGCGCCAATACTGCCTCGTCGACGAGATTGCCGCGCGAGAGATTGACGAAGACCGCATGCCTTTGCATGCGCGCCAGCGCCGCCTCCCCGATCAAATTCTCGGTCTGCTCGTTGGCGATCGCGAGGCAAACGACATAGTCCGACGCGGCGAGAAGCTCGTCGAGACCGACCTGCCGGATCCCAGCGTCGCTGACGGTTGCGAAGGGATCGGCGACCAGCACCTCCATGCGCAGCACTTTTGCGACCTCGGCGAGATAGCGGCCGATGCTGCCGTAACCGATGATGCCGATCCGGCTGCCGGCGAGCTGGCGGCCCATCCGCGCCTCGGGCTTGCGACCGGCCTGGTAGTCCGCCGTCGCCCGCGAGACGCCGCGGGAGAGATCGACCATGAAGCCGATCGCGAGCTCGGCCACCGCCTGAACGAAGCCGGGGCCGGCCCGGGTCACGAGCACGCCGGCCTTTGATGCCGCCTCGACGTCAACGTTGCGGATGTCGACGGCACAGCGGACGAAGGCCCGCAGACGCGGCAGCTGCGCAAAAATCTCGCCGCGCCCTTCGGTCATGCGATCGGCGACGATGATGTCGGCATCTTTCGCGGCGCGCACGAGGCCGGCGGCGTCCAGGGTTTCGTCGCTCTCGTGCAGGATCACCTCGGCGGCCGCGCGCAGGCCGCTCAGGCTGCGATCCCCATAGTAATTGCGCCGCATCTCCGGCGTGTGAGCGAGCAGAACCTTCACGACAAACTCCTTCAGTAACCGAATGCCCGCGGCAGCGCGGTCGACAGCCATGGCACGAAGGCGATGACGAGCAGGCAGAGGAACAACAGGCCGAGATAGCCCATGATCGGCTTCACCGTCTGCTCGATCGGCACGTTGCCGATCAGGCAGGCACCGTAAAGGCCGAGCCCGAGCGGCGGCGCGAACAAACCGATGCCCATGGCGATGACCAGCACGACGCCGAAATGCAGGGGATCGACGCCGAGCTGCACGGCCACCGGCAACAGCAGCGGCCCGAAGATGATCAGCGCGGCGGCGCCCTCCAGCACCGAGCCCATCACGATCAGCACGGCGATCGCGAGCAGGATGAACAGCCAGACGCCTGAGGTCTTCGACAAACCGAGCATGAAATCGCCGACCGCATGCGGCACCTGCTGCAAGGTCAGCGTGAACGCGAGCGACTGCGCGGCGGCGACGATGAACAGCACGAGACCGGCGCGCGTCGCCGCCTGCACGAAGCTGTGCGCGGCCGATTTGAAGCTGAGCTCGCGGAACACCACGCTGCCGACGACGAGCGCATAGGCCACCGCGAAGGCCGAGATCTCGGTCGCGGTGGCAAAGCCGCTCTTGAAGCCGAAGAAGATCATGAAGATCAGGCCGAACGAGGCGATCGCGCCGCTCCACAGCCCCGACACCGGCATCTGCGGCTCGACGTCCTCGACCTTGTCCGGCCGCTTGCCGAAGATGATGGACACCGCAATCAGCACCAGCGCCATCAGCGCCGACGGCAAGAGCCCCGCAACGAACAGGCCGCCGATCGACAAGTTGGCCACAAAGCCCAGAATGATCAGGTTGATACAGGGCGGGATGGTCTCCGCCATCACCGCGGACGCCGCCAGCAGCGCCACTGCGCCGCCGGGGTTCTGCTTCGAGCGGCGCGCCGCCGGGATCAGCACCGAGCCGACCGCGGCGACATCGGCCATCTTCGAGCCCGAGATGCCCGAGAACAGCACCATCGACGCCACCATCACGACGTTCAGTCCGCCGCGCATGCGGCCGACCCCGCGCTGCAACAGCTCGATCAGGCGCACCGACATGCCGTTGGCTTCCATGAGATAGCCGACGAGGATGAAGAACGGGATCGCAAGCAGCACGAAATTGTCGATGCCGCGCGCCATCTGCTGGGCGAAGATGACGCCGGGCAGCGCGCCCTCGACCCAGATGAAGATGAGCGCGGCAAGCGCCAGCGCAAAGCCAATCGGCAATCCGCCGAACAGCGTCACGAAAAAGCCGATCAGCATCAAGGTGCCCGCCGACGGCACCGAGGACGGCGACAGATAATCCCAGGCGAGATAGAGCCCGGTGACGACGATGATCGCAACGATCCCCCTGACGATATCGGGAAGCGGCCTCGCGCAGAGATGGTCGATGGCGAACACCGTCATGAACAGCGCGCCGACGCCCATCGGATAGAACGTCAGCTCCAGCGGCAGGCCGGAACCGGTGGTCTGGCCTGCAGTCAATGAGCCCAGCTTGATGGCATTATAGGCGACGTAACCCGAGATCAGCACCACCAGCAGAGCGCCGGCGGCATCGACCAGCGCGCGCAGGCGCAGCGGCAGGAGATCGCGGAAGAACGACACGCCGACATTCTCGCCGCGCGCGAGCGCGCTCGCCGCGCCGAAGAAGGCCGAACCGACCATCAGCCCGCGCGCGACGTCGTCGGACCATTCGACCGGCGCGTTGAAGAAGAAACGCAGCAGCACCGAGACGCAGACCACCACGAGATCGGCGGCGAGCAGGATGGCCGCGATCGCGTCGCTGAGCTGAAGCAGCAGGGCGATGCTGCCGTGGCGGCCGGCCGAAACGGGCACGGCGGCCGTCACCACCATCTCAGACCTGGCCATCAGGCTTGCGTCGCGCGGATGATGTCGATGACGGCCTTGGATTCCGGCCGGGCCTTGATGAAGTTCTCGGTCTGCGGCGCGACCCGCTTCTTGAAGGCCTCGCGGTCGCATTCGGCAACCGTCACGCCCTTCTCGGTCAAGGCCGCCAGCGCCTCCTTCTCGACCGCAAGCCCATGGGCACGCGTGTCGGCCGCGGCCTTCTTCGCAGCATCGAGAAAGCCCTCGCGCAGCTTCGGGTCCATGCGGTTGTAGGTCATGTCGCTGAAGTAGATCGCAAGCGGCGAGAAATTGTGCTGCGTCAGGGCGTAGAATTTCGCCGTCTCGAAGAACTTGCTGGCCAGGATCGTCGGCGGATCGTGCTCCAGGCCGTCAAGCACGCCGGCCTGCAAGGCCGTATAGATTTCGCCGAAGGCCAGCGGCGTCGCGGCGGCGCCCATCAGCCGCAGGCATTCCGTGATGACCGGGTTCGGCAGCGTCCTGATCTTGAGGCCGGCGAGATCTTCCGGCGTTTTCACCGGCTTCTTCGCCAATACGCTGCGCGAGCCGAAATTATAGGCCCAGGCGATGATGCGGATGTTGCCGCCCTTGAGCAGGGCGTCCTCGATCGGCTTGGCGGCGCCGGCATCGAACGCCTTGGTCTGCTGCGGGAAGCTGGAGAACAGAAAGCCGAGATCGTAGGTGCCGACCAGCGGCACCAGATTGGCCGAGATCGAGGAGCCTGACACCATGAGATCAATGACGCCGAGCTTCACCGAGTTGATGACGTCGATCTCCTGGCCGAGCTGGTTGTCGGGGAAGAACGCGACCTCGACTTGCTCGCCGAGCCCGTTGCCCTTCAAATTCTTGACGAGGTTGTCGTAGTAGACGCGGCCGTTGGCGAACTTGGGATCGTTCGGCAGCGAGGAGGAGCATTTCAGCTTGAGCGTCGCGGCTTCGGCGCGGCCGATGATGGCGGGGGAGAGCACGAGGCCGGCGGTGACCGCCGCCGATGACTTGATGAACGCGCGACGGTTCACGGGCACGATGGTCATGGTGCGGTCTCTCCCACATTATTTTTTGTTCGCCGCGGTCGTTGCCGTGGCCTGTTGCGTGGACTGTATGGCCAAAGCGACGGCGCAGGCAAGCGTGGCGGCCGGCCGCCGCAGAGCGCGCCCGCGGCGCGTTCCGTCAGTCCGCGAGCGCTCCAGAACGACTGTGATTCCCGGCATTTGCGATGCGGATCGGCCTGCGGCCTCATCTGCGCGAGGGCGCTTTCGCGTAGACTTGGCATCGATCCAATTGGAGCATGGATCAATGCGCAATTCACATGGATGTGCCCAGAACGATGCCCTTCCAGCTCCGGCAAACGTTCTGCCCCATTTTGCCGCACGCCGAGCGTGATCCAGTGCACAGACAGGCGCATGGCGGCCCCCTAGAAAAAGTGACATCATCGCACGTATTGCCGATGGAGGTGACATCATGCGCCGTCCAGCCCTTCCCAATTTGCTTCTTGCTTCCGGTTTTCTTGCGCTCGCACAGTTGATGACACCGACGGGGGCCGCGGCCGAAGCGCGGCTCGCGCTGGTGATCGGCCAATCCGCCTATCGCACCGTGCCCGAGCTGCCCAACGCCGCCAACGACGCCAAGGGCATGACGGAGCTGCTCGGCAATGCCGGCTTCACCGTCACCACGGCCTCCAACCTGGCGCAGAGCGAGATGCGCGCGGCGATCTCGGATTTCGCCGGCAAGGTCAGCGCCAGCGGCGCCGACACGGTGGCATTGGTGTTTTATGCCGGCCATGGCCTGCAGATCGACGGCGAGAATTATCTGGTGCCGGTCGATCTCGATCCCAAGCGCGAGGCCGACATTCCGCTCCAGGGCGTGCGGCTGAACGACATGCTCAACACGCTCGGCGCGCTGCCGACGCGGGCGCGCATCTTCATGCTCGATGCCTGCCGCAACAATCCGTTCCCGGCGCTCAGCGGCGCCGGCCACGGGCTTGCGATCGTCGACACCAAGGCCGGCGCGCCGGGCTCCTTCATCTCCTATTCAACCTCGCCCGGCGCCGAGGCCGAGGACGGCAGTGGCATCGACAGCCCCTACACCACGGCAGCGCTGACCGTTGCCAAGCAGCCCAATCTACCGATCGAGGAAGTGTTCAAGCGCATCCGCGTCGCCGTCGCGCAATCGACCGACGGACGGCAGATCCCCTGGGAAAGCTCTTCGCTGACAACCGACTTCAAGTTCTTCGGCGAGAGCAGCGGCAGCCAGCCGGCCATGCCGGGCGCCTCCTCGATGGCGCTCGCCAGCGGCACGCGCAGCGTCGAGGACTGGCGCAGGGACTTGCAGGGCAAGCCGGCCATGGTCGCCTATGAACTCGTCATCACCGACGACACGGTGCCGGCGTATCAGGCCTATATCGAGCTCTACGCTCAGGACACCCGCACGCCGCGCGTGCGCACGGTGCTGGAACGGCGACGCCAGATGCTGGCCTGGGAACGCGCAACTGCGATCAACACCCGCGCTTCGTTCGAGGCCTATCTCGCCAACTGGGACAACAGCGATCTCGCGGCAACCGCGCGCAGGCTGCTGCTCCGCGTGCAGAACCGCAACTACGGCGTCCCCATCGCCGCCGCAGCGCCCCCGGTCGCCGTCGCGATGGGCCCGACCTGCCCGTGCTCGACGCCGTCGAGCCCGGCAACGCCGGTCACTCCGAGCGTCGCGCCCGTGATCAAGAAGCGCGTCGACGACACCCCGCCCAAGCGCAAGGTGGTCGAGACACCGCCGAAGCGCCGCCCGCCGCCCGAGGAAGTGGTCTACGAGCGCGCGCCGCCCCCCGGCCCGCCGCCCGGCGCCGTGATGCAGGGTATCGGCATCGGAATCGGGATCGGCATGGGAATGGGCGGCCGCGGCGGCGGCGACCATTATCGCGGCGACTACCGCAGATACTGAGACTGTCCGGCATAGACATTGATCTGGCTCGCGCCCGACGCGCGAGCCGGATCTACTGCGCCAGCGCCGGATAGTCGTGTTGGACGGCCTCCCGGATCCAGCCCGCCTGGATCGCGCGAAACAGGATCTGCGCCGTCTTGATATCATTTGCCTTCACGCAGAGGTCGACGATGCGGCGGACCGCATCGTCGCGCATCAGATCGTCTGCGATCTTCATCGCAATTTCCATCGCGACGCGGGCTGCACGTTCAAAGCGCTCACGTTCGCGCTTATCAGCCTGTGCGGAGCCTCCGACAGCCTCCGCGCCCGCTCTCGCAGCCTCGCAGATGTTACGAATGCGCTCCGCCGCGTCGATATCGCCGATCGGTCCCTGGATCGGCTCATCCCAGATGTCGGCCGGCTGCCGCCTTGCAAACCACTTCATTGCCCCACCCGTGGCCTTTATTGGCTTGCACTATTCAGGACGTGCGGCGCGGCCCGATCGCCTCGAACTGCGCCTTCTGCTCGTCGTTGAGCGTGGCGTAGAAATCATCGAGCGCCGCGCGCACCGACTTGATCCCGTCCAGCATCGCATCGAGCCGTTTGCGGATTGTGGCCATGCGTGCCGGCGGTGTCATCACATCATTGGGCTCGCAGCCCGCCTTGAGCGATGCGCTGACCTTGGCGCTGGTATCCTGGAGCACCTGGAGCGCCGCACGCTGGGTGTCGCTCGGACGAAGCCTCTCATCGATCGCAGCACCGGGCCAATCGAACGCGGCGGTCACATTGCAAGACTGCACCGACGCTTCCCTCGCATTGTTCGGTGCCGTCGCACGACGCTGATCCTCGGCCAGCGCATTGAAGCGCGCCTTCTGCTCGTCGTTCAACGAGCCATAGAATTGGTCGAGCGCGGGCTGGACCAGCTCGACAGCCTTCTGCATCGCCTCGATGCGCTGCTGCATCGCTGCGAGCCGGCCGGGCGCCGTCGCTGCGGCCTGCGTCGGACAGGATGTGCGGATCAGCGCTGCCGCGTCGACTGAGGCATTGCCGAGCGCATCGAGAGCGGCGCCCTGCGCATCTGTCGGCTGCACCGCGGATGCGATCTGATCGATCGGTAGTCCGGCGATGGCACGGCGGTCACTGCCGCAGAGCTGATCGAGCGGTGCGCTACGCGCCCGTCGTCGTCCCTGCGGTTGCTGCGGCAGATAGGCCGACAGGCGATCATAGCCATAGGGGCCGAAAATGCCTGCATAGATGTCCGGATAGCCGTACCCCCAGAAGCCGAGCCCGTCGCCCCAGATCGTGTAGTCGTAAAGGTCGTTATAGGCGAACGGCCAGAACAGCGGCCCGACCCAGCCATAGCCGCCGCCCGCATGCTGCCACCATCCGCTGCTTGCGCCGCTCCAGCCGGCCAATGCGGCTGCTGCCACGATCTGTGTACGCGCTGCCGGATTGCTGATCAGCCGGCCGTTCCGGAATGCGCTGGTGTTCAGGGCATTGCGGAAGCTCGCGGGGCGGATCGCCGCATTGCGGATCTGACCGAAGTTGGGCCCGCCGCGTCGGACCCCGGACGTGAACCGCATGCCGCGATGATGCCCGCCGGCATGCCCATGTCCACCGCCGTGGCCACGGAAATGTCCGCCGCCGTGATGGCCACCGCCATGCCCGCCTCCATGGCCGCCTCCATGGCCACCGCCATGTCCGCCCTTCGCCAGAGCCGCGCCCGCCAGCATGCAGGCAAGCGCCATCGCGGCAATTCCAATGACCGGTCGCACCATCGCATCCTCCCGCAGAGCCGCGCCATTGAGGCATCGGAACTTGGCGGGAATTGGAACCGACAGGATTGCCGAAAGTTCCCGCCCCCGACCGGTGGACGGCATGGGCCCTGCGGCGGCTTTGTTGTGCCGAAGGCCTACGCCTCCGGCACGATCTTGCCGGGGTTGAAGATGTTGAGCGGATCGAGTGCCTTCTTCAGTGCCCGCATCGCATCGAGCGCCTCGGGGCCGAGTTCCGCCTTAAGGTATTTCTGCTTGCCCTGGCCGATGCCGTGCTCGCCGGTGCAGGTGCCGTCCATCGCCTGCGCGCGCTCGACCAGGCGATGCATGAACTCTTCGCCGCGCGCCATCTCGGCCGCGTCGTTGGTGTCGCAGACCAGCGAGCAATGGAAATTGCCGTCGCCGACATGGCCGACGATCGGCGACAACAGATTGAGGCGCTTGAGATCTTCCTCGGTCTCGCTGACGCAATCGGCAAGCCGCGAGATCGGCACGCAGACGTCGGTTGCGACCACGCCGATGCTGTCGCCGGGCCGCAGCGCCTTCACCGACCAATAGGCGTCGTGCCGCGCCTGCCACAGCTTCGTGCGATCCTCCGGCTTGGTGGTCCAGGAGAATTCGCCGCCGCCGCAATCCCTCGCAATCTCACCGAACGCCTTGGACTGCTCGGCGACCTCGATCTCGCTGCCGTGGAATTCCATCAGGAGCAGCGGCGTCTCCGGCAGCGTCAGCTTCGAATAGGCGTTACAGGCTTGCACCTGCGCGGCATTGAGCAGCTCGATGCGCGCCACGGGAATGCCGGTCTGGATCGCCAGGATCACGGCCTGACAGGCCCCGTGCACGCTCTCGAACGACACCGCACCGGCCGCGATCGTCTCGGGGATGCCGCGCAGGCGGATGGTCAATTCCGAGATGATGCCGAGCGTGCCTTCGGCGCCGACGAACAGATGGGTGAGGTCGTAGCCGGCGGATGACTTCTTGGCGCGCGTGCCCGTGGTGATGATCTCGCCGTCGCCGCGCACCACCTTCAGCGCCAGCACGCTCTCGCGGATGGTGCCGTAGCGCACTGCATTGGTGCCGGAGGCGCGGGTCGAGGCCATGCCGCCGAGCGAGGCATCCGCGCCGGGATCGATCGGGAAGAACAGGCCCTGGTCGCGTAGATGCTCGTTGAGCGCCTTGCGGGTGACGCCGGGCTGGATCACGCAGTCGAGGTCCTCGGCGTGGACCGCGAGCACCTTATTCATGTCACGCAGGTCGATCGAGATACCGCCGGCCGGCGCGTTGACCTGGCCCTCGAGCGAGGTGCCGGTGCCGAAAGGAATGACGGGGACACGGTTCTTGGCGCAGATCCGCACCACGTCCTGGATGTCGGCGGTCTCCTGCGCCATTACCACGCCATCAGGCGGCTGGTTGGGAATCCAGGTGGTGGTATGGCCGTGCTGCTCGCGCACGGCCTGCGAGGTGATGAGGCGGTTGCCGAAGCGTGCGGCAAGCTGCTCCAGTGCGCTCGCGAGGGCTTTCGGCTCCGGCCGCGGCGGATTATTGGTGATGGTCGTACCCACGGAATTCCTCCCGACAGAAGAACCGTGGCAAAGGACATAAAACCGGTCAAGTCAAGCGACCGGACGCATAGCTGGAAGAAAACATGCCGGAGACTGCCGCCTCAGCGCCCCAAGCACAGCCATTCCGCGCCTCGATCATGCAGATCGAGCCGCAATGGATCGATTATAACGGCCATCTCAACATGGCCTATTACAACGTGATGTTCGACCGCGCGATCGACCAGCTCTGGGCCGAGCTCGGCATCGGGCCGACTTACATGAAGGAACGCCACGGCTCGACCTTCACCGCCGAATGCCACGTGCGTTACTTGCGCGAAATCCACCTCGGCGATCCCGTGCAGATCTTGGTCTGGCTGCTGGAGGCCGACGACAAGCGGCTGCACACGTTCGAGGAGATGCGGCACGCAAGCGAAGGCTGGCTGTCGGCGACGTCCGAGAACATGTCGCTTCATATGGACATGAACTCGCGCAAGGTTGCGCCTTTTCCGCCGGATATAAGCGAGCGCATCGCTGCGGTCACAAAGGCCCACAGCGCGGTCTCGCGCCCCGAGGCCATCGGCCGCAACGTGGCGATGCCCTCGAGGCGGTAGCGCGTGATCCGGCGCACTAGACCCTGTTGCGGCCGCGGGCCAGGCCGACCACGGCCGAGACCAGGAACAGAACGACCGCGATGAAGAAGATGATCTTGGCGATCTCGATCGAGGCGCCGGCAATGCCGCCGAAGCCCAGGATGCCGGCGATCAATGCGATAACCAGAAACGTCACAACCCAGCCAAGCATGGTAAAATCCTCGTCTTGATGTCTGTCTGCGTTTGGCGCGGCTGGCCGCGCCACCTGCCCAGACAATCTCGAGGCGGGAACGATGGTTCCGATCCGCGCAGGGTGGAAATTCGAAAGGCCCGCAGGAACAAATTGGCCTGCCGCGCACGTGGAAAACCTCATTCCGCCGCCCCATATAGGCACCATCCCTGTTAGAAGGCTCCCTTCCGCCACCCCGCGGTGCCATCGTGGGGCCAATGATTCGCATGACCGAGCCAAGCAAGATCACGTCCCAGAACGTCCCCGACCACCAACCCGCAGCCGGCGGCATTGCCGCGCGTGCGCGCGCCTCGGTGGGCCCGAAATATCTGTCCGGGCTCAATCCGGAGCAGCGCGAGGCCGTGGAGACGCTGGACGGCCCGGTCCTGGTGCTGGCCGGCGCCGGGACCGGCAAGACGCGCGTGCTGACGACGCGTATCGCCCATATCCTGAGCCAGGGCCGCGCCCGCCCCGCCGAGATCCTGTCGGTGACCTTCACCAACAAGGCGGCGCGCGAGATGAAGCACCGGCTCGGCCAGATGCTCGGCCATGCCGTCGAGGGCATGCCGTGGCTCGGCACCTTCCACTCCATCGGCGGCCGCATCCTGCGCACCCATGCCGAGCTGGCGCAGCTCAAGTCCAACTTCACCGTGCTCGACACCGACGACCAGGTGCGGCTGCTGAAGCAGCTGCTGCAGGCCGAGAACATTGACGACAAGCGCTGGCCAGCACGCATGCTCGCCGGCCTGATCGACGGCTGGAAGAACCGCGGCCTGATGCCGTCGCAGGTGCCGTCAGGCGAAGCCGCCATGTTCGGCAACGGCAAGGGCGGCAAGCTCTATGCGAGCTATCAGGAGCGGCTGAAGATTTTGAACGCGGCCGATTTCGGCGATCTGCTTTTGGAAGATATCCGCATCTTCCGCGAGCATCCGGATATTCTCAGGCAGTACCAGCAGCGTTTCAAATTCATCCTGGTCGACGAGTACCAGGATACGAACGTCGCTCAATATCTGTGGCTGCGGCTGCTGTCGCAGGCGCCGTCGTCCCCGTCCTTCGCCTCTCCCCGCTTGCGGGGAGAGGCCGACGCGCAAAGCGCGGCGGGTGAGGGGGACTCTCCGAGCACCGCGCTCGTGGAGACTCCCCCTCACCCCGACCCTCTCCCCGCAAGCGGGGCGAGGGAGCAGACGCCCCCCACCAAGAACATCTGCTGCGTCGGCGACGACGACCAGTCGATCTATGGCTGGCGCGGCGCCGAGGTCGACAACATCCTGCGCTTCGACCACGATTTTCCTGGCGCCAAGGTCATTCGCCTGGAGCGCAACTATCGCTCGACCGGCCACATCCTCGCCGCCGCCTCGCACCTGATCGCGCACAATGAAGGCCGGCTCGGCAAGACGCTGCGCACCGAGGACCAGGACGGCGAGAAGGTCACGGTAACGGGCTCGTGGGATTCGGAAGAGGAAGCCCGCGGCATCGGCGAGGAGATCGAGCAGATCCAGCGCAAGGGCGAGAAGCTCAACGAGATCGCGATCCTGGTGCGCGCCTCCTATCAGATGCGCGAGTTCGAAGACCGCTTCGTCACGCTCGGCCTGCCCTACCGCGTCATCGGCGGCCCTCGCTTCTACGAGCGCGCCGAAATCCGCGATGCGCTGGCGTACTTGCGCGTCATCAACTCGCCGGCCGACGACCTCGCCTTCGAGCGTATCGTCAACGTGCCCAAACGAGGCCTCGGCGACGCTACCGTGCAGATGCTGCACGACCACGCCCGCAAGCGCCGCATTCCCTTGTTCGAAGCGGCGCGCGCCGTAGTCGAGACCGACGAGCTGAAGCCGAAGGCACGCGGCTCGCTTCGCGAGGTCGTCGCCCAGTTCGACCGCTGGCGCGCCCAGCGCGAGGTCACCGCGCACACCGACCTCGCCCAGATCGTGCTCGACGAGAGCGGCTATACCGAGATGTGGCAGAAGGACCGTTCGGCGGACGCCGCAGGCCGGCTGGAGAATTTGAAAGAGCTGGTGCGCTCGATGGAGGAGTTCGAGAACCTGCAAGGGTTCCTCGAGCACATCTCGCTGGTGATGGACCGCGACAGCGGCGCCGATGAGGACGCGGTGTCGCTGATGACGCTGCATTCGGCCAAGGGGCTCGAATTCGACAACGTGTTCCTGCCCGGCTGGGAGGAGGGCCTGTTCCCGAGCCAGCGCACGCTGGACGAACAGGGCCGCGCCGGCCTCGAGGAGGAGCGTCGGCTCGGCCATGTCGGCCTGACCCGCGCCCGCCGCCGCGCCATGATCTATTTCGCCACCAACCGCCGGATCCACGGCACCTGGTCGACCACGATCCCGTCGCGCTTCCTCGACGAACTGCCGGCGGCCAATGTCGAGATCACCGAATCCAAGGGCGGCTCGGCCTGGGGCGGCACCGGCGGCTACGGCGCCTCACGCTTCGACGACATGGAGGCATTCGGCTCCACCTATTCGACGCCGGGCTGGCAGCGCGCGCAGGCCAACCGCAACCGGGGCGGCGGCCGCAATGGCGGCGGTGGCGGCGGCGTTAGAAGCGGCGGCTTCGAGGAAGAGGCTGCGACGTTCTCATCCTCCTCGTCATCAGGCCCCGACTTCGGCAGCTTCTCCTCGCGCCGCCGCGGTCCCCTGACGATCGAGGGCGAGCTGGTCGCCAAATCCACCGGCACAACTTCCGAATTCTCGCTGTCCGACCGCGTCTTCCACCAGAAATTCGGCTACGGACGCGTCACCAAGATCGACGGCAACAAGCTCACCATCGCCTTCGACAAGGCCGGCGAGAAGAAGGTCGTGGACAGCTTTGTGCAGCGGGCGTGAGCGCCCGATATGGCTCAGTATGTTGCCATCATCGAAGACACCGATCCCGACGCTGTCAGCCTGTGGTTTCCCGACCTGCCCGGCTGCATTTCCGGCGGCGACGATGTCGAGGAGGCCCTGGAGAGTGCACCCGAGGCACTCGCCTTCTATGCGCAGGAGCTGATCGCGGACGGCCGGCAGCTTCCTCCGCCCAGAACATTGGACGAGCTCAAGGCCGAGCCTGAGTTCGCCGACGACCTCAGGAAACACACGGTCGCCCTGATCGAATGGCCGCCCCGTGAAGACGCCGACGAGTGAGGACTGTTCGCCGCACTCGCCGGGCCTTCGACAGTTCTCGTCCGAACAGCCCTTGACCAGCCCGAACTTCCCCGTATCAGATGCAACCATGGTCCGGGGCATCGCACTGATCTTGCTGGCATTGGGGATGCCGTCGCTTAGCGCGGCGGAGACCATGAGCTTTGGCGATTCGATCGGGCTCCTGGCCAAGAGCTGCGGTGCGGAAATCGTCGCCAATTGCCGCGGCGTCAACCCGGATTCGACCCGCCTGAAGGAGTGCCTGTCGCGCAACCGCGACGTGCTGTCCCAGCAATGCGCGAGCGACTATCTCGGCGCGTTCGACGCCATCCAGAAGCGCGTCGCCGCGCGCGTCACGGTGGCGAACGCCTGCCAGCGCGAGATCGTCAAGGTCTGCGGCGGCTCGACCAAGGAGACCAGCAAGTCGATCCCCTGCCTGGTTTCGACGCCCAAGGGCATCAGCAACAACTGCCTGAAAGCCGTCGACGACGCGGGGTACCGCTGATGCGCGCGAGCAGGCTTTTCATTGCCGGAACTGCGGTCGCGCTCGGCCTCGCTTTGCTCGCGGGCACTGCCGTCGCCCAGACGGCGGCGCCGACCCGCGACGACATCGTCGGCAAGCTCAACCATTTCGAAGAAGCCGCCGAGGTCGACCTTCCCGCGCTGAAGCAGCAGGTGATGGAGCGCGCCAAGGCCAGGATCAAGAACGATCCGGGTCCGGTGAACCGGCCGCCGATCGCGCCTGATCTCGCCAAGCTGCCCGCCTTCAACGCGCAGATCCAGTTCGATGCCGACACGCCGATCATCCAGCCGGCCTCCTACCAGACCGTCGGCCGCATCGCGGACGCGCTGGTTCATTCCTCGCTGCTGCCCTACACGTTCCTGATCGTCGGCCACGTCGAATCCAACTCGAAGACGCGCGAGGCCAACGCGATCCTGAGCCAGCGCCGCGCCGACGCGATCCGCGACGTGCTGGTGAACACGTTCAAGATCTCGACCAAGCGGCTGCATCCGATCGGGCTCGGCGAGGAGCAGTTTCTCGACCGGGCCAAGCCGACCTCGGCCGTCAACGGCCAGTTGCAGATCCTGACCTACGCCAAGGTGCCCGAGGAGGCGCCTGCGCATCCGGCTGCGGCGCCTGCGCCTGCGGCGAAAAAGCCCGCCAAGAAGCGCTGAGCAAACGCAACTTCGCACCCGACGGAACCCTTTGAAGTCCCGATCGTTTTGTAGCCTGTTCGGGGCGCACAAATGCGGTTTCACGCGACAAAAGCGCCGGTTTGTGCACCGCCCGGTCCAGTGCTATAGCCTCTGTTCGCCCTTCCCCGACCCCGTGCTGCATGAGACCGAAATGGGTGGCTATTTTCAGCGCCAACTTGCCGTTTATGTCGAGTACCATCGCGACCCCCGGAACACGGCGATGCATGTGGTCGGTATTCTCCTGTTGTTCACCGGCGCCGTGATGCCGCTGACGCTGGTCAGGCTTCCGCTGTTCGGTTTCGATGTCAGCCTCGCGGTGATCCTGGCGTTGCCGGTCCTGATATATTGGCTGCTGCTCGATGTGGCGCTCGGGATCGGCATTCTGGCGGTCTCGATCGTGCTGTTTTCCGTTGCGACGACCGTTGCGGCGCAAGTCGGCACCGCGACGATGTGGGCGATTTTCGCCGCGCTGGTGGCGCTCGGCCTCGCCGCGCAGGCCATCGGTCACAAGGTTTTTGAGGGCCGCGAAGCCTCGTTGTTCACTTTTCCTTCGCATCTTTTGCTTGGACCGATGTTCGTGATGGCAAAATTATTCATTGCATTGGGCTTCCGTCGCGACCTTGCCGCGATTCTGGCGCCTCTTCCGGCCAATTCCCTTTCAACCCGATAGCTCTAGACGCGAAACAGCAACCTTCTGCATGGCTCTCGTACTGGTTACCGGTGGCAGTGGCTTCATCGGACATCACCTCGTCGAAGCGCTCCGCGCCCGTGGGCAGCGGGTGCGCGTTCTCGATGTCCGCGCGCCGGCCGCGGCCAACGCGGACGTTGAATTCGTCCACGGCTCGGTGCTCGACGGCGCAGCGGTCGATACTGCGATCGCCGGGGTCGATCAGGTCTATCACCTCGCCGGCCTGCCCGGCATGTGGGTCGCCAACAAGCAGGACTTTCACGAGGTCAACTGTCGCGGCACCGAAATCGTGCTCGCGGCCGCAATGAAGCGCGGCGTGTCGCGCTTCCTGCATTGCTCGACGGAATCGATCCTGTTCCCCTATTCCGACCTCAAAGGCGCAGCCGCCGAAGAGGCGCTACAGCCGGCCGACGCGATGCCGGGCGCCTATACGCGGTCGAAGTCGCTCGCCGAGCATCATGCCGCGAAAGCGGCGGCCAGCGGCTTTCCGCTCGTGATCGGCACGCCGACCATGCCGATCGGCGCGGCCGACCACAATCTGACGCCGCCGACGGCGATGCTGTGGTACTTCCTGCAGAAGAAGGTGCAGCCGCATCTCAACTTCCTGGTCAACCTCGTCGACGTCCGCGACGTGGCCATGGGCCTCGTGCTGACCATGGAGCGCGGCCGCATCGGCCAGCGCTACATCCTCGGCGGCGACTGCGTCCCGCTCGGCAACATCCTGCGGATGATGTCGGCGATGAGCGGCCGCCGGCAGTTCCCGGTCGTCGTGCCCGGCAAGATCGCCGAGCTCTCCGGCATCATGCTCGAATACCTCGCCGATCGCGTCACGCGGCGGCCGCCCAATGGCACCGCCGAGGGCGTGCGCATTGCGCTCGCCGCGAGCGACCTCTCGATCGGCAAGGCGCGCACCGAGCTCGGTTACGCGCCGCGTCCGATCGAGCCCGTGCTGCGCGAAACCATCACCCATCTGCTCGCCCGCAACGGCCAGCAGCCCTCCGGCGCCATCAAGCATCACGCGCTCTCCTCGCGCGCGAGCTGAAGCCGCCGCCCAACGCAAAGAACCTTCATGTCCTTCGATTTCAGCAAGCTTCTCTCTGTCGCCTGGGGTGGCTGGACCACGACCTGGCCGACGCAACTGCTCGCCCTGATCTGGCTCGCCTGGCTCGCCAGCTGGGTCGGCGCCTCGTTCTGGCAGGGCCGCACCCAGAAGCAGGTGCTGACGCTGGAGTCGGGCCGCTATCGCATCCCGATCCTGGTCGGCGGCATCCTGTTCACGCCGTGGACCGCGGAAGTGCTCGGTGAGAAGCCGCTCTGGGTGTTCAGCAATACCGCTGTCTACATCACGGCGCTGATCGTGCTCGCCGGCATCTCCTTCACCTGGTGGGGACGGCTGCATCTCGGAAAGTTCTGGTCGAACACCATCACCCACAAAGAAGACCACCGCGTCGTCGACACCGGGCCGTACGGCATCGTGCGCCATCCGATCTACACCGGCCTGATCGCGGGCATGCTCGCCACCGGCATCGCAGTCGGCACCGTCACCGCGATCCTCGGCGCGATCCTGATCTCGCTCGGCATGTGGCAAAAGGGCCGGATGGAAGAGGTGTTCCTCTCCAAGGAGCTTGGCGAAGACGCCTACGGCGCCTATTGCCGGCGCGTGCCGATGATCATCCCGTTCCTGTCGCCGCGGTGAGGGCTTAGCAGCTCGCCTCACTCTCGTGTCCCGGACGCGCTGCAACGCCCTTGGCGTTGCTGCGCAGAGCCGGGACCCAGATAGCGACGTACTACATGGCGGTGAGATGGGCCCCGGCTCTGCATCGCACCGCGAAGACGCGCTGGGCTGCGTCCGGGGCACCAAGCGCGTGCTTGGACGCACCAAGGAACCGCCCCTCCCCAAGCCCGTTATCCCTCGACAGCTGCCACCTGCGCGAGCATCGAGCCATGTCGGACGCCTACGATTATTTTCGCGAGCATGCGATCGCCGCTGTCCGCAAGGCGCGGGCGCTGCCGCGCGGGCGACCGAAGCAGAAGCAGCGCACGGTGGCGCGGGTCTATCATCTGCTGTCCAAGGAGGCCGCGCTGGTGCCGAACATCCATCACCTCGACGATTTTCGTGCGGCACGGCGACTGGAGCGGCAGATCCCTCGCTGATCTCCGGGCAAGCCCCGCCAGCGTTCGTCCCATGCAAAATCGATCGGCTGCCATTCCGCGGGAATAGGCCCGGCCGGCGCCCCGCACAGGTTGACGTCTGCCCCGTCAGCCAGTTGGATGCGCGCGCAAACAGGGGCCCTCTCATGACCTTCTCCAGCATCTTTGCGCAGTTCGTTGCGCTCCTCGGCGGCGTCGCACTGCAATGGCGGAAGCTGTCGGGCACCGTGCCTGCGCCGGCCTGGGGAGAGAAGCCCGCCATTCCCGAAGCCAAGCCGCAAGGCGCGATCCCGACCTTGAAGATGCCGACCGCGCGCGGCTGGAGCGAGGGCCAGAAGCCGACGGTCGCTCCCGGGCTCAAGGTCAACGCGTTCGCGACCGGGCTCGACCATCCGCGCTGGATCGAGGTGCTGCCCAATGGCGACGTGCTGATTGCGGAGGCGACGCAGATCGCGGGCGCACCGCGCAGCGTGTTTCATTACGCGATGCAGGCAACGATGCGGCGCGCCGCGGCGCTCGGCGTGTCCGCCGACCGCATCACGCTGCTGCGTGACACGGACGGCGACGGCGTCGCCGAGCAACGCGGCGCCTTCATGGAAAATCTCAGCCAGCCGTTCGGCATGGCGCTGGTCGGCGACACCTTCTATGTCGGCAATACCGACGGCGTGATGGCGTTTCCCTATGTCGGGGGTGCCGACCGCATCACCGCGCCGGGCAAGCGGCTCACGACGTTCAAGCCAAGCGGACACTGGACCCGCAGCCTGCTGGCAAGCCCCGACGGCAAGAAGCTCTATGCCGGCGTCGGCTCGCTCAGCAACATCGCCGAGATGGGCATGGAGGTCGAGGAAGGCCGCGCCGCGGTCTACGAGCTCGACCTCGTTGCCGGCACGCACCGCATTTTCGGCGCGGGCCTGCGTAACCCGGTCGGGCTTGCGTGGGAGCCGAATACGGGTGTGCTCTGGACCGTCGTCAACGAGCGCGACGGGCTCGGCGACGAGACGCCGCCGGATTATTTGACGTCGGTGCGCGACGGCGGCTTCTACGGCTGGCCCTATTGCTATTGGGGCAAGACGGTGGACGACCGCGTGCCGCAGGATCCTGCGATGGTCGCCAAGGCGCTTCAACCGGACTACGCGCTCGGCGGCCACACCGCCTCGCTCGGCCTGTGCTGGATGCCCGCAGGCACGCTGCCGGGCTTCCCCGACGGCATGGTCATCGGCCAGCACGGCTCGTGGAATCGCAGCACGCTGTCCGGCTACAAGCTGGTGTTCATCCCGTTCGAGAACGGCAAGCCGTCCGGCCCCGGTCGCGACATCCTGTCGGGCTTCCTGTCCCCGGACGAGAAGGAATCCTACGGCCGCCCGGTCGGTGTCGTGATCGGCCCCGACAAGAAATCACTGCTGATGGCGGACGACGTCGGCAACGTGATCTGGCGCGTCACGGGCGCGTAAAGGATCACGTCCCCACACACAGCGTGGCGCGCTGCTTCTTCAGCAGCGCGATCACCGACAGCGCGGTGATCAGGCCGGTCTTTGGATTTTCGGATGGGATGTTCTCGATGCCCATCGAGAACCGCGCCGAATCCGCCTCGACCTCGATGCGGTGAACGTTGCGCGTCACGGTCGGGTCGGCCCAAACCTGGATCTCGGTACGATCGGGCCCTATTCCCGCCAGCGACAGCGCAACGGCGACATTGACGTTCGCCGGAAAGCCCTTCGCCGCTTCGCGTGCGCTGCCCTCGAACAGCTTGAGCGGCTCGCGCAGATTGTCGATGTCGATCTTGTTCTGCACGATGAAGGGCGCGCCCTTCAGCCCGTCGATCGGCTTGCGCGTCACCATCTTCACGGAATGAATGGTGCCGATTGCGGCGGCGTTGACGGCGTCGAGCCCGATCAACGCGCCGGTCGGCACGATGATGCGGCCGCCATTGGCGCGGGCGAGATCGACGAGATCGAAATTGTCGAGCAGGCCACCGACGCTCACGACGACCACCGCCTTGCCGCGCTTCACGGCGGGCTCGACGATCGCGCGCAACTGGCTGCTCGGTGCGCACTCGACCACGATGTCGGCGACCTCGCCGAGCTGATCGATCGGAAGGATCTTCGGCGGATGACGCAGACCGCCGATGAAGACCTGATGCTTGGCGGGATCGCGCACAGCCGCGGCCGACAGCGCCAGTCCCTCAATGCCCTGATCGAGCGCGGTCGCGATCTTCGTGCCGATCGAGCCCAGCCCGGCGATGGCGACCCGCAACTCGCTCGAAGCTCTCTGTTCAGTCATCGCACTCACCTAAGGTCCGAGCTTCCGTCATAGCCCCTCACGCCTCCCGCGCATAGCTGCGCAGGCGCGCCTCGAGCACCGCCAGCATGGCATCGCGGGCCGGATCGCGCGAGCCGCGCAGCCACGCGGCGGCGAGCGGCAGCCGGCCGACCGGCCCGCTCTGCCTTGGCCGCAGCGGCACGAAGCGCACGCCCGTGACCGCCATGCGCGCCGTCCAGCGCGGCACGATCGCAACTCCGAGCTTCGTGGCCACCAGGTTGATGATGGTCTGTTTCTCGTCGGCGACCTGCACGATGCGCGGCGTCAGGCCTGCCTGCTCGAACAGCTTGATCGTGAGGTCATGGCTGTGCGGCCGGGAGCGGCGGTCCGGCACCAGCATCGCCTCGTCGGCGATGTCGGCCAGCTTAATCGACTTGCGCGCGGCCAGCGCGTGCCGCTGCGGGAACGCCACGATCGCGGTCTCCTGAAGCAGATCGCGGAATTCGAGGCGCTTGTCCGCACGATCGGGCCGGCGAACGAAGGCGAGATCGAGCGCGCCGGTCAGGATCTTCGGCAGCAACCGGATGGTCTTGTCCTCGAGCAGCTGCACCGCGATGTCAGGATGCTTGGCGCGGAAGTCGCGCAAGAGCGGCGGCAGCAACCCGGCGGCTGCGCTGTCGATGGCGCCGATCCGGAGCCGCCGCGCAGTCCCCGCCCGGGAGCGGTTGCGCAGATTGCTCTCGACCGCCTCGACCTTGGCGAGGATGACGCGGGCATCGCGCAGCGGCGTCGCGCCGTCCTCGGTGAGCGACACTGCACGCGTCGTCCGCGCGAACAGCCGCGTGCCCAGATCCTCCTCCAGCAGCCTGATCTGGCGGCCAAGCGCGGAAGGCAGCATCTGGAGCTGCTGCGCCGCCCGGCCGAAATGCAGCTGCTCGGCCGCCGCCACGAAGCACCGGAGCTGATGCAATTCCATTCCGCAAATCCTCTCGCCTCGCGAGGATTATATCATTTTTTTGTATAAACCAGCGCCAATTGAATCCGCCCTGCACTCCCGTCTAGATTCGCTGGCGACGCAGACAGCCAGATATGCCGGCGCGATCTCTCACACGGAGCATTCTCATGCGCACTCATTCGATCGCAGCCATTCCCGCCGACGGCATCGGCCCCGAGGTGATCTCGGCCGGGATCCGCGTGCTGGAGGCGCTGGCAAAACGCAGCGGCGACCTCGCCTTCAGCGTCAGGACGTTCGACTGGGGTTCGGACTATTACAAGAAGCACGGCGTGATGATGCCGGCCGACGGCCTCACCGAGTTGAAGAAGTTCGACGCGATCTATTTCGGTGCGGTCGGCGCGCCTGATGTGCCCGACCACATCACGCTGTGGGGCCTGCGCCTGCCGATCTGCCAGGGCTTTGACCAATATGCCAATGTGCGGCCGACCAAGATCTTGCCCGGCGTCGCCTCGCCGCTGCGCAATGTCGGTGTCGGCGATCTCGACTGGGTGATCGTGCGCGAGAACTCGGAGGGCGAATATGCCGGCATGGGCGGCCGCGCCCACAAGGGCCTGCCGGAAGAGGTCGGCACCGAGGTCGCGATCTTCACCCGCGTCGGCGTCACCCGCATCATGCGCTATGCGTTCCAGCTCGCACAGTCGCGCCCGCGCAAATTCCTGACCGTCGTGACCAAGTCGAACGCGCAGCGCCACGGCATGGTGATGTGGGACGAGATCGCGGCCGAGGTCGCGACCGAATTCCCCGACGTGACCTGGGACAAGATGCTGGTCGATGCCATGACGGTGCGCATGACGCTGCATCCGAAAAGCCTCGACACCATCGTCGCGACCAATCTCCATGCCGACATCCTGTCCGACCTCGCCGGCGCGCTGGCCGGCAGCCTCGGCGTGGCGCCGACCGGCAACATCGATCCGCAGCGCCGTTTCCCCTCGATGTTCGAGCCGATCCACGGCTCGGCCTTCGACATCACCGGAAAGGGCATCGCCAATCCGGTCGCGACCTTCTGGACCGGCGCGCAGATGCTCGAGCATCTCGGCGAGAAGGACGCCGCTTCAAGGCTGATGGCGGCGGTCGAGCGCGTCTGCGCGGCGGGCGTGCTGACGCCGGATGTCGGCGGCAAGGCGACGACAAAGGAAGTGACGGATGCCGTGATCGACGCGATCAACGGCTCGAATGTGTGATCGCCCCTCGACGTCATGGCCGGGCTTGTCCCGGGCATGACGGGTGTGAATTAACTACCTCCGCCCCGCCGGAGGAGCCGGCGTCGCCATCGCGGCGGCCGGCTCCGGCGGTGCCAGATGGCGCGGCACGATGATGGTCTGTCCGGGCGTGAGCTGCGCGTTCTCTGCAAGCGAGTTGCTCTGCGCGAGAGTCCACAGCGGCACGCGATTGGCGGCGGCGATGCTCTCCATGGTGTCGCCGCGCCGCACCGGCACCCGCACGCCACTATCCCACAATTCGACCAGCGTATCCGCAGGCACCAGATAACGCAGCGGCACGGCACCGGCCTGGGTCTGCGGCGGAATGCGCGGCAGCTGGGTCACCATCTCGACGATCTGGCGATGGATGTCGTCGGATTTCTCGATGTTGATGTGCGAGACGCGGCTGTTTTCCTTCAGATCGTAGCTCGCATAATGACCGCGAAAGCCGGGGACCGCGACGACGTCGCCGCCGCCGAGCACGCTATCGGACAGGAAGATGTTGATGAAGCGCTCGACATTGAGCGGCACGTCACCGGTCGCATGCGCGGGATCGATGGCGATGACGAGGCTGATCGGGATGCTCTCCTTTGCCGCCATCTCGGAGATGACGATCGAGCACAGACCACCCATGGAGTGCCCGATCAGCACGATCGGCGCCGCCTTCTCCTTGTAGCTGGCGATGACGCGGTTGCCGATGAACCGGCAGAGGGTGAATTCGTAGACATCGGCGGAAAAGCCGGCCTGTGTCAGCTTCTCGCCGAGCCGGTCCATGCCGGTCGAGAAGATCGGGCCCATGGCGCCGCGGAACAGATAGACGTTCGGCGGCGGCGACGGCTCGAACGGCGGAGGCGGCGGCGCGGCGGGTGCGGCCGCGGTGGCCTTGGACTTGGCAGGTGAGGCGGCGGCCATGCCGGGGCTCAGGGCGAGCAGCGCAACGGCTGCCAGCGCGACTAGTCGCCTCAAATCAATCATCAATCCAGCAGTCCCACGACGGGAGGCGATCACCTCCCCCGCCGGCTTAGTGACGGCCGATTGGGTGGAATTTGGGGCACGGAACCGGCTATCTCCTCCGAGTGCGAACTCTCACCGCACGCCTGGCGGCGCGACCGGACTTTGCGACGATTGGCCCCAGTCCTCGCGCGCGAACGGCTAAAATGGCAGCATCCGGTTCAACAATTCGAGCAGCGTGCGCTGCTCGGCCTCGCTGAGCGGCGCCAGCATCTTCCGATTATAGGGCTCCGTCAGCCTTGCACCCTCCGCAATGAGCTTTGCGCCCTTCGGCGTCAGCATGAGCTCGACGGCGCGGCGATCGGACTTCGAGCGGTTGCGCTTGATGAAGCCGGATGATTCCAGCTCGTTCAGGATCTTGATCAGGTTCGGCAGCCGCAGCCGCAGCAGGCCGGCGAGGCTGCTCGGCGGAACGCCCGGATTGTCGCGAATGACGGCGAAGATCGCATAGGTCGCGGGCGTCAGACCCAAGGCGGCGAACTCCTCGTAGAAGCCCTCGAAGAATCTCAGCTGCGCCAGGCGCAGCATGAAGCCGGGGGTGCGCTGGAGCGCGCGCAGGTCCAGCGATTTCTCCGTCTGCTGAGCGGACTTTTGCGGAGCGGATTTGGCTCCGCTTAGAGGCTTCGGGCTCATGATTCTCAATCCCAGGGACGGCCGAATTGACACTCTCAAAAATAGTTATAAAATATAACTATTATTCAGCGGCACCAAGACCGCCTATCGGCATCCTGAACGACCAGTCGGGTCCGTTCGCGAGCTACCAGGGCATCGGCTCGGTCGTTGCCGCCAAAATGGCCGTCGAGGATTTTGGCGGAAAGGCCGCCGGCAAGCCGGTCGAGGTCGTCGCGGCCGACCACCAGAACAAGACCGACATCGGGATCGGCATCGCGCGGCGCTGGTACGAGAACGACAGCGTCGATGCGATCTTCGATCTCCCGAACTCGTCGATCGCGCTTGCGGTGGCCGGCATGAGCGCCGAGAAGAACAAGGTCTTCGTCGGATCGGGCGCCGGAACAGTGCTGCTGACCGGCGAGAAATGCACGCCGAACACCGTGCACTGGACCTACGACACCTATTCTTACGGCCGCGGTCTCGGCAAGGCGATCGTCCAGCAGGGCGGCAAGAAATGGTTCTTCATCACCGCCGACTACGCCTTCGGTCATGATCTGGAAAAGCAGGCTGCGGAGGCCGTGAAAGCGGCCGGTGGCGAGGTGCTCGGCAGCGTACGGCATCCCTTGGGAACGGCCGATTACGCCTCTTTCCTGCTACAGGCCCAGGCGTCGGGCGCGAACGTCGTCGGCTTCGCCAATGCCGGTGACGACACCATCACGTCGATGAAGCAGGCCGCCGAGTTCGGACTGACCAAGGACCACAAGCTGGTCGGATTGATCCTCGGCATGAACGGGCTTCCCGCACTGGGCCTGAAATTCGCGCAAGGCGCGCAGATCATGAACCCGTTCTACTGGGATCTGAACGACGGCACGCGGGCCTTCGCAAAACGCTTCGCCGAACGGATTCCCTCGAAGGCCTATCCGAACGACATGCAGGCCGGCGTCTATGCCTCGGTCATTCACTATCTCAAGGCGGTCGACAAGGTCGGAGGCGCCAAGGATGGCAAGGCCGTCGTCGCCGCAATGAAGGAGATGCCGACCGACGATGTTCTGTTCGGCAATGGCTATATCCGCAAGGACGGACGCAAGATCCACCCGCTCTACCTGTTGCAGGTCAAGTCGCCCGAGGAATCGACCTCGGCGTGGGATCTGCTGAAGGTCGTCGCCACCATCAAGGGCGAGGACGCGTTCCGCTCGGAGAGCGATGGCCAGTGCCCGCTCAGCAAACCATAGAAGCGGAGCTGACCATGAGCGGCATCGCCTCCAGTCAGGTCGACCCGTTTGCGCCTGACTTCCTGTTGAACCCCTATCCTGCCTATGCGGCGCTACGCGCGCTCGGGCCCGTGTTCGCGCTGGAGCGTTACGGCGTGTGGGCGATGGCGGGCTATGGCGAGGTCGAGCCGGCCTTGAAGGACTGGAAGACGTTCATCAGTGGCGAGGGCGTCGGGCTCAACGGGATGAACCCTGCGCTGCCAAAGCCGCTGACGCTCCAGATCGATCCGCCCGATCACGACAAGGGCCGGCGGGTCCTCGGCCGCACGCTGTCTCCGGGCGTCGCGAGGAAGCTGCGCGAGACGTTTCAGCAGGAGGCGGAGAAGAAGGTCACGGAGCTGATCGACAAAGGCACGTTCGATGCCGTCACCGATCTTGCCGAAGCCTATCCGATGAAGGTGTTTCCGGATGCGATCGGCATCCGGGCGGACGGCCGCGAGAAGCTGCTGGCCTGGAGCACATTCGTGTTCGACAGCTTTGGCCCCGAGAACGAGATGCTAGCGGCTTCACGCAAGGAAGGCCTCGCCGCCCAGAGCTGGATCATGGACTGCTGCGCACGAGATGCGTTGCGGCCCGACAGCCTCGGCATGATGATCTACCAGGCAGCCGACGACGGCGAGATTACCGAGCACGAGGCGACGCATCTGGTGCGGCCGTTCCTCACGGCGGGGATCGACACCACCGTCAACGGCATCGGCAACACCCTGCTCGCGCTCGCCACCCATCCGGATGAATACCGCAAGCTCCACCACAGGCCGGAGTTGGCGCGCAACGCTTTCGAGGAAGGCCTGCGCTACGATTCACCGGTGCAGACGTTCTTTCGAACCACCTCGCGCGACGTCGAGATCGGCGGCGGCGTGATCCCGGCACACCGCAAGGTGCTGCTGTTCATGGCCTCCGCCAACCGCGATCCGGCCCGATGGGACGAAGCCGATCGCTTCGAGGTCGAACGGACCGCGACCGGCCATGTCGGCTTCGGCGCAGGCATCCACGCCTGCGTCGGTCAGATGATCGCGCGTCTGGAAGGCGAATTGATCTTCAGCGAGCTTGCGAGGCGCGTGAAGACCATCGAGCTCACGGCGGAGCCGAAACGCAGGCTCAACAATTCCCTGCGCGGGCTGGAGAGCATGCCGGTCCGCGTGACGCCCGCTTAGGCGGCATCACGCGGGGGAGGATGCGACGGCTCAGTTCCTTGCCGGCGCCGTTGCGGCCGCCGAGCGCGCCTGCCGCGGTGCGCCAGGTTCGGCGACCGGGACCGCCGCCGGCGCGCGCGAGCGCATGATGGCGGCGTCGATCTCGGCGATGACGCGGCGCTGGATCGCCTCGTTCTTGTCGATCGAGATATGGCCGACGCCGGTGCCGCGCACGTCGACATTGTCGAGCTTGCCGCGGAAACCGTCGGCACGCTTGACCGGCTCACCGGGGCCGTCGCCGATATAGATGTTGATGTAACGCTCCGCGCCGGTCGAGAGCTTGGTCTTGAACACGGAATCGAGGCCGATCGCGAGCTTCACGGGCACGCCCAGCCGGTTGAGTTTCGCGATCATGTCGGGCAGCGCGGTCGCGCCGGAGGAATGGCCGACCAGGACGATGGTCTTGAGCCGGCCGGCCTTGTAGGCGGTCGCGGCTTCATCGGCGAGCGAGGACCAGGAGACGAAGTTGGCGACCGTCACCGGGATGCCCTGCGCCTGGAGCCGGGCGCCGATCGTGTCGAGGCCGAGCGAGAAGATGTTGAGCACGCCGCGGAGCAGATAGACATGCGTGGTCGCGACCTGGGCTTGGCTCGGGGCCGCCCGGGCCGTGGTCGGGCTGATGGCAACAGCTGACAGCAGGAGCAGGCCCATCGCCCATACACGGAGGGCGGACAATTGGCTGACGCCGGCGGTGTGACGGCCGTTCGGTCTCATCGATCTTTTCCCTGGGGACAATACGCTTTGCGATTGGTCGGAATCGTAGCCATGGCCTGCTCGCAGACGCAACAAAGAGCCGCGTGAATGGCAATCTTAGCCACAGCCCGTGACCATCGCGCAACACCTGCCCGAAACCTGCCACCGAAGGGCCTGTTTTGAGACCATTTTTCTCTCGCCAATTGCGGCCCGGCAAAGGCGTTCTTATCTCAGGGCTCCGCTGACCCGCCCTTCCCGGCAGGTTCCAGCCTCCCTCCCCAGACCTTGCCCCCTCAGCCTGACGGCCATCCATGTCCTCCATCATCTCCGTCGCCAACCTGTCGAAGACCTATGGGTCCGGCTTCAAGGCGCTCAAGAACATCAATCTCGACATCAAGCGGGGCGAGATTTTTGCGCTGCTCGGCCCGAACGGTGCCGGCAAGACCACGCTGATCTCGATCATCTGCGGCATCGCCAACCCCAGTGAAGGCAAGGTTCTGGTCGGCGGCGAGAACATCCAGACCTCCTACCGCAAGGCGCGCTCGCTGATCGGCCTCGTGCCCCAGGAATTGCACACCGACGCCTTCGAGAGCGTGTGGGCGACCGTGAGCTTCTCCCGCGGCCTGTTCGGCAAGCCCAAGAATCCTGATCACATCGAGAAGGTGCTGAAGGACCTCTCGCTGTGGGACAAGAAGGACAACAAGATCATCACGCTCTCCGGCGGCATGAAGCGTCGCGTGATGATCGCCAAAGCGCTATCGCACGAGCCGCAGATCCTGTTCCTGGACGAGCCCACTGCCGGCGTCGACGTCGAGCTGCGCAAGGGCATGTGGGAAGTGGTGCGCACCCTCCAGCAGTCCGGCGTCACCATCATCCTCACCACGCATTACATCGAGGAAGCCGAGGAAATGGCCGACCGCATCGGCGTCATCAACAAGGGCGAGATCGTGCTGATCGAGGACAAGGCGACGTTGATGCAGAAGCTCGGCAAGAAGCGGCTGACGCTGCATCTGCAGGGCAAGCTCGACGCGCTGCCGGAGAGCCTTGGGCATTACGAGTTGGAGCTCTGCGATGCCGGCGCGACGCTGGTCTACGATTACGACACCAAGGGCGAGCGCACCGGCATCACCAGCCTGCTCGGCGATCTCCGCACCGCCGGCATCCGCTTCAACGATCTCGACACGACGCAATCGTCGCTCGAGGACATCTTCGTCGATCTCGTGAGGACGTCATGAACCACCGCGCCATCCGCGCCATCTATCTGTTCGAAATGGCGCGCACCTGGCGCACGCTGCTGCAAAGCATCGTCTCGCCTGTGGTCTCCACTTCGCTCTATTTCGTGGTGTTCGGCGCCGCGATCGGCTCTCGCATCAGCCAGGTCGAGGGCGTCAGCTACGGCACCTTCATCGTGCCGGGCCTGATCATGCTTTCGGTGCTGACCCAGAGCATCGCCAACGCCTCGTTCGGCATCTACTTCCCGAAATTCACCGGCACGATCTACGAGATCCTGTCGGCACCGATCTCCTATTTCGAGATCGTGCTCGGCTATGTCGGCGCCGCCGCGACCAAGTCGATCATCTTGGGCCTGATCATCCTGGCGACCGCCGGATTATTCGTGCCGCTGCATATCCACCATCCGATCTGGATGCTGGCCTTCCTGGTGCTGACGGCAGTGACGTTCAGCCTGTTCGGCTTCATCATCGGCATCTGGGCCGACGGCTTCGAGAAGCTGCAGATGATCCCGATGCTGGTGGTGACGCCGTTGACCTTCCTCGGCGGCAGCTTCTATTCCATCGACATGCTGCCGCCCACCTGGCGCACGGTGGCGATGCTCAACCCGGTCGTCTATCTGATCTCCGGCTTCCGCTGGAGCTTTTACGAGATCGCGGACGTCAGCATGTCCGTCAGCGTCGGCATGACGACGGCGTTCCTGGTGATCTGTCTCGTCGTGATCTGGTGGATTTTTCGGACGGGGTATCGGCTGAAGAATTGACGCGACCTCACCGATAGCAATGGAAGCGGTGATAGCCGTCGTAATAGCCGTGGCAGCGGTGACGGTAGTGACGATGAGGAATGCCGAGCACACCCTCGACCGCACCAACGGCGCCGCCGACACCGGCACCGACGACGCCTCCGACCGCACCGCCCACGGGGCCGGCAATCCGGTTGCCCTCGTAAGAGCCTTCCTGGGCGCCGCGGACGATGCCCTGGGCGTGGCCGGCCTGCGGTAGCGACAACAGCGCGAGCAGGATGGCGGCGGCTGCGAACACCAGGCGGAAGGCTAAACCGGCCGGCGACGGCGCGGCGGCGATGCGGGCTTTGTTCATCTTCGATCCCAAACGGTGAATGGCGGCGAGCGCCGCCTGTCGAGGCAGGTGATCGTCAACGCACTGGGCGGCCAAATGGTTGCGCCTTTGTGACGAATTGTCGGCGTTATGAACGGCGCGCCGCTCGCGAAAATGTCAGCGCCACCGCGCGCGGCGCGGCACAAAGCGGCCTTGCTTACGCCCGGCGCCGCGTTAACGATGGGCGGGCAGGCCGCTGGAACGAAAGCCGGATTGCAGGCATATTGCACGTCGGGGACGGAGAGCCGCGGCGCCTAGCGTGAACAGGCCGGAGGCCAGGATTCAAATGCGTTTCCAGATGCGTTCATTTTTTATCGCTTTCACCTCACTGATGCTTTTGAGCGCAGGCAGCGCGCAGGCCAAGGTCGAGATCACCGTCGACAAGGACAATCAGCAGATGACCGTCGCGGTCGACGGCGTCGCGCGCTACCACTGGCCGGTGTCGACCGGCATCCCCTCGCGCGAAACGCCTAACGGCGCGTTCCGCGCCTTCCGGATGGAAGAGGATCACTACTCCAAGGAATTCGACGACGCGCCGATGCCGCACGCGATCTTCTTCACCAAGGTCGGCCACGCCATCCATGGCACCGACTCGGTCGGCCGTCTCGGCTCACCGGCGTCCCACGGCTGCGTGCGGCTGTCGCGCCAGAATGCCTCGACACTCTATGCGCTGGTGCAGCAGCAGGGCGTGCTCAACACCACGGTGACGCTGACCGGCTCGGCGCAGGTGGCGCTGGCGCGCAATCCGCGCGGCCGCACTAACAATGCCGTCGCCCGCGCGCCGCAGCAGCCAGCCGAAGAGCAGTACGCGACCACGGGCGATCCTGTGAATCTGACGCCGCCGGCGCAGCCCGCCCGCCGCTACATGCCGCAGGACGACAATTACATCTATCCGGCCGACGGCAGCGACACCGGCGCACGGTATCCGGCACCGCGCGGCACACGCCCGCTCTATGATGCGCAGGTTTACCAGCAGCAGCCGCGTCCCTATTACGACCAAGGCTCCGGCCAGCAGGGCTATTACTATCAACCGCAGCCGCGGCAGGTTTACCAGCCGCGCGGCTATTACTACCAGAACTGACGCGGCCGCAGCTCCGTCACCGTCGTCAGTCGTCAGCGCGAACAACAGGATAGCTATTCGAGGCACCATGCCGTCACGTGCCACGACCATTCTGACTGTGCTCTCAGTTCTGATAACGGGGCGGGTCATGGCCTTTGATATCGAGGCGCATCGCGGCGGGCGAGCGCTGTTGCCGGAAAACACCCTGCCGGCCTTCGCCAACGCGCTCTCGATGGGCGTGGACACGCTGGAGCTCGACGTCGGCGTGACCGCTGACGGCGAAGTCGTCGTCTCGCATGAGCGCGGGCTCAATCCGGATCTCGCGCGCAGTGCTGGCAGGACTTACATTGCTCCGCCCGGCACGCCCTTCGTAAAACTGCGGCTGGACGAGGTCAGGACCTATGACGTCGGCCAGATCCGGCCGGACAGTGCCTATGCGAAACAATTCCCCGACCAGCGCGCCGTGCCGGGGACACGCATTCCCACCCTGAGCGAGCTGTTCGCGCTGGTACGGAAATCCGGCAACTCGCGTGTGCGCCTTAACATCGAGACCAAGATCGATCCGAACCATCCGGACGAAACCCTCGATCCGCAAGCCTTTGTCGCGAAGCTGCTGGGATTGATCGAGGCCGAAATGTTTTCCGATAGGGTCATGATCCAATCCTTCGACTGGAGGACCCTGCAGCTCGTCCAGCAGCAGGCACCGAAGATACCGACGGTGTACCTGACGCTCCAGCGCGGCACAGGCCAGACAGTCGTGCTGGACAAAGCCACCAACTGGACGGCAGGCTTCAGCCCGGCCGAGCACGGCAGCTCGCTGCCACGGACGATCAAGGCGGCGGGCGGCGCAGTCTGGTCGCCCTATTTCGGCGATGTGACCTCCGCGCTGGTCGCGGAAGCCCACGAGCTCGGATTACGCGTCGTGGTGTGGACGGTCAACAAGCGCGAAGACATGGCGCGGATGATGGAGCTCGGCGTCGACGGGATCATTTCCGACAGGCCCGATCTGCTGCGCGAGGTTGCCGGCGAGAAGGGCATTGTGCTGCCGGCGGGGACGCCGATCGCGCCGTAACCGTCGGTCTCGTGTCCGGACGCGGTCAGCATGCAACGCTGCTCCGCAGAGCCGGGACCCAGAGCGCCGCGCCATCAGCCCCGGCTCTGCAGCGCACCGCTGAACTGGACGATGCTTCGCATCGCCAGGGAAGCGCTGCGCTGCGTCCGGGGATGGAGACGGGTGCCGCCCTACTCTCCATTCTTCAAACGCCGGTACAGGGCGCCCAGGATGTTGGAATAGTCGTCGGTCCAGACCCGTACCCTGTCGTCGGCTTCGGTCTGCTCCCAGACCTTGGAGGACGCGAGCCGACCGATGTCGGCCTCCTCGCGCGCGGAGATGACGACGTCGGTCGAGAAGATGTAGTCGCCATCACGCCCGGAATCCTCGTTGAAGACCCAGCTCTTGAGATCGTTGGCGTCCGCGATACCGACCACGACGGTCTCGAGATCGAGATGCCGGTTGGAGACGTGCATCACCACAGCCCCGTGCGGCGCGAGCTTGTCCTTGTAGATCTTCATCGCCTCTTCGGTGGCGAGATGAATCGGGATCGCATCCGACGAATAGGCATCGACGATGATGAGGTCGTAGGCTCCGTCGGGCTCCTTTGCGAAGGTGAGGCGCGCATCGCCGATCACCGGCTTCATGTCCGGCAGACAACTCGAGATGTAGCGGAAATTTTTGGGGTCACGCGCGGCATCCACCATCGACTGGTCGATCTCGAAAAATTTCCAGTCCTCGCCAGGTTCGGCGGCGCAGGCGAGCGTGCCCGATCCGACGCCGATCGCGGCGACCTTGAGCGGCGCGCCCTTGCGCTCGCGGATCGCGCTGACGGCCTGACCGATGCCGCCGTCCTTGTGATAATAGGTGATCGGCTCCGGCCGGCCGGTGACCGGCGTGCCGTCATTGTTGCGGAAGCGCTCGGCGCCGTGGATGGTGGTGCCGTGCATCAGCACGTGGAAATAGCCGCCGGGCGTCACCACGATCTTGTGCACGCCGAAGAAGCTGCGCACCGTCGTGACCCGGCCTTCGTCCGCCGGATAGACGCGGATCAACGCCAGCGCGAGTGCGACGGTGGCGAAGATCTTCCAGCGGCCGGCATTGAGCGCCAGAGCGAGCAGCGCGGCGAGCACGCCGACGGCGCCGGCGACCCAGACGCGGTGATCCTCCAACCAGGTCGGGAGGCCGCCGGTGGTATAGGACGGCGCAACCAGCGCCATCGCGAGCGCGGCAAGCACCAGCCAGTACCATTTGACGACACCTGCGAGACGCTCGTTCGCGGACGGCCGGCACAGCGCGGCAAGCGCGATCAGGATCGGGTATTCGGCGATCCACGAGAAGGTGAAGGGAGCAACGAGGCCAGCAAAGAGACCGCCGACCATGCCGCCGAACGACAGCGCGACATAGAAACCGGTGAGATATCTCGCCGCCGGCCGCGTCCGCGCCAGCTCGCCGTGGCAGGCCATGGCGATGACGAAGAAGCAGAGTTGATGGCCGCCGAGAGTCAGCAGCAAGTTCTGCTCGCCGCCGAAGGCGAGCAGGACGACGACGCCCGCGATCGCGACCGGCTGCAGCATCAGCATCCATTTGTGCGGCAGCAGCGGCCGCGACTGGAACACCACGACCCAGGTGAGCAGATACAGCGACAGCGGCAGCACCCATAGCAACGGCGCCGCGGCGACGTCGGTCGAGATGTGCGCGGTGACCGCGATGAGCAGACCCGAAGGCACCGCGGCCAGGAAGATCCAGCGCAGCCGCGTCACGATATCCGGCGCCGGCGCATTGGCGTCCTCGGTCCGCGCATCGGCCATTGCGAGCTTCGGCGAGCGCAACAGCAACACGCCGCAGGCGGCGATCAGGAGGATCAACAGGCCATAGCCACCGGTCCAGAACCGGTTCTGCGCATGCAGCGTGAACATCGGCTCGAGCAGGAACGGATAGGACAACAGCGCGAGGAAGCTGCCGATGTTGGAGGAAGCGTAGAGGAAGTAGGGATCGTGCCCAGCGGGATGGCCGGTGCGGACGAACCAGGCCTGCAGCAGCGGATTGTTGGCGGCGAGCGCAAAGAACGGCAGGCCGATCGAAACCACGAACAGGCCGAGCAGCCAGAACGCATAGCCCGAAGCGGGCGGCTCGCCATAGGCGGAGGCTATTCCGAGCGGCAGCGTGGCGAAGGCCAGCACCAGCAATACCAGATGCACGGCCACCGGCACGACGCGGCTCCTCGCCTGCATCAACAGATGCGCATAGGCGTAGCCCGCCAGCAGCAGCGACTGGAAGAACACCATCGCCACCGACCACACCGCCGGCGAGCCGCCGAGCCGCGGCAGCACCATCTTCGTGAACAGCGGCTGCACCGAGAATAGCAGCAGCGCGCTGACAAAGATCGCAGCGGTGTAGACCGTCAGCAGCAACCGGTTGCGCGAGGATGACGGCTGCTCCGTGGCGGCAGGTTGCACGATCGAATCCATGGAAGCTCCAGCCTACATTCCCCGGCGGGCGCCGGACGCGCGCAATGGAGCACAAGGCGCCTGAACGGGCAATAAAGGCGCTCGTGATGTTGCAGCGAGGAATGCTTGATATAGAGATGTCGTTCCGGGGCGATGCGAAGCATCGAACCCGGAACCTCGATATTCTCCGGTGCGGAGCCCGCACCATAGTTCGCGCTTCGCGCGCCCCGGAAAGACACCAGGGAATCATGAGCGAAACCGACGTCCTCATCATCGGCGCGGGGCATAACGGCCTCACCTGCGCGGCCTATCTCGCGAGCGCAGGCCTGCGCGTGCGCGTGGTCGAGCGCCGCAAGGTGGTCGGCGGCGCCGCGGTCACGGAGGAGTTTCACCCCGGATTCCGCAATTCGGTCGCGGCCTACACTGTGAGCCTGCTCAATCCGCAAGTGATCCGCGACCTCAAGCTCGCCGAGCAGGGCCTCCGTATCGTCGAACGGCGCGCCCAGAACTTTCTGCCCTCGCCGGATGCCAGCTATCTCCTCACCGGCGAAGGGCGGACGAAGGCATCAGTCGCGCGGCTGAGCGCGCATGACGCAGACGCGCTCGACGGATTTTCGCGCGAGCTGGAGGACATCGCCGACGTGCTGCGGCAGTTCGTGCTCCGCGCGCCGCCGAACCTCGTCGACGGCTTTGGCGCGGCAGCCGTTCGCGAAGGCGTCAACGCCTGGAAGACGGCCAACATCCTGCGCGGTCTCACGCTGGAACAGAGCCGCAGCCTGCTTGATCTCTTCACCCGCTCGGCCGGCGAGATGCTGGACGAGCGCTTCGAGCATGATCTGGTCAAGGCCCTGTTCGGCTTCGACGCCATCGTCGGCAACTATGCCAGCCCCTACGCCGCCGGCTCAGCCTATGTGATGCTGCATCACGCCTTCGGCGAGGTGAACGGCAAGAAGGGGGTCTGGGGTCACGCCATCGGCGGCATGGGCGCGATCGCGCAGGCGATGGCGCGCGCGGCACAGGGCCGCGGGGTCGTGATCGAAACGGATGCCGGCGTCCGCGAGATCATCGTCGAGCGCGACCGCGCCGTCGGCGTCGTGCTGGAGAACGGCACGGCCATCCGCGCCAAATATGTCGCAGCCAATGTCAATCCAAAGCTGCTCTACACGCGGCTGGTCGCGGCCGACGCGCTTCCTGCGGACTTCCTCGGCCGCATCCGGCACTGGAAGAATGGCTCCGGCACCTTCCGCATGAACGTTGCGCTGGACCGCCTGCCCTCCTTCACGGCGCTGCCCGGCGAGGGCGATCATCTCAGCTCCGGCATCATCCTGGCGCCAAGCCTCCGCTACATGGACCGCGCCTGGCTCGATGCGCGGGCGCAGGGCTGGAGCCGGGAACCAGTCGTGGAGATGCTGATCCCCTCGACCCTCGACGACACGTTGGCCCCAGCTGGAAAGCACGTCGCCAGCCTGTTCTGCCAGCACGTCGCACCGGAGCTTCCCGATGGAAAGTCGTGGGACGACCATCGCGACGAGGTCGCCGATCTCATGATCGCGACGGTGGACAAATACGCGCCTGGTTTTGCGGCGAGCGTGCTGGGCCGCCAGATCCTGTCCCCGCTCGATCTCGAACGGCAGTTCGGCCTCCTCGGCGGCGATATCTTCCATGGCGCGCTGACCTTGAACCAGTTGTTCTCGGCGCGGCCGATGCTTGGCCATGCCGATTATCGCGGGCCGTTGAAGGGCCTCTATCATTGCGGCTCCGGCGCCCACCCCGGCGGCGGCGTCACCGGTGCTCCCGGCCATAACGCCGCGCAGGCGATCTTGAGAGATCACAGGTCGCTGTTCGGAAGCCGTGGATAGGTCTGTGGATGAGCTGTGGACTTGCTGTTGAATGGCCTGTGGTCAGACAGAGGATACATGGGCCAGAACGTCGGGACCGAACTTGGGGAAAGCCGGTGGACAATCGCGGGACAAGCGGGTGGACGGCGTCCCGGCAGGCGGCGGACAATTTGCGAAGAGCACTGAGAACGCTCGTCCGAAAACGACCTCGCCCGCCAGGGGTATCCCCTCGCGGGCGATGATCAGGAATAACCTCAAAGAAAAATAGCCCCCGCTGGGAAATGGAGGCGGATATTACTTCAAGGAGCTGCTAATCGAAGTGAACTTGTCGTTCAGGGTGACGCCCAGGCTGTTCACCACGGTGATGATCGCCAGAGCGATACCTGCGGCAATCAGGCCGTACTCGATCGCGGTTGCACCGGACTCGTCCGACCAGAACTTTTGAACCATGCGCTTCAAGACTCGTCTCCGTTTCAATTCCAAGCTGTGTTGGTTGGCTTCGACATCCGCAAAGATACGGGGCGCAACCTACAGCCCGGTTAACCGGGGAACCGCAACTTATGCGGAAAATTGGCGACGAAAGTTCCAAAAATTGAACTCAACGGAACCCTGAATGCAGCCTTCTCCCACCCATCGCGCCAGCTTTTCGATCGGCAGCGAGGCCGACGCCAGGCGCGTCGTCGACGTGCTCACCGAGGTGTTTTTCGACGGCGATGCGGCGGTTGCCGCCTTCGAGCGGCCGGACGGACCATGGGACGTCACGCTCCATTTCGCCGAGGCGCCCGACCAGGCTTGGCTGCGCGAACTCGTTGCAACTTCAGCAGGAAATGCCATCGCCGAGACTATTCTCTTCGACACGGTCGAGGCCAAGGACTGGGTCAAGGCCAGCCTGGAAGATCTCGTCCCGGTCCCGGCCGGGCGCTTCGTCGTGCACGGCAGCCATGACCGCGATCGTGTGGCGCCGAACAAGCTCGCGATCGAGATCGAGGCGGCGCTTGCCTTCGGCACTGGCCACCACGGCACCACCCGTGGCTGTTTACTGCTGCTTGACCATGTCCTTAAGAGTTCCCGTCCGAGGAACCTGCTCGACCTCGGCACCGGAACCGGCGTACTCGGCATCGCGGCCGCCAAGGCCCTGCATCGCGCGGTGCTCGCCTCCGACATCGACCCGCCGTCGGTGCGGGTGGCGGCCGAGAACGCGGTAATGAACGAGGTCGGCAACCAGGTCCGGGTCATCCGCGCGACCGGCTTCGCCGCCCCGGATTTCGGAAAGGCCGGTCCGTTCGACCTGGTGCTGGCCAACATCCTCGCCAACCCGCTCAGGCAATTGGCGGGCCCGATGGCGCGGCATCTCGCGCCCGGCGGACGCGTCATCCTCTCCGGCCTGTTGACACACCAGGCCCCCGCCGTGATCGCCGCTTACCGCGCGCGCGGCCTCGTGCCGTTGAAGCATCTGCGGATCGAGGGGTGGAGCAGCCTGTTGCTGCGGAAGGTGGATTGAGCGAAGCGCCGTAGGGTGGGCAAAGCGCAAGCGTGCCCACCATCTCGCCCTCGAATAGAAGATGGTGGGCACGGCGCTACGCGCCTTTGCCCCACCCTACGGCATCATCGATGCCGCTACTCTGCTGCCTTCTCATCCCGCTGCAGCGCGCGCTCATCCTGCAAGGTACGCTTCGCGCGGCGCTCGGCGATACGGTCGATCATCTGGCGCATGACGCCGCGCGGCTTCTTCGGAGCCGCCGCAGTCGGGGTGCGATGCACCGGCGGCGTAATCTTCTCAAACGTGAATGCTGGCATCGTGTGTCCCCTCGCCGTTGAGATGAACCACCTGCTCGAATTTCCCTGTCATCCGGACGAAGCGCAACTGCCGCATCCTTTACTCCACTCAATTCGAATGGAACCATTCAAGCACAGTCCATGCCAGATGCGACGCGAATGCGTCCAGATTGCGGACTCGTCCCCATGATCCTAAAGTGATCCACCATGTTCGAAGCACACTTCCAGACATTCGAGGAGCCGGAGGCCGGCGTCGCATTGACGGCACGGCTCGTCGCACTTCGCGAAGAACTCGCCCGCCGCAAGCTGACCGGCTTCGTGATCCCGCGCGCCGATCAGCAGCAGAACGAATATGTGCCGCCGTCGGAAGAGCGGCTGGCCTGGCTGACCGGTTTCACGGGCTCGGCGGGCCTCGCGGTGGCGCTGACCCAGGAGGCCGCATTGTTCGTCGACGGCCGCTACACGCTTCAGGCCGCCAAGCAGGTCGACGCAAAGGCCTGGGCCGTGGAATCGCTGATCGACCCGGCGCCGGAGAGCTGGGTGTCCGCGCATCTGAAAGCCGGTGACCGCCTCGGATTTGATCCGTGGCTGCACACTTTTGCGGCAGCCGAGCGCCTGTCCGCCGCATGCGCCAGGGCCGGCGCCGAGCTCGTCGCGGTCGACAGCAATCCAATCGACGCAATCTGGCAGGACCGCCCGCAGCCACCACTCGCCCCCGTCGCCGTGCACAGCCTGCAGAATGCCGGCGTCACTGAAGCCGAGAAGCTGACGCAGATCCGAAACGAGATCGGCAAGCTCGGCGCCGACGCATTGGTGCTGTCGGACAGCCACGCGGTGGCCTGGACCTTCAACATCCGCGGGGCCGACGTCGCCCACACCCCGCTGCCGCTGTCCTATGCGCTGGTGCCGAAGGACGGCCGTCCAACCATCTTCATCGACCACCGAAAACTCTCCAACCTGACGCGCGACCATCTCGAGCAGTCCGCCGACGTGCGCGAGCCCGATGCGATGGCGCCGACGCTGATGGCGCTCGCCAAGAGCGGCGGATCGATTGCGCTCGACAGCGCCACCGCGGCCGACGCACTCAGCCGGCTGATCGCGGGGGCCGGCGGCAAGCCGGTGCGCGGTAGCGATCCGATTGCACTGCTCAAGGCGATCAAGAACGCCACCGAGATCAAAGGCACGCAGACGGCGCATCGGCGCGACGCCGTGGCGCTGGCGCGCTTCCTCGCCTTCATCGACCGCGAGGCCGCAAGCGGCAAGCTCACGGAGATCGACGCGGTCGAGGCGCTGGAGACGTTCCGCCGCGACACCGGCGCGTTGAAGGACGTCTCGTTCCCGACCATCTCCGGCACCGGCCCGAACGGCGCCATCGTGCACTACCGCGTCACCCGCAAGAGCAATCGGCGGATCGCACCCGGCGACCTGCTGCTGATCGATTCCGGCGCGCAGTACGAAGACGGCACCACCGACGTCACGCGCACCATGGCGGTGGGCGAACCCACCGCTGAGATGCGCGACCGCTTCACCCGCGTGCTGCGCGGCCATATCGCGATCGCGCGCGCCGTCTTTCCGGACGGCACCACGGGCGCGCAGCTCGATACGCTGGCGCGGCAATATCTCTGGGCCGCCGGCGTCGATTTCGAGCACGGCACCGGTCACGGCGTCGGCAGCTATCTCTCGGTGCACGAAGGGCCGGCGCGGATCTCGAAGCTCGGTACCACGCCGCTGAAGCGCGGCATGATCCTCTCCAACGAGCCCGGCTATTACAAGACCGACGGTTTCGGCATCCGCATCGAGAACCTGGAGCTGGTGGTGGCCGCCGACATCAAGGGCGCCGAGAAGCCGATGAACGCGTTCGAGACGCTGACGCTAGCGCCGATCGACCGCCGCCTCATCGATGTCGCGATGCTGAGCCGCGACGAACTCGGCTGGCTCAATGCCTACCACGCGCGCGTCCGGACCGAGGTGCGGCCCGCGCTGGACGAGGCGACGCAGGCCTGGCTCGATCAGGCGACGGCGGAGCTGAAGGCGTAGGGTCACCCTGCCGCAGCGCGCATGGCGCTACGCCGTATGCGCAACGCTGTTTCCCGACACGGAGGCTAAAGCGAATATCGCGCCTCCAGCATAACCATCCCGGAATCCGTATAGCCGCATTCCGAAACGCCGATATCCGTCTTGCGCGGGCGCGCTACAGTCGATTCGAACTCGAAAGACGGACACAATGCACGGCATGATCAGCAAGCCGCCGGGAGCGGCGGCGAACCTCGCGACGTCGCGCCTGGTGCTGCTGTTGCTGGTCGTGATGACCGGGATCGCGCCGATCTCGCTCTACATCCTGGTTCCGGCACTGCCGGTGCTGGCGACGAATTTCGGCAGCGACATCTCGATCGCGCAGATGACGGTGTCGCTCTACATGGTCGGCATCGCGCTGTCGCAGCTGATCATGGGACCGCTGTCGGACCGATTCGGACGGCGTCCGGTGCTGCTCGGAGGGCTGGCGCTGATGGTCGTGGCCAGCGTCGCGTGCATCTTCGCCGAGACCTTGCCGCAATTGATCGCCGCACGCTTTTTCCAGGCGCTCGGCGGCGCCTCCGGCATGGTGATCAGCCGTGCCATCATCCGCGACATCTACGAGCGCGACCGCGTCGCCTCAATGATCAGCCTCGTGGTCGCGGCGCTGATGATCGGGCAGATGGTTTCCCCGCTCACCGGCGGCCTGATCGAGACCGCGTTCGGCTGGCGCGCGATCTTCTACGCCATCACCATCGCCGCGATCATTGTCGCCGTCGGCATCGCGGTGGCGCTGCCCGAAACGCGGCGCAGTCGCGCCGCCGGCAGCGGCTTCCGTGGCGACGTCGGCATCCTGATCCGCAACCGCGCCTTCGTCGGCTATGTGATGTGCCAGGTGCTGGCCTCGCAGATCATCTTCACCTTCGCAGGCGGCGGCCCCTACATCGTGGTGACGCAGATGGGCCGCAGCAGCGCCGAATACGGCGCCTGGTTCGCGACCTCGGGCTTTGCATTTCTCGTCGGAAACCTGCTCTGCGTACGCTTTGCGCCGCGGCATTCGCTGGAAAAACTGATCTGGTTCGGGCTCGCCCTCCAACTCGCCGGCAGCCTTGCGAACCTGCTGTGGAGTATCATCGGCTGGAACGAGGCCCCGGCCTGGCTGTTCGGCACGCAGATGATCGTGATGGCCGGCAATGCCTTCGTGATGGCGAATTCGGCCGCCGGCGCCATCAGCATCCGCCCCGAGGCCGCCGGCACCGCCTCCGGCACGATGGGCTTCCTCCAACAGGGCATCGGCGCGCTGATGTCGCAATTCGGCGCCTATCTCGGCGGCCACTCCGCAACGACGCTGCCGCTCACCGGCGCAGTCCTCGCGATCTCGCTGCTCTGTGCCTGCGTGATGATCTTCGTCGTCCCCCGCCGCGAAGTGGTGGTGAGCGAGGCACTGATCGAGCAGGCGGAAGAGGAAGAGAGCGGGATGATGTGAGGGAGGCAGTCCCTCTCCCCGTCATTGCGAGCGCAGCGAAGCAATCCAGACTGTCGCCACGGAAAGATTCTGAGTTGCTTCGCTGCGCTCGCAATAGCGAAGAGAGGGCTCACTCCCCGATCAACTTCAGCCACTCATCTTCGGTCAGCACGGCGACGCCGAGCTCGCGTGCTTTGGCAAGCTTGGAACCAGCCTCCTCGCCTGCAACCACATAGTTGGTCTTCTTGGAAACCGATCCGGCGACCTTGGCGCCGAGGCGCTCAGCCATTGCCTTGGCTTCATCGCGGGTGAACTTGGTCAGCGAGCCCGTGAATACGACCGTCTTGTCAGAAACTGGCGAGCTCTTGCGCGGCTGCTCAGCCGGCTTCACCTTGATCTCACCTAGCAATTCGCCGAGCGCCTTGACGTTGCGCGGCTCGGCGAAGAACTCGACCACCGCGTCGGCCACGATCTCGCCGACCCCGCCGATGTTGTTGAGGTCCTGATAGGCCTCCGTGGTGTTTTCTTCCTCGCCGAGGCCGTTCGCGGCAGCAAGCATCGCGTCGCGAAAACTCTCGATCGTGCCGTAGTGCCGGGCCAGCAGCTTGGCATTGCCCTCGCCGACATGGCGAATTCCCAATGCAAAGATCAGCCGATGCAGCTCGACATTGCGTCTGGCGTCGATCGCGTCGAATAGGTTACGTACCGATGTCTCGCCGTAACCTTCCCGCTCCATCAACTTCTTCACCGACCGCTTGTCGCGCTCCCGGAGGGTGAAGATGTCGACCGGCGACATTACGATGCCGTCCTCGTAAAACTCCTGGATCTGCTTCTCGCCGAGCCCGTCAATATCGAACGCGAGGCGCGAGACGAAATGTTTGAGGCGTTCCACCGCCTGCGCCGGACAGATCAGCGCTCCGGTGCACCGTCGCACCGCCCCGCCCTCTTCGCGGACAGCATGACTGCCACAGACCGGACAGGTCTCGGGAAACTTGTAGGGCTTGGCGCTCTTCGGCCGCTTGTCCATGACAACGCCGACGACCTGAGGAATGACGTCGCCGGCGCGCTGGACGACGACGGTATCATCGACTCGAAGATCGACGCCGTCACGAATGGGGGCACCGTCATTGCCGATACCCTTGATGTAGTCCTCATTGTGCAGAGTCGCATTCGAAACCACGACGCCGCCGACCGTCACCGGTTCGAGTCGTGCGACCGGCGTCATCGCACCGGTTCGGCCCACTTGGATATCGATGCCTTTGAGGAGCGTGGTTGCTTGCTCCGCCGCGAATTTATGGGCGATCGCCCAGCGCGGACTGCGCGAGACGAAACCAAGCCGGTCCTGCCAGTCCAGTCGGTCGATCTTGTAGACCACGCCGTCGATATCGTAGCCGAGCGAGGCTCGGTCCTCGCCAATCTCATTGTAAAACTCCAGGACCTCGTCGAGGCTCTTGCATAACCGCGTTCGCGGATTAACAACGAAACCTGCCTTGTGCATCCACTCCAGCATGCCATGCTGCGTCTCGGCCGGACGCTCGCTCATCTCGCCCCAGGTGTAGGCGAAGAACTTCAGCGGGCGGGAGGCTGTGACCGAAACATCCTTCTGGCGCAAAGAACCTGCCGCTGAATTTCGCGGATTGGCAAAGACCGCATCGTCCGCGGCGGCCTGTTTCTTATTCAGCTCGAGAAAATCCTTCTTGAGCATGTAGACCTCGCCGCGCATTTCACAGGCCGCGGGAATGTGCCGGCCCTTCAGCGTGTGCGGAACGTCCTTGATGGTACGGACATTGGCGGTGACGTCCTCTCCGGTAAATCCATCGCCGCGGGTCGCGGCGCGAATCAGTTCGCCATTTTCGTAACGTAGCGACAGTGACAGACCGTCAATCTTGGGCTCGGCAACCAGTGCCGGAATGTGATCGTCACCGAGCTTGAGGAAACGCCGGATGCGCTCGACGAATTCAGTCACATCCTCGTCGCTGAAGGCATTGCCAAGCGAGAGCATGGGCACGACATGCTGCACCTTCGCAAAGCGTCCCGAGGGCTTGGCTCCAACGATCCTTATTCGATCAAAATATTCCTTCCATCGCTTCTGTTGCTTCCATGTACTGATAAGCAGCTTCTCTAGGACATCGTAATCTGCGTCCGGTATGATCGGCTTGTCCAAGTTATAGTAGGCGTGCTTCGCCCTCTCGATCTCCTCAGCGTAAGCCCGCAGCATCATCGAAGTTTCTTTTTCGAAAGCTTTTGGCAGACTTATGAGTGTCTTCCGTTTCTCGTCTGCGTCCAAATCATGCAGTCTTTGATGAAAGGCAAAGACTTCATGTAAGTGCTCGTCTTCAAAAGAATTGAGAATGGCGACCAATTGAGCTTTTCGAAGATGCGGATCAACGAGGAGCCAATCATCGGCAATGTAATTTAGCGCAACGGCTTTATTATAGTTGCTTCGCTTTTGTGCCATGGGTGCCGTGCTAACTTGCCGCCTTGAGCAGCCGGTCCGCCGCCGCTCTCGCCTCCGCCGTGATCTCGGCGCCGGCCAGCATGCGGGCGATTTCCTCGCGGCGGTGGTCGGCGGCCAGCGCATTGACGCGGGTGGCGACGCGTTTGCCCTTGTCGAGGGCGTCCTTGGAGATCAGGAGGTGCTGGTCGGCGCGGGCGGCGACCTGCGGGGCGTGGGTCACGGCCATCACCTGCACCTTGCCGGCAAGCCGCGCCAGGCGCCCACCGATGGCGTCGGCGACCGCACCGCCCACGCCGGTGTCGATTTCGTCGAACACCAGCGTCGGCGCCGAGCCGCGGTCGGACAGCACGACCTTGAGCGCCAGCAGGAAGCGCGACAGCTCGCCGCCCGAGGCAACCTTCATCATCGGTCCCGGCTTGGTGCCCGGATTGGTCTGCACCCAGAACTCGACGCGGTCGAAGCCTTGCGGTCCCGGAGCTGCCTCATCGGTCGCGACCTGGGTCATGAACTTTGCGCGTTCGAGCTTGAGCGGCGCCAGCTCGGCGTTGACCGCCTTGTTGAGCTTTTCCGCCGATTTCTGCCGCACCAGCGACAGTTTCTTGGCGGCGGCGGCATAGCGGCTATCTGCCTCGATCGCGGCCTGCTCCAGCTTTTTCAGCCGCGAGGCGCCGGCATCGATCAGCACGACGTCGGCGGCATATTTGGCGGCCAGCGCGGCGAGCCCGTCGACCGGCGTCGAATATTTGCGCGAGGCGGCCCTCAGCGCGAACAGGCGCTCCTCGATACGTTCGAGCTCGGCCGGATCGAAATCGGTCGCCGCGAGTGCCGCCTGCAGATGCTGGTCGGCTTCCTCCAGCGCGTTGATCGCCATGTCGATCGCCTTCACGGCGGGCTCGACCAGCGCCGGCGAATTGACGCCGCGGCGTTCCAGTCGGCGTACCGCCGCCGACAGCGTCGAGACCGGCGAATGGTGGCCACCGACAGCCTCCTGCGCCTCGCGCAAATCGGAGGCGATCTTCTCGCCCTGCATCATGGTGGTGCGGCGGTTGGCGAGCGAGGTCTCCTCGCCGTCCTTGGGCGCGAGCTGCTTCAGCTCGGCGGAGGCGTGGCGTAGATAGTCGGCCTCGCGCGCGGCGCGCTCCATGCCGGCGCGATGCTCCTCCAGCGCGGTATTGGCAGTCCGGCGTGCGTCCCAGAGCGATTCGACCGCGGCAACGTCCTTCTCCAGGCCGGCGAACGCGTCGAGCAGGCGGCGGTGGGTGGCGGCGTCGACCAGCGCGCGCTCGTCATGCTGGCCGTGGATCTCGACCAGGGCGGCGCCGACCGCCTTCAGGGTCTGCACGCTGATCGACTGGTCGTTGATGAAGGCCCGGGTGCGGCCGTCGGCGAGCTGCACGCGGCGCAAGATCATCTCGCCGGTGTCATCCAGGCCGTTCTCGGCAAGGATCTTCGTCGCGGGGTGATTCTTGGGGACATCGAATACGGCGGTCACCTGCCCCTGCTCCACGCCGTGGCGCACGAGGCCGGCGTCGCCGCGGCCGCCGAGTGCGAGCGCAAAGGCATCGAGCAGGATGGATTTGCCCGCACCGGTTTCGCCGGTCAAAACCGCGAGGCCGGTGGCGAATTCGATATCGAGCCGTTCGATCAGGACGATGTCACGGATCGACAGACGCGCCAGCATGGAACCAAATTTCCTAGCCGAGACCCATCTTCTTGAAGGTCCGGCTGATCCAAGACCCCTGATTCTCGCTCGGTTCGAGACCGCCGGATTTTACAAGATTATAGGCGTCCTTGTACCAGCGGCTGTCAGGAAAATTGTGCCCAAGCACGGCCGCCGCGGTCTGCGCCTCCCCGACGATGCCGATCGCCATATAGGCCTCGGTCAGCCGGAACAGCGCTTCCTCGACATGGCGGGTGGTCTGGTACTGCGTGACGACGGTCTTGTAGCGGTTGATCGCCGCCGTGTAGTCGCGCTTCTGCGCGTAATAGCGGCCGACATTCATTTCCTTGCCGGCAAGCTGGTCGCGCGCACCCTCGATCTTGGCCTTGGCGGACGTGGCGTATTCCGAGTTCGGATATTTGCGCACCACCTCTTCGAGGGCGGCGATCGCCTTCTCGGTGCGGGCCTGGTCGCGGCTGATGTCCGGAATCTGGTCGTAATGGGAAGCGGCGATCAGATATTGCGCATAGGCCGCATCCGGGCTGCCGGGATGCAGTGTGACATAGCGGGTGGCGGCGCCGATGCAGCCGTCGAAGTCGCCGCCCTGGTAGGACGCATAAGCCGACATCAGCAGCGATTTGCGGGCCCAGTCGGAATAAGGATGCTGGCGGTCGACCTCTTCGAACTTCTTGTTCGCCGCCTTCATGTCCTTCTTCTCGTTCATGAGGTACAGGCCCTCATTGTAGATCTTGTCGGCGGGCTCCTCGACGAAGGTGTCGTCCTTGGCGGTGAACTTGTCCCAGAGCGAGCCGGTGCCGCAGCCGGCCAGCGGCAGCGCGAGCAACATGAAGGTCACGGCCTGCAGCAGCCCACGGGCCCGCGACGAGACCGAGAAATATCCGCGCGTCGTACGCTGTGCCGACATGAGTTTAAGCCCTGACGCCCTGTGATGCGGTGCCGCCAGCCCATGAACCCCGTCATGGGCGCGAAATGTAACCGTGGTGCCTGCCATGCGACCACGCCGATGTATCCGAAAAGCGATCTTTAACCAACCGGATAGGCAGGCATTCCGCCCGGATTAAGGCGAACGTGCCGCAATCCTAGCCGATCATGGTTACCAGGAGTTTCCCGGGGTAAGCCGCTGCCTGAGGCCGGCGGCAACAACTCTGTTCAGGACACGTCCGGCCCGTAGGCCGCAGCGATCCGACCGCCGACGATACCGCGACCGACCTCGCCCACAGGACGCGTGGTGCGGCGGGCCGCCTCGCCCTCGACCACCCGCCAGGCGGTACGGTCGGCGAGCAGCGCGGTCAGGACAGCGTGGTTGAGCTTGTGGCCGCCACGCACCGAGCGGTAGGCGCCAAGCAGCGGCAGGCCGGCCAGCGACAGGTCGCCGATCACGTCCAGCACCTTGTGGCGGGCGCATTCGTCGGCGTAGCGCAGGCCCTCGGTGTTGAGCAGCCGCTCGTCGTCGAACACGACGGTGTTGTCGAAGGAAGCGCCGAGGGCATAGCCCGCGCTCCAAAGCCGCGCGACGTCGCTCATCAGACCGAAGGTCCGGGCCCGGCCGACTTCGCGGCGGAAACGCTCCGGATTGAGGTCGAAGGCGTAGCTCTGCTGGCCGATGACAGGATTGGTGAAATCGATCTCGACCTCGACGCAGAACCCGTTGGCAAAGGGCCTGATCTCGCCGAAGGAGTCGCCGATCTTGACCGAGATCGGCTTCAAAACCTGAATGAAGCGGCGCTGTGCCGGCTGGGTAACGATGCCGGCCTGGTCGATCGCCGCAATGAAGGCCGCCGCGCTGCCGTCCATGATCGGCACTTCGGGACCGTCGATCTCGATGGTGGCGTTGTCGACACCCATACCCCGCAGTGCAGCAAGCACGTGCTCGGCGGTGGACACCAGCGGACCGTTGCGATCGCCGAGGACGGTAGCGAAGTCGGTCGCGATCACCTGCTCGGCGGTCGCCTGAACTTCGCGATCACTTCCCTCGAGGCCGGTGCGGACAAAAATAAAACCCGCGTCGACAGGCGCAGGCCCAAGGGTGAGAGTGACGGGAAGACCGGAATGAACGCCCACGCCTGCCACGGAGGCTTGCGCACGAAGCGTTGTTTGCCGGCTAAATTTCATCAGGAACCCGCCCCACTACGACCCACTGCGACTTATACGAGACCCACTTGGCCGGCCAGTGCCGAGCTCCTGCGAATCCGTATCCCCAAGTCACGGCAAACCATAGTCACTGCCTCAAACAGCGCCAACTCACGCTTTTTTACCGATTGTTACCCCAAACCTGCCGTATTCGCGCCAAGGCTTAACCAAATTGCGCCGAGGTTTCGGGTCGCTTCCGGCAGTTTGACTGAACACCCAAACACGTAATTAATTATTTAAAATCAGTTGCTTGTCTGCGCAATCCGGATATGCACGCGACAAAAGGAAAGGTCCCGGCAAGCTTGTTGCCGGGACCTTTTTTCGTCTGCCTTATTGTAACAATCCTCAGGTCGCCTGCCGCCGCAGGAAGGCCGGGATATCAAGATGGTCGTCGCCCTGTGGCGCCGGCGCAACAGGCGCCGGACGGCCGTGCATGTCCAGCCCCTGCGGCGCGGGACGGCGGGCATACTCGGATACCGGCTCGCTCGACGCGATCTGCTGCGCCACGGTCTTCTGCTGCCGGCGCTCGGGCAGCGGCGGCATCGCGGGACCGGCGGTGCGGGCCGCGACCGGCGGCTCGCTTTCCTCGTCGCGACGGCCGAGGCCGACATTGGCGAGGCGCTGCAGCAGCGACAGGCGGGTCTTCTGCGGAGTCTCCTCCTCGACCTCGCCGCGGGCCTGGCGAATCTCGGCCTGGGCCGGCATCGGCAGCTCATCGAGGCGCGGCATACGCGGCGCACGGACCGGCGCACGCTCGGCCTGCGGCGGGATGAAGTTTTCCGGCGTCATCGGCTCCTGCATCGCGACCGGGGCCATGTCGGGCTCCGGAAACAGCGTCGGCTTCTGCGCGATCGGGCGCACGGTGACGTCGCCATAGGTCTGCATCGGCGCAGGCGCCTGCGGGACCTCCGCAACGGCGGCGGCGATGGCGGCCAGCGCGGCGCGCTCGACATTCGGACAGGGCGCCATCGGCGCGGCAGCGACCGGGGCTGCGGCCGGAATCTGGCCTTCCAGCTTCTGGGCGCGCTCAGCCATACGCTGATTGTCGGCGCGGAGCCGCGCGGTCAGGTCGGCAAGACGGCTCTCGGCGGCGACGGCCGGAACTGCGGGCGCCTGCTGCGCCTGCGGCGCCGCGTTCGCAACCGGGGCGGAGGTCGCCTGGCTGTTGCGGGCGATCGCGGCCTGCTCGATGCCGGTGGCAACGACGGAGACGCGGATCAGGCCGTCGAGCGCTTCGTCGAAGGTGGCGCCGACGATGATGTTGGCGTCCTGGTCGACTTCCTCGCGGATACGGGTCGCGGCTTCGTCGACCTCGAACAGGGTGAGGTCCTTGCCGCCGGTGATGGAGATGAGGAGGCCCTTGGCACCCTTCATCGAGCTATCGTCGATCAGCGGGTTGGCGATCGCGGCTTCGGCGGCGGTCAGCGCCCGCTTGTCGCCGGAGGCTTCGCCGGTGCCCATCATCGCCTTGCCCATTTCCCTCATCACCGCCCTCACATCGGCGAAGTCGAGGTTGATCAGGCCTTCCTTGACCATCAGGTCGGTGATGCAGGCAACGCCCGAGTACAGCACCTGGTCGGCCATCGCGAAGGCGTCGGCGAAGGTGGTCTTCTCGTTGGCGACCCGGAACAGGTTCTGGTTCGGGATGATCAGCAGCGTATCCACGACCTTGTGAAGCTCGTTGATGCCGGCTTCCGCCGTGCGCATGCGGCGGCCGCCCTCGAAGTGGAAGGGCTTGGTCACGACGCCGACGGTGAGGATGCCCATATCGCGCGCGGTCTTGGCGATCACGGGAGCTGCACCGGTACCGGTGCCGCCGCCCATGCCCGCGGTGACGAACACCATGTTGGCGCCCGAGAGATGGTCGCGCAGCTCGTCGATCACCTCTTCCGCCGCCGCCGCGCCGACGTTCGGCTGCGAGCCGGCGCCGAGGCCTTGCGTGACCGCCGTGCCCATCTGCACGATGCGCTGCGCCTTCGACATCGTCAGCGCCTGCGCGTCGGTGTTGGCGACCACGAAGTCGACGCCCTGGAGGCCCGCCGTGATCATGTTGTTGACGGCGTTGCCACCGGCGCCGCCGACGCCGAACACGGTGATCCGGGGCTTCAACTCGTGAATATCAGGAACGTTGATGCTGATGGTCATGTTTGCCTCTCGATCACGTGCGCGTGGGTTCGCCCCGGCCGGCGGCCGCGGGAGTTGGTGAAAGTCGGGAATTGCGGAAATGAATCATCAGAAGCCCTCGCGTAGCCATCGTCCGACCTTTCCGAAATAACCGCCGGTCCCTGTCCTGACCTGCTGCCGCGTATGCCGCGGTTCGACATGTTCGTGGTGAACATATTGCGGGTAGACGAGGAGTCCGGCGGGCACCGCGAACGCGGCGTTCTTCGCCTCGTTGGGCAGCCGGCCGAAGCCGAGCGGACGTCCGACCCGCACGGGCCGGCCGAGAATCTGGGTGCCGAGTTCGACGAGGCCGGTCAGCTGCGAGGCGCCGCCCGAGAGTACGACCCGGCCGTTGGGCTCTGAGGCGAAGGGCGAATCCTTCAGCTTGTCCCGAACCATTTCGAAGACTTCCTCGGCACGGTGCTTGACGATGTTGGCGATGGTGGCGCGAGAGACGATCTGCGGCAGATCCTGCTCGTCACCGGCTGTCGGCACAGACATCAGCTCACGCGAGTCCGATCCGCCGGTGATGACGGTCCCGTATAACGTCTTGATTCGCTCGGCATCGGCAATGGTCGCGGAGAGTCCCCGCGCCAGATCCATCGTGATGTGTTGCCCGCCGACCGCAAAACCCGCCGCATGCACGAAACGGCCGCCCGAATAAACGGCAATCGTTGTGGTGCCGGCGCCCATCTCGACGACCGCTGCGCCGAGATCGGCCTCGTCGTCGGTCAGCACCGACAATCCGGCGACATATGGGCTCGCCGCCATGGCTTCGACATTGATGTGGCAGCGTTCGACCGCCAGCATCAGGTTCCGCGCCACGGTGGCGTCGCAGGTGACGACGTTCATGTCGACGCCGAATTGATGGGCGACCATGCCGCGGGCGTCGCGGATACCCTTGACGCCGTCGAGCGTGTAGCCGACCGGCAGCGCGTGCAGCACGGTGCGGCCTTCGCCGGTGGCGTGACGCATGCCGGTCGAGGTGACGCGGCTGACATCGGCCTGCGTCACGGCGCCACCACGGATGTCGGCGGCGGCCTCGACCAGTTGGCCGGAAAGCCGGCCGCCGGAGACCGAGAGCAGCACGGACTCGACCCGCACCTTGGCCATTTTCTCCGCGAGCGCGACGGCCTGGCGCACGGCCTGCTCGCATTCGGTAAGGTCGATCACCGCCCCGGCCTTCATGCCGCGCGACTGGATCTGGCTGTAACCGATCAGTTCCACCGCATGGGTGCGGCCGCGCAGCGCCTCGCTCGGCGGTGACGGCTTCAGCCGCGCGATCATGCAGGCGATCTTGCTGGTGCCGATGTCGAGACAGGCGACGAGGCCGCCGCGCTTGTGCGGCATCGGGCGCGTCTTCGGCGTCTGGGTGCGATCGAGACCGGTCATGCGGCGTCCCCGGCCTTCTTTTTCTTCTTGTCCTTGAACAGCTCCTCGCGCGCCTTGGCGGCGTCCTCGGACAGCTGCACCACCAGACGATCAGGCAGGCGCATGTCGACGGCGACGATGTCGCGCGAGAACAGCCTGTCCTCCTTGTCGAGCTTGGACAGCATCGCCAGCGCGTTGCCGACGTCCTGCTCGGGCAGGCGGATGTCGAGACCGTCCTTGAGCCTCAGGTTCCAGCGCCGCTCGCCGACGAAGATCGCGGCCTTGGTGATCGAGTTGACCTGCGGATAGCGCGCCAGCAGCGCGAGGAAATCGCGGGCCTGGCTCTCGGCGCCCTTGCCGACCACGAGCGGCAGCGACAGGAAGCGGCGCGAGACATAGGGTTCGAGCACGGCGCCGTCATCGGCGATCACCGAGAGCCGGCCGGCCTCCTGCCACAGCGCGAATGGCTTGCGCTCGGTGAGCTCGATCATCAGCTGGCCCGGATAGAGCTTCAGCACGGTCGCATCGGCGATCCACGGATTGCCCTTGAGCTTGTCGCGCACCGCGTCAGCATCGAGGAACAGCAGCGAGGAACGGCCGCTGACGCCGCCGATCGCCAGGATCTCGTCCTGGGTGAGCTGCTTGCGGCCATTGATCACGACGGAGGTGATGCGGAAGCCCGCGGAATTGGCCAGCGCGTTGCGGGCATCGCTGACCGCGGTGATGAAATCCTGGAGATGGCCGCCCTTGACGATGCCGAAACCGCAGCTTCCGATGAGCAGCAGCACGGTCATGCTGATCCCGACCCGGCGCGGCAGATAGCGCTCGATCAGCGCGACCACGCGCGGCGGCGGCTCACGCTCGACGATGGCCTTGGCCTTGATCTTGGCGGCAGCACGCGCGGCGTGAAGTCTTTGCTGGCGCTTGTCCTGCAGCCACTCGCGCAGAAGCACGACCGCTCCGACAGCGGCCGCCTTCAGGTCGGCTTGGGGCCTCAGCGATCTGAAAAGCGACCGGGTGAGGCTTCCTGCTCCATCCATTGCACGAGCTCGTCAACAGTTTGCCCGCGACATCGCGCGGATCCTGGCGAACATGACGTCTTCGACGTGCCGGGCCGGGTGCTGGTCTTCAGCAGAAGAAGCCTCTCCCCTTCAAAGCGTTCGCTGGAGGTGACGTCACCCCCGAGAGCTCACGCGCCGGCAGCCAAAGCGCCATATGCGCCGCCAGCGTTAACCTTCGGACGTCCTGGTAAACAAAAGGTAAAGTTCGTTAACGTCCGGCGCATTTTGCCCCGCGATGTGAGGCATTTATGCCGTGATGTCCGGCATTTTACCGGTTTTGGACCCCAAACCGGCCCGTTTCGCCGATTCGGCCGTTAACCAGTCCTAATTATTTCGGCACGCGCTGCCCGGCGAGCTCCACCAGGCCGCGCAGGAAGTCGACGAATTCGATGCCCTCGGCTTTCAGCGCCTTGGGGTAGAGCGAGGACTTGGTCAGCCCGGGCAGCGTGTTGGTCTCGAGATAGATGAGGCCCTTGTCCGAGACGATGAAGTCCGACCGGGAATAGCCGGCGCAGGACATCGCGCGGTGCGCCAGCATCGCCTGGGCCTTCAGCGCCGCGGTGATCTCGGGTGCGAAACGACCGGGGCAGATCTCCTGGGTCGATTTCAGGAGATATTTTGCAGCGTAATCGAAATTGCCCTCGCCCGGAATGATCTCGATCGGCGGCAGCGACATGATCGAACCATCGGTGCGCTCCAGCACGCCGCAGGTCGCCTCGACGCCGGCGATGTAGGGCTCGATGACGTACTCTTCGTGCTTGGCCGCGTTGCGGACGGCGACGAGATCCTGCTTGGCGTTGACGAAGATCAGGCCGTAGCTCGATCCGTCGCGCGCCGGCTTTGCGATCAGCCTGCCGTATTCGGCAAATGCCTCGTCGATCTCGTCGAGCGCTATGTTTGCCGGTGACGTCACGCCGCCAAGCGCGGCGAAATGCTTGGCCGCGATCTTGTCGAAGGCCAGATGCGAGGAGGCCGAGCCAGAGCCGGTGAAAGGCACGCCGCGCGCTTCGCACATCACCTGCAATTCGCCGTTCTCGGCGCGCCCGCCATGCAGGCCGAGCACCAGGACGCGACCTTCCGCCTTCGCCCGGTCGAGTGCCTGCTCCAGCGGGATGCCGCGCGTTCCGGGCTTGAACTCGTCCTCGAAGGGGCGGGCATGTTCGAGCAGTTGCTTCGACTGCACCACATGCACCTTGTCCTCGACATCCCACCACCACAGATCGGCCTCGGGCAATGCCTGATGCAGGGCTTGGGCCGAGGCGACCGAAACCAGACGCTCGCGGTTGGAGCCGCCGAAGAGGATGGTGGTGCGCATGTCTTTTGTTACCTATCCTAGCCAGTCGTCGTCATTCCGGGATGCGCCGTAAGGCGCAGGCCCGGAATCCATAACCACGAGCCGGGGTTATGGATTCCGGGCTCGCGACTGCGTCGCGCCCCGGAATGACACTCACACGGAAACCCCGATCCGCTTGATTTCCCAGTGTAGCTCAATTCCGGAATTTGCCTTCACGCGTTCGCGCACGGTCTCGCCCAGCGTCTCGATGTCGTGTGCGGTGGCATCGCCCGTGTTGATCAGGAAATTGCAGTGCATCTCGGAGACCTGCGCGCCGCCGACGCGCAAGCCGCGGCAGCCGGCGGCATCGACCAGCTTCCAGGCGGAATGGCCGGGCGGGTTCTTGAAGGTCGAGCCGCCGGTCTTCTCGCGGATCGGCTGTGCGGTCTCGCGATGCGTCTGCACCTCCGCCATGCGCGCGCGGATCGCATCGGCATCCTTGATCTCGCCGCGAAACCGCGCGGAGGTGAAGATGATGGAGGGATCGACGCCGCTGTTGCGGTAGACGAACTTCATGTCGGCATTGGAGAAGGTGTGCTTCGTGCCGTCGCGCCCGACACCGCGCGCCTCGATCAGCACGTCCTTGGTCTCGCCGCCATTGGCGCCCGCATTCATCCGCAGTGCGCCGCCGATGGTGCCGGGAATACCGAAGTAGAATTCGAGCCCGCCGATATTGGCAGATGCAGCCACTTCCGCCACGCGCTTGTCGAGCGTGGCAGCACCGGCGGTGACGACATTGCCGCTCGCAATCGCCTCGCCAAAGGCGCGCGGCGCGAGACGGATCACCACGCCGGCAATGCCGCCGTCGCGCACGATCAAATTGGAGCCGACGCCAACGACGTAGACGGGAATGTCGGGCGCAAGATGCGCGAGGAAGTAAGCGAGATCGTCCTCATCCGCCGGCGTGAACAGCACCTGGGCAGGGCCGCCGACGCGAAACCAGGTCAGCTCGGCCAGCGACTGGTTGGCCAGCAGCCGCCCGCGCAGCTCCGGCATCGCGGCTTTGAGCTCGGGCGTGATGTCGGGAAAGCTCATGCCACTTCCTCAAGTGCAGAAGGCACAAACTCTCCGTTCCCTCCCCCCTTGTGGGGTCCGAGGCGAGCGAAGCTCGCTCTCGAGGTCAGGGAGGGGGGTAGCCACGAACTCAGAGCTCGCCCGGGGCCACCCCTCTCCCCCGCCCTCCTCCGCAAGGGGGGAGGGAGCGCAGCGTGCTCCGTGGTGAATAGTGAAATCAAAATCACCGCCCTATCCCAGCGCCTTCAGTTGGTCCGGCAGCGCATACGCCCATTGCGTGATGTTGCCGGCCCCTAAGCACACGACGAGATCGCCGGACTTCGCCAATGCCTTGACGATGCCCGCGAGCTCGGAGGATGCCGGCAGTGGAATCACCTCGCGATGGCCATGCGCGCGCAGGCCCGTCACGAAATGATCGCGGTCGATGCCGTCGATCGGCGCTTCGCCGGCGGCATAGACGTCGGCGACGACAACCGCATCGGCATCGTTGAAGCAGGTGCAGAATTCCTCGAACAACGATTGCAGGCGGGTGTAGCGATGCGGCTGCACCACGGCGATGATCTTGCCAGTGAAGGAATCGCGCGCCGCCCTCAGCACCGCCGCGATTTCCACGGGGTGATGACCGTAATCGTCGATCACGGTGACGCCGTTCCATTCGCCGGTCTTGGTGAAGCGGCGCTTGACGCCGCCGAAGCCGGCGATCGCCTTGCGGATCGCTTCGTCGGACACGCAGAGCTCGCGCGCGACCGCAATCGCGGCCGTCGCGTTGGAGGCGTTGTGGCGTCCCGGCATCGGCAGCATGAGGTCGGCGATCTCGTGCACGGCGCCGGTCTTGCGATCGCGGAACGCGACCTTGAATTTCGATCCGCCGCCCATCGGGGTCAGATCGACCAGCCGCACATCGGCCTGCGGATTTTCGCCGTACGTGACGATGCGGCGGTCCTCGATCTTGCCAACGAGACTCTGCACGACCGGGTGATCGATGCACATCACCGCGAAGCCGTAGAACGGCAGGTTCTCGACGAAATGGCGGAACGCGTCCTGCACGGCCTCGAAGGTCTTGAAGTGATCGAGATGCTCGGGGTCGACAGTGGTGACGATCGCGACATCCGTCGGCAGCTTCAGGAACGTGCCGTCGCTCTCGTCGGCTTCCACCACCATCCAGTCGCCCGCGCCAAGGCGCGCATTGGAGCCATAGGCATTGATGATGCCGCCGTTGATGACGGTGGGATCGAGACCGCCGGCGTCGAGCAGCGTTGCGACCATCGTGGTCGTCGTGGTCTTGCCGTGGGTGCCGGCGATCGCGACGCAGCTCTTCAGCCGCATCAGCTCGGCCAGCATCTCGGCGCGGCGCACCACGGGAATGCGCCGCTCGCGCGCCGCCATCAGTTCCGGATTGTCACGCTTGATCGCGGTCGAGACCACGACGACCTCGGCGCCATCGACATTCTCGGCCCTGTGGCCGACCGAGACCTTTGCGCCCTTCTTGCGCAGACGATCGAGATTGTAATTGTCGGAGGCGTCCGAGCCCTGCACGGCATAACCGAGATTGACCAGCACCTCGGCGATCCCGCTCATGCCGATTCCGCCGATCCCGACGAAGTGGATGGGTCCGATCTCGCGCGGCAGTCTCATGCTCTGTTCCCTGACCTCGCCGCCTGAAACGGCGGTATCTGGCGAAGGTCACGGCCAAATCAGCCGCGCCGTTCTTACTGGATGCCCCGCTTTAGAAGGCGAAGACAAGGGCTTTTTCGCGTCAGATTCCCGCGACTTTGACCACCAGATCGGCCAGTCGCTCGGCGGCGTCGAGCCGGCCGGCGCCGCGGGCGGCCTGCGCCATGGCGGCAAGGCGCGCGGGCTCGGCGGCGAAGGCGGAGATTTCGGAGGCCAGCCGGTCGGAGCTGAACTCGGCCTGCGGGATGCGGATCGCGCCATCCACCTTGACCAGCACGCCGGCATTGGCGAACTGGTCCTGGTCGATCGAGCCGGGCAGCGGCACCAGGATCGAGGGCCGGCCGATCGCCGCGAGCTCTGCCACTGTCCCGGCGCCGGAGCGCGATACCACGAGATGATTGGAGGCAAGCCGTGCCGGCAAATCGGTGAAGAACGGCGCCAGCTCGACCTTGATCTTGAGCTTGTCATAGACTGCGCGCACACGCGCCATGTCCTCGTCCCGCACCTGCTGGGTGAGGACAAGACGGCCCCACAGCGCAGGCTCGAGCCGCTCGATCGCGCCGGGCACGATGTCGGCCATAATGCGCGCGCCCTGGCTGCCGCCGACGACGAGCAGGCGCAACGGGCCGTTCACGTCGGGCGCGGCGTAAGGCACGGCAGCCGCGGCAAGCACCGCGGGCCGCATCGGCGTGCCGACCGTCGTGGTCTTGCCGGAGAGTGCCGGATCGCGGTCGAGCACGCCGGGCAATGACGTCGCGATCGCGCGCACGCGGCTCGAGAGGAACCGGTTGGCGCGGCCGAGCACGGCGTTGGCGTCGTGGATGATGCCGGGCACGCCGGCGAATTTCGCAGCGACCAGCGGCGGCAGCGTCGGATAGCCGCCGAAGCCGACGACGGCGACGGGCTTCAAGCGCTTGATCAGGGCGTAGGCCGACAGCGTGCCGGCGGCGAGCGTGAGGCCGGCATAGGCGAGCTGGAGCGGATTGCGGCCGCGTGCGGTCTCGCTCGCGACAACGTCGATCACGTCCTTGGTGAACAGCCCGCTGTAACGCAGCGCGCGTTCATCCGTGACGAGGCGGACGCGAAAGCCACGCCGGATCAATTCGACGCCGAGTGCCTCGGCCGGAAACAGATGGCCGCCAGTGCCGCCCGCGGCGAGAAGAATCAGGGGGGAATTGTTCATGGTGGGGGAGTTTTACCGGGAGTTTTCCGTCATTGCGAGCCGGCTACGAAGGTGTTCGTTCCCCGGGGCGCAGCGCAGCGCGCTCCTGGCGATGCGAAGCATCGTCCAGTTCAGCGTGGTGCGCTGCTGAACCGGGGCGATTGGTGCGGCATTCTGGGTCCCGGCTCTGCGCTCCGCTTCGCGGAACTGGTCCGGGACACGAGAGCGGTCAGGCGTAACTCCGCATCGCGTCGGCGTGGCCGCTGGCCTCGACCTCGGTGCGTGGGCGCAGGCGCGTCAGCGCCAGCATCATGCCGACGCCATAGGCGAGCGACACGATCGAGGAGCCGCCATAGGAGATGAACGGCAGCGTCATGCCCTTGGCGGGGATCAGCTGGAGGTTCACTGACATATTGATCGCCGCCTGCACGCCGAACAGGATGGCAAGGCCGGAAGCCGCGAAGCGCGAGAACATGTCCTCATTGGCATAGGCGCGCGACAGCGTGCGGATGACGACGAAGGCGAACAGCGTCAGCATCGCTAGGCACAGGATGATGCCGAACTCTTCGGCCGCGACCGCGAACACGAAGTCGGTGTGACTGTCCGGCAGGCTGCGCTTGGCGATGCCCTCGCCCGGTCCGAGCCCGAACCAGCCGCCGTTGTAGAAGGCTTCCATGGCGGTATCGACCTGGAAGGTGTCGCCCGAGGCCGGGTTCATGAAGCGCTTGATGCGGCCCGCGACATGCGGGACGAACAAATAGGCGCTGAACAGACCGGCCGCACCGAGACCCGCGAGGCCGAACACCCAGATCATGCGCATGCCCGCGATGAAGAACAGCGAGCCCCACACCATCAGGATCAGCATGGTTTGGCCGAAATCCGGCTCCATCACCAGCAGCGCGACCAGCATCATGAGAAGCACCAGCGCCATCGAGGTCGCGGGCATCTCCGGGCGCTTGGTCGATTCCGCGAACAACCAGGCGGCGATGACGACGAACGACGGCTTTGCGATTTCAGAGGCTTGGATGTTGACGCCGAGCAGCGTGATCCAGCGCCGCGAGCCCTTCACTTCGGGCCCGATCGCGAGTGTCAGCACGATCAGGATGATGCTGGCCGCGAAGATGATCAGCGCCGAGCGGCGGATCGCGCGCGGCGACAGGAAGGAGACCCCGAGCAGCACCAGGCAGGACGGGAGAAGGAACATCACGTGGCGGCTGAAGAAGTGGAAGGGATCAAGCCCGATACGGGTCGCAACCGGCGGGCTCGCCGCCAGCGACAGGATCACCCCGGTCAGCATCAGCGCCAGGATGGCGCCCATCAGCGGCTTGTCGACGGTCCACCACCACTCGGAAAAGGGGGTGCGTTCTTCACGGGAGAGCATGGGCGGCCGCTTTCGGACAGAGGTCCGTCCATTGGTCGCCGAGGTTGGTTACCGGGGGGTTAAGGAAGTGGATGAAGTTGTGCACAGTCTCGTGCCCCGGACGCAGCGCAGCGCCATAAGCGCGTTTACGCGCGTCTTCGACACGCTATTGCGGTGCGCTGCAGAGCCGGAGGCCTAGCAGCTTCTGGGTCCCGGCTCGCGCTACGCGCGTCCGGGACACGAGAACTCGCTACACCACCGGCTTCACGCCCGGCAGCGCCTGCACCAGCTCGCGGAACTTGGTCCCGCGGATCTCGAAGTTGCGGTACTGGTCGAAGGAGGCACAGGCGGGCGAGAGCAGCACGACGGCATCAGCGAGCCCTGAGGCTTCCGCATCGCGCGCGGCGTGCTCGACGGCGACGTCCAGCGTCTGGCTGATCTCGTGCGCGACTGGGCCCAGCGTTCCCGAAAACTCGTGCGCGGCTTCGCCGATCAGATAGGCTTTTCGGATGCGCGGGAAGTAGCCGGTCAGGCCAGTGATGCCGCCGGCCTTCGGCTTGCCGCCGGCTATCCAGAAGATGTCGGCGAAAGACGACAGCGCATGCGCGGTGGCGTCGGCGTTGGTACCCTTGGAGTCATTGACGAACAGCACGTTGCCGCGGCGGCCCACCTGCTCCATGCGGTGCGCGAGGCCGGGAAAGCTGCGCAAGCCATTCTGCAGCACGTCCTGGTTGATGCCCATCGCCAGCGCGGCGGCGGCGGCGAAGGCCGCGTTCTGCGCATTGTGCTGGCCGCGCAGCGAACCGATGCCGCCGAGCTTTGCGATCTCGCTGCGGGCGCCACCCGCGGTGCGCACGATATTGCCGTGCTCGACATGGATGCCAGAAGCCAGCGGGTTCTTGACGGAGATGCGCACGACGGTCTTGCCGGCGCGGTCGAGCCGGTCGGCGATGTCGCGGCAGAAGCCGTCGTCGACGCCGACGATCGCGGTGCCGCCAGCTTGCACGCCGGCAACGAGGCGCTCCTTCACCGCAGCGTAGTGCGCGATGGTGCCGTGGCGATCGATATGATCCTCGCTGACATTGAGCAGGATGCCGACGGAGGGATCGAGCGAGGGCGTGAGGTCGATCTGGTAGGATGACATCTCGATGACGTGGACGCGGCCCATGCGCGGCGGCTCCAGCGACAGGATCGCGGTGCCGATATTGCCGCCCATCTGGGTATCGTAGCCGGCGACTTTCGTGAGGTGCGCGATCAGCGCCGTCGTGGTCGACTTGCCATTGGTGCCGGTGATCGCGACGAACCGCGCATCCGGCGCATGGCGCCGCCGCTCGCGGCAGAACAGCTCGATGTCGCCGATCACCTCGCAACCTGCCTCGCGCGCCTTCAGCACGCTCCAATGCGGCACCGGATGGGTCAGCGGCACGCCGGGCGCGAGCACGAGCGCGGCAAAACTCGCCCAGGACACGTTGCGCAAATCTGCGGTGATGAAGCCGGCCTGCGCGGCCTTGGCGACGTTCTCGGCGTTGTCGTCGGCGGCGATCACCTCGGCGCCGCCGGCCTTCAGCGCGTGGCAGGAGGCGAGCCCCGAGCCGCCGAGGCCGAACACCGCGACGGTCTTGCCGGCAAAGGACGTGACGGGGATCATCGATCGATCACCGCAGCTTCAGCGTGGAGAGACCGGCCAGCGCCAGCATCACCGAGATGATCCAGAAGCGGATCACGATCTGCGGCTCGGTCCAGCCGAGCTGCTCGAAATGGTGATGGATCGGCGCCATCCGGAAGATGCGTTTGCCCGTCAGCTTGAACGAGACCACCTGCACGATGACGGAGACCGCCTCCAGCACGAACAGGCCACCGATCACCGCGAGCACGATCTCGTGCTTCACCGCGACCGCGATGGCGCCGAGCATGCCGCCGAGCGCGAGCGAGCCGGTGTCGCCCATGAAGATCGAGGCGGGCGGCGCGTTGAACCAGAGGAAGCCGAGGCCGGCGCCCAGCAGTGCGCCGCAGAGCACCGCGAGCTCGCCGGTGCCGGCGACATATTTGATCTGCAGATATTCGGCGAACACCGCATTACCGGCGAGATAGGCGATCATCGCGAAGCTCGCGGTCGCGATCATCACGGGAACGATGGCGAGGCCGTCGAGCCCGTCGGTGAGGTTCACCGCGTTGCCGGAGCCGACGATGACGAAGGCGCCGAAGATGACGAAGAACCAGCCGAAATGCAGCACGGTGTCCTTGAGGAACGGAATCGTCAGCGCGGTCGATGCGGGATCGCGGTTCAGCCGCACCAGCGCATAGCAGGCCACCAGCGCGATCGCCGCCTCGATCAGCAGGCGAAGCTTGCTGCCGAACCCGGTCGTGGTCTGCTTGGTCACCTTGAGGTAATCGTCATAGAAGCCGACGAAGCCGAAGCCGAGCGTCACCGCCAGCACGATCCAGACGTAGGGATTGAGCGGATTGGCCCACAGCACGGTGCCGACCGTGAGGCCGGACAGGATCATCAGCCCGCCCATGGTGGGCGTGCCCTTCTTGGCGAGGTGCGATTGCGGACCGTCGGTCCGGATCGGCTGACCCTTGCCCTGACGGATGCGCAAGTGATCGATGATCCAGGGCCCGAACAGGAACACGAACAGCGCGCCGGTGACGACGGCGCCGCCGGTACGGAAGGTGATGTAGCGGAAGACGTTCAGGAAGGTGCGAACGGCACCGAAGCCCGGAAATGTGTTGGAGAGCTCGATCAGCCAGTAAAACATTCAGACGGTCCTATGGCGCCTTTGCACACGCGGTCTCGGCCTTGATCTTGGTCTTTACCTTGGCCTCAACGTGCCTCACGCGCATTCGCTGGTCTTCATCATGGGTCGCGACCTCCGGGAAACCGGACGGCTTCGCGCCGCAAAGGGTGGGATTCGGGAACGGCGCCTTCCAAGCAGTTTACGCCTTTGCCTGCAAGGCGGCCACCAGGCCCGGCACAAACTTGTTGACCCAGAACATCTTCTTGCTGCCCTTGACAACCACGACGTCGCCTGCCTTCAGCAGGTTCGCGACCTCACTCGGCTTCAGCGTGGCGGGATCGCCGTGCCAGCCGAGGCCCTTGCCGGCCGGGAGCACATCGTAGAGGTGGCGCATCAGAGGGCCGACGCAGTAGATTCCGTCAATCCCGTCGAGATGCTTGGCAAGGCCGGTGTGATAGCCTGGTGCATCATCGCCCAGCTCCAGCATGTCACCGAGCACGGCAACGCGGCGGCCGCCGGTCACATTGCGCGCCTGGAGGCTTTGCAGCGCAGCGGCCACGCTGGCCGGATTGCCGTTGAAACTGTCGTCGATCACGGTGATACCGCCGACCGCCTGCTCGACGCCGCGGCCAGTCATGATGCCGACCCGATCGAGCTTGATCGCCAGCGTCGCCGCATCGAGACTCGCGGCGCGGATGGCGGCGAGCGCGGCCAGCGCATTCTGCACGCGGTGCGGCGCGCCCGGCGTCAGGCTGAAGGCGATCTGCTTCTTGCCGATCATGGCCACGACCTGCCAGCTCTCGCCATGCGGCGCGTGCGTGACCTCATGCACCTCGGCATGTTCGCCAAAGCGCACCACCTTGCCCTTCCATTCGGATGCCTTTAGCCCGGCCGGCAGCACCAGCACCCCGTCCTCGGGCAGGCCGAGCGCGATCGACACCTTCTCGCGGCGGATGGCTTCGAGCGAGCCGAGCTTCTCCAGATGCACGGGCTGGACATTGACGACGAGTGCGACGGTGGGCCGCGTCAGTTCGCTGAGCCGCGCGATCTCGCCTTGCTGGTTCATGCCCATCTCGACGACCCAGAGACTTGCATCGGGTCTGGCATTGCACAGAGTCAGCGGCACGCCCCAGAAATTGTTGAAGCTGGACGGACTTGCATAGGCGTTCGGATAGGCCGCCAGAAATTCCTTGGTGCTCGTCTTGCCCGCGCTGCCGGTCAGCCCGATCACAGGCCCGCGGAAGCGGGCGCGAGCGGCGCGCGCGAGGCCCCAGAGGCCGTCGATCAGCGTGTCCTTGACGACGATCTGCGGAATGCGGATGCCCGCGATCTCGTGCGGCACGATCATCGCGACTGCGCCGGAAGCTTCTGCCTTGTCCGCGAACTCCCAACCGTCGCGCGCGCTGGCGAAGGCCGAGATGAAGCCGCCGCTCGGCGTGCCGCCCAGCGCGACGAACAGGCTGCCCGGCTTCACCAGCCGGCTGTCCTGGGTGACGAAGTCGATCGGCGTGTCCGGGAACGAACCGGCAGCGCCCAGCGCGCGCGCGACGTCGGCAACTGTCCATATCGGCGCGCTCATGCAACCCTCGACGCTAATGCGGCGGCGACCGCCTCGTGATCACTGAAGGGCAAAACCTCTCCGCCGACGATCTGCCCGGTCTCGTGGCCCTTGCCGGCGACGAGTAGGGCATCGCCTTCCTGGAGTTCCTCGATCGCGGTTCGGATTGCCGCGGCACGGTCGCCGATCTCGCGGGCGCCCTTTGCGGTTGCGAGGATTTCGGCGCGAATGGTTTCGGGCTTCTCGCTGCGCGGATTGTCGTCGGTGATGATGATTCCGTCGGCGTTCTCGGCCGCGATCTCGCCCATGATCGGACGTTTGCCGGCATCGCGATCGCCTCCGGCGCCGAACACGACGACCAGCTTTCGTTTCGCATAGGGCCGCAGCGCCTGCAGCGCCTTCGCCAGCGCATCGGGCTTGTGCGCGTAGTCGACGAAGATCGGCGCACCGTTGCGCTCGCCGACGCGCTCGAGCCGTCCCTTGGCGCCTTCGAGACGCTCCAGGCTTGCGAACACGTTGGCGGCATCGCTGCCGGTACCGATCGCAAGTCCGGCCGATACCAGCGCGTTCTCGATCTGGAATTCGCCGACCAGCGGCAACCGGATCGCATAGCGCTTGCCGCGATGTTCGACTGTCAGCCTTTGCGAGAAGCCCTCGACCACGGCCTCAGTGAGACGAATGCCCTCGCCTGCCCCGTCGCCGTTGCGACCGACCGCCATCACGCGCAGGCCGCGCGACTTCGCGGCATCGATCGCTTCCGCCGAGCAATCATGATCGGCCGAGATCACCGCGGCGCCATCGGGCGGCACCAGTTCGCGGAACAGGCGGAGTTTCGCCGCGAGGTAATGCGCAACGGTCGGATGGTAGTCCATGTGGTCGCGCGAGAGATTGGTGAAACCGCCGGCGGAGACGCGTACGCCGTCGAGGCGATACTGATCGAGCCCGTGCGAGGACGCTTCGAAAGCGAGATGCGTCACGCCCTCGCGCGCGATCTCATCGATCTGTCGGTGCAGCGCGATTGGATCCGGCGTCGTCAGCGAGCCGTAGACCGTGCGCTTGGGCGAGACGAGGCCGATGGTGCCGATGCTGGCGGAGGCATGCCCCAGTCGTTCCCAGATCTGGCGCGTGAACGCGGCGACCGAGGTCTTGCCGCTGGTGCCGGTCACGGCCGCGATGGTCGCCGGCTGGGCGGGAAAGAAACTCGCCGCGGCCAGCGCCAGCGCGCGGCGTGGATTGGCAACGCTGATGAACGGCACCTTGCCACCGTCGGACGCATGATCACCCACGACAGCGACGGCGCCTGCGGCGACCGCGGCATCGACGAAGCGCGCGCCGTCGGTCTTGCTGCCGGCGAGTGCGAAGAAGAGATCGCCCGGCTTGACGACGCGGCTGTCGAGCGCGAGCCCGGTCACCTCGAGCGCGGCGATAGCGGGCTCGATCGCGGCATTGCCTGACAGATCTTGGCCTAAGAGGTCGCGCAGCTTCATGGTCTTCCAGTCGACATGCCCTGCCGGAAAGCCGAATCCCACGGAAAATCCCGACTCAGCCGCGGCGAAGGCCTACCCCGTTGATTACTGGGTTGTCCTGGATGCTGCAAGAATAAGGCGCTCCGCAGGCGGCAGGTCGAACCGCGGCTCGACGCCCAGAAGCGGCGCGATCCGCTCGATCACCTTGCCGCCGGTCGGCACCGTGTTCCAGCCCGAGGTGATGAAGCCCTTCGTTTCAGGAATCGCCTGCGGCTCGTCCAGCATGATCAGGATCTGATATTTCGGATCGTCGCAAGGCATGATGGCGGTGAAGGAGTTGAGCACGCGCTTCTTGGCATAGCGGCCGTTGATGACCTTTTCGGACGTGCCGGTCTTGCCGCCGACATAGTAGCCCTTGACGTCAGCGGTCTTGGCGGTGCCGATTTCGGCATTGAGCCGCATCAGAAACCGCATCTTGTCGCTGGTCTCCGTCTTGATTACGCGCTTGGCCATCGCCGCTGCTTCGGATTCGCTGCGCTTCATGAAGGTCGGCGGAATCAGATAGCCGCCGTTCACCAGCGCGTTGATGCCCATCACCGCCTGCAGTGGCGCCACCGACATGCCCTGGCCGAACGCGATGGTGACCGTGTTCAGCTCACCCCAGCGGCGCGGGATCAGCGGAGCCGCGCTCTCCGGCAGCTCGGTGCGCAGCCGCGTCAGCTGGCCCATCTTGGCGAGGAACGCCTTGTGGGCCTCGACACCCTGGCCGAGCGCGATCCGCGCGGCGCCGATGTTGGACGAGAAGGTGAACACTTCCTTGGTGTTGATGAAACGCCCGAGCGGATGGCTGTCGTGGATGGTGAACTTGCCATAGTGCAGGTTTCCACGGGCATCCCACGACGTGTTCAGATTGATCTTGCCGGAATCGAGCGCCATCGCCAGCGTGAACGCCTTGAAGGTCGAGCCCATCTCGTAAACGCCGGTGGTCAGGCGATTGATGCGGTCGGGGTCGTGCGCTTCCTTCGGATTGTTGGGATCGAAATCCGGAAGCGAGACCATTGCCACGATCTCGCCGGTCTTGACGTTGGAGACGATGCCGGAGGCGGCCTTGGTGTGGTACTTCTCCTTGGCCTTCAACAGCTCGTCGCGCAGCGCGTGCTCGACGCGCAGATCGATCGAGAGCTCGATCGGCTTCTGCAGCCGGTCGGTGGCAAAGCCGGCACGGTGGAGATCGGCGAGGCCCTGATTGTCGAGCCACTTCTCCATGCCGGCGATGCCCTGGTTGTCGATGTTGACCAGACCGATGAGGTGGGCGACCTCGTTGCCGGTCGGATAGACGCGCTTGTTCTCGCGCAGGAAGCCGATGCCGGGAATGCCGAGCTTGTGAATCGCCTGCTGCTGCTTGGCCGTGACCTCGCGCTTGAGCCAGACGAAGCCCTTACGCGTCCTCAGGCGCTCGCGCACCTCGGCCTCGTCGAGATCGGGCACGGTCGCCGTGAGCAGCTCGATCGCCTCGTCCTTGTCGATGATGCGGCGCGGCTCGCCGAACAGGCTCGCCGCCTTGACGTCGGTGGCGAGGATTGCGCCGTTGCGGTCGACGATGTCGGGCCGTGCGGTTGCCACCACCTCCTGCGCCGCGGCGCGGCGCGCGCCGTGGGCATCGGCGCCGATGGCGAACATCACGAGCCGGCCGCCGATCAGGGCGTAGACCGAGGCGAAGGCGAGCATGGCGAGACCTACGCGCGCGCGCGCCTTCGCGGCGCGGTCGACATTGCGCCCGTAGAGCAGGCTGCGGATCAGCCGCTGGCGCCAGGGTTCCGTAGGTTTGGCCGGAGTCGCAGCGCTCATTGCTTGTCCTCGGCCTGAGGCACGGAGCCCGTCACATTGTCGGGATCGCTCGCGGCTTCGATGGTGTTGAGCATGGCTCCGATCGGATCGGGCTCGCCAGGCCTGAACATCCGCGGCGGACGCTCCGGCAGGTTCTTCAGCGAATCATATTGCGTGCCGTTGACCGGCTTGAGCTGCAGATGCCGGTCGGACAGGCCCTGCAATCGGTGGGGCGCATCGAGCTTGGCCCATTCGGATCGCAGCGAAGCGATCGCGTCGCGCTGCTCGCGGATCTCCGCATGCAGCCGCAGCACCCTCTCGGTGCGCGCCGTGGAGTCCATCTTGATCCTGTAGACATAGGCCGCCGCGAAGATCAGCGCGCCGATGACGAAGAGGTGGATGATGCGCATGCGCTAGCCTCCCCTCATCACGTCGGAGAGTTTTGGCCATGACGATGGCTCGCCATCGTCATGCGCGGGCGCCGAGGTGCGCTCGGCGGCGCGAAGCTTTGCGGAACGCGCGCGCGGGTTATGCGCGACTTCGTCCTCACCGGCGACTACGGGCCGCCGCGTCAGAAGCTGGAAGCTCGGCGGAACTTGCGCCACCTCCGGCAGGTGCCGCGAGCCGCCGCCGGTTTTCGAACGCTCGGAGAGGAAATTCTTGACGATGCGGTCTTCCAGCGAATGGAAGGAGACCACGACGAGGCGTCCGCCCGGCTTGAGCACGCGCTCGGCCGCAGCGAGCGCGGTCTGCAGTTCCTCGAGCTCTTCATTGACGAAGATGCGCAGGGCCTGGAATGTCCGCGTCGCCGGATGAATATCGCCGGGCTTCGAGCGCACCACCCTGCCGATGAGGTCAGCGAGCGCGCGCGTGGTCGTGAACGGCGCCTCCTGACGGTCCGCGACGATGGCGCGGGCGACGCGGCGCGAATGCCGCTCCTCGCCGAGGAGATAGATGATGTCGGCGAGATCGCCTTCCGAAGCGCGGGCAACGACGTCGGCCGCGGTCGGCCCCGCCTGCCCCATCCGCATGTCGAGCGGACCGTCGAGGCGGAAAGAGAAACCGCGGCCGGCCTGGTCGAGCTGCATCGAGGACACCCCGACATCCATCACGACGCCGTCCACGGCCTCGACGCCCTGCGCCGCGCAGACCTCACCGAGGTTGGAGAATCGGTCCTCGACCAGCGTCAACCGGCCCGCGGAACGTTCGACCAGTTCCGCACCGCCCGCGACTGCGGTGCGGTCGCGGTCAATGGCGATGAGCCGGGTTCCCGGCACGTCGAGGATGGCGCGGCTATAGCCGCCGGCGCCGAAGGTGGCATCGACGTAGATACCGCCATCGCGCGGGGCGAGATGGGCGATGGCCTCACGGCCAAGAACGGGAATGTGCGGAGCCGAGCTCATGCGCCAGACCTGCTGGAGGCCCAGCCTGACGTCCAAGCGAGATTGGGGACGAACAAGCCCATGACGCCTCGAATGACTCCGTATCGCGGCGGTTCCACGACCGCACCGCCCAGCATGGTTACCAAGCCCGGTCGTCCCGGGCGGCAAACCCAGTGTTCCCAGCGGAATTTGTCGGGCAGCCATGGGATTTCGAGCCAAAATACGCTTTGGCCGCCTCCGGACGCGGGTCGGCTCTTCAACCCTCAGTAACGGCCCTTAGCGTTAAGAAAGCGTTGCTCGGCTCGTGACAAGTCGAAAAGCTGATGAGGCGGTGATGCTTCATCCACACACTTCGCCAAAATGCATCCGTTAACCGCGCCGCGCGATTGCGCACGGTGGAGGGTAAAGGAATAGTAAAGAGAAGGGCTTGGCCCACTCTCCGTCCGACCTTGGTTTGTCTATGCCGCCGTCCGGTTCGTCCACACCGTCTGGATCTGATTCGAAGCGTCAACGCGTTCTCCCGGTTCCCAAGGCCGCGGCGAGCATGAGGGCGTTCGAGCCGGATTCCTCGATCGTGTCCGACATCATCCCCTCGCCGAACTATGGCGAGCGCAACAAGGCACGGCAGCCCGACATGATCGTGCTGCACTACACCGGCATGCCCGATGTCGAGGGCGCGCTGGCGCGGCTGTGCACGGCGGGAACCGAAGTCTCGGCGCATTACGTCGTGCTGGAAGACGGCCGCATCGTGCAATGCGTGCCCGAAACCAGGCGCGCCTGGCACGCCGGCGTCTCGTCCTGGGCGGGCGAGGACGACATCAACTCCTGCTCGATCGGCATCGAGATCATCAATCGCGGCCATGACTGGGGCTATCCGGAATATCCGCTGCGCCAGATCGCCGCCGTGATCGCGCTGTGCCGCGGCATCATGCTTCGCCGCAAGGTGCCGGCCCACCGGGTGCTCGGCCATTCCGACGTCGCGCCCGCGCGCAAGAAAGACCCCGGCGAAAAGTTTCCGTGGCACTCGCTGGCCAATTCCGGCGTCGGTCACTGGGTGACGCCGGCCCCGGTCGTGCGCGGCGAGACCCTGATGCTCGGCACCATCAGCGACGAAGTGCTTAGCCTGCAGCAGGCGCTCGCCAGATACGGCTACGGCGTGCCGCTGACCGGCAAATACGATGCCGCGACCATGGAAGTCGTCACCGCCTTCCAGCGCCACTTCCGCCCCGCGCGGCTGGATGGTGTCGCGGACCACTCGACGCTGTCGACATTGCAGGCGCTGCTGGCGAGCCTGCCGGCAGAGGGAACGACCGTCGCGTCGAAGTGACGGCGATGGCCGCGCAGTTCTCTCTCGTGTCCCGGACGCGCAAAGCGCGAGCCGGGACCCAGTCGGCGACACGTCACGCTTCGATAGGATGGGCCCCTGCTCTGCAGCGCACCGTCGAAGAGACGCTGCGCTGCGTCCGGGGCACGAGACCCCTACCCCATCTCCCTCATCCGCCGCGCATAGAGCCGCCGCAACGGCTCGAGCTGTGTCGCCGCAGTCGCTGTCTGATACGCCTCGCACGCTTCATCCTTGCGGCCGAGCCTACGCAACAGATCCGCACGCACTGCGGGCAACAGCTCATAGCCGCGCAGCCCGCCTCGGGCGCTGATCGCATCGACGAGATCGAGCGCACGTGCCGGCCCATCGACCATCGACACGGCGGCAGCGTGGTTGAGCTCGATCACCGGAGAGGGAGAGATGCGCAGCAACACCTCGTAGAGCCCGGCGATCTGACGCCAGTCGGTCTGCGCAAAGCTCGGCGCACGGGCATGCAGCGCGGCGATCGCGGCCTGCACAGCATAAGGCTGCGGCCGTCCCGGCACGCGTAGCGCATCCTCGACCAGGCCCAGGCCCTCCTCGATCTGCGCGCGATCCCACAGCATGCGGTCCTGCTCCTCGAGCAGCACGATATCGCCGGCCGCGGTCTCGCGTCCGGCGCGGCGCGCATCGTGGAGCAGCATCAGGGCCAGCAGGCCCCTGATGCCGCCGCGATCCGGCATCAGCCGATCGAGCAAGCGGCCGAGCCGGATCGCTTCAGTTGCAAGATCAGGCCGCATCAGATCCGCGCCCTCGGTCGCGACATAGCCCTCGGTGAAGACCAGATAGATCACGGCGAGCACGCCATCGAGCCGCGGCGCCAGCGTGTCGCGCTCGGGCACCTCGTAGGGGATGCCGGCGAGCCTGATCTTCTGCTTGGCGCGGACCAGCCGCTGCGCCATTGCCTCCTCGCCCACGAGAAAGGCGCGCGCGACCTGCGTGGTCGACAGCCCGCAGACGGTGCGCAGCGTCAGCGCGACTTGGACCTCTGGCGCGAACGCCGGATGGCAACAGGTGAAGATCAGCCGCAGCATGTCGTCGTCGAGTGTTGCCGGCGGCTCGTCGACCGTTTGCGCGTTGAGCTCGATCTCGTGCAGGAGCGCCTGCTGCTTGCCGCGGAAGACAGCCTGGCGCCTGACACGATCGATCGCCTTGTGCCTGGCGACATTGACCAGCCAGGCGCGCGGATTGTCGGGGACCTCGCACGCGGCCCAGCGTTCCAGCGCGACGGCAAAAGCATCCTGAAGCGCGTCCTCGGCGAGATCGAAATCGCCGACGAGGCGGATCAGCGTGGCCAGCGCCCGCCCCGCCTCGTCGCGGAAGATCTTGTCGATCTCGCCAGGGGTCATGCGGCGACGCGCGGCCCGGCCGTCACTTGTCGTAGACCCAGATCGGCCGCACCTCGATCGAACCGACGCGCGCGCTCGGAATCCGCGCCGCGATCTCGATCGCGGCGTCGAGATCCTTGGCCTCGATCAGATAGTAGCCGCCGAGCTGCTCGCGGGTCTCCGCAAACGGTCCATCGGTCGTCAGCATCTTGCCGTCGCGCACACGCACCGTCGTCGCGGTCGTGGTCGGCCGCAGTCGATCGCCGGCCTTGAAATTGCCGTTCCGGATGATGGATTGCGTGAAGGCTTCATACTCCGCCGACATCTTCTGGCTGGTTCCCGTGTCAATCTTCGCGTACTCGGCCTCGTTCTGGTAGATCATCAGCAGATATTGCATCGCTTCACTCCTGTTGTTCGGCTGTGTCGCCGACATCCAGTCGAACGGGGCACGCAGCAAACGACATCTTCAGGATAAATTATTTCGGGCGGATCGTGGGCCGCGATATCGGCTTGACGAAACCGTCACAAATGCCCCATGCGTTGTCAGTCAGTCGGCCGGACGGCCGCTCCGGCAGGTGCCGAAAGGCCGCCGGGGAGGAAAGTCCGGGCTCCCTTGACATACGGTGCCGGATAACGTCCGGCGGGGGCGACCCCAGGGAAAGTGCCACAGAGAACGAACCGCCCCGCTTCGCCTTCGGCTTCGCGGGGTAAGGGTGAAAAGGTGCGGTAAGAGCGCACCGCGGGTCCGGCAACGGAGCCGGCATGGCAAACCCCACCGGGAGCAAAACCGAATAGGGACGGCGTAGCGGGCTGTTCGCGAAAGCGATAACGCCGCAGGGCGATGTCAGGCCCGCCGTCCGGGTAGGTTGCTCGAGGCCATGTGCAAACATGGTCCCAGAGGAATGGCCGTCACGTATCGTTCGCGCAAGTGGACGGTGCCTTACAGAACCCGGCTTACAGGCCGGCTGATATCTTGCAACGAGGGGTTCGATGCTAGCGCATCGGGCCCCTCACCATTTTGGCTTGGCCCGCTGTCATTCCGGGGCTTGCGCAGCGGGAGCTACGATGCGCAATTGCGCATCTGAGAATCCATCGGGCGGCAAAGTTGGTGGATGAATCGATTCCGGGTTCGTGCTGCGAACGCCCCGGAATGACGCCCGGTTAGCGTTGTCTTGCCTTCACCAGCACCGGCGCAAGCTCGTCCGCCTCGCGCCGCTGCTTGCTCGCCTCGAAACCGTGCATGCCGACCTGCCATTGCAGCCCGACGATGGCGCCCTTGGTCGGCTGCAGCAGCGCGAGCGAGGCGAACAGCGTCACCGGCAACCACACCGCCAGTTGCAGCCAGACCGCCGGTGCATAGGCGGTCTCGACCGCGAGGATCGCCGGCACCACGAGATGGCCGACTACGACGATCACGAGATAGGCGGGGAAGTCATCGGCGCGCTGGTGGAACAGCTCCTCACCGCAACGATCACAGCTGTTTGCGACCTTCAGGGAACGGCTGAACAAATGGCCTTCGCCGCAGTTCGGGCACTTGCCGCGAAAGCCGCGCCACATCGCCTTCGCCAGAGAGACTGAACCTGCCGCCATGACCCCACCTCTTCCTTTTCGACGATCCATACAATAATATCTTGCATCCATACATTCAAAGGAAATGGGCTTAAATTGCATGGATTGGAGCCCGACAATCTCGGAGCTATCAGGGCCGCGCTACCAGCGCATCGTCGAGGCCATGGAGGCCGACATCGCCGCCGGCCGGCTGGTGCGTGGCCAGCAACTGCCGACGCAGCGCGCGCTTGCAAAGGCGCTCGGCGTCGATCTCACCACGGTGACGCGCGCCTACACCGAGGCGCGGCGACGCGGGATCATGGAGGCGCGGGTCGGACAGGGCTCGTTCGTGTCGGAGACCAGCGCGCGCCGCGCGGTCGATCTGCCGCATCCCGTCGCGATCGATCTTTCGATGAACGTGCCGCCGCATCCGCTGGAGGCGCAGCTCGACGAGCGCATCATCGCCGGGATGGAAGCGATCCGCGCGCAATCGGGCCTGACGGCGTATCTCAATTATCAGCCGCCCGGCGGCAGCGCGCATGAGCGCGACGTCGCCGCGCGCTGGATGCGTGCGCGGGTGCCGCACGCGCATGCCGACAAGCTCGTGGTCTTTCCCGGCACCCAGACGATCCTGTTCAACCTGCTCGCCCATCTGGCGCGGCCCGGCGACATCGTGCTGACGGAGGCGCTGACATTCCCCGGCATCAAGGCCGCAGCAGTGCGGCTCGGCATCAAGCTCGTCGGCGTCGCCATGGATGATGGCGGCATCCTGCCCGACGCGCTGGCAAAGGCGTGCCGCACGCACAAGCCGAAGGCCGTCTATCTCATTCCGACGCTGCACAATCCGACCACGGCGACGCTTACCTCCGAGCGGCGCAGTGCGATCGCAAAGATCATCGGCGATACCGACACGATCCTGATCGAGGACGACGCCTACGGCCTGCTCGACCGCTCGGCATCGCCAATCGCCAATCTCATTCCCGAGCGGACTTATCTTGCGACCACGCTGTCAAAATGCATCTCGCCGGCGCTCCGCGTTGCCTATCTGGCGACGCCCGACAGCGAGGCGCAGCGGGACATGCGGACATATTTGCAGGCGACCGTGCAGATGCCGGCGCCGCTGATGGTCGCGCTGGTGACGCATTGGATCGAAAGCGGCATTGCCGATCGTATCATCACCGCCATCCGCAGCGAGGCGGTCGGCCGTCAGCAGCTCGCGCAGCGCGCATTGAAAGGCTTCCAGTTCCTGGCCAAGCCCGCGGCGCATCATCTGTGGCTGCGGCTGCCTGAGGACCGGCCCGATGTCGCGGCGCATCTGTTGCGAAACGGACTTGCGGTCGTCGCCGGCGAGGCCTTCACGGTCGATGGGACACCGCCGCACGCGGCGCGCGTCTCGCTGGGCGCGGCACGCAACAGGTCAGAATTGACGGAAGCGCTACGCATCCTGGTCGGCGCGCTGCAGAAGCCCGCCGACACCAGACAAATCGTCTAGATCATCGACGATGACGGCGATGGGTCGAGCGCACGACCGGCGCCCCAGGCGACGGATAGGCCTGCAAAGCATATGCATCGCTGGGCGTGCCCTGCTGGCCGAGAGCCGCACGCGCCGCAGGCGTGAGCTGGCCGCCGTTCAGCACGTCGCGGTCGGGATGAGCCGCCTGATACGCTGCAGGCTCGGAAAGCTGCGCCTGGGCCATCGTCGGCATCAGCGTCGCCGCCAACAGCGCGGCTGCAGCGGCGATCTTGGTGCGGGTCATGGTCATTCTCCATCATCTCGGGTCCGACCGATCCGAGTGCAGGATGGCGGTGGGGGGCCCCGGGATCAAAGTAGGACCGTCATGTAGGCATGTCTTTCGCGAACGCCCGGCGCCGCAGATCACGCTTGCGTGCAGGGCGGATTGACTTGCACGACAGCAAGCATGCTATGCGGGCGACGGCGATCAACAGTTCGAGATCGCCCCGGCGACGAGGACATTCTGTTGGAAACGCTCACCTACGCGCTGCTGCTGCTCGGCGCATTGGCCGGCGGCTTCGTCTCGGGCCTGGCCGGGTTCGGCACGGCGCTGATGGCGCTCGGCATCTGGCTCTACGTACTGCCGCCCTCGCTCGCAGTGCCGCTGGTGCTGATCTGCTCGGTGATCGCGCAGACCTCGACGCTGCCCTCGATGTGGAAGAGCTTCGACCTCTCGCTGGTCTGGCCGTTCCTGATCGGCGGTCTGATCGGCGTACCGATCGGCACCATGCTGATCGCCTCGGCCGATCCAAAAGTGTTCAAGCTGAGCGTCGGCATTTTAATTCTGATGTTCTCGAGCGCGCTCTATCTGAACAAGAGGCCGCTCGCGATCAAATTCGGCGGCCGCCTTGCCGACGGCGCGATCGGCTTTGCCGGCGGTATTCTTGGCGGCCTCGCCGGGTTGTCCGGGCCGCTGCCGATCCTGTGGGCCAACATCCGCGGCTGGAACAAGCATGAGCGGCGCGGCATCTTTCAGCTCTTCAATTTCACGGTTCTCGCGACAGCACTGGTGCTGCAGACCGCATCGGGTCTCGTCGAGCTCAAAGTGGTCTGGCTCGCGCTGGTCGCGTTTCCGAGCACCCTGATCGGCGCCTGGGCCGGCGCCCGCGTCTATCACGCCCTCCACGACAAGCATTTCGGCGATGTCGTGCTCGGCCTGTTGTTCCTGTCTGGCCTGACCCTGGTCTGGAACAGTCTCGGCGCGCTCTAGAGCGCGATGCGATCAGGATGAAGCGTCATCGCGCTTTAGGTTGTTGTCTAAGCATTCTTCTCGGAAAGCCGCTGCGCACTTTTCCGGATCATGCTCTAGCTCTCGCGCCCTCTTCGCGAGCGTCATGCCGCCGGCGACACCGACGCCGAGGACGTAGACCCAGCCCGGCGTGAAGTCGAACAAATGCGTGTTGAGCTGCGAGGTCAGCATGTTCTGCACCACGACCAGCAGGCCGATCCAAGAGGCCAGGCCCTCGCCGCGAAACAGCGAGAGATGCGCAAACCAGAGCGCGTAGAGGATCAGGACACCGACGATTCCCCACTGCACGGCCACGCTGAGGGTCTGATTGTGTGGGTTGCTGACGATCTCGCCACGCAGCGGATCGATCTTCGCATCGGCGGCCACGCTTGCGAACAGGCCGCGGATCGAGCCGGTGCCGTGACCGACCAGCGGTGCATCGGCGATGAAACGAAGGGACTTCCGCCAATATTCCAGACGTGAACCCATGCCGCTGACCTGACTGTCCTGCACGCTCGTCTGATAGTCGGCCTGAAATTTCGCAACCGTCGTCCGCAGATGCGGCGACACGCCAAAGAGCAGCACCGCCGACAGCGCCATCGCGCCGGCGGCAAGCAGCGCCGCACGCAGACGCAGATACAGCAACGCGAACAGCACCACCAGGATCGGCAGCGTCACCAGCGCCGTGCGCGACACCACGACGAAGATCATGTTGGCGAGGAATCCGATCGCGAGCGTCGCGAACAGCGCCGCGATGCCGACGCGGCGTTGCCGCAGCAGCGCCACGATCGGATAGACCAGCGCGAGCACACAGAGCGCGAACTCCTGGCTCTGGTCGATATAGTTGCGCACCGCGATCCCGCTTTCGACCTTGTAGGGCCCCCGCGACAGATAGAGCTTCAGCGAGAGTGCGGGGTCGATTGCGACGGCGAAGGAATAGAGCATCAACGCCGTGCAGGACGCCAGGAAGGCGAAAAACACCCAATGGCCGTACGGCCAGCGCTCGAACTGGTAGATCAGGAGCGGAATGACCAGCAGCTTCGCCGCCGGCCCGATCGCGTGGATTCGCTCCGGCCATGGCACATCCGACCAGAGCGTGCCCACGGCGGCGAGCGCGACCAGCGCGATGGGCAGCAGGCAGATCGGGCGAAGCAGCGAACGCGGAAACGCGCGCAGATCGACAAACGCGAAGGCGATCAGCCAGGGTATGAGCGCGAAGGTCAGCCCGGTCGTGGTCCACGGCAGCAGCAGAGCGATCAGTGCGACGAAGCGGGCCGGCGTGCGATAGCGCGCCGCCCAGATCGCGGCGAGCCATGACGCCGCCCGCGGCTCGTTCGTCACTCCGGTCATTGGCCCTTCTGCAGCCCACCATCCACCCCGCCCGGCAAGTTAGCCGGAGCAGCCAGGATGGAACAAGCCACCGTTACGCAGGCTCGCGGGCGAGAGGCGCAATGGGCTCGGCGCTCTCCTGCTCTGGGTCCTTCTCCTTCGGCGCCGAAGTCAGGCGCTTCCTGAACTCGCGGCGCAGCAACCACAGGCTCAAGCCCGCCTGCAATATTGTCGCCGCGACCGACAAATACCAGACATACTCCATGCGAAAGCCCGGCCGCGTCGACAGCCAGATCGCCGGCAGTGAGTAGGTGAACACGCGCGTCGCCGAGCTCAAGAGCACCGGCCTGGTGTTGCCGAGGGCCTGGAACATGCTCGAGCAGGTGAAGATCAGCCCCTGTGCGACCATGTTGAGCGAGATGATCCGCAGGAACAGGTAGGCGATGTCCATGGTCTCGCGGTCGTTCGAGAATCCGGCGAGCAGCAGCTCCGGCTTCACTTGCGCAAGGGTCATGAAGCCGGTCATCACGATCGTGACGATCAAGGCGGCCTTGAGGAAAGTTTCCCGCACGCGCGCAGCGTTGGCTGCGCCGACGTTCTGGCCGGCGATCGGCCCGGCCGCCAGCCCGACCGCAAGCGCCGGCATGTTGATCAGGCCGAGCACGCGCTGCCCGATGCCGAAGCCGGCCTGCGCCGCCGCGCCGAAATCGCGCAGCACGTAATAGACCACCGCCATGAAGATGAACATCATCGCGAACTCGCCGCCGGCCGGCAGGCCGACATTGAGAATGCGCTTCAAATGGTGCGGCTGCGGGCGCCACTGCGCCGGATTGAAGGCGACATAGCGCTCGACCTTGCGGAAATACGCCAGCAGCGCCAGCACGCCGATGGCGACCGCAATCGAGCTCGCCAGCCCCGCACCGACGACCCCGAGCGCATGGCCGGTACCCCAGCCCGTGATCAGGACCGGCGCCAGCGCGATATTGATGGCCACAGCAAACGCCTGCACCAGCATGGTGGGACGCACGATACCGGTCGCGCGCAGCGCAGCCCCCATGACTTGGGTGGCGAACTGCAGCGCGAGCGCCGGCATGAACCACAGCAGGTAAGTGGTCCCGGCCTCGATCGTGGCCTGGTCCGCTGCGATCGAGCGCATGTAGGCGCGCGACAGCGCGGCACCTGCGAGCAGGGTCAACAGTCCGAACAGCACCGACAGCACGATCGCCTGGTTGAAGATCAGGTTCGCATCCGACCGGTCCTTGCGTCCCACGGCATGCGCGATCAGTGCCCCCGCGCCGACACCGAGCACCTGCATCAGCCCGTTGACGAGAAAGCCAGCATTGCCGGCCGCGGCGACGCCCGCCACGGCGGCATCGCCCAGGCCCGACACGAAGTACAGATCGACCAGTTGGCAGACCATGATCGATATCATGCCGGCCATGATCGGAGGCGCCATGGCCAGGATGTGTCTCACGATGGAGCCGTTGGTCAGGTCTTTCATCTCATTCCATCCTTGACGCATTCCTTGGCGGCGCGACTGCGGGACTTTCGTCCCGCAGTCGCGCGCCTCACTCCGCTGCAGCGATATGCCCGAGCTCCACCACCTGGCGCTCGAACAAGCCGCGATAAATGCCGCCGGGTCTGGCCGCGAGCGTGGCGTGGGTGCCCTGCTCGACGATCTCGCCGCGGTCGAACACCAGGATGCGATCGAGGCTCCTCACCGTCGACAGCCGGTGCGCGATCACGATCGAGGTGCGGCCCTTCATCAGCCGCTCCATCGCCTCCTGGATCAGCGCCTCCGATTCCGAATCCAGGCTCGAGGTCGCCTCGTCCAGGATCAGCACCGGCGCATCCGCCAGGAACGCGCGCGCCAGCGCCACGCGCTGCCGCTCACCGCCCGACAGCTTCACGCCGCGCTCGCCGACCAGCGTGCCGTAGCCCTTCGGCAGGCGCAGGATGAAGTCGTGCGCATTCGCAAGCCGCGCCGCCTGCTCGATCGCCTCGAGGCTGGCGCCGGGCCGGCCATAGGCGATGTTCTCGGCGAGCGAGCGGTGAAACAGGATCGGGTCCTGCTGCACGATCGCGATCTGGCTGCGCAGCGATTGCTGTGTGGCCAATGCGATGTCCTGCCCGTCGATCAGCACACGGCCGCCGGTGACGTCGTAGAGCCGCTGCACCAGCTTGACGAAGGTGGTCTTGCCGGAGCCGGAGCGTCCGACGAGGCCGACACGTTCACCGGCCCGGATCGTCACCGACAACCCGTCATAGAGCGGCGCGCGATGGCCGCCATAGTGGAACGTCACGTCGTCGAACACGATCTCGCCGCCCTCGATCGCGATCGGCCGCGCACCGGCCGCATCGGCGATGCCGATGGGCTCGGCATGGATCGCAACCAGTTCGTCCATGTCGTTGACCGAGCGCTGGAGGTTGTTGATGTGCATGCCGACGTCACGCAAATAGGCGTGGATGATGTAGTAGCTGGTCAGCACATAGGTCACGTCGCCAGGCGAGGCATGTCCCGACATCCACAACAGCACCGCGCCGCCGATCACGGACGTGCGGAGGCAGAGCAGCAGCGACAGCTGCGCCATGGACGTGTAGTTGTAGCGCAGCCAGGTCCGCCGCACCCGCACGCGCCATCGGTTGATGACGCGGCCGAGCCGCGTATCCTCGCGCGCTTCCGCGCCGAACGACTTCACCACCGCGTTGCACGTCAGGGCATCCGCAAGCGTGCCGCCGACCTTGGTGTCCCAGGCATTGGAGACTCGGGCGGCCGGCGCGATGTAGCGCGTCGAGAACACGACGGTGATGGTGACGTAGAAGAACGCGCCGACCGCGATCACCACGCCGAGCGAGGCCCAGTGCATCCCGATCAGGACCATCGAGCCGATCAACACCAGCAGCGAGGGCGCTAGCGCCATCAGGATGGTGTCGTTGAGCAGGTCGAGCGCCCACATGCCGCGCGTGATCTTGCGCACGGTCGAGCCCGCGAAGGAGTTAGCGTGCCAGTCCGTGGAGAAGCGCTGCACACGGGTGAAGGCCTCCTGTGCGACGTCCGACATGGTCTTGAGCGTGAACGGCACGATCGCCTGCAGGCCGGCCAGCCGCAGCACCACGGAGGCCGCGCCCAGCCCCACGATGGCGCCGAAGGCAACCAGGGCGGCATGCCGCGCATCGGGATCCGACGGGCCGCGCGTCAGCGCATCGACCAGCCGGCCCGAGAAGACCGGCATGAACAGGTCGGCTATGGTCGCACCCAGCAGGCCGCCGGCCACGATGAGCCCCCGTCCCGGCTGCTTCAGCCAGTGCCGGAACACGAAGGGCAGCACCAGGCGGATCGCCGCGGGCTTTTTTGACAGAGCGGTCATGACATCATCCGGCCGCCTTTGGCGCGGGCCGGCTCCATCGATGGACGCAGGCCGGCCGCGAGGGCCGAGACGGCGTCACTTAAGGTTGGCTTTGACTTGGGAAAGAAAGCGATCGGGACGCTTGGTCGGAAACTTGGCCCAATCGAAACTGGCGGAGGAGGCCTCTAACAGGCCGCGTACATACCGAACCAGAACATCATCGAGCGCGGGCGTACGATCTGCGAATGCGACGAAATCATGCAAATCTCTCCCCGGTTCGAGTGAATGAGGTGCGCTTTATAGATGTGTCGTTCGCGACTTGCAACGGGGCTCGCGCGAGATCACGGATGAGTGTTGCAATTTGGTGCGCGCGGCCTTGATGCGCTCCACAGCCGCCCCGCCCTCCGCCGTCATGCTCCGCGAAAGCGGGGCATCCAGTACGCCGCGGCGGATGTGGTGAGAGCGAGTTCACCAACGCCGGCCTCTGGAATACTGAATCGTCCGGTCAAGCCGGACGATGACACCGCGTGTGTGGCAGGCTCAATGCGCGTCGCCGCCGCCGGTCAGTGGGGCCGGCTTGCTCAGCAGCGTCACCAGCAGGGTGAGGCCGAGATAGAACAGCGTCAGCACGAAGAAGGCATCGCCGAAGCTCATCACGACGGCCTGGCGGTGCACGAGCTGGGAGAGCTGCTTCATCGCCATCAACGTGGAATCGCCGAGGCCCTGGAACTTCTGCATGAACATGGTCAGGGTTTCGGTCGCGGTCGCATTGCCCCAGGTCACGCGCTCCTGGAGGCGGGTGATGTGCAAATCGGTGCGGTCGTTGAGCACGGTGTTGATGACGGCGAGGCCCACGGCGCCGCCGAGGTTGCGCATCAGGTTGAACAGACCCGAAGCGTTCTTCACCCTATCAGGCGCCAGCGTGCCGAGCGCGATGTTGTTGGTGGGCACCATCGCGAACATCATGCCGATGCCGCGCAGGATCTGCGGCACCAGCAGCTCGTAGAAATCGTAGTCGCGCGTGATCCATGTCATCTGGTAGGAGCCGATCGCGAACACGACGAGGCCGAATGCGATCATGTAGCGCATGTCGACTTTCACCATGAGGCGGCCGACCAGCGGCGCGACCAGGAACATGGTGATCCCCGAGACGAACATGGTCTCGCCGATCATCAGCGCGCTGTAGCCGCGTACTTCGGCGAGATAGCGCGGATAGATGTAGGTCAGGCCGTAGAGGCCGATGCCGATGCAGAACTGCAGCACGCAGCCGATCGCGAAATTGCGGTTGGAGAAGGTGCGCAGGTTGACGATCGGCTCGGCCGCCGTGAAGACGCGCCAGAAGAAGGCGATGGCCGAGATCGCGCAGATCCAGGCGCAGATCGCGACCGAGGTATCCTGCATCCATTCATATTGCGGCCCCTCCTCCAGCACATATTCCAGCGTGCCGAGGAAGCCCGCCATGAACAACAGACCCCACCAGTCGAAGCGGTCGAGCAGCTCGAAATGCGGCTCGTCGAAATCGACCAGCGCCAGCACGCCCAGGGTGATGCCGATGCCGGGCACGACGTTGATGAAGAACAGCCAGTTCCACGACATCAGGTCGGTGATGTAACCGCCGACCGTCGGTCCGATGGTCGGCGCCAGCGTCGCGACCAGCCCGATGATGGGGCCGACGATGTGGAATTTGGAGCGCGGAAAAACGGTATAGGCCGAGGCGAACACCGTCGGGATCATGCCGGCGCCGAGAAAGCCCTGCAGCGCGCGCCAGAGGATCATCTCCTCGATGGTTGTGGCGAAGCCGCAGAGCAGGCTCGAGGCGGTGAAGCCAGCCGCCGAGATCGCGAACAACAGCCGCGTGCCGAAGGCGCGCGACAGGAATCCGGACAGCGGGATCGCAATGACCTCCGCAATCAGATAGGCGGTCTGGACCCAGGAGACCTCGCTGGAGCTCGCCGACAATCCGGCCTGGATTTCGCTCAGGGAGGCCGAGACGATCTGGATGTCCAGGATCGACATGAACATCCCGAACACCATGATGATGAACGCGAACAACCGCTTCGGCGCGATGCGCTCCGAAGCGGCGTCCGCCATCATGGCGGGTGAAGCGGTGGTGGCGTTGGCCATGGTCTGACCTCGCAGCGCTGAGGCTGTGGCTACTGCGGGTGGATCGCGGTGGGATCGTCGAGGTCGACCTCGCTGTCGGCGTCGGCCGCGCCCTTGTTGGTGTCGACGGTCGCATAGACCGACATGCCGGCACGGAGCAGGTTCTGCTTCGCTACCGACTTTGGCACGCGAATGCGGACCGGCACGCGCTGCACGATCTTGGTGAAGTTGCCGGTGGCGTTGTCGGGCGGCAGCAGCGTGAACACCGAGCCCGCGCCCGCCGCGATGCTGTCGACGACACCGGAGAACTTGCGCATGCCGTAGGCATCGACCTTGATCGTCACCGACTGGCCGGGACGGATGCGCTTGAGCTGCGTTTCCTTGAAATTGGCGTCGATATAGACGGCGTCCAGCGGCACGATGTTGCCGAGGCGCTGGCCGACCGCGACAAAGTCGCCGGCGTTGACCAGGCGATTGGAGAACGTACCGTCGACCGGCGCGCGCACCGCGGTGAAGCTGAGATCGCGCTCGGCCTTGGCGAGCGTGGTCTTGAGCTCGGCGAGCTGGGCCTGGGCTTCGGCCTGCTGCGCCTTGGCGACATCGACATTACTGATTGCAACGTCGTATGCGGCCTGCGCGGCCTTGACTGCGGCGGCGCCCTGGTCGCGTCCGGCTTCCGAGCTCTCGAAGGTGGCGCGCGAGGCAAACCCCTTGTTGCTCAGGGCCTGCTGGCGCTCATAGTCGAGATCGGCGCGCTTGAGGCCCGCTTCAGCCGAGACGAGTTGCGCCTTGGCCTGCGCCACCTGGCTGTCGAGCGCGGCGACCTGGCGGCCGATGCGATCGATGGTGGCCTGCTGGGTTGCGATCCTGGTCGCGGCGGCATCGACCGCGATCTTGTAATCCCCGTCATCGATGCGGAAGACAATGTCGCCCGCTTTCACGGTCGTGTTGTCGCCGGCAAGGATCGAGGCGATGTGGCCGGAGACGCGCGCGCCCAGCATGGTGTTGTTGGCGCGGACATAGGCGTCATCGGTGGAGATGTAGAAGCGGCCAACCAGCGTGTAGTAGCCGGCATAGCTCGCGGCCGCGAGCGCCAGCACGAGGCCGACGCCCATCAGGACGAACTTGCGCTTGCCGGATTTGGGAGCGCCGGCGGCGGGTGCCTCCGGCGCTGGCGCGGCCGGCTTGTCGGTCACGGGCTTCTCCGGCGCCTCGGCGGTGCGGCGCCTGGCTTCCTCGGCCACGTGAGAGCGCAATTGCTCGGCAAGGGGTGCAGCGTTCTCGATCGCAGCATCACCGTCCGCGTGCTCCTCCACCGTTTCCTGGCGAAGGACGCGCGCAGCCTGGTCTCTCGATACGGCCATAAAGGCCTCCCCAAAAAAGCGCGATCAAAGAGACAGCCGGCGTGCGGACTGTTCCCTCTCGCTAATCCAAATACCATTGACCGAACGGTTCGGTCAATATACATAATAATCCCGGCCGGACCCTACTGACGAGAATCCTTTATTCGGGTTTCATGGCCGCAGACCCGACTCAAAAACCTGCCGAGACCCTGAACCAATGGTTGTAGCCGGCCGCGATCATCTGCACGTCATCCAGGAGGAGGACGGCTCCAAGCGTCGCCAGATCCTGGACGGCGCCCGCAAAGTGTTCATGGATCTCGGCTTCGACGGCGCCAGCATGGGCGAGATCGCGCGCGCCGCGCAGGTCTCCAAGGGCACCCTCTACGTCTACTTCGCCGACAAAAGCGCGCTGTTCGAAGCCATCCTCGAGCAGGAGGCGCTCCAGTTCGGCCAGGTCGTGTTCAATTTCGATCCGGCGCGCGATGCCGAGACCACGCTGAAGGAGTTCGGCCGGGCCTATATCCATCTGCTCTGCCGGCCCGGCGGCGGATCGGCGATCCGCACCGTGATGGCGATCGCCGAGCGCATGCCCGATGTCGGCCGCCGCTATTATGCGCGGGTGCTGGACAAGTCGATCAACCGCCTCTCCGACTATCTCAAAGCCCATGTCGCCTCGGGCCATCTCAAGATCGACGATTGCAACCTTGCCGCCTCCCAGTTCATGGAGCTGTGCAAGGCGTCCCTCTTTCTGCCCTTCGTGTTCCAGGCCGCGCCCGCGCCGTCGGAACAGCGCATGACCGAGGTCGTCGACAGTGCGACGCGGATGTTTATGGCGGCATACAAGGCGAAGTAGCTGCGCGTTGCGCAGGCCCGTCAGGCGGCACTATATTTGCGGTCATGTCCCGTGATCTTCGCCCGCCCGTCGATATCCTCCATTACGAGATCGTTCAGGAACAGGCCTCGGCGCTTGGACGGATGGGCCGCACACTCGAACAGGCGCTAACCCGCTTGCGCGAGTTCGACGCCGCCCACGCGCTCTCGGAGCTGCCGGCCTCGATGCAACCGGCCAGGCGCAAGCTGGTGATGGAAGCCGGTCAGGCGCTCTGGATGTTCGTGGTGCAGCGTGAGGCGACCGGCCTGCGCGACAGCCGCCATATCATGCGCACCTACAATGTCCCGGGCGAGGTGCAGCTCTGCATGGGGTTGGTCCCCGCACCGGCGAAGCGGACGTAGATCGTAGCCCGCGTGAGTGCAGCGACATGCGGGACCATTATCCCCGGATATCGCGGAGCCTGTCATCGGGCGGCGCTTCGCGCCGACCCGTTGGCTCATCCGGGCGACAAGAGCAGCTGCGTCCGTCTAATCGTCGGTGTAATCGTCTTCCTCGCGCTTGTGCCCCGTGCTCTTGCGCACACCGAGCGAGCCGGTCACGGAAGGCTCGCGCGCATTCGCGTACGGCCTGCGCGACTGCGCGCGCGAGGCCACCTCTTCACCGGAGACGGCGGCGGGCTGACAGATCAGGCGGCGGCTGGCACGGCGCATCAGATCGACGTGGATGTGATCGTAGTGATAGACGTTCGACCCCGGCGCGAGCACGGTGGTGAAATGCGCGCAAGCGCCCGACTGTACGTCGCGCAAAAATCCCTGCTCCTCCGGCATGCCGCGCCAGCCGTCCTTCACGGTGACGCGGCGGCCGTCGGCGAGCACGAAGGCGGCAATGTCGAGCGCGTTGCCGAAGGCGTGTTCGGAGATGTGGGAATGCGGATTGCCGTTCATGCCGCGGCAGGAATAGGCGGAGATCTGCTTGATCTCGGCGACGCGGACGCCGAACCAGCGCATCGCCGAAGGCTGCACGGTGTCGGCGAGCCAGCGGTCGAGCTCGGACACGATCGGACAGGCGAGCGTCGCGGTCGGCTTGATCGCGACCGGACCGACGGCCGTGACGGGATTGCCCTGCGCCGGGCCAAGGCGCGGCGGCGGCTGCTGCGCAGGCGCCTGCGAGTAAGGTGCCGGCCGCGCCGGATAGCTCGGCGAATTCATGTAGCGCGCCGCGCCCGCGGCATCGGTGCCGTCGGGCGGCAGGTCGATCTCGTCCTCCTGCGCCGCCACGCCGGGCGCGTTCAGTGACACCGGCCCGCTTGAGCTGCCATAGCCGGAGGGTTGGCGCACCGCGCTTTCGGGATAGTTCGATCGTTGCGGATAGGACGATGCCGGATAGTTCTGGCTCTGCGGCGTAGTCGACCGCGGCTGCGTCACCGGCCAGCGCGGTTGGCCGCCGATGCTGCCCGGCGGGCGCAGCTCCTCGTCGGCAAAGCCGTAGCTGCTCGAGGCTTCGCCGATGGCGGCGACCTTGAGCGGAAACTCGGCGCCGCACATGCCGGGCCCGGAGATCGGGTCGATGCGGACGAGATCCGGCCCCTCTTTCACCGCGCCCGATTTCAGGCATGCGGCTTCGGCCTCGGCTCGCCACGGTTCGCGTTCGGCCTGGAAGAAGCCGCGTCCGCAACCCGCTAGCGAAACAAGGACGATGGAGCCGACGAGATACAAACGAACTCCGCGCGTCATGCACGCACGTTCGGTGAATTTACTTAAAGACTCTTCAACACGTTGATTTCAGAGTTCTTTAACCATACGGGCCCGGAGCCGGCAGGCTGAGCGACAGCAAGCCTGACTTTTTCGCAAGGAGACTCTCTGTTAACCATGATGCCTGCGCGCAAAGCGGCGCGCATGGAGGGAGCGACCTCATGACGTTCGCCGGGAGACTGAGCGTTGTCGCCGCATACCTCGCCATGGCCTTCGTCGGCGCCATCGTGCTCGGCATGATTTAGCGGCTTATCGCTCCGATACACGCTCTTCGTCCCTTCTCCCGCAAGGGGAGAGGGGGAGAAAAACTACGACCGCGCGCTCCATTGCCGCGACGTCGTGAGCATTTGCTCTCGCGGCGCCTCGATCCGCGTCCAGTCGTTGCCGGAGCACCAGAAGCGGCCGAGCGCGCAGGCTTCGACGTGGAGCCGGCCGGAGCTCTTCAGCGTCATGGTCGCGTAATAGGTGTTGCCGCTGGAGCGGCTGTAGATGTTGCCGGTCCAGACGTCGTGCGACTTCGGCTTCATGTTGACGAGCACGCTCTCGCCGCGGCTCGACGCCTCCGTCAGCGCGTAACCGCACAGTGCGGGGCCACAGCGTTCGATGCGAACCGTGCCCTTGGCGCCGGGGCTCTCCCATTCGCCCAGTGGCATATAAGCCGGCTCATCGTCGCTGCGCTGTGCGACCGTTGCGGTCTGCTTGATCTCGGGACTTGGGAAGGGCGGCGGCTCCATGCGCGGCGGATCGAGCGTAACGATCTTCGGCGGATCCATTCGCGGCGGGTCGATCCGTGGCGGATTGAGGCTCGGCGTGACGAGTGTCGGCGCCTCGACCCTTGGCGGCGGCAGGACAACGGGCTGCGACGTCGTCGCGGTGACGACAGGGCCGGTCGGCGCCGGTGGCGGCACGACGATGGTTGCTTGCGCCGGTCGGACGGGAGCTGCGGGATAGGCCGGCTGCAGCGGTGCGACCGCAGGCGGCGCGGCTGATGTCGTGTCGACATCGTCTGTCGATCGAAGGCTGCGGCTGGAGACCGACACACAAGAGGCCGACCGGCAATTGCGCGGCGACTCGACATGGAACCGGTGACCGCCGATCGAGAAGGAATAGGAACCGGCCACGGCCGCGGGCGTGATCGCCATCAGTGCGATCAAGGTGCCAAGCGAAGTCGCAAGCCGTTTCATCCACACCTCCCTGAGTGTCGCCGCGAGCTTACGCCGAGGCGACGCGGCTGAATGTGCGCTGCCTCACCCAGACGGCGCGGCACCGTTGTGACCCCCATCACAGAACGCCCGGCCAGGCCGGCGTAGGCTCGAACCACGCTTCATCCACCGGCGACTTCAGTCCATCGGGACCACGCCATTTTCGGAGGTTGTCATGAACAAGCTCACCATCGCCGCCACCGCGCTCTTTCTGGCGTCGACCGCCGCCGCCCATGCCGGCGGCAACACGATCTCGTTCCAGATCGAAGGCCAGCACATCCGCATCGAGACGCCGCGCAACTGCGCCTCGCTCAACTGCGTGACCATCGTTGCGCCGGGCCTGTCGGACAAGCCGATCAAGCTGAACAACATCAACCTGAAGGGCCTTGGCGGCTCCAAGGACGATGACGACACCACGCCAAGCACGACGACTGCGCAGCCCGCGCCAGCTTCGGTGCAGCAGCAGCCGGTGCAGCAGGCGCCGGCGCAGGCGACCGCGCCGGCCGCGCCCGCGGTCACGGCTCCCGCCGCTCCGGCCGCGACGGCTGCTGCCGCGCCGTCGGTCGGCTTTGACGCCAATACGCAGCCGGCGCCCGTCGCGGCTCCTGCTCCTGCACCCGCGCCGGTCGCGGTTGCTCCGGCGCCTGTGGTGGTTGCCAACACGCCGATCGGCGTCTGGGCCACCGAAGAGAACAAGGGCAATGTCCGCGTCGAGCAGTGCGGCGCCAATCTCTGCGGCTATGCCGAAAAGACCAATGCGCGCATCCTGATCAACATGAAGCCAGAGGGCTCGAAGTGGAGCGGCCGCATCCACGATCCCGACTCCGGCCGCAATTACGACTCGACCATCGCGATGAAGGGTCCGAATGCGATGCGCGTGCAGGGTTGCGCCTTCGGCGGCATGTTCTGCGGCGGCCAGACCTGGAAGCGCGTGAGCTGACACCGCAGGTGTCATCCCGGGGCGATGCGAAGCATCGAACCCGGGATCTCGCGCGGCGAACTCGCACCACAACTTCGAGATTCCGGGTTCGCGACTTCGTCGCGCCCCGGAATGACGAGTAAGAAGGCGGCGCCAAATCCCTCACCGAACGTGACGTCTGAACGTTCGGCCCTCCTCCTGCCACACACGTTCATCCACCATTCAGGTCCCCCCGGCTGATATCAACCGATCTCGCTCGCGTTCTCACCGGGACTTCCTCGTGACATCAATGCTGGCCTGGCGCCGCTTCGTGTTCGCGCTCGTGCTGCCGGCATTGCCGCTGGCAGGCGCGAGCATTGCGATCGCATCCGATGCGATCGAAGTCGCCCAGGCCCAGCCACAAGCGCAGCCGGCGCCAGCGCCCTCCCCGACGCCATCGGCTTCACCGACACCGGCCGCGGACGCACAACCCGCCGCCGTCGAGCCGATCGGCAACGTTGCGACCGTCACGGGCATCGCGACCGTGATCCGTGACAAGAATTCCTATCCGCTGCGCGTGCGCGACGACATCTATCTCAACGACGTGGTGCAGACCTCGTCGAACTCCACGGTCGGCATCACTTTCGACGACGCCACCACGTTCAATCTTTCAGCCAGCTCGAAGATCACCATCGACAATTACGTCTATGAGGACGGCGGCAGGCAGAACTCAGGGATATTCGACGTCGGAAAGGGCACAGTGGCCTTCGTTGCAGCTGCGGTGGCGAAGACCGGTAACATGAAAATCACGACGCCGACCGCGACGCTCGGCATCCGCGGCACCACCGGCGTCGTCGAGGTGCCTGAAGGCGCGGCAGCGAGCAGCGCGCGCAACGTCAACATCAAGCTCTATCCCGACGCCGACGGCCGCGTCGGCCACATCGACGTCGACGACCGCACCAGCGGCACGCGACTCGGCGCGCTGACGCAAGGCGCGAGCGGCTTTGCGATCCGGCCCGGCGCGGCCACTGCCGGAATCATGCGCTTCGCCGCGGTGCCGATCACGATTCCCGCGCAACAGATCGCACGCGACCGCGGTTTCGTCGGCCAGGTGCATCTGGCGCAAACCACGGGCCGCCAGATCGTCACCGAGCAGCGTGACTTCCGCCGCGCCAATCCGACCGCGCTCAGCCGCATTCCGCGGCCGGCCCAGGCGCCGCAGCAACAACAATTGCGGCCGACGACCGCACCTGGCCAACAGCCGCAGCGGCCGAACGGCCAGCCCGGTCAGAACAACCGTCCGGGTCAGCAGCAGCCGGGCACGCCGGGCCGGCAAGGAACGCAGCAGCCGCCGCGGCAAGGACAACAAGGACAAGGCGGCGTCGTGCAACCGGGCACGCCGCGTGCGGGCCAGGGGCAACTGCCGCGAGGACAACAGCAACAAGGCCAGCCGCAGCGCGGCGAGCAGCAAGGCGCAGGGCGTCCAACGCGCCCTGGACAAGCCACCCCGCCGAACGCCACGCCGCAAACACAGCCGCAGCGTGGTGGGCAGATTCAGCCCGGAGGAGTCGTGCCGTCACAGCCGGGCGGGACTCATCCGCAGTCGCAACTGCCGCGCACCGGCATGCAGCCGGCCCATCCGCCCGCAGTCCAACCGCCGGGCATGCAGCGACCCGGCGGCTTCCAGCAGCGCCTCCCTGCCGCGCAACGCCCCGTAGCGCCGCGCAGACCGGCGCCGGCTCCGAAGGAGAAGGAGCGGCGGTAAAGTTCGGCGTGCATGAGCGCGCTCGGTGCGCTTCCTCGCCTAGGGTGAGGGGCTGCTTCCTCGCCTAGGGTGAGGGGCTGCTTCCGCAGAAATAGTGGCAGTGAAACTCGCGGAGAGTGCCCCCACCCGGATTGCATCTACGATGCAATCCGACCTCTCCCCGCAAGCTCGCCGCGCAGCCAGGCCTTCACCTTCTGCAGGAGACCATGCCGCAGCTCCTCGACGGATGCGGCTTCGGCCGGCGTCAGCGTCTGCAGCGTTGCATCGATATCGTCGGCCGCGAGCGGCGGCGTCGGCTGGGGCGCGGGCGGCGACGCCAGCCCCGCTGCCGCAAGCGCGATCGGGCCGATCTGGGTCAGAAAGGCGCGCTCATATTCGCGCGACAGGCGCGCAAGCGCGTCGTCCAGCGGCAGCCAGTCGACCGCCTTGATGTCGTTCATCAGCTTGCGGACCGGACCGCCCTCAGCTTCCATGCGCCAGAAATGCACGACCTTGGAACGCCCGCCGGACTGATAGACGAGCGTGCCGAGGAATTCGTGGATGGCGACGTCGTGTCCAGTTTCCTCGAGCACCTCGCGGTGCGCGGCCTGTTTCGGCGTTTCGCCGTCGTCGAGCTTTCCCTTGGGCAAAACCCATTCGTTGCGCTTGCGCTGGCGCACGACCGCGATCAGCGGCACAGCTCCACGCCGCAGCACAATACCACCCGCCGCCATGACCGGCGCTCGCGCCATCACTCACATCCGTGTCGATCTATGCATCCCCGCAGCACGATATAGGCGTCGGACGCGGCGGATTGAAGGCTATCCTCTCCTCAACAGCGCTTGACCGGCGCGAATGCGCGTGCCCTCGGCGATGCCGTCGCAGAAGGTGAAATCGCCGGGCGCGAGGATGATGATGGTCGAGCCGTGCTCGAACCAGCCGAGCTCCTCGCCCTTGGCCACGTTGACGTCGCAGGGGAAATTGACCGGGCCGCGGGTCTGCGCGTTCAGCACCATGTCGAGGAAGTGCAGGCGGATGCTCGCGACCAGGATCGCGGCAACCGGCACCAGGGTCACGGCCTCGCCGGTCGAAAGGTGCGTCCGGATCACCGCGCGCTCGTTCTTGCAGAACAGGCGCTCGACCCGCTTCAAGGCGATCGGGTTGACGTTCCAGACATCGCCATGGATCAGCGTGACGCGCTCGATATGCGCGTCATAGGGTGCATGGAAGCGGTGATACATGCTCGAGGTCAGCCGCAGCGTGACGAAGGAGCCGTTGCGGTGCTGGTCGACCAGCGCGGAATCGCCGAGCAGGTCGAGCAGCGAATAGGGCGCGCCCTTGACCTGAAACAGCTCGGTGTCGGCGATCTTCCCGTGGGCACCGACGATGCCGTCGGAGGGGCTGGCGACAATGGAGGGGTCGGGATCAAAAGGCCGCAGTCCCGGCTTGAGCTCCCGGGTGAAGCAGTCGTGCAGGCTCTTGAAATGAGTCTTGCGCGCCTCCGACAGATCGAGGTCGGAGAACAGCTTCCACAGAGCGATCGAGAAGTCCCGCACAAGCGGATTCTCGATCTTGGAGAACCAGCCCATGAAGCGGGTTAGCGCGGCGCGGGGGATGCGGTTGGTCAACAGGAAGTTGAGGTCTTCCTGCTGGGTGAAAGAGGCGATGAGGGCTTTGACTGTCATGAATCTGTCAGCTCACAGTATTAGCGCTTGTTGTCATGGAAACGACACTCCCGATTCTCTCGATGTCCGTGGCCGCCGCAGCGTCTGCTGCCGCCGTCCTCCCGAAGCTCAAGGCGCGGGTCGAACTGTCCCGCGCCAAGCACCGGTCGCTCGCCGGGCACTCCAAGATGTCGCGCCGGGTGGCAAAGCTGCTCCCGTTCTACGAATTCGAGGGCGACAAATATTTCGGCTGCGACGGCGCGCCTGATAACGTGGTGGCGCAGCGTAAGGACGCCTTCTTCCGCCTCGCCAAGCTTTACGCCGAGCGCTACCCCAGGGGTCGCGCGATGACGAAGGAAGCGGCGGAAACCATCTCCGACCTGAACTTCACCGAGAGCTACCGCGTGCCGTTCCAGTTCTCGCGTCTCGTCCGCGAGCATCTGGGCACCTCGACCTTCATGGAGTCCTCGAGCGGCGTCACCGTCACGGACGTCGACGGCAACACCTCCTACGACCTCACGGGCTCCTACGGCGTCAACATCTTCGGCAACGACTTCTACAAGGAGTGCATCGAGGGCGCCGAGAAGCGGGCGCATGCACTCGGCCCCGTGCTCGGCCCCTACCATCCCGTCATCCTCGAGAACGTGCAGCGGCTCCGCCAGATCTCCGGCCTCGACGAAGTCTCGTTCCACATGTCCGGCACCGAGGCCGTGATGCAGGCGGTGCGGCTGGCGCGCTACCACACCAAGCGCACGCATCTGGTTCGTTTCGCCGGCGCCTATCACGGCTGGTGGGGCGACGTGCAGCCCGGCGTCGGCAACCCGATTTCCGCGCACGAGACCTACACCCTCGCCGAGATGTCCGAGAAGACGCTGCACGTCCTGCGCACGCGCAAGGACATCGCCTGCGTGCTGGTCAACCCGCTGCAGGGCCTGCATCCCAACGCCAACGCGCCCGGCGATTCCTCGCTGGTCGACTCGTCTCGCGGCGGCAATTTCGACCGCGCGGCCTACACTGAATGGCTCGCGAGGCTGCGTGAAGTCTGCACCGAGCGCGGCATCGTGCTCATCTTCGACGAAGTCTTCGTCGGCTTCCGTCTCGCCGCCGGCGGCGCCCAGGAATATTTCGGCGTGCGCGCCGACATGGTGACCTACGGCAAGAGCCTCGCCGGCGGCCTGCCGGTCGGCGTGGTCTGCGGCAAGAAGGAATTGATGCGCCGCTTCCGCGACGACCGCCCCGCCGACGTCTGCTTCGCCCGCGGCACCTTCAACTCGCATCCGTACGTCATGACGGCGATGGACGAGTTTTTGAGCCGCCTCGCCTCCCCGAATTTTCGCGCCATCTATGACGGGCTGGATGCGACCTGGAACGGCCGCGCGCAGAAACTCAACCAGATGATGACCGACGCCGGCCTGCCAGTACGGTTCGCCAACTTCTCGTCGATCTGGACGGTGAAATACACCACCCCGTCCCGCTACAACTGGATGCTGCAATATTACCTGCGCGCCGAAGGCCTGTCCTTGAGCTGGGTCGGCACCGGCCGGCTGATCTTCAGCCTCAACTACACCGACGCCGACTTCAGCGAAGTCGCCGAACGCTTCGTCCGCGCGGCGCAGAAGATGAAGGCCGACGGCTTCTGGTGGCACGATGGCGTGCTCACCAACAAGAACATCAAGCGGCAGATTTTGAAAGAGATGCTGGCCAAGCGCTTCGGGCGCTGAGGCCGGCACTCCAACCACATTCACCGTCATTCCGGGGCGAGGTCTCTCCTCTCCCTCTCCCCGCCTGCGGGGAGAGGGTTGGGGTGAGGGGGACTCTCCGCGCAGTCGGTGAGAGTTAGTGCGCGACCATCTGGCGGCACCCCCGCGGAGAGCCCCCCTCACCCGCATCGCATCTTCGATGCGCTGCGGCCTCTCCCCGCACGCGAGGAGAGGCGAGGAAGCAGCCCCCAAGACGTGGATGCCCGGGACAAGCCCGGGCATGACGTAGACCATGGACATTCGCGATCCGGGCAACGGCCGTGTCAGGCGTGCTGCTCTTCGAGCGTGGGCTCGCCGATGAGGCCCAGCGTGTGCTCGGGGTTGAGGTGCAGGCCGGGGTCCATCAGCTCGCCGCGCATCAGGGCGAGCGGCGCGCTGCGATAGAGCATCAGATCGTGGAAGGGATCGGTCAGGATCTTGGTCATCCAGACGAGGCCGGTCTCGACGTCGCGAATGAAGAACAGGTGCACGGTGCGGAACAACAGACCGCCGCCGCCGACCACGAGCCAGATCTTGGCAACCTGCCGCATGAAGTCGGTCGCGGACGCCCAGGGGGTGAACAGGCCGAACAGCGAGGGATCAGCGAACAGCACCAGGGGCGAAGCCGCCCAGATCGCCATCAGCACCACCTTGCGCTGAAGATTGTAGCCGACCTTGATCTCTTCCTTGTGCTCGTGGGTGGCCTGGTTGATGTGGTCGTAGCCGTGCGGCTCGAAGAAGAAGTGACCGGCCTGGCGCGAGGTCATCGAGACCAGCCAGCCGACCAGCGCGGAGACGACAGGGTCGATGAACAGCCAGACATAGGCGAAGAGAAAGCTCAGCGCGCTGATGAAGTGCAGGCTCTGGTTGATGCGGCTGTGGTGATAGTAGCGATGGTCGTCCCAGCGCTGGATCCGCAGCTGCTCGAGATAATTCTTGATCATGCTCTCCCCCAAAATGCTTTCGGGTACGGGATTACAGGGATTCGATGTAGGCCGTGTGACATCATCATTTTGTCATGTGACGATGTGCAGCGGCGCGATGACGCACGCGACGCGTGAGCTTCAGCTCACGCCGCTTTCGCGACGTCGACCTTGCGGAAGCGCACCAGTGAGAAATGGCCGAGCGGCGGAATCAGGCGGCGCTCGGCGAGCTCGATACCGTGGGCGCCGGCCAGCCATTTGGCATAGCGCGACCAGGCGAACTCGGCGGTGCGGAAGCCGAGCGGACGCACCACCGGCTGCAGCTTCTGCTCGATGAAGCGGCGCATGCCAGCATCGGCGCTGACGCGGGTGAGGATGATCAGCTCGCCGCCGGGACGCAGCACGCGGGCGAATTCGTCGAGCGCCTTCTCCGGGTTCGGCACCGCGGTGACGACATATTGCGCCATCACGACGTCGAAGGAATTGTCGGGGAATTCGAGCTTCTCGGCGTCCATCACCGCGAGGCCTTCGACGTTCTTCAGCTTGCCTTCGGTGACGCGCTGGCGCGCCTTGTCGAGCATCGCTTCCGAGATATCGGTGCCGAAGATGCGCAGGTTCGGTGCATAGAGCGGCAGCGAGATGCCGGTGCCGACGCCGACCTCGAGCACGCGGCCGCCGATCTTGTTGGTGGCCGCGATCGCCGCCTGCCGGCCCTTGGCGAACACGCCGCCGAACACGAGATCGTAGACGGGCGCCCAGCGGTCATAGGCCTGCTCGACCGTGCCACGGGTGAGATCGAGCTGCTGGGTGCCGTCAAGGTTCATGATCTTAGCCATCGATGAGGTTCTCGCTGTGGGTCAGACGTTTGGGATCAACCGCGCACCGGCCGCCGCGCCATCCGAGGCGAGGCGCGCAAGGCGCGGCTGGGCTGAAGTGAGGTGAGATTGCCGACGAACTGGCGCGCGCTGTTTTCCCAGGAACGCTCCAGCGCGAAGTTACGGCAGGTCTCGCGCGACATGGTGAGCGCGCGCAGGCACGCGGTACGCAAATCGTGGTCGAGCGCGCCGATCGGATGATCGGCGATCACGTCCTTGGGACCCGTCACGGGAAACGCCGCAACCGGCGTGCCGCAGGCCAGCGCCTCCAGCTGCACCACGCCAAACGTATCGGTCAGGCTCGGAAACACGAACACGTCGGCGGCGGCGAGATGCGCAGTGAGTTCCGCGCCCTTCTTCTCGCCGAGGAACACCACCTCCGGATATTTCTTCTGGAGCGCCGCCTTCTGCGGGCCGTCGCCCACGACCACCTTGGTGCCGGGCAGATCGAGCGAGAGAAACGCTTCGAGATTCTTTTCTACCGCGACCCGGCCCATGGTCATGAAGATCGGCCCCGGCAGATCGAGCCGTGCCGGCGAGTCGGGATGAAACAGCTCGGTGTTGACGCCGCGCGTCCAGAAGCCGAGCCGCTTGAAGCCACGTTCGGAGAGCTCCTGCCGCAGCGAGGGCGTCGCCACCATCGTCATCGCGGCGGCATCATGGAAGTGGCGCAGCACGGCATAACCGACGGCGGCGGGGATGCCGGTCCGCACCGAGACATATTCGGGAAAGCGCGTCGTGTAGGACGTGGTGAAGGCAAGCCGGTTGCGACGGCAATAGGCTCGCGCGGCCCAGCCGATCGGACCTTCGGTCGCGATGTGGAGCGCGTCCGGCGCAGCCTTCTCGATCCGCCGCGCGATCTCCTTTCCACTCGGCAGCGCGATGCGCAGGCCCGGATAGGTCGGCAGCGGCCAGGACGGAAAGCCGTCCGGCGTCAGGAAGTCGATCTCGACATCGAGGGCCTTGGCGGCATTCGCCAGCGAGGTCAGGGTGCGGACCACACCGTTAACCTGGGGATGCCAGGCGTCAGTCGCGATTAATACCCGCATGGGGAAATCCCGAGAGTTTGATGATTCTCGGTTTCCGACCATCAACGAAGGATATTTCAGGCGTGTGACGTCACAGAAGTGTCGGCCCACCGTTTTGTTCGTTAACGGGCACCTGCGGCCACGAAACTGTCATGAAACAATCCTTGCCGCCGTGAAACCGTTTTCGGTTTTCCGCGCAAATGTCCCGAAACGTTTTGCGGTTAGTGATCTCAGCAACAGAGCACCGCAACGGTGCCGCGGTGGCCGAAACCACCGAGCAAACAGGGGCGATCACATGTTCAATCTGGATACGTTCAAGACGTTTTCGCGCGCCGTTGCGCTCAGTGCAGTCGCGGTCTCCGCGATCGCATTCGCGGGTAGCGCCAAGGCCGCGCCGGTGCAGCTCTTCCCCTTCTTCCAGCCGCTGCCGCCGTTCGCCGCGCCGCAGCCGATCCAGCCCTATCAGCCCTACCAGGCGCCGACCTATCAGACCGAGCCGTCCGAGGATCAGGACGCCGTGGAGATGCCGGCACGCTTCCGCCGCCAGACCGTCTCCTACGCGACGCGTGAGGCGCCGGGCACCATCATCATCGATACGCCCAACACCTATCTCTATTATGTGCTCGGAGGCGGCCAGGCGCTGCGCTACGGCATCGGCGTCGGCCGCGACGGCTTCACCTGGTCGGGCACGCAGTCCGTCACCAGGAAGGCCGAGTGGCCGGCCTGGACCCCGCCGCCGGAAATGATCGCCCGCCAGCCCTATCTGCCGCGCCACATGGCCGGCGGCCCCGGCAACCCGCTTGGCGCCCGCGCCATGTATCTCGGCGGCACCATCTACCGCATCCACGGCACCAACGCCCCCGACACCATCGGCAAGCGCGTCTCCTCCGGCTGCATCCGCCTGACCAATGATGACGTTTCCGACCTCTACTCCCGCGTCAACGTCGGCACCAAGGTGATTGTGCTGCCGATGACGGAACGGCGCGCGGAGCTCGGAACCGCGACGCGCTGAACCGACAGGACATTGTGACGCAAACGGCCCCGGAACATCCCCGGGGCCGCCTTCGTTTGCCCTCGACATTCCGGCGCGCGCTTGCTGCGGCGCGGGTCCCCGATGGAGGCGCAAATGCAACCACGCCTGCAATCCTCGCCGTTTCAGTGGCTGCGCCCAGTCGCCGGTGCCGGAGCGTTAACGCTGCTCGTGTCCGTACCCTCCTCGCTCGCGCAGCAGCCGGCGAGCGACGCGGCAGCTCAGCAGGCCTTCAACAATTCCTGCCGCACCTGCCATTCCGTGAAAAAAGGCGACAATCGCCTCGGTCCCAATCTCAACAAGATCGTGGGACGCAAGGCCGGCTCGCTGCCGGACTACAACTACTCGTTCTCGATGAAAGAGGCCGGCTTCGTCTGGGACCAGGACAAGCTCACGCGCTTCATGGTCAAGCCGGACGAGGTGGTGTCGGGCAATAAGATGCAGCCCTATGGCGGCGTCTCGGCGGAGGACGCGGCGAAGGTGGTGGCGTATCTGCAGGCGGCGGGCGGGCAATAGTCGCGTGGGCGCCGCGTGTGAGGCTTGCATTCGAAATCGCAGCGCATCCTTCGAGACGCCCGCCTGCGGCGGGCCCTCAGGATGAGGGCGGAGTGTGCGGCAGCTCGTGCTCACGCAGCTATTGCACCAGGGCGCGAATGCCAGTCAGCCTCATCCTGAGGAGACCGCGAAGCGGTCGTCTAAGGACGAGGCGTTCACACCGGCGGAAATCGCTCATCCGCCGGTCCTCTCAGAGATCAATCTCAGCCACGCCGCTGAATGAAACGCGCTCATCAGCAGATACATCGGCACCATCTCGCCGAGCGAAGACCCGCGCCCGGCGGCGCACAGCATGTCCGCCTGACCGCCGCCGATCATGGCCGTCAGCCCGGCCATGATCGCAAAGGTCGGCGTGGCCGCGAGGCCGAGCCATCTGGCAAGGCTGGCGGCACTAGTCACGACCTTCCGCCGCCTCCTGACGAAACGCCTTCTCGCCGGCGTCCGAGATCTCGACCCACTTCTGGTCGGGCGCCGCGCCTTCGGTGTAGCTGTCGTGCCAGTTCCACCATTTGTAGGTCGGCGTCTGCGGATAGCCTTTTGGCGAGTCTTCCCAGACCTCCTGGCGGCCGAGCGGCGTGATGTCGAGATAATTCCAGGTGCCGCCCATCTGCTCGTCGCCGCGGCTCTTGATGAAATAGGTGCGGAAGATGCGGTCGCCGTCGCGGTAGAACACGTTCGTCCCGTGCCATTCGTCGACGCCGAAATCGGCATCAAAGCTGTCGGTGACGGTGACCCACGGCATGGTCCAGCCCATATGCTTCTTCAGCCTGATGATGTCGGCTTGCGGCGCCCGCGAGGCGAACACCAGCGTGGTGTCGCGAGCGTTGAGATGCGCGACGTGGGCGACCTGGTCGGCCACCATGGAGCAGCCGCGGCAGGCGTGATCAGGCCAGCCGAACACGCCGGGCTCGAAGAAGGCGCGGTAGACGATCAGCTGCCGTCGGCCCTGGAACAGGTCGAGCAGGCTGACCTTGCCGCCGGGCCCCTCGAACGCATAGGTTTTGCTCACTTCCATCCACGGCATGCGCCGGCGCTCGGCGGCCAGGGCGTCGCGGGCACGGGTATGCGCCTTTTCCTTCACGAGCAGTTGCTGACGGGCGGCCTCCCAATCCTGCGGCGACACCACCGGCGGTGTTTGCATGTCGGCCTGTCCGTTGTTCCGTTCGTTTTGGGCTAATGTCATCATGACTCTCCGAATCTCCTGCCTGACGTCTTGCCTGGGCGATCATTCCGCGTCTCGTGGAACCGCTCGCCCTTCACCGCACCTTGTCGGCCGTCAACGAATTCTGGCACCTCGTGGTTGCGCGGTGGGAGTAACAAGTGTGGCGGGATTGACATGGAGTCGCTGATCACGGCCGCAGCGCGCGCGCTCGAGGCCGGCGATCCGCTCGGCGCGCTGAACCGCGTTGCGTTGCGCAACGATGCGCCGTCGCTGGCGCTGCGCGGCATCGCGATGGCGCAGCTCGGCGATCTCGCAAAGGCGAAGACGCTGCTGCGAAGCGCCGCGCGCGCCTTCGGTCCGCGCGAGGCTGTGGCTCGCGCGAGATGCGTGGTGGCCGAAGCCGAGATCGCGCTGGTTTCGCGCGATCTCGGCTGGCCGACGAAGACGCTCGCGGCGGCACGGACGACGCTCGAAAAGCACGGCGATGTCGCCAATGCCACGCATGCAGGCCACATCGAGGCACGCCGTCTTCTTCTCGTCGGACGGCTCGACGAAGCCGAGCGTATCCTCGCCGAGCTCGGCACCTCCCCGCTGCCGCCTGCCCCGCAGGTCGTCCGCGAGCTCGTGGTCGCCGGCATCGCAATACGGCGGCTCAGAACCAAAGACGCGCGCGTGGCGCTTGGCCGGGCGGCTCACGCAGCGAGCCTGGCGGGCATCCCAGGGCTGACAGCCGAGGTCGAGAGCACGAACCGCGTGCTCGATACGCCCGCGGCACGCCTGATCACGCATGGCAACGAACGTCCGTTGCTGCTGGAGCAGGTCGAGGAGCTCGCGGCTTCGGACGCGCTGGTCGTAGACACGTTCCATCATTCGGTGCGCAGGCGGGGCACGATCGTATCGCTCGGAACCCGCCCGGTGCTGTTCGCACTCGCCCGCGTCCTGGCGCAGGCCTGGCCCGCGGACGTCTCGCGAGAGGCGCTGATGGCTGGGGCGTTTCAGGCGAGGCACGTCGATGAATCGCACCGCGCGCGCCTGCGCGTGGAGATCGGCCGCCTCCGCGCCAAGCTCAAGCCTGTGGCCGATGTCACTGCGACGAAGCAGGGTTTTGCACTGACGCCGCGCAAGACGCGGCAGGTCATGGTACTGGCGCGGCCCGTCGAGGAGAAGCACGCCGCTGTCCTCGCCTTCCTCTCCGACGGCGAGCCGTGGTCGAGCTCGGCGCTCGCGCTGGCACTGGGAACCAGTGCGCGCACGGTTCAACGCGCGCTCGACGAGCTGGCGCGATCGAACAAGGTGCAGTCGTTCGGACATGGGCGGGCGCGGCGCTGGATGACGCCGCCTGTCCCGGGTTTCCCGACAGGCTTGTTACTCCCGGGACCGCTCCTGAAGACGTAAGGTAGGAGCACATCACAGGGAGCGATCACATGAAGCGTTCAGCCGCCGAGATCATCAGGGAGTACGGACCGTTTGCCGGCGTCGAGGCCGTGCATGGCGTCACCTATGACGGCAGCCATGTCTGGTTCGCATCCGGCGACAAGTTGAATGCGATCGATCCTGATAGCGGCAAGGTCGCGCGCTCCCTCGATGTCGCAGCCCATGCGGGTACGGCGTTCGACGGCCGGCACCTGTTCCAGATCGCCGAGGATCGCATCCAGAAGATCGATGCGGCCTCGGGCAAGGTGCTCGCCAGCATTCCTGCGCCGGGTGGCGGTGGCGATTCCGGCCTGGCCTGGGCCGAGGGCTCGCTGTGGGTCGGGCAATATCGCGAGCGCAAGATCCATCAGGTCGATCCGGACACGGGCAAGGTCCTTCGCACCATCGAGAGCAAGCGGTTCGTGACCGGGGTGACCTGGGTCGATGGCGAGCTCTGGCACGGCACCTGGGAGGGCGAGGATAGCGATATCAGGCGGATCGATCCTGACACGGGCAAGGTACTCGAACTGCTCGACCTGCCGGCGGGGACGATGGTGTCAGGACTGGAGTCCGACGGCGGCGACCGCTTCTTCTGCGGCGGTGGCGCTAACGGCAATGTGAGAGCGGTCCGCCGTCCCCGGCGCGGGGCCTGAATGCACGGCAGCGATGCGGTCGCTGCCGTTAGCCCGTTCGCCCCAATTCCACCCCATCGGTGCGCTCTAGCGCCCTCCTCGCCTGCCCTGTAGAATCCCTGCCGGGGCGGCTTGGGGGATCGATGCGACTGACGTTGAATCTGAAGACCATCACGATCGCCGTCGTAGTGCTCGCGGCGTCGTTCTTCATCAGCTTGAAGGCCATGGACTGGCTGTCGCCGCGCGCGACGAATTCCGCGCCGCCGGTAGCGCAACTGCCGCCGTTGCCGCCGGTCGCGAAGAGCTCGATCGTCGTGGCGCCGGTCGCCATCGCGCTGTCGGCGATCCGCGACCAGGCCGAGAAGGCCGCCCCGCGCAATTTCGCAGGGAAGGCCGACAACCCGATCTCGCAAATCCTGGAGAACGCCGACATCGGCTGGACCGCCGTGCGCGGGCCGATGGCAGCTGCCGGCGACAAGGACGTGCTGACGATCTCGACACCGCTCAGCGGCAAGCTGAACGTGACGGGCTCGCTGTCCTCGAAAGCCACCGGCGCGCTCGGCGATGCGCTCAGCGGCGTGCTCGGCGGTGACGCAGCGAAACGGATCGGCGCGGTCAATATCAAGAATCTCAACGCCAGCGCTGAGATCAAGGGCAACGTGATCGTCACTTCGCGGCCAAAGCTCGCGGCCAACTGGCATCTCGAGCCCAATCTCGGCGCCCAGGTCAATCTCGGCGACACCAACCTCAACGTCGCCGGCGCCAAGGTCAACGTGCCGGCGCAGGTCAAGCCGCTGATCGACAAGAATGTCGGCGAGCAGATCAACATCGTCTCCGAACGCATCCGCAACGATCCGAGCCTGCGCGAGAATGCGAAGCTGCAATGGGCCAAGGCCTGCCGCTCGATCCCGCTGCAGGGCTCGGGCTCCTCGGCCGCGCTTCCGCCGCTCTGGCTGGAGATGAAGCCGATCCGCGCCATTGCCGCGCAGCCGCGCGTCGATGCCCAGGCCGTGACGCTGCTGATGGGGCTGGAAGCGGAGACGCGCGTGACGTCGACGCAGACCAAGCCGGACTGCCCGTTCCCCGACAAGATCTCGATCGTGCCGCCGACCGGCACCGGCGTGAGCATCGGCGTGCCCATCGACGTGCCCTTCACCGAGATCAACAAGCTGATCGCCGCGCAGATGGTCGGCCACACCTATCCCGAGGACGGCTCCGGCCCGGTCGACGTGACCGTCAAGAGCGTCAACGTGGTCCCGTCGGGCGAGCGCCTGCTGATCTCGCTTTTGGCGCGCGCCAAGGAAAAGAAGAGCTGGCTCGGTCTCGGCGCCGAGGCGACCGTGCACATCTGGGGCCGGCCGGTGCTCGACCAGGGGCAGCAGACGCTGCGGCTCACCGACATCCAGCTTGCTGTGGAATCGGAAGCCGCCTTCGGCCTACTGGGTGCCGCGGCGCGCGCGGTGGTGCCGCAGATGCAGCAAGCACTGCTGCAGAGGGCGACGCTCGACCTGAAGCCGATCGCCGCCAACGCGCGCGAGAAGATCGCCGGCGTCATCGCCGACTTCCAGAAGAGCGAGGACGGCGTCAAGGTCGACGCCAAGATCGACAGCCTGACGCTGGCCGACATCGCCTTCGATTCCAAGACGCTGCGCGTGGTCGCGGAAGCCGGCGGCACGCTGAATGTGTCGGTGACGAAGCTGTCGGGGATGTAGCTCGCCTTCATTCGCCGCGCTTGGACGCCTCTTGATCGGTTGCGCCGCTGGCATTCTGATCGGAGGATGCTAAGCTGTTCCTCGCAACCTCGAATGAGGTGCCGACAGCACTGTAGCGGGTAAACGCGAGGTCAACATGGAAGCCGGCATGGTCACGCCTGCGCCGGCACTGGTGCGCTTTTCCGGCATTCAGAAGACCTATGATGGCGAGCATCTGGTGGTGAAGAACCTCGATCTCGACATCAGGAAGGGCGAGTTCATCACCCTGCTCGGCCCGTCGGGCTCGGGCAAGACGACCACGCTGATGATGCTGGCCGGCTTCGAGGTTCCGACCCATGGCGAGATCTACCTCGCGGGCCGGCCGATCAAGAACATGCCGCCGCACAAGCGCGACATCGGCATGGTGTTCCAGAACTATGCCTTGTTTCCGCACCTGACGATCGCGGAGAATATTGCCTTCCCGCTATCCGTTCGCAAGACGAACAAGGCGGACGTGCAGGAACGCGTTGGATCGGCGTTACGCATGATCAAGATGGAAAACCTGGCGCACCGGCGGCCCGGACAGCTGTCCGGCGGTCAGCAGCAGCGCGTGGCGCTGGCCCGCGCGCTGGTCTTCAATCCGCAGCTCGTGCTGATGGACGAGCCTCTGGGCGCTCTCGACAAGCGCCTGCGGGAGCAGATGCAGCTGGAGATCAAGCAACTGCACGAGACGATGGGCATCACCGTCGTTTACGTCACCCACGATCAAAGTGAAGCGCTCACCATGTCGGACCGCATCGCCGTGTTCAACGACGGCATCGTGCAGCAGATCGACAAGCCCGACGCGCTGTATGAGCATCCGGTGAACAGCTTCGTCGCCCATTTCATCGGCGAGAACAATGTGCTGGCCGGCACCGTCGAGACGGTCGACAAGGACTATTGCCGCGTCGCGCTGGCTGGCGGCGGCACTGTCACCGCACGGGCGGTCAATGTATCAGGCGCGGGCGCATCGACCTCGCTGTCGGTGCGGCCGGAGCGGATCACCATTATCCCGGACGGCACCTCCAGCGACGGACCGAACCGGCTGCCGGCCAGGGTGCAGAACACCATCTATCTCGGCGACCACGCGCTGGCCGTGCTCGATGTCTCGGGGAATGCCGAGTTCATGGTCAAGCTTCAGCCCGGCGCACATGACAGCCTGACACACGGTGCAAACGTGTTCGTCACCTTTCACCCCGAGGACTGCCTCGCCCTCGATCCCGTCTGATCCAGCGATCGAACTCAACGCAACGCACATGAAGAAGGAACCATGACCATGCTGAAGCGCAAGATTGGCAAGATTGCTCTGGGTTTCGCCGCGGCCTTCACCGCTAGCGCCGCGCTGGCCACGGTCGGGCAGGCGCGCGACCTCACCGTCGTGTCGTGGGGCGGAGCGTATCAGGATGCCCAGAAGAAGGCCTATTTCGAACCGTTCAAGAAGGCGGCCGGAATTGCCATGAACGATGAATCCTGGGACGGCGGCGTCGGCGTGCTGCGTGCCAAGGTGCAGGGCGGCGCCGCCACCTGGGACGTCGTCCAGGTCGAGAGCGACGAACTCGCGGTCGGCTGCGAGGAAGGCCTGTTCGAGAAGCTGGACTATTCCAAGATCGGCGGCGAGGCCGCCTACATCCCGCCGTCGGTCAATCCGTGCGGCGTCGGCGCCATCCTCTATGACTTTGTTCTTGGCTATGACAAGGACAAGCTGAAGGAAGCGCCCAAGGGCTGGGCCGACTTCTTCGACACCAAGAAGATTCCGGGCAAGCGCGCCCTGCGTCAGGGCCCGAAGACCACGCTGGAGATCGCTCTGATGGCCGACGGCGTCGCGCCGAAGGACGTCTACAAGGTGCTGGCGACCGACGAAGGCGTCGAGCGCGCGTTCAAGAAGCTCGACACCATCAAGGGCGACATCGTGTGGTGGAAGGCCGGCGCCCAGCCGCCGCAACTGCTCGCCTCCGGAGAAGTCGCGATGACCTCGGTCTACAATGGCCGCATCGACACAGCGAACAAGAACGAGAAGAAGAACTTCGGCATGGTCTGGGACGGCGCGCTGTTCACGCTCGACAGCTGGGTCATCCTGAAGGGCAGCCCGAACAAGGACGCCGCCTACAAGTTCCTGGACTTCGCAGGCAAGGCGGAGAACCAGTCGAAACTGTCGGAGAATATCTCCTATGGCACCTCGAACAAGGACGCAGCCGGACGGCTCGCGCCGGCCGTTCTGAAGGACCTGCCGACGGCGCCTGACAACATCAAGAATGCGGTCGAGATCAACGTTGCGTTCTGGCTCGAGAACATCGACCGCCTGACCGAACGCTTCAACAAATGGGCCGCGAAATAGCGCGCCCGGCAAGGCTCGACGAATGACGGATGCGTCCCTGTCCGGTGCCAATGCGTCGACCGAGGTGCCGCTCAAGCGCCGATTGAGGCGCGCGGAGCGGACACGCCAGGTCAAGGCGTTGGCGCTGATCGCGCCGCTTCTCGTCTTCCTGCTCTTCACCTTCGCAGGCCCCATCGCCGGCATGCTGTGGCGCGCGATCGATGACCGGGAAGTGCGTCAGGTTCTGCCTCAAACCTTCGCGGCTCTCGCCAGCTGGAACGGCAAGGACCTGCCGGACGAAGAAGCCTTTGCTGCGCTGGCAAGCGACATCATGGCGGCGCGCACCTCCGGCACCATTGCGATTGCGGCCAAGCGGCTGAACTACGCACTCAACGGTTTTCGCACGATCCTGACCAGCACGGCACGCAATCTGAAGACGATGCCCGAGCCCGGCACGGCCAAGGAGACGCTGGGCAAGATCAATCCGGCCTGGCGCGAACGCACGACCTGGACGACAATCAGGGATGCCAGTGGCCCGGTCACGGGCTTCTACCTTCTGGCGGCGCTCGACCTTGTCAGGAACGTCGACGGCGTGATCGTCGCGGCCCCGCCGGACCAGGCCATCTATCGCAGCCTGTTCACCCGCACCTTCATCATCAGCCTCAGCGTCACCGTACTCTGCCTGATCCTCGGCTTCCCGGTCGCCTACCTCTTGGCGACGCTGCCGCCGAGCCGCTCGAACCTGCTGATGATCTTCGTCCTGCTGCCGTTCTGGACCTCGCTCCTGGTCCGCACCTGCGCCTGGATCGTGCTGCTGCAGAGCAAGGGCGTCGTGAACGACAGCCTGCACTGGCTCGGCATCATCGACGAGCCGTTGCGCCTGATCTACAATCGCTTCGGCGTCTGCGTGGCGATGACCCACGTTCTCCTGCCATTCATGATCCTGCCGCTCTACAGCAGCATGAAGGCGATCTCGCCGGCTTACATGCGTGCCGCGGCCTCGCTCGGCGCGCCACCGGTCACCGCCTTCCTGCGAATCTACCTGCCGCAGACCCTGCCCGGCATCGGCGCGGGAAGCCTGCTCGTGTTCATCCTGGCGCTCGGCTATTACATCACACCTGCGCTCGTCGGCGGCGCCGCCGATCAGATGATCAGCTACTTCATCGCGCTCTACACCACCGAAACCGCCAATTGGGGCCTTGCTTCGGCGCTCGGTGCGGTGCTGCTGCTGGCCACCCTTCTGCTGGCACTGGTCTACGGCAAGCTGGTGCAGGGCCAGCAGGTCACGGGAGGGATGAAGAATTGAGCGACAATGCTCCCCTCCGCACGCCCAGCCAGCGCATCGCGTGGACCGCGACCATCATTGTCTCCACGCTGGTGTTCATCTTCCTGATCGCGCCGATCCTGGCGATCATGCCGTTGTCCTTCAGCTCGGGCTCGTACCTGACCTATCCGCTGCCGGGCCTGTCGTTGCGTTGGTACGACGACTTCCTCAATTCGCCGCGCTGGATGAATTCGCTGAAGAACAGCATGATCATCGGCGTCGCCTCGACGCTGCTGTCCATGGTGCTCGGCACGCTGGCCGCGCTCGGTCTGGCGCAGTGGAAGAGCCGGTTCAAACCGCTCGTGCTGGCCTTCGTGCTGTCGCCGGTCGTCGTCCCCGGTGTCATCACCGCGGTCGGCCTGTATTTCTTCTTCGCGCCGATCGGACTGACCGGCAGCTATCTCGGCTTGATCCTGGCCCACACCGCGCTGGCGACGCCTTTCGTCGTGATCACGGTCGGCGCGACGCTGCAGAGCTTCGACACCAATCTGGCCCGCGCCGCCGCCTCGCTCGGCGCCTCGCCGCTCGAGGCGTTCCGCCGTGTGATCCTGCCGCTGATCCTGCCCGGCCTCGCTTCGGGTGCATTGTTCGCCTTCGCGACCAGCTTCGACGAGGTGGTAATCGTTCTGTTCATGGCAGGTCCGGAACAGCGCACCCTGCCGCGCGAAATGTTCAGCGGCATCCGCGAGAACATCAGCCCGACGATCACGGCAGCGGCGGTCATTTTGACGACGGTCTCGGTGATCCTCCTCGCCACCCTCGAAGGCCTGCGCCGCCGCAATGAACGGCTCAAGGGTGGCGGCTAAGAGCCGGGCGTGACTTCTCTCCTTCCCCGCAAGGACGGCGGCAGTATCGTAGGGTGGGCAAAGCGAAGCGTGCCCACGCTTCTATCGCAATGTTGGTGAGATGGTGGGCACGGCGCAAGTGCGCCTTTGCCCACCCTACGATCCTGATCTCGCTGATCCTGCTTCGCGGAGAGAGGCGAAGGGGAACACCGCCCGCCCCTTCTCTTTTTGCATTCCGCTATGGCGCACACCGCTTAGCTGCCGTGACTGATTGTCGCTAGAACAGTCCCCGTAACAAAGCCCGAATAACAACACACAGGGAGAAGAATAACCATGCAAAAACTCATCGCCGCCGTCGCGGCCGGTCTCGCCCTCGCCGCTACGTCCGGCACGGCGCAGGCGCAGATTTCCGACGACGTCGTCAAGATCGGCGTGCTCACGGACATGTCGAGCCTCTATGCCGACGCGACCGGCAAGGGCTCGCTCGCCGCGGTCGAGATGGCGGTCGCCGATTACGGCGCCAAGGCCGCCGGCAAGCCGGTCGCCGTGGTCGCGGCCGATCACCAGAACAAGCCCGACGTCGGCGTCAACATCGCCCGCAACTGGTATGACAACGACAAGGTCGACGCGATCTTCGACGTTCCGACGTCGTCGGTGGCGTTGCCGGTCTCGGCCCTGACGCGCGAGAAGAACAGGATCCACATCAATTCGGGCGGCGGCTCGTCCGACATCACCGGCACCGCCTGCTCGCCCAACACCGTGCACTGGACCTACGACACCTATGCGCTATCAAACGTCGCCGGCAAGGCGATGGTGAAACGCGGCGAGGACAGCTGGTTCTTCGTCACCGCCGACTACGCCTTCGGCATGGCGCTGCAGCGCGACGCCGCCAACGTCGTCAAGGAGAGCGGCGGCAAGGTGCTCGGCGAAGTCCGCCATCCGCTCAACTCGTCGGACTTCTCCTCCTTCCTGCTCCAGGCCCAGGCCTCCAAGGCCAAGGTGGTCGCATTGGCCAATGCCGGCGGCGATACCACCAACGCGTTGAAGCAGGCGTCCGAGTTCGGCCTGACGCAGGGCGGCCAGAAGATGATCGCGCTCCTGCAGGAGATCACCGACACGCATTCGCTCGGCATCAAGGCGACGCAAGGCCTGATCGTCACCGACGCCTTCTACTGGGACATGAACGAGGAGACTCGCGCCTTCTCCAAGCGCTTCAACGAGAAGGTCGGCCACATGCCGACCATGATCCAGGCCGGGCTCTACTCGGCGACCATGCACTATCTGAAGGCGATCGACGCCATCAAGAGCGACGAGGCGCCGAAGGTGATGGCGCAGATGCGCAAGACGCCGGTTAACGACTTCTTCGCCAGGAACGGCAAGATCCGCATCGACGGCCGCATGGTCCACGACATGTATCTGTTCGAGGTCAAGAAGCCCGAAGAATCCAAGGGCGAGTGGGACCTCTACAAGCTGATCGCCACCGTGCCCGGCGACGAGGCCTTCCGTCCGCTCGACAAGGGCGGCTGCCCGCTGGTGACGCACTGAGAGCCGTCTCCCTCGCCCCGCTAGCGGGACGAGGTAAGAAATAGACACGACAGCGCGCCCGGCGAAAACCGGGCGCGCTTCGTTCAGGCAGTTACGCGGGCTGCATTACTCCGCGTACTTGAACTCCGGCATGTTCTTCAGCTCGTCCTTGCTGGCATTGAACACAGCGTGGTCCGGATACCACTTCGAGGTGGACGACGTCGTGGTCGCAGCCGGCCTGTCGGTGCCGGTCGCAGCGCCTGTCGTGGTGGACGCGGCGGGCTTGGCGCCCGGGTTCGTGCCGGTGCCGGTATAGGCGACGGCCTCGTTGACGAACTTCAATTTCTCATAGGGCACGGCGACCAGATGCTCGCCCATGCCGAGGAAGCCGCCGACGCCGATCACGGCAATCTTGACGTTGCCGCTCTTGTCCATCAGCAGCTCGTTGATCGAGCCGATGTTCTCGTTGGCCTCGTTATAGACCTTCAGGCCCGACATCTTCGACGTACGCCACTCGCCAGAAGCGGTCGTGGTGGCCGTCGTCGCGGTGGCCGCGGTCGGCGCCTTGTCGGTGGTGGCGGTCGGCGATTGCGCGAACGCCACGGTCGCAAGCAGTGCGGTGCCGGCGAGGCCGGCGGCGATGGATTTCGTCAGCATGTTGTCCTCTCCTTCACAGAAAAACTCGTGTAGAGAAAACAGCGCTGATCACACGCAGTTCCGTGCGCGCCGCAATTTCGTCGCGCTATGCGCGAGCGCGCAAACCTCGCAGGGACTGTTCCTGCGTCACCCAGGAACATTTTGCGGCGCACGGTTCCCCGCCGACGATCATGCGCCCTGGGTGAAGCACGATCGCGGCGAGGACCCGCGCCGACCCGCGTCGCTCAGGGTCAGCTCTTGTAGTCGATCAGAAGCGCGGAGAAGTCGGAATTGCCGGACGAGCCGCCGTTGGCGCCGTAGGACGAGCTCGATGATTGCGACTGCTGCAGCGCCTGCAGGAACTGCTGGAGGATCTCGGCGGTGGTCTGGTCGCTGGAGGTACTGCTGGTCGAGTCCGTGGACGACGCCGAATCCGAGGAGCTGTAGGCGGACTGAAACACGTTCTTCAGCTCCTCGGCCTGGTCCGAGGTCAGCGTGCCGTTCGACACCTCTTTCGAGATGAGGTCGTCGATCTTCGATTGCATCTCGTCCTTGGAGGGGCGCGTGCCGCTGGACTGGTCGCTCGACCGGCTCTGCTGGAGTGCCGTGTCGATGTCGGTCAGCGCCGTCGAGAGCGCCGACTGGTCCGAAGACGAGATCGTGCCGGCGGACACTTCCGATTGCAATTCCTGCTGCAGCCGCTGAAGCGGCGACTGGTGGTTGCCGGCGGAGGCCGCCGAAATCGAGGTCATGATGGCTCCTTGGATTTTGCGGGGTTTCGTCGCGGACCACGCCACGCTATGGTTAACGGCCTTAACGAGACCTTGCCCTTTCGCGACGGCGCGATTGCCGCCTGTTGCGGGAAGCCAACCAGAAACAATCCGAAACAAAAATCTTCGCCATTTGGCCCGAATCCTGGACAAACAAAGCGCATGGCCATTCCCAATCCCAACATCCTGGTCGTCGAAGACGACCGCGAAACCCGGACGTTGATTGCGAAGTACCTGCGCAACAACGCCTGCAACGTCACCGCCGTGAGCGACGGCCGCGAGATGTCGCGCGCCATGGCCGATCACCGCGTCGACCTCATCATCCTCGACGTCATGCTGCCGGGCGAGGACGGCCTCAGCCTGTGCCGCAAGGTGCGTGCCGAGGCGCAGACGCCGATCATCATGCTGACCGCGCGCGGCGAAGACGTCGACCGCATCGTCGGCCTCGAGATGGGTGCGGACGACTATCTGCCGAAACCATTCAACCCGCGCGAGCTGCTCGCCCGCATCAACGCCGTGCTGCGCCGCCAGGCCGCGGCTCAAGCGGCAAGCTCGATCGAAGGCGCGAGCACGCTCACCTTCGAGGGCTGGCACATCGACCTGCGGCTGCGCGAGCTGCGCAATCCGGAAGGCGCGCGCGTCGCGGTGACCAGCGCCGAATTCGATCTCCTGCGCACGTTCTGCGAACGGCCCGGCCGCGTGCTGTCACGCGACAGCCTGCTCGACCTCACGCAGGGCCGCAACACCGGATCGTTCGAACGCTCCATCGACGTGCTGGTCAGCCGCATCCGCCGCAAGATCGAGCCCAATCCGGCCGATCCCACCCTCATCAAGACGGTGCGCTCCGGCGGCTATCTGTTCACGCCGCGAACGCAGGTCGCAGGCCCTCAAGCAGCAAGCCCTCAAGCAGCGAGCACTGAAGCGGTTGCGGCGCCCCTGAGCAGTTGAAGCGGGCGCCGACGATGAAGCCGTTCGGATTCTTCCACCTCAAGGGGATCGGCGGGCAGATCGCCGCGCTGGTGCTGGCTTCGACCGTCGCGCTCCATCTCGTCGTCACCACCGCCTTCCTGATCAGCCGGCCCGACCGCCCCGACACGCCGCCGGACGGCGCGCATCAGCTGACCGATGCCGCGCTGCTGCTCGGCTCGGCCGAGGCCGGCGAGCGTCCGCGCCTCGTCGCCGATCTCGCGCGCGCCTTCCCCAAGCTCGGCATCGAAATGCTCGCGCCCGGCACCGCAAGCGTCGAGGAGAACGACAATCAGCGCCTGCGCGGGATGCGCCGTCATCTCGGGCGCGGCTACCGGGCGGTCCAGCTGACCTCGGACGGCACAGTATCCCGCGTCGGCGTCGAGTTGCCCGACGGCACCATGATCGCCGGGCATGTCGAGGGCGGGCCGCGGCCATGGTTCTGGGGCGCGCCGTGGCTGATGGCGCTGATGTCGGCTTTCATCTGCGTCAGCGTGCTCGGGCTGTGGGCGGCGCGCGCGCTGGCGGCTCCGCTGTCGTCCTTCGCCAAGGCCGCCGAGAATTTCAGCCTCGATGGCGGGGCGGAGCCGCTGCCGGAGCGCGGCCCGGAAGAGATCCGCTCGGTGGCGCGCGCGCTCAACCGCATGCATGAACGGATCGCCCGCCTGATGTCGGATCGCACCAGGATGCTCGCTGCGATCAGCCACGATCTGCGCACGCCGATCACGCGGCTGCGCCTGCGCGCCGAATTCATCGAGGACGAGGGCAACCGCAAGCGGATGCTGGTCGATCTCGACCAGATGCGCGCGATGCTGGAATCGGTGCTGTCGCTGCTGCGCAACGACCGCAAGGTCGAGGCGGTCACTCTGGTCGACATCGCCAGCACGCTCCAGCTCGTCGCCGACCAGTTCGGCGACATGGGCCATGTCGTGCATTATGACGGGCCGGCGTCCGTGACCGCCGCCGCGCGGCCCGACGATCTGCATCGCGGCGTCACCAACCTGGTCGAGAACGCCGTGCGCTTTGGCGCCGAGGTGACGATCCGCCTCGACATCTCGGGCACCACGCTCGTCATCGACGTCGAGGACGACGGCCCCGGCATTTCAGATTCGCGCAAGCAGGAGATGCTCGAGCCGTTCGTGCGCGGCGACGATGCGCGCACCATGGACGAATCCACCGGCTTCGGGCTCGGCCTGTCGATCGCGCGCGCTATCGCGCTCGCCCATGGCGGCGAGCTGTCGCTGCACGACCGCAACCCACATGGACTAATCGTACGGATGCAATTGCCGCTCTGGCAGCAGCCGCGGCTCGCCGCCTGACTCAAGCCGCGAGCGGCGGGTGCTCGATGGCGGTCTCGTCGAAGATGGCCACGGCCTCGAAACGATAATTGCAGGCGTGGCAATTCCAGAGATAGGAGACGCGCCCCTCACCCGGCTCGATCCAGTCAGGCTGCGGGATCGGCGTGCCGCATTGGGCACAGGGGTTTTGTCTGGGGATGTCGCCGGCATACAGCCTGGCCATGTTTGATTTTGTCATGGCACCTCTCCCGATTTGCAGCGTCTTCTTACTCGCTTTCGCTGGCACGCGCGAATAGACAGGCGTGCTGCCGCGAGCGGGGGTCGTCCGCCCCCGAAGCTCTCTTGCGCCAGCTTTGAGTCGTAACAGCGGCTCGGCACCGCAAAATCGGGCGATGGCGGCGTTTGGTCACATCATCGCCGCGTTCGGAAGGCCTAACGACGACTGGGCGCAGGTCACTCTAGGGGACCTCAGGGATATCTGATGAAAATTGTACGCATTGCCGCGCTGCTCGCGGCCGGATTGACATTGCCGCAGGCCGCAATCGCGGGTGAAGCTGAATATGCCGAGATGGTCGCGGCTCATGCCCGCGCCAACGGCGTGCCGGAAGCGCTGGTGCATCGCGTGATCATGCGCGAGAGCCGCTACCAGCCACACCTCGTCGGCCGCGGCGGCACCATCGGGCTGATGCAGATCAAGCTCGCGACCGCCCGCGGGGTCGGCTACACCGGCGACGCCGCCGGTCTGCGCGATCCCGACACCAACCTCACCTATGCCGTGAAATATCTCGCCGGCGCCTATCGCGCCGCCAATGGCGACCACGCCCGGGCCGTGCGTTATTTCGCCGGCGGCTATTACTACGCCGCCAAGCGGCAGCGGCAGGAGACCGTGCAGATCGCCAATATGGGCGTTACCAATATGGGCAATATGGGCCAACCCTGGCTCGAGCCGAATGGCAACCCGCAGCCGATGTTCGACAGCGTCCCGCATAAGAAGCTGGCCCAGCGCGTCCGCAACGCGCGGGCGCAGGCGCTGAAATAACTCCCATGTCCCGGACGCGCTGCGACGCGAAGCGTTGCTGCGCAGAGCCGGGACCCCGCATCCCTGCATCAGCATGGGCCCCGGCTCAGCAGCGCACCCCTGCGTGATGCGCTGCGTCCGGGGCACGGCTGCAGTTCCCGTCAACACGCGTTGACCACCCCGCCCCACTGTCCTACATTAGAGCCGTTCCGAGGGGTGCTCCGAGGAGGAGCTGAGATACCGCTAAATGGGCAATACCGCCCAGGACCGCGGTGACCCTTTGAACCTGATCCGGGTCATGCCGGCGAAGGGACAGGGATGTTGCAAACGACCAAGCGACAGGATTCACCGGTATCCATCATCGGCGCAGGCATCGCGGGTGCCTGGCAAGCCCTGCTGTTCGCGCAGGCCGGCCATGCCGTGACCTTGCACGAGCGCGGTGACGAGGCGATGACGGACGCCACCAGCCATTGGGCCGGCGGCATGCTCGCGCCCTATTGCGAGGCCGAGGTCGCCGAACCCATCATCAGCCGCCTGGGGCTGCGCTCGCTCGACCTCTGGCGGCGCGAGCTGCCCGATACGCCGTTCAACGGCTCGCTGGTCGTCGCCCATCCGCGCGAACGCAGCGACTTCGAGCGCTTTGCGCGCATGACCGAGGACCACCGCCGGGTCGATGCCTCAGGCCTCGCCGCGCTCGAGCCATCGCTGGAAGGCCGCTTCCGCGACGCGCTGTTCTTCCCGGCCGAGGGCCATGTCGAGCCGCGCCGCGTGCTGCCGCAGCTGCACGAGCGCATCCGCGCCGCCGGCGGCACCATCAAGTTCTCCAGCGACGTCGCAGCCGGGGATCTCGACGGCATCGTGATCGACTGCCGGGGCCTTGGCGCCCGCGACGAGCAGAGCGAGCTTCGCGGCGTCAAGGGCGAGATGATCCTGATCGAGACCAGCGAAGTGCAGCTTGCGCGCCCGGTGCGGCTGATGCATCCGCGCTGGCCGCTCTACGTGATCCCGCGCGAGGACAATCTGTTCATGCTGGGCGCGACCTCGATCGAGGCCGAGGACACCGGCGTCAGCGTCCGCTCCGCGCTGGAGCTTTTGGGCGCCGCCTACGCCGTGCACCCGGCGTTCGGCGAAGCCCGCATCGTCGAATTCGGCTCCGGGCTTCGTCCCGCCTATCCCGACAATCTGCCGCGCATCGGCATTCGCGGCAAGACGATCTCCGTCAACGGCCTCTATCGCCACGGCTTCCTGATCGCGCCGGCGCTCGCCGAGCTGACGCTTGCCTATGTCGAGCGCGGCCAGATCGACAACGAGGTGATGCAATGCGTTTGATCGTCAACGGCGAGCAGCGCGAGGTGACTTCGGGAAGCGTCGATGCGCTGCTCTCGGAGCTCGACTACGAGGGCACGCATTTCGCGATCGCGCTCAACTACGACGTCGTGCCGAAAAGCCGCTGGGCCGAGACGGCACTGAAGGCCGGCGACGAGATCGAGATCATCACGCCGCGGCAGGGAGGGTGAGGTGATGGTGGCACGCTCTATCCTCGCGTCGTCCCCGCGAACGCGGGGACCCATAACCACACGGAGCGGTTATGAAGCTCGGTCTCTCCCCGCGTGCCCCAGGAGAAATCACGCGGTATGGATCCCCGCCTTCGCGGGGATGACAACTGCATTTGAGGAGACACCGTCAACATGGTGACCTTCTACGGCAAGACTTTCGCCTCCCGCCTGCTGATCGGCAGCGCGCTCTACCCCTCGCCGGCGATCATGCAGGAAGCGATCCGCGCCTCCGGCTCGAACATCGTCACGGTGTCGCTGCGGCGCGAATCCGCCGGCGGCAAGACCGGGGACGCGTTCTGGAATCTGATCCGGGAGCTCGATGTCACGGTGCTGCCGAACACCGCGGGATGCCGCAGCGTGCGCGAGGCCGTGACCACGGCAAAGCTCGCCCGCGAATTGTTCGGCACGAGCTGGATCAAGCTCGAAGTCATCGCCGACAACGACACGCTGCAGCCCGATGTCGTTGGCCTCGTCGAAGCAGCAAGCCTCCTGATCAAGGACGGCTTTGAAGTGTTCCCCTATTGCACCGAGGATCTCTCGGTCGCCAACCGCCTGGTCGACGCCGGCTGCAAGGTGGTGATGCCGTGGGCGGCTCCCATCGGCAGCGCCAAGGGCATAACCAACCGCGATGCGCTAAAACTGATGCGCGAGCGCCTGCCCGATATCACGCTGGTGGTCGACGCCGGCCTCGGCGCTCCCAGCCACGCGGCCGAGGCGCTCGAGCTCGGCTATGACGCCGTGCTGCTCAACACCGCAATTGCAAAAGCCGCCGATCCCGTCGCGATGGCAAAAGCCTTCCGCCTCGGCTGTGATGCCGGCCGCACCGCTTATGAAGCCGGGCTGATGAACGCCCGCGACTTCGCCTCCCCCTCCACCCCTGTCGTTGGGACTCCGTTCTGGCATGCCGTATCCTGATCGATTTTATCCCGTCGTCGACAGCCTCAAATGGGTCGAGCGGCTGACAAAGCTTGGCGTCGGCACCATCCAGCTGCGCGCCAAGGAGCTCAACGACGCCGACGCGCTGCAGATCGTCACCGACGCGCTGGGGATCACCAAGGACACGCAAGCCAAGCTGGTCGTGAACGACTATTGGCGCGCCGCCGTCGTCGCCGGCGCGAAGTACCTGCATCTCGGTCAGGAGGATCTGGCGGAAGCCGACCTCAAGTCCATCCGCGAGGCGGGCCTCTCGCTCGGCATCTCCACCCATGACGATGCCGAGCTTGAAACCGCACTCAAGGCAAAGCCCGACTACGTCGCGCTGGGCCCGATCTTCTTCACCACGCTCAAATCGATGCGTTTCGAGCCGCAGGGCATTCCGAAGATCACGGAGTGGAAGAAGCGCATCGGCAGCATTCCGCTGGTCGCGATCGGCGGCATCAAGTTCGAGCAAGCCGCGGAGATCTTTGCGGCGGGCGCGGATTCCATCGCGGTGGTCAGCGACGTCACGCAAAACGCTGACCCCGATGCCCGCGTGCGGCAGTGGCTCGGCCTGTCCGCGGAGGCTGCGTGATGCGCACGCTCTCTCCACACACTCCGCCGTCGTCGCCCGGCTTGACCGGGCGATCCAGTACGCCGCGGCTCTTCCGTATCCCACGACAGTCTCTGGAATACTGGATCCCCGCCCCCCGTGCGCGATTGCGCACTAGGCGGGGATGACAGCGGTAATTGCCTCTCGCACAGCGACATCAACGAATTAAACCGGAGGATCTCCATGAACATCCGCTCCAACCCCGAAAAAACCATCCCCGCCGTCACCACCGGCCCCCTTCCCTCCTCGCGAAAGATCTTCGCCTCCCCCGACGCCGCGCCCGATCTGCGCGTGCCGCTGCGCGAGATCATCCTGTCCGAAGGCGCCGGCGAGCCGAACCTGCCGGTCTACGACACCTCCGGCCCCTACACCGATCCGAGCGTCACCATCGACGTCAACGCCGGCCTTGCCCGCAATCGCAAAGCCTGGGTGCTGGAGCGCGGCGGCGTCGAGGAATATCAGGGCCGGCAGATCAAGCCGGAGGACAACGGCAGCGTCTCCACCGACAACGCCGCGCGCGCCTTCTCGGCCTATCACCAGCCGCTGCGCGGCCTCGACGGCCACAAGATCACCCAGCTCGAATTCGCCCGCGCCGGCATCATCACCAAGGAGATGATCTACGTCGCCGCGCGCGAAAACCTCGGCCGCAAGCAGCAGCTCGAGCGCGCGGAAGCAGCCCTCGCCGACGGCGAAAGCTTCGGCGCCTCGGTGCCCGCCTTCATCACGCCGGAGTTCGTGCGCGACGAGATCGCGCGCGGCCGCGCCATCATCCCCTGCAACATCAACCACAGCGAGCTCGAGCCGATGATCATCGGCCGCAACTTCCTGACCAAGATCAACGCCAATATCGGCAACTCCGCCGTCACGTCGTCGGTCGAGGAAGAGGTCGAGAAGATGGTGTGGGCGATCCGCTGGGGCGCCGACACCGTGATGGACCTCTCGACGGGGCGCAACATCCACACCACGCGCGAGTGGATCTTGCGCAACTCGCCGGTGCCGATCGGCACCGTGCCGATTTACCAGGCGCTGGAGAAGTGCAACGGCGATCCGGTGGCCCTGACCTGGGAGCTCTACAAGGACACCTTGATCGAGCAGTGCGAGCAGGGCGTCGACTATTTCACCATCCACGCCGGCGTGCGCCTGTCCTACATCCATCTCACCGCGAGCCGCGTCACCGGCATCGTCTCGCGCGGCGGCTCGATCATGGCCAAGTGGTGCCTGGCGCATCACAAGGAGAGCTTCCTCTATACGCATTTCGACGAGATCTGCGACCTCATGCGCAAGTATGACGTCTCGTTCTCGCTCGGCGACGGCCTGCGCCCGGGCTCGATCGCGGACGCCAACGACCGCGCCCAATTTGCCGAGCTGGAGACGCTCGGCGAACTGACCAAGATCGCATGGGACAAGGGCTGCCAGGTCATGATCGAAGGCCCCGGCCACGTGCCGATGCACAAGATCAAGATCAACATGGACAAGCAGCTCAAGGAGTGCGGCGAAGCACCGTTCTACACCCTTGGACCGCTGACCACCGACATCGCGCCGGGCTACGACCACATCACCTCAGGGATCGGTGCCGCCATGATCGGCTGGTTCGGCTGCGCCATGCTCTGCTACGTCACGCCGAAGGAGCATCTCGGCCTGCCCGATCGTAACGACGTCAAGACCGGCGTCATCACCTACAAGATCGCAGCTCACGCCTCCGATCTCGCCAAGGGCCACCCGGCGGCGCAACTCCGCGACGACGCCCTCTCCCGCGCGAGGTTCGACTTCCGCTGGAGCGACCAGTTCAACCTCGGCCTCGATCCTGACACCGCCAAGAACTTCCACGACGAGACCCTGCCGAAGGAAGCCCACAAGGTCGCCCATTTCTGCTCGATGTGCGGGCCAAAGTTCTGCTCGATGAAGATCACGCAGGACGTGCGGGACTATGCGGCGACGCTGAATGATCCGAACTCGGTGGGCATGTCGATGGCCGGCACCGCCGAAGACGGCATGGCCAAGATGAGCGCGAAGTTCAAGGAGATGGGCAGCAGCGTTTATCTGGATGCGGAGAAGGTGAAGGAGAGTAATCGGGTGCTGTGAGGGAAAGCCGCCACGCTCCCATAATTTCGCTGGAAGCCGATCCGGTAATCCGCGGACGCGTAGAGGCCGGGCGAAAGCCTGGCCTCTTTCATTTGGCACAGAACGATCCAACGGCGCACTGGAGAGCAAGGGTCCGGTATCAGAGTTAGAGAGTTTGAGACTCGTTAGATGCGTCGATCTTGGTACTCTTGCTCCGTGAGATCCTCCAACTCTAGATCCCCGATTTGAAATGACCAACTCGTCCTGTGCTTAATCGGGTCGTTTTGGCGCCCCCCGAGAAACCACCAGGATCTGAATTCCGGATTATCGTAGATCGACAGAACGTCTCCATTTTCAAACACCAAATCGAGCTGGTCCTTACTGACAATTCGCGCCTCGGCAACTTTAATCCGCAGAATGCGATCGACATTCAGAGATTTTTGAGTGCCGTAGATATCGTAAGAGAAATCGACTGCGCCATCGGAGGACTTGAATGAGAGACGGTCCGCCACATTCAGCAAAGCATGCTCATTCTCGAACCAAAACATAATATGATACTTGTCGATCGTCACTTGATAGAGCTCCCATCCAATGATGGGGCTAAAATCAAGGTGTTGGGTGAAACCAATCGCCATCTCAAATTCACCGCTAGCAAGCTTAGCTCGGATAAGAGTAGCGACATCCGAGGTCATTGTCGTCCCGCATATCTCTTCCCTCATGCGAGCTACAGCCGCGGATGTCTGACGTGTCGAACGCACCCCCCCACCGCCTCCCCGACCAACTCCGCCCCAACCTCCGTCTCGTCTTCGTCGGCACCGCCGCCTCGACGCGCTCGGCCGCGGTCGGGCACTACTACGCCCATCCCGGCAACCGCTTCTGGCGCGCGATCCATGAGGCCGGGATCACGCCGCGGCGGTATCAGCCAAGCGAGTTCGCATCGCTGATCGCGCTCGGCATCGGCTTCACCGATCTCTCCAAGTCGGGCGCCGGGATGGATCACCAGATCGCGGCGGAGACGATCGACGTATCAGGCTTCAGGGCGAAGATGGACAAGTATCGGCCGCGGACGATTGCGTTCACCAGCAAGAAGGCGGCGAGCTTGTTTTACGGCAGGGCATCGGCTGCGATTTCGCTGGGGCGGCAGCCGCGCGATGCAAGCTTGCCGGAGATTTTTGTGCTGCCCTCGCCGTCCGGTGCTGCGTCGGGGAGTTGGACTCTGGAGCCGTGGCGCGAGTTGGCGGCGTGGATTGGTCGTGAGGTGAGCTGACAACGGCGCGTCACACTCCGCCGTCGTCCCGGCGAACGCCGGGACCCATAACCACAGGGAGGGGTTTGGCGAAGACTGTTCGTTTCGGGAAGGGGACCAACCGCAACAGATAAATCACGCGGTATGGGTCCCGGCGTTCGCCGGGACGACACCGTTTGTTTGGCTACACGCGGGAGAAGGAACGAACCGTTGTCGGAATCCGCGCTGCCCGTTCGTCCTCGAACCAAACGCGCGCCACATGGAGCCACTTATGCCCCCCACCATCACTGCCTTCGAAAGCTCCCCCGACCGCGGCCGGGGCCAAGCGCGCGACATGCGGGTTCGCTGGGCGCTGGAGCCCTACGACGTCCGCCTCGTCTCGTTCGCGGCGATGAAGCAGCCGGCGCATCTTGCGCTGCATCCGTTCGGGCAGATCCCAACCTATGAGGACGACGACCTCACTCTGTTCGAGTCGGGCGCGATCGTGCTGCATATCGCCGAGCGCGACGACGGGTTGCTGCCGAAGGATGCCAATGCCCGCGCCCGCGCGATCGCGTGGATGTTCGCCGCGCTGAGCACGGTGGAGCCGCCGATCGTCGAGCTCACCATGGCCATGCTGTTCGAGCGCGACAGGAGCTGGTACGCGGAGCGGCTGCCTATGCTCGAGGAGCGCGTCCGTACCAGGCTCGGCGAACTGTCCCGCCACATCAGTGGTGCCGACTGGCTCGATGGCGCCTTCAGCGCCGGCGATCTCGTGATGGTGACGGTGCTGCGGCGGCTGAACACATCCGGCCTGCTGGACGAATATCCTGACATCGCCGCCTATGTCGCGCGCGGTGAAGCGCGGCCGGCGTTCCGGCGCGCGTTCGACGCGCAGCTGGCGGTGTTCAAGGCTGCATCACAGTCGTAGGGTGGATTAGCCCCGGGCTGCGCGAATGTCCCTCGGCATAATCCTGCAACCGTCTCGCGCCGCCTCACTGAAACCGATACGTCATGGCGAACGTCGCCAGATGCGCCCGCATCGCGACGTCGTAGGTGTTGACGGACGGATCGAACTCGGCCCGGCCGCTCGACCGTGGGACGGTGAAGCCGGACTTGCCGTAATCGGCATAGCGGTATTCGGCGCGCGCGAGCCAGTTGCCCCACACGACTGTCTCCAGGCCGCCACCGAGCGTCCAGCCCATCTTCGTGGTCGACGAATTGATGATCGGCGACGACAGCGCGAAGAAGCCGCTGCAGTTGCGGCTGGTGCAGGTCGAGGTCAACTCGAAGTTCTGCCAGGCCGCGCCGGCGGTGGCATAGAGCATGGTCTGCGGGCTCACGAGATAGCCGCCGCGCGCGCGCAAGGATGCGTCCCAGCGGCTGCGGATCGACAGGCTCTCGCCGCGCGCCTGGGAGTCGGCGAGATGGACGCTGGTAAAACCTTCGCGCGTGGTGGTGCGGTCGGCAAAACCAAAATCGCCCTCCACACCGGCGGTCCATTGCGAGGCGAGCTGCCAGAGATAACCGGCATAAGGGCTGGCGCGGAACGCGGTGTTGTCCATCGGACGGTTGTTGGCGCGCTCTGCGAGGTCGAACGCAAAGCCGCCGATCGTCTCCGATGTAGCGGTCAGGTCGGTGCGCGTGGCGCGCGCACCGAGACCAAGGCCAAGATACGCACCGGTCCAGGACGGCAGCATGGCGGCCTGCGCTTGCAGCGGATGCGAACCGGCGCCGGTGACGGGAGCACCGAACTTGTAGGCGAGGCCGACGCTCGCCGTGTGGGTCCGCAGCCTGGTGTCGAAATTGTCGACCGTCAGCGCGGGCCCCGCGCCGCTTCTGGTGCGTGCCATGGTGAACGGCGTGGTGCCGAAATCGGCGTAGCGATAGTCGGCGCGCAGCAGCCAGTTGCCCCACAGCGCGGTCTCGAGGCCGCCCCCGAGCGTCCACCCGGTTCTGGTGGCGGAGTTCGACACCACGGCAGGCAGCGCATTGTTGCAGGTGGCGCCAACACAGACCGAGGTGACGTCGAATTGCTGCCAGGCAAGTCCGCCCGTCACATAAGCCATTGTCGCGGGCGTCAGGAGATAGCCGGCGCGGCCGCGCAGGCTCGCATCCCAGCCGGCCGTGAGTGCGAGGCTGTCGACGAGGAAGCTGGACGAGCCGGCCCGCGGCGAGGCGCGAAACCCCTGGAGGATGGTGGTCTGGCGACCAAAACCCACATCGCCTTCGACGCCGAGGACCCAGCTCGGCGCCACCTGCCAATTGAAGCCGGCATAGGGATTGACGCGAAGGCCCGGGCCGTCGAACGGCTGACTGACGACGGCATCGCTGATGTCACGGGGAATGCCGTCCTCGAATACCGATGTGGTGGTGAGGTCGGCGGCGGTCGATCGGAAGCCGAGGCCGAGGCCGGCATAGAAGCCGGTCCACGACGAGATCGCGACCGGCGGCGCCTTGGTGAGGGGCTTTACCGCGATATCCGCAGCCTGTGCCGATGCTGCAAAGGCGAGCCCGACCAGAAGCGCGCCGCCGAAAGACAATGCCGGCGTGTTTCGGCGGGTCAGTGAGCATCGCATGTCGGGGCCCTGGCGCAATAATTTCAGGCCGAATCCATACTGCGAACGGGCGATACCTCGCGTCCTCCGATCGAACGACACCGCCCACAAGGCGCCGGACTGTTGCAAGCCTGTCACTGCGGCGATACGACTCCGGGTGGAAGGGAGCCCGCCCATGCTGACCCTCTATTCCTACCCGCAACTGTTCGGCGTTGCCGACAACAACGGCTATGGCCTCAAGGTCTACGCCTTCCTCAAGCTCGCGGGCGTGCCGCTCGTGCACGAGCACATCTTCGACGCCTCCGCCGCGCCGCGCGGGCAGCTGCCCTACATCGTCGACGACGGTGAGGCCATCGGCGACAGCGAGGCGATCATCGCGCATGTGATCGCGAAATATCGCCTGACGATCGATGCCGCGCTCTCGAGCGAGCAGCGCCGCACCAATCTCCTCGTCACGCGCATGCTCGACGATCTCTATTGGGTGATGTCGTATTCGCGCTGGAAGGACGAGCGCTATTATCCGGCGTTCCGCGACGGCTTCATCGCGCAACATCCGCAAGTGAGTGCAGAAGGATTCGAGAAGGCGAAGGCGTATAATGCGCAGCGCTATCATTACCAGGGCATCGGCCGCTACACGCCGGAGCAGGCTTACGCGCGCGGGCTCGCCGATTTGCAGGTGCTGGCCGAAATCGTGCCCGCCGCGGGCTTCGTGCACGGCGCCGCGCCAACGAGCGTCGATGCCGGCATCTACGGCTTCGTCGCGAACATCTATTATTTTCCGATCCCGACGCCGCTGAAGGCGTTCGTCGATGCGCAGAAGAATCTCGTCGCGCATTGCGAGCGGATTCATGCGGCGATCGGAAAATCGTAGGGTGGGTTAGCGCAGCGGCTGCGCGAAGCGCGGGCCGATGCGCGTAACCCACCTCTTCTCCTTCCGCGGTGACAGAAGTGGTGGGTTACGCCAAGGGTCTAACCCACCCTACGGCGGCACCCTGCTCTACCGCATCGTGATCGCGAGGCCGCTGAGATCCGCATTCGCCATCAATCCCACCTGGGTGCCGGTCAATTCCAGCACGGCGCCCTTCTGGTTGGTGAGCACGATGGCGCGGGCGCCGCGGCCGACGGCAAGGCCGGCACCGGCGGCGCCGTAAACGCCGGCGACATCGGAGGGACGATTGATGTTGGAGACGCGGCCGCGCAGCACCGTCTTGGAACCGCCGAAGACGAGACCGTAGTCGAGCCCGCCGGTGGACAGCCCATAGGAGCGGCCGCGGAAGTTGAGCACGCCGGAACCGCCGGAGCCGCCGATGATCCAGCCCGCCTTGTAGATCGTCAGCACCACGGTGCCGCCGTCGGCCATCGCCGAGGTCGAGAGCCCGGCCAGGGCGGCAATGGCGACCAGCGCGGCGCGGAAGGTGGATGCGATCTTCATGGATATCTCCGGGGGCTATTTTTCAAGGAGGGATTCGAATCAGACGCAGCGAATCTATCCGATGGATCGCGGCGGCAAAATGATGGGGCTGCCATGAGACGCAAGGCGCGGCGTCGCACTCAACCGTCATCGCCCGGTCCAAACATCCAACCGGGCGATCCAGTATTCCAGAGGCGGCGGTGACTGCGCCGAGAGGCCGCGGCGCAATGGATGCCCCGGTCAAGCCGGGGCCTGACGGCGGAGGTTCGGGCACAAAGTCGCGCATCTCCATCATCCCATTCCGCCCCTGTCTTGCCCGACGGAGCAACTTGGAGGTTTATCCTTTACCGAATTGTAAAAACTCAATGATCTCCACATGATCTCTACTGTGCATGGGGTTGTTTTCGCGTTTTTGTTCTTGCCGGTCTCCGCAACCCGATTGCAAGTCTCCCGCATGTCGCTACGCTCATGCGGGCTACGCGCCCGTTCCTGCATTCGAGGTGATGCCATGCCGATCCAGCATTTCGCGCCCCCGCCGCACGTGAAGGCGCCGCCGCTGTCCTTTGCGACGCGCGTCGGTGATCTCCTGTTCGTCTCCGGCATTCCCGGCTTCGATGCCAATGGTGCGCTGCCCGACGGTTTCGAGGCGCAGTTCGCCAATGTCGTCGTCAACATCAAGCGCGTGCTGGGCGAGGCCGGCGCCGGTGTCCGCGACCTCGTCAAGGTCAACGTCCTCTTGACCCGCGCCTCCGACGTCGCCGCCATGAATGCGCTCTATGCCGGCGCCTTCGGCCCGCCGCCCTATCCGGCGCGCACCACCTGCGTGGTTCACGCCCTGCCCGACCCGAGGATGCTGATCGAGATCGAGGCGGTGGCGTCGCTGGCGAAGTGAGCCACTGAGCGTGTGGCTTGCCGGGCACGCGGCCGAACCAAATGCTTGGGGAACAGCTGACATGTCCGTGAACGGCAGCTCCCCGGCTTGCAAAGGACCTGCTTTTACCGCACGAATTTTTGCGTCCCACTTCCCCACAAGGAGATATTTCATGCGTCGCGTTCTCGCCCTCTGTGCCGTTGCCGGCATCGCCACCTCCGTGTTCGCCGTGCCGGCCTCGGCGGCGGTCGGCTATTACGTGATCCGCTGGGACAACACCGGCATCTGCCAGGTCTGGAACGAGGACCTGAAGTACAAGCCGTTCCAATGGGGCGTGTCGACCTACAAGGTCGTCAGCAAGCCGCTCCCGACCTTCCAGGCCGCTTCCGACGTCCAGATCAAGATGCGCGCCGAGCGCCGCTGCACGCTCTGAGCTTTTGCAACGGACCGGATTTGGAGGGCGGGTCGCGCGAGCGATCCGCCTTCTTCTTTTGCGGGACCGCGCGTTTTCCGGCCGAAATCAGCCATGTCCCGCTCGCGCGCTTTGAACCTGACCGGCCTGCGGAACTACTCACATCTTGTCCGGGGCGCATCCCCAGCGTCCGGCACCAGCCCTCCCCGCATTGCCGGGAGGCGCATCACATCATTCATTTGAGGAGCTGATCATGCGTCGTATTTCCGTGCTGTGCGCTGCCGCCGGTCTTGCCGTCACCGCCTTCGTCGCGGCGAACCCAGCGGAAGCCAGCTATCACCTGATCCGCTGGCAGGACACCGGCCTCTGCCAGATCTGGGACGAGAGCATCCCGACCACGCCGTGGCCGGCCGGCTATCATCGCGCCAGCGCAACCGTGCCGACGTTCATCGACGCACTCGCCGTGAAGGACGCCGCGCTGAAGAACGGCCAGTGCACCTGGTAAGATTTCGATCGGCGGACGAAGAGCGGGCAAGGACGCGGGCATGCGTTCTTGCCCGTTTCTCTTCGAGATGTCGCAGGGTGGGCAAAGCGCAAGCGTGCCCACCGTTTCCATCCACCACGAAGATGGTGGGCACGGCGTTTGGCGCCTTTGCCCACCCTACGAGATATCGTCGAGCACCTCACGCGTCCTTGTGCGCGCCGGGATGGATCAGGACGTCGCGCGCGGCGGCGAGGTCGATGAAGGCTTGCGTGCTGCCGCCGTGGTCGGGATGCATGCCCTTGGCGGCGCGGCGATAGGCCTGGTTGATGTCCTCGCAGGTGAGCTGCACCGCGAGCGGCAGGCCGAGCATCTTGCGGGCACGATCCTCGCTGGACAGCTGTTTCGGCGTGGCGTTGCGCCGGCCGAAGCGCGGCGCGGTCAGATCATGAACGACTTCGAGAACGACGCCGATGCGGCGCTGGGCCGCCAGCGTGACGCCGTGATCGTCATTCTCGACCGCCTGGCGCAGCACCGGAAGCGCCTGCTCGGCGGCCTGGCGCAGCGTGGCATCGACGCTCGTCCGCGCGATCTCGGCCACGAGCCGGCCCGCCTCGGCCCAATCGGCCGATTGCGCCGACCGCAGGCGTTCAAGGGCGAGTTTCCAGGAGTCGAGCCGTGTGTCGAGCCGTTCCATCATGCGCGCAACGTTTAGCAATGAAGATCAGTATGCCAAGGCTGCCGTTTCCGTCCCCTTAATTTCGAGTTAGCGTTTCGTGAAACTTCGAAACGAAATCGGGAGGAAAATGTCATGGCATTGCTCGCAAACCACATCGCCGTCATCACCGGCGCCGGCTCCGGCATCGGCCGGGCCATCGCGGCGGGCTACGCTCGCGAGGGCGCGCAAGTGGTGCTGCTCGACGTCAATGCCGACACGGTCGCGGAGGCCGCCCAGGAGATCCGCAAAGCGGGCGGCAGGGTCGAGAGTTTTGCGCTCGACGTGACCCGGCGCGAGGACTGTTTTGCGCTCGCCAAGCAGATCGCCGACAAGGTCGGGCAGGTCTCGATCCTCGTCAACAATGCCGGCATTACTCGCCGCAACGCCTTCACCGCGGAGACCGAGACGGTGGCGAAGGACTGGAACGACATCATCTCGCTCAACCTCAACGGCGTCTTCAACATGACGCAGGCCTTCCTCGCACCCTTGCGCGCGAGCAAAGGCCGCATCGTCAATATCGGCTCGATCCAGTCCTTCGTGCATCTGCGCACGCCGAGCTCGGCGGCCTACACGACCTCGAAACACGGCGTGCTCGGCTTCACCAAGGCGCTCGCGGTCGAGCTCGGCAAGGAAGGCGTGCGCGTCAACGCGATCGGGCCGGGCTTCATCGAGACCAACATCAACGCCAATGTGCGCGCGACCAATCCGGCGCTGGTGCTGGCCTTCGTCGACCACACCCCGCTGGCGCGCACCGGCAAGCCCGAGGATATCGTCGGGCCCGCGATCTTCCTCGCGTCGGATCTGTCGGCCTATGTCACGGGAACGATCGTGATGGTGGACGGCGGCTACCGGACGGTGTGAGGCGCGACTCACTACCCCCGCGCACGGGATTCGTCGTCCGCCTTGTCGGCAATTGCGCCACTGGACCGGACGATGACACCGCATGCGTGGAAGAGATAGTCCCGCATCACGATGCATCTGGCGCCAATCGCGGCGGCTTAGCGGCATTCCTGGGGTCAATTGGTGCGTTCGTTCGCGATTAACCTTTCATTAACCAAACCCGCCCACCGTACATCTACGGCTTGGGGGTCGTTGGTTCTCGATCCGCTTCCAAAGATGGGAGCGGGCGTTGATCGGGAGGTGTGTTGATGACCACTGTTCATGTCGCTGCGTCCGAGTCGGGCGCGCAATTCCTTGCTCCCAACCAGATCGTTCCGCTTCTGATCGGCGCCACCGTCGACGAAGTCGAGCGCGAGCTCGTGCTTCAGACGCTTGCGCGCTGCGACGGCAACCGCACCCGCGCATCGCGCGTGCTCGGCCTGTCGGTGCGCACGCTGCGCAACAAGATCAGGATCTACGCGGCGTCCGGCATCGACGTGCCCGCCTATCAGGATTAGCGTCCGAGGACGCGCCGCTGAATCAATCCGCCGATGATGACCGCAAGCGCGATCATCACGACCGAGGCTGCGATCATCTCGATCGCGCGGAGGAAGAAGGCCGTCATGACAGCCCATGACGGCTGCGGCTCCTCGGCGAACGCGACCGGCACGACGTCGGGTACCAGTTGGTGCGCGAGGCCAAGCGCTGCTGCAAGGACGGCAGCGAACAGCCAAAGGATCTTCCACGCTGCGCGAATCGGTCGCTCCTCGCAAGAGATGTGGCCGTGCGATCGATGACACAGCAGCGCGTGCCGCCGATTGATGTTGATCAAGCGTGGTGAGCTGTCCCGGCGGAATTGCTGCTGTCGTCAAACGCCGCTAAGTAGCTTGCTTCCGGTCAAGGGAGCAGCGGCGTGGCAGACGAACAGAAACGGCAGGGATCTCAAGGGCCGCGCGGACGGCAGGGCGAGCCGGGACGGCCGGGACCGCAGGGTCATCCGGGCCGGCGCGGTCCCGACGGCGCGCGCGGCAAGCCGGGTCCGCAAGGCAAGCCGGGGCCGATCGGAAGGGCGGGACCTCAGGGCAAGCTCGGTCCGCAAGGCAAGCAGGGCGAGGCTGGCCCGCGTGGGGCCGCCGGCGCGCAGGGACCTGCCGGACCGCAGGGGCCGGCGGGGCCGCAAGGCCCGCGCGGCGAGGCTGGGCCTGCCGGTCAATTGCCCTCGATCGAACAGGTGCTGCCGTGGCTCGAGCAACTGTTCGACGCCTGGGACGAGCGCCGCCGCCAACGCGAGCGCGACGCCGCCGAGCGCGAGGCGCTGGAGGCCGCCGTGCAGGAGCCCGATGAGGCCATCGTCGACGACGAGAGCGACGAAGGCGAAAGCGACGAGCACAGGAAGAAGAAGAAAAAGAAGAAGCACCGGGATTAGCGATGCCGGTGCCCCGGACGCAGCGCGGCATGCAATGCTGCGCTGCTGAGCCGAGGCCCTTATCGCCGGGAGCTGCGCTGACGATGACTGGGTCCCGGCTCTGCGGAGCGGCACTTCGCGCCGCACCGCGTCCGGGACACGAGCCAAATCAAGACGCGCCGGAAGCGTCATCCTTGCGCGGCAGCATGCCCATGCGCTCGAACTGCCAGCGCATGGCGCGATACCAGAGATAGCCCACCGCCGCGCCGCACAGGGCCAGGATGATCACGTTGGCGCTCGAGAACGAGCCGCTCCACCACATCATCCACGCAGTCCACAGCAGCGTGAAGACGATGGCACCTGCTTTCAGCGGAAGAAGGGGGCGGCTCATGATCCTGCTCCGGGCTGTCAAAATCCCGGCGGACATCATTGCAGGACGAGGCGCCCCATACCGTGAGCCAGATCACGGAATGCGAAGCTGCAGCCCTCTAACCGAAGCGCAGCCGCGAGCGCTCCTTCGCCCTTTCCGCCTCGACCTCGCGGTCCCGCGCCGGCGCATGGGTGTGCAGCGAGGTCAGGAGATTTCGCGCAGCCTGCGAGACCTCGGCCACTGCACGGTCGAACGCCGCCTCGTTGGCCTGCGACGGCTTGTTGAAGCCGGACAGTTTTCGCACGAACTGGAGCGCACTGGCGTGGATCTCATCCTCCGTCGCCGGCGGCTCGAAGTTGAACAGCGTCTTGATGTTGCGGCACATGCAGGGGCCTCTTCCGGATGTTTCCTTGAAGACGATCGGCGGAGCCGAAATCCTACATCCTTCCGCGCACTTCTGCTAAGTTCCGCTCCAACGCGGCCGCCGACCATGAGCCGCAATGGGGAGAGAAACATGAAGGCTTCCTGCGCCGCGCTGTCGGCTGTCCTGCTGTCCTTTTCAATGCCGGTCCTGGCCGCCGATTATCCGGCACCCAAGCAGGGCGACTGGATCGCCAGGGACTTCAAGTTCCACACCGGTGAGACCATGCCGGAGCTGAAGCTGCACTACACCACAATCGGCGAGCCCTCAGGCCAACCGGTGCTCGTGCTGCACGGCACGGGCGGCTCGGGCACAAGCATGCTGTCACCCGCCTTCGCCGGGGAGCTGTTCGGCGCGGGGCAACCGCTCGACGCCTCCAAATATTACATCATCCTTCCCAACGGCATCGGTCATGGCAAATCGTCAAAACCCTCCGACGGCATGAAGACGAGCTTCCCGAAATACGATTACGACGACATGGTCGAGGCGCAGCATCGCCTGGTGACGGAAGGACTCGGCGTCAAGCATCTGCGGCTCGTCATCGGCAATTCGATGGGCGGCATGCACACCTGGCTGTGGGGCGAGAAATATCCGAACGCGATGGACGCGCTGATCCCGATGGCCTCGCAGCCGACCGAGATGGCGTCGCGCAACTGGATGCTGCGGCGGATCATGCTCGACACCATCCGCAACGACCCGGACTACAATGGCGGCAACTACACCAGCCAGCCGCGCATGATGAGATATGCCATCACTGCCTACGGCATCGCCAGCATCGGCGGCACCCTGGCCTACCAATCGCAGGCGCCGACCGCGGCCAAGGCCGACAAGATCGTCGACGACCGGTTGGCGACGCCGATCACGGCGGATGCCAACGACTTCGTCTACCAGTGGGAGTCCTCGCACGACTATAATGCCGGCGAGAAGCTGGAAGCCATCGAAGCATCGCTGCTGCTGATCAATTCCGCCGACGACGAGCGCAACCCGCCCGAGACCGGCATCACGGACGCGGCCATGAAGCGGGTCAAAAACGGCCGCCTCTATCTGATCCCGGCGAGCGCCGAGACGCGCGGCCACGGCACCACCGGCAATGCGAAATTCTACAGCGAGCAGGTGCGGCAATTGCTGGAGAGCACGCCGCAACAAACGATCGAATCGGCGCGCCGCTGATTTTGCAGCGCATCATGTGCGGCACTTCGGAGCCGCATATTATTTGGGCATGCAATGCGCTGACAGCTCGGGCTTAATCGCGTCACCGATGGAACCGACACGCGCAAGACTCGCGCGCGAATAGCGGAACGCGACGAGGAGGGATCGCATGCACAGGCTCGCACTGTGCGTTTGGCTGGTCGCGATGACGGCGCTGACCAGCGCCGCACTCGCATTCGACAACGGGCAATATGACCACATCCCGCCCGATATCCGCGCCTGGTTCAAGAGCGTGATCGCGCCGAACGGCGTGCCCTGCTGCGATGTCTCGGACGGCCATCGCACCGACTACGATGTGCGCCGCGGCGCTTATTGGGTGCCGATCGAAGGGCAATGGATGGAGGTGCCCGAGCGCGCCATCATCCGCGACCGGGGCAATCCGGTCGGCCAGGCCGTGGTGTGGTACGTTCGCCACCGCGGCGCCATCATCATCAGCTGCTTCGTGCCGGCGGATGCCGTGTAAAACGTCTTGATCGATTCCATTGGCTGGAGGCGACCCGATCGGATAGCTTGCCGCCAAGCTGAAGCGGAGGCACGCCATTGACCGATCTTTGCGCCGAAGACCTCGCCACCATCTACGCCAAGCCGAGCCCGCGCGTGATCGCGAAAGCGCGTCCCGCGATCGACGCGCATGCGAGGAAATTCATCGAGATGTCGCCGTTCTGCGTGCTCGCGACGTCGGGCGCGGACGGCAGCGTCGATGCCTCGCCACGCGGCGGCGGCACCGGCTTCGTCCACGTCGCCGGTCCGAACCAGCTATTGATGCCTGACCGCTCCGGCAACAACCGGATCGACAGTTTCCGCAACGTCGTCGAAGGCTCGGGCTTTGTGCATCTGTTGTTCTTCGTGCCCGGCATCGACGAGACGCTACGCGTCGGCGGACGCGGCACGCTGTCGGCCGATCCGGATCTGCTCGCTTCCATGGTGGAATTCGGCAAGCCACCGCGGGCGGTGCTGAACGTCGCCGTCAGCGAAGTCTATTTCCATTGCGGCAAGGCGCTGATGCGCTCGAAGCTGTGGTCGCCGGAGAAAGTGCAGCGCTCGGTGATGCCCAGCATCGTCACGGTCATCCACGACCAGACCGGCCTCGGCGAACCGGCGAGCCAGGAGACCGTGGAAGAGATCTACAAGACGCAATTGTAGGTGGGGCGACAATCAGGGTGTCGTCCCGGACAAGCGCAGCGCAGATCCGGGATCCATAGCCACAGGGAGTGGTTTTGCGAAGACTCGCAGTGAAGAACTCGTCCCACGGTACTCATACCGGCGCATCCAGATAGATCACGCGGTATGGGTCCCGGCTTTCGCCGGGACGACACCGAGTATGCGCCAGAGCCGGAGCTTAATGCCCCTCACCCTCGAGCCCACCGACGTGCTTCTGGGTGTAGAGCTCGAGGCCGATGCGGCCGATCAGGTCGAGCTGGGTTTCGAGGAAGTCGATGTGGTGCTCCTCGTCGCTCATCAGCTTCTCGAACAAGTCACGCGTGACGTAGTCCTTGACGCCGTGGCAGTAGGTCGCCGCTTCCTGGTAGAGCGCACGCGCGCTCATCTCGGCAGCGAGGTCGCACTCGATGATCTCCTTGACGTTCTGGCCGATGCGCAAGGGATCGAGCACCTGCATGTTCGGAAAGCCGTCGAAGAACAGGATGCGCGCGGTGAGCTTGTCGGCGTGCTCCATCTCCTCGATGGACTCCTTGCGCCAGACCTTGGCCATGTCGAGGAGGCCCCAATTGTCGAGGAAGCGGTAGTGCAGCCAGTACTGGTTGATCGCAGTCAGTTCGTGACGCAGTGCCTTGTTGAGATAGTCGATGACTTTTGCGTCGCCCTGCATGGTTCACTCCAGCTCTTGCAGTCCAAATCGGCCCAAAACCGAATTTAGAACGCTTCTAAGTCAGTTTACGAATGAGGGCAACTGGCTACGGCGGCGCGGCCGGGGAAAAGCTCAACCGAGCTGCGAAGGCTTTCAGCAGGCCGCGAGGGCGAACTGGGCGGGCTCGGCCGCCTCGTCATTGGCAGCCACAGTGTGGTTGTGCGGACAGCCAGCACAGCAGGACTGGGCGCAGGGGCCAAGGGCTTCGTCGATGATGGTCTTGATCGTCCGGGCGCAGCGACCGCATTCGGCGCTGCAGCCGAGGCATCCATAGACCTGCTTGGCATGGCGCACGGCGTCGTCGGACTCGGCGACGGCGGCGCGGATGTCGTCATCGCTCAGCACGTTACAGGAACAAACGATCATGGAAGCGGCAGGCCCTTCGGTGATGCATCATCATCGATATTTAACGGGCCCGCCGGATGCAAAAGGAAAAAGCGGTATTTGAAGCTATTCCAAACTGGCCCAAAAGCAGCCTAGAACGGCCCTAAATTTCAGCGTTGCGCTGGATCAAGATTGGAGCGGATCTAATCGCCGCCTCCGCCTCCCCCACCATCGCCGCCGCCTCCGCAATCGCCACCACTGCTGCCGCAGTCGCTGCTGGAACAGCTGCCGCTGTCGGCCGAGCTGCCCGAACTGTCGCTGGAAAACCAGCTTCCCAGCGAGAAGCCGTTATTGCTGCCCGAATAGGTGTCGCCGCTGCTGCTGCCATCGCCACCCGCCCCGGCGCGGGAGCGCCGCTGGCCGCGGTTCTGGAGATGGGTGATCCAGCCGTAGCCGATCGCGGACACGACCCCGGCAGCAATCAATGCATTGATCATCGCGTTGCCCATCGTCGCCTCCTGGCCGAGCCTGCGGTTCACATCAATTGGTCGCCCGCCACCAAGGTGCCGTTCATTGATCATTCAAACGAAGTATGGAACTCTGCTCCCAAAAGGTTCCCGCGTGTTCGTACGAAAGGTCAAGCCGATGAAGAAGTTGCTCCTGACGGTCGCCGCCGTCGCCTCCCTGGCCGTTGCGGCCGGAACCCCGGCCCATGCACAGCGCGGCGTCGCGGCGGGCGTAGCGGCCGGCATCATCGGCGGCGCCATTGTCGGCGGCGCGCTGACCTCTCCGTATTATTACGGACCCGGACCCGGCTATTACGAACCCGGCTATTACCCGCCCCGCTACTATGCGCCGGGCCCGGGCTATGTCTCTGACGACTATTACGGCGGCGGCTGCGTCTGGCAGAAGCAGCGCTTCTGGGACGGCTATGCCTGGCGCGTCCGCCGCGTCAGAGTCTGCGGCTGAGGCGACTCGAACCGGTCCATCGCGACCACATCGGCTGACCGGTTCACTACGGGCGCGCCGTTCATCTCCGGGCCTGAAAAAGACCGCTTTTTCTCGTCACAGCTCCGTGTGCGTTTACCGTGGGTTGACCAATTGCGCGCTTCCTAGCTGCACGGCCAATTCCATCAGCGTGTGCGTGAACCTTTGAAACCCGGGCGCCTCTAACAAGAGGAACCCATCTCCCAGGAGAGCCAAGAGCATGAAGAAGACTTTAGTTGCCGCCCTCACGGTTGCGACGGTCGCCGGTTCGCTGGTGACCGCCACTCCGTCCGCCAAGGCCCATGACGGCGTTGGCGCCGGCATCGCGGCCGGCCTGATCGGCGGCGCCATCGTCGGCGGCGCCATCGCGTCGAGCCGTCCGGCCTATGGCGGCCCCGTTTACGTCGCCGAGCCCGGCCCGCCGCCCCCGCCCTGCTACTGGCAGCGTCAGCGTTATTGGGACGGTTACGGCTGGGTCGTTCGTCCGGTTCGCGTCTGCTACTGATCTGATCGCACCGGCGCTCGTGAGCGCCGCGATCGAAGCCCGGCCGAGACCATCGGCCGGGCTTTTTCTTTGGTCGCGCGCTATCGCGCCGCCTGGATCGAGCGCAGCACCTCTTCGCTGGGCCAGCAATCGACCTTGAGGCCCGCCGACTTCTGATAGGCACCGAGCGCGGCGCGCGTCTGCATGCCGGCCTTGCCGTCGATCTTGTCCTTGTAGAGCCCGACGTGCGTAAGCCCACGCTGCATGGTCTCGACATCCCTGGTGCGCAATTGCTTCGAGGCCGCCCATGGCGTTGCGAACGGAAGCGGGCTCGTCATGCGGTCGGCCAGATGACCGACGAACAGCACATAGAGGTCGGAGAAATTGTATTCCTTGATGACGAAGTAGTTCTTCGTCGTCAGGAACGAGGGACCATAGATGCCTTCCGGCTGGAGCAGCGAGGCCGGCTGCGCCTGTTCGGTGGCGCTCAGCTTCTGCCCGCGCACCGGCACAAAGCCTTCGCGCAACCACTGGCCGAGCGGCTTCGTCACCTCGGGCACACCGGTGGTGCAATCGACCTTGGCCGGCGCCTGCACCTCGTAGGCCCAGCGCACGCCGCTCTGCCAGCCCTTGTTGACGAGTTGCTGCGCGGCTGAGGCCAGCGCATCCGGCACCGAATGCCAGATGTCGATGCGGCCGTCGCCGTCGAAATCGACACCGTGCTTGTAATATTCGGACGGCAGGAACTGCGTCAGCCCGGTGGCGCCGGCCCAGGACGAGCGCATGTCCTTGCGCGTCACCACGCCTTCGCCGAGGATCTTCAGCGCAAGGATGAACTCGGTGCGGTATTGATCCTTGCGTCGCCCGACATAGGCCTGCGTCGCCAGCACGCGGACGAGATCGTAAGGCAGCGTGTAGCGGCCGTAATCGGTCTCGCGGCCCCAGATCGCGAGCATCACGGTTGCCGGCACGCCGGACTTCTTCTCGATCTCGCTCAGCGAGGCGCGATATTTCTGCAGCAGCCGCTGTCCTTCGCCCGCAAGCCGCGCGATCGAGGCTTCCTTGACGTAGTCGGCCGGCACCTGCACGAACTCGGCCTGCGACGGCGCACCTAGCGCGGGCCGTCCGGGCAGGATCAGATCGGGCAGCTTGTAGTCGGGCTCGAGCCCGCGCGTCTGCTCGTCGAACGTCTTGCGCGAGACGCCTTCTGCCTGCGCCTCCGGCCACAGCGAGGCGATGAACTGGGTGAAGGCGGCATCGGCGGCGCGCGCGGACGTCCAGCCGCAGGTGACCACGATCACCGCAGCGATGAGCGCCCGCCGCATCATGCCGAAATCACCGCGTCAGCTTCTTGTACTTCACGCGGTGCGGAATGATGCTGTCCTGGCCGAGCCGGCGCATCTTGTCCTTCTCGTAATCCTGGAAGTTGCCTTCGAACCATTCGACATGGCTGTCGCCTTCGAAGGCCAGGATGTGGGTCGCGATACGGTCGAGGAACCAGCGGTCATGGCTGATGATGACGGCGCAGCCGGCGAAATCCTCCAGCGCCTCTTCGAGCGCGCGCAGCGTGTCGACGTCGAGGTCGTTGGTCGGCTCGTCCAGCAGCAGCACGTTGGCGCCGGACTTCAGCATCTTGGCGAGATGCACGCGATTGCGTTCACCGCCGGACAGCGCGCCGACCTTCTTCTGCTGGTCGGCACCCTTGAAGTTGAACGCCGAGCAATAGCCACGCGAGTTGACTTCCTTCTTGCCGAGCAGGATCAGCTCGTTGCCGCCGGAGATCTCCTCCCACACGTTCTTGCTGCCGTCGAGCGCGTCGCGCGACTGGTCGACATAACCGAGATGCACGGTCTCGCCGACCGTGATGGTGCCGTTGTCCGGCTGTTCCTGCTTGGTGATCATCTTGAACAGCGTGGTCTTGCCGGCGCCGTTGGGGCCGATCACACCGACGATGCCGCCGGGCGGCAGCTTGAAGGTGAGATCGTCGATCAGCAGGCGGTCGCCGAAGCCTTTGCTGAGACCTTCGAAGTCGACGACGTTGGCGCCAAGCCGCTCGGCGACGGGAATGATGATCTGCGCGGTCTGGGTCTGCTTCTCGCTCGCCTGCTTGAGCAGATCCTCGTAGCGCTGATAGCGCGCCTTGGACTTGGCTTGGCGTGCCTTCGGTGACGAGGCGACCCATTCCTGCTCGCGCGCGAGCGTCTTCTGGTGCGCTGCGTCCTCGCGTCCCTCCTGCTCCAGCCGCTTCTGCTTCTGCACCAGCCAGGACGAGTAATTGCCCTCGTAGGGAATGCCCTTGCCGCGATCGAGCTCGAGAATCCAGCTCGTGACGTTGTCGAGGAAGTAGCGATCATGGGTCACGATCAGGATCGCGCCGGGATAGTTGCGCAGATGGCCTTCGAGCCAGGACACCGACTCGGCATCGAGATGGTTGGTCGGCTCGTCCAGCAGCAGCAGCTCGGGCTGGTCGAGCAGCAGCTTGCACAGCGCGACGCGGCGGCGCTCACCGCCGGAGAGCTTCGTGACATCCGCATCGTCGGGCGGGCAGCGCAGCGCGTCCATGGCCTGGTCGACCTTGCTGTCGAGATCCCAGAGGCCCTGGGCCTCGATCTCGTCCTGTAGCTTGGTCATCTCGTCGGCGGTTTCCTCGGAGTAGTTCATCGCCAGCTCGTTGTAGCGATCGAGGATGGCCTTCTGCTTGGCGACGCCCAGCATGACGTTCTCGCGCACGCTGAGTGCCGGATCGAGGTGCGGCTCCTGCTCGAGATAGCCGACACGGGCGCCCTGCGCGACCCAGGCCTCGCCGTTATACTCCTTGTCGAGGCCAGCCATGATCTTGAGCAGCGTCGACTTGCCCGAGCCGTTGACGCCGAGCACGCCGATCTTGGCGTCCGGGTAGAACGACAGATGGATGTTATCGAGCACCTTCCGGGTCGGGTAGCTCTTGGTCAGGCCCTGCATGAAATAGATGAACTGGCGCGCCATCGGTCCCGAAAACCTTCGATTTGAGGAAATTTGCTTAGCCTGCGATGTAACGATCCCGCCCCCAAAGGGCAATGTTTTCCGTCCGTTCACCACGGATGAATACGGGACGGACACCATCCGGTCACCGATCCGGACAATTGAAACCATCTTTTAATAAATCAGGCTGAAAGCTCGGTTTCGCGCGGAAACAGCGCCACCCGCTCAGAACGAACGGGAGCACAGCGAGGCCGCATCATGGCTCTGATCGAGACCCATTCTCTTCCTGTTCCGGCAGAAGCCGGCCACGTCTCCGGCTTCGTCTCGGAGATCAAGGGATTCTGGAAGCGCTTCTTCGCCACCGCCTTCAATCCCTACCGGCCCGAACTGCACTACATGCGTGGCCCCGGTCCGGCATGGCGCGCCAAGCACGGCATGGATGCGCCGTTCCGCCTGAAGCCCCGGGATCTCTGAGCGCCTCCTTCCTATCGGACTTTTGAAGACGCAAGCGGCTTGCGCGCCGTCCTGATTGCGCGCAACCATGGCCCGGTTCCGACGATGGCGCGCGCCCAGCGCCCTCACCTCTCGCCATCAACTCTGGCCCTGGATGAACGCTGATGAGCCGGCTGCGCTGTGCAATTCTCGACGACTATTTCAATCTCGCGCTCGACGTCGCCGACTGGCAGAAACTGTCCGACCGCCTCGACGTCACCGTGTTCAGCCATCCCTTCGCCTCCGAGCGGGCTGCGGCCAGCGCGCTGGCCGATTTCGAGATCATCTGCGCGATGCGCGAGCGCACGGCCTTCCCGAAGAGCCTGTTCGAGAGCCTGCCAAAGCTGAAGCTGCTGCTCACGTCGGGCATGCGCAACGCCGCGATCGACATGGAAGCCGCGAAGGCGCGCGGCGTCACCGTCGCAGGCACGCAATATTCGCGCGATCCCACCGCACCGCTGACCATGGGCCTGATCCTGGAGCTGACCCGCGGCATCGGCCGCGAGAACGCGCGCATGCATGCTGGCGAGCCCTGGCAGACCTTTGCCGGCGTCGAGATCGAGGGCATGACGCTCGGCATTGTCGGGCTCGGCAAGCTCGGCAGCAGGATGGCCGGGATCGCCAAGGCGTTCGGCATGAACGTGATTGCCTGGAGCCCGAACCTGACGCCGGAGAAATGCGCGGCGGCCGGCGTCGGCTACGCCACCAAGGAGGAGCTGTTCGCCAAGGCCGATATCGTCACCATCCATGTGGTGCTGAGCGAGCGCTCGCGCGGGCTGGTGAGCCGCGACGATCTCGCGCGGATGAAGCCGACGGCCTTCCTCGTCAACACCGCGCGCGGGCCAATTGTCGATGAGGCGGCGCTGCTCGAGGCGTTGCAGCAGCGCAAGATCGCGGGCGCCGGCATCGACGTCTTCTCGGTCGAGCCGCTGCCGGTCGACCATCCCTTCCGCAAGCTCGACAACCTCGTGCTGACGCCGCATCTGGGCTACGCCACCGAGGACGGCCTGCGCATCCATTACGGCCAGATGGTCGAGGCGATCGACGCTTTCACCAAAGGCAGCGAGCTGCCGCGCAAGCTGGCCTGAATGATGAAGGGCGTGCCGATGGCACGCCCTTTTGCAATTTGAATATTCGCGGCGCGCTTAGCGCACGGTGACCGGCGCGGGTAGCGGCGGCACCACGGTCGGCTGCGTGCCCGGGACCGGACCGGCCTGCGCGGCCATCGGAGCCGGACCTGCGGCAGGACCGGGCGCCGGCGCGGCGGACGCCGTCGCGGTTCCCGGCGGCGGACCACCCGGCATCACCACCACGCGGGTGCCGACCTTGACGCGATCGAACAGGTCGGAGACGTCCTCGTTCAGCATGCCGATGCAGCCGGACGAGACGAACTTGCCGATGGTCGAGGGCTGGTTGGTGCCGTGGATGCGGTAGACGGTCGAGCCGAGATACATCGCGCGGGCGCCGAGCGGATTGCCGGGGCCGCCGGCCATGAAACGCGGCAGATAGGGCTGGCGCTCGATCATCTCGGTCGGCGGATGCCAATCCGGCCACTCGGCCTTGCGGGTGATCTTCTGCACGCCGGTCCAGGTGAAGCCGTCGCGGCCGACGCGGACGCCGTAGCGGATCGCTCGGCCGCCACCGAGCACGTAATAGAGGTAGGTGTTGGGGGTATCGACCACGAGGGTGCCCGCGGGCTCCTTGGTCTGGAACGAGACCTCCTGGCGGCGCAGGTTCTGCGGCAGCTGCACCGGCGCAGCATCGGGCTGCTCCTCAGGCGGCAGCGCGGCCATCGTCATCGGCCTTCCGTCAGCGCCGACCGGCGGCTGCCCGGCCTGGACCGTTCCGGTCGCGGCGGGACCACCAACGGCCTCCGGCGGACGCATGCCGTCACCGGCGGGAGCCTGCCCCTGCTGGCCCGGACGATTGGCATAGATCACTGGCGGCGGACCCGCGGGGCGGCCGTAGCGGGGATCGTCGGGCGACATCACGGGGCCCTGCGACGGTGCGGCCGAATAGACCGGCGCCCCAGTCGGGCGGCCATAACGCGGATCATCCGGCGACATCACCGGACCCTGCGGCGGCGCGGCCGAGTAGACCGGGGGAGCACCGACCGGACGGCCATAGCGCGGATCGTCGGCTGGGCCGGGCGGCGGCAACGATGCCTGCGGCATCGCGTCGTCGTCATCTTCCAGCGCGTCGAAATTCGGCGTGCGGTCGCCGGGCCGATATTCGGCCGGGGCGCCGTAGCTCGGTGCCTGCTGAACCGGATAGCTCTGAGCCTGCGCGAGCGAGGTTCCCGCCGCAGCGACTGTTGCGGCAGCGCATATCGTCAGAAAATGTTTGATCATCATCGCTCTTGTATAGTCCCCAAGCCCGATCGGACCGTTAACGGCCAGATGGCCGAAGATAGCGGCACATTCAAGACATATCAGGCTTATTTGCGCGGGACCTGCCGATTTGTGATCCGCAAGACTACCGTTGCCCCGTTGCATCACGGGGCGGAAATCAGCTCATGGCGTCAATTGCCGGAGTCTACGGCCCCGTTTTTTGCGGAACGGGTCGGAATCGTTGCGGTATGTTCGAATCAGCCTGATTCGCCGCCCATTTGAGCTCTCGATCCCCGCGTGGCGAACGCGGCAAACAGTACCGTCACCGCGTTCAGATGGCTCTTGGGCCCTGGCCTCTTCGCCGCCGGGGCGGAAATTCGCAATCGCTCGATGCTTCCCGGCTTTCGCTTCCTGTTTGCCGCGATCCTGCTGTCAGTCTCCATCCTGGTGTTCGGCTTGGGCGCCGCCGCACTGCTGCGGGCGAGCCACGAGCAGTATGTCAGCAACCCCTCCTGGCGGAACGGTCCGCAGGAGCAGGTGTTCGCGCAGGCTCCCGAGCCGGCCCAGCCGGTGCTCGCGGTCCTCCGCGCGGAGCCGGAGCCGACCGCCGAGCCCGAGCCGTCGCTGCGCGACAAGGTACCGACCATTGGACTGCCCGAAAGCGAGTCCGACCAGGTCGCCGTGCTGACGACCGAGACCGAGGCCCAGTCCCAGGTCGCGGCACCTCCGGCTGACGTCCCGGTCGCCGAACCGGCCAAGGCCGAGACAACGAAGACCGAGACAACGAAGCCCGAGACGACGACGGAGGCCGCAGCGCCGGCGCCCGCCGACACGCTCACCCCGGCCGACACCACGGCGTCGATCCCCGCGGCCGAGCCTGCCGCGACCGCCAGCGAGCCAGCGCCGGTCGATCCCAGCGCGGCCCTGGCCTCCTCCGCACTCGATGCCGCCTCGGCCAAGCTGGCCGCTTTGAACGAGCCGGCGACGACGGCCGTGAAGGATGCGCCGGCGAAGGCCAAGACCGAGAGCAAGGCCGACGACAAGGCGGCCAAGCGCAAGGCGAAGGTCAAGAAGCGGCATCGCGTAGTGCGTCGTCCGCCGCCTCAGCAGTTGCAGCAGCAGCTCGATCCATTCGGTCAGCCGCAGACGTTTGCGACGACGACCACGCGCATGCGGTGATCTTCACCGCGCCCCGCTTGCGGGAGCGATTTCGCTTGTGGCCATCCTTCGAGGCACGCGCTCAAGGCGTCGAGAGCGCGAGGGCGCGCACCGTCATCGTGACGCTCACGCCGGCCCGGTCGCGATGGCCGGGCCGCCCTCCTGGCCCCATTCCGACCACGAGCCGTCATAGAGCGCGGTGTCGGTGATCCCAAGGCGATAGAGCGCGAGCGTCAGCACCCCGGCTGAGACGCCCGAGCCGCAGCTCGTCACGATCGGCGCATCGAGCTTGACGCCGGCGCTCGTGAAGGCGGCGCGCAAGTCCTCGAGCGGCTTCATCGTGCCGGTCGCGGCATCGAACAGCTGATTGTAGGGCACGTTGCGCGCGCCGGGGATGTGGCCGGAGCGGATGCCGGCGCGCGGCTCGGGGGCGCGGCCCTCGAAGCGGTCGCCGGCGCGCGCGTCGATCACCTGCTCGGCACGGCTTTCCACATTGGCGATCAGCTGCTGCATGCTGCGCACGCGATTTGAATCGTAGCTCGCCTTGAACGTCGCTGGCTTCGGCTTCACCTCGCCGCTCTCGACCGCTCGCCCCTCGGCGCGCCACTTCTTCAGGCCGCCATTGAGGATGCGCACGTTGCTATGGCCGAAGGCCAGGAACATCCACCAGGCGCGGGGTGCGGCGACCCAGCCGCCGGCATCGTAGAGCACGACGGTGTCGGCGTTGGAGATGCCGAGATTGCCGATGTCACGGCAGAACTGCTCGGCGCTCGGATACATGTGCGGCAGCGGGTTGGAATGGTCCGACACCGCATCGACGTCGAAGAACGCAGCGCCGGGCAGGTGCGCGGCGAGATAGTCGTCCTTCGGCAGCGGCAGCACGCCCGGCAGCTTGAAGCTGGCGTCGAGCACTTTGACGTTGGCGTCGTTGATGTGGGCGGCGAGCCATTCGGTGGAGACGAGGGGGTCGGTGGGGGTGTCAGTCATTGATGTACTCTCTGGCAACTTTGTCGGTCGTCATGCCCGGGCTTGTCCCGGGCATCCACGTCTTTCGGCGCGCGAGCAAGAACGTGGATGGCCGGGACAGGCCCGGCCATGACGGAGTGTGTGGTACGCGCGGTATCCAATTCACCCCTTCTTCTTCGGCTCCCACGCTTCCGTCGGCCCACCGGCATCGCGCCAGGCGGCGTAGCCGCCGGCGATGTGGGCGACGGGCTTCAGGCCCATGTCCTGCGCGGTCTTGGCCGCGAGTGCGGAGCGCAGGCCCCCGGCGCAGTGGAAGACGAACTTCTTGTCCTCCTGGAAGACCGGCTTGGCGTAGGGACTCTGCGGGTCGATCCAGAATTCCAGCATGCCGCGCGTGCAGGCGAACGCGCCGGGGATGCGACCGTCGCGCTCGATCTCGCGAGGGTCGCGTATGTCGACGATGACGACGTCGCCATTCTTGGAGATCTCGATGGCGTCCTTGGCGTTGAGCGTCTCGATCTCGGCATTGGCCTCGTCGATCAGCGCCTTGATGCCGCGGGTGATGTTTTGGGGCATGGGTCTTCCCTTCTCTTCTTTCGTCATTCCGGGGCGATGCGCAGCATCGAACCCGGAATCCATTCATCGACGAACATTGCGGCCCGATGGATTCCGGGTTCGCGCTACGCGCGCCCCGGAATGACGAGAAGCTAGTGCGTCAATTCCTTCATCGCACCCTCAAGCCCCTCGATCGTGATCGGGTACATGCGGTTCGCAAAAATGCGTTTGATGATGGTGGTCGATTCCGAATAGTCCCAATGCTTCTGAGCGACCGGATTGAGCCACACCGCATGCGGATAGGTGCGGATGATGCGGTCGAGCCAGACCGAGCCCGGCTCCTCGTTGACATGCTCGACCGAGCCGCCGGGCACCATGATCTCGTACGGGCTCATCGACGCATCGCCGACGAACACGATCTTGTAGTCGTGCGGGTATTTGTGCAGCACGTCCCAGGTCGGCGTGCGGTCGGTGAAGCGGCGCTTGTTCTGCTTCCACACGCCCTCATAGAGGCAGTTGTGGAAGTAGAAATACTCCATGTGCTTGAACTCGCTCTTCGCCGCCGAGAACAGCTCCTCGACCTGCTCGATATGCGCGTCCATGGAGCCGCCGATGTCGAAGAACACCAAAAGCTTCACCGCATTGCGCCGCTCGGGGCGCATGTGGACGTCGAGATAGCCGTGATTGGCGGTCTCGCGGATGGTGGTGTCGAGATCGAGCTCGTCGGGTGCGCCGGTGCGCGCGAATTTGCGCAGGCGGCGCAGCGCCACCTTGATGTTGCGGATGCCGAGCTCGACATTGCCGTCGAGGTCCTTGAACTCGCGCTTGTCCCACACCTTCACGGCGCGGTTGTTGCGGTTCTTCTCCTGGCCGATGCGCACGCCCTCGGGATTGTAACCGTGGGCGCCGAACGGCGAGGTGCCGGCGGTGCCGATCCACTTCGAGCCCCCCTGGTGCCGCCCCTTCTGCTCTTCGAGGCGCTTCTTCAGGGTCTCCATGAGCTTGTCCCAGCCCATGGCCTCGATCTGCTTCTTCTCTTCGTCAGTCAGGTATTTTTCGGCGAGCTTCTTCAGCCACTCCTCGGGGATCTCCGCCTTCTCCATGGCGTCGAGCAGGTTTTCCAGGCCCTTGAACACCGTGCCGAAGACGCGGTCGAACTTGTCGAGGTTGCGCTCGTCCTTCACCAGCGAGGTGCGCGACAGGTAGTAGAAATTTTCCACCGAATAATCCGACAGGTCAGCGTCGAGCGCCTCCATCAGCGTGAGGTATTCGCGCAGCGTCACGGGGACCTGCGCATCGCGCAGAGAAGTGAAGAATTGCAGGAACATGGGTGACAGATTGCCCGTCGGGTGGCTGACGTCAAGGGGCGGAGACCGCCGCGGGGTGCTGGACCGCGAAGCTTTTTGCTCTAGAATTGGGGCCCTCACGGGGTTGTTTTGGGGACGTTTGCAATGGGAATTGTCGCAGCACTCATCATCGGTGCGATCGCGGGCTGGCTTGCGGGCAAGATTGTCCACGGGGCGGGATTTGGACTGATCGGCAACATCGTCGTCGGCATCATCGGCGCGCTGGTCGCAAGCTGGGTGTTGCCCCAACTGCACATCCAGCTGGCAACGGGCACGGTCGGCGCCATCGTGGACGCCACGATCGGCGCGGTGATTGTGCTCGTCATCCTTTCGCTGATAAAACGGGTCTGAAAGCCTGACCGAACCAGGAACAGCCGCCGCGAGCGGCCGTTCGCTTGTCGCGACGGGGCCGACGCCTCTCGCCGACGATGACCCAAGGACACGCGATGAAATTTACCGGCACCAAGGACTATGTTGCGACCGACGATCTCAAGGTCGCCGTCAATGCCTCGATCGTGCTCGAGCGCCCGCTCCTCATCAAGGGTGAGCCCGGCACCGGCAAGACGGTGCTGGCGGAGGAAGTCGCGAAGGCTCTGAAGGCGCCGCTGCTGACCTGGCACATCAAGTCCACCACCAAGGCGCAGCAGGGCCTCTACGAATACGACGCGGTGTCGCGCCTGCGCGACAGCCAGCTCGGTGATAGCAGGGTGTCCGACATCAAGAACTACATCAAGCGCGGCAAGCTGTGGGACGCCTTCACCGCCGAGCAGCGGCCGGTGCTCTTGATCGACGAGATCGACAAGGCCGACATCGAATTCCCGAACGACCTCCTGCTCGAGCTCGACCGCATGGAATTCCATGTCTACGAGACCGGCGAGACGATCAAGGCCAAGCAGCGCCCGATCATGATGATCACCTCCAACAACGAGAAGGAGCTGCCGGACGCGTTCCTGCGCCGCTGCTTCTTCCACTACATCAAGTTCCCCGACGCCGACACGATGGGCCGCATCGTCGACGTCCACTTCCCCGGCATCAAGAAGCGCCTGGTCGAGGAAGCGCTGCGCATCTTCTTCGAGGTGCGCGAGGTGCCCGGCCTGAAGAAGAAGCCGTCGACGTCGGAGCTTCTGGACTGGCTCAAGCTGCTGCTCAACGAGGACATGAGCGTCGAGCAGCTGAGGGAACGCGACCCGCGCAAGCTGATCCCGCCGCTGCACGGCGCGCTGCTGAAGAACGAGCAGGACGTGCATCTGTTCGAGCGGCTGGCATTCTTGAGCAGACGGGAAGTGTGACCTTCCCGTGTCCCGGACGCGCTGCAGCGTGCAACGCTGCTGCGCAGAGCCGGGACCCGGTAGGCGACACGGTACAATGCGGCGACATGGGCCCCGGCTCTGCAGCGCACCGTCAAGAGACGCTGCGCTGCGTCCGGGGCACGAGAGTAGAGTTCGGTGCGCCGCTTTCTCCACACCGTCATTGCGAGCGCAGCGAAGCAATCCGGAATGCCTCCGCGGTGACAGTCTGGATTGCTTCGCTGCGCTCGCAATGACGGAGTATGAGGCAGCAGTTGCCCTTCCGACTCGCATTTTGAATCGCAGACACACCTCAGCCTCGCGACGCATCTCGCCCGAGCTTTGCTCTCTCCGTCGCCCCCAAGGAAAGAGGGCGCAGGGAAGGCCGGGTGCCGGCTTGGCACCCGCGGTCCGCTGTGCGCAGATAGCGCAAAAGGACTGCACAGCGGCATACAGGTGCGGCCGAACACACGGCCTTCCCTGCGCGATGGTCGGACGGCTTATGCCGTGATCTCCCGGGAGCCGAACTTTCCCTCTGGCCTCCCTCGCCCCGCGAATTGGATGATGCCGTCTGCCCGGTTGGGCTCGCGCACATCTCCGCGACAGGCTTGACCGTGGCAACGACGGCCAGGACCACACGGTTTTGCCGTACGCAGCTCATCCGGCTTCGCCAAGAGGCTTCGCCGAACTTCAGCGCCGCTCGTCCGCACGAAGCCTCGGGCTCACAGGGACTACCCGCCCTGCCCACGCCTCTCGCGCACGACGCTGCCGCGTCCACCGCAACCCGGCCCGCGTCTCGAACGACTCGCGAACCGCCCCTCTTCGTCGGGCCGGGCTGCTTCGATGTATGCCGCAATTCCGAATTTCGGTAAAGTGGAATATTTTTGCGCGGAGGGGTTGACGGGTTGCGGGTGTTTTGCCCGACGGGACTCACGAGCAACCGTTTCAGGAACCGCTCGCTAGAGCATCCTCGAACGTGCCAGCGACGACATTGAACAGCTCGATGAGAGCCCTGATGCCGAGAACATATTCAAGATCGCTGCCCCATCGCCCATACAAGTCCGCTCCGGGGATGAGCCGGCCCAACACAGCGCCTCCCTCAGTCTCGAATGCGTATTTTGGCTCGCGCACGTGGACGATGCGAAACTTGAGCGGAGACCACATGCGAAAGGCATTTCCGCCGAGCCAAACGCCAATCTCGAAGACAAGGCAGCCGCCGACCTTTTTCTGCCATCGATTCCGGGAACGGCCTTCAAATCCCAGCACGCCGCAAAACTCTTCCAGGAAGGGAATGACGTCCTTTTTCATTCGAAGTCCACCGCCTGGATCAATGCGCAGACGCTCGGCTTCCGCCCTTTGCAACCGATCCAGATGGGCGACCCGGTTCTCGCGGAACTCCTGGTCCCCATAGACTTTCCGAAGGTGCTCGAACACGCATCTCACGAGTGGCGGGGCGACGAATGGCGGCTCGACAAAATCTCTGGCGGCGAAGAGTTCGTCCAGCAAGGCGGAACGATTTTTCGGCATGATGACGAAGGTTCGTCCGTCGGGATTGCCCTGTCCAAGCGACTGCATCGTTTCAAGAGCGACTTCGTCCCAATATCGGTAGAGCAGGTCCGAGCACTCCGTTCCACAGAATTGAATGAGCTCGTCCTGCCGCGCCCTGTGGAGCGAGAACCCAAGCGCCTCGAACGCGGCTTGCGTCGGCCGGCGACCGGGCCATTTCGTCACGATGTCAAGAAGCGGATGATCTTCCATGGATGCGACTCATTCGATGGGCGGAAATCGTAGGATGGGTAGAGCGCAGCGAAACCCATCGGGCTCAGCAAGCGCTGCACGATGATGGGTTTCGCTGCGCTCTACCCATCCTACGAAGATGTCACGCCACCGCGGCGTCCGGAATGCGCGCGGCTTCCATCGGCGCCTTCCCGCGGATGAGGTCCGAGGCGCGATCGGCGATCATCATCGTGGACGCGTTGAGGTTCGCCGAGATCATGCGGGGCATGACGGAGGCGTCGATGACGCGCAGGCCCTCCAGGCCGTGGACGCGGAGCTGGTCGTCGACGACCGCCCAGGTGGAATCCGCCGGGCCCATGCGGCAGGTGCAGCCGGGGTGGAAGGTGGTGGTGCCGCGCTCGGTGGCGGCCGCCAAAAACTCGTCGTCGGTGTTGATGTTGGGACCGGGGAAATCCTCGTAGGCGTAATAGGGCGAGAGCGGCGCACTCTTGAGCAGGCGCCGCGCGAGCTTCATGCCGCCGACGATGACGCGGCGATCGAGCTCGGCGTCCAGATAATTGGTCTGGATGATCGGGGGCGCGAAGGGATCATTGGAGCGGATGCGGACATAGCCGCGGCTCTCCGGGCGCTGCTGCCAGGAGGCCACCGTCATGCCGGGCTCGTCCTCGAGCTGGCCCTGCACGCCTTCCTTGTAGGACGCCGGCGTGAAGGTGAGCTGGAGGTCGGATGAGTCGGCACTCTCGCCGGAGTGCCAGAAGCAATAAACCATGGTCGGCGACAGCGAGAGCAGGCCGCGGCGCGCGGTCGCCCATTTCAACGCCTCGATCCACAGCGAGACACCGCGGCGGAGCTCGTTGATGGTCTTGATGTCCTTGACGCGCGCCACCGTGCGGGGGGCGTAGTGGTCCTGCAGGCCTTCACCGACCGGCAGCGCGTGACGCACCGCGATGCCGTGCTGCTGCAGCAGATCGGGCGAGCCGACGCCGGAGAGCTGCAGCAGTTGCGGCGAATTATAGGTGCCGCCGGACAGGATGACTTCCTTGTTGGCGCGCACCTCCACCGGCGTGCCGCCGCGGCCGCCCTTGGTGTAGCGCACGCCGACGGCGCGCTTGCCCTCGAAGATGATCTCGGTGGCATGCGCATGGGTGTGCACATGCACGTTGGGCCGCTTCATCGCGGGCTTGAGGAAGGCGGTCGAGCCGGAGACGCGCAGGCCCTTGTCGATGGTGCGCTGGCAGTACGAGACGCCCTCTTGCTTGGCGCCGTTGTAGTCGGGGTTGCGCGGGATGCCGAGCGAGACCGCGCCTTCCATGAAGGCTTCGCAGAGCGGATCGCGCCACTCCATGGTGGTGACGGTGAGCTTGCCGTCGCGCCCGCGAAAATTGTTGTCGCCCTCGCCGACCCGCTTCTCCAGCCGCTTGAAGTAAGGCAGCACGTCGGCATAGCCCCAGCCGCGATTGCCCATCTGCGCCCAGGTGTCGAAATCCATGCGCTGGCCGCGGTTGTAGATGTGGCCGTTGATCGAGGAGGAGCCGCCGAGCGTCTTGCCACGCGGCGCATAGATGCTGCGCCCGCCGGTCCAGGGCCCCGGCTCCTGCTGATAGGCCCAGTTGATGCTCTTCATGTGGAAGGTCTTGATGAAGCCCGCCGGCAGATGGATGTAGGGATGCCAGTCGGACGGGCCGGCTTCCAGCACGCAGACGCTGACGTTGGGGTCTTCGCTCAGCCGGCTGGTGAGCACGCAACCCGCAGAGCCCGCGCCGACGATCACATAATCAAATCTGTCCATGGTGCCTCGGCCGCTCCTAGCGCGGCTTGTCGTTGAGTTGAAATTCCAGATGCGTCTGCACCGTCGGCCATTCGGCGGCGGTGATGCTGTAGACCACAGTGTCGCGCAAGCTGCCGTTCGGCGCGACCTGATGGCTGCGCAAAATGCCGTCCTGCTTGGCGCCGAGGCGCTCGATGGCGCGGCGGCTCTGGTGGTTGAAGAAGTGGGTGCGGAATTCGACCGCGATGCAGTTCAGCGTCTCGAAGGCGTGGCGCAGCAGCAAGAGCTTGCACTGCGTGTTGAGCGGGCCGCGCTGCGCGCTCTTGCCGTACCAGGTCGAGCCGATCTCGACGCGGCGGTTGGCGGCATCGATGTTCATGTAAGTGGTCATGCCGACGATGTTGCCGCCGGCGTCGAACACGGTGAACGGCAGCATCGAGCCGGCAGCCTGCAGCCCCAGGCGCCGGTCGATCTCCTTGGCCATGTTGTCCGGCAGCGGGATCGCGGTGTACCAGAGCTTTGACAGCTCGCCATCCTTCACGGCCGTCACCAGCCCGTCGAGATGCTGCTGCGACAGCGGCTCGAGACGGGCGTGCTGTCCACGCAGGGTGATGGGATCGGGCCAGGGCATTTCTCACTCCATATTGACTGCTGTCATTCCGGGGCGACGCGAAGCGGCGAGCCCGGAATCCATAACCACCGCTCGGGGTTATGGATTCCGGGCCTGCGTGCCGGCGCACGCATCCCGGAATGACGACGGATGTATTGGCACGGCTCGTCCAGATACATTCACTTGTTCAAAAAGTTCAACGGCAAACCGCCACGCGGCCAGTCCATGGCGACGAGCTCGCCCTTGCCCGATAGCGTGATGTAGGCGGTCTTCAGCGCGGGGCCGCCGAAGGCGATGTTGGTGGTGACGCGGTCGCCGGTCGGGACCTGCTCGACCAGCGTGCCGTCGGGCGCGATCACCGAGATGCAGCCGGAAACGAGGGTGGCGACGCAGACATTGCCGTTCGCCTCCACCGCGAGCGAGTCGAACATCTGGTAGCCGCCGAGGCCGCAGATCGGCTTACCCCGCTCGCCGCGATAGATCACGTCGCGCGGCTTCAGCGTGCCGGGCGCGGAGAGCTCGTAGGCCCAGAGCCGGCCGGTCGGCGTCTCCGCGATGTAGACGGTATTCTCATCCGGCGACAGCCCGATGCCGTTCGCCGGCAATATGCCGTGCACGACCTCGACCAGCTCGGTCATCCCAGGCTTGAGGTAGTACATGCCGCCGACGTCCATCTCGCGGGCGCGGCGCTTGCCGAGATCGGAGAACCACAGGCCGCCCTGCTTGTCGAACACCAGATCGTTCGGCCCGCGCAGATCGTGCGCGCCGCATCTGGTGACGACGGTCTCGACCTTGCCGGATTGCAGATCGACGCGCTGGATCGAGCCGCCGAGGTAATCGTCGGGCTGCGGGCCCGGCATGATCATGTTGCGGGTCGGGATCCAGGAGAAGCCGCCATTGTTGCAGATGTAGATCTTGCCGTCGGGGCCAAGCGCGGCGCCGTTCGGCCCGCCCGGAATTTTCGCGACGATCTCCTTGCGGCCGTCGGGATAAACGCGCGTCAGGCGCTGGCCGCGGATCTCCACCAGCACCACCGAACCATCAGGCATCACGACCGGCCCTTCGGGAAATTCGAGGTCGGTGGCGAGAACGCGGACGTTGGACGTGGCGGTGGACATTGGGGCCCCTCCCGGCTGATTGTTATGACTTGCACGGGATGTCCGGCACGGGCCCCACACGCAAGATTTGCCTGCGGTTATGACAAAGACACCCCGGCTTGCCAAGCAAGCGGGATGGTATGCCAGCGTTGCGGAAGCCTACGGCTTCACCGGCAGCCAGATCTCGAAGCCGCCATTGCCGGTTGCGGGATCGAACGCCTCGTCGTAGCGCTCGAAACTCGGCGCGTCCGCGGCCGTCAAACCCGAGGCGGGCAGCCATCGATTCCAGATCGTGTTGACGGTGCGGCGGATCGAGGCGACGTGCTCGGTATGCGTGAACACGGCATAGCGCTGCTCGGGGATGCGGATGCGGGCGAAGCGTCGCGGCAGGTCCGAGAACTCGGCGACCTCGACGCCAGCGATGTAGTCGAAATTGCCGGAATCGTCGCCGTTGCAGCAGACGCCGTAGGCGACCTGTCCGACCCTCGAGGGAATATCGGCGACCTCCTGATGAAAGCGGTGCCACAGGCCGGGGATGACGGCGCCGTTGTCGCAAGAGATGCGCTCGCCGGGACCGGCGACGAGCAACGCCCGCGCGGTCTCGAAGCGCGGCGGGGCGAGATGGTCGAGCATGGTGGAGTCCATGAGGATCGGCTCCTGAAGCTTGAGGTCATTGGCGCACATTGCCGCCCTGACCGCTTCGGGCGTGGTGCCGAATTGGTCGCGGAACGCGCGGGTGAAAGCTTCGTGCGAGCCGTAGTCGGCCTCCAGCGCGACGCTGAGGATATCAGGCGCGCCGTTCGCGAGAAGACGCGCCGCCTTGGTCAGCCGCCGCGCGCGGACGTAGCGCATCACCGGAAGGCCGGTGGCTGCGGCAAACGCGCGCACGATGTGGAACCGCGACACGCCCGAGATCGCAGCGATCTCGTCGAGCGTCATCGGCTCGGCCAGATGGCTCTCGATATACCAGAGCGCGCGCTGGGCAGGGTTCATGGCGGCTCAACCCTCGTTCAAAGCGTGACGATGATGCGCCGTCGGCGCCGGCTTCGCTTGATCGGCATTGCTGTCCTCGCGCAAGGATAGTCCGGGAATGGCCACTGGCAACGCCTTGGCGTTCGCGGCTAGACTGTTTGGAAACCGCTCACGAGAAAGAGGAACCCGCGTCATGGAAATCACCGATGTGCGGGCACACCATATCCGCATCCCCTATGACGCCGGCGTTGCGAGCTTCCGCCAGGGCGCATCCGCGATCACCGCGCTCGACATGGTGCTCGTCGAGGTCACCACCGACGCCGGGCTGACCGGCTGGGGCGATGCGTTCGCCTATGTCTGCCCGCGCACCACGCGCAGCGCCGTCGAGGAGATGATCGCGCCGCAGGCCCGCGGGCTGAAGGTGCCCGATGCCGCCGGCATCCCCGCCGCGATGGAGCAGATCCAGCGCAATCTGCATCTGTTCGGCCGCTACGGCATCACCATGTTCGCGATCTCGGGGCTCGACATCGCGCTCTGGGACCTTGCTGCCAAGGTCGAGGGCGTGCCCCTGCATCGCCTGCTCGGCGAGACCAGGCGCACGGCCATTCCCGCCTATGCGAGCCTGCTGCGGATCGGCTCGCCCGACAACATCGCGGCCGAATGCAGGAAGGCGCTGGCGCTCGGCTATGGCGCAATCAAGCTGCACGAGACCACGGCGCCTGCGGTGTTCGCCGCGCGGGAGGCGATCGGGTCGGCCATTCCGCTGATGGTCGACATGAACTGTCCGCTCACGGCCGAGCAGGCGATCGCATTCGCGACGTCGTGCCGCGATGCGCGGCCGATGTTCCTGGAGGAGCCGGTGTGGCCGCCGGAAGACTTCGCCGCGCTCGCCGAGGTCCGCAGCAAAGGCGGGCTCGGAATCGCCGCCGGCGAGAATGCCTGCACGGAATATCAATTCCGCCAGATGATGGAGGCGGGCGCGGTGAGCCACGCCCAGCCGTCGGTGACCAAGGTCGGCGGCATCACGGAATTTCTGAAGGTCGCGGCGCTCGCCGATCAGCTCGGCGTCGAGATCGTTCCGCACTCCCCGTATTTCGGTCCGGGCCTGCTCGCGACGCTGCATCTCCTCGCGACACGCGACGACGGGCTGGTCGAGATGTTCTATCTCAAGCGCGAGGCCTGCCTCTGGGGCGGCCGCGCGGATAGCGATGCCACCGGCCATGTCGCGGTGCCTTCGGGACCCGGGCTCGGTTATGAGCCCGATCGGGACGTGATGGAGCGCTATCGCGTGACGTGACCGGCGCGCTCATTTCGCGTCCTTCGCCGGCGGCGCGTCCTGCTTCTTCTTCAGATCCTCGGCCGTCTTCACCTGGGCGGCCTGGAGATCGAGAAGCGTCTTCTGCAGGCCCGCGAGGTTCGTCTTCAACGCGTCGATCTGGCGGTTTGCTGCATCCAGCTTCTGCTGGTGGTCGAGGTTCAGCTTCGTGATCGTCTTCTGCAGGAAGTCGACATTGCTCTGCAGGCAGCTGGTGCGCCGCTCCATGGTCTTCTCGACCGTGCAGATCTCGATGCCGGGCACGTCCTGCGCGTGCACCTGCGCATTCGCCAGCGTTGCGAGCAGCAATATTGCGAAACAAATGCCGGCGTTTCGAAGCAGCATGAGAGGTTCCTCGTCCAATCGATCACGGCAATGTGCGCTTTTTGCGCACAGCCACTCAGGGCTACCACACTCGTACCGCATTCTCGCGTTGAGCTTGCATCGTTCCCTTGGACGGGGAACGATGATCGGCACGCGGAAGAAGTGGGCGCTGTTCCGCGGCTTTGTTTAGGGGAGATTTTTGGAATGGCAACGCGCGATAGACGACTGGCGGAATTCGACGGCGCCGGAGAACCACCGCCGGGGCTTGCGCTCGAAGTGCTGTGCGAGGACCACAGCGGAACGTACCAGCTGCCGTTCGCCTGCCGCTATGTCGAGGGACGCTGGCAGAACCACGAGGCCGGCATCGCGGTGGAAGCGACCGTCATCGGCTGGCGCCTGCCGCGCGTGAGGCAGCGCGGGGCCGCCTGACGCCTGCATCTGTTCCAAAATGCAACGGCGCCGCGCTCCGCCTTAACCTTCGGAACGCGGCCCGAACGAATCACGTCCGAATCGGCCGAACGGCCGCGTACGCAGCTGTTCACGGCTAGATGTCGATGCGGCTCTACCGGCGCGTACAATATCTGCGCAGCGCGGCGGATGGCCCGGGCCGGGCACGGGCGCCAAAGGTTAATCGCGACAAGGGCATAGCGCGCAAGACCACCCTGGCCGGCACCCGCCCCCGAAACAGGCAGGGCCAGGCAAGGACTGCCTAATATTCGACCTCGAGCTCCTCGATCTCGGCCGGCTCCTCGCTCGCCGCCGCGATCCATTCCTTCATCTCATCCATCGCCATGACGGTGTCGGCGTAGGCCTTCAGCTGCGGCTCGAGCTTGACGTCGTAGGTGACGAAGCGCGTGACCACGGGCGCGTACATCGCATCCGCCATGGTGCGCCGCTCGCCGAACAGGAACGGGCCGCCGGATTTCTCCAGGCAGTAGCGCCAGATCGACCAGACCCGGTCGATGTCGGCCTGGGCGCGCGACCAGATCTTGAAGCCGGGAAAATGTCCTTTCAGATTGACGGGCAGCGAGGCGCGCAAGGTGGTGAAGCCGGAATGGATTTCGCCGCAGATCGAGCGGCAATGGGCGCGCTGCACGCGGTCATCAGGCAGCAGGCCGGCTGACGGCATCGCCTCGTTGAGGTATTCGGCGATCGCAAGCGTATCCCAGACCACGGCACCGTCGTGCCGCAGACACGGCACCAGGATCGACGACGACAGCAAGAGGATTTCGGCGCGCGCCGACGGATCGTCCGGCGCGGTGACGATTTCCTCGAAATCGAGCCCGGAGAATTTCGTCAGCAGCCAGCCGCGCAGCGACCAGGACGAGTAGTTCTTGCTGCTGATGGTCAGTGTCGCCTTCGCCATATGGCCCTTCCCTCACGCCTGGGAGCGCACTGCCGCGCGTGCGCGCCCCGTCCTTCCCACCCAAAGAGCAGCAAGCGACGTGCCAATTTTGCCGGCGGTCCGGCCCCATCTGGCTTCGATATTGCATCAAGACGGGGGACAGGTGGGCACTTCAGTATGATGTCGATGTATTATCAGGCCTTTCAGAACCAGATGGACCTGACTGCGCCGTGGCGCGCGGGGGCTTCGTCCGCGCTCAGATTCCTCAATCTGGTGCCGCAGGGCATGTCGGATCAGGTCGTCGGCCGGCTGTCGGCGGCGCTGGAGCTGATCTCGCGCTCCACCCTCACCTATCATCGCCCGGCCTACGGCATCGACAGCGTCATGGTAGGCAATCGCGAAGTCGCCGTCACCGAGGAGATCGCCTACGCGACACCGTTCGGCTCGCTGCTGCACTTCAGGAAGGACGGCGTGACGGAGCAGCCGCGCATGCTGCTGGTGGCGCCGATGTCCGGCCATTTCGCAACGCTGCTGCGCGGCACCGTGCAGACGCTGCTGCAGGACCACGACGTCTACATCACCGACTGGCACAATCCGCGCGACATCCCGCGCAGCGAGGGCCGCTTCGGGCTCGACGACTACACCGAGCATCTGATCGATTTCCTCGGACAGCTCGGTCCGCACCCGCACATGGTGGCGATCTGCCAGCCGTCGGTGTCGGCGCTCGCGGCCGCCGCGATCATGTGCGATGACAACCATCCCTCGCGCCCGGCGACGCTGACGCTGATGGCAGGGCCGATCGACACCCGCATCCAGCCGACCAGGGTCAACGACTTCGCCAAGAGCAAGCCGATCGAATGGTTCGAGCAGAACCTGATCAACTACGTGCCGATGCAGTGCCGCGGCGCCCTGCGGAAAGTCTATCCCGGCTTCGTGCAGCTCACCGCCTTCGTCTCGATGAACCTCGAGCGCCACATCAAGCAGCACATGGACCTCGCCAACCACATCGCCAAGGGCGAGAAGGACAAGGCCGCGACCATCAAGACCTTCTACGACGAATATTTCGCCGTGATGGACCTGCCGGCCGAGTTCTACATCGAGACCGTGCGCGACGTCTTCCAGGAGCACCTGTTGCCGCAAGGCAAACTGATGCATCGCGGCCGCCCCGTGAACACCAAGGCGGTCAGCCGCATGGGGCTGATGACGGTCGAGGGCGAGAAGGACGACATCTGCTCGATCGGCCAGACCCTTGCTGCCCAAGACCTCTGCACCGGCGTGCGCGCCTATCGGCGCGTCCACCACATGCAGGCCGGCGTCGGCCATTACGGCGTGTTCTCAGGCCGGCGCTGGAACAACGAGATCTATCCGCTGCTGCGGGATTTCGTGCACGTCAATTCGTGACACCACGCCGCGGCGCGCTGGAATTGCTCTTCAAGCCCGTATCGAGCCGGGCCACGCGACGACTTGCCCTGACATCACCAGGCGGTTGCGTCCGCCCTCCTTGGCGGCGTAAAGCGCCTTATCCGCAGCCGCTATCAGCGACGTGCAATCCGCCTTGTCGCCGAACGACATATGTGTGGCGCCACCAATGCTGAGGGTGACCTGCCTGGATGGCGGGTTGAGCGCGTGGAGGATGCCGAGGTCCTGAATCGCTTGCCGGATTCGCTCTCCGACCTGCTCGCACCCTTCCATGTCGGTATTTGGTAGCAGCAAGATGAATTCCTCACCACCATACCGAGCGGCTACGTCTGCCGGCCGTCTGGCCTGCTCCGCCAGGACCCCGGCGACCGAGCGAAGACATGCATCGCCAGCCTGATGCCCGTACTGATCGTTGAAACTCTTGAAATGATCGACGTCCATCATCAACAGTGACAGGGGCGTTCCTTCGCGCCTGGCTCGGTCCCATTCCGCCTCAAGCCGTTCGTCGAAGTGTCTGCGGTTTGCCAAGGCCGTCAGGCCATCCGAACTGGCGAGAGCCGCCAGTCTATCCTCCAGATCCTTACGTTCGGACATGTCGCGCGAGATCGCCACCACGCCGTTGATGTCTCCACTCTGCGCACTCCTGGCGACGCGCAGTGCGGTTTCGATCCAGACCTCGCCTTTCTCGCGATGCCGGATGCGATACGTGATTCTAGCCTCTTCGGCTTCGCCGTTCCCCAACGCGGAGAGCGTCTGCCCAACCCGGGCCAGGTCCGCGGGATTTATGCCGGCGAGGGCTGACGTATCCACCAACTGGTTTGGAGCCCAGCCAAGAATCCGAGCGCTGGATGGCGACGCATAGAGGATCCGTCCATCGACCGCTATGCGCATGACCATGTCTCCCGACTGCTCTGCAAGGAGGCGAAAATCCGCCTCCTTGGCGACCAGGGCAGCGGCCATCTTTTGCCGCTGGTGCAGCTGGTGCACCAGCAAGAGCCCCGCAACAGCGAGTCCTCCTATCAGCCCGAGCACCGCAGCCATGCGTGTCAGCGCGGCTCGGCGCCAGGGGGCCAAAACGTCATCTTCCGATTCTGTAGCAACCACGAGAACGGGGTAGCGACTGCTGAGTTGATAAAAGCTCAGACGCCGGACGCCGTCGAGAGGCGACGTGAAGTAGTAGACGTCCGCGGCCGGCCGCTCACGGATAATCCTGAAGAGCGGAGCACCCGACAGATCGCGGCCCGTATATCCGTTGTCCGGGCTACGCGCGAGGATAATGCCGTTCGCTGTCGCCAGTGCAATTGAACCGCTCTGGCCGACGTCGAAACCACGATAAAACTGCAGAAAATAGTCGACGTCGATCGTGGTAAGGGCAACTCCGGCAAAACTGCCGTCAGGATGATTGAAGCGCCTCGACGCGGCGATGATCCATTGCCCGCCCGACCTGCTCCTCACTGGAGACCCAATGAAGGTGCCCCGGTCAGCCACGGCACGATGATGCTGGAAATACTCTCGGTCGCTGTTGTTGAGGCCGGCGAAATCCACAGGCTCGCTGGTCGCGAGCCAGCGGCCGGTCTCGTCATAGACGAACACGGCGCGGATCCGGTTCGCGGCTTTGCGCCGGGAAAGAAAGGTCTGAATCTTGGCGATTGCCGCCGGGCTGGTTCCCTCGAGTTCGAGTTGGCCAACCAACACATTGAGAACGGTGTCCGCGAGTTCGAACGTATCGTCCGCGTGCTGCGTCACCGACCGGGCCAGATTGGCCATGTCTGTTTCGGAGCCCTTCAGCACCGTCTGTCGCGAGGACCACTCCCGCCAACCGCTGATTGCGACAATCGCCAAGCAGGCGACCACGACGAATGCCGAGGCCCAGAGCGTCAGACGCCCCTGGCGAACATCACTACGGTGATCGATCAAGAGACGCAGCCAGGTTCAGTAAAACTCGTCGGATGCAGGCTTCGAACTCCGGCAAGATGTGCCAAATCGTCGATCCGCGGTTGAGGCCGAATGACCAGGCTCTCTGCCGGCAGACGCACCGTCGGCGAGAGCGATGCGGGCTTCGCGCCAGTTGTAACAATGTGAGGCAACGGCGCGGCCATTGACCAGATGTTCTTGAGCATAGCCCTGTTCACGGAGCATGCGATGACACCGTTCCCCTTCAGACGGGCGACGGTAAAGAGCTTGCGGATCAGCAGGTCTCGTTCAAGCGACTGCGGCAAATGGAACTGCAGCCCGATGAGATGGCCTCTTCGTTGCACGACCATCGCGTCGATCCACCCCACCTGCGCGATGTGCACGCGCAGCGGTTCTCCACCGCGAGGACAGTCAATGCCGGCGCCGAGCAGAACGCCGGCGCCAGAGAGGGAGATGTTGCTCACGCGCCCGGAAAGCCGCTCGCCGGTGCCAGTCTCGATCAAGACTGATTCATCGAAGTCGAAACGCTCCTCGGCGCGTCCCATCCGCGCCTGCAGCGAGGTCATGCAGACGAAGAAGAGCACGACGATGTTCACCACCGACCAGAAGGCGACCATCGGTAAAGCGGCCGGATGATCGATCATCCGCCATTCCGGGATGGTGTTCACAACCAGGCCGACAACCGTCAACGCCATCAAGGCCGCTGACGGCCAGAATATCTCCGCGGCGTAGCTTGCGCACCGCGCGGCAACTCCCTTGGGCGTCACCCTGAACGCATGTCCCGTCGGCTTGACGAGAGTCCCAAGCACCGTCGGCAGAATCTTGAAGCTCTGTATCGTCGCCGACACCTGAGCGGCGAGCGGAAAATGCGCGTGCGGCGCAAACCACGAGATGCCGCCGTTGAGCGCCAGGATCGCGGGGAATAAGTAGTAGAAGACCGACTCAGGGGTAACGTCGACGACAGGCGCGAGCCCAGTCCACATGAACACGATCGGAACCACCACGACCGTGAGCGCCCGCAGGCCCAATGAGAGCCAATGGGTCGGAAAGAACAGGAGCCGATGCATCAAGCCCAATCCGGGGCCGAGCGGGCCGTCGGCGAGATACAGCGTCTGGATCGCGCCACGCGCCCAGCGTTGCCGCTGCACGAAAAAGGCGTCAAGGCTTTCCGGCGCCAGTCCAATCGCCAGCGGCTCGTGTAGATAGCGAGTGACGTACCCCTTGCGCAGCAGGACCAGCGTCAGCAGGATGTCTTCCGTAATGGACTGGGTCGGCAAGGCATCGCCCACGGCGCGGAGTGCTGCGCGACGCGTGACGGAGTTGGAACCACAACAAAAGGCACCATCCCAGCCGTCGCGCGCTGGCATGATGGAATCGAAGAAGAACCGTTGCTCGTCCGGCAGCCCCCTGTGCAGGCCAAGATTCGCCTGCATCGGGTCCTCATTGTAGAAGGTGTGCGGGATCTGAACGATTCCGATCTTTGGATCAGCGAAGAAGCCCATCGACCGCATCAGGAAATTGCGCTGCGGCACGAAGTCCGCGTCAAAGATCGCGAAGAACTCGCCGCTCGTCTTCGTCAGCGCATGATTGATATTGCCGGCCTTGGCATTCAAGTTGTCGGCGCGCGTGAGATACCCGGCGCCCTTGTGTTCGCAGAGTTCCTTGAGCCAGGGTCTGCGACCATCATCCAGGACCCAGACGTGGATGTTTGGATAGTCCAGACACAACGCGCCAGTGATCGTCTTTTCCAGCACCTCGAATGGCTCGTCATAGGTCGGAATAAAGACGTCGACCGAGGGCAGCTCGTCATCCGGCAGGCTGCGAAGCCGATGCTCGTGCTGATCTGCTTCGCTGCTGCGATCGGTCCTGCGAAGGAACGTCAGATAGAGAATGAACTGATCTGTGAAGGTCAGAAGCTCGACGAAGAGACAGAACCAGATCCAGCCGACCTGATACCAAGTCCCGCTTGCCGGCAGCACGGTTGTGAAAATACGCCATTCGAGATAGCGGGCGACCACAAGCCAAACCACGATAAAGACCGCGACACGCGCCCAAAGGCGCGCGACTGGAAAGGTCGGCGCCAACAGGTACATCGCCGCAAAGATGCCCAGCATCGGCGCGAACAGCTGAGAAAGAGGCAGAGTCATGGCCTGCATGGAACATCTCGCTCACAGGGACGAATGATCGAGCTCCAGGCGCGCGGTCAGCCATTTCAACTTCGAGCTGACCAATCGTAGCAGGCCGTCGGCGCTACGCTCGAAGCGCACCTCAGCCAACCGTCCGATATCGCAGGAGCCGTTATGGTCGGCCGACGTCTCATTGGGCGGAAGCGATATCTCAACGGTAATGTTGCCCGGATCGGGCCGCGGCACCCGAGCCGCAAGCAGCCGATCATCGCCGTACGCTGCCGATCCGCGGACTTGCCGGATCTGGCCGGTCTTCCATTCGCGGCTCCCAATCAGGCGCACGGTAGCCGCATCTCCGGCCTTGATCTTCTCGAAATCGCGTTCGGGGAGTTCAACAACGATAAATCGGCGTTCGCAATCTGCAAAATCAAAGACCGATTGCCCTTCCGTGACCATCGAGCCCGGGCTGGCCGCGACCGACCAGACCACATGGGCTGCGGGCAAGGACAGATCGTAGTGATCGAGACGATCGAGCCGAGTGCGTTCCTCTGCGATTTCCGCGGCCAGCTGCGTGGCACGTGAGCTGTTCTGCAACAGGTCTGTCTCGAGCTCCTGGCGGCGGAGGACAAGCCGCTCGCGCTGCTGCTGAGAATACGGCACGTCATTGGCGTCGCCACGAAGATAAATGCCCTTCTCGGCCGCCCCCAACTCGGTCTTGAGGCGCTGCAGGCGTTCATCGGCCATCTGGCACCGCGTTGCGGTTGCCTCCTGCGAGGCCTGGGCCTCACCGGAGCGGATTTGCGAACTGATGCCGAGCTTCACGAGCCTCTCCATCCGGCCCGCGACATCGTTCCGCTGCCGCGCCTCGGCGAGACAGCCGCCTTTTTCAACTTCCGTTTCGCCGATCTCGTGGTTCAGGCGCGCGACCATCCCCAAACGATAGTCCTCGCTGCGCTCGCCGAGCTTGCGATCGAGCCCGGCGATTTCCTCGAGTTGCCGACGTGCGAGCTCGGCGCGTTTGGTGGACATGGCAAGCTGCTGATCGAGGTCCATGAGGTGCCGGCGATCCGGCGACCGCGCCCCGACCATCGGCACCACCCGGCTCTGCTGGAAATATTCACCCTTGCGTGGAAGATCAGGCGAGAGCTGACCCGCGAAGGGTGCAGTCACCCGCATGAGCTCGGCATTGACGAATGCGGAGGGAGCGATTCGGTAGGTCACATACGGCAACAGGGCCCATCCGCTCAGCGCGATGATCCCGAGCGCCAGGGCTCGACGAACAACCCGGCTACGAATGAAACGTTCGACGTGCAAACGAACCACGACTGGATCTCCAATGGGCTTTGGTCGCTGCGCCAGCCGCAGCGAAGGCAAGCCAATCGCCGCATGGCCCGGCGCTGGGATGACGTCTGCGCCTTGAGGCAAGGAGCAATCCGACAACATTGCCGCCAGCCGAAATCAGGATTCGCCGCCGCGGCAGACTCGCCTTCGCAACCACGAGAAGCATATCTAGCATTCACCACAACAGGTTAAGCTGTGTCAAAACCGGATAACTACGGCTGCCGAGTCGAGGATCGAGATATCGACCCATTCCGGCTTGAAGTCGGCGCGGCGTTTGCGCCGATCGAATGGCGGCGCGGCTAACGCCCGTTCCCAAGCAGCTCTTTCGCTTCTACGACTTCGGGAAGATTTCGCTCCGCATCGAACTCGGCGAGCAAGGGAGCAAGCACTTCAGAGACCGCGCCCGCTCGGTCCCTTGTCTTGTGCAGGCGAGCAAGTCCAAGGGCGCTGCGCAACTCGAACGTCTTCGCCTGCTGGCGTCGTGCGATTTTCAGCGCTTGCTCGAAGGCATCTTCGGCACCGGATTCGTCTGGAGGATCCTGACGCAACAAAAGCTCGCCATAGACGCGGTGCAGCTCGGCATCGAGCCAATGCTGGCCGGATTGCGCCACCCATGCGATCGATTCGCTCAGGATTTCCAGCCCGGTTTCGACTTGGCCCGACTCTGCGTCCGCCATGGCGACATGCATCCCCCAAAACGGTTCACAGAGGTAGCAGTCATTTTCGTGTAGCAAGGTCCAGCCGCGGCGCATTTCCGTAAGTCCAGTGGCTCGGTCGCCGTCGCGCCACTTGGCCAGGCCGTTCAGGTAGGTGCCCGCGGCCACATACAGCGGCATCGTGTGGTCGCGCGCGAGACCGAGCGCCAGGATCGTCTCTGTTTGCTGCAACATGCCGCCGCATACTCCGTCGAACACGGCTCGATGCACAAGCGCATTGGCCTGGGAAAGCGCCCGTTTTTCTCCGGAAGCACTCACCGCTTCGGCGGCGAGGCGGCGTGCCCGGGCGATCCTGCCAAGCGGCCAAAGCACCAAGGCGAGAAACCTCATGATCACGAACGGAAGATCCAGCGCCGAGGCCCTGAACGTCGCTGGATCCGGCTCGGCGCCATAGATGTCCAGTGCCTGCTCGAGATGCACCCTCGCGTTCAAATAGTCGCCCCCGAACCAACAGGTCACCCCGCCGGTCCAATGTGCAACGACGGCGGCCACCGGTGAGTCCGGTCGTCGGTCGGCCGCGCTCTTGATGGCATCCGCCAGCTCCCGCATCGGAGCGAGCTCGCCGTGTGTCAGGCAGGCATTGAAGAGGCCCGAATGGATCGGCGCAAGTTCAACGGGATCATTGATGTCGACTGCGAACTGGCGCGCTCGCGTCCATGCCGCGACCGTTTCCGGAGCACTGTGGCCGAGGCTGCCCCGTAATGCGCGGCCATAGGCGATTTGAAGATGCAGCCTGCTCATCATCCGGCGAGGCTCGTCGGGCAACTCATCGGCAATGGCAATCGCCTTGCCGAGATGCGCAATCGCCTCGGAATAGGCCGAGCGTTTCAGCGCCTGCTGGCCCGCCTTGCGCCACCACTCGAGGGCGACCTCGTTCAGCCCAGCTTCGGTGAAGTGGTGCGCCAGAACTTCCGGCTCAGTCTCGGCCACGGCTGGAAACTTCTCGCGCAGGACATCACCGATGCGCGTGTGAAGCACCTGCCGTTTGCTCTTGAGCAGGCTCTCGTAGGCCGCCTCCTGAACGAGAGCGTGCTTGAAACTATAGTTTGCTTCGGGCGGAGCCCCGCGACACACCAGCAGTTCGGCCTCTTCGAGTTGCCCCAGCGCAGCGCTCAGCGTCAGATCATCGCGTCCCGCCACATATCTCAGCAACGCGTACGAGAAATCGCGGCCGATGGCGGCGCCTATCTGCGCCACCTCCTTGACCGGAGCCAGCCGGTCGAGCCGCGCCATCAGCGAATCCTGCAGCGTCGCAGGAATAGCCAGCGGCGGGAGCGGACTTTCGAGGCGATAGCGCCCGGCACCTTCGACGAGCCATCCGGACTCCAGCACCATCTTGGTCAATTCCTCGACGAAGAGCGGGACGCCATCCGTCCTGTCGATGATCTGCTTCAGCATCTCGCGTGGCAGCTGGCGACCAACGGTCACCTCCTCGACCAGCGCGCGCGTGTCCTGCCGGTCGAGCCGGTCGAGCCGCAACAGACTGACGTTGGCAAGGCCCGACCAGGAGGGCTCGAATTCCGGCCGCGATGTCATGAGCACGAGTATCGGCAGCCCCCTGATCCGGTCGACCCCGAGATCGAACAGTTCGAGTGTCGTGGCATCGGCCCAGTGCATATCCTCGCAGACAATCAGCAGGGGCTGCTCTCGCGCCAATCCCTCGAGCTGATCGAGAAGGGTGGCAAAGGTCTGCCGCCGCAGCTGCGCCGGGCTCAGACCGAGCGGCGGATAACGGTCGCCGGTTGGGATCGAAAGCAGTGCCGCAATGAGCGCTGTCGCCCGGGCAACCTGCTGCGTTCCAAGCGCCAGCATCGCCTCGAGCTTGTCGAGCTTTTGCCCGGGCGTGTCGTGCGAGCAAATGCCGGCAGCGCGCTCGAGTTGCGCGACAAAGGGATGAAGCGAACTGTTGGTGTGGTACGGCGAGCACTGATATCGCACCCGGCGGTGCGTCCCCAACACGGGGCTTTCGGACAGCATTGCGACCATGCGCGACTTGCCGATGCCGGCTTCGCCGGAAATCAGCACCATCTGCCCGTGCCCCTGCCATGCCAACCGCTGGCGCGAGAGCGTGAGTTCGATCTCCTCCTTGCGGCCGACAAAGCCGATCGAGCGCGCCGCGTGGACCGCCTCGAAGCGGCTTTCCGATGCGGGCGCTCCCTCGACCGCCCAGACCGCGATGGGTTCGGATATCCCCTTGACCTCGCGGCGGCCGAGGTTGCGAAACGTGAAGAGATCACCGAGCAGCCGGCGCGTCGACGAGGCAACGACGACCGCTCCCGGCTCCGCCAGGCTCTGGAGCCGGGCAGCGAGGTTTGGTGTATCGCCGACGGTTGCGCGCTCCTCTGACGCATCTCCGCTGATGAGGTCGCCGACCACCACAAGCCCGGTCGCAATTGCGATCCGCAGTTCAACCCGTTCGTCGGCGCCCATCTTGAGCTGGCGAACCGCGGAGATGGTGTCAAGGCCGGCCCGCACTGCGCGCTCCGCATCATCTTCGTGGGCGCGCGGATAGCCGAAATAGACGAGTATTCCGTCACCGACGAACCTGGCTATCCTGCCGTCATAAGCAGCAACGACGCTCGCGCAGGCGGCGCGATAGGCCCGGATCACTTCCCACATATCCTCGGGATCGAGACGCGCCGAGAGCGCAGTCGAGCCGACCAGATCGCAGAACATGACAGTGAGGTGGCGACGCTCGGCGTCGTGAGGAGGCGTCGGCGATGCGATCAACGCGGCTGGATCAAGGTCGGCAATCGCACGCAGCATTTTGCGGCGATGCCCGAGCAGGACTCCGAGCTTGTCGAAGTCCTCGACCATCAGCTCGGGAAGGACGCCCATGTCGATCCCATTTTGGACAAAACGCTCTGCGTATTGCCCAAGCCCCAGCTTCTCGAGCCACTCCGCAATCTGCATTGGCTCCACCGATCGTGTGGTTGGCGGTGAGCAGAATTTTGGACCACGGCGCGCAGGGACAATATCCCAACCTCACCATGATGGCACGTCTTGTTTGTTGCGCGATAACTTAGGTTGCTTGGTACCGATACCGCTTCCACGCTGGGACATTGCTTGATGCGAGCGGCTGCGCTACCAAAAATCGTCTGCACGCCGCATTGGACGACAGAAGTTGCGATGAGTCGTCGGTCACTCGCTTTCAGGCCCTAAGCCTGATCCCGGTACCGGGCTTGTGCCCACGTCACGACGCCAAGCAGACGTTTTTCCGTGAGCACAATTATCTTTAGTCCTTGTTGTCGGGCACTTCGCAGTTACGCGCCATCGCTCCCGCCGCAACTTGAAGCGAAGAGCCAACCACCCAGCAGCCAGCGACGAAGGCTACCAGGCCGTTGGGGAGGTTTTGATCAAGGACAAGGATGCTGACGGACAGGGCTGCTGCAATCGCTGCGCCGAACGTTCCGGCCGCACTCATGATCTCAACCATCTCGGAGCCATCGTATTCTTCGGAGGTACTCGAAATCGACCTCCGAGCGATCGACCGGGACAAATCAATTCCGACATAATAGCTGAGAGCGCCCTAGAGCACCGTCAGCAGCACGATCCAGCCGCTTTCAAAAAGTCCGCCCTTCTGACGCAATAGGGCCGCACCCACATAGAGGCCGCAGGAGGCCCCGACGGCTGCAAGCCCAATTCTTTCAAGAAGATGGGCCGACCTGATCAGACTGGAACGGGCGATCCGAAGATTGCCGGCGTACCTTGTCAGGGAAAATGCGCTGGGTGCTGCGTTGCTCGTCTTCATTGGGTACTCCTTACTAAGTAGCAGCCTACCGGCCGACCCCCGAATAGGAGCTGCGTGGACGCGTTTCGCGATGTCCTTGCTTCCAATTTCTGAAAGATCTTTGCTGAGTGATGGGGTTGGCTTGCTCGTGACCAAGACGAGAGCCAATCCAAAGCTGCGAGCACGCGGCTTCGCAGGCATTGTCTCTCACCCGTGTCTGTCAGTTGGCGCCGGGTGCGACAATTTCTTGCGGGAGTGATAGCTGGAAAAGAGAGTGATGGAATATGAGGCAATTCACATACCGCAGTTCCCTGTCGCTCCATCCAGTCACAATTTCAGGAGGATAGATCCTCATCGTCGCGCCTCGACCTCGACGACGGGAATCCATCATCCCTCGAGCATGAGAGGTAAAGAGGAGCCCGGGGCTGCTGGTGTTCCCATTCACCTCAGTAACCGCGGCTGCGATCGACACGCCCCGGCAACTCCTCGCCGCGGCGGTGACGGTCGATGACATCGAGCACGAAATCGACAGCCGTGTCCGGCGTCGTCATGCTGGCATTGTGCGGCGTCAGCAGGATGCGGGGATGGCGCCAGAACGGATGTCCCTCAGGCAGCGGCTCGGGCTCGGTGACATCGAGCACCGCGCCGGACAGCGCGCCGCTGTCGAGCGCCGCAAGAAAATCGGCCTCAATGAGATGCGGGCCACGTCCGACATTGACGAGGGACGCACCGCGCGGCAGGCGTGCGAACAAATCCGCGTTGAGGATGCCGCGCGTCTCGTCGGTCAGCGGCAGCAGGCAGACGAGGATGTCGCTCTGTGCGAGGAAATCCGGCAAGGTGTCAGCACCCGCGTAACAGGTCACGCCCTCGATCTTCCGCGCCGAGCGATTCCACCCCGACAGCGGAAAGCCGAACGCCTTGAGCCGTTCGAGCACGGCCTGGCCGAGCTGGCCAAGTCCCATCACGCCGACACGCCGCCGTTTCGCCGGCGTGATCCGGATCTCGCGCCAGACCTGCTGCTTCTGCTGATTGATGAAATGCAGGAGGTCGCGATGCAGATCGAGCACAGCCATCGTGACGTACTCCACCATGGTCTCGGCGATGCCGGGCTCCAGCATGCGGATCAGTGGAATGTGCGCCGGGACTTTGGTGGCATCGAACTGATCGACGCCCGCGCCGACCGAGAAGACCAGCTCGAGATTGGGGAACGTCGTCGCGATGTCGTCGGGCGGCACCCACGCCACGAGATATCGGATATCAGCGGGATCGCCGATGTCAGGCCAGAGCCGGAATGGGACGTCGGGTGCGCGCTCCGCGAAGAAGCGCGCCCACTCGGCGCCGCGAACCATGTTGGCCTTGTAGAGAACCGTCATGCGAGCCCTCAGAACGGGCTGACCGGCGCGAGCCGGCGGCCGTCGATCATGCGCTTGTGGCTGTAGGCCACGGGATCGACCAGCGGCGTGGTGCCGGTCACGATGTCGGCGGCGAGCTTGCCGGCGGCGGGGCCGATGCCAAAGCCGTGGCCGGAGAATCCGGTGGCGAGGAAGAAGCCCGGCAGCGCGTCGACCGGCGAGATCACCGGGATCGTATCGGGCGTGCAGTCGATGGTGCCGCCCCAGGCTTCCGCGATCTCGACATCCTTGAGTTCAGGGTTGGCCTTGATCAATGAAGCGAGCGCAGCATTCACCAGCGACATGTCGGGCTCGGGATCGCGCACGCGCTCGGTCTCGAATGGCGACGGCTTGTCAAAGCTCCAGCTGGTGCCGCGCACGATCTGGTCGAAGAAGGACTTGCCGAGCGACAGCTTCAGTCCGTTCTTGCGATGCAGATAGGTCGGCCAGAAGGTGCGCGCATAGCGGAACAAATCGGGCGACAGCTCCACCGTGCCGCGGTTGCGCAACGCCAGCGTAAAGCCGCCGTCAAGGCGGCGGCGGACGCAGTAGAGATCGGTGCCCAGCCCGGCGTGGTCCGGCAGGCCGTCGCGTTGACGAGACCGATCGGCAGCTCGATGCCGTGACGGCGGCAGAACAGCGACGACCACGCGCCGCCCGACAGCAGCACGGATTGCGTGCGAATGGTGCCCTTCTCGGTGACGACGGCGCTGACCCGCCCGCCCGTCGTCTCCAGCCCGCGCGCGGCGCAGCCCTGATGGATGGTGACGCCGTGTTTTCGCGCGGCGGTGGCGAGCGCGGGCACCGCCATCGACGGCTCGGCGCGACCGTCGCTCGGCGTATGCAGCCCGCCGACCCAGGTGTCGGTATTGCCCGGCATGCGCGCGGCGACCTCCGCCGGCGTCAGGACGGTGGAGTGGACCTGCATCTCGCGCGCGACCGCGGCCCAGCGCTCCCAGCTCGCAAGCTCGTCCTTGCTCTTGGTCAGGAACAGCACGCCGGTGCGGCGGAAGCCGGCATCGACGCCGGCGTCGTTCTGCATGTCCTCCCAGAGCCTCAACGCTTCACGGGCGAGCGGAATCTCCTCGCGCGCGCGGCCTTGCTGGCGGCACCAGCCCCAATTACGGCTCGACTGCTCGCCGCCGACATGGCCCTTCTCGACGAGAGCGACCGAGAGGCCCTTCTTCGCCAGATGATAGGCCGCGGAGACGCCGATGACGCCGCCGCCGATGACGACGACATCGACCTGCTGCGGCAGGCGTTCGTCGCTGTTGATCCGGTTGAGCGGCGGGGACATGGGCACTCCTGGAGTTCAGTTCGAACGAACATGACTGAATACAGCTGTCAATCGCATTGATTGTATGCGCGCCTCCTCGCCATGCGATTCGCCCGCAGGTTGAGGCCGGAGAAAGGCTGGCGGCCGACACCACCGCAAATTGCCCCTCGACGCCGCCGCGCGGAGTCTGTAGCTCACATCAAAGCGGCACCCGGGACCGGGCGGCCGATGCGGTAGTCTTCTTTGGTGGGAGACCATGAAACTCAGGGGGCTTCTGACACTCGCGATGGCCGCACAGGTCGTGGTGACCGCGGCGGCCCTCCTCGCCTCCTATGCCATGGCCGGAGCCGGCTTCGGCATTCCCCAGCTTGTTGCCCTAATGGCAAGCGCTGCCCTTGCGGCGCTGATGGTTCGCCTCTGCGCCCGCGCGATCGAGAGATCGGAGGACAAGCGCGCCGCCACGCAATCGACCGAGCTGGCGCGGGCGCGCAGCGACAGCGCACAGATGACACAAGCCGTCATCAAGACCGCGCTCGATGCCTTCATTCAGATCGACGACAGCGGCGCCGTGCTGGAGTGGAGCTTTCAGGCTGAGGCCCTGACCGGATGGACGCGCCAGGAGGCGCTCGGCGCCGACGTCGTCGATCTCATCGTCGCCGAGCCGCTGCGCGCCGCCTTCAGGCAGCGCATGGCGCGGCTGGTGCCGGAATTGTCGGACACCCCGTCCGGCTTGCGCTTCGAGCTCGCCCTGATCCACCGGAACGGTGACCGGATCCTGGCCGAGGCCTCCAGCACGGTCATGCGGCTGGGCGGACGCGCCATCGTCAACACCTTCGTCAGGGACATCACCCAGAAGCGCGCCGCCGAGGAGCAGCTGGTGCAGTCGCAGAATATGGAAGCGGTCGGGCAGCTCACCGGCGGCATCGCGCACGAATTCAACAACATGCTCACGGTGATCACAGGCACGATCGAGATCCTCGCCGACGCCGTCAGGGACAACCCGCCGCTTGCGACCATCACCAAGCTGATCGGCGAGGCCGCCGATCGCGGCGCCGCGCTGACGTCGAGCCTGTTGTCCTTTGCCCGCAAGCAGGCGCTGCAGCCGGCCGAGATCGACGTCAACGAGCTGCTGGAAGAGCTCGCAAAGCTGCTGCTGGCGACCTTCGACAAGAAGATCGAGATCGTCACCCGGCTCGACCGCAACGTCTGGCTCGCCTACGCCGACCGCGGCCAGCTCAGCTCGGCACTGCTCAACCTCGCGATCAACGCGCGCGATGCCATGCTGGACGGCGGCAGGCTGACGCTGACGACGCGCAACGTCGTGTTCGGCGTCCGCGAGGCGGTCGCGGTCGGCGCCGGCTATGCGGGTGACTATGTCGAGATCGAGATCGCCGACACCGGCACCGGCATTCCGCAGGCCATCCTGGAGCGGATCTTCGATCCGTTCTTCTCCACCAAGGAGGTCGGCAAAGGCACAGGGCTCGGGCTCAGCATGGTGTTCGGCTTCGTCAAGCAGTCCGGCGGCGGCATCAAGGTCGCCTCCGAAGAAGGCCGCGGCACGATCTTCACGCTCTATTTGCCGAAGGCGGAGGCGAGCGCGCTGCGCCCGACCGGCTATGACGACCGCAAGATCATCGGGGGCAAGGAAACCGTCCTCTGCGTCGAAGACGACCGCGACGTCCGCCACTACGTCACGGTCCAGCTCGAAGGCCTCGGCTACAAGGTCATCCCAGCCGCCAATGCGACCGAGGCGCTTGCGATTGCGGCCGAAGGCAAGCCGTTCGACCTGCTCTTCACCGACATCGTGATGGCCGGCGGCATGAACGGACGCGAGCTCGCCGAGCAGATGGTGGCGGCGCGCCCTTCCCTGCGGGTTCTGTTCACGTCGGGCTACGCCTACGATTCGCTGCACGCACAGGGGCGCGCGACGATGGGCGCGCCGCTGCTGAGAAAGCCCTATCGCAAGGCCGAGCTCGCACGCATGCTGCGCCGCTGCCTCGACACCGCCGTCGATTCCGCCGGCGACGCGATCCCGACGCCCTATTCGGTGCAGGCCGATGTCGAGGCGTTCCTGCGCAAACAGGCGGCGGAAGACAACGGCAGAACGCGGCCACGGAAATAGCTCTCTCGCGCTAGCTCATCCTTCGCCGCAGCGTCGCCGACGGCGTCTCGCCGAATTTTTCGCGATAGGCGCCGGCCATGCGGCTGAGATGGGTGAAGCCGAGATCGAAGGCGATGTCGGTGATGGAGGCATCGGGCGCGGCCTGCGCCAGGCGGGCGTGCAGACCGGCGAGGCGCATGTCGAGCAGCATCCGCGAGATCGACAGGCCGAAGTGACGGCGGAAGCCGAGCTGGAGCGCGCGGATGCCGATGCCGGAGGCGCAGGCGAGCTGCACAAGGTCGAGCGGCTCGCCGGCATTGTCCGCCAGGTGGTCGCGCGCAGCGCGGAGCGCGCGCGGCAGACGCTCGGCCTGGCCGGAGAAGTTCTGAATCGCATCCGACAGGCCATGGCGCTGGCCATTGAGCAGGTGATCGAGCAGCAGCTCCCGCCAATCGGCCATCGCGACCGGTGACAGCCGGCGGGAGGGACCGAGACGCTCGGCGAGCATCATCAGCTCGGCCAGGCTGGTCCGCAGCGCCCGCCCGGTCGGCGCGTCCAAATCGATCACCGGATCGAACTCGACCGTCCCGGAGACCCTGCCCGACAGCGCCGCGGCGCGCTGCTCGACCATGCGGCGGTCAAACAGCAGGATCGCCTGCGCGCAGTCGCGCCACATCATTCGGGTCGGGATCGTCGGCGACAGCAGCGACGCCGTCCGCTCCGGCGCGGCGTCAAGCTCGGTCGTGCCGGCGCGAATGTAGGCCGTGCCCGTGAGCGGGACCTGCACCAGGAAGAAGCGCTCGAGGCAGCCGGGGTCGATGCCGACCGATCCGCCATAGGCGACGTAATTGATGGAAAAGCCGTCGAAATCGGCGCAATTGTGCCGGGCGGAGAAGCCGGAGGCGCGCAGCCGTGCCGGCTTGAGATCGTGCGGGCAGAAGATGCGCCCAATCTGTTCGGCCGCTTCGTCGACATCGTCAGTGGTGACGCGGGCGAAGTCCGCGAGCCGTTCGGCCGCGGGCGCCCTTGCGCTCATTTCCAGCACGGCTGCGGACATGGTCGACCACGCTTCGCGTCAGGGAATTGCTTTAAGCCTATAATAGTTCCCCGGACGCGAAAAGGGCAGCGCCGGCGAAATAGTCATGCTGCATGGCAACAGGCGTTCGCGGATTCGTTTAGCGGATAGACAGGCACCCCACCGCTGGCTGAAGCTCCATTCCCGCCGGAATCCAACAGGAGCGCGCCATGACTGCACTCGAAAAGGGCATTACCGCTAGCGGCACAGGCTACGGCGGCAAGAGCTGGAACATTCTGGGCCAGGTCTACTTCCCCAAGGCCGTCACCGACTCCACCTTCGCGTTCGAGACCAACAGCGATCCCGGCCAGTTCGTGCCGGTGCACATCCATCCGACCCAGGACGAATTCATCCTGGTGCAGGAGGGCACGCTCGACCTCAAGCTCGACGGCAAATGGGTCAAGGCCCATGCCGGCGACCTCGTGCGCATGCCCCGCGGCATTCCGCACGGCTATTTCAACAAGTCCGACAAGCGGTGCCGCGCGCTGTTCTGGGTCTCGCCGATGCAGAAGCTGGAGGCGCTGTTCAACCAGCTGCACAATCTGACGGACCCTGCCGAAGTCGTGCGCATCTCGGCGCTGCATGAGGTCGACTTCCTGCCGCCCGAGGCCAACGACTAGGCGCGCCCCCTCGTCCACTTTCATCTGCTTGCAGGTCCGCCGGCCGCGCCTTGCGGCCGAACGAGGCCGCTTGCGCGCGGAAAACCCATCGTTTGCGAGCAAATCCATGGTCAGCCCCAAGCATATCTGCGTGATCGGCGCCGGCGTCTCCGGCCTTGCTGCCGCCAAGGCGTTCTCCAGCCGTGGCCACCGCGTCACCATCGTCGAGCGCAGCGCCGATCTCGGCGGCGTCTGGGAGCCGGCGCGCTCCTATCCCGACGTGCAGACGCAGAGCCCGAAAGAACTCTACCGCTACACCGACCGCGCCATGCCGGAGGCCTATCCGGAATGGCCAACCGGGCCGCAGGTCCACGCCTATCTCGCCGACTACGCCAGGAGTTTTGGTCTCGACCGCATGCTGCGCCTTGGCACCGAGGTCGCCGGCATGGCGCGCCGCGCCGACGGCAAGCCCGGCTGGACGCTCGCGCTGAAGGACAAGCACGGCACGAGCACGAGCGAGGATTTCGATTTTGTCGCGGTCTGCACCGGCCAATTCAACGAGCCGCGCGAGCTGCATTGCCCTGGCGAGGATGAATTCCTCGCCCAGGGCGGCCAGATCCTGCATTCGTCGAAATACGGCGATCCCACGCTGGCGAAAGGACGCCGAATCGTCGTGCTCGGCGGCTCGAAATCGGCGACCGACATCGCGGTGAACGCGGTGAAATCGGGCGCGCGCGAGGTCACCATCGTGATGCGCGAGCCGGTCTGGCGCATCCCCTATTTCATCGGCGGGCTCGTGAACTTCAAGCGCATCCTCTACATCCGCGCGCAGGAGGAGATGTTTCCGGGCTGGGGCATCGGAGCGATGACGCGGCTCGCGCATCGCATCGCCGCGCCGCTGGTCTGGGCGAACTGGCGCGGGCTGGAGAGCCTGCTCAAGGCGCAGCTCAAGCTCGGCCGCTGCAAGATGGTGCCGAAGGAGCGGATCGAGGACGGCGTCAACTGCTCGGTGCCGATCGCAACGCCTGGCTTCTACCCGATGGTCGCCGACGGCCGCATCAAGGCGGTGTTCGGCACCTTCGACCATTACGACGGCGACAGCATCGTGATGAACGGCGGCGAGCGCGTGAGCGCCCACGTCGCGGTGCTCGCGATCGGCTACAAGCTCGGCGTGCCGTTCCTGCCCGCGGCTTACAAGCAGAAGCTGGTCGATGCCGACGGCCAGTACCGGCTCTACCGCCTGATCGCCAACCCTGATCTGCCCGAGCTCGGCTTCGTCGGCTTCAACTCGTCTTTCTGCACCGTGCTCTGCGCCGACCTCGCCGCCAACTGGCTGGTACGCTATGCCGACGGCCAGCTCGCCAACCAGCCGACGGCAGCGCAAATGCACGACAACATCGAGATGATGCTGCACTTCAAGCGCGTCGAGCGGCCGGCCGCCGGCGTCTATGGCGGCCTCTGCGTCGCGCCCTATCACTACCGCCATTTCGACGAGCTGATGGCCGACATCGGCGCCAAGAACCAGAAGCGCGGCGGGCTCAAAGGGCGCTTCCAGCCGCCGGATGCGGATGCCTATGCGAAATTCCTGGCGACGGCGCCGGACTACCGGGCGGCATAAGAATTCCGGCTGAGCGGGATTTGCATCTCGCCAGCCCTCGCCTCTGATGCTTACGATCTCCCTGGCCACCGAATCGACAGGAACCGGCCATGGGATCGAGACGTCTTGCCGCCCTTGCGGCTGTTGCCTTCTTCGTCGCGGCGCCCGCCGTCGGACAACAGCGCGCGCTCACGCCTCGCCAATCCGAGGCGGTCGCCACCTATGACAAGGCGCTCGCCGAGTTCAAATCGATCCTCGCCGAGCGGCGGCGCCAGATCGAGACGAAGCAGCCGCTGCCGAACCTGCCGGGACAGGCGCTCTACCTCGCCCGCGTCGCCGTCATCAGTTCTTACAAGGATCTCACCGACGCCATGCCGTCGCGGATCGGCAGGCCCAACAAGTTCGAGATTCCTCCGGCCTATTTCGACGCCGAGATCGAGCCGCTGATCGACGAATATTCGAAACTGTTCGACGTCATGGAGGCGCCGCCGGCCAATGCGCAGAACTCGCCGACGCCGTTCAAGGACGTCGTCGATCTCGCGACGGTGATCGCGCGCGCCAAGGGGCTTGCGCCTGACCACGCAGCCGCTGCGGGGCGCATCAGCCTCGGGCTGTTCTTTGCCGAGACCAACGGCAAGCAGAACGTCCGCAACGGACGCTCGAACACCTATATGGGCAGCTTCCAGACCGGCCCGTCCGAGGACCGCAACGGCCGCAGGAAGTGGGGCACCATCAAGGGCGAGATCGCCGCGATCGATCCCGCCTTAAGCGCGCGCGACGACAAGGAAGAGGCGCGGGCCCGCGGCACCGATCTCCGCTTCAATCACTGGACCAACGTGCGCGACGGCCTGATGAACGCACATGCGGATGTGTTCCGCGAGATCCCTGGAATCGTGAAGACGCTGCCCGACCCGATCGACCAGATGAAGCTGTTCGAGCTGATCCAGATCGTTCCCACGCCGACGAGATCGGCGCTCAAGTCCGGCGACCTCCTGAACTACAGGGTGTCGAGCCCGACGATCATGAAGCATCTGCGCAACAACAGCATCTTTGCCTTCGGACAGGCCGACCGGGCGCGCACCTCGGCAAGCTTCCGCGAGATCCTCGCCGCGATGTGGCTGTTCAACCGCAAGTTCGAGAAGGCGATGGCGAAATATGCGGAGATCAAGCCGCGCTGACGGAGTTGCAGCGACAACCAGTAATTGTATTATTGCGGGATCTCCTTTGCAGCACGGGCCGTCACATGCGCATTCTCATTCTCGGCGGCAGCCAGTTTCTCGGGCGGGCGATCGCAGCCCATGCATGTGCTGCCGGTCATGAGGTGACCTGCGCCGCCCGCGGTCTCGCGGGTCCGATTGCGGCAGGCGCGCGTCTCGTCCGGATCGACCGTGATGTGGCCGACGGGCTTGCGCCGCTCGCAGGCGAGTCGTTCGATGCCGTGGTCGACGTCTCGCGTCGTCCCGGCCAGGTTCGCCGCGCGGTCGCGGCGCTGAAGCGACCAAATGTGCATTGGACCTTCGTCTCGACCATCAGCGTGTATGCGGACAATCGGATACCCGGACAACGTGCCGACACGGCGCCGCTGCGCGAGCCTGCGGCCGAGGATGTGGAGCACAGCACCGATGCCATTTACGGCGCGGCCAAGGTCGCCTGCGAACAGGCGGTCGGCGGCGATGCCTTCATCTGCCGCGCCGGCCTGATCGCAGGCCCTGAGGACCCGACCGGACGCTTCGCCTATTGGCCGACACGGCTTGCACGCGGCGGCGAGGTGCTGGCGCCGGGATCGCCTGACGATGCCGTCCAGTTCATCGATGTCCGCGACCTCGCGCAATGGATCGTGCATGCGGCGGAGATTCGTCTCACCGGCATCTATGACGGGATTGGACCAATCCGCAGGCGCGGCGAGCTTCTGATCGAATGCGCGGCGGCGCTGAATACGTCCTGCACGTTCACCTGGATCGATCGCGCCTTCCTCGAGGCACACGACGTGCGGCGCTGGGCCGGTCCGCGGTCGTTGCCGATGTGGCTGCCCCTGCCCGACTTCGCGGGCTTCCTGACGCGCGACACCTCGCCGGCGCGCGAGGCCGGACTGACCTCGCGACCAGCGGGAGACACCGCGCGCGACACGCTGCATTGGCTTCACGTCAGCGGCGGCCCGGTCGTCGGGCTTTCCGCCGATGAAGAGCGGGACGTGCTGGCGGCCTGGCATGCCGAAAGGACACCGGCAACCGGAACCTAGCCCAATCGCGCAAGCCGGCTGACAGTCTACTCCGTCCGGATCGGCGAATCCTTCAGGCCGTTGTCATCATAGGCCTTGCGCAGAGTGCCGTTCGTCGTGGCCTCGGTCATGAATTTGGTGACGAAGGCCAGTGCCTGGCCGTGGCCGAGCGGCACGGCGACGGCGGTCACTGTCTTCTTGAACGTCTCGTCCAGCACCTTGGTGCCCGGAATCTTCTGCGCCATCTTGTTGAGCTGGTCGCGCGACAATGCGAAGGCGTCGATCTCGCCGCTCCTGAGCAAGCCGAAGATCTCCTCATAGGTCTGATAGCCGGTGACCGTTGCATGCTTCAGATGCGCGATCGCGCCGCGCATGGTGGTGGTGGCGTTGACGGCCGCGACCTTGATTCCGGGTTGGTCGAGCGTCGCAAAATTGGTGACGGCGGAGCCGGGCTTGACGATGTAGGTGGCGTCGGCGACCTCGTAGATCGGGCCGAACCGCATCTTGGTCTCGCGCTCGGGATCCCTGGGGAGCCAGGTGACGTCCCACGTGCCTTTGCCAGCCGCGTCGGTGATCTGTCCGGAGTTCTGGTGGACGACATATTCGACGGGGACGCCGAGCTTGGCGGCCATCGCCTTGCCGAGATCGACGGGAACGCCGGCATAGCCGGCTTCGATCTTGGTCGACCAGAATGCGCCGCCTGCGGGGCTGATTGCGATCGCGACGCGCAGCTTGCCGGTCGGCGCGATCTCGTCCTTCAGACCGTCTGCTAGCGCCGGCATGGCGACCATCGCTGCGAGAACGAGGCCCGCAAGGCCCGACTGGAGGGACGTGGGCATGTCATGTTCTCCTCACCTTTTCTTCTTGGCTTCTTCCCGGCTGGCTCGCGCACCGTCACACGGTCTTTGGCACAATTCTGGTCGATCGTGCGCTCGGTGAAAAGCGGTTTGTCGTGACAAATCTGTCAAAGGCCACACCGCCCTGTGCAGCGCAAGGCCGGCGACTGCCATGGCTATGGTGTTCCACGGCCGGACATTTGTTGGTAGCCTGCCGCACCGACAGACGATACTCGGGGGCTACCGAATGACCTCATCGAATCCCGCATCTGCTGCACGGCGCAATGAAGCGTGGAGACAGGCCGGGCGGGCACTGGCCGCCGCTGCGACCGTGGTCGCACTGGCGGGTTGCGAGGACAAGAACACGTTCGTGGCACCGCCGCCGCCCAAGGTGGACGTGGCAACGCCGGTGCAGCGTCCGGTGACGCGCTACATCGAGGCCACCGGCAACACCGCGCCGATCAAGAGCGTCGATCTCGTGGCGCGGGTGCAGGGTTTCCTGCAGTCGATCGACTATCAGGACGGCACCTTCGTCAAGCAGGGCACCCAGCTGTTCACGATCGAGCCCGAGACCTACAAGCTCAAGGTCGAGCAGGCGAAGGCGGCCGAGGTCGGTGCGCAAGCCACGGTCAAGCAGGCCGAAGCCGATTTCAAGCGGCAGGTCGAGCTCGTGCAGCGCCAGGCGGTCTCGCAGTCCACCCTGGACACCTCGACATCGACCCGCGACAACGCCCAGGCCAACCTCCAGCAGGCCCAGGTCAATACGAGGCTGGCCGAGGTCAATTACGGCTACACCAGGGTGACAGCGCCGTTCGACGGCATCGTCAGCGCCCACCTGGTCTCGATCGGCGAGCTCGTCGGCGTCTCCTCGCCGACCCAGCTCGCGACCATCGTCGCGATGGATCCGATCTGGGTGAACTTCACGGTCAACGAGCAGGACGTGCTGCGCATCCGCGCCGAAGCGGCCCGCCGCGGACTGACCCCCGCCGACATGAAGCAATTCCCGATTCAGGTGGGACTGCAGACCGAGACCGGCTATCCGCATGAGGGCAAGCTCGACTACGTCTCGCCGACCCTCAATACATCAACCGGCACGCTCGCCGTGCGCGGCGTCGTGCCCAACGACAAGCGGGTGCTGCTGCCCGGTTATTTCGTCCGGGTGCGCGTGCCCTTCGACCAGGAGAAGAGCGCCCTGCTCGTCCCCGACACCGCGCTCGGCAGCGACCAGGGCGGCCGCTATCTGCTGGTGGTCAACGGCGACAACGTCGTCGAGCAGCGCAAGGTGCAGATCGGCCCGGTCGACAACGGGCTGCGCGTCATCGAAAGCGGCTTGAAGCCGGACGACCGCGTCGTCATCGCGGGGCTGCTGCGGGTGATCCCGGGCCAGAAGATCGATCCGCAAACAACGAAGATCGAGCAGCCGCAGGCGTCTGCCAAGTAGGGAGCTGCCTGCCATGATCTCAAAGTTCTTCATCGAGCGGCCGGTCCTGTCGAACGTCATCGCGCTGTTGATGATCCTGATCGGCGGCGTCGCGTTGTTCAATCTCGCCATCGCGCAATACCCCGATGTGGTGCCGCCGACCGTGCAGGTCACCACGCGCTATCCCGGCGCCAGCGCCAAGACCGTGATCGACACCGTTGCCTTGCCGATCGAGCAGCAGGTCAACGGCGTCGAGGACATGCTCTACATGCAGTCCTACAGCGGCTCCGACGGCACCTATACGCTGACCGTGACCTTCAAGATCGGCACCGACCTAAATTTCGCGCAGGTGCTGGTGCAGAACCGCGTCTCCAGCGCATTGTCGCAATTGCCGAGCGCGGTGCAGAACCAGGGCGTCACCGTGCAGAAGCGGTCGACCTCGATCCTCCTGTTCGTGACGCTGACCTCGCCGGATTCGAGATACGACAGCCTCTATTTGAGCAACTACGCCACCATCAACATCCGCGACGAGCTCTCCCGCCTGCCCGGAGTCGGCAACGTCACCGTGTTCGGCGCCGGCCAGTATTCGATGCGGGTCTGGCTCGATCCCAACAAGCTGCAGGTCCGTGGCCTCGTGCCGCAGGACGTCATCAACGCCATCCAGCAACAGAGCCAGCAGGTCTCCGCCGGCCAGGTCGGCGCGCCGCCGACGCCGCCGGGCCAGGCGTTCCAGTACACGCTCAACGTCAACGGACGGCTCGACGACACCAGCCAGTTCGAGAACATCATCGTCAAGTCAGGCACCAGCGGCGACGTCACGCGGGTGCGCGATGTCGGCTGGGTCGAATTGGGCGCGCAGACCTACAGCCAGATCTTCTCGCTCAACAAGCAGCCGGCCGTCGGCATCGGCGTGTTCCAGTCGCCCGGCGCCAACGCGCTCCAGGTCGAGCAGGCCGTCGAGAAGAAGATGGCGGACCTCGCCAAGCGGTTTCCGGAAGGCATCAAATACGACACGCCGTTCGACACCACGAAATTCGTCGAGGCCTCGGTGCACGAGGTCTACATGACCCTGATCGAGGCCGGCCTTTTGGTGCTGGTCGTGATCCTCGTCTTCCTGCAGGACTGGCGCGCGATGCTGGTGCCGGCGACAACCGTGCCTGTCACCATCATCGGCGCCTTTGCGGCGATGGCGGCGCTCGGCTTCACCATCAACATGTCGACGCTGTTCGCGATCGTGCTCGCGATCGGCATCGTTGTCGACGACGCCATCGTCGTGGTCGAAGGCGCGGCGCACAACATCGAGCAGGGCATGAACGGCCACGATGCCGCGATCAAGGCGATGGACCAGCTGTTCGCGCCGATCGTCGGCATCACGCTGGTGCTGATCTCGGTGTTTTTGCCGGCCTCGTTCCTCGCGGGGCTCACCGGGCGCATCTATTCGCAATTCGCGCTGGTGATCGCGGCGACTGCGCTGCTATCCGCCATCAACGCGGCGACGCTGAAGCCGACGCAATGCGCGCTGTGGCTGCGACCGACGGTGCCGCCGGAGCAGCGCAACTTCTTCTATCGCGGTTTCAACGCGGTCTATGACCGGGTCGAGCGCGGCTATACAAGGCTGATCACCTTCCTGTGCCGGCACGCCACCGTCTCGGTTGCGTTCGCGCTGCTGGTGATCGGAGCCAGCGGCTACGGTCTGTCGCGGGTGCCGACCGGCTTCCTGCCGATCGAGGACCAGGGCTATCTGATCGCCGCCGTGCAGCTGCCCGACGGCGCCGCGCTGGAGCGGACCCAAGCCGTGCTCGACAAAGCGAGCGGGCTGATCAAGGAGACGCCGGGCGTGGCGCAGGTCATCACCATCGCCGGCATCTCCGCGCTCGACAACAGCGCAAGCCTGGCCAATGCCGGCGTCGCCTACATCATCCTGAAGGATTGGGACGCACGCAAAGGACCCGGCGAGGATCTGCGCTCGCTGGTGTACGGGCTCAATGACAAGCTCGCGACCATCATGGAGGCGCGCACGCTGGTGCTGCCGCCGCCGCCGATCCAGGGCATCGGCAACGCCGCCGGATTCTCGATGCAGGTCGAGCTGCGCGACGGCAACAGCGATTTCGCCAAGCTGCAGGCGATCACCGGCGCGATGGTCAGTAACGGCCAGAGCCAGAGCGCACTGCAGCGCGTGCAGTCCTCGTTCCGCTCCTCGGTGCCGCAATTCAACGTCGAGATCGACCGGGTCAAGACCCAGACGCTGCACGTCACGACCGATCAGGTGTTCTCGGCGCTGTCGACCTATCTCGGCTCGTCCTATGTCAACCAGTTCAACAAGTTCGGCCGTGTGTTCCAGGTCTACACCCAGGCCGATCCCGCCTTCCGCGTCACCGAGAGCGACATCGCCAACATGCAGGTGCGCAACTCGAACGGCGACATGATCCCGATCGGCACCGTCGCCAAGATCACGCCGGCCACCGGCCCCTCGCTGATCAGCCTCTACAACCTCTATCCGTCCTCGACCGTGATCGGCCTGCCGGCGCAGGGCTACTCCTCCGGCCAGTCGTTGAAGCTGATGGAGGAGATCGCCGACAAGACGCTGCCGCCTGGCACCGGCTATGAATGGACCGCGATGTCCTATCAGGAGAAGGCGGTCAGCAACCAGATCTACTGGGTGTTCGGCCTCGCCATGCTGCTGGTCTATCTCGTGCTCGCCGGCCAGTATGAAAGCTGGTACGCGCCGATCTCGGTGATCCTCGCGGTGCCGCTGTCGCTGCTCGGGCCGATGCTGATCCTCTCCGGGCTCAAGATCGACAATAACCTGTATTGCCAGATCGGGCTGATCCTCCTGATCGCGCTGTCGGCCAAGAACGCGATCCTGATCGTCGAGGTCGGGCTCGAGCTCCACGGCCGCGACGGCAAGCCGGTGCTTAAGGCCGCGATCGAGGCGGCGCGCGCCCGCTTCCGCCCGATCCTGATGACCTCGTTCGCCTTCATCCTCGGCGTGGTGCCCCTGGTGCTCGCGACCGGCGCCGGCGCCAGCGCGCGCAAGTCGATCGGCATCACGGTGTTCTCAGGCATGCTGGCCTCGACCTGCCTCGCCGTGCTGTTCGTGCCGGCCTTCTTCGTGGTGGTGCAGCGCTTCGAGAACTGGCGGGCGAGCAAGAAGGTGGCGAAGGTGGAGACGGCGGCGGAGGTGAAGCCCTAAGAGCCCACTGCGGAAACACCTCTCCCCACCCCTCTCCCGCGAGCGGGAGAGGGAGCGCACCGTCCACGCGGCTACAGCCACATCCTAAGCCTTCTCCACCACCGCCTGCCGCGCCTCGCCGCTCGACACCAGCAGCACCGAGACTTTCGACTGCCTGAGCACGGCGTCGGCGACGCCGCCGAAGGAGAGATGGTCGGCCTGGATGCGGTCGACGCCCATGACGACGAGATCGACGTCGGTGGTGTCGATCTCGCGCAGGATCGCGGCCTCCGGCGCCCGGTTCACCCGCAGCGTGGTGGTGATGTCGACGTCGTAGCGGGCGGCGAGATCGCTGGCGTCCTTGAGGATGCCCGCCTCCTGGCCGAGGCCACGGGAGGCGCCGCGCTGCGCGCCCTTGTCGCGCGTCGTCGCGACATAGATCACCCGGAGCGAGCCTGACCCGGCCTGCGCCAGCGCGACCGCCACCTCGGCGCCGCGCTTGGAGATGCCGCTGCCGGAGACGGGAACGAGGATGTTGAGCGCATCGGGCGCCGGCTGCTTCAGGTGCTTGCCCTTGGCCGCGACGATCGCAAGCGGTCCTTCGAACTTCGCGGCGATGTCGTCGATCCTCCGGTCGAAACGGTCCTTGGCCGTCACGACCTTGTCGACGCCGACGACGAGAAGATCAAAACCCTTGCGCGCCTCGTCGGCGATGGTCTCGCCGAGCTCCGCCTGCCTCGCACGGGTGACGACATCGACGTTGCCGGCCCCGCCGTCGCCATGGGCGGAGACGACTTCGGCGGCCTTCTTCACCACCGCTTCGTGGCTCTCCTCCTGGTCGCGGCCCTTCTCCTGTTCCTTGGCGCTCTTGCCGATATGCAGCACGGTGATCGGCAGCCCGCGCATGCCGGCGATCAGGCCGGCGATGTGGGCGGCAAAGGTGGCGTTGACGCTTTCGTCCACCGCCAGCAGAGGGCGCTCGAGATTGGCGAGGAAGCCGCGCTTCTCGAATTCCTCCCGCTCCAGCCGTTCCTTCTCGTCCTTGTTCATCGGCAGCCTTGCCAGCGCGGCGCGCAGCATCGGCGGCATCGCCATCGTGGTCACGATCGCCATGGTCACGATCATCGTGAACAGGTTCTGGCTCAGCACGCCGATGGACAGGCCAATGGTCGCGATGATCACCTCGGTCGAGCCGCGGGCATTCATGCCGCTCGCCAGCGCCAGCGACTCCCGATTGTTCAGGCCGCCCAATGTGCCGCCGACGAAGGCGCCGCCGAACTTGCCGACGCTGGCGATCACGACCAGGAGGCCGGTGAGCATCAGCAGATTGGGATCGCGCAGCACCGAGAGATCGGCACTGAGGCCGGCGAGGCCGAAAAACACGGGCATGAAGAAGCTGGAGATCAGCCCGCGCAGGCGCTCGTCGATCTGCCGCGTCAGGATCGGTGATTCCCCGACCAGGATGCCGGCGACGAAGGCACCGAGCACGGTATGCACACCGATCAGATGCGTGATCAGCGCCATCACGCTCATCAACAGCAGGATCACCGTGATCACGGCCGCGGCGCTGACGAGATTGTCGTTGGCCCAGCGGATCAGCTGGAACACCAGGCGGCGGCCGATGGTGAAGCTGACGGCGAGGAAGGCGAGCGTGCCCAGCACGGCTTTCGCCACCGAGGCGATATCCAGCGTGCCGTGCGAGGCCAGGCTGAAGATGACGGCGATGATGATCCAGCCGATGGTGTCGTCGATCACGGCGGTCGCGACGATGATCTGACCGACATTGCGGCGCATGAAATTCATCTCGCGCACCACCACGGCGACGATCTTCACGGACGAAATCGACAGCGCCGTGCCCATGAACAGCGAAGCGACCAGGCGCTGTTGCGGATTGGGCAGCAGCGCATCGGGCAGGAACTCGCCGAGCGCGAAGCCGCAGGCGAAGGGCACGAGGATGCCGGCGATCGAGATCGCGATCGCGGCCCTGCCGACCTTCCTGACCAGCTTGAGGTCGGTCTCCATGCCGGTGAGCAGCAGCAGGAGCAGGATTCCGAACTGGGCAATGCCGTCGAGCATCGCCTTCTGCTCGGGTGCCTTCGGGAAGATCGCGTGCTGCGCTTCCGGCCAGATCCAGCCGAACAGCGACGGTCCCAGGATGATGCCGGCGAGCAACTCGCCGATCACCGAGGGCTGGCCGACGCGCTGCATGATCTCGCCGAGACCGCGACCGACCGCGATCAACAGCACGATCTGCGCCACCAACAGGAATTCGGATGGGCCAGCCGATTTGCCGCCCTCGGCACCGGCCGCAATGGTGGTGAGGACAAGCGCCGCGGGGACGAGGCCGACCGGTCGGAGCAGGCGCCATGGCATGCTGGTGTCTTTCCCCCTTCACCCCCGGTGTCGGGGCCACGGGGATAGAACCCTCGGGAGGTGGGGCGGGTTCCACCCCGCTGGTGCCCCGGACGCAGCGCAGTGCCTCTTCGGCGGTGCGCTGCAGAGCCGGGGCCTATGCCGCCGAGAAACTTGCCCGCAATTTTCTCGGTCCCGGCTCTGCGCCGCAACGCTTACGCGTTGCAGCTTGCCCGGGACACGGGCCCTCACACTGCAGCCGGCGTCCTGATTTCGCGCGGCAGGATGATCGCGGCCGCGATTGCCAGCAGGCAGAGCGCGGCGAAGGCGTGCAGCATGGTGACGAAGCCGCCCTGCTCGTAGAGCCAGGCGACCAGGCCGACCGAGGCGCCGGCCGCGGTGAAGCCGATGAAATAGCGCACGGCGTAGGCGCGCGAGCGCCATTCCTCACTGGTGTACTTGCCGACCATGGCATCGTTCACCGTGACCTGTCCGAACGCCCCCATGACGATGCCGATCGAGACCAGAATCAGCGGCAGATTGTTCAGGCTGGCGGCGAGATAGAGGAACGGCGCCAGCATGAAGGACAGCGGCAGCGCCACCGTCTTCAGCGAATAGCGGTCGAGCAGCCGTCCGATCGTGTATTGCGTCATCGCGCCGAACACATAGACGCAGGCCGCGATCACGCCGAGCAGTGCCGGGCTTTTCGTCAAATCCGCCAACCGCTCCGCGAACAGTTTTGGCAGCGCCACCGTGACGGCGTTGAACGTGGTGGAGATCGCGATCACCACGATCAGCAGCGACAGCACCACGCGCCACATGTCCTGCTTGGCCACCCGCGCCTGCGCCGCCGCCTGCTTCGAGCCCTTGCGGTCCTCGTGCACGACCAGCATCGCAAAGGCGATGCCGATCAGGATCGTGACCACGCCGGGAACGATGAAGGCGAAACGCCAGCCGAGATACTGGCCGATCACGCCGGTCACCAGTGCGGAGGAGGCAACGCCGAGATTGCCCCAGACGCCGTTGATCCCCATCTCGCGGCCGAGCCGGTCGGCATAGGACACGATCATGGCGGTGCCGACGGGATGATAGATCGAGGCAAAGATGCCGATGGCGAGCAGCGCGGCGCCGAGCTGCACGGGCGTCTGCACGAAGCCGACCGAGATCATGGAGGCACCAATGCCGACGAAGAAGATCAGCATCATGTGGCGGCGGCTCCAGCGGTCCCCGAGCCAGCCGGTCAGCAGCGAGCCGGCACCGAACGCGATGAAGCCCGGCGTCGCGTAAGGCAGCAGCTCCGAATAGGCCATGCCGAGCGCCGGCCCCATGATGATCACGGCGGCGGCAAAGATCAGCATCGAATAATGGTCGATGAAATGGCCTGCGTTGACGAAACTGATGACCCGGCTGGGGCTGTTCATTACGAATCCTCTCCTGCTCCAAAATGAGTTATATGTCGGACCCATGACGGGATGCTGCCAATGACTGTCTTGGAAACGCCAATCTTGGAAACGCCAATCCTGAGGGAGGTCCGGAGCAACCACCGCTCGCCCGCGGGCGTGCACCTGGTCGCGCGCGACTATCCCAAGGGCATGCGGATCGATCCGCATTTGCACCGCGAGGCGCAGCTGATCTATGCGGCCAAGGGCACGATGCAGGTGACGACGCCCGGGGGGCGATGGCTGGTGCCGCCGGACCGCGCGGTCTGGGTCCCGGCCGGGCTCGAGCATGCCATCGATCTGCTCGCCGACATCGAGATGCGCACGCTGTATTTCGACCTGTCCTGGCTGAAGCGCGAGCAGCGCTATGACGGCCTGACCCGGGAATTCGTGGTGCGGGTGTCGCCGCTGCTCAATCAGGCGATCCTGGCGCTGTTCGACGCGCGCAACACGGAGGAGCGGACCGAGCTGCTGGTGCGCCTCGTCATGCTGGAATTGCACCAGGCCGAGGATTCCGCGACCTTCGTGCCGCTGCCGCGCGAAGTGCGCTGCCGCCGCGCCGCCATGATCGTGCTCGACGATCCCACCGGCCTGCACGACATCGACACGCTGGCGCGCGAGGTTGGAACTTCCGCGCGGACGCTGTCGCGGCTGTTCTCGACGGAAACGCAGCTGAGCTTCAAAAGCTGGTGCCAGCGCGCGCGGATTGCGGCGGCGATCCAGCGGCTCTCCATGGATGCGAATGTCTCGGTGAAACAGCTCGCGACGCAGCTGGGCTATGCCAGCGTGCCGGCGTTCTCGGCCGCGTTCCGGCAAGTCACAGGGCGGACGCCGACGGAGTTTGCGGGGAAAGTGTAGCTCGTCGATACGAGCGCAGAACTCGTAGGGTGGGCAAAGCGGAGCGTGCCCACGCATTTTTCGCAATCGAGAGAGATCGTGGGCACGGCGCAAGTGCGCCTTTGCCCACCCTACGGTAGCGGTGCCCTCGGTGGCATTGCCGCGAAGGCAGGCATGCCGGCATTCTCCAGACGCACGGCCCAACTAAAGTTGCCGCATTCCTCCGCTTGATTGTGATCGGTTTCTGCCCAAATCCCGTGTAAGCTTCCGCAACGCACAAACCCGACACGAAAGTCCCGATGGCCAACGCCTTCTTCTCCGACCTGCTCGCCACGATCTCCGAGCGCGGCCGCACGCTGCTTCGTCGGGGAGATTCCGCCGACACCAGACGGGACGCCGACGGGCTGATCGATCTCTGCGACGCGCTGCTGTCGGGCCGGGGCGAGGCATCGGGCATCGCCATCGCGCGTGAGGTGCTCGACATCTACCGGGAGCTGGATGCGGCGGGACGCCGCGCCTTCTTCGACGGACTGGTGCGCGATTTCGGCCCGGACCGGGAGCGCCTGTCCAAGGCGATCGAGAAATGGCGCGCCGCGCCGAGCGACGAGGATGCGAGCTCGCTGCATTTCGCCTCGGAGCCGCGGCGGCAGGAGCTGATCCGCCGCCTCAACCGCGCGCCCGGCGGCACCGGCGATCTCGTCAACATGCGCGCCGATCTGCTCGGCATGATGAACGGCCACACCGAGCTCGCCGCGCTCGATCGCGACGTCTCGCATCTTCTCTCTTCGTGGTTCAACAGGGGGTTTCTCGTGCTGCGCAGGATTGACTGGTCGACCCCGGCCAACATCCTCGAAAAAATCATCCGCTACGAGGCCGTGCACGAGATCTCCGACTGGGACGATCTGCGCCGCCGCATCGATCCGGTCGACCGCCGCTGCTACGCCTTCTTCCATCCCGCGATGGTCGACGAGCCCTTGATTTTCGTCGAGGTGGCGCTGACCGAGACGATCCCCGGCGCGATCGCGCCGCTGCTCGCGGTCGATCGCCAGTATCTGCCGATCGAGCGCGCGCGCACCGCCGTGTTCTATTCGATCTCCAACACCCAGCGCGGTCTTGGCGGCATCTCCTTCGGCAGCTTCCTGATCAAGCAGGTGGTCGAGGAGCTGCGCCGCGAAACGCCCAAGCTCGACACCTTCGTGACGCTGTCACCGGTGCCGGGTTTCATGCCATGGCTGAAGCAGGACAAGGACCTGCCGCTGTCGGACGAGGACCGCGAGGTGCTGAAGCGCCTCGACGACCCCAAATGGTTCGAGAGCCCCGAGACGACGGCACAGCTCCGCGCCGTGATCGAGCCGCTCGCGGCGCACTACTTCCTCAAGGCGCGCACGCCGAAGGGCAAGCTGATCGATTCCGTCGCCCGCTTCCATCTCGGCAACGGCGCAAGGCTGGAGCGCATCAACTGGCTCGGCGATCTCTCGCCGAAGGGCGTGCGGGAATCCGCCGGCGTGATGGTCAACTACCTCTATCGCCTCGACGACATCGAGAAGAACCACGAGGCCTACGCGAATGACGGCGAGGTGGTGGCGTCGAGCGCTGTGAAGAAGCTGCTGAAGGGCGAAGGAAGGCGGCTGCTGGACATGCGGTTGTCGTAGCCGCAAACTCAGTCGTCGTCCCGAACAAGCGAAGCGCTGATCCGGGACCCATAGCCACAGGGTTGGGTTTGGCGAAGATTCGGAGTTGCCGGCCCGCTCCATAACCTCTCCCTGGGGTTATGGGTCCCCGCGTTCGCGGGGACGACACCGAGTTGTTGGAGACGCCGTCGACCCTACTCCGCCAGCGCCTTCATCTCCTTGTAGAGATCCGACTTGCCTTCAAAACCGATGCCCGGAAGGTCCGGCATGGTGATGTGGCCGTTCTCGACGCCAACGCCATCCGGGAAGCCGCCGTAGGGCTGGAACAGGTCGGGGTAGCTCTCGTTGCCGCCTAAGCCGAGGCCGGCGGCGATGTTGAGCGACATCTGGTGGCCGCCATGCGGGATGCAGCGGCTGGGGGACCAGCCGTGGGTTTTCAGGACTTCCAGCGTGCGCTGGTATTCGCACAGGCCGTAAGAGAGCGCGCAGTCGAACTGCAGCCAGTCGCGGTCCGGGCGCATGCCGCCGTAGCGGATCAGATTGCGGGCGTCCTGGTGGCTGAAGAGATTCTCGCCTGTGGCCATCGGGCCTGGATAGAATTCGGCGAGCGCGGCCTGCAGCGCGTAGTCGAGGGGATCGCCGACTTCCTCGTACCAGAACAAGGGATAGTCGCGCAGCATCTTGGCATAGGCGATGCCGGTCTCCAGGTTGAAGCGGCCATTGGCGTCGACGGCGAGCTGCGCGTCCTTGCCGATCTCCTTCAGCACCGCCTCGATGCGGGTGCGGTCTTCTTCAATTGGCGCGCCGCCGATCTTCATCTTCACGACGTTGTAGCCGCGATCGAGATAGCCGCGCATCTCACCGCGCAGCATCGAGAGGTCCTTGCCGGGATAGTAATAGCCGCCGGCGGCGTAGACGAACACGCGCGGATTGGCTTTGACGCCGTGCCGTTCGGCGAGCAGGCGAAACAGCGGCTTGCCCGCGATCTTCGCCACCGCGTCCCACACCGCCATGTCGATGGTGCCGACTGCGACCGAGCGCTCGCCGTGGCCGCCGGGCTTCTCGTTGGTCATCATCGCGCCCCAGACCTTGTCGGGGTCGAGATTGTCGCCGGCCGCATTCAGCAGCGACTTCGGATCGGCCTCGGTGATGCGCGAGGCAAAACGCTCACGGATCAGGCCGCCCTGCCCGTAACGGCCGTTGGAGTTGAAGCCGTAGCCGATCACGCGCTTGCCGTCGCGAACGACGTCGGTGACGACGGCGACGAGGCTCGTCGTCATCTTGGTGAAGTCGATATAGGCGTTGCGGATCGGCGATGAGATCGGCTTGGTGATCTCGCGGACGTCGACGATGCGGACGGACATGGGGGGCCTTTCGATTTGTTAGCCCGTCATTCCGGGATGGTCCGAAGGACCTGACCTCAGGTGCGCAATTGCGCACCGGGGAATCTCGAGATTCCGGGTTCGATGCTTCGCATCGCCCCGGAATGACGGCTTCGCCGTCACTTCTTATCCCTGAAATACGGCTCCACCGGCCCGTGCACCTTGATGGTCAGCGGGTTGCCGTGGCGGTCCTTGGCGTTGCCGGCGGTGACGCGGACCCAGCCTTCGCTGATGCAGTATTCCTCGACATTGGTCTTCTCGACGCCCTTGAAGCGGATGCCGACGTCGCGCGCCAGGATGTCTGCGTTGTAATAGGGGCTGTTCGGATCGACCGACAGGCGGTCCGGAAATTCGTCGCTCATGATTGTCTCGCTCATAACAGGGTCTCGATTTGATTCCGCAATCCTTCGGGCCGTGCGGTCGGCGCGTAGCGCGCGATTACGCGGCCCTGACGGTCCACCAGGAATTTGGTGAAATTCCATTTGATGGAGGCCCCTAACAAGCCCGATTGCTGGTGTTTCAGGTACTCATACAGAGGGTGCGCATGGGCGCCGTTGACGTCGATCTTCTCGAACAAGGGAAAGGTGACGTCGTAATTGGTCGAGCAGAACGCCTGGATCTCGCTCGCCTGCCCCGGCTCCTGCGCGCCGAACTGGTTGCAGGGAAAGCCGAGCACGGAGAAGCCGCGCGGCGAGAGATCGCGATGCAGATCCTCCAGACCGCGATATTGCGGCGTGAAGCCGCATTTGCTCGCGGTGTTGACGATCAGGAGCACCTGCCCCTCGAAGCGGCGGAGCGCAACCTCCTCACCCGCAAGCGAGTTGGCCTTGAAATCGTAGATCGCGGACATCGCTAACCCACGGGATCGATCGGCGACGGCGGCACGCCGCCCGCCTCGATCGCTTCGCCTGCGAGCAGGCAGAGGTCTTCGCGGTAGCGGCCGGAGACGATGTGCACGCCGACGGGCGCCTTGCCGACCAGACCCGTGGAGACCACGAGGCCCGGCAGACCCATGAAGGGAATGGCGATCTGCGGCAGCTGCGCTTCCCAGACGCGCTTGAAGGACTCATCGTCCTTGCGATCGAGATGATCGGGGAACGGCAGCTCGCCGGACACCGGCGTCAGCAGCACCGCGTATTTTTCGAAGAACAGCATCCAGTCGCGGGTCAGAGTGGCCCGCCGCGTCAGCGCCTTGGCGTAATTGGCCTGATCCATCGGCGTGACCCTGCCGCGATTGCCGCGCAGGCACGCCAGCGCACCGGGATCGCCCTCGCGCTCGGCCATCTCCAGCTGCGCTTCATAGCCGTCGCCGAGCCAAAGCTTGATCTGCCACTCGACCGCCTCGCGCATCGACGGCGTGTTTTCGATCGTCTCGACCGTCCAGCCGGCACGCTCGAGGCGCTTGCCCGCATCGATCACCGCCGCCTTCACTTCGGGCGTGGTGGCAAGGCCGTCCGGATTGAGGCAGAGCGCGGCGCGCTTGTCCCGTGCTGGGCCTTCCAGCGGCACTGGTGCGTACCAGGGATCGCGGATGTCGCGGGCCGACATCGCAGCCAGTGAAATCCTGAGGTCGTTGACGGTGCGCGCCAGCGGACCCGAGACCGCCATGATCTGCGGTCCGATCGGGCGCTCCGGCAGTGCCGGATTGAAGGCGGGGATGCGGCCCAGCGTCGGGCGCAGGCCGTGCACACCGCAGGCATAGGCGGGGTAGCGGATCGAGCCGGCGATGTCGGTGCCGTGGGCGATATGGCCGATGCCGGCCGCGACCGCCGAACCGGCGCCGCCGGACGAGCCGCCCGGGGTCAGAGAGGCGTCACGCGGGTTCTTGGTGTCGCCATGGACGAGGTTGGTGGTGAACCAGCGATAGGAGAAGGCCGGGCAATTGGTGCGGCCGAGCAGGATGGCGCCGGCTTTGCGGAAATTGGCGACCACCGGATTGTCCTCGCGCGCGATCAAATCGCGCTGGAGCTTGAGGCCGTTGGTGGTGGCAAAGCCCTCCTGGTCGACATTGGCCTTGATGGTGACGGGCACGCCGGCGAGCACGCCGGGGTCCTCGCCCCGCGCGATGGCGGCATCGACGGCGTCGGCCTGCTTGAGCACGTCGTCCGGCCGGTGGTCGATCACCGCATTGAGCTGGGGATTGACGGCGTCCAGGCGGGCGAGACCGGCCTTAGCGGCCTCCCTGGCGGACACCTTTTTGGACTTGACGAGGGTGGCGAGGTCGGCAGCCGACAGGCGCCAGAGATCTTGCATGGCTTGCTCCGTGTAACCGGCGTCTTTTAGCGCCGGGAACGCGGCAAAGCCATGCGGATTTCGCAGGGGCGAAGGCGCTGAGGCGCCGGGTGGTCCCTCGTCATTGAATTGCGAGCGCAGCGAAGCAATCGAGAAATCCCTCCGCGGAGGCAGTCTGGATTGCTTCGTCGCAAGGGCCAATGACGGGGAGAGAGTGGGGGCTAGTGCCGCGTCGCGGACGCGTCCGGGATGTCCAGCAGCGCCTCGGTGAAGGGGAACTCCAGCACGATCTCGCCTTCGGCGTCGGTCACCTCGATCACGGCGTCCAGCAGGGCGCGCTGGGTGCCCTCGGATTTCACCACCTCCAGGATCATCTGGCGGGCGACCTCCCAGGCGCGGTCGGGGTTGCGCAGGTCCTCGCCTTCGGGATCCACGATCAGTTCGTCGCCGATACGGGTGTTGAAGTAGTATCTGGGCATCATCGAAATCCAGTTGGGTCGCCTGTACCGGATTGAAAGCTGCACTGCACTCACAACTGCTTTATCAGGACAGGGTTCGCGACCGAATGCGCCGAACGCAAGGCAGCGCCCCAGAAGTGGTGTTCCCGAGGGCTTTTTTTCGCGGCGCAACATGGGCTTCTCGGGAAAATTTCACTGGCGAACTTCTCGGCGCGCATTAATTTAACGGGTGGGCGGATACGTCCGAATTCGCGAAAATGGAGTGCCAAAATGGCCTGGAAAGCCCCGAAGATCGTCGAAGTGCCCTGCGGCATGGAAATCAACATGTACGTGAGCGCCACCCGCAAGTAAGCGGTTGGTGATCTGCGTTCAGCGCAGGTGGATCTTTCGGTCACGACCGGTTTCCGAATGATGGAAATCGTGTCGGCCTGAGATCCACCTCCGTGACGTTGCTTCCAGGAGACGGATCATGCTTCGCGTCGTCGTCCTGGGCGCCGCAGCCGGCGGCGGAGTGCCGCAATGGAATTGCGGCTGCGAGGGCTGCCGGGCGGCCCGTGAGAACGGCCATGAACTCTTGAGAACCCAAGCCTCGGTCGCCTTCAGCGGCGACGGCGAGCACTGGTTCCTGATCAATGCCTCCCCGGACCTGCGGCAGCAATTGAATGCCACGCCGCAGCTGCACCCCAAAGCGGGCGCGCTGCGCCATACGCCGATCGCAGGCGTTATCCTGACCAACAGCGAGGTGGATGCGGTGGCAGGCCTGCTCTCGATGCGCGAGGGCTCGCCCTTCACGGTCTATGCGCACGAGAAGGTGCTGGCGATCCTGAAGAGCAACAGCATCTTCGACGTGCTGAACGAAAAGAACGTGCGGCGCCAGCCGATCGACATCAGCGAGCCGTTCGAACCGCGGCTACCGGATGGCGCGCGCTCCGGGCTGGAAGTGCTGGCCTTCGCAGTCCCCGGCAAGTCGGCCTGGTATCTGGAAGGCAAGGCGCATCCCGGTGGCGAGAGCGGCGACGGCGACACGCTGGGCCTGAAGATCACCGACAAGGCGACCGGCAAGTGCTTCTACTTCATCGCGGCGTGCGCCGAGGTGACCGACGCGCTGAAGGCCGAGATCGACGGCGCTTCGCTCGTGTTCTTCGACGGCACGGTCTGGCAGGACGACGAGATGATCAAATGCGGGCTCGGCCACAAGACCGGCAAGAGCATGGGACATGTCGCCATGTCCGGCCAGGACGGCGCCATCGCGCGGCTGGCCGACCTTGCTATCGACAGGAAGATATTTCTGCATATCAATAACTCGAACCCGGCGCTGCTGCCTGCCTCACCCGAGCGCAAGGCCGCTGAGCAGGCGGGCTGGCAGATACCGGCGGATGGAACGGAGATCGTGCTGTGAATGCGGCGTCAATGACTGGAATGACTGCGCTCTCGATCGGCAAGGACATCAAGCTCACGAGCGCCGAGGAGCTGGAGGCGGCGCTGCGCCATATCGGGGCGACGCGCTATCACAGCCTGCATCCGTTCCATAAGCTGCTGCACGGCGGCAAGCTGAACAAGGGCCAGGTGCAGGCCTGGGCGCTGAACCGCTACTATTACCAGAGCACCATCCCGATCAAGGACGCGGTGGTGATCTCGCGCTTCCGCGACCGCGCCACGCGCCTGGAATGGCGCCATCGCATCGAGGACCATGACGGCGATGTCGGCTCCGAGGGCGGCATCGAGCGCTGGATCAAGCTGACGGAAGGACTCGGGCTCGACACGGCTTACGTGGAATCGACCGAAGGCATCTTGCCGGCGACGCGCTTCGCGGTCGAAGCCTACGTCCACTACTGCCGCGAGAAGAGCCCGCTGGAGGCGATCGCCTCCTCGCTTACCGAGCTGTTCGCGCCAAATCTGCATGAAGAACGCATCTCCGGCATGCTGGAGCACTATGATTTCGTCAATCCTGACATCATGAGCTACTTCAAGCGTCGCCTGACCCAGGCGCCGCGCGATGCCGGCTTTGCGCTCGACTATGTCAAGGCGCATGCAAGGACGCCGGAAGAGCGCGCCTCCGTCTGCAACGCGCTGATCTTCAAGACCAACGTGCTATGGGTGCAGCTCGACGCGCTCCAGCACGCCTATGTCGAGGGCAACATTCCGCCGGGCGCGTTCGTGCCCAAAGCGAGCTGAAGAGGAACTGGAATGGCCGGGCCGCGGAACATCAGCGTCAGCGAGGCAAGCCGCCCGGTGCTGCCGCGGCATGCCAAGCTGAAATATGACGAGACGCGAAAGGTCTGGGTGATCCTGGCGCCGGAACGTGTTCTGGCCCCGGACGAGATCGCAGTCGAGGTCCTGCAGCTCTGCAACGGCGAGCGCAGCGTCGGCGACATTGCGGACGCGTTGGCGGTCAAATACGCCGCGCCGCGCGAGGCGATCCTGGCCGATGTCATCGTCATGCTGCAGGATCTCGCCGACAAGGGCTTTCTCACGGAAGCCCGGGAGAAGACGTCATGAGCGATGTGCTCGGCAATCCCACCGTCCCGCCCAACGCCAGCGACAGCCTCGCGGTGCTGGAGAAGCAGCGCTCGACAGCGGAGACTTTTGGCATTCCGCTCGCCGTGCTGCTGGAGATCACCCATCGCTGCCCGCTGCAATGCCCCTACTGCTCCAACCCGGTGGAGCTCGATCGCTCGGGCAAGGAGCTGACCACCGAGGAATGGAAGAAGGTCTTGAGCGAGCTCGCCGAGATCGGCGTGCTGCAGGTGCATTTCTCCGGCGGCGAGCCGACGGCGCGCAAGGACCTCGTCGACCTCGTCAAGCATGCCAGCGACGTCGGCCTCTACACCAACCTGATCACCTCGGCCGTACTGCTGACGCGCGAGAAGCTCAGCGATCTCGCCGATGCCGGGCTCTGCCATGTGCAGATCTCGTTCCAGGGCATCGAGGAAGGCCTCGCCGATCGCGTCGCCGGCTACAAGGGCGGCCACCGCAAGAAGCTCGAGGTCGCAAAGTGGACGCGCGAGCTCGATCTGCCGCTCACCGTGAACGCGGTGATGCACCGGCAGAATTTGCACCAGCTGCCTGACATCATCCAGATGTCCGTCGATCTCGACGCCGACCGGCTCGAGGTCGCCAATGTGCAGTATTACGGCTGGGCGTTGAAGAACCGCGCCGCGCTGATGCCGACGGTGGCGCAGCTCGACGAATGTACCCGCCTCGTCGAGGAGGCGCGCGAACGGCTGAAGGGCACGCTTGCGATCGACTACGTCGTTCCCGATTACTACGCGCTGCGGCCGAAGAAATGCATGGGCGGCTGGGGCCGTCAGTTCTTCAACATCTCGCCCGCCGGCAAGGTGCTGCCCTGCCACGCCGCCGAGAGCATCACCGGGCTCGACTTCGAGTCGGTGCGCTCCAACCATTCGATCGCCTGGATCTGGCAGAACTCCGAGGCCTTCAACCGCTATCGCGGCACCGGCTGGATGAAGGAGCCGTGCAAGTCTTGCGAATTCCGCGAGATCGATTTCGGCGGCTGCCGCTGCCAGGCCTTTGCGCTGACCGGCGATGCCGCCAACACCGATCCCGCCTGCGCACTGTCGCCGCTGCACGAAACCATCTTCAAGCAGGCCGAGCGTGAGGCCGAGGGCGAGACCAGCCGCTTCCTCTATCGCAACTTCGCCGGCGGCACCCTGGAATCCGAGAATGGGGCCTGACGCCGACGCAGGCACAGCCGCGAGGCGCGCCGATCCGTTTGCGCCGCTGACCTCCGACATGCTCGACGTCGGCGACGGCCATGAGCTCTATGTCGAGAGCGTCGGTCGCAGCGACGGCATTCCCGCGGTCTACCTGCACGGCGGGCCCGGCAGCGGATGCCAGCCCGATCATCGCCGGTTGTTCGACCCTGATCGCTTCTGCGCCGTGCTGTTCGACCAGCGCGGCTGCGGCCGCAGCCGGCCCAAGGGATCGCGCGAGCACAACACCACGGAACATCTGATCGCGGACATGGAGATGATCCGCGACAAGTTCGGCTTCGAACGCTGGATGGTCGTCGGCGGCTCCTGGGGCGCGACGCTGGCGCTGGCGTACGCGCAGGCCCATCCGGAGCGCATCTCCGGCATTGCGCTCCGCGCGACCTTCCTGGGCACGCGGGCAGAGGTCGAGACGGCCTTCACGGTGCGCCTGCCGCAATTCTATCCCGCGCTCTACGAGGATTTTCTGAGCGTGCTGCCGCCCGGGGAACGCGCGCGCCCGGTGGAAGCCTATTATCGCCGCATCCTCGATGCCGATCCGGCCATTCACGGACCTGCGGCCCGCGCCTGGCACGATACCGAGCGAGCCCTGTCGGAGCACAAGGTGGCGAAGACGCGGCTGGACCTGGCGTCACTGAACGTGTGGCGCACGCTGCCGGCGACGCCGTTCATGGAGGCACATTATTTCATCAACAACTCCTTCATGAACCAAGACCAGCTGCTGCGGAACGCGGACCGGCTCGCCGGCATTCCCGGCATTATCGTGCAGGGCCGCTACGACCTGTTGTGCCCTCCTGAGACATCACACACGCTCGCGAAAGTTTGGCCGGGTTCCGAGATTCGCCTCGTGGAAGAAGCCGGACATTCGCTCTATGATGCCGGCGTGAGGGATGCGGTGATGAAGTCGATTGCCGACCTTGCGTCGAAGGCCGCGCGCTAATGCGCGAAAAAGGACAAAAAGAAAATGCCGCTCGCCGGAAAGGGCATGCTGCTGACGTCGATGAACATCGACGCAGCCAATGAGGCCGATTTCAACCGCTGGTACGATCGCGAACATCTGGAAGAGCGCGTCGCGATCGAGGGCTTTCTGGAAGCGCGGCGCTATGTCGCGCATGCCGCCAATCCCAAATATCTCTCGCTGTACTCGACCGCGACGCTCGACGTGCTCGACAGTCCCGCCTATCGGGCGCGGCTGGCCAACCAGACCGAATGGTCGCGGCGGAGCATGGCGCATTTCAAGGACATGCTCCGTGTCGTCGCGCGCATTACCATCAGCAACGGCACCGGCCGCGGCGCTGCGCTCGGCGTGGTGCGCCTGCGGCCGACGCCCGACAATGCCGGCGCATGGCGTGATGCACTGCAAGAAAAGCTGGCGCCGGAGAAGCGCGACGGCATCATCTCCATGCATCTGCTCGAGAGCGAGCCGGAATTGTCCGGCGCGACAGCGGACATTCCGGCGGTGCGCAACGAAGGCGTCCGCGACTGGTTCGCGCTGATCGACGGCACGCATGTCGGCGCTGTCTCGGCCGTGATCGCCGAGCGCTTCACCGGCCCTGCCGCATCACCCTTCCCGCTGCCCGTCTCGGTCGGGACTTACAGCCTGATGTGGGATCTCGCGAAGAGCGATATCGCGCGCGGCTGAACAACCATCTGCATCGCAACATATTGCACCGCACGCGCATCGCGCACGGCCGTTAATGCTGTGCGCGCGTAGCTCCCATGAAAGCGGGGACGCGCCGAACTTTGCCGTTGTACTTCGGAAAGGTTCTAATAAGCTAACCCAATGACGTCATTCAGAAACCAGATCGCAGCGCGTTAAGCGTTCGCCAAGCTCAGAAGAGGCCGCCGGGTCTTTGAGCCTGCGCGGACAGGGTAGGAATGAAACCGACCGATATCGCGGCCCCCGACTACTTTCACAAAGTGGTCGATTGCCAATGGGCCTGTCCTGCGCACACCCCGGTTCCCGAATATATCCGACTGATCGCACAAGGCCGCTACAGCGACGCCTATATGATCAATTGGAAATCGAACGTGTTTCCCGGAATTCTGGGACGCACCTGCGATCGTCCATGCGAGCCGGCGTGCCGCCGCGGACGCGTCGAGGAGACGCCGGTCGCGATCTGCCGGCTCAAGCGCGTCGCCGCCGATTTCAAGGACGACATCAGGCAGCGCCTGCCGTGCCCCTCGCCGAAGAACGGCAAGCGCGTCGCCTTCGTCGGCGGTGGTCCGGCCTCGCTGACGGTGGCGCGCGATCTGGCGCCGCTCGGCTATCACTGCACCGTGTTCGATGCCGATCCCGAAGCCGGCGGCATGATGCGCACGCAGATCCCTAAATTCCGCCTGCCCAATTCGGTGATCGACGAGGAGACCGGCTACATCCTGGGTCTCGGCGTCGACTTCAAGGGCGGCCACCGCATCGAGAGCATGAAGTCGCTGCTCGCGGAGAAATACGACGCGATCTTCGTCGGCTCCGGCGCACCGCGCGGCCGCGAGCTCGACATTCCCGGCCGCAAGGAAGCGGCGGGCAACATCCATATCGGTATCGAATGGCTGGCCAACGTGTCATTCGGCCATGTCGACAAGATCGGCAAGCGCGTGATCGTGCTCGGCGGCGGCAACACCGCGATGGATTGCTGCCGCACCGCGCGCCGCCTCGGCGGCGAGAAAGTCACGGTGATCGTGCGCTCCGGCTTCGAGGAGATGAAGGCCTCGCCGTGGGAGAAGGAGGACGCAATCCACGAGGATATTCCGATCCTCAATTACATGGTGCCGGTGGCATTCAAGCACGTCGCCGGCAAGCTCATCGGCGTCACCTTCCAGCACGTCAAAGCCGAATTTGACGCCAAAGGCCGCCGTAACCTCGTGCCTTCGGGCGACCCCGATCAGACCATTCCCTGCGACGACGTGCTGGTCGCGGTCGGCCAGGAGAACGCCTTCCCCTGGATCGAGCAGGATTGCGGCATCGAGTTCGACAAATGGCACATGCCCAAGGTCGATCCCAAGACATTCGCCTCGACCAATCCAAAGGTGTTCTTCGGCGGCGATGCTGCATTCGGCCCGAAGAACATCATCTGGGCGGTGGCGCACGGCCATGACGCCGCGCTGTCGATCCACAAGATGCTCTCGGGCGAAGACATTACCGAGCGTCCGCTGCCCGACGTGCATGTCTCATCGCAGAAGATGGGCATCCACGAATGGAGCTATGACAACGACATCTCGATCGACAAACGCTACAAGGTGCCGCATCGCGACAAGGTGATCGCGCTGAAGGACATCCGCGCCGAGGTCGAGCTCGGCTACGACGTCAAGCTGGCGTTGGGCGAAGCCGAGCGCTGCCTGAATTGTGACGTCCAGACCGTGTTCTCGACCTCGCTCTGCATCGAGTGCGATGCCTGCGCCGACATCTGCCCGATGGATTGCATCACCTTCACCGGCAACGGCGAAGAAAGCGATTTGCGCCAGCGCCTGAAGGCACCCTCGCCGCATCCGGACCAGGACCTCTACGTCTCCTCGGATCTCAAAACCGGGCGCGTAATGGTGAAGGACGAGGACGTCTGCCTGCATTGCGGGCTGTGCGCCGAGCGTTGTCCCACCGGCGCCTGGGACATGCAGAAATATTTCATCGAGATGACCCACGCAGGTTCGACATGCCCGACAAAAAGCCGATCAGCAGCGTAAACGACTTCGTCGTCCGCTTCGCCAACGTCAACGGCTCGGGCTCGGCCAGCGCCAACGAGATGTTCGCGCGCGCGATCCTGCGGCACGGCGTCCCGGTGTCCCCACGCAACATCTTCCCCTCCAACATCCAGGGCCTGCCGACCTGGTACGAGGTGCGGGTGACCGAGGACGGCCATCTCGGCGCCCGCGGCGGCGTCGACATGATGGTGGCGATGAACCCGCAGACCTGGGACAAGGACGTGGCCGGCATCGAGCCCGGCGGCTATCTGTTCTACGATTCCACCAAGCCGATGCCGTCGACCAAATTCCGCGACGATATCACCGTAATCGGCGTGCCGCTCACCGCCATCACCAACTCGACCTACACCGATCCGCGCCAGCGCCAGCTGTTCAAGAACATCATCTACCTCGGCGCGCTCTCGGCGCTGCTCGACATGGACCCGAAGCTGATCGAGCAGCTGATCGGCGAGCAATACAAGGGCAAGGAAAAGCTGCTCTCCTCCAACGTCCATGCGCTGCATTTGGGGCGCGACTGGGCGCTGCAGAATTTGAAATGCCCGATTGGCCTCAGGGTGAAAAAGTCGGACAAGGTCGGCGACCGCATCTTCATCGAGGGCAACAGCGCCGCCGCGCTCGGCGCCGTCTATGGCGGCGCCACGGTATGCGCGTGGTATCCGATCACGCCGTCCTCCTCGGTGGCCGAAGCCTTCACCGCGCACTGCAAGAAATACCGGCACGATCCTGAGACCGGCAAGGCGAAATACGCCATCGTCCAGGGTGAGGACGAACTGGCCTCGATCGGCATCGTCATCGGCGCGTCCTGGAACGGCGCCCGCGCCTTCACCGCGACGTCGGGCCCCGGCATCTCCCTGATGACCGAGTTCATCGGCCTCTCATACTTCGCCGAGATCCCGGCCGTGATCATGAACATCCAGCGCGCCGGCCCCTCGACGGGCATGCCGACCCGCACCCAGCAATGCGACATCATCGCCTGCGCCTATGCTTCGCACGGCGACACCAAGCATGTGCTGCTGTTCCCCGAGGATCCCGCCGAGGCCTTCGAATTCGCGGCCGCCGCGTTCGATCTCGCCGAGCGTATCCAGACCACGATCTTCCTGATGCTCGACCTCGATATCGGCATGAACCACCGGCTCTGCCGCCCGCTGAAATGGGACGACGCAAGGCAATACGACCGCGGCAAGGTGATGACCGAGGAGATGCTGGAAGAGGGGCGCGACTTCGGCCGCTATCTCGACGTCGACGGCGATGGCATCCCCTACCGCACCTATCCCGGCACGCACCCGACCAAGGGCTCCTATTTCACCCGCGGCACCTCGCGGGACCGCTATGCGCGCTACTCCGAGGAAGGCTCGGTCTACGCCGACAACATGCAGCGCCTGATGCGCAAGTTCGAGACCGCGCAGGACCTGGTGCCGCGACCGCTGCAGGCCAATGCGGAACGGCCGACCAAATACGGCGTGATCTATTTCGGCTCGACCTCACCGGCGATGGACGAGGCGATCGGCCTTTTGGAAGCGCGCGGGCATCAGCTCGACCGCCTGCGCATCCGCGCCTTCCCGTTCCATTCGAGCGTGGCGAGCTTCCTCGCCGAGCACGATTTCGTCTACGTCGTCGAGCAGAACCGCGACAGCCAGCTCCGCCAGCTGATCGTCAACGAGAACGGCATCGACCCGGTGCGCCTCGTGCCGATCGTGCACTATGACGGCTCGCCGATCACCGCCCGTTTCATCGCAAAAGCCATTGGCGACCACCAGGATCACCTCAAGGTGACCCCGCTCCGCAAGGCCGTGTCATGACCGACGCGTTGCTCTCTCCATCGTCATGCCCGGACTTGATCCGGGCATCCACGCCTTTCTTCTTCCCGGCCAAGACGTGGATGGCCGGGACAAGCCCGGCCATGACGGGCTTGGGATCGCAGGTGCTCTCATGACCTACATCGCAAAGCCGAAATTCCATCATCCCGGCCTCAAGAAGAACGAGCTCGGCTACACGCATCGCGACTACGAGGGCAAGATCTCGACGCTGTGCGCCGGCTGCGGTCACGATTCGATCACGGCTTCGATCATCGAGGCCTGCTACGAGCTCTCGATCGAGCCGCACCGGGTGGCGAAGATCTCCGGCATCGGCTGCTCGTCGAAGACGCCGGACTATTTCCTCGGCAATTCGCACGGCTTCAACTCCGTGCACGGCCGCATGCCCAGCGTGCTGACCGGCGCCAACCTCGCCAACCGCGATCTGATCTATCTCGGCGTCTCCGGCGACGGCGATTCCGCCTCGATCGGGTTCGGCCAGTTCGCACACTCGATCCGGCGCGGCGTCAACATGACCTACATCGTCGAGAACAACGGCGTCTACGGGCTGACCAAGGGCCAGTTCTCGGCCACCGCCGATCGCGGCTCGAAGTCCAAGAAGGGCGTCACCAACACCGACAACGCCATCGACCTCGTTGCGATCGCGCTGCAGCTGGGCGCCACCTTCGTCGCGCGCAGCTTCTCCGGCGACAAGACCCAGCTGGTGCCGCTGATCGCGGCCGCGATCCGCCACAAGGGCGCGTCCTTCATCGACGTCATCAGCCCCTGCATCGCCTTCAACAACCACGCCGGCTCGACCAAGAGCTTTGATTATGTCCGCGAGCACAACGACGCCGTGAACCGGCTCGACGTGCTGGTCGGCCGCGACCCCATCGCGGTGGACTATGCGCCGGGCACGGTGCAAATGGTCGAGCAGCATGACGGCAGCAAGATCGCGCTGCGCAAGATCGACGCCGACTACGATCCGCATGACCGGCTGGGCGCCCAGACCTTCCTCGCGCGGCACGCCGCCAAGGGGCAGATCGTCACGGGTCTCCTTTACGTCGACCCCGACGCCGAAGATCTGCACGAGCATCTCAACACGGTCGAGACGCCGCTCAACACGCTGGAAGCGGACACGCTGTGCCCGGGTTCGGCCGTGCTGGACAAGATCAACGCCAGCCTGCGGTGATCATTTGCTCCGGGCCGCAGCCGGCGACCTGACGCGTATGGTGATCTTCTCCGACACGACCGGCGGTTCGAACGGATAGTGCTTGGCGTCGCCGAGCACCAGCTGCAGGGTGTGAGTCCCCGGCGCAAGGTCCAGCATGGTCTCGGTCTGCCCTGCGCCGAAATGCAGGTGCGACTTGTCCTGCGGGATCGGCTCCTTGGGATCGATGGGATCGTTGACGTCGACCAGCAGATGATGATGACCGGCATTCTGGTAATCGTCGCCGGCATGCGTCACGCCCATGTTGCGCAGCCCGAACCGGACCCAGAATCCACCGCGAACCTTCTGCCCATCGTGCGGCGTGATGAAATAGAGCTTTGCGTCCTTTGGCGCGGTCTTTCCCTGCGAGTAGGCTGCGCCCGGGTGCACTGCGATCGCCGTCGCCAATGCGACACAATGAATGATCTTCATCAAATCCACTCCAGCACTTACGGACCGAGCGCGACGCGGAATCCATGCGTGGGATAACGGACATTGGTGTCGTAACCATCGCGATTGGATGGCCTCACATATCTTGCATCGTTCTTCCACGAGCCCGAGCGCAGGACGTGCGAGCTGCAGTCCCCGCCACTCCATGCCGAGCCGTCGGTGGGCGCGCCCTGATAGGTCTTGTGCCAGCAGTCCTCGACCCATTGATCGATACCGCCACCCATGTCGTGGAGGCCGAACGGATTCGGCTTGAAGCTGCCGACCTTCGCCGGCTGCTCGGCCGCGAGGTCACCGCAATCCTTGCATCCGGCCATGCCTGGCTGGAGCTTGTCGCCCCACCAATATTTGCTCTGCGTGCCGCCGCGCGCGGCGTATTCCCATTCGGCTTCGCTCGGAAGCCGGTAGGGCTTCTTGGTCGCCTGCGCCAGATACCCCGCATATTGCTGCGCGTCGGTCCAGCTCACATTGCTGATCGGCGCATCGTCTTTGCCGGTAGCGGTGAAGCTGCACGCCTTTGCGGCCGCGCATTCGTTCCATTCCTGCACGGTCACCGGATATTTGCCGATCGAGAACGGCTTGACCGTGACCTGGTGGACAGGACGTTCGGTCGGATCGTCATTGCTTCCCATCGCAAAGCTGCCGCCGCGAATGGCGATCATCTCGGGTTCGCGGGGCGGCGTGGCCGATGGGCTGGGCGGCGCGACCGACGGGCTGGGCGCCGGTGCCGGAGACGACGCCAATGACGGAGATGGTTGCGGCGTTTGCGTCGCCGCTTCGCGCGGCGGAGCCAGCGGGCTCGGGGAAGCGACCGGGGATGCGGCCGGCGTGGCGGCCTGCTCGCCCACTCTACCCCGCGGCTGCGCCAGCAGATACCACAGCGCGCCGGTCGCAATCACCAGCAGCGTGATGCCAAGGAGAAAGATCAGAGTATTCTCGCGCCGTCCTCGCGTTCTTCCGACGGCATCTGCGTCCGGCAGCACGCGATAGACGCGCACCGGATCCGTGATGTTCTTGACCTTGCGGTCCCCGAGCGACTCATAGCCGCACACCACCTTGTGCTTGATCTGCTCGTAGATCGCGCCTGAGATATAGACGTGACCGGGCTCGGCGATACCCTCGATACGAGTGGCGATGTTGACTCCGTCGCCATAGACATCGTCCGGCTCCACGATCACGTCACCGAGATTGACGCCGATCCGGTATTCGAGCCGGGAGTGCTTCGGAAGCGAGGCATTGCGGCCGATGAGGTTCTGCTGGATGACGATGCTGCAGCGAACGGCCTCGACAGGACTGTCGAAGATCGCGATGAAGCCATCGCCCGTCGTCTTCACCAGCGCCCCGTGATGTTCGACGATGCTGGGCTGGATGAGATCACGCTCGATCCGCTTGACGCGGACATGCGTGCCCTCCTCGTCGGCCTGCATCATGCGGCTGTAGGAGGCGATGTCACCGACGATGATGGCTGCGAGACGACGAGGCATTGAGCCGTGCGGAGGCGGCTCATCCTGACTTCCGGGTCTGAAGTTGCGAATTTCGCCCATTGCGGGGGGACTCCACAAACCTACAAAGGCAGCCCCAGCTTACGACCGCTAAAGGCGACCGTCTGTGAAGGCTATCACATTGATGAAATGGAGCAATGTCGAAGGACTCCCAGGGATCGAGTTCCGGAAGGCGAAGGCGTCGCATCGGTTGAACCTTCCTCGCCCTGCCGGTGACTAACGCCGTGCCTGGAACTATCCATCCCACTCCGCGCTGCGATGATCATGCGCGACTTGCGCGCGTTGAACGCGTCGCACCTGGGCCGCGTCTAAAGCCTACAGCTCAGCTATTGCGCTCGAGGCTATCATGAAGCTCTCTCTCCTGACTGCCCTCGCCGTTGCCGCACTCATCAGCGCGGCCCACGCGGATGAGGCTGACGACATCCGCGAAGCCAGCAAGGCCGAGGCCGAGACCTTCAACACGCGGATGTATGCGGGCACCCCCGGCAACAAGGCCTATGCCTGCTTCGTCCGCCGCTACGATGCGGAGCATCTGGCGCGGCATCCGAAGCAGAAGGTCGCTTCGATGAAGCTGCTGATCTCAGCCGAGTTGGACAAGGAAGACAGGGAGCTGCACAATTCCTTCCGCCTGGGCTTCAGGTACCGCCATCGCTCCGGCGATTTCGACTCCAGCGGTTCTTGTAACCACGCCGTATTCACCAAGGACGGCAACGAGGTTCGCCTCGGTTGCGGTGTCGATTGCGAGGGCGGCGGCATCGGCGTTGCACTGTCCAAAGACGACAGATCGGCGATCGTGCGGCTCGAACGGGTCCGCGTCTGGCAGAACAACAAGCCGGATGACGAGGCCGAGCAGTCGCTGGTCGGCGGTGCCGACGACCGGATTTTCCGCCTCGACCGCACCGACAACAGCGAGTGCGCTTCGCTGGTGACCGACCGCAAGGAACTCGCAGCGCTCCGCCACAAATGATGATATGTCCCCGGCGAATTCAGTCCAGTCGAGGGAGATCGCCATGAACCGGCGGAACATCGTGTGGAGCGCTATCTCGGCCCTGGGCGCAGCATTCGGTGCCTCCAGCGCGAAAGCCGCGACGGAAGCGGGCGCGGGTAACAAGCTCAAAGTGGTCTACCATCTCAGCGATGCCGAGAAGGTCAATTTCGTGCTGGGCAACATCCAGAACCACATCGACGGCGTCGGCGGTCCTGATCACGTCACGATCGCGCTGGTGATCCACGGGCCGGCGCTGAAGGCATTCCACTCGGCGCAGGCCAACCCCGACATCAGCAAGCGCGTGGGCGAATTCTCCAAGGATGGCGTCGAGCTCGCCGCGTGCGGCAACACGATGAAGGCGCAGAACGTGACGCTCACCGAGCTGCTGCCGGGCTTCGTGAGCGCGGAAAAAGGCGGCGTGGTTCGTTTGGCTGAGCTGCAGTCGCAGGGGTATCTGTATCTGCGGCCGTAGGGCATTGCGGTTGCCACGAGAAAGGTGCGCCCCTTCCCCCACTTGCGGGGGAGGGTTGGGGAGAGGGTGTCTCCGCAATGAAGAACCCCCAGAGGAGAGAACCCTCACCCGACGCTTCGCGTCGACCTCTCCCGCAAGCGAGAGAGGTAAGTCGCGCCCGCGGATGCCTTCCGCTGCAAAGCTCCCGCCGCCGCCATCAAGCTTGACTTACCCATAACTCCACGGTTATGAGTTAACCCATAACTTCCCGGTTATGGATTTCCATGTCCCTCGCCCCCGACCTCCTGTTCCGGACGCTCGCCGACCCCACAAGGCGAGCGATCTTCGAGCGGCTGTGCCGCGAGGGGGAGCAGACGGTCGGGGCCCTGACCGTGAGATCCGGCGTTTCCCAGCCGGCAGTCTCAAAACATCTCGGCGCGTTGAAGCTGGCCGGCCTGGTGCGCGACCGCCATGAGGGACGGCAGACCCATTACAGCGCGCAGCCCGGCGCACTCGATCCGCTGCTCGACTGGACCAGCCAGATGACCGGATTCTGGCAGAGGCGGCTCGACGCACTCGACGATCTCCTGAAGAGGATGGACCAATGACCGAAGCCTCAAGCGAAACGCGCTCCGTCGTGATCGAGCGCGAATTCGCCTTCCCGGCCGAGCGGCTCTGGCGCGCGCTGACGCAGCCGCATCTGATCGAGGAATGGCTGATGAAGAACGACTTCAAGCCGTCAGTCGGTCATCGCTTCAATCTTCGCGGCGAATGGGGCGGCGTGCTGGACTGCGAGGTGCTCACCATCGAGCCGCAGAAGACGCTCGCCTACACCTGGAATTTCTCGCATGAGGACGCCGCGTTCGACCTCAAGAGCGTCGTCACCTTCACGCTGACTCCGACCGGCGCGGGCACGCACTTACGCGTCGAGCAGGCGGGCTTCAGCCCGACGCAGAAGCAGGCTTACGGCGGCGCGCATGCCGGCTGGAAGCAGTTCCTTGCCAAGCTGGACGAGGTGCTGGCGCGGGGAGAATAGCTCCGGCCGGCCATATCCATTCCAATCATCTCTAGAAGGAGACCCCAGTGAGCACAGACATGCGGATTCGTCAGATCCATCGCTGGCTGTCGATGGCTTTCACGCTTGCCGTCATCGCCAACATCGTCGCCATGACCATGCAGCTCCAGGCCGTCTGGATCGGCTTCCTCGCGCTGGTCCCGCTGATCCCGCTGCTGGCGACCGGGCTCTATCTGTTCGCGCTGCCCTATCTCGGCCGCCGCGGCAACGCGTGACACGAGGCGAGACGATGAAGAAGGCAGTAGCGGCGAAGAAGACCAGCACGAAAGACGCGACTGGGCCGTCGCCCTCCAAGCTGATCGACGGCAGGATCAAGGAGCTCGGCGACTGGCGCGGCGAAATGCTGACGCGGGTCCGCGGCCTGATCAAGCAGGCGGATCCCGAGGTCGTCGAGGAATGGAAATGGCGCGGCGTTCCCGTCTGGGAGCACGACGGCATCATCTGCACCGGCGAGACCTACAAGGAAGTGGTGAAGATGACCTTTGCCAAGGGCGCCGCGCTGGACGACCCGGCCGGCCTGTTCAATTCCAGCCTCGAGGGCAATGTCCGGCGCGCGATCGACATTCGCGAGGGCGAGAAGATCAACGAAAAGGCGTTGAAGGCGCTGATCCGCGCGGCGGTGGAGTTGAATATGAGCAAGGTGAAGAAGCCGGCGAAGCGCTAAGGGGTAGCGAGTTCAAAGCGAGTTCGGAGCCTCTCTCCGTTCCCTCCCCCCTTGTGGGGGAGGGGCAGGGAGGGGGGTGCGACACGGGGATTCTTTCCGTCGCGCGATCACACTCGGTGCATCATCAACAACCAGCACCTTTTGCTAGGTACCCTCTCCCTAACCCTCCCCCACAAGGGGGGAGGGAACGCACCTCCGCCGGTGCGCTAGTTGAGGGTAACCCATCAGACGTCCGGCACAGTCAGCCGCCTCAAGCCACCGCCGCCGGGATCGGGCGCGGGCTGACGACGTATTCGCGCATGACCTTGTCGTTGGCATCGACCTCGATCAGCGCGACGTCGTAGGTCCAGAGATCGGCCAGGTGCTGCAGCACCCGCTTGGCATCGGTCTCGTTGAGCTGCGAGCCCTTGATGACGTGGTGGTGCAGGATCAGCCGGCGGTCGCCGGAGAGATCGACGTCGACGACCTCGATATTGGCGTCGATGAAGCCGACATCGTGCTGCCGCGCCAGCTCGCGGCGGACACGGCGGAAGCCGCGCTCGTCGTGGATGGCATCGACCCGGATGCCGGCACGCTCCTCGGGATCGTCGTGCAGATGGAACATGCGGAAGTGCCGCATCAGCTTCGGGCTCAGGAACTGGGCGATGAAGCTTTCATCGCGGTAGTTGGCCCAGACGTCGCGCAGCACGCCCATCACGTCGCCCTTGCCGGCGATGTCGGGGAACCATTCGCGGTCCTCGTCCTCCGGTTTGGTGACGATGCGCTCGATGTCCTGCATCACGGCAAAGCCGAGCGCATAGGGGTTGAATCCGGAGAAGCGCGGGTCGTCGAATTCGGGCTGGAACACCACGTTGGTGTGGGATCCCAGGAATTCCAGGAAATTGCCGTCGGTGATGCGGCCCTGCTCGTGCAGCTTGGTCATGATGCGATAGTGGACGTAGGTGGCCGTCCCCTCGTTCATCACCTTGGTCTGGCTCTGCGGATAGAAATATTGCGCGATGTGGCGGACGATGCGCAGCAGCTCGCGTTGCCACGGCGCCAGCCGCGGCGCACTCTTCTCCAGGAAGTAGAGCAGGTTTTCCTGCGGCAGGCCGAGCAGCTTGCGGCGGCGCTCGATGCTGAGCGCTGACCGGCTCTTGGCCGCGCCCTTGGGGACGGTGCGCCAGAGGTCGTTGAAGACCTCCTCCTCGTGCTGGCGGCGCCGCCCTGCCCGCTTCTCCTCGGCGCGCAAGTCCAGCTTCTTCTTGCCGGGATAGCGGTCGATGCCGTGCGACATCAGCGCATGCGCGGCATCGAGCGTGCGCTCGACCTCGACGCGGCCGTAGCGCTCCTCGCATTGCATGACATACGTCTTGGCGAAGTCGAGATAATCCAGGATGCCGTCGGCGTCGGTCCACTGTTTGAACAGGTAGTTGTTCTTGAAGAAGTGGTTGTGGCCGAAAGCGGCGTGCGCGATCACGAGGGTCTGCATCGTCGCCGTGTTCTCCTCCATCAGATAGGAGATGCAGGGCGAGGAGTTGATCACGATCTCATAGGCGAGCCCCATCAGGCCCTTGCGATAGGATGCCTCATGGAAAGCGAATTGCTTGCCGAACGACCAGTGCTTGTAGAACAGCGGCATGCCGACGGAGGAGTAGGCATCCAGCATCTGCTCGGCGGTGATGACCTCGATCTGGTTCGGGTAGACGTCGAGCCCGAGATCTTTCGTCGCCACCATCTCGCAGGCATCGGTGATGCGCTGCAAGGTGTGGAAATCCCAATCCGCGCCTTCGAACAATCGTTCCGTCATGGAGCGGCTTTCTCCTGGGCAGTTTCGCGGCGCTGGAACAGATCGTGGAACACCGGAAAGATCTCGCTGCGCTCGCTGACCTTGCGCATCGAGAGCGGTGCGCCGCCGTTGCGCAGGCGCTCGTAAAGGGTCCAGAGCGAGGAGTCGGAGAGATCGAAGGCGCTGCCGCCGGATTCCCCGACCTCGAGATAGGCGAAGAACTGACAGACCGGCAGGATCTTGTCGGTCAGCAGGAGCCCTGTGAGCTCGCCGTCGGAATAGGAATTGTCGCCGTCGGAGGCCTGCGCGGCGTAGATGTTCCAGTCCGACGGGTTGAAGCGCTCGCGCACGATCTCGTGCATCGCCTGCAGCGCGCTCGAGACCAGCGTGCCGCCCGAGGCCGGGCCATAGAAGAAGGTCTGCTCGTCCACCTCCTCGGCGCGGTCGGTGTGGCGGATGAAGACGATCTCGACGTGCTTGTAGCGGCGCTTCAGGAACACGTAGAGCAGCATGTAGAAGCGCTTGGCGAGATCCTTCATGTGCTCGGACATCGAGCCCGACACGTCCATCAGGCAGAACATCACCGCCTGCGCCACCGGCTTCGGCACCGTCTCGAAGCGGCGGTAGCGGATGTCGAGCGGATCGATGAAGGGAATCCGCTTGGACTTCGCCTTCAGCTTTTCGAGCTGGGCGAGAAGCTCCACGCGCTCGTCCTCGTCCGTACACGCGGCGAGCGCGGCTTCCAGTTCCTCGATCTCCTCCTTGCGGGGACGCTTGAGCGCGATGCGGCGGGCGAGCGCCAGCTTCACCGTCCGGCTCACCGAGATGTTGGCGGGCGAGCCCGACGTGGTGTAGCCGGCGCGCTGGATGCCCTCGCTCTCGGTCTGCGCGATCTTGCGCTTGGCGAGATCCGGCAGTTCGAGATCGTCGAGGAAGAGATCGACGAACTCGTCGCGGGAGAGCACGAAGCGGAAGGCGTCCTCGCTGTCGCCTTCGCCCGGGCCGGAATTCTTGGCGCTGCCCTGGCCGGAGCGCTGCAGATAGTCGCCCTCGATGAACTTCTTGTTCCCGGGCAGCACCATGTCGCGCGTTCCGCCTTCGCGGCGGAAGCGCGGCTCGTGCATGCCGTCGAGCGGGATCGTGACCTCACCACCCTCCAGGACGTCCTTGATGTCGCGTTCCTGCGAGGTCTTCTTGACGGCGCCCTGCACCAGGGATTTGGCCCGACGCAAGAACCGCTGGCGGTTCTCAAGACTCTTGCCGCCTGGATTCAGGCGCCTGTCAATAATGTGAATGGGCACTTTACCATCCGCCTCAACCGGCCTGCTTCACACGCATGTACCATTCGACGAGCCGGCGAACCTGACGCTCGGTGTAGCCACGCTCCACCATGCGTGCGACGAACTCGCCGTGCTTCTTCTCCGTCTCGCCGTCCTTCTTCGATCCGAAAGAGATGACCGGAAGCAGGTCCTCGACTTGCGAGAATATCCTCTTTTCGATCACGTCGCGAATCTTCTCGTAGGAGGTCCAGGTCGGATTTTTGCCACCGTGCTGGGCTCGCGACCGTAACGAGAATTTGACGACCTCGTTGCGGAAGTCCTTGGGGTTGGCGATGCCCGCCGGCTTCTCGATTTTGGTCAGCTCCTGGTTCAAAAGCTCGCGATCGAGCAGCTGGCCGGTGTCGGGATCCTTGAAGTCCTGGTCCTCGATCCAGGCGTCGGCATAGTCGACGTAGCGGTCGAACAGATTCTGGCCGTAATCCGAGTAGGATTCCAGGTAGGCCTTCTGGATCTCGTTGCCGATGAACTCGGCGTAGCGCGGCGCCAGATCCGCCTTGATGAATTCGAGATAACGCTTCTCGACCTCCTCCGGCAGCTGCTCGCGGCGGATCGACTGCTCCAGCGCGTACATCAGATGCACGGCGTCGGCGGCGACCTCCTGCGGATCGTGGTTGAAGGTCGCGGCCAGGATCTTGAAGGCAAAGCGGGTGGAGACGCCGTCCATGCCCTCGTCGACGCCGGCGGCGTCGCGGTATTCCTGGACGCTGCGCGCCTTCGGATCGGATTCCTTCAGGCTCTCGCCGTCATAGACCCGCATCTTGCCGAACAGGGTGGAGTTCTCGTGCTTGCGAAGGCGCGACATCACCGAGAACCGCGCCAGCGTCTCCAGCGTCGAAGGCGCGCAAGGCGCCGACGCGAGCTCGGAGCCCTGGATCAGCTTCTCGTAGATCTTCTGCTCCTCGGTGACGCGCAGGCAGTACGGCACCTTGATGACGCAGATGCGGTCGATGAAGGCCTCGTTGTTCTTGTTGGCCTTGAAGCTCGACCACTCGGCCTCGTTGGAATGCGCGAGGATGACGCCGGTGAACGGGATCGCGCCGATGTTTTCGGTGCCGATATAGTTGCCTTCCTGCGTCGCGGTCAGCAGCGGGTGCAGCATCTTGATCGGCGCCTTGAACATCTCGACGAACTCGAGCACGCCCTGGTTGGCGCGATTGAGGCCGCCGGAATAGCTGTAGGCGTCGGGGTCGTTCTGCGCGTAGGTCTCGAGCTTGCGGATATCGACCTTGCCGACCAGCGAGGAGATGTCCTGGTTGTTCTCGTCACCGGGCTCGGTCTTGGAGATCGCAATCTGGCGCAGCCGCGACGGCTGGATTTTTGCGACACGAAACTGGGAGATATCGCCGCCGAAGGCTTCCAGCCTCTTGTAGCACCACGGGCTCATCAGGCCGGTGAGACGACGGCGCGGAATGCCGTATTTCTCTTCCAGCATCGGGCCGAGCTGATCGGGATCGAACAGGCTGAGGGGGCTCTCGAACACGGGCGAGAGTTCATCGCCGGCCTTGAGCACGTAGATCGGATGCACTTCCATCAGCGACTTCAGGCGCTCGGCGAGCGAGGATTTGCCGCCGCCGACCGGGCCGAGCAGATAGAGGATCTGCTTGCGCTCTTCGAGACCTTGCGCCGCATGGCGGAAGAAACCGACGATGCGCTCGATGGTTTCTTCCATGCCGTAGAAGCCGGCGAAGGCCGGATAGGTACGGATCGTACGGTTCAAAAAAATACGGCCAAGGCGGGTATCCTTGGCCGTGTCAATCGTCTGGGGGTCACCGATCGCCGCTAGCAGTCGCTCGGCCGCGTTCGCGTATTTCATGGGATCGCTTCGACACGATTCCAGATATTCCGCCATCGACATGTCGTGTTGGCTTCTCGCCTCGAACGACTTAGCGAAAGCGTTGAATAGAGAATCGTTGTACATGATCCCTCTCCGCGTGAGTTCCGCTACAAGCTGAAACGAAAGCAGTTGCCGGACCGTTCCTCAGGCCGTTTCGAATCAGCGTGAGCACATGACGATCATTGGACACCCGGGTGCAGACACGACGCAACGCACAACGTAGGCACTCGTTGAGTTACGAACAGGCACCTGCCCGTATTTTGTGCGAATCTCTGTCTATATTGGCTCATTTCCACAAAATGTCACTCGGTCGCAACATCCGGGCGTTACCGGGGATGAGACCATCCGGCGTTGCAGCATAGCGATCGGCGAGCGGCGATCTTATGACGCTTGTACGGCGAAGCCTTGAGCGCCGCCTTGGTTACCACCTTGGGTGCCGCGTTCATCTTCCTGCTGCAATGCGGCGCGCGGAGTGCTGGCAGCGTGACAGTCGCGGCAAGCGCGCAGCAATGTATCAAAATCGGTCGCCAGGCCGTCCGACAGGATGACGATGCGATCGTTTCGCGCGCAACGGGCCAGATCGCGGATGCCGCAGAGCTGCTGCTGCAAAGCCGGCGTCGGCGTCAGCACGATCATCTTGTGGCCGCGGCTTTCCTCAGCCGAAATCTCTGCAATCGAATCCCACGGCAGAAATTCATTGCCGATGCGCAGATCGCGGATGCCGTAGGGGGTGACGACCACGACCGCCCCCCGTTCGGCGGGCAGCATCCAGATCAGCCGGCAGGTCACCAGGCCGAACAGCACGACGCCGGCATAGCCGAGCGTCGTGTCGTAGTCGCCCAAACCGTCCCACAAGTCGAAAGCGAGGCTCGCGCTGAGCAGGGTCATCGCAAACCCCGCTGCAACCAGCAGCCGCAACTGCGTCGCGCATCGCCTGATTTCGAGATCGCGGGATGCGTCGATGGTCATGGCAGATTGCTGGCTGTCGGCGACAGCAAACGCCAGACCTTCAGGATGGGCGTGCATGCTCTTCCCCAGCATGGCCATTCGCGGCCGAACCACGATGCACCAGACGGACCGGAATCCGCTGATGGCACTCCACGCAGCCACTGGCTGACGACGAAGCGGCCGGCGTTACGCAAGGAGACCCGGCCGAACCTTCGGCCAACGACTTTTTACGCAACAACCGCTACTGCCGCCCGGATCGCCATGATCGCGACGGAGTTACACTGGAGGGTATGACGCCTGTACCCTTGATTGGTTCCCTCCCGGGAGCATGTAAGCTAGAGGATAGCGCGTCAGGACCGGCGCGGAAACCCCTCGCCCGCAGGCTTGGAGATAAATAAGCATCATGAATCCCGTCAAAGAACTGGAAAAGCACGGACAAGCCGTCTGGCTGGACTTCCTGGCCCGCGGCTTCATCGCCAAGGGCGACCTGAAGCGGCTGATCGAGACCGACGGCGTCAAGGGCGTCACCTCCAACCCCTCGATCTTCGAGAAGGCGATCGGCAGCTCGGACGAATATGACGCCCCGATCGGCAAAGCGCTGAAGCGCGGCGACCGGACCGTGGCCGACCTGTTCGAGGCCGTCGCGATCGAAGACATCCAGAACGCGGCCGACGTGCTGCGCCCGGTCTATGACCGCCTCAAGGGCGGTGACGGCTATGTCAGCCTGGAGGTCTCGCCCTATCTCGCCATGGACACATCAGGCACGGTCACTGAGGCGCGCCGGCTCTGGAAGGACGTTGGCCGCAAGAACCTGATGGTGAAGGTGCCGGCGACGCCGGAGGGCCTGCCGGCGATCGAGCAGCTGATCGGCGACGGCATCAGCATCAACATCACGCTGCTGTTCTCCAAGGCGGTCTACCTCCAGGTGGCCGAAGCCTACATCGCCGGCCTCGAAAAATACGTCGCAGGCGGCGGCGATCCCTCGCATGTCGCGAGCGTGGCCAGCTTCTTCGTCAGCCGTATCGACTCCGTGGTCGACAAGCAGCTCGACGACAAGATCGCCCGCGCCAACGATCCGTCCGAGAAGGAGCGGCTCGCCGCGCTCAAGGGCAAGGTCGCGATCGCCAACGCCAAGGTCGCCTACCGGGACTACAAGCGCCTGTTCTCGGGTCCCCGCTGGGACAAGCTCGCCGCCAAGGGCGCCAAACCGCAGCGGATGCTGTGGGCCTCCACCGGCACCAAGAACAAGGATTACAGCGACGTCCTCTATGTCGAAGAATTGATCGGCCCCGACACCATCAACACCGTGCCGCCGGCAACGCTGGATGCGTTCCGCGACCATGGCAAGCCGCGCGACAGCCTGGAAGAGAACGTCGAGGACGCCTACCGAGTGCTGGAAGAGCTGGAGCGCTCCGGCGTCTCGCTCGACGCCATCACCGAAGAGCTCGTCAAGGACGGCGTCAAGCTGTTCGCGGACGCCGCCGACAAGCTCTACGGCGCCGTCGCCCACAAGCGCGCCACGGTGCTTGGGCCCGCGCTCGACCGCCAGTCTCTCTCGCTCGGCGACGGGCTCGGCAAGGCGATGGCCAAGAGCACGGAGGAATGGCGTGCATCGGCCAAGATCCGCAGGCTGTGGCAGCGCGACAAGTCGGTCTGGACCGGCACGGACGAGGACAAATGGCTCGGCTGGCTCGACAGCGCCGCCAAGGCCGACGTCGCCGATTACGAGGACTATGCCGGCCGCGTGAAGGGGCAAAAGTTCTCCGACGCCGTCGTGCTCGGCATGGGCGGATCGAGCCTCGGGCCGGAGGTGCTGGCCGAGACTTTCGGGAAAAAGCCCGGCTTCCCAAAATTGCACGTGCTGGATTCCACCGATCCGGCGCAGGTGCGGGCGATGGAGGCCCGGATCGACATCGCCAACACCGTGTTCATCGTCTCCAGCAAGTCGGGCGGCACCACCGAGCCGAACGCGATGAAGGACTATTTCCATGAGCGCGTTGCGCAAGCGCTCGGCCCGAAGGCGAAGACGGGCTTCCGCTTCATCGCGGTGACCGATCCCGGCTCATCGCTGGAGAAGGCCGCCAAGAAGCTGAACTACGCCCGCATCTTCCATGGCGAGCCCTCGATCGGCGGACGCTATTCCGTGCTGTCGCCGTTCGGCCTCGTGCCGGCGGCGACCGCCGGCATCGACGTCAAGACCTTCGTCAAGCACGCGCTCGCCATGGCGCGCTCCTGCGGACCGGACGTGCCGCCGAGCGAAAACCCGGGCGTGCAGCTTGGCCTTGCCATCGGCCTCGCCGGCCTCGAAGGCCGCGACAAGGTGACGATCCTGTCGTCGAAGAAGATCGCCGATTTCGGAGCTTGGGCCGAGCAGCTCATCGCGGAATCGACCGGCAAGGAGGGCAAGGGCCTGATCCCGATCGAGGGCGAGCCGCTGGGCGACCCTTCCGTCTACGGCAACGACCGGTTCTTCATCGACATCCGCGTCGAAGGCGAAGCGGACGCCGCCCACGACTCCAAGCTTGCCGCGATCGAGGCGGCCGGCCATCCCGTGGTGCGCATCGTGATGAAGTCGATCGACCATCTCGGCCAGGAGTTCTTCCGCTTCGAGATGGCGACCGCTGTGGCGGGCTCGGTCCTCGGCATCAACCCGTTCGACCAGCCGGACGTGGAAGCCGCCAAGATCAAGACCCGCGAGCTTACCGCGTCGTTCGAGAAGACCGGCGCGTTGCCGGAAGAGCAGCCGGTGGTCAGCACCGATGAGGCCGATCTCTACACCGACGAGGCCAACGCCACCGCGCTGCGCGCCGCCGGCGCCAACGGCGACCTCACCTCGTGGCTGAAGGCGCATCTGTCGCGCTCCGGCGACGGCGATTACGTCGCCCTGCTCGGCTATGTCGCGCGGGACAAGCTGACCATCGACGCGCTCCAGGCCATGCGGCTCGAAGTCCGTGAGAAGCGGCAGGTCGCAACCTGTGCCGAGTTCGGACCGCGCTTCCTGCACTCCACGGGGCAGGCCTACAAGGGCGGACCCGACAGCGGCGTGTTCCTCCAGATCACCGCTGATGATGCCAAGGACCTGGCGGTACCCGGCCAGAAGGCGAGCTTCGGCGTGATCAAGGCGGCGCAGGCACGCGGCGATTTCGACGTGCTCACCGAACGCGGCCGGCGCGCGCTGCGCGTCCACCTCAAGGGCGGGCTCAAGAAGGGCCTCGCGGCACTCAATGCGGCGCTCAACGACGCGCTGAACTAAGGGAATATTGCAGATGCAACTCGGCATGATCGGCCTCGGCCGGATGGGCGGCAACATCGTTCGCCGCCTGATGCGCCAGGGACATTCGACCGTGGTCTATGACAAGGACGCCAAGGCCGTCGCGGGCCTTGCCGCGGACGGTGCGGTCGGCTCCTCGACGCTCGAAGACTTCATCTCGAAGCTCGAGCGGCCGCGCACGGCCTGGGTGATGCTGCCTGCGGGGCACATCACCCAGACCACGATCGAGACCATCGCGGGCGTGATGCAGGCGGGCGACGTCATCATCGATGGCGGCAACACCTTCTGGCAGGACGATGTCCGCCGCGGCAAGGCGCTGAAGGAACGCGGCATCCACTATGTCGACGTCGGCACGTCGGGCGGCGTCTGGGGCCTCGACCGCGGCTATTGCATGATGATCGGCGGCGAGAAGCAGGTGGTCGACCGGCTCGATCCGATCTTCGCCGCGCTGGCGCCCGGCGCCGGCGACATTCCACGCACGGAAGGACGCGAGGGCCGCGATCCCCGCATCGAGCAGGGCTACATCCATGCCGGCCCGGTCGGCGCCGGCCATTTCGTCAAGATGATCCACAACGGCATCGAATACGGCCTGATGCAGGCCTATGCCGAAGGTTTCGACATCCTCAAGAACGCCAATATCGAGGCTCTCCCGGCGGATCACCGCTACGATTTCGATCTCGCCGACATCGCCGAAGTGTGGCGGCGCGGCAGCGTAATCCCGTCCTGGCTGCTCGACCTCACCTCGACGGCCCTCGCCGACAGTCCGCAGCTGACGGAATATTCCGGCTTCGTGGAAGATTCCGGCGAAGGACGCTGGACCGTGAACGCGGCGATCGACGAGGCCGTGCCGGCCGAAGTTTTGACCGCGGCGCTCTACACACGTTTCCGTTCCCGCCAGGAACACACCTTCGCCGAAAAAATTCTCTCCGCGATGCGCGCAGGTTTTGGCGGCCACAAGGAGCCGAAGCAGCCGGGCGCCGCGAAGTCCAAATAAGAGCTCAGTAAGCGTACCAAGCGAAGGCCGACAATTCGTGACAAAAGACCCGCAAGTAAAGCGCAAGCCGGAAAATTGCGCCTTCGTCATCTTTGGCGTGACCGGCGACCTCACTCATCGGCTGGTGATGCCGTCGCTCTACAATCTGGCGGCCGAGCATCTGTTGCCGGAAAAGTTCTGCGTCGTCGGCGTGGCCCGCAGGGGGCAGTCGGATGACGAACTGCGCAACAGCCTGTTGAAGGGACTGCGCCAGTTCGCGACCCGTCCCGTGGACGACGACATCGCAAAGAAGCTGCTGGAATGCGTGACCTTCGTCGAGGCCGATCCGAAGGACCCGCCGTCGTTCGATCGCCTGCGCGAGCACCTGGATTCGCTGGAATGCGCGCAGGAAACCGGCGGCAACCGACTGTTCTATCTGGCGACGCCGCCCACTGCGTTCGCACCGACGGCGCGCGAGCTCGGCCGCACCGGCATGACGAAGGAGAACGGCGCCTGGCGGCGGCTGGTGATCGAAAAGCCGTTCGGGACCGACCTCGCCTCGGCCAAGGCGCTGAACGCCGAGTTGCTGAAGATCATGGACGAGCACCAGATCTACCGGATCGATCATTATCTCGGCAAGGAGACCGTGCAGAACATCCTGGTGCTGCGCTTTGCCAACGGCATGTTCGAGCCGATCTGGAATCGCAACCACATCGACCACATCCAGATCACGGTGGAGGAGAAGCTCGGCGTCGGCCACCGCGGCGGCTTCTACGATGCCACCGGGGCGCTGCGCGACATGGTGCCGAACCATCTGTTCCAGCTGATGTCGCTGGTGGCGATGGAGCCGCCGGCGCGCTTCGACGCCCATTCCGTGCGCTCCGAGAAGGCCGAGGTGCTCACGTCGATCCAGCAGCCGAGCCGGGAGGATGCGCTGAAGAACTCGGTCCGCGCGCAATATCTCGCAGGCCGCGTCGGCGATGACGAGATCCCGGACTACCGCAAGACCCAGGACGTCAAGCCCGGGAGCAGCACCGAAACCTTCGTTGCGCTGAAGCTTATGATCGACAATTGGCGCTGGGCCGGCGTGCCCTTCTATTTACGCACCGGCAAGGCGCTGGGCCACAAGCGCACCGAGGTCGCGATCAAGTTCAAGCAGGCGCCGCTGTCGATGTTCTCAGGCACGACAGTCGATCGCCTGTCGCAGAATTTTCTCACCATCGGCATCGCACCGACCGAGACCATCGAGCTGCAGTTCAACGCCAAGATCCCCGGACCGAGCGTCACCATCGACGGCGTCGAGATGAAATTCCGCTATGGCGATTATTTTCGGGCCGATCCCTCGACCGGCTACGAGACGCTGATCTACGACTGCATGATCGGCGACAACATCCTGTTCCAGCGCGCCGACGGCATCGAGGCCGGATGGCAGGCGGTGCAGCCGTTCCTGGACGCCTGGAAAAGCGCGGGCACCAACGGCATCGAGACCTACGAAGCCGGCAGCGACGGCCCGGCCTGCGCCGACGAGCTGCTGCGGCGCGACGGACGAAGCTGGCGGAAATTTTCGTGATGGCGGCGGCCGGACCGCCGGAGCTGATCGTCGCGGCCGACGCCGGGGCGCTGGCGCAGGCCGCGGCCGAACGGGTGATTGCGCGGATCACGGCCAACCCCTCCCGCATCGCGATCTGCCTCACCGGCGGCTCCAGCCCGAAGAAGCTCTATCAATTGCTCGGCAGCGACCCCTGGCGGGGCAAGATCCCGTGGGACCGCGTGCACTGGTTCATCGGCGACGAACGCTTCGTGCCCGACAGCGATCCGCTCAACAACATGGCGGTCGCGCGCGCGACCTTTCTCGACCGCAATGCGCCTTCCGGCCATATCCACCCGATCCCGACCACGGCCGACAATCCAGACCGAAGCGCTGAGGCCTATGCGCGCGAGCTGCAGGCCTTCTACGGTTCTGAAAGTCTCGATCCGGCGCGGCCGCTGTTCGACCTGGTGCTGATGGGCGCCGGCCCCGACGGCCACACCGCCTCGCTCTTCCCGGGCTTCCCCGAAATCGAGGAGACCGAACGCTGGGTCGTCGGGGTGCCCAAGGCCAATGTCGCGCCTTTCGTGCCGCGGGTCTCGCTCACTTTGCCCGCTTTGGCGTCCTGCCGCGAAATGCTGTTCGAGATTGCCGGGCATGACAAGCAGCCGATCTTGACGCGCATCGTCAATGGCGAGACTCTGCCGGCCTTACGCGCGCGCTCGAATGGTGAGACCGTCTGGCTGGTCGACAGGGCCGCGCTTCCGGAGGACATTCGTGGCGGGCGTTGAAGCACCTTGTGCATTGATCGTGATGGGCGTGTCGGGTTCGGGCAAGAGCACGGTTGCGGAAGCGCTCGGCGAGCGGCTCGGCTGGCGCTTCGAGGACGGTGACAGCTTTCATCCCGCCAGCAACGTCGAGAAGATGCGGGCCGGCCATCCCCTCACCGACGAGGACCGCTGGCCCTGGCTCAACGCCATCGCAGACGAGATCGCACGGGTGTGCGACGAGGGCGGGCATATCATCATCGCCTGCTCGGCGCTGAAGCACACCTATCGTGACGTGCTGCTGCGTGGACGCGACGACGTCCGCTTCGTGTTCCTGAAGGGCACCAAGGAGCTGATCGCCGAACGGCTCGCGCAGCGCAGGGGTCATTTCATGCCGCCTGGGCTACTGACGAGCCAGTTCGACACGCTGGAGCCGCCGGAGGCGGGCGAGCACGTCATCACCGTCTCGATCGACGAAACCGTCGAAGCGATCGTGGACGGGATCGTACGGCAGCTGAAGCTGGGCGGGGCGAAGCGCTGAGATTTGGAAACCTGAAGGTTCTGTCATGACGCAAATCTCCCTCGTGGTCTCCGACGTCGACGGCACGCTGCTGACCAAGGACAAGACGCTGACGGAACGCGCGAGGGGTGCGGTGCAGCGGCTGCACAAGGCCGGCATCGGCTTCACCATCACCTCCAGCCGTCCCGCCATCGGCATGCGAGTCCTGATCGAGCCGCTGGCGCTCTGGCTGCCGGTCGGCCCCTTCAACGGCTCCTCGATCGTCGATCCCGAGATGCGGCCGGTCGAACAGCACCTGATCCCGGCCAGTGCGGCCGAGCGGTCCTTGCAGATCCTCCGCGAATTCGGCGCCGACATCTGGCTGTTCACCACCGACAAGTGGCTGATCGACAACCCCAGCGGTAAATACGTCGCGCACGAGCAGCATACGATCCGCTCCGATCCCACCATCGTGACGGACTTTTCGCCTTACCTGTCGAGCGCCTGCAAGATCGTCGGCGCCAGCGCCGACGCCGCCGGCCTCGAGGCTTGCGAGAAGGCGATGCAGGAGGCGCTCGGCAGCGAGGCCACCGCGGTGCGCTCGCAGACCTATTATCTCGACATCACCCCGCCGGGCTTCAACAAGGGCACATTCGTGGAGGCGATGGCCAGGCGCCTGGGCATTGCGACCGGCGCCGTCGCCACCATCGGCGACATGCAGAACGACCTTGCGATGTTCGCCGTCAGCGGCATCTCGATCGCCATGGGCAACGCCACCGACTACGTCAAGGACCAAGCGACGCACGTCACTGCGAGCAACGAGCAGGATGGCTTTGCCGAGGCGATGGAGATGATCTTGAAGTGGAATGGGGTGGGCTGAGCTTGATGTGAAGAGCCTCGACAGGCTCCTCCACTGCGGTGCGTTCCCTCCCCTCTTGTGGGGGAGAGAACGGAGAGAGCGCTACTACTTCGACCGCTGCACCGCCGGCTTGTCGCACTGTTGCCTTGCCGCCGACAGATTGTGCGCGGTGTTGATCAGCGCGATGTGGGTCAGCGCCTGCGGGAAATTGCCGGTCTGGCGCCGGGCGACTGAATCGTATTCCTCGGCCAGCAGCCCGACGTCGTTCGCGATGCCGGCCACGCGATCGAGCAAGATCTGCGCCTTGTCGAGATCGCCGGCGAGCACATGGGCATCGGCGAGCCACAGGCTGCAGGCCAGGAACGCGCCTTCGAGCGGCGGCTGCCCTGCAGGCAGCTCGCGCGGATCGTGCCGCAGCACGAAGCCGTCGCGCACCAGACATGTCTCGACCGCGGCGATGGTGCCACGGATGCGCGGGTCCGACGGCGGCAAAAAGCCCACGGCCGGCAGCAGCAGCACGCTGGCATCGAGCAATTTCGAGCCGTAGGATTCGACGAAGGCATTTTCCTCCACGTCGAACCCCCGGTTGCAGACGTCGCGATGAATGGCCTCGCGCAACGTACGCCAGTGCAGCAGCGGCGCCTTGAAGCCGAAGGTCTCGGCGCTCTTGATGCCGCGGTCGAAGGCGACCCAGGTCATCACCTTGGAGAAGACGTAGTGCCTGGGCTGGCCGCGCCGCTCCCAGATGCCGTGATCGGGCCGGTCCCAGACTTCGGCCAGATGATTGAGCACGGCACATTCCAGCGCCCATGTCGTTTCGTCGTCCAGCTTGAGCTTGGCCATGCGCGACTGGTGGAAGGCGTCGATCAATTCGCCATAGACGTCGAGCTGGAGCTGCGCATGTGCGGCATTGCCGACGCGCACCGGCTTGGCGCCCTCATAGCCCTCGAGCCAGCCCGCCTCCCATTCCAAGAGCCTCCGCTGGCCCCAGATGCCGTACATGATCTGCATGTTCGCCGGCGAGCCGGCCGCCGCGCGCAGCAGCCAATTGTGCCAAGCCAGGGCTTCCTCGGTGTATCCCGAGTTCATCAGCGCCAGCAGCGTGAAGGTGGCATCGCGCAGCCAGCAGAAGCGATAGTCCCAGTTCCTGCTGCCCCCGAGCTTTTCCGGCAGCGAGGTGGTGGGTGCCGCGACGATGCCGCCGGTCGGCGCGAAGGTCAGCGCCTTCAGCGTGATCAGCGAGCGCATGACGAGGTCTTGATAGTCGCCGTCGCGGGTGCAATGGCCGCACCAATCCTGCCAAAACTTTTCGGTGTCCTGAAGCGCGATCTCCGGATCGATCGGCGCGGGCGGCTCCAGATGCGAGGGGCCGTAGGTCAGCACGAAGGGTACCGTCTCGCCGGCCTTCACCTCGAAATCGGCAACCGTGGTCAGATCCTCGCCGCGAATCTCGACAGGCGTGCGCAGCACGGTCATATCCTGGCTGGCGATGGCCATCAGCGAATGGTCGATCCGCCGCACCCAGGGGATATCGATGCCGAAGCCGAAGCGGATGACGAGCTCCATCCGCATCTTCACCGCGCCGCTGACGCCGCGGACCAGCCGCACGATGTCGGACGCCTTGCCGCGCGGCGGCATGAAATCGATCAGCGCGACGGTGCCGCTCTTCGTCTCGAAACGCGTTTCGAGGATGAGAGTGTTGCCGAGATAGCGGCGTGAGATGCTGGTGACGTCCTCGGCCGGCGTAACCAGCCAGCGGCCGTTCTTATCGCTGCCGAGGATGGCGGCAAAGCAGGCATCGGAATCGAAGGCGGGCCAGCACAGCCAGTCGATCGAGCCGTTGCGCCCGACCAGCGCCGCGGTCTCGCAATCACCGATCAGCGCATAGTCCTCGATCCTCTGAGACAATGTGGTGCGAGCCTTGAAAACAGCCCCTGGAAGCCCTTTACGCCGTCAACTCCCGCCATTCAACGAACGTTCCCGCGTCGCTGCTCGCAAGGCCGTGAGATCGACCTTCGCGGCGATCTTGTCGAGCGCAACAGGCAGGCGCTGGCGCCAGTTCGGATGTTCGTCGATCGTGCCGGGAATGTTGGGCTGGTCGATCACGCCGAGCAGATCCTCCATGGAGACCGCGAGCAGCCGCGACGGCGTGCGCGACAGGAAGGCGAGCACCGAATAGAGGTCGTTGGCACGAATGCCGTTCTGGCGCAGGATCTCGTCGAGCCTGCCGAGCGCATCCCAGCGCGCCTGGTCGTTCTCGCCGGGATCGAGCCCGAGCGAGCGCTTCATCTTCAGGTCGCCGAATGAGCGCCAGCCGGCATAGGTCGACAGGTCATGCGTGTTCAGCGTGACCAGCGCGTTGGGCCGGTAATGGTCGACATTGCGGAAATGGCCGGCATCGTCGCGCTCGAACATCATGACGAGATAGGACCAGATGCCGAAATCCTGCATGGTCTCGCGAAAACCTTCCGGCACGGTGCCGAGGTCCTCGCCGATCACGATGCATTTGTGGGCCGCGCTCTCGCGCGCCACGGCGCCAAGCAGCGCCTCGAACGGCATCTGCACATAGGCGCCGTTATCCGGCTTGAAGCCGCGGGGCACGAGATAAAGCCGCTTCAGGCCCAGCACGTGATCAAGCCTGATCGCGCCGGCATGGCGCATCGAGGCCGCCAGCATGTCGGCGAACGGCACGAAGGATTGCGCTTCCAGGCCGCCGGCGTTGAAGCCGGCAAGGCCCCAGTCCTGGCCGATGGTGTTGAGCACGTCGGGCGGCGCGCCGACGGCGAGATGACGGGAGATCGCCATCTGCTCGTTCCAGGCATCGAAGCCGTTGGACTGCACGCCGACGGCGACGTCGAGATAGAGCCCGACGCGCATGCCGAGCTGGCTGGCAAGCTCCTTGGCAGCATGCAGCTGGCTATCTGCGGTCCATTGCACGAATTCGACGAACTCGACCTCGCGCTTGTCAGCCCCATTGCGCAAGCTGGCGCATTTCGCCTCGTCCGGTTGCTGCCATTCAACCGGCCATTCCCACCATGGCGCGGTGAAACGATGGCGCAGCACCTCGAAGCAGGCGAAGCGGGACAATAGCGGCGCGCGGGCGGCGCGGAAGGCGTCGAACGCCTTGCGGCGCGCCGCGCTTGCCGTCGTCACGAAGCTGTCAAAGGCGGCGCGCAGGCCCAGCCATTTCAACGCCGCCATGTCGGCATAGGGGACGCGATCGCCTTGGCGCAGACGGGCCGCGGTCGCGGCCGCGTCGGGCACGAGGTCTGCGGAGAATTCGGGAATGGCTTCGACGTCGATATAGAGCGGATTGAGGAACAGCCGGCTATTCGGCGAGTAGGGACTGCAATCGGCCGGGTGGTCGTCGAACAGGACATGCAGCGGATTGAGTCCGACACCGTCAGCCCCCAGCTGCTTTGCGAGCCGGACGAGATCGGCGAGATCGGTGAAATCGCCGATGCCCCAATTGCGGTCCGAACGGACGCTGTAGAGCTGCACGGCAAGCAGCCAGCCGCGATCGAAATCGCCGCCGAAGGCGCGCTCGGGCGCCACGATCATCGGCACCTCTTCCGTCACACCTTCGGCATCGGTCAGTGTCAACCGGTGATAGCCGAGCGGCAGGCCGGCAGGCCAGGGGATCACGGGCTCGCGCGTCTCGCCCTCGGCGATCACCTCCCCCTTTGCGGCCAATTTCCACTTCAGCGGCGGCGCGCCGATCGTCGCCAATTCGGTGCGCGGATGCCCCAAGGCGCGGACCACGACCGGCCCGCTGACGAAGCGGTAAACCCGCTTCTCCGGCAGGGCATCGAGAATGGATTTGAGGGCCACGGGATCGGTGACCCGCAGCTTTCCGAGGGCGTCGATGAATTCGGATTGAACGCCCTTGATCCGGGCTTGAGCTAAAAGATCCATTCGGCACGCAGCTTGCAGGCCACCCTTTTGCCGGGGGCATCGATTTTAACGAGACGGTGGAAGACGTTAGTCAGCCCTAACTCGCAGACCGCGCCACCCGTTCCCGAGGGAACTAATGACACACAACCGGCTTTCTATATAGGTACCAAGCGTAGGTTCCCGACAAGGGAAACGGGCTCCTGCTTTCTTGTCAATGGCATCACCGTGAACAAGACAATTCAAACTGTCGAAAGTGCCGCAGCCGGCAGCGCTTTCCTGATCGAGGACGTCTATCCCGCAATCGACGCCGGCCGCTTCGCGGTGAAGCGGATCGCGGGTGAGCGCATGGAGGTGTGGGCCGATGTCTACCGCGATGGCGATGCCGTGGTCGGGGCCGCGCTGATCTGGCGCCGCGAGCAGGACCGCGACTGGAAGCGCGAGCCGATGGACCATCGGGGCAATGACCGCTGGTCCGGCGGATTCACACCCGTTGAGCCCGGCCAACATGTCTACGCGATCGAGGCCTGGACCGACGAGTTCGCCACCTGGTCGCACGGAGTCGCGCGCAAGCAGCGAATGGGTGCCGATGTCAGCCTCGATGCGATCGAGGGGGCCGGGCTCCTGACCAAGGCGCATGGCGCGCGACAGGACGCGGCGGCGGTCATCGTCAGACAGTGCGAGGATTATCTTCAGACCGGCGACGTCGCCTCGCTGCTTGCGGCCGAGCTCGGCAATGCCATGGCAGAGAGCCAGTCCCGGCCAGACCTGACCCGCTCGCAGCCTTTCCCGCTGACCGTCGACCGCGACAAGGCGCGCTTCGGCGCCTGGTATCAGATGATGCCGCGCAGCCAGAGCCAGGTCGCCGGCCAGCACGGCACGCTGCGCGACTGCATCGCCCGCGTGCCCGATATCGCCGCGATGGGTTTTGACGTGCTCTATTTGACGCCGATCCAGCCGATCGGCCGCAGCCGTCGCAAGGGCCGCAACAATGCGCCGGTGGCAACCGAGGGCGAGCCCGGCTCGCCCTACGCGATCGGAGCCGCCGAGGGCGGCCACGATGCGCTGCATCCCGATCTCGGCACCATCGAGGATTTCCGCGCGCTGGTTGCGACCTGCCTGGAATACGGTCTCGAGCTCGCGCTCGATTTCGCCGTGCAATGCTCGCCCGACCATCCCTGGCTGACGCTGCATCCGGAATGGTTCAAATGGCGGCCGGACCGCTCGGTGCGGACCGCGGATGGACCCTATTCGGACATCGTGATCCCCGATTTCGACTCCGTCGACAGGGCCGGGCTGTGGAACGGGTTTCGCGATGCCATGCTGTTCTGGATCGACCAAGGCGTCACCATCTTCGCCATCGACAACCACGACACCGCGCCGCTTGCATTCTGGGACTGGCTGATCCGCGACATCCGCCGCCGGCATCCCGAGGTGATCCTGTTCTCCAAGACGTTTGCCCGGCCGAAGCTGATGAAGGGCCTCGCCAAGCTCGGCTTTGCGCAGTCCTTCACCTATTTCCCCTGGCGCACGACAAAGTGGGAGCTGGAGCAATATCTCGGCGAGCTGACGCGCTATCCCGAGCGCGACTTCTATCGCCCGAACCTGTTCGTCAACACGCCCGACCTGCTGCCCTATCATCTCCAGGGCGGAGAGGCCTGGGCGTTCAAGTCGCGCGTTGCGCTGGCGGCGACATTGTCGGGCAGCTACGGCGTTTACAGCGGCTTCGAGCTGCTGGAACACGAGGCGATGCCCGGTCGCGAGGAATATCTGGATTCCGAGAAATACCAGATCCGGCAACGCGACTGGGACCGGCCCGGCAACATCAAGTCCTACATTGCCGGTCTCAACCGCATCCGCAACGACAATGCCGCGCTCCAGCAAACGGCAAATTTGCGGTTTCTCGGCATTGAGGACGGCGAGACGATCGCCTTCGTCAAGGAGGCGGCCGAGCCGGCCAACACCGTCCTCATCGTGATCGCGCTTTCGGGCCATTTGCGCGAGTGCTGGCTGCCGCTCGGCGACGTCACCGTTGACGCCGGCGGGCAGCGGCACCATGTGACGACACTCGAAAACCTTCTCACCGGCGAACAGTCCCGCATCGAATGGGGCGGGATCAGGTTGCGTATCGATCCCGACCGCGATCCGGCGCTCTTGTTCCGCTGCCTGGCGTAAGGGGCCACGCCATGAATGTTCTGTCTTCCGTCGACACCAAGAAGCTTGAGGCTGCTGAGATCGTGGATGAGCTCTGGTACAAGGACGCCATTATCTATCAGCTCCACGTCAAGGCCTTCGCCGACAGCAACAATGACGGGATCGGCGATTTCGCCGGGCTGACCGAGAAGCTGCCCTATCTCCAGGAGCTCGGCGTCACCGCGCTGTGGCTTTTGCCGTTCTACCCTTCGCCCGGCCGCGACGACGGCTACGACATCGCCGACTACGGCTCGGTCAATCCCGATTTCGGGACGATGAAGGACTTCAAGCGCTTCATCCAGGAAGCGCAGAAGCGCGGCCTGCGCGTCATCACCGAACTCGTCGTCAACCACACCTCGGACCAGCACAAATGGTTCAAGCGCGCGCGCCGCAGCCATCCCGGCTCCAGCGCCCGCAACTGGTATGTCTGGAGCGATACCGACCAGAAATACCAGGGCACGCGCATCATCTTCACCGACACCGAAAAGTCGAACTGGACCTGGGATCACGAGGCCGGCGCGTTCTACTGGCACCGCTTCTTCTCGCACCAGCCCGATCTCAATTTCGACAATCCGCGCGTGGTCAGCGCGCTCATCCAGGTGATGAAGCGCTGGCTGGACGCCGGCGTCGACGGCTTCCGGCTCGACGCCATTCCCTATCTGTGCGAACGCGACGGCACCAACAACGAAAACCTCCCCGAGACGCATGCGATCATCAAGCGCCTGCGCCACGAGCTGGATTCCTACTCCAAGGGCAAGCTGCTGCTCGCCGAGGCCAATCAATGGCCGGAGGACGTGCAGGAATATTTCGGCCGCGGCGACGAGTGCCACATGGCCTACCACTTCCCGCTGATGCCGCGCATCTACATGGCGATCGCGCAGGAGGACCGCTTTCCGATCACCGACATTCTGCGCCAGACGCCGGACATTCCGGCAAGCTGCCAATGGGCGCTGTTCCTGCGCAACCATGACGAGCTGACGCTGGAGATGGTCACCGACGTCGAGCGCGATTATCTCTGGACCACCTACGCCAACGATCCCCGTGCCCGCATCAATGTCGGCATCCGCAGGCGCCTTGCGCCGCTGATGGACAATGACCGGCGCAAGATCGAGCTGATGAACTCGCTGCTGCTGTCCTTCCCCGGCACGCCGATCATCTATTACGGCGACGAGATCGGGATGGGCGACAACATCTATCTCGGCGACCGCAACGGCGTCCGCACGCCGATGCAGTGGAGCCCTGACCGCAACGGCGGCTTCTCACGCTGCGACCCGGCCCGCCTCTACGCGCCGCTGATCATGGATCCCGTCTACGGCTACGAATCGGTGAATGTGGAGGCGCAGTCGCGCAGCCTGTCGTCGTTGCTCAGCGCCACCAAGCGGCTGATCTCGGTGCGCAAGTCGACGCTCGCTTTCGGCCGCGGCACCATGACCTTCATCCGCCCGGCCAATCGCGCCGTGCTCGCCTATGTCCGCCAATACCGCGACGAGGTGATCCTCTGCGTCGCCAATTTGTCGCGCGCAGCGCAAGCGACCGAGCTCGACCTGTCGCCGTGGAAGGACCGCATCCCGCAGGAGATGCTGGGACGGACGCGCTTCCCCGCGATCGGCGAACTGCCCTACATGATCACGCTGGGGCCCTACGGCTTCTACTGGTTCCAGCTCCAGGAGCGCGACAAGTCCGAGCCGGTGACGCCGCGCGCGGTGCCGGAGTTCGAGACGCTGGTGGTGCCGGTGAACTCGAACTGGGTGTCGCTCGCCCGCGAGCGCGGCGTGTTCGAGCGCGACGTGCTGCCGGGATTCTTGTCGCGGACGCGGTGGTATCCCGAGCACAATCCCAAGCACATCAAGACCGCGCTGACCTCGGCGGTGCCGTTCTGCGACATCGGCGACAACAGGCCCTGGATCGCGTTCTTTGAGAGGCCGGACCAGGACGCTGCGCCGCGTTACGTGCTTCCGATGCAGATCGAGTGGGTGCGCTTCGACCGCGAGCGGTTCAACCCGAAGGCGCTCGCCGCCGTGCGCCAGGGCGCGCGCGAGGGCACGCTGCTCGACGTGGCGACCGATCAGATCTTCATCGGCCTGTTCCTGCGCAACCTGTCGCAGAACCTGGTGGTGGAAGAGAACAATCTGCGGCTGGAGTTCAAGGCGACCAGCCGCTTCGCCGATTACACCATCAAGGAGCCCGAACGCATCCGCGCGATCGAGCAATCGAACAGCACCGCGCTGGTCGACAACCAGTACGTCGCCAAGCTCTATCGCCAGCTCGAAAGCGGCATCAACCCCGAGATCGAGATCGGCCATTATCTCACCGAGGTCGCGCGCTTTGCCAATACGCCGGCGTTGCTCGGCAGCGTCGAGCTGGTCGAAGGCGATCAGCGCAGCACGCTCGGCGTGCTCCATGCCTATGTCGAGAACCAGGGTGACGGCTGGACCGTGACCACGGGTTATCTCGATCGCTATATCGACGAGCAACGCGTGTTGTCGGCAGGCGAAGCGCCGCGCGAGACCCAGGAGCAAGCGCCTTATCTGCACTTCATCGCGCAGATCGGCCGGCGGCTCGGCGAGTTGCATGTTGCCCTGGCGGCGGCAAAGCCGGACGATCTCGCCCCGGAGCCGATCGGCTCTGCGTACGTCAAACGCCTCGTGTCCGACCTCAAGGCGCGGGCCGAGCGGATTTTCGAACGGCTGGCCGACAGCCGCGACGGCATGCGGGAGGCGGACCGGCCGCTGATCGACCAGCTCGCCGCCGTGCGCGCGTCCCTGCCCGCCACCCTGAATGCGCTATTGCCTTCCGGGATCGGCGGGCTGAACATCCGTCATCATGGCGACTTCCGCCTCGGGCAGACTCTGATCGTGAAGGACGATATCTTCATCATCGACTTTGACGGCAATCCCCGTGTGCCGCTGGCCGACAAGCGGCGCAAGCTGCCTGCCGCGCGCGACGTCGCCGGCCTGATCCGCTCGATCGATCTTTCGGTTAACGCGGCGCTGAGCCGCGCACTCACGGGTGCCTCCGACGAGCAGGGCCGGATCACCGCAGCGCTTGACGAATGGCGCGAGCGAACCGCCGCAACCTTCCTGTCCGCCTATCGCGAGGCCGTGACCGATCGACGGCTGTGGCCGGAGGATCGGCAATCCGCAGAAGGCCTGTTAAGGTTTTTCCTGCTTGATCACGCCTTCGATGAAGTAGAGTACGAGCTGTCCAACCGGCCTGAGGGGCTCCATGCGCCGCTGACCGGACTGCTTCGCATTCTGTCCAGTGCCGGGAGCGAAGCCCATGCCTAAACTGCCTGCCGAGGCCTATGCGATCATCGAGGGCCGCCACTCCGACCCCTTCCACTATCTCGGGCTGCATCCCGAGGGCGGTAAAAGCGTGGTGCGCGCCTTTCTCCCCGAGGCCTCAAATGTCGAGGCAGTCGGCGAGCGTGGCGAAGTCGCTCCGCTCGACCGCGTGCACGATTCCGGCCTGTTCATCGGGGCCCTGCCCAATGGCTCGAAGCACTATCAGCTGCGCGCAAAATTCGGCGGCAACGTCGTCGAGTTCGAGGACGCCTACCGCTTTCCGCCGATCCTGACCGATTTCGACCTCTATTTGCTGGGCGAAGGCACCGATCAGCGCCTTTACGACAAGCTCGGGGCGCATCCGATGCGGCTCGAGGGCATCGACGGCATCGGCTTCGTGGTGCTGGCGCCGAACGCACGCCGCGTTTCCGTGGTCGGCGATTTCAATTTCTGGGACGGACGTCGCCATCCGATGCGGGTGCGCGGCGCCGGGTATTGGGAATTGTTCATTCCGCATGCCAAAGCCGGCGATCACTACAAGTTCGAGATCATCGGGCCGCACGGCCATCTGCTTCCGCTGAAATCAGACCCGATGGCCTTTGCCAGCGAAGTCCGGCCGAAGACGGCCTCCATCGTGTTCGACGAGGCGGATCTGGCGCGTCCGCGCCCGGCGCCTGACGGCATCAACGCGCTGTCGGCGCCGATGTCGATCTACGAGGTCCATCTCGGCTCGTGGCGTCGCAAGAACGGCGATGAATGGCTGACCTATCGCGAGCTGGCCGAACAGTTGCCGGCCTATGCCCGCGACATGGGCTTCACCCATCTCGAATTCCTGCCCGTGAGCGAGCATCCCTTCGATGGCTCCTGGGGCTATCAGCCGACCGGCCTCTATGCGCCGACCAGCCGCTTCGGCACGCCGGAGCATTTTGCCGCCCTCGTCGATGCCTGCCACCGCGAAGGCGTCGGCGTGCTGCTCGATTGGGTGCCCGGTCACTTCCCCGACGATCCCCACGGGCTCGGCAGCTTCGACGGCACCGCGCTCTACGAGCACGCCAACCCGCTCCAGGGCCGCCATCTCGACTGGGGCACCTTGATCTATAATTACGGCCGCACCGAAGTGACGAACTTCCTGGTGTCGAACGCGCTGTTCTGGATGGAGCGTTATGCCATTGACGGCTTACGCGTCGATGCCGTCGCGTCCATGCTCTATCTCGACTACAGCCGGCCGCCCGGCGCCTGGATCCCGAACCAATATGGCGGCCGCGAAAACATCGAGGCGATCAACTTCCTGCGCCGCTTCAACACGGAAGTATTCGCGCGCTTCCCGCAGGCGACCACGGCGGCCGAGGAATCCACGGCCTGGCCGCAGGTCTCACGCCCGGTCGAATTCGGCGGGCTCGGCTTCGGCTACAAGTGGAACATGGGCTGGATGCACGACACGCTGAACTACATCAGCAAGGATCCGATCCATCGCAAGCACCATCACGGCGACATCCTGTTCGGCCTGCACTACGCCTTCTCGGAAAACTTCATCCTGCCGCTCTCGCATGACGAGGTCGTGCACGGCAAGCGCTCGATCCTCGGCCGCATGCCCGGCGACGAGTGGCAGCGCTTTGCGAATTTGCGCGCCTATTACAGTTTCATGTTCGGCCATCCCGGCAAGAAGCTGTTGTTCATGGGCGCGGAAATCGCCCAGAGCCGCGAATGGAATCACGACCAGTCGCTCGACTGGCACCTGCTCGAATACAAGTATCATTCCGGCATCCAGTCACTGATCCGCGACCTCAACCGGCTCTACCGCGCGGTGCCGGCGCTGCACCAGATGGACTGCGACCAGGCCGGCTTCGAATGGCTGATCACGGATGATGCCAACCGCAACGTGTTCGCCTGGCTGCGCAAGGGATTCGACGAGCAGGCGCGGTGTCTCGTCATCATCAACTTCTCTCCCAATGTCTATCGCAACTATCGCGTTCGCGTGCCCTTTGCCGGCAAATGGAAGGAAGTGTTCAATTCGGACTCCGCCCATTATGGCGGCAGCAATGTCGGGAACATCGGCGAGGTTCATGCCGTTGAAGGCAAGGCGCCCGAGCTCCGCCTCACCATTCCGCCGCTCGCCGCGATCTTCCTCGTTCCGGAAAGCTGACACATGCGCCTGACTGCTGGATCGCCTGCACGCCTCGGCGCAAGCTGGGACGGACGCGGCACCAATTTCGCGCTGTTCTCCGCGAACGCACAGAAGGTGGAACTCTGCCTGTTCGACGCGCAAGGCCGCCGCGAGCTCGAACGCATCGAGCTGCCTGAAAGAACCGAGGATGTCTGGCACGGCTATCTCAACGACGTCTCGCCCGGCCAGCTCTACGGCTATCGCGTGCACGGCCCCTACGAGCCTGAGCACGGCCACCGCTTCAACGCGAACAAGCTGCTGCTCGATCCCTATGCCAAGCGGCTCGCGGGACGCCTGGTCTGGAGCGATGCGCATTTTGCCTACCGCACCGGAAGCGCGCGCGAGGATCTCTCCTTCGACCGGCGCGACAATGCCCGCGGCATGCCCAAGGCCGTCGTGGTCGACGAGACCTTCAACTGGGGCCGCCGCGAGATCCGTCCCAACATCCCATGGGAAGACACCGTCATCTACGAGGCTCACGTCAAGGGTTTGACCCAGAAGCGCGACGACGTGCCACCGAACCTGCGGGGCACCTATGGCGGGCTGTCTTCGCCGGCGATGATCGAGCACCTGAAGAAGCTCGGCGTCACCACGGTCGAGCTGCTGCCGGTGCACAGCTTCGTCGACGACCGCATCCTGGTGGAGAAGAAGCTCGCCAATTACTGGGGCTACAACTCGCTCTCGTTCTTCGCGCCGGAGCTGCGCTACGCCCAGGACAACGCGCTCGACTCCTTCCGCACCACGGTGGCGCGCCTGCACGATGCCGGCATCGAGGTGATGCTCGACGTCGTCTACAACCACACCGCCGAAGGCAACCATCTTGGTCCGACGCTGTGCTACCGCGGCATCGACAACGCCTCCTATTACTGGCTCAACCGCGAGAACCCGCGCTATTACGACGACTTCACCGGTTGCGGCTCGTCGGTCAATCTCACCCATCCGCGCGTGCTGCAGATGGTGATGGATTCCTTGCGCTACTGGGTCGAGGTCTGCCACGTCGACGGCTTCCGCTTCGACCTCGCCACCACGCTCGCGCGCGGACCGAACGGTTATGATCGCGGCATCTCGTTCTTGACCGCGATCCGGCAGGATCCGGTGCTCGCGACGGTCAAGCTCGTCGCCGAACCCTGGGACCTTGGCCTCGGCGGTTACCAGGTCGGCGCATTCCCCTCGCAATGGTCGGAATGGAATGATCGCTATCGCAGCGCCATGCGCCGCTACTGGAGCGGCGAAGGCAGCCTAATCGGCGACATCTCCAGTCGGATGACGGCATCCTCCGACCTGTTCAACCATGACGGACGGCGGCCGCGCGCCAGCATCAATCACATCACCGTCCACGACGGCTTCACGCTCGCCGACCTCTTCAGCTACAACGAGAAGCACAACGAGGCCAACGGCGAGGACAACCGCGACGGCTCCAACGACAACCACAGCAACAATTGCGGTGTCGAGGGTCCGACCGACGATCCTGATATCATCGCCCTGCGCCGCCAGCTTCGCAAGAACGTGCTGGCCTGTCTGATGCTGGCGCAGGGTGTTCCGCTGATCCTCGCCGGCGACGAGGTCGGCAACTCGCAATCCGGCAACAACAACGCCTATTGCCAGGACAACGAGATCGGCTGGGTCGGCTGGGACAATCTCGGCAAAGAGGGCGACGACATGGTCGATTTCGTCGGCCATCTCGCCGACATCCGCCGCCGGTTCTCGCAACTTCGCAGCCATCGCTGGCTCGACGGCCGCCCCGCAGACGGCGTGTCGTACGGCACATTGTGGCTGACACCTGCGGGTGACGAGATGACGGAGAACGACTGGAAATTCCCGGAGGGAAGATTCCTCTCCTATGTGATGGGCCCGATGGAACCGGGTGGGGCCGCGATCTTTATCGTACTGAACGCCGCCCCCGAAGAGATCGCATTCAAATTGCCCAAAATGCCCGAATACAAGAGCTGGCAACAGATCTTGAACACGACCGATGCCAAGCTGAATACGGTCGAGTTCCCGCCCGGGAGCGATAGCAAGGCGCCGCCGCGCTCCGTGCTCGCCTTCGCGGGGGCGCTATGAGGCCATCCTTCGGGGCGAGGCCGACAAAGGACGGCGTGTCGTTCCGCCTGTGGGCGCCTGGCGCTCGCCGTGTCGACCTCCTGCTCGACCGAAGACACGCGATGCAGCGCCGGCAGGATGGCTGGTACGTGGCGGATATTTCCGGCCTCACCGCCGGCAGTCCCTACAAGTTCAGGATCGACGACGAGATCGAGGTACCCGATCCCGCCTCGGCCTTTCAGCCCGAGGATGTGTTCGGCCCGAGCGAGGTGATCGATCACGACGCCTTTTCGTGGCGTGCGCGCGATTGGCGCGGCCGGCCCTGGGAAGAGACGGTGCTGATCGAGACTCATGTCGGCACCTTCACCTCCCAAGGCACTTACCGCGCCATGATCGACAAGCTCGATCATCTTGTCGCAACGGGCATCACCGCGCTGGAATTGATGCCGCTGGCCGATTTCGCCGGGCGCCGCGGCTGGGGCTATGACGGCGTGCTGTGGTACGCGCCCGACAGCGCCTATGGCCGGCCCGAAGACCTGAAGACGCTGATCGACGAAGCGCATCTGCGCGGGCTGATGGTATTCCTCGACGTCGTCTACAATCATTTCGGGCCCGAGGGGAATTATCTCGGCCGCTATGCGCCGACCTTCTTCACCGATGCTCACACGCCCTGGGGCAGTGCGATCGACTATCGCGTGCCGCAGGTGCGCGCATTCGCGGTCGAGAACGCGCTGTCCTGGCTCAGCGACTACCGTTTCGACGGCCTGAGGCTGGATGCCGCCAATCACATCATGGCAATCCCCGGCGAGCAGTCGATGCTGCAGGACCTCAGCGTCGCCGCCGGCGAGCTTGCCAAGGCCACGGGGCGGCGCATCCACCTCGTGCTGGAGAACGGCGACAATCGCGCCAGCCTGCTCGACGCGGCGCAGGAGCCGCCGAACGGCAAATATCGGGGACAGTGGAACGACGATTATCACCACGTCTGGCACGTGATGCTGACCGGCGAGCTCGCCGGATACTACGCGGATTATCAAACGCCACGGCTCGATCTCGCCCGCGCGCTGGCCTCCGGCTTCGTCTACCAGGGCGAGGTTTCGGAGTTCTGGGGCAAGAAGCCGCGCGGCGAGCCGAGCGGCAAGCTGCCGCCGGCGACCTTCGTCAATTTCCTGCAAAACCACGACCAGATCGGCAATCGTCCGCTCGGCGACCGGCTCGAGAGCCTGGCATCATCGCAGCAGATCGAAGCGGCGCTTGCAGTGACACTGCTCGCGCCGATGGTGCCGATGCTGTTTCAGGGCGAGGAATGGGGCTCCACGGCGCCTTTTCCGTTCTTCTGCGATTTCCACGGCGAACTCGCCGATGCCGTCCGCAAGGGGCGTAAGCAGGAATATGCCTGGGCTTACGAGAAGTACGGCGACGAGGTGCCCAACCCGCTCGATCCGGCAACGCTGCAATCGGCCGTGCTCGACTGGACCGGCCGCACGCCGCAGCAGGACGCGCGGCTCGCGCTGGTCCGGGAGCTGCTTGCGCTTCGCCGCAAGGAGATCATGCCGCGGCTGAGGGGCGCGAGTTTCGGCGAAGCCGAGGCGGCCGATAGCGGCCTGCTCACCGCGCATTGGCGCATGGGCGACGGCACGGTGCTGCGCCTGATCGCCAACCTGTCGGACCACGAGATCGTCTCCAATGTCAGCGCGGGTACGCCGATCTGGGGCGGCGAGACCGGCGACCGGCTTCCGCCCTGGTCGGTGGTCTGGCGCCTCGGAGGTTAGGATGCCTCCCGCCATTCCGCTCGCGACCTATCGGCTTCAGCTCACCGCGAATTTCGACTTCGACAAGGCGGCCGCGGTGGTCCCCTATCTGAAGGCGCTGGGGATCACGCATCTCTATGCCTCGCCGGTGATGAAGGCGCGCAAGGGCTCGACCCATGGCTACGACACCGTCGATCACAGCCAGTTCAATCCGGAGCTTGGCGGCGAGGCCGGCTTCGCCCGGCTGAGCGAGGCGCTGACCAAGCACGACCTCGGCCTCATCATCGACTTCGTACCCAACCATGTCGGCGTGCATTTTGCCGACAATCCCTGGTGGCTCGACGTGCTGGAATGGGGCCAGGCCTCGCCCCACGCGGTCTCCTTCGACATCGACTGGGATCAGCTCGCCTATCGCGCCCGCGGCGGTGTGCTGCTGCCCATCCTCGGCGCGTCCTATGGCGAGGCGCTCGAGCGCGGCGACATCGAGCTACGCTACGATCCGGACCAGGGAAGCTTCTCTGCCTGGTATTTCGAGCATCGCCTGCCCGTCGCGCCGGAGCGCTATGGCGAGATGCTGCGCATGATCGTGAAGGAAGCGGATGCCGCCGAGACGGAGGCCGGCGAACTTCTGCTGTCGCTTGCGGCGCGCTATACGGGATTGCGTCGTCCCAATCGCAAGGAGGCACCGGCGTTCAAGACCGAGCTCAGGGAGATCCCTGGTGCTGCCGAGGTGATCGCACGCGGCCTTGCCGCCTATCGTGCCGCCAAGGATCGTCCCGCGCAGACGCTGGCGCTGCACCATCTGCTGGAGCGCCAGCACTACAAGCTCGGGCACTGGCGGCTTGCCTCCAGCGATATTAACTATCGCCGCTTCTTCGACGTCAACGGGCTCGCAGGTCTGCGCGTCGAGGACGCGAGCACCTTCGCCGCCACGCACCGGCTGGTGAAGCAGCTCATCGCCAGCGGCAAGCTGCAGGGCATCCGGCTCGATCACATCGACGGCCTGCGCGACCCCGCGCAATATTGCCAGCGGCTGCGCCGGCTGGTGCGCGACGCGCAAGGAAATACAAAGCCGTTCTACACCGTGATCGAGAAGATCCTGTGCGAGCACGAACGCCTGCCGCACCTCGCCGGCGTTCAGGGCACCACCGGCTATGAATGGATGAACGTCATCACCCATGCGCTGGTCGAGGCCGGGGGCCTGGGGGCGCTGGACGAGACCTGGCGGCAGGTCAGCAACCGGCCGCCGCGGCTTGCGCCTTACGTCAAGGACGCCAAGCGGCGCGTGCTGGAGACGCTGCTCACCAGCGAATTCACCGTGCTGACCCGCCTGCTCGCGCGCATCGCCAACGGGCATTACTCGACGCGCGATTTCTCCGCCGACAGTTTGCGGCAGGCGCTGGAGCTCTATGTGCTGCATTTCCCGGTGTACCGCACCTATCTGACCAACAGCGGCCCGACCGCGCCCGACCGCAAGCTGATCGATGACACCATCGCGCGCGCCCGCGCGGAATGGTTCGCCGCGGACGAAGGCATCTTCGACTTCCTGCGCGACGCGCTGACCATGGACCTGCTCAAGCCCGGCCGCCCCCCGCACAGCGCCCCGCGCGTGCGTCGTTTCGCGCTGAAGGTGCAGCAATTCACCGGGCCGATGATGGCGAAGTCGCTGGAGGACACCGCGTTCTATCAATTCCACCGGCTGCTCGCGCTGAACGAGGTCGGCGGCGATCCCGCCAGCACCGGGCTCACGATTTCCACCTTCCACGAGACCATGCAGGCCCGCGCCAAGGAATGGCCATTGGGAATGACGGCGACCGCCACCCACGACACCAAGCGCGGCGAGGACGCCCGCGCGCGCATCGCGGCGATCAGCGAGATTCCCGGCGAATGGACCAGCGCGGTGGCGCGATGGAAGGTGCTGAACGCGCCACACCTCACGCTCCATGGCAATTACCGCGCGCCGTCGGCGACGTTCGAATACATGCTCTACCAGACCCTGCTCGGAGCCTGGCCGCTGCAGGGACCGGTCGATGCCGGCTTCGTCGAGCGCATCCAGGCCTATGCGCTGAAGGCCGCGCGCGAGGGCAAGGAAGAGACGAGCTGGCTCAACCCGCATGAAGCCTATGAGAACGGCGCCAAGAGCTTCATCGACAAGATTCTCGATCCCGCACTATCCGGTGAATTCCTGGATTCACTGCAAACGCTGGCCCGGCGCCTGGCGCTGCTCGGCGCCTTGAATTCTCTGAGCCAGCTCACCCTCAAGGCCACCTTGCCCGGCGTGCCCGACTTCTACCAGGGCACCGAGTTCTGGGACCTGTCACTGGTCGACCCCGACAACCGTCGCCCGGTCGATTTTGGCGCGCGGCACGCGGCGCTGAGTTCACTGGACGATCCGGATTGGCGTGGCCTGACCAAGAGCTGGCCCGACGGCCTGATCAAGCTGGCCTGGACACGGCGTCTTCTCAAGCTGCGCAATGAACTCGCCGACGTCTTCGCTCAAGGCGACTATCAGCCGCTGGCGGTGCGCGGCGCCCATGCCGACCATGTCATTGCCTACGCCCGGCGCCATGGCCGCGCTGCGGCGATCGTCGTGGTCGGGCGCCAGTTCGCGCCGTTTACCCAAGCGGGCCGGGAATGGCCCGCGGTGGAGGGAATTGACGCGACCGTCGATATCACGGGCTATGCCGCGACAGGCCATGAGGGCCACGAACTGCCGGTCACGCAGGCTTTCCGTGATTTTCCCGCCGCTGTCATCGAGGCCCGCACGGCAAGCGCCATCAGGCCCGCGCGCCCGCGCGTGCGCGCCTGAAGCTACTTTCCGTCGTCCTTGGTCAGCAGCAACTGCCCGCGCTTCCTGATCGTGGCCTGCGCCATCTCGGCAAAGCGCTGCAACAGCCAGGGCAGCACCACCTGGACCTTGACATGGTCTTCGGCGACGTCGACCTGACCCGTCGCGATCTGCCCGAGCGCGCGAATGCGAAAGGCCATGCTGTCGCCGGTCCAGCGTTCCTCCTCGACCTGCATCACCGGAATGCTGGCTGCCGCCCGGCCGAGCCCGGTCTTGAGCCGGCGGACCGCCTCCTCGCGGCCGAGATGATGCGGAATTGAAACGACAAGCGGTGCTGACATGGCCCTGCCCCGTGATGATCGATCCTCACATAGTCATGCCGGACGACGCGGCAAAGGTTCCATGCAACTTGGACCTGTGGCCCTGTTTCAAAAACGGAACCTAAAACCCTGCGGCAAGTTGCCCTCGCACGAGGGGACAGGTGCAAACGACCCTTGCAACAAAGGGCTGAGGAGATTCGCATGTCAATCGGTACGATCATTCTGATCATTCTGGTCATCGCCCTGCTTGGCGGCTTCAGCGGCATCGGCGGCGGCCCGTTCTACGGCACCGGCTATTACGGCGGCGGCGGCCTCGGACTGGTCATCGTCATTCTGCTGATCCTGCTGCTGATGGGACGGATCTAGCGACCCAGCGAGGATTTCGTAGGGTGGGCAAAGGCGCTCTTGCGCCGTGCCCACCTTCCCTCGCCGCAACAAGAAGGTGGTGGGCACGCTTCGCTTTGCCCACGCTACGAGTGTCGCGGCTGGAGCAGGGGCTGCGCCGTCTAATCCACCCTACTTCATCTTCTCCGCAAGCTTCTTGATCGTCGCCTTGATCGACGCGGCCGCATCGTCATAGCCCTCCCACGCCTTCGACCGCGGCAGCAGGCCCGGCACGGTCCGCAGCGTATAGCGCTTCGGATCGAGATCGCTCTTGACCTGCGCCCACGTGACGGGCATCGAAACCGTGGCTCCGGCCCGCGCACGCGGCGACAGCGGGGCCACCGCCGTCGACATCCGGTCGTTACGGAGATAGTCGAGGAAGATCTTCCCCTTGCGTAGCTTCTTCGACATGTTGAGCAGATAGCGCTCTGGATCGTCGTCGGCCATCCACTGGCAGACGCCCTGCGCGAAGGCCTTGGCTTCCTTCCAGCTCACCTTGTCGCGCGCGCCGTGGAGCAGCGGCACCACCACGTGCAGGCCCTTGCCGCCCGTGGTCTTGCAGAAGCTCTCCATGCCGAGGTCCGTGAGCCGCTGACGCATGTCCTTGGCGGCCTCGACGACATCGGCGAACTCCACATCCGGCGCCGGATCGAGATCGAACACCAGCCGGCCCGGCGTATCGTAGGCATCAGGCGCGCAGTTCCAGGGATGCAGCTCGACGCCGCCGATCTGCGCGACGGCGGCCAGCCCTTCGACGCGATCGATCTGCAAATACGGCTTGCGATCGCCCGAGACCTTGGCCAGCTCGAGCAAATTCGAGGTGCCCTGCATGGCATGACGCTGGAAGAACGTCTCGCCGCCGATGCCGTCGGGCGCACGCACGATCGAGCACGGGCGCCCTTTCAGATGTTCGATCATCCAGGTCCCGACCGCCTCGAAATAGCGCGCGAGATCCAGCTTCGTCACGCCCTCGCCGTCACCGCCGTCGGGCCACAGCTCCTTGTCCGGCTTGGAGATGACGACGCCCATCACCTCGGCGGTGCCGGTGTCCTTCGATCGCTTGGCTGTCTTCGCCGCGCGCTTGCGGGGCGTGGGCTCGGCGAGCTCGGTGTCGACAGGCGTCTCCGCCTCGACTTCCTCGGCGGGCTTGTCCTGCCGCAGGCCCTTGAACGCGGCCTGGCGGATATTGCCGTCGGCGGTGAAGCCGGCGAACTCGATCTCGGCGACGAGTTCCGGCTTCAGCCAGTGCACCTCGCGGCTCTTCTTCGGCGCGTTCTTGCCGCCGAAGGGGCTCTCCTTGGCCTCCATGGCCTTCAGGGACGGCATGATGCGCTTGACCTTGTCCGCGCCGAAGCCGGTGCCGACCATGCCGACGAAAACAAGATGATCGCCGCGATGCACGCCGGCCATCAGCGAACGGAATTTGCCGTTGGTGGTCTTGTAGCCGCCGATCACGACCTCATGGCCAGCACGGCACTTTGCCTTGGTCCAACTCTCGGTGCGGCCGGAGCGATAGGGCGCCTCCAGCTTCTTTGACACCACGCCCTCCAGCTCGAGCTTGCAGGCCGATTGCAGCACCGCATCGCCGCCGCTCTCGAAATGCTCGACATAGCGGATCTGAGCCGATTTCCGCCTGCGCGCTCCCAGCAGCTGCTTCAGCCGCGCCTTGCGCTCGCCGAGCGGCAGACGCCGAAAATCGAGATCCTCCGCGAACAGGAGGTCAAAGGCAAAGAAGATCAGCTCTTCAGTCTTGCCGTCCGACAGCGCGGCCTGGAGCGAGGAGAAATTCGGCGCACCGTCGTGATCGAGCGCCACGATCTCCCCGTCGATCATCACGTCCGGCAGCGCAGCCGCCTCGTTCGCGATCGAGGCGAACTTGTCGGTCCAGTCGAGGCCCTTGCGCGTCTTCAGCGTCGCCTTGCCGTCCTCGACCCGGAGCTGCACGCGGTAGCCGTCGAATTTGATCTCGTGGCACCAGCCCTCGCCGCCCGGCGGCCGCTCGACCGAGGTGCAGAGCTGCGGCGGCACGAAGTCCGGCATCTCGGTGACCTTCTTGCCACTGGTGGCAGTTGTGGCCTTCTTCTTCGCCGCCCCGCTCTTAGAGATCTTGCCGCCCTTCAACGCCGTACGTGGCGCCGGCTTGACCGTTTGCCCTTTCGCTTCCTCGGCCCGGTTGGATTGCCAGACCGCGTCGGCCTTGGTCTTGGCACCCTTGGCCAGCATGAACGGCTTTGGCGCGCGCCCCTTGCCCTCGGCGATCTGCTCCATCGCACGGCCGGAGGCGACCGATTTGTCCTCGTCGAGAATGTCGTTCTTGGCCCCTTCGCGGACGAATTCGTCGCGGTGCTTGATCAAGAGCCAGTTGGTGCGCTTGCCGCCGGTACGGTCGTTGCGCATGCGGACCAGGACCCAGCTTCCCTGCAGCTTGTCCCCATGCAGTGTGAACTTCAGATCGCCCTTCTTGAAGCCGCGTTCGGGATCTTCCGACTCCCAGGTGCCGCGATCCCACAGCATCACCGTGCCGCCGCCGTATTGCCCTTCCGGAATCGTGCCTTCGAAATCGCCATAGTCGAGCGGATGGTCCTCGACCTCGACCGCCAGCCGCTTGTCGTGCGGATCGAGCGAGGGACCCTTGGTCACCGCCCAGGACTTGAACACGCCGTCGAATTCGAGCCTGAGATCATAATGCAGCCGGCTCGCATCGTGCTTCTGGATCACGAAGCGCCGCTGCTTCGACGGCGTCACCGCCGTCTTGCCCGACGGCTCCGGTGTCTTCTCGAAATCACGCTTCTGTCGGTAAGTGGAGAGTTTTTGCAGCACGACCGGTCCCGCTTCTCTTTCGGGGATTCAAGCCTATCACGGCCAAAGTCCCATCCGGAACCAAAACCCCGCGGGGCGGTTGGGGTTCCAAAACGCCTTGAAAACGCTGGAGAATGGAATGGCCCCGCGCGCCTATTGGAAGGGAACGTTGAAGCTCTCGCTGGTCAGCTGCCCGGTCGTGCTTTATCCGGCGACCACGGCGGCCGAGAAGACGCGGTTTCATCTGATCAACCGCGAGACCGGCAACCGGCTCAAGCAGCAGATGATCGATGCCGAGACCGGCGATGTCGTCGAGAGCGACCAGAAGGGCCGCGGCTATGAGCTGCGCAAGGGCAAATACGTCGAGATCGAGCCGGAAGAGCTCGAGGCGGTCCAGATCGAGAGCAACCACACCATCGACATCGAGAGCTTCGTGCCGAGCGAGGAGATCGACCAGCGTTACCTCAACCATCCCTATTACCTTGCACCCGACGGCAAGGCCGCGGTCGATGCCTTTGCGGTGATCCGCGACGCCATGAAGGACCAGGAGCGCGTGGCGCTCGCCAAGATCGTGCTCACCAACCGCGAGCACATCATGGCGATCGAGCCGCTCGGCAAGGGCCTGCTCGGCACCACGCTGCGCTTTCCTTACGAACTGCGCGACGAGGACCAGTTCTTCGAAGACATCAAGAGCCCGAAGATCACCAAGGACATGGTCGAGCTCGCGGGCCACATTCTCCAGACCAAGGCCGCCCATTTCGACCCCGGCAAGTTCAAGGACGAGTACGAGAACGCGCTGAAGGCGCTGGTGAAACGCAAGGCCAGCGGCAAGAAGATCGAGCTGCCGGAGCCCGAGGAGCGCCCCAGCAACGTCGTCAGCCTGATGGATGCGCTGAAGCAGAGCCTGAAAGGACGTGGCGGCAAGAAGACGGCCGCGAAGTCGCATGCGCGGCGGGCAACTGGACGGCAGCGGGCCGCGAAGAAGACGCATCGGTCCACGGCGCGACATCGGAAGGCGGGTTGAGGGGATCGCTCGCCCGACACTCGATATCGTAGGGTGGGCAAAGCGGAGCGTGCCCACCACCTTTATCAAAATCGCGAGAATGGTGGGCACGGCGCTTTGCCCCTTGCCCACCCTACGGGCTGTCGAAGTCGGAGCCTAATCCCCCGCCTTCAACCGGTACCCGATCCCCGTCTCGGTCAGCACAAATTGCGGCCGCTCCGGGTCGGCTTCGATCTTCTGGCGGAGCTGGCGGACATAGACGCGTAAGTATTGCGCGTCGGTCAATTCGTCCCAGAGCTCCCTCAGCAGGAAGCGGTGGGTGAGCACCTTGCCGGCGTGCTGCACCAGCACGCGCAGGAGGTCGTATTCCTTCGGCGACAGCTTCACCTCGCGCTCGCCGACCTTGACGATGCGGCGCACGAGATCGACCGAGAGATCACCGCTGCGAAACACCGGGCGTTCGCCCTGGACCTGGAGCTGGTGCCGCAGCGCCGCGCGCAGGCGGGCCAGCAGCTCGTCCATGCCGAACGGCTTGGTCAGATAATCGTCGGCGCCGAGATCGAGCGCCTGTACCTTGCCGGCTTCGTCGCCACGGCTCGACAACACCACGATCGGCACGCCTTCGTTGCGTGCGCGGATGGTGCGCAGCAGCTCGTGTCCCTGCACGTCGGGCAGACCGAGATCGAGGATGATCAGCGCCGGCTCCTCGACGAGCTTCTCCAGTGCGATCTTGCCGTTCGACGCTTCCAGGATCTCATAGCCTTGCGTCGTCAGCCCCATCCGCAGCAATTTGCGGATCGGCGGCTCGTCGTCGATGACCAGGACCTTGATCGGGGCAGCGCTCATGCGGCGGTATCCAATGCGCGGCTCTCTGCCGGAACGGGAAGACGGATGGTGAGGACAGCGCCACTGCGGTCGCTGCGGTTGGCGGCCGAGATCGTGCCCCGCATCGCCTCGACGAAGCCGCGCGAGATGGCGAGCCCGAGCCCCGTGCCGGGACGGACGTGATCGCCTTTCTGAACGCGGTAGAACTTGTCGAACACGCTCTCGAGCTCATCAGGCGGGATGCCGGCCCCCTCGTCCGCGATCTCGAGCACGACATGATCGCTGTCACGCCGGCTGCGGATCGAGATTGTGGTCTCGGGTGGCGAATATCTCGCAGCGTTGTCGAGCAGGTTGAACAGCACCTGCTCGAACAGCACCGCATCGAGCTGCAGCATCGGCAGATCGGCGGCCAGCACCAGCTCGACCTCGTGTGCGGTGAGAATCTTGGCTGCACGCCGCAGCGCGCTGCCCACGATCTCACCGAGATCGTGCAGCGCCGCGTTGGGCACGACGGCACCCGACTCGAGCTTGGTCATGTCGAGCAGATTGGCGATGAAGCGGTTCAGCCGCTCGGATTCGTCGATCACGGTCGCGAGCAGGTCGCGCTTCTCGGTGTCGGAAAGCGCGCCGGCGAGATCGCGCATGGTGGAGGCCGCCCCCAGCACCGAGGCGAGCGGCGTCTTTAAATCGTGCGAGATCGAGGTCAGGAGCGCCGAGCGCAGCCGCTCGGATTCGACGGTGCGCTTGACGCGGTCCATGTCCTCGACCAGCAGCACGCGCTCGATCGCGAGCGCGCCCTGGTCGACCAGCGCATCGAGCAGGCGGCGCTGGTCCGGCGTCAGCAGCGGACCGGTGCGGTCGTCGTCAATGCCGATCACCCCGATCGGGCCGCGCCCGGTGCGCATCGGCAGGAACAGCCGTTTTGCACCCGGCAGCGTGTCCGAGCCGCGGCCGGCGGGGCGGTCGTTGCTCCAGGCCCAGTTGGCGGCGGCGAGATCAGCCTGATCGAGCTCGTCCTCGGGCGGATAGCCGGATTTCACCGTGAGCAGACCTGCTTCCGGCAGCAGCAAAACCACCCGGACTTTCAGCATCAACGCGATCTGGTAGGCCGTCGCCCACAGCACGTCGTCGAGCGTTGCGGTGCCGGCGAGCTTGCGGCTGAAGGCGTAGAGCTGCTCGCTCATCCTGATCCGGCCGATGGCGGCATCGGCCTGGGTGCGCACGCGCGCCGCAACGTTGGAGACGAGTATGGCCACGACCATGAACAGCACGAAGGCGGCGACGTTGGTCGGGTCGGTGATCGTGAAGGTGTGGATCGGCGGCAGGAAGAAGAAATTGTAACAGAGCGAGGCCGCGACAGTCGCCAGCAGCGACGGCCATAGTCCGTAGCGGACCGCGACCGCCACCACCGCCGTCAGCAGCACGAGGTCGACGTTCTCGATGCCGAACCGCGGCTGAATCAGCTCGGCGGCGCCAAGGCCGATCAGCACGATGCCGAGCGCCTTCAGATAAGGCAACGGATTGAACGGCTCGGACCGCACGGCGGTCTGCACCGCCGTCTTGGGCGCCCCCTCGCCCGGCAGCTCGTCGCCGGCGATGACATGAACCGTGATGTTGCCCGCGCGGCGAACCAGATCATGGACGACCGAGCCGCGTGTCATCTCGAACCAGCGCGAGCGGGTCGACTTGCCGATCACGATCTGGGTGACGTTGTTGCCTTGCGCGAAATTGACGACGTCGTCGGCGATGCGGCGACCGACCGCCGGAATGGTCAACGCCTCGCCGCCGAGCGATTCCGCGAGCCGCAGCGTATCGGCCAGCCGGTCGCGCTGCTCATCGGACAATTGCAGCGATCGCCGCGTCTCGATCGAAACCGCGGTGAAAGGGGCATGCAGCCGGTCCGCCAGGCGCTTGGTGTAGCGGACGAGACCGGCGGCGCGCGGATCCTCGCTGACGCAGACGAGAATGCGCTCGCCGACGGCCCAGGGCCCGGGAATCGCATTGGCCTGCATGTGATTGAGGAGCTGCTCGTCGACCCGCTCCGCCGTGCGGCGCAAAGCGAGCTCGCGCAACGCCGTCAGGTTCCCCGGCGAGAAATAGTGCTCCAGCGCACGCTCGGCCTGCTTGGGCACATAGACCTTGCCCTCCTTCAGGCGCTGGATCAAATCGTCGGGCGTGAGGTCGATCAGCTCGATCGCGTCGGCGCGATCGAACACCGAGTCCGGCACGGTCTCGCGTACCCTGACATGGGTGATCTGGGCGACGACGTCGTTCAGGCTCTCGATGTGCTGGATGTTGACGGCGGTGTAGACGTCGATGCCGTGGGACAGCAATTCCTCGACGTCGAGATAGCGCTTGGGATGGCGGCAAAGGGGCGCATTGGTGTGGGCGAGCTCGTCGACCAACGCGATCTGCGGCCGGCGCGCGATCACCGCATCGAGATCCATCTCCTCGACGATCTGCCCGCGATAGTCGAGCCGCTTGCGCGGGACCACTTCGAGCCCGCGCACCAGCGCCTCGGTCTCGGCACGGCCGTGGGTCTCGACGAAGCCGACCACGACGTCGATGCCGGCCTTGCGCTTGGCGTGGGCGCTTTGCAGCATCTCGTAGGTTTTGCCGACGCCGGGGGCGGCGCCGACGAAAACCTTCAGCTTGCCGCTCGCGCTCCCTTCCCGCCGCGCCGCTTCCAGCAGCGCCTCGGGCGACGGACGTTGTTCGGGATCGCGGCGCTCTCGGACCATTTTGCCAATATAATCATCTGCGTGACGCGAGCCTAGACCGCTACCTGGCGGCGGCGCGATCCAGCGAGAGATTCAGTGCCAGAACGTTAACCCTGGGTTCGCCAATCAGACCGAACAAGCGGCCTTCGGTATTGGCGGTCACGATCTGCTTGACCTGATCCTCCGGCATATTCCGCGCCCTGGCCACGCGCGGCACCTGGAATTGCGCCGCTTCCGGCGAGATATCAGGATCGAGGCCGCTGGCGGAGGTTGTCACCAGGTCGACCGGCACGGCAGCGTTCGGATTCTCAGCCTTGAGCTTGTCTACATCTTCCCTGAGCCGGTCGGCCAGCGCCTTGCTGGTCGGGCCGAGGTTGGAGCCACCGGAATTGGCGGCGTTGTACGGCGCCGGCACCGTCTTGGTCGGATCGTTCGGGTCGGGCGCCACCGTCGCCGAGAGACGGCCGTGGAAGTATCTGTTGTCCCTGAACTCCTGCCCGATCAGGGCGGAGCCGATCACCTTGCCGTCCTTCTCGATCAGGCTGCCTTGAGCCTGCGCCGGGAAGAGCGCGCCGGCGATGGCCGTCATCGCCAGCGGATAGGCAAGGCCGGTGATGGCGGTGAGCACCAGCAAGAGGACGATGGCGGGGCGGATTTCTCTGAGCATGTTGGTCTCCTAAGTCTTCGTCATGGCGCGCGGCGCCTTGCACCGCGCGGGGACGGTCAAGCCAGGTGTAAAGCAACGACGACGAGGTCGATCGCCTTGATACCGATGAAGGGAATGACGATGCCGCCGAGGCCGTAGATCAAGAGGTTGCGCCGGAGCAGCGCGCCGGCACCGACGGCGCGATAGGCGACGCCCTTCAGCGCGAGCGGGATCAGCGCAATGATGATCAACGCGTTGAAGATGATCGCCGACAGGATGGCGCTCTGCGGGCTCGACAGATTCATGACGTTGAGGACGTTGAGCTGGGGGTAGAACGCCAGGAACATCGCCGGAATGATCGCAAAGTATTTTGCGACGTCGTTGGCGATCGAGAACGTCGTCAGCGCGCCGCGCGTCATCAGGAGCTGCTTGCCGATCTCGACGACCTCGATCAGCTTGGTCGGGTTGGAGTCGAGGTCGACCATGTTGCCGGCCTCGCGGGCAGCTTGCGTACCCGTGTTCATGGCGACACCGACGTCGGCCTGCGCAAGCGCCGGGGCGTCGTTGGTGCCGTCGCCGCACATCGCAACCAGCTTGCCCTTGGCCTGCTCGTTGCGGATCAGCTTGAGCTTGTCCTCGGGGGTTGCCTGCGCCAGGAAGTCGTCGACCCCTGCCTCCGCTGCGATGGCAGCCGCCGTCATCGGGTTGTCGCCGGTGATCATGATGGTGCGAATGCCCATGCGGCGCAGCTCGGCAAAACGCTCGCGGATACCGCCTTTGACGATGTCCTTGAGCTGGATGATTCCGAGCAGCTTGCCGTCCCTCGCGACCGCCAGCGGCGTGCCGCCGGCCTTGGCGATCTCATCCGCGATGGTCTGTATCTCGCGGCCGATCTCAGAGAGCCCGCTGGGCTGAATGGCGCGCGCCGCGTTGCCAGAAGCAACCGCCAGCTGCGCGCCGCCGCCGACATAGCTGAGCATCGCATCGACCGCGCCCTTGCGCACCGACGAGCCGCCGGCATCGACGCCGCTCATGCGGGTCTGCGCCGTGAACGGAATGAAGGTGGCGCCGAGCTCCGCCATGTCGCGGCCGCGGATGCCGTATTTCTCCTTCGCCAGCACCACGATGGAGCGGCCTTCCGGCGTCTCGTCGGCGAGGGAAGCGAGCTGGGCTGCGTCGGCGAGCTCCTGCTCGGTCACGCCGCGCACCGGGCGAAACGCCGTCGCCTGCCGGTTGCCGAGCGTGATGGTGCCGGTCTTGTCCAGCAGCAGCGTGTCGACATCGCCGGCGGCCTCGACGGCGCGACCGGACATCGCCAGCACGTTGAAGCGCACCAGGCGGTCCATGCCGGCGATCCCGATCGCCGACAACAGTGCGCCGATCGTGGTCGGGATCAGCGTCACGAACAGCGCGACCAGCACGATCACCGAGATCGAGCCGCCGGCATAGGCCGCATAGCTCGGAATGGTCACGGTTGCGAACACGAAGATGATGGTGAGACCGGCGAGCAGGATATTGAGCGCGATCTCGTTCGGCGTCTTCTGCCGCTCGGCGCCTTCGACCAGCTTGATCATGCGGTCGATGAAGGTCGAGCCTTGCGCCGCCGTGATGCGGACACGGATCCAGTCGGACAGCACCTGCGTGCCGCCGGTCACCGCGGAACGGTCGCCGCCGGATTCGCGGATGACGGGCGCGGACTCGCCGGTGATGGCGGCCTCGTTCACGGACGCGACGCCCTCGATCACCTCGCCGTCGGAGGGAATGGTGTCGCCGGCCTCGACCAGCACGATGTCGCCGACCTTGAGGCTGGTCCCCGGCACGAGATTGAAGTCCTGGCCGGCGCCGGTCAGCAGCTTGGCCTGGCTCTCGGTGCGGGTCTTGCGCAACGATTCAGCCTGCGCCTTGCCGCGGCCTTCGGCCACCGCTTCGGCGAAATTGGCGAACAGCACCGTGAACCAGAGCCAGACGATGATCTGGAAGGTGAAGCCGAGGCCAGCGCCGCCCGCGACGACGTCGCGCAGGAAGATCACCGTCGTCAGCGCGGCCACGACCTCGACCACGAACATCACGGGGTTCTTGACCATCAGCCGCGGATCGAGCTTGGTGAAGGAGGCGCGGATCGCCGGCAGCACGATCTTCGGATCGAGCATTGCCGAGACGGCAGCACGCTTTTGCAGTTTCATCGTATCCATGGAGGTCACTCCAGACAATCAGAAGAGGTTGCCAGCGTTCATCGCCAGATGCTCGACGATCGGGCCGAGCGCGAGTGCCGGGAAGAAGGTCAGGCCGCCGATGATCAGGATCACGCCGACGACGAGGCCGACGAACAGCCCGCCCGTGGTCGGGAAGGTGCCTGCCGACGGCGGGATGGATTTCTTGGCGGCCAGCGAGCCCGCAATCGCCATCGCCGGGACGATCATGAAGAAGCGGCCGACGAACATCGCGCTTGCCAGCGTGAGGTTGTAGAACAGCGTGTTGCCGGTGAGGCCCGCGAAGGCCGAGCCGTTGTTGCCGGTCGCCGAGGTGAAGGCATAGAGCACCTCGGTGAAGCCGTGTGGGCCGGCATTGGCCATCGAGGCGACCGCCGCCGGATAGACCACGCCGACCGCGGTCCAGCCGAGATACATCAGCGGCAGCACCAGGATCGCGAGCATCGCCATCTTGACCTCGCGTGCCTCGATCTTCTTGCCGACATATTCCGGCGTGCGGCCGACCATCAGCCCCGCCACGAAGATCGCGAGCACGACGAACAGCAGCATGCCATAGAGGCCGGCGCCGACGCCGCCGATGATGATCTCACCGAGCTGCATGTTGATCAGCGGGATCATGCCGCCGAGCGCGGTGAAGCTGTCATGCATGGCGTTGACCGCGCCGCACGAAGCGGCCGTGGTGACGACGGCGAACAGCGAGGACGCGACGATGCCGAAGCGAACCTCCTTGCCCTCCATGTTGCCGCCGGTCAGGCCCAGCGCATGCATGGTCGAGGTGCCATTGGCCTCCGCCCAATAGGTGATGGCGACGCCTGCGACGAACAGCACGCCCATCACGGACAGGATCGCCCAGCCCTGGCGCTGGTTGCCGACCATGCCGCCGAACACGTTGGTCATCGCGGCGCCGAGCGCGAAGATCGACAGCATCTGCACGAAATTCGACAGCGCGGTCGGATTCTCGAACGGGTGCGCGGCGTTGGCGTTGAAGAAGCCGCCGCCATTGGTGCCGAGCATTTTGATCGCCACCTGGGAAGCGACCGGGCCGACCGCAATGGTCTGCCTGGCGCCTTCGAGCGTGGTCGCCTCGATATATGGGCCGAGCGTCTGCGGCATGCCCTGCCAGACCAGGAACAGCGCGTAGACGACGCAGATCGGCAGCAGCACGTAGAGCGTGCAGCGGGTCACGTCGACCCAGAAATTGCCGACCGTGCGCATTGAGGCGCGCGAGAAGCCGCGGATCAGGGCCATCGCCAGCGCGATGCCGGTTGCCGCCGACAGGAAGTTCTGATGCGTCAGGGCGAGCATCTGGACGAGATAGGACAGCGTGCTCTCGCCGCCGTAGTTCTGCCAGTTGGTGTTGGTGATGAAGGAGACCGCGGTGTTGAAGGAAAGATCCTCAGCGACCGCGCCCTGTCCGGCCGGATTGAAGGGCAGCACGGCCTGAAGCCGCATCACGCCGTAGATGATGAGGAAGCCGCCGACATGGAACAGCAGCATGGCGACCGTGTAGGTCAGCCAATGCTGCTCGCGCTTCTCGTCGACGCCGGAGATCCAGTATATGCCGGCCTCGATCGGGCGCAGCACCGGCGACAGGAACGTCCGCTCGCCGTTGAATACGCGCGTCATGTACCAGCCGAGCGGCTTGGCCAGCGCAACAATAATGGCGCAAAACAGAATGATCTGGAGCCAACCGATCACAGTCATGGAATCAACCCTTCAGGCTTGGTGCAATCCTTCAGACTTTTTGCCCGCAACAGCGGCAGGAGCACCGTCAGCAGGCAGGCGACGAGCACCGCGTCCGCCAGCAGCAATTCGACGAGCAGCAGCACGGGTCAGAACCGCTCGGGCCGCAGCAGCGCATAGGTGAGGTAGACCAGCAGACCGAACGAGACGGCACCGGCGAGCGCATAATCGAAGATCATGGTTTGCTCCGTCACAGCCGTTCGCAGGCGTAGGTGTAGCCGATCGCGAGGGCGAAGAAGACGAAGCCCAGCACCAGCATCAGGATGTCCATCATGGCGATACTCCTCGTTGCGCCGTCAGATCCGGCGCAACTTTCTCACGGTGACCCGGCGGCTCGCGCCGGAAATGGAATGCATTTCCACGGGCGACAGCCGGGATTCTCGACCGTGCTGAAGTGCCACCCCGGACATAGGTTTTCGAGATGAGGGCTATGGCGAAGATATAGGAATCTCATAAAGGCCGGCGCGGGCCGAGATCGGAAGACAACCCCCGTCGTCCCGGACAAGCGCAGCGCAGATCCGGGATCCATAGCCACAGGGAGAGGTTGGGCGAGGACTCGGAGTGACCTGATTTGCGCCTCAGCTACTGCCTGTGGTTATGGATCCCCGCGTGCGCGGGGATGACAGCGGAGAATGGGGCGATTGCGCCCCTCGCCCACCCACGCGCCACTTATGAAATCCCTATATCTCCCCCCTCTTCCCCATCTCGTTTTCAAATGCACTGCCCGCCATCCTGGCAAGGCCGGCCGACTGACCGACGCCAATTCCAGGAGGCCTGACATGACCGCCGCTCTCCGACGCCTCGACCCACCTTTCCTCAGCCAGCAGCTTCGCGCGGCACCGGCGATGACCCGGCCGCTGATGCTCGACATCATCGCGCACGCCTGCCGGCGTGTCCCCACGCTCGGCCAAGGCGAACGCCCCGCACGCATCATGCGCCTGATCGACGTCGAGGCCTGGGCCGATGCGGTGCTGGCGCTGATCGAGCTCGAGCTGCCGATGTGGCAGGTCCGCCGCATCGCCTATGACGAGGGCGAGTGGCATTGCGCACTGTCGCGCGCCCGTGAGCTGCCGGACTGGCTGGACGCCGCGGTCGAGGCGCGCCATTCCGACCTCGCGCTGGCTCTGCTGTCGGCCCTCGTCGAGGTCCGGGCATTGGCCGCGGACGTGCCGCGGCCGAGCGTTCCTTCCGTTCGTCCTGTGCTGGATCCGCTTTACGAGCCGCTCGCTTGCGACAATTGCGGCTAGGCAGCCTGACGGAAGGATCCTGGAAAATGCCGGTGCTGACAGATGGCTTTGAACAACCGCTGCACTCATCCTTGTCGCACGCAGGCTCGGCGTCTAGCTCCTCCGCTCCAACCGCGAACTGACCATGGCTGCCTATGCCGCGAGCAACCCGGCCCGCAGCGCGGTGGCGATGCCCGGTTGACGCCGCCTGTCCGGCGGAAAAAGCCGGGCCGATCTGGCGCAATTCTAGGGAAACGTGTAGAGCGGTTTCATGAGCACTGGCAATGTCAACATCGTCGCCCACCCCCTGGTCCAGCACAAGCTCTCGCTGATGCGGGAGAAGGATCGCTCGACCAAGAGCTTTCGCGAGATCCTGAACGAGATCGGGATGCTGCTTGGCTATGAGGTGACCCGGGATTTGCCGCTGGAGCTGGTCGAGATCGAGACGCCGATCGCGCCGATGCGGGCGCCCAAGATCGCCGGCAAGAAGCTCACGCTGGCGCCGATCCTGCGCGCCGGCGTCGGCTTCCTCGACGGCATGCTGGCGCTGATGCCATCGGCGCGCATCGCCCATATCGGGCTCTACCGCGACCCCGAGACGTTGCAAGCCGTGGAATATTACTTCAAGGCGCCGCAGGACCTGTCGGATCGCACCGTGATCCTGATGGATCCGATGCTGGCGACCGGCAACTCGGCCTGCGCCGGCGCCTCTCTGCTCAAGGCCCGCGGCGCCCGCGACATCCGCTTCGTGTGCCTCCTGGCCGCGCCCGAGGGCATCGCGCAATTCCAGGGCGAGCATCCTGACGTGCCGATCTGGACCGCCGCGATCGACGAGCGGCTCAACGACCACGGCTACATCGTGCCGGGCCTGGGCGATGCCGGCGACCGGATGTTCGGCACCAAGTAGACAGGTTGGCGCGATCGGGTTACTCCCCTTGCCATGAGTGCCAACGCGTTTTCACTGCAATCGCTGATCCGGACCGAGGCCGCCGCCGATACCGCCTTCGTATTCGACGGCACGCGGGTCTCGCGCGCTGAGTTCTCCGAAAGGATAGAGCAGACCGCGGCCTGGCTTGCGGAGCAAGGCATCGGCAAGGGCGACGTGATCGCGGTCTGGCTGGTCAACCGGATCGAATGGATCGCGCTGCTGTTCGCCGCCGCCCGCCTTGGCGCGATCGTCGCGGCCGTCAATACCCGCTATCGCAGCGCGGAAGTCGCGCATCTGCTTCGTTTGTCCGGCGCCAGGCTGATGGTGGTCGAGGCCGCATTCCGCTCGGTGGATTTTGCCGCGATCCTCGCCGACATCGCCAAGGACGAAGTGCCGGCGCTGCAGCGGCTTGCGGTGGTCGGCGCGGATGCGATCAAGGCCAATTGGCCCTGTGTCCGCTTCGACGCTTTCGAAAAGCCCTATCCGGCCGCCTCTCCGACACGGGACGACGTCGATCTGCCGGTGCTGCTCTACACGACATCGGGCACCACCAAGGGCCCGAAGCTCGTCGCGCATTCGCAGCGGACGCTGGCGGGCCACGCCGTCTCTGTCACCAAGGCGCTTCGGCTTGATCCGCAGTGTCATTCGCTGCTGGCCATGCTTCCGTTCTGCGGCACGTTCGGCATGACGAGCCTGCTCGGCTTCGTCGCGGCGGGCGCGACCGTCCATGTGCTCGACGCCTTCGAGGCGGCACCGGCACTGGAGATCCTCAGCACGCAGGGGATCACGCACGCCTTCGGCTCCGACGAGATGTTCCGGCGCATTGTCGCCCTCAGCGGTACGCCACGCCCATTCCCGCATCTCGACGTCTGCGGCTTCGCCGCGTTCCAGCCTGGCTGGCGCGAGCTTGCCGCGGAGGCCGAGGCGCGCGGCCTGCCGCTGTTCGGCCTCTACGGGTCGAGCGAGGTTCAGGCCCTATTCTCGATCGCCCGCGCCAGCGACGCCTTCGCCGATCGCATCGAGGGCGGCGGCTGGCCGATGTCACCCGAGGCAAGCGTGCGCGTGCGCGACACCGAGACCGGCGAACTTGCGGCCGAAGGCGTTTCCGGCGAGATCGAGATCAGCGCGCCGTCACGTTTCCTCGGCTATTTCAACAATCCGGATGCGACGCGCGATGCGATCACCGCGGACGGGTTCTTCCGCACCGGCGACATCGGCCGGCTGCGCGGCGACGGTTCCTTCGTCTACGAGACCCGCGCGGGCGACGCCATGCGGCTCGGCGGCTTCCTCGTCGCGCCCGGCGAGATCGAGGACGAGCTCAAATCATGTGCCGGCGTGGCTGATGCCCAGGTGGTTGCAGTCGACCTCAAGGGTCAGGCGCGCTGCGTCGCCTTCGTGATCCCGGCGAAGGAGCCGCCAATGCAGGAGACGCTGGTCGCGCGCCTGCGCGAGCGGCTCGCCGGCTACAAGATCCCGGCCCGGATCTATGTGGTGGAGGCCTTCCCCGTCACCGACAGCGCCAACGGCGTCAAGATCCAGCGCGCCAGGCTTCGCGCCATGGCGATGGAGCGGATCGCCGCCGAATAGGCCGGCCCATTTGGTTTGGGCACAAGGCTCGTTCAGTACGACTTCGCGAGCCCCAGCACCTTCTCCGCGATGAAGCTGAGCGCCAGCTGCGGGCTGACGGGCGCGATGCGCGGGATCAGCACTTCACGCAAGTAGCGCTCGACGTGGAATTCCTTGGCATAGCCGAAGCCGCCATGGGTCATCACCGCCTGCTCGCAGGCCGAGAAGCCCGCTTCGCCCGCAAGGTATTTTGCGGCATTGGCCGCAGCGCCGCACGGCATGCCCTTGTCGTATTGCCACGCCGCCGACATCACCATCAGCCAGGCCGCCTCGAGCTCGACCCAGTTCACCGCGAGCGGATGCTGAATGCCCTGGTTCTTGCCGATCGGACGGTTGAACACCACGCGCGTCTTGGCATATTCCGTGGCCCGCGCCAGCGCCAGCTTGCCAAGGCCGACCGCCTCCGCCGCGATCAGGATACGCTCGGGGTTCATGCCTTCGAGGATGTACTGGAAGCCTTTGCCTTCCTCGCCGATGCGATCCTCGATCGGAATTTCAAAGTCCTCGAAGAACAGCTCGTTGGAATCGACGATCTTGCGGCCCATCTTCTCGATCTCGTGGACCTTGATTCTGTTGCGGTCGAAATCGGTGTAGAACAGGCTGAGGCCATGGGTCGGCGAGCGCACCTCCTCCAGCGGCGTGGTGCGGGCCAGCAGCAGGATCTTGTGCGCGACCTGCGCGGTCGAGATCCACACCTTCTGGCCGTTGACGATGTAACGGTCGTTCTTGGCGACCGCGCGGGTCTTGAGCTGCGTGGTGTTGAGGCCGGTGTTGGGCTCGGTGACGGCGAAGCAGGCCTTTTCACGGCCCTCCACCATCGGCGGCAGCATGCGCCTGCGCTGCTCTTCGGTGCCGAACACGACGACGGGATTGAGGCCGAACACGTTGATGTGCACGGCGGATGCGCCGGACATGCCGGCGCCGGATTCGGCGATGGTGCGCATCATGATCGCAGCTTCGGTGATGCCGAGCCCCGAGCCGCCATATTCCTCCGGCACGCAGATGCCGAGCCAGCCGGTGTCGGCAAGTGCTTTATGAAAATCGTGCGGGAAGCCGCCGTCATGGTCCTTCTTCAGCCAATAGGCATCCGGAAAGCCTTCGCAGATCTTGGCGATGGCATCGCGAATGGCTTCCTGCTGATCGGTGAGCGCGAAATCCATGGTCTTGATCTCCTTGTCGGGAGCCGCGACCGCGCCATCTCCCGTCTCTTCGCGTTCCCCGCTCGAAGGCCGCGGCCGCTTGCTTCGCGCCCTGACGTGCCCTTGGCTGGGTTCTTAGCTCGAAAAACCGCGTACAGATACGTGAATTTGTCTATCAACTGTGTCTACCATGCATAGGGTCATGCGACGTAAAGCTATGAGCGCGCCGTTATTTCGCAGGGAGGAAACCGCGATGGCCGGACTGTATTTCGAAGACTTTTCCGTAGGCCAGGAGTTCAGGCATCCGCTGACCCGCACCGTCACGGAGATGGACAACACCATGTTCAGCCTGCTGACGCTCAATCCGCAGCCGCTGCACATCGATGCGCATTTCGCCGAAAAGACCGAGTTCGGCCAGCGCATTTTCAACAGCCTTTACACCCTCGGCATCATGATCGGCATGACGGTCTATGATACGACCATGGGGACCACCGTTGCCAATCTCGGCATGACCGACGTCACCTTTCCAAAGCCGGTCTTCCATGGCGACACGTTGCGGGCGACGACGAAGGTGCTTTCGTTGAGGGAATCCAAATCGCGGCCCAAGGCCGGCATCGTCGAATTCGAGCACCATGCCCTGAACCAGAACGACGAGATCGTCGGCAAATGCCGCCGCATGGCGATGATGCACAAGAGGCCGGTTTGATGCGTTCGATGCTGTTCGTGCCGGGCGATTCCCCGCGCAAATTCGAGAAGGCGAGCGAAGGCAAGGCCGACGCGCTGATCATCGATCTCGAGGATTCCGTCGTCACCGAGAAGAAGGCGGAGGCGCGCGGGCTGACGCTGACGATGCTCAAGGGCCGACGCGGCCCGCACCAGCTCTATGTCCGCGTCAACGCGCTCGACACCGGCATGACGCTGGCCGATCTCGCCGCGGTGTTGCCCGGCAGGCCCGACGGCATCGTGCTGCCGAAATCGCAAGGCGGCGACGACGTAAGGCAGGTCGCAACCTGGCTCGAAGCCTTGGAAGCAGCGGCCGGCATCGCGATCGGCACCACCCGCATCGTCTGCGTGGCGACGGAAACCGCGGCTTCGATCTTCGGGCTCGGCAGTTACAAGGGCTGCTCCCCTCGCCTCGCCGGCCTGATGTGGGGCGCCGAGGATCTCTCGGCCTCGCTCGGCGCCACCGAAAAGGCGTCCGGCGGCGTGTTCCACAGCCCCTATCGCCTCGCGCGCGATCTCTGCCTGATGGCGGCGGCCGCGGCCGAGGTCGCGCCGATCGATACGGTCTATACCGACATCGACAACCTCGCCGGTCTCGAGCAGGAAACACGCGCGGCGCGCCGCGACGGGTTTTCCGCCAAGGCGCTGATCCATCCCAAGCACGTCGACGTCGTCAACGCGGCATTCGAACCGACCGAGGCCGAACGCACCTGGGCGGAAAAAGTGATCGCCGCGTTCGCCAGCAATCCCAATTCAGGCACGCTGCGGCTCGACGGCCAGATGATCGACAAGCCGCATCTTCGCGCCGCGAAGAAGATCCTCGGCCAGCCCTAGCGTGGAATGTCTTTAGGTTCGTCGTAGCATCGATCGACCCTCATCCCGTCATGCGACGGCCTCAGTCGAATCCCTGAACCGGCGGCGTCGAGCTCTGCGCCGGCACGGCGGGCGCGGCCTGAACCGGCGGAGCCGGATTGCCGGCAGCTCGCATCTGACCGTTGGCTGCCATCGCCTCGCGGGTGCGCGTCGGGCTCCTGGTCGCGGCCGCGCGGCGCGGCGGCGGCCGATGTCCTGCCGACTGCGAACCTCTCATGCCCCAGGAACGGGCGATCGAAGGTCCGGCAGTGTAGCCGATCAAGGCTCCGGCAACCGCACCGACTGGCCCCAACACGACCGCGCCGGAGACGGCACCGAGTGCTGCATCGCCGGCGCGCTCCTGCGCAACCGCACTCACCGGCACACAAGCCAGCATTGCGACAGCAGTGATCAAAGCCTTGGTCATCGGAGCGCCTCCCTCACGGGAAATCACTCCTGCTCAAATATGGCCGCACGAGGTTCGCTTGCCGGCCAACAAAAGGCAATCGGCGGGGAACCCGGCTGTGGGGCGACAATGGCCTCTGTTCCTGGAGAGCGCGGTCGTCGTATTTGACTTTGGCAACACCTCACGGCGCGCCTCGTCCTTCGAGACGACCGCTTCGCGGTCTCCTTACGACGAGGCTAAGCAGCATCGTACCCGTTGAACTGCCACTACGCATTCCGTCCTCATCCTGAGGAGCCCGCCTAGAGCGGGCGTCTCGAAGGATGGCGCAGGACAGCTCTCAAACGCGATCGCCCCCGCCGCAAGCGGGGAGAGGCGGCAGCAACTACACGATCCTGATCGACATATCCGGCAAGCCCTCGAGCTTGCACAGCAGCACGTCGCCCTTCACGACGGGACCGACATTCTCCGGCGTGCCGGAATAGATGATGTCGCCGGCTTTCAATTCGAACGCTTCCGACAGCTTTGCGATCTGCTCGGCCACGTTCCAGATCATCTTGCTGAGATCCGAGTTCTGCTTCACCGTGCCGTTGATCGCCAGCGAGATGGCGCCCTTGTCGAAATGCCCGGTCTTGCTGGCCGGATGAATCGGGCCGATCACCGCGGCGTGGTCAAAACTCTTGCCGATCTCCCAGGGCTTCTTCTCCGCGGCCATGCCGTTCTGGAGGTCGCGCCGGGTCATGTCGAGGCCGAGCGCGTAGCCATAGACGTGGTCGAGCGCCTTATCGACCGGGATATTGGTGCCGCCTGATTTCAGCGCGGCGACCAGCTCGACCTCGTGATGATAGTTCTTGGTCAGTGACGGATAGGGATGATCGGCGACCTCGCCGACCGCGACGTTCTGGATCGCGTCGGTCGGCTTCTGGAAGAAGAACGGCGGCTCGCGGTTCGGGTCCGAGCCGCGCTCGATCGCGTGCGCGGCGTAGTTGCGCCCGATGCAGTAGATGCGGCGGACCTGAAACACCTGGCTCTCGCCGACGATCGGGATCGTCACCATCGGCACCGGGAACTTGGGTCCGGCCTGCGCGGCGGCGGGTGCGACCTCGGCCATCGAAACGGCGGCGGCCGCCGCAGCGGTTGCGAGCAGATCACGTCGCGTGGGTGAGGTCATCTCGGGTGCTCCCTTTGCCTTTGCTTGGGCAGCGTCATGCGCGCCGATCCGGCTGATAGTCGATATTTGGCATGCCAGCAACATGGATCGGCGCCGGCAGCTTGATCGCCGCGCGGCACAAATCCACTAGCGGACGAAACGATCGCCGCCTGCGACAGCACTACTCGTATCGGACGCGGGCGCCACTCTCACGACGATCGCAACCGGTGCGCCATTTCGCGACACCGTGAGCTTCACCTCCTCGCCGACGCGCGCGAGGCCGATCGTGTTGCGGAGTTGGGCTGCGGTGCGAATCGGACGGTCGTCGGCTTTCGTGATGATATCGCCCTTGCGCAGGCCCGCCTGTTGCGCCGGCGAATCCGCCGCGATCTCCGCGACGACGGCTCCCTGGTTCAATCCCTTGTTGACCGAGGGGTGCAGGTCCTTCAGAGAAACGCCGATCCGGCCGCGCTCGACGCGGCCCTTGGCGACGATCTGCTCCATCACCTTCCGCGCCATGTTGACGGGAATTGCAAAGCCGATGCCGACATTGCCGCCGGCAGGCGAAATGATGGCCGAGTTGATGCCGACCAGTTCACCCCGCAGGCTGACCAGCGCTCCGCCGGAATTGCCGGGATTGATCGCTGCATCGGTCTGTATGAAGTCCTCATAGCCCTGCTTCCCGAGTCCGGTCCGGCCGAGCGCGCTAACGAGGCCGGACGTCACGGTCTGGCCGAGGCCGAAAGGGTTGCCGATCGCAAGCACGAAGTCGCCGACGTCAAGCGCATCGCTGTCGCCGAAGGACAGCGCCTGGAGCCCGGATGGGTTCTGGATCTGGAGCACGGCAATGTCCGTCGGCGGATCGCGGCCGATGACCTTGGCGGAGAATTGCCGGCCGTCCTTGGTTGTGACCTGAACGGCGGAAGTGCCTTCGACCACGTGATTGTTGGTCAGGACATGGCCACGCTGGGCATCGACGATGACCCCTGAGCCGGTCGCGTTGACCTCCTTCTCGATCTGCCTGGGGACGTCGAAGAACTCGCGGAAGAGCGGGTCGCGATAGAGCGGATTGTCCTCGCGAACGCGGCCATGCACGGAGATGTTGACGACGGCCGGCGTCACCTGGCGCACGAGCGGCGCCAGCGTGGGCACCGAGCCGCCCGTCTTCAGGTCTGGAATTTGGCCAGCGGCCGGCTGCGATGCCGTGAGCGCGAGCACCAGCAATGCAAGCCAAAGCAAACGCATGACATTCATCTTGGTCACCTGCCGCATGGTCCAATGTGGATGGAAGAACTGGTGGCCTCAGTCACGCGGTGCGGCGACCAAGCCGTGTACCGCGAGAAATGGCACGGCGAAGGCCGCCGAGGCTTGGCCGAGCAGCACGAGCGTCAAAACGGTGTGCGTGACGATCATGCGGCGCGCCTCTCTGCGGCGGCCCAGGGCCGTCGCAGCCGCATCGGGACGCCGCCCCCGCGTGGCGGATCATCATTGTCATTGTCGCCGTCGAGCTTACGCAACGCCGCCAGAACATCGGCAAGCCGGATGATGTGGCTCATGCCCGGTATCTCGCGCAGCGCGGGACATGATTCGACCGCGTACATGTCGGATGCCCAGGACGACAGGATGATCCGCTTCTCCGGCGCGGAGAGTTCCTCGGCCTTCAGGACGTCAGCGGGCGAATCGTAATGGGCAGCTGGGTGAAACAGCGGATTGAGCGTGCCGGCATTGGTGTTCACGTTGGTCATCGGTCGTGCCTCCCTCATGCTCCTTTCCAAGGGACCGGTTTGTGGACGTTGGACGGCGGCGCCGACCGCCGCCGTCCCGCTTGATGTCAGTGCGTGTTGATCGCGATGCGCTTGACGCCTTCGCGTGCCTTCTCCGACTTCGGCAGCGACACGGTCAGCACGCCATTACTGAACGACGCCTCGGCCTTGTCCTCCTCGACACCCTCCAGCGGAATCTGCCGCTCGAACGCACCGTAGTAGCGCTCGGTGAAGTACCTGCCTTCGCCGTTGCGCTCGGCTTTTTTCTCGCCGCGGAGGGTCAGGACGCCGCCCGCAATCTCGACCTGAACATCCTTCTCGGTCAGGCCGGGAAGTTCGGCCGAGACGGTCAGCGTCTTATCGGTCTCGCTGAGCTCGACCTTCGGCCAGTCGAAACGGCCCTCAATCAGCCGCGACAGGCTCGTCCCGCCGAAGCCGCGGAAAACGTCGTCGAACAGACGATTCATCTCGCGATGAAGCGTCAGGAAGGGATCGAAATTGTCGCGCGCAGGCGCGAGGTCCTGTTTCCCTGACCAGGGAATGAGATCACGAAAACCCATTATTATCTCCTCCATGCATCGGGGAGCGCGGACGCGCATCGGCGCGCCGCGTTCCGTCACTGTCTTGATCCAGCGTTGATCGAGCGTCAGGCTGCCTTCTTCTGCTCGATCTGCGATGCCGCAGGAGGGGCGCCCGCGATCGGAATCCGGCGCGGCTTCATCGCTTCCGGAATCTCACGGACGAGGTCGATGATCAGAAGCCCGTCCTGGAACGAGGCCTGCTTCACCTGGACATAGTCGGCCAGGTTGAACACGCGCCGGAACGGACGCGCGGCGATGCCCTGGTACAGGTATTCGCGCGCAGCCGTCTCGGGCTTCTTGCCCTCGATGGTGAGCGCGTTCTGTTCGGCGGTCACGGTGATGTCGTTGGCACCAAACCCCGCCACCGCAAGGCTGATCCGATAATGGTCTTCACCGGAACGCTCGATGTTGTAGGGGGGATAGTTGTCCTCAGTCGTCTGGCGCAGCGTGCTGTCGACGAGGTCGGCCAGGTGGTCGAAGCCGATGGTGGAACGCCATAGGGGCGCGAAGTCAAAACTGGTCCTCATAACCAAGTCCTCCAAAGAGCAAGATGGATACGAAGGAGCGCAAGGCGGGATTTCAGACGGGTCCGAAAGACCAGCCAGGCGCCCGTGCCGGACCCTGTTTTTGGCATCCGGCACACCGCTCTCGCGGCGAGACACGACTTAGAAAATCGCAAGTCGGTTTCAAGGGGCCAGCCCGAAAATTTTTTGGGCCGCCGGGCAGGCGCTGCCCCTCAGGATCTCAGCGCCTCCCGCGCCGTCTCGGGCGCCATCAGCGTCGCGACGATCGTGATGATCGAGAGGGCGATGATGTAGACGGACACGGCCCAGTACGAGCCGGCCCACGCCAGCAGCGCAGTCGCAATCAGCGGCGAGAAGCCGCCGCTCAGCGCCGCCGCGACATTGGCGCCGAGCGAGGCTCCGCTGTAGCGCACCTGGGTGCGGAACAACTCCGGCATGAACGCGGCCTTCGGCCCGAACAGCAGCGCATGGGTCAGCGTCATCGTGACGACGAGCGCCAGCGTGATCAGCGCCGGCTCCTTGGTATCGAGGAACCAGAACAACGGAAACGCCAACGCCACCGAGAACACGCCGCCGGCGAGATACAGCGCTTTGCGGCCGAAGATGTCGGACAGCCAGCCGGCGAGCGGCAGCGTCGCGAATTCGACGAGGGCAGCATAGACCACGGCATCCAGGATCACCTGGCGCGACAGCCCGAGCTTCGTCGTGGCATAGACCACGGTGAAGACGGTGAGGAGATAAGCAAGCCCGACCTCCGACACCGTGATGCCGATCGCCAGCAGAAAGCTACGCCAGTCGCGGCGGAGCACTTCCAGCACCGGCTGCGCCAGCACCTCCTTGCGCTCGACCACCTCCTTGAAGTGCGGCGTCTCCGCGAGCTTGAGCCGCACGATGAAGCCGACACCGACGAGCAGGATGCTGATCAGGAAGGGCACGCGCCAGCCCCAGCTCAGGAAATCAGCTTCGGGCAGCTTGGTCATCAGGCCGAAAATGCCGGTCGATGCGGCAACGCCGACGGGAAAGCCGATCTGCACGAGGCTGCCATAGAAGCCGCGGCGATTGCCGGCATGCTCGATCACCATGACGACCGCGCCGCTCCACTCGCCGCCCAGGCCGATGCCCTGGACGAAGCGCAGCACGATGAGCAGGATCGGCGCCCACACGCCGATCTGGCTGTAGGTCGGCAGGCAGCCGATCAGGAAGGTGCCGAGCCCCATCGCGATCATGGTCGCGACCAGCATGGTCTTGCGGCCGAGCCGGTCGCCGTAATGCCCGATGATGGCGCCGCCGATCGGCCGCGCCACGAAACCGACCGCATAGGTCGAGAACGCCGCCAGCGTTCCGACGAAGGGATCGAAGCTCGGGAAGAACAGCTTGTTGAAGACCAGCGCCGCCGCCGTGCCGTAGATCAGGAAGTCGTACCATTCGATCGCGGTGCCGAGCGCGCTCGCCCACACCACATGCGCCGTCGTAGATTTCGCCGCCGCCGCGGAGACTCCCGTTGCTGCCGTCATGCCCCGCCCCAGAGATTCCGGAGAGCATCATGGCCAATCGCGCCGAGGGTTGCAACCTGCAGGGGTGATGGCTCTCACAGGATAACAATGCGGGATTTTGTGCGCAGGTGTCGCAACATCCTTCATTGCGAGGAGCTCTTGCGACGAAGCAATCCAGGCTGCCTCCGTGGAGACAGTCTGGATTGCTTCCGCCTTCGCCAAGGCTTCGGCGGACAAGTCGCTGCCCTCGCAATCGCGGGTGCTGAAGCAGCGGTGCCTCCTGTCGTCTCACCCGCCGAGAGGAACCCATCCAGACCTGAATTCACCATTGACAAACTTATTTGCTTATATCTAATTTGTCTCGAGAACAGCCTGCCGCGCCATGCGGCCAATAAAAGAGAGGAAACGACGATGAGAGGGCTTCTGGCCTGCGCCATGCTCGGGGCCATGACTTCGGCAGCCATGACCACAGTCGCCACCGCGCAAGTCTCCGACGACGCGGTGCGGATCGGCGTGCTGACGGATCTGTCGAGCTGGGGCCGCGACAACTCGGGGCCGGGCTCGGTCGAGGCCGCGAAAATGGCGGTGGAAGAATTCGGGCCGACCGTGCTCGGCAAGCCCATCGAGATCATCAGCGCCGATCACCAGATGAAGACCGACGTCGGCGTGCAGATCGTTCGCGGCTGGTTCGACAACGGCAAGGTCGACGCGGTCGTCGACATCCCCAATTCCGGCATCGCGATCGCCGTCCACAACATGGTGCGCGAGCGGGGCAAGGTCGCGCTGCTCTCCGGTCCCGGCGCAAGCTCGCTGACCGACGAGCTGTGCAGCCCGAACACCGTGCACTTCACCTACGATACCTATGCGCTGTCGAAGGTGACGGCCTCCGCCGTGATCAAGGAGGGTGGTAAGTCCTGGTACTTCATCACCGCGGACTACGCCTTCGGCCAGCAGCTCGAAAAGGACGCCACGCGTTTCGTCAATGAGATGGGCGGAAAGGTGCTGGGCGGCGTGAAGCATCCGACCAACACCGCGGACTTCTCCTCCTTCGCGCTCCAGGCGCAAAGCTCGAAATCCGACGTCGTCGCCTTCGCCAATGCCGGCCAGGACACCGACAACGCGATCAAGCAGTCCGGCGAGTTCGGCCTCGTCCAGGGCGGCCAGAAGCTCGTCGGCCTCCTGATGTTCGACACCGACGTGCACGCGATCGGCCTCAAGGCCGCGCAGGGCACCTACATGACCACGGCCTCGTACTGGGCCATGGACGAGGCAACCCGCGCCTGGTCGAAGAAGTTCTACGAGCGCACCAAGGTGATGCCGACCATGATCCAGACCGGCGTCTACGGCTCGGTGCTGCACTATCTCAAGGCCATCAAGGCGGCCGGCACCGACGATTCCACCAAGGTGATGGCCAGGATGCGCGAGCTGCCGATCGAGGATACATTCGTCCACGGCGGCAAGTTGCGCGAGGACGGCCGCGTCATCCGCGACATGTATCTCGCCAAGGTGAAGAAGCCCGAACAGTCGAAGGAGCCGTGGGACTATCTGGACATCGTCAAGACCGTGAAGGGCGAGGACGCCTTCCGCCCGGTCTCCGAGTCCAAATGTCCGCTCCTGAAGAAGTGAGGCCAAGCATGACCGGCAGCGAGCATAGCGCAACTGAAACTTACGAGTGCGATGTGCTCGTGGCCGGATCAGGCTGCTCCGGCATGTCGGCCGCGATCACCGCGCGCCATCGCGGCCTCGACGTGCTGATCGTCGAGAAGGAGCCGCGCTTCGGCGGCACCACCGCCCGCTCCGGCGGCTGGCTCTGGATTCCCGGCACCTCGCTGGCAAAGGCCTACGGCATCGCCGAGACGCCGGAACAGGCCCGCACCTACTTGCGGCACGAGGCCGGCAACAATTACGACGCGGCACGGGTCGATGCATTTCTCTCGGCCGGTCCCGAGGCCGTCGATTTCTTCACCACCAAGACCGCGCTCCGCTTCGACATGCCGCTGGTGTTTCCCGACTATCACGCCGAAGCACCCGGCGGCGCGCAAGGCGGGCGCTCCATGGTGACGCGCCCGTTCGACGGCCGCGAGCTCGGCGACCTCATCAAGACGCTGGGCATGCCGCTGCCGGAGCTGACCGTGTTCGGCATGATGCTGGGAAGCGGCAAGGAGATCATCCACTTCATGCGGGTGACGAAGTCGCTGACTTCCGCGGTCTACGTCGCCAAGCGCCTGTCGCGTCACCTGATGGACGTGCTGCGCTACGGCCGCGGCATGACGCTGACCAACGGCAATGCGCTGGCCGGACGGCTGGCGAAATCCGCGCAGGATCTGAAAATTCCGATGTGGCTGTCCGCGCCCGTGCGCGAGCTGACGGTCGAGAACGGCGCGGTCACGGGTGCCATCGTTTCGCGTGAGGGACGCAACGTGCGCGTTCGTGCAAGGCAAGGCGTGGTGCTGGCCTGCGGCGGCTTCCCGCATGATGTGGAGCGGCGCAAGAAGATGTTTCCGCACGCGCCGACCGGCAGCGAGCATTTCTCGCCGGGGCCGACCGGCAACACCGGCGATGGACTGCGTCTTGCGGAGCGCGCCGGCGGACATATCGAGGATCGCCTGCCGAACGCGGCGGCCTGGGTGCCGGTGTCGCTGACCACGCGTAAGGACGGCTCGAAAGGCGTGATGCCGCATTTCATCGACCGCGCCAAGCCGGGCGTGATCGCGGTGATGCGCGACGGCCGGCGTTTTGCCAACGAAGGCAATTCCTATCACGACTTCGTCCAGGCCATGGTCAAGGCGGCCAAGCCCGGCGAGGAGATCGCGGCCTATCTCGTCTGCGATCACAAGACGCTGCGCAAATACGGCCTCGGCTGCGTGCCGCCCTTCCCGATGCCGCTGGGTCATCACCTCGATACCGGCTATCTCATGTGCGGCGATACGCTGGAGGCGCTCGCGGCGAAGGCCGGCATCGACGCGGCGGCGTTCATCGACACCGTCAGGCAGTTCAATGCCACCGCGCCGCAAGGCCATGATGCCGCCTTCGGCAAGGGCTCGAAGGCCTATAACCGCTACCAGGGCGACGCGATGCACGGCCCGAACCCCTGCGTCGCGCCGATCGAGAACGGGCCGTTCTATGCCATCAAGATGGTGGTCGGCGATCTCGGCACCTATGCCGGCATCGTCACCGACGAGAGCGCGCGGGCGCTCGATGCCGAGGGCCGCGTCATTCCCGGGCTCTATGCCGCCGGCAACGACATGGCGAGCATCATGGGCGGCAATTACCCGGGGGCCGGCATCACGCTTGGGCCGGCGCTGACCTTCGGCTACATTGCCGGGCGTCATCTCGCCGACAGCGCCGCCAAGCGCGACGCGGCCTAAGCCACGCCAGGAGGCGCATGAAGAGGGAAAGCCGCGGCATCCAGTCCATCGAGGTCGGCGGGGAGCTGCTCCGCGCGCTCGCAAGGTGCGGCGAGCCGATGATGCTGCGCGATCTCGCGCGCGAGGCCGGCATGTCGCCGGCCAAGGCGCATCCTTATCTCGCCAGCTTCTCCCGCATCGGGCTGATCGAGCAGGACGAGACCACCGGCCGCTACGAGATCGGCGCGCTGGCGCTGGAGCTCGGCCTGATCAGCCTGCGCCGCCTCTCCGGCGTGCGCATCGCAAGGCCGAAGATCGCCGCGCTCGCGAGCCAGATCGGACATGCGGTCTCACTGGCAGTCTGGGGCACGTACGGCCCGACCGTCGTCCAGCTCGAAGAGCCGGCCCAGCCGGTCCACATCGTGATGCGCGCGGGGTCGGTGATGGCGCTGCTGGAGACGGCCACCGGCCGCGCCTTTGCGGCGTTCCTGCCGGAGAAGACCATCAACGCCGCGCTGGAGAGCGGGCTCGATCGTCACGGCGTCGGCTACAATCCGAAGCGCACCGTGAAGGGCCCGAAGGTCGCCGAGATGCTGACCGAGGTCCGCAAGCACGGCCTCGCCCGCGCGCTCGGCGATCCCCTGCCCGGCGTCAATGCGTTCTCGGCCCCCGTGTTCGATCATTCCGGCCATGTCGCGCTGGTCATCACGGCGATGGGGCCGGAAGGCACGTTCGATGCGCGCTGGGACAGCCCGATCGCGCATGCCTTGCGCGACTGCGCCGGCGCTATCTCGAAGCGGCTGGGCTACGGGATGACGGTTGCGGCGGAGTGAGGCTGTCAGATGCGCCGTCATGGCCGGGCTTGTCCCGGCCATCCACGTAGCGCGACGACTGCCGAGAGACGTGGATGCCCGGGACAAGCCCGGGCATGACGACCGAGAGAACTCGCGCTCCTACTTCTCCTTCACCGGCACCGTATAGTTCAGGATCAGCCTTCCGCCATCAGGATAGATCGTCTGCCCGGTGATGTAGGACGCATCGTCGCTCGCCAGGAACGCGACGACAGAGGCCACCTCGCTCGGCTCACCGCCGCGGCCAGCCGGGGTGCGCGACATCACGGTCTTGCGGGCGTCCTCGGAGGTGTAGATGGACGATGCCACCATGTCGGTCAAAATCGTGCCCGGCCCGACCGCGACGACGCGGATGTTGTGCGGGGCGAGCGCGACGGCGGCGACCGAGGTGAGCTGCTTCATGCCACCCTTGGACATCGCGTAGGTTGCCAGCGCCGGAATCGCCAGCAGCGCGTTCACCGAGGACATGTTGATGATGACCCCGCTGCCGCCTTGCGCGATCATCTGCTTCGCCGCCGCCTGGACGCCGAAGAACGCGCCCTTCAAATTGATGCCGATGATCTCATCGAATTCCTCTTCGGATATCTCCAGGATGTCCCGGTTGCGGGCGACGCCGGCATTGTTGACCATGATGTCGAGCCGGCCGAACTCCTTCACGGCGGTGGCGACGAGCTGGTCGACATCGGCGCGCTTGGCGACGTTGCCGACGACGGTGCGCAAGGCCTCCGGATGTCCGAACTCGGCCGCCGTCTTGGCGAGGCCCTCGGCATCGACATCCGAAATCACGACCTTGACGCCGTCATCCAAAAATCTCTTCGCGCAGGCCTTGCCGATGCCGCGCGCTGCGCCGGTGATGGCGGCGACCTTACCGGATAGCTTCATGGTCTCACTCCAGACAAGAGAACCTCAATTCGCCGCCGACCTTGCCGTCGCCGGCATGTAAATCTGCGCGTAGCCTTCCTTGATCGCGGCGGTGATGCGGTCGAGGCGGCGGTCGACGTGCTTTTCCAGCACGGAGACGCAAGTAACGCGTAGCTCACGGCCATCGCCTTGAGCTGTTCATAGACGCGATCGACGATGCTGTCGGAAGCGAGTTCCACGTTGCTCTTCATCAGCTGCATTGATGCCCGGACACAGCTCTATATACCGGGGCCGCGTGGACGAAGGCAATGCACACGGCAGCGCTACCAGAGATTGTTCAGGCCTTTGCGACGATCGGAATCCGGCAAGACGCGCGAGCGCAGTCCGGATGCACGACCTCAGAGGAAGCGTTCAGGCGCAAACGGCGCCAGCGGAATCTCTGGCGCCTTGCCGCTGAGCAGCTGCGCGACGAGCCGCCCGGTACGGGCCGAACCAACCAGGCCAACATGGCCGTGGCCGAAGGCATAGACGATGTCGCGCGAGGCGCGCGCATAGCCGATGCAGGGACGTCCATCCGGCATGCTCGGCCGATGCCCGAACCAGGTTTTTATGCGCGAAGGCGGAATATCCTTCGGAAGTTTTGGAAACATGCTGATGAGGTGGTTGCGCAGGATCTCGGCGCGCTTCCAGTTCGGCGCGGCCTCGAGGCCGGCGATCTCGACGGTGCCGGCGGCGCGCAGGCCCTTGTTGGTCCAGTTCACCACCATCTTGGCGTCGGATGCCATCATCGAGCTGCGCGGACCTGACTCCGGGTTCTCTATCATGACGTGGTAGCCGCGCTCGGTCTCGAGCGGCAAGGGATCGCCGACCGATGCGGTGAGCTGCTTCGAGCGGGCGCCGGCCGCGACGACGGCAGCATCACAGGCGATCTCGCCGGTCTCGGTAAGGACGGCCACGAGCTTGTCGCCATTCAACCTCAAGCCGGTCGCCTTGACCCGCACATGCGTGACGCCGCTGGCGATCGCATGATTGGCAAGCGCCGCGACATAAGCACCGGGATCGCGGCAGCGCCCGGCCTCCTCCACCACCACGCCAAAGGTGTAGCGCGGATGCAGATCGGGCTCGCGCTGGCGCATCTCGTCGGCGTTGAGCTCCATCCACTCGACGCCGACCTTCTTGCGCAGGCGCCAGCCGAGATCGTTGTCGAAATTGCCGCGCGACGGAAACACATGCATCACGCCATTGCGCTCGATCAATTCAGAAACGCCCGCTTCTTCCGCCAGCTTCCGGTGCAGCAGCGGCGCGTCCCTCAACAGGTCGCGCAGGGCAAACGCCGTCTTCTCGACCCGCGCCTCGGTCCAGCCCGAGACCAGATATTTGACCAGCCAGGGCAGCGCTTTCGGCAAATACGACCAGCGGATCGCGAGCGGCCCGAGCGGGTCCATCAGATAACCCGGCACCTTCTTCCAGATGCCCGGCTCCGCCGGCGGGATCACCGAATGTGACGACAGCCAGCCGGCATTGCCATAGCTCGCCGCCTGTTCGCCGCCAGGCTCGCCCGGATCGATCAGCGTGACGCGATGGCCCTCGCGCAGCGCCTCGATCGCGCTGATGACACCGACAGCGCCGGCGCCGATGATGGCGACGTGGCGGCCGGCCGCCATCGCCTAAGCCTTCACCGCGGGCGCGAAGTCCTTGCCGACCGAAATCGCGCGCGGATCGATGATGCAGTGGAGGATCGACGGCTTGCCGGAGGCGAGCGCGCGCTCGAACGCCGGCGCGAATTCCTCGGTGCGTTCGACCCGCTCGCCATGGCCGCCGAACGCCTTCGCGTACATCGCAAAATCGGGGTTCTTGAGCTGGGTGCCGACGACGCGGCCGGGATAGTCGCGCTCCTGGTGCATGCGGATGGTGCCGTATTGCGAATTGTCGACCACGATCACGACCAGCGGCGCGTCATACTGCACGGCGGTTGCGAACTCCTGACCGTTCATCAGGAAGCAGCCGTCACCGGCAAAGGCGACGACGGTGCGATCCGGATATTGCCGCTTGGCCAGCACCGCCGCCGGCACGCCGTAGCCCATCGAGCCCGAGGTCGGTGCCAGCTGCGAGGCAAAGCTGTGGAAGCGGTGATGACGATGGATCCAGCCGGCATAATTGCCGGCGCCGTTGCAGACGATGGCGTCGTTCGGCAGGCGGTCGCGCAGCCAGGTCATGACCTGCCCGTACTGGAACGTGCCCGGCAGCTCGCGCGCCTTCTCGGTCCAGGCGAGATAATCGGCGTGCGCCTTGGCGGCCTCGCCCTTCCAGGCCACCGCGCCTGAAGGCTTCAGCGTCTCGACGGCGGCGGCAAACGCCGCGGGCGTCGCCTGGATCGCCAGCGCTGGCTGATAGACGCGGCCGAGTTCTTCGGAGCCCGGATGCACGTGGATCAGCTTCTGCTGCGGGTTCGGAATGTCGAGCAGCGTGTAGGACGAGGACGGCATCTCCGACATGCGGCCGCCGACGAGGAGAACGACATCGGCGTTGTCGATGCGCGCCTTCAGGCCCGGGCTCGGCCCGATGCCGAGATCGCCGGCATAATGCGAATGGTCGGCATCGATCAGCGAGGCCCGGCGGAACGAGGTTGCGACCGGCAGGTCGAAGCGCTCGGCAAAGCGGGCAATGCTCTTGGTGGCGTCATCGGTCCAGCGCGAGCCGCCGAGGATGACGAGAGGCGCCTTGGCGGTCGCGAGCATGGCGCCGAGCTTTTCGATATCGGCCGGCGCGGGCCAGCTCACGGCAGGCTCGATGCGCATGGCATCGGCTACGGCGGCGGTCTCGGTCAGCATGTTCTCGGGAAGCGAGATCACGACGGGACCGGGACGGCCCTGCATGGCGACGCGGAAGGCGCGCGCCACCAGCTCCGGAATGCGATCGGGACGATCGATCTCGACCGCCCATTTCGCCATGGTGCCGAACACCGCCTTGTAGTCCAGCTCCTGGAACGCCTCGCGCTCGCGCATGCCGGTGTCGACCTGGCCGACGAACAGGATCATCGGCGTCGAATCCTGCATCGCAATGTGGACGCCGTGGCTGGCATTGGTCGCGCCGGGACCGCGGGTGACGAAGCAGATGCCGGGCCGGCCCGTGAGCTTGCCGTAGGCCTCCGCCATCATCGCCGCGCCGCCCTCGGCGCGGCAGATCATGACGTCGATCGGGCTGTCATGCAGCGCATCGAGCGCGGCCAGATAGCTCTCGCCCGGCACGCAGGTGACGCGCTCGACGCCTTGGGCGACGAGCTGATCGATCAGGATCTGGCCCCCGGTGCGGGTGTTGCGGATGGTCATGACGGCTCCTCAAGGCTTTGGCGATGCGTACTTATTCGGAGACTGCGTAGGACAGGCCCGGTGGGCACGCAAGATCGAAAGGCTTCTCCTAGCCTGCGCAGACGTCATGCCCGTCGGTGCCGTTTGCACGACCGCCCATTCGTCCGGCTTGATGGAAGGATGGCGGTCGACATAACGCCGCCAGTGTGTCCCGGACGCGCCGCGACGCGCATAGCGCGTCGAAGACGCGCGTGAACGCGCTTATGGCGTTGCGGCGCAGAGCCGGGACCCAGAAGGCGGCACGGCACGCGGCGACATGGGCCCCGGCTTTGCAGCGCACCACCCCGGACGATGCTGCGCATCGCCGGGCCGCTGCGCTGCGTCCGGGGCACGAGCGGAGTTTGGCGCTCTCTCCTCGTCATTACGAGGAGCTCTTGCGACGAAGCAATCCAGAATCCCTCCGCGGAGAGAAGCTGGATTGCTTCGAGCAGCCGGTGGCATTGCAGCTCTCCAACGTGCATTTCAAGTTTCAGTGCCGTAGGTGGGCAAAGGCGCACCGCGCCGTGCCCACCAGATTCAATCGCGACACGAGATGCGTGGGCACGCTTGCGCTTTGCCCACCCGACGATTCGGAGGTTGTGACTCGCAGACATGCCATCTCATCCTCGCGGCGCTTCCGCCCGAGTTTTGCTCTCTTCGCGCCCTCAATGAAAGGGCGCAGGGAAGGCCGGGTGCCGGCTGGCACCCGCAAGACCCCCGTGCGAACACATTGCACACGCAATGCACGAGGGAGACACAGGGCAGCCGATCATCCGGCCTTCCCTGCGCGATGGTCTGACGGCGTATGGCGCGCTCTCCCCGGAGACGAGTTCCTGCTTGCCTCCGTCACCCCGCGAATTGACGATGCGCTTCGCCCGGTCGGGCTCGGCGCACCTCCGCAAGGCTTGGCTGTAGCAACGACAGCCAGGACCATGCGATTTGGCCGTACGCATCAGCGCCGCTCGTCCGCACGCCGCCGGGACCTCACGGGGTTCTCCCGCCCTGCTCCCGCCTCTCGTGCACGACGCTGCCTGCGTCCACCGCTCCCCGATCCGCGGCTCGTGACGACGTACGACCGCCCCTTTCGCCGGATCAGGATGGGCGACACATACGTCGAAACCGAATTTCGGTAAAGTGGAATATTTTTGCGCTTGTGGATTGACAGAAGGCGACACAGCCACGATGGCCCGGATGAAGCGCTGAGATGGTCAGGTCTGACGGTGCATTAGGCCGCAATCAAGCGATGGCTACCGCGCTGCGACGTCTTCGTTTACGATCCGGCCGAACCACATCGTCGAGGATACCGGAATGCAAACCATCGGTCTGATCGGGGGCATGAGCTGGGAGAGCACGGCGCTCTACTACAAGCTCATCAATGAGCGGGTCCGCGACCGCATGGGCAAGCTGCATTCGGCTCCGCTGTTGCTGTATTCCTACGATTTCGAAGAGATCAAGCAGATGCAATACGCGGGCCGCTGGAGCGAGGCGGCGGCCAGCCTGGCGGAGGTCGCGCGGCGTCTCGAAGGCGCTGGCGCGCGGGCGATCGTGCTGTGCACGAACACGATGCACAAGCTGGCGCCCGACATCATCTCCAGCGTGACCGTTCCGTTCATCCACCTTGGCGACGCGACGGCGCAGCGGATCCGGGCGAAAGGTTATCGGCGGGTCGGGCTGCTCGGCACCAAGTTCACGATGGAGGAGGACTTTTATATCGACCGGCTGCGCGCGCATGATCTCGACGTGCTGGTTCCTCCCACTGAGGCGCGCGCCGACGTGAACCGCATCATTTACGAGGAGCTGTGCCTCGGCATCGTCGCCGATCCCTCGCGCCGCCGCTACCAGGACGTGATGGCAGCGCTGGTCGCCGCCGGCGCCGAGTGCATCATCCTCGGCTGCACCGAGATCACGATGCTGGTCGGCCCTGATGACACAACGGTGGAGACGTTCGACACCACGGCCATTCACGCCGAGACGGCGGCCGATTTCGCCATGGGTTGATGCGATGTCGGCCGTCGCCGAGCCCCGCCTCTATCACCGATGCTCGATCGCGCGGATCGCGCCGCGGAGCTCGGCGAGGCCGCGCAGGCGGCCGATCGCGGTGTAGCCGGGGTTGGTGCGCTTGGTCGCCGCGAGGTCGTCGAGCATGCGGTGGCCGTGATCGGGGCGGAACACGATTCTCTTGTCCGGCGAACGCGTGGCGTTCTCCTTCAGCAGCGCCTTGAGCACCGCGACCATGTCGACGTCGCCGTCGAGATGATCGGATTCGTAGAACGACAGGCCGTCGGCCTCGCGCTTGGTTGCGCGCAGATGGGCAAAGGCGATGCGGGGGCCGAAGCGCTCGGCCATTTCAGGCAGATTGTTTTCCGCGCGCACGCCGAGCGAGCCGGTGCACAGGCAGATGCCGTTGGCCTTGGACGGCACGGCGTCGAACAGCGCCTGATAGTCGTCGGCACTCGACGCAATGCGCGGCAGGCCGAACAACGGGCGCGGCGGATCGTCCGGATGCAGGGTCAAGGACACCCCGAGCTGCTCAGCCACCGGCGTCACGCGCGCGAGGAATTCGGCGAGATGCTGCCGCAGGATATTTGGCGTGATGTCGCGATAGGTCTCGAGCCGGTCGCGGAATTGCGGAATGGTCATCGGCTCGGTGGTCGAGCCGGGCAGCGCGCTGGCGATCACCATGACGAGATAGTCGATGTCGGCCTGGCTCATCTGGTCGAACAGCTTTTTCGCGCGCGCCTGCTGCTCGGGCGAATAGTCCTGTGCGGCAGCCGGGCGCTTGAGGATATGCAGCTCGAACGCAGCAAAGCGGTCCTGGTCGAAGCGCATGGCGCGGGCGCCGTTCGGCATCTCCCATTCGAGGTCGGTGCGACACCAATCGACCACGGGCATGAAATTGTAGCAGATGATCTTGATGCCGGAGGCCGCGACAGCTTCTAGGCTGGCGATCCAGGCCTCGATCGACTTGGTCGCCTTGCCGCCGAGCCGCTTGACGTCGTCGGGGATCGGAATCGATTCCACCACCGACCAGGTCAGCTGCGAGCGGCCGGGCTGGCCGTTCTCGATGAAGTTCTTGCGCTCCTCGACCGCCTTGCGGGTCCAGGCCTCGCCGATCGGCACCTGATGCAGCGCCGAGACGATATCCGTCGCCCCGGCCTGCCTGACGTCATCCAAGGACACGGGATCATCGGGCCCGTACCAGCGCCAACCCTGCAGCATCATGGATATCTCCTAAAGCGTTTTCGAGCGAAGTGGATACCGGTTCGCGTGAAGAAAACGCGTCAAAACAAGGTCAGTTCGCGGTCAGCACGACCTTGACGCTCTGCGAGCGATCGAGCGCCAGCCGCAGCGCATCGGGCGCGGTCGAGAGCGGCCGCTCGGCGGTGACCAGCGACAGCACGTCGACGCCGCCGGAGGAAATCAGTTCCACCGCCGTCATGAACTCGAAGCCGAAACGGAACGAACCGCGCAGGTCGATCTCCTTGGCCATCACCGCATTCGACGGCGTCGGGATCTGGCCGCCGGGCAGATTGCCGATCTGCACCACGATGCCCCCGCGCCTGACGATGCCGATGGCGCTCGCAAGGCCCGCGGCCGTGCCCGAGACCTCGAACGCAACGTCATAGGGACGCGACGCAGCCTGCGCCTTCAGTCCTTCCTCACCGCCCGAGACATTCTCCACATGCGAAGCGCCGAGCTTGGTCGCGAAGGCGAGCGGTGCCGGCGCGATGTCGGCGACCGTGATGTCGGCCATCCCGGCGCGATGCGCGGCGAGCATGGTCAACAGCCCGATCGGGCCGGCGCCGAAGATGATGCCGCGCTTGCCCTCGATATTGCCGGCGCGCGCGACCGCGTGCAGGCAGACCGCGAGCGGCTCGGCGAGCGCTGCGGCCTGATAGGACACGTGATCGGGAATCTTCACGCACTGCGCGGGGACCGCGTCGAAATAGTTGGCGAAGCCGCCCTGCATGTGCGGCGTCTTCGAGGCCGAGCCCATGAAGTAGATGTTCTCGCACAGATTCGGCCGGCCCTCGCGGCAGGCGACGCAATGGCCGCACCAGCGCGACGGGTTGACCGCGACGCGGTCGCCGACCTTCAGATTGGCAGCGGAGCCGGAGATCTCCACGACTTCGCCCGATATCTCGTGGCCGAGCACCAGTGGCGACTTCACCACGAAATCGCCAGTCCGGGCATGGCGGAAATAGTGCATGTCCGAACCGCAGATGCCGCCGGCGCCGAAGCGGATGCGCACCATGCCGTCTGCGAGCTTGTCGAGCGGATGCTCGACCATGCGCAGATCTTCGGGACCGAACAGGGTTGCGGCGAGAGCGGTGGAGGTCATTTGGAGAGTCCCATGTATTTTGGCAGCCAGAGGGTCAGTTCGGGGATGTAGGTGATCGCGATCAACGCCAGCATCAGCGGCACCAGCCAGGGCAGGATCGCGACCGTGGTGCGCTCGACCGAGAGTTTGGCCACGCGGGCGAGCACGAACAGCACCATGCCGAGCGGCGGATGCAACAGGCCGATCATCAGGTTCAGCGTCATGATCAGGCCGAAATGGATCGGGTCGATACCGAGCTTGAGCACGATCGGCAGCAGGATCGGCACCAGGATGGTGATCGCCGCCGTGGTGTCGATGAAGCAGCCGACGAACAGGATCAGCACGTTGGCGAGCGCCAGGAACACCCATTTGTTGTGGGTGATGCTGAGCATCCAGTCCGACAGCATCTGGGCGGCCTGCGACACCGTCAGCAGCCAGGCGAAGATCGAGGCCGCCGTGACGATGAACAGCACCGAGGCCGTGGTCTCGATGGTGTCGAACGTCGCCTTCGCCACGGTCTTCAGCGTCATGGTGCGGTAGCGGACGAGGCCGAGGAACAGCGACCAGATCACGGCGGCAACCGCGGCTTCCGTCGGCGTGAACCAGCCGAGCGTCATGCCGCCGATCAGGATCACCGGCGCCATCAGCGCCATCACCGCCGAGAAGTCGAAATACCAGTCGATGATGAGCAGCGTGCCGAGGCCGATGACGACGGCCATGTTGACCGACATGCCCGCGAGCACCATCAGCCAGATCGCCATCGGGAACGCCAGCACGATGGCGATCTCGAGGCCGGCCGAGCCGAGCTGCGGCCAGGAGAACGGCGTGTCGCTGCCCCATTTGTTCTTGTGCGCGAAATAAGTGACGGTCGCCATCATCAGCAGCGTCATGACGATGCCGGGAATGACGCCGCCGAGGAACAGCGCGCCGATCGAGACGTTCGCCATCATGCCGTAGATCACGAAGGGCAGCGACGGCGGGATGATCGGGCCGAGCGTCGCGGAGGCCGCGGTGACGCCGACCGAAAACTCGGTGGAGTAGCCGTGGTCCTTCATCGCCTTGATCTCGATGGTGCCGAGACCGGCGGCATCCGCGATCGCGGTGCCGGACATGCCGGAGAAGATCACCGAGCCGATGATGTTGACGTGGCCGAGGCCGCCGCGCATCCAGCCGACCAGCGCGACGGCGAATTTGTAGATGCGCCCGGTGACGCCGGCGATGTTCATGAGGTTGCCGGCCAGGATGAAGAACGGCACCGCGAGCAGCGGAAAGCTCTCGACGCCGGCGATCATGCGCTGCGCCAGCGTGACGTCGGGCGTCACGCCGCTGACCAGGATGTAGAGCAGCGACGACGCGGCCATGGCAATCGCCACGGGAACGCCGAGCAGCATCAGGATGAGGAAGCCTCCAAGCAGCAGCAACATGGGATTATCCTTCAAAACCGTCGTAGGCGCCGGGACGTTCGAGGATCGAATAACCCTGTCGCAAATGTTGTATGGCCACCTGCACCGAGCGCACGAACATCAGCACGAAGCCGGCCAGGACGGCGTAGTAGACGTAGTCCTTGGGAAGATTGATCGTGGTCATCTGCTCGTCGCCGATGATCTGGATGTAGACCCAGACCAGCTTGATGGCGTAGCCGAAAAAGGCGATCCGGATCAGGTCGATCACCGTCGACAGCGCGCGCGCCACGATGTGGGGCAAATAGCGGTAGAGGAGGTCGACCTGGATGTGCCGCGACAGCCGCACGCACATCGAGGCGCCGATGAAGACGACGCCGATCAGGCAATAGGTCGCGATCTCCTCGGTCCAGGCATAGCTGTCGTTGAGCACGTAGCGCGTGAAGAACTGGAGGAAGACGGCGAGCGCCATCACCCAGAAGATCGCGAGCGCCACCCAGTCCTCGAACGCGTAGATGCCGAGGTCGACCTTCGGCGTCGCCTCCTCCTCGAAGGTATGGGCGATCTCGTCCGCGGTGATCTGCCGGTGTATTTCGGCGGTGGACATGGGGGACTCCTCAAACTGGCTCCGTCGTTCCGGGATGGTGCGTTAGCACCAGACCCGGAACCTCGAGATCCCGGGCTCGGCTCTTCGAGCCGCCCCGGGATGACGACTACGTCGTCACTTCACCGCCTGGATCTTTTCCCAGTCGGCCTTGCGATAGCCGAAGGTCTCGAAGGCGACGTTCTTCAGCACGGTGTCGCGGAACTCGTTCTTGTCGACCTCGGTCACGCTCAAGCCCTTCTCCTTGAAGAAGGCGACCAGCTTGGCCTCGTTCTGCTTGATCTCCGCGGTCGCCTTGGCGGCGGCCTCCTGGGCGACGTCGGTGAAGATCTTCTTGTCCTCGTCGGAGAGCTTCTTCCACAGCGCGCCAGCGACCACCGTGTTGAGGTGATCGACGATGTGGCCGGTCAGCACGATGTGCTTCTGCACCTCGTAGAACTTCTTGGCTTCGATCGTGGTCAGCGGGTTCTCCTGCGCCTCGACGGTGCCGTTCTGGAGCGCGAGGTAGACTTCCGCGAAGGCGATCGGCGCGGTGTTGGCGCCGCAGGCGCGCGGCATCGCGAGATAGGCCGGCACGTCGGGCACGCGCATCTTCAGGCCCTTGAGGTCCGCGCAAGTCTTGATCGGCTTGTTCGACGAGGTCTGGCGCACGCCGTAATAGGTGACCGCGACGATGTGGTGGCCGCTCTTGTCCTCATAGCCCTTGGCGAGCTCCTTGAAGATGTCGCTCTTGGTGTAGGCGAGCAGATGATCGGCATCGCGGAAGGTGTAGGGATAGTAGGTCACCCCGATCGGCGGGAAGCTCTTGGCCGCGAAGCTCGAGCCGGAGATGATGATGTCGACCGAGCCGAGCGAGAGGCCCTGGTTGATGTCGGCTTCCTTGCCGAGCTGCGAGGCCGGATAGACGTCGATCGCATAGCGCCCGTTGGTGCGCTTGCCGATCTCCTGCGCGGCCCAGACCGAAGCGGTGTGGAACGGCTCCGAGGTCTCGTAGACATGGGCCCATTTGAGCTTGGTCTGCGCCACGCTGGCCTGGGTGGCCGCCAACAGCGTGGCGGCGGACATCACTGCTGCAATCGTCATTTTCTTCAACATCGACTTTTCCTCCATCGTTCAAGTCTGCTTCTTGTTCACCCGCCCCGGCACGGATGCGGGCCGTACAATCTCATCGCCGCCGCGCGCTGCCGCCTCCGGCCTGCTTCTTCTTCGGCGCCGGTTTCGGTTTCGATGGCTTTGCCGGTGCTCGCGCCGTCCGGCCCCGCCCCGAAGATGATCCTGCCGCGTTCTCGGCGCCGAAATTCTGCGCAAAGCGCTCCTGCGAGCGCGCCAGATGCGCGCGCATCGCTTCGCGCGCGGCGTCCGGATCATGCGCCGCGATCGCCTCGCGCACGGCGCGATGCTCGTCGAGCGCGGTGCGCCAGGTGCCCGGGCTCTCGAAATAATGCGCGAGCTGCGCGAAATAGGGATTGAGGCGCTGGTCGAACAGCTCGCCGACGACGCGCACCAGAACGGCATTGCCGAGGCTGCCGGCGATCGCGACGTGAAACGCACGGTCGTGCACCATCGAGGCTTCGCCGGGATGCTCGACATTCTCCATCGCGAGGAGCGAGGCGTCGATGCGGGCGATGTCGTCTTTGGTCGCGACGCGCGCGGCCTGTTCGGCGATGGCGCTTTCGAGGAATTCGCGGGCGCGCAGCAGCTCGAACGGGCCCTCGATGACGGAGGCGGCTGCGGGCGCGGCGATGGCAGCGGGCTCGATCACATAGATGCCGGAGCCGACGCGGATGCGCAGGCGTCCCTCGACCTCGAGCGCAATCAAGGCTTCGCGCACGGTCGGCCTGGACACCTTGAGCTGCTCGGCGAGCTCGCGCTCGGTCGGCAAGCGGCTGCCGACCGCGTACTCGCCGCTGTCGATCAGGCTTCGCAATTGATCGGCGACCTGGCGATAGAGCCGTCTCGCCTCCACAGCTTCCAGCGGCACGCTGGTCCTCCCGAAAGGGTCGCGCGAGGCATTTCGACCCGCGGCCCGCCAATTTTGGAAAATTGGTCTTACCAATTGACCGGAGCATTGACCTGATACGGGCGCCATGTCAAGCAGCGGCAAAGCAAGGGGAGACGTCCATGCGCCCAGGTTCCGTGCGTCTTGGCAGCGCCAATCTCGACCGGTTGCCGCCGGCCGTCCGCCGCCCGGCCTACGACCGTTCGCGCATCACGCCCGGCATCGTGCATCTCGGCCTCGGCGCCTTTCATCGCGCGCATCAGGCCGTCGTCATCGACGATTGCCTTGCCAGCGGCAGCTCGTCCTGGGGCATCGTCGGCGCCAGCCTGCGCAGCCCGGATACGCGCGACGCCCTCGCCCCGCAGGATCATCTCTACACCGTTGCCGTGCGTGCCGCCGAAGGCACCGAGCACCGCGTGATCGGCGCGCTGCTCGACAGCGTCGTCGCGCGCGAGAAGCCGGCGGCGCTGGTCGAGCGGATGGTCGATCCCGCCATTCGCATCGTCTCGCTGACGGTCACCGAGAAAGGCTATTGCCACACGCCGCAGACCGGCGATCTCGATGAACGGCATCCTGACATCGTGCACGATCTCAACAATTTCGACGCGCCGCGCTCGGCGCCCGGCTTCATCGTCGCGGCGCTGGCACGCCGGCGCGCGCTAGGCGCACCGCCCTTCACAGTGCTGTGCTGCGACAATCTCGCTGCCAACGGCCACACCGTGCAGCGCATCGTGACGCAGTTCGCCGCGCTCCGCTCCAGGGAACTCGGCAAGTGGATCGCGGACAATGCCGCTTTTCCCTCGACCATGGTCGACCGCATCGTGCCGGAGACGAATGACGCCGACCGCGACGCGGTCGCGAACGCACTCGGCATGCGCGACGCCTGGCCCGTGATGACCGAGCCGTTCACGCAATGGGTGGTCGAGGATCGTTTCACGGCCGGCCGGCCCGACCTTGCCGCCGCCGGCGTCGAGCTCGTTGCCGACGTCAAGCCGTTCGAGCTGATGAAGCTGCGGCTGCTCAACGCCAGCCATTCCGCGCTGGCTTATCTCGGCTATCTCGCGGGCTACGAGACCATCGCCGACACCATGCATGATCCGCACTTCGCGCGGCTGGCCGCGCAAGTGATGGAAGAGGCCGCGGTAACGCTGACGATGCCTGCCGGCACTGATCTCGCCGCCTATCGCGCTTCGCTGCTCAAGCGCTTCGCCAATCCGGCGCTGCATCACCGCACCTGGCAGATCGCGATGGACGGCTCGCAAAAGCTGCCGCAGCGGCTGCTCGGCGCGATGCAGGACCGCCTCGCCCGGAACCTGCCGATCGCAACTCATGCGCTCGCGGTGGCCGGCTGGATGCGCTACGTCAGCGGCCTCGACGAGCAGGGCCGCGCCATCGACGTGCGCGATCCCCTCGCCGCCGAATTCGCCGCGCTGGCGCGCGAGGCGGGGCCCGTTGCCGAGCGGCTCGCGCCTGCGCTGCTCGGGGTTCAGAAGGTGTTCGGGCCGCTGGGGTCCGAGCCGCGCCTGCGCGAGGCCGTGACCACGGCGCTCGGCCGTCTCTACAAGGATGGTGCGCGGCGGGCCGTGGAGACGCTCGTCGCGGCCTGACCACTGAGCGGGCAATGCTGCACTGCGGTCCAAATCGGACACAAGGTCGAACGGAAGTCGCGCTTGATTTTTGCCTGTCCTTGCCCCACCCGAGAGCGATGGCAAAGGACAACAAGATCATCGCCGCCAACGCGGCCTTTTACGCCGCGTTCTCGACCGGCGACTTCGACGGCATGGAACGGCTGTGGGCGGACGACGACGCCATTTCCTGCATCCATCCCGGTTGGCCGGCCATCATCGGGCGTGCCACGGTGATCGGAAGCTGGCGCGACATCCTGCAAAGCCCGGAGCGGCCGCAGATCGTCTGCGCCGAGCCGCAGGTCATCGTCGACGGCGACAGCGCCCGCGTGCTCTGCATCGAGATCGTCGACGGCACCGCCTTGGCCGCGGCGAACCATTTTCGCCGCGTCGGCGACGAGTGGCTGCTAGTGCATCACCAATCGAGCCCGATCGCGCAGATTGTCGAGCAGGCTGAAGACGATAGAGCGAGCCACCGCGTGCACTGACCGCGGCGGACAAGCGGGCGTGAGCTACTGTGCATGGGGTTGTTTTTCGAGTTCCGACAGGTCATCCAGCACGGCCCGCGCCGCGGAAAAATCATCATCCGCGAAGAACATGCTCCGGGTTATCAGAACCGGAATGCCGGCGCGTGAGGCCGCAATCAGCCCGTTGGCGGAATCCTCGATGGCCACGCAGTCGGCCGCGCCGAGTTGCAGCCGCGCCAGCGTTTCCAGATAGACGTCCGGTGCCGGCTTCTTGTGCCTGACATCGTCACCGGCGACGATGGCGTCGAACTGCGCAGCCCAACCCGCCCCCAGCGCCTGCGACAGCAGCGCATCGATGTTGCCGTGGGAGGTCGTGGTCGCAATCCCAAGCCGCTGGCCGCGCGCCTTCGCCGCAGCGAGCAGCTCGATCACGCCCGGCCTTAAGGAACAGCAGCCGGTTTCGACCAGCTCGGCGTAATGCGCGGTCTTGATGCGGTGAAGCGCGGCAATGTCCTCGTCCGGCAGCGGCGGGACGTTCCGCAGCCTTCCGTGGTAGGCGCGCATGCGCTCCTTGCCGCCGGTCACCCGCAGCAGGTCCTTGTAGACCGCGCGGTCCCACTGCCAGTCGAGACCGTGGTGCGCGAAGGCATGGTTGAAGGCCTGCCGATGCAGCTCCTCGGTCTCGGCCAGAGTGCCATCGACGTCGAAGATCAGCGCGGCCGCGCGCCGGACCAGCTCATTGGCATCCAGCGGCACCAAGGCGAGCGCTTCTGCCTGCATGATCGATGCCTCCCGGTGACAGGCGAACATCGCCCGAGGCAGGAGGCGAGACAAATCGCAATATCTTTTGCCGGACCCAAAAATCTCTTATGAGCAAACGACGCGCGACGGCGCGGACGGGAACTTTCGACCTGCACAGGAGACGCATGCGGCTCTTCATCCTTGGCCTCGGCTATAGTGCCCGGCATTTCGTCCGCAAACATGGCGGCAGCTTCTCGCATATCGTCGGCACCGTGCGCGATCCCGGAAAGCGGGATGACCTCGCCGGCATCGAGGTGCATGCCTTTTCCGGCGAGCCTCCTGCACGCGAGACGGTCGAGCAGGTTCGCGAGGCCGATGTCCTTCTCATATCGATCCCGCCCGGTAGCAGCGGCGATCCCGCCATCGCCGCGTTCGGCGACGTGCTGGCGACGGGCCGCCGCAAGATCGTCTATCTCTCCACCATCGGCGTCTACGGCGATCACGGCGGCGGCTGGGTCGACGAGAGTACTCCGCCGCAGGCAACGCTCGACCGCGCCCGCATGCGGGTTGCCGCCGAGCAGGCCTGGATGGACATGGCGCGCGACGATGCCGCCATCCTGCGGCTTGCGGGCATCTACGGCCCCGGCCGCAACGCGCTGGCGACACTGCGGGGTGGGACAGCCCGCCGCGTCATCAAGCCGGGCCAGGTCTTCAACCGCATCCATGTCGACGACATCGCGAACGCGATCATGGCCGCGCTTCCCCACCGAACCGGCGGCATCTGGAACGTCTGCGACGACGAGCCGGCGCCGCCGCAGGACGTGATCGCCTATGCGACGAAACTGATGGGCGTTGTGCCGCCGCCGGAAGAGGCGTTCGCGACGGCCGAGATGTCGGCGATGGCCCGCAGCTTCTATGCCAGCAGCGCCCGCGTCTCCAACGCAAAACTGAAGCGCGAGCTCGGCGTCACGCTTGTCCACCCGACCTATCGGCGCGGCCTCGATGCGTTGTGGCATGCAGGCGAAGCACGATAAGGCACCGCCGCGTCCGGCACGTCCCAGACATGCCCTGCCCGCGCTTGACTTCGCGTCGGTGCAGTCGTGATCTGGGCGTGCAACGAGCCCCTCACACAACGAGCTCGTGCGGGAGGAACATAATGAACAAGACGATCGCCATGATCGCGGCGGCGACTGCCGTCATCACATTCGGCACGGCCATCGCCGCGCCGCTGCCCGAAGCCAAACCCGACGATGTCGGCTTCTCCAGTCAGGGCCTTGCACGCCTCGACAATTTCTTCGCTCGCGAGATCGCCGCCAAGCGCGTCCCCGGCGCGGTCGTCGCCATCGCGCGCGACGGCAAGCTCGTGCACTACAAGGCTTACGGCATGCTGGATCCGGACAAGGGCACGCCGATGCCGATCGATGCGATCTTCGCGCTGGCCTCGATGACCAAGCCGATGGCAGCGGTCGCGGGCCTGACGCTGATGGAGCAGGGACGGCTGCCGCTCCAGGCCAAGCTGTCCGATTACTATCCCGGCTTTTCCGACATGAAAATCGGCGTGACCGAGACCAACGGTTCGCTCAAGCTGGAGCCGCAGGCCTCGCCGATCTTCATCCACGATCTCTACCGGCACACCTCCGGATTGATGTATGGCGGCCGGCCCGACAGTTCGAGCCCGGTGGCGCGGCAATATCCTGACGGCGTCGCGCCCGCGATCGAAGGTGACACCCAGGCGTTCATCGACCGCATCACCAAACTGCCGCTGGCGCATCAGCCCTCGACCGAGTTCGAATACGGCTTCTCGATCGACGTGCTCGGCGCCGTCGTCGAGAAGGTGAGCGAGCAGAAGCTCGGCGAGTATCTCGCCGCCAATGTCTGGCAGCCGCTCGGCATGAAGGACGCGACCTTCCACCCGACCGACGCGCAACGCCCTCGCCTCGCCCGCCCGTTTGCCAACGATCCGCTGACGGGCAAGCCGCAGGCGATCAAGCTGCTCGACACCCCGACCAAGTTCGACTGCGGCGGCGCCTGCTCGTTCGCGACGGTCGGCGACTACGCCCGCTTCGGGCAGATGCTGCTCAACGGCGGCGAGCTCGACGGCCAGCGCATCCTGGGTCCGAAGACCGTGCATCACATGACGACCAACCACCTTGGCCCCGAGATCAAGAACAACGTGGCCAATGTCGAGCCGCATCGCGGCGGCTTCGGCTTCGGCCTTTCGGTCGCGGTTCGCACCAGCGAAGGGCTGTCGTCTGTCCCCGGCAATCCCGGCGAGTTCACCTGGAACGGTGCCTACGGAACGCAGTTCTTCTGCGACCCGAAGGAGCGTCTCGTGGTCGTGGTGGGAACGGCTGCGCCCGGCGAGCTCAGGAAGTATTATCGCGAGCAGGTTCAGGACATCGTCTATGGTGCGATGGTGAAGTGAGATCGGCACGCACTGAAAGAAAAAGGGCGGCCGATCGGGCCGCCCTTTTGTTTTGACCCAGCGTCAGCTCAACACGCCGTACTTCTTGAACCAGGCCTGCGCCTGCTTCCAGGCATCTTCCGCGGCGTCCTTTCGGTAGCTGCCGCGGTAGTCGGCATGGAAGCCGTGCGGCGCTTCGGGGTAGATCTTGAATTCGGCCGTCTTCTTGTTCTGCTCGAGCGCGGCCTTCATCTGCTCGACCTGGGCGACGGGAATGCCGGTGTCGGCGCCCCCATAGAGGCCGAGCACCGGCGCTTTCATCTCGGGGGCGAGCTGCATCGGGCTCTTCGGCAGCAACGGATTTTCGGGGTCGACCAAGGTGCCGTAGAAGGCGACGCCGGCCTTGAGCGTGCTGCTATGGGCGGCATATTCCCAGACGGTGCGCCCGCCACGGCAGAAGCCGATGATGCCAAGCTTTGCAGTGTCGCCGCCTTGCGATCCAGCCCAGGCCGCCACCGCGTCCAGATCGGACAGCAGCTCCGCGTCGGGCTTGGCATTGACCACCGGGAGCAGATCCTTGACCTCGGCGACCTTGGTCAGATCGATGCCTTTGCGGAAGTAATAGTCGGGCGCGATTGCGAACGCGCCAAGCTTGGCGAGGCGCCGCGTCACGTCCTTGATATATTCGTGCAGGCCGAAAATCTCCATCGCCACGATGATCACCGGCGCCTTGGTGTTGCCGGCGGGACGGGCGAAATAGACGGGCATCTCTTCGGAGCCGACCTTGATCCTGGCGTCGCTGACCTGAAGGCCATTGGCGTCGGTCGTGATCGCCTCGGCGCGCACGGGCCCGGCCGCAAGCGTGTAGCCGGCGGCGACGGCCGCGGTGGCGGTCATGAACCCGCGGCGAGAGACCGGGGCGACTTTCGTCAACCCGACGACGTCGGATGCCATGGTAGTTTCGAAGCTCATCGATCTATCCCTTGCTGCTGCCTGTGCTGGTATCCCCGGGGGGCGACGCATTCGCCAATAGTTGCCGGCGAGATGCAAATCACCAGCCTGCGAGCACGCGCGCTTTCAGGCCAGACCGTGCGGTTTCTGCACCGGCGCAATCTCGGGCATCGGGCTCATCGCGCCAAAGTTCGACGATTGCGCCACGCAGGAGCCGACCGTGGCTGCCAACGCTGCAGGACGTTGAACAACGCTGACTGTTTCGACTCCCAACGGCACTCTGACATTCGCTTCGCTCGTGTGCCGGACTTAACCGTCTAGCTGCACTGCATCGCAACATCCATTAACCGAAAAAGAGGGTTCTCCCGCGGCCGGCCGCACCGCCAAGTGCTGCAGGTGATGCGCATGTGTGCGCCTTCGAGACGCTCACCCGCAACAAATGGGCACCGCAGTGGCCACAATGACACATCATGTTGCTTGCGCATCGACACATCACCGTCAATCACGCGCGAGCCGTCGTCATTTGATTGAAATTTTCGGAGGACTTGAGCCGTGCGATTTACTCGAACTTTCTTTGTGACGCCCTAGTTCCACGGCCGGAAGTTCCATCTCTGCAAACAGAGAGCTTCTTCCCCACGCGGTCCGCCGTCCGGCAACGGACGAAGGGTCACGCGAGGACTTCATTCTCGTCCACACAGATTGCGCACCCCAAGGCTCAATTGAATAAAGCTTTATCCGATCTGGAATTGAAATGAATTTGGCTCGCGAATCGATTGAACTGTTGGAGCAGGTCGCACGAATCCTGTGGTTCGAAGGCACCAAGCACGGCTTGCGCGACCGCGAGTGGATGGCGCTGCGCTTCCTTTCCCGCGCCAACCGTTTTTCCCGGACGCCTTCGGCGCTCGCGAGTTACGTCGGCACCACGCGTGGCACCGCCTCGTTCATCATCGGGGAGCTCGAGCGGCTGGGCTATATCGAGCGAAAACGCTCGGCCACCGACAAGCGCTCGGTGATGCTGAGCGTGACGCAGCAGGGCAAGAAGTTCCTCGTGCGCGACCCCGTCGGCGTTCTGGTCGAGGCGATTGCCGTCCTCGACGAGGAGGTCAAGATCCGCTTCCGCGACACCTTCAGGCACGTGCTGGATCAGTCGGACGCGGCCGAGCAGCGGCACCACACCGACGTTTGCAAACGATGCATCTTCCTCCGGGAGGAGCGCACCACCAACGACAGCAAGGCAGCGGCCGAGTTCAGCTGCCGTCTGTTCCGCTCGCCGATCGCGGAGGCGGAGGTCGATCTGCTATGCACCAGCTTCGAGCATCACCGCCAATAGAGGACAGCCCTCGATCAGGGCGTCGCCTTACGTGACGAATAGATGACACCGCCGCTCGCCTCCACCACCAGGCGCCCGTTCTCGCTCCTGATCTCCTCGATGCGGCCAAGACCCGGCACCTGCTGTCCCAGCACGGCCTCGATGACGCCGTTCGGACCCTGCAGGATCGCAATGCCTTCATAGGCCTGGCGGACCGACCAACCCTTGATCACCTTCCGCGACGCCGGCGCGCGCTCGGACGAAGACACCGAGCCCGTGAACTCGGGCGCTGCGACCGAAGCCACCATCGATCCTTGCTGTGGCGAGGGCTGCGATTGCACCATGGCCGGCGCCGGAGCCGGCGGCTGAACCTGCGCTTGGGCGAGCTTGTCGAGCTTCACCGTCGAGGACGAGCTCACCCGCTCGATACGGTCCAAATTCTCGGCGAACCTGCCGAAACGGTCATTGGTCGCCTTGCTCGACTGATCCACCGCGGTGCGCAGGCCATCGAGATTTTCCGACACGCCCGACACCTGCTTGCGCAGATGCGCGACGGTCTCGCGCAGATTCCTGATCTCCGTATTGGCTGCAACGTTGTTCTGGGCGGGCTGCGTGGTGAGATAGGCGATCACGCCGGTGCAGGCGCAGACCACCAACATGGCGGCGACCGCCAATGTCGCGAGCGGCGCAACCCATGTCGGACGGGGCGGCGGGGGCTTGGCGACGATCACGGCCGGCTTGATCACGGTCGGCGCGGGCTTGGGGATCGCCATCTTGTCGAGACGCGCCTTGGCCCGAATACGTTTCAGCCCCTCGAGTGCCTCCTTCGCCAGAGCTTCATCGCTTGCCGCGGCCGACGCTCGCTTTGCGCCCGCGGCAGGCCTGGGCGCTCGCGCCGTATCGTCCTTCGTATCGCGTGCTTCGGGAGCCGGCTTCGTCGTTGCGGAAACATCAGTGGTCGCGTTGGGACGAGCTTGTCCATCGGACAACATGTGAAAATGCTCCGTTCGGTTCGATCTGTCGAACGATGACGTTATTTGCCGAAGCTTGCCTGAAACGTGCGCATCGAAAACTTTTCCATCGCGCGCGATGCGACGTCACATGAGTCAATCGCGTCATGGACGTGGCGAGAGTGCGACTCGAAAGACACACACTCGCCAAGATTTCGCCAAGCTGGAGTCTCGCCGCCACACGTGAGTCGAATTGTCGCACGGCGAAACACGCCCATGAGAGTCAATCCCGGGTTGACAGCCCCTCGATACGCCTGATCCACCCCACCACCTAAAATAGCTGTGATTGTACGGGGATGCGGAACCTTAGACCCATCACGATGCAGAACTAGTTTAGTTTCCAAATCAACTGATGCGTTTGAATATATCAAGAAACAACCCGAAACCAACCAACAGCATCAAGCACACGTAGCAATCGCTTTGTTTCGCACGCTTGATCGGAAATCGGCAATTGTTACGGTCCTACTCAAGTGATTCTCGCCAGTTGGCGAGGAGATCGACACAGATTCAGTGGCGTTCGGACGCGATGAGCAACTTGGCGCAACTGTTCTAGGTCGTTTCTCAATCCGCCCCGCGAGGTGATCCGTAAGACACCCGCCGGGCCTCACGCAGTAAGCGTTCAGTATCGAGTTGAAGTACCAGGCCTGCGAGACGCAGGCACTGAATGCGTAGGGCTGCCCGCGAATATCGAAACCATAACAACGGTTCGCGGGAAGGAATGTCGTCAAACAGCATCGTTGCCGAGCCGGGCATCACAACAACCAGCCGGCCGCGACAGGTGCGAAACAGGGGCGAAAGACTGATGTATATTATCGTTGATGATCGCGAGAGCGTCGCGAACAGCTATGTCGGAGGGCTCGTTCGCGAAGGCGTATCGTCGATCGGCTTCTCCTCCGGGGAATTCTGGGACTGGCTGCAATCCGCGAGTGAATCGGATCTGGCAGCGGTGGACGCCTTCCTCCTCGGGGATTGCGATGCCCGCGGAAGCCTGCCGCGGGCGATGCGCAAGCGTTCCTCGGCTCCCATCATCGCCATGAGCGGCCAGAAGATGCTCAAGAACACGCTGGAGCTGTTCGAATCGGGTGTCGACGACGTCGTGCACGTACCGATCCACCTGCGCGAGATCCTTGCCCGAACGGCCGCGATCGCGCGCCGCCGGGTGGGCGAGCTGCCGAGGCCCTGCGAGAGCAGGATCCAGGTCTTCTTCAACGGCCGTGACCCCGAGATCGCGGGCCACGCCCTCACGCTGCCCCGCCGCGAACTGCGCATTCTCGAATATATGGTCAGCAATCACGGCAAGTGGATCACCAAGACGCAGATCTTCAACGCGGTCTACGGCATCTTCGAGTCCACCTTCGACGAGAGCGTGATCGAGAGCCACGTCAGCAAGCTGCGCAAGAAACTCCGCGACCGCCTCGGCTTCGACGCGATCGTGGCCCGGCGTTACGTCGGATACCGCCTCGACATCCCTGCCGGCGACACCCTCGACGTGCCGATGCAGGAGCTCGACGAGGTCGGCATCATCCTGAACAGGGCGCATGCCGTCCCGGCCGCCTATCCGGTCGGCAACTGACACGGCACAAGCCTGCCACGAACAGACAACGGCCTCTACGAAGCACCATCGCAGAGGCCGTTGCATTTTCGGCGGCGGGAGATGTGGGATGAGCCCCCTATAGCGCCTCGATGGAGGTGCGTTTTCCTCTTGTGAAGAGGCAATCCCATCGGAGCTATTGGGCGCAAGAGTCTCCACGTCGTCATGGCCGGGCTTGGGCCATCCACGGGTTGCTACGCCGGACCAAGAACGTGGATGCCCGGGGCAAGCCCGGGCATGACGACGTCTTTGTGACGAACCAGCTGCGCCTATTCAGCCCGCGCTCTACGGCTTCTGCTGGAATTCTTCCCTGGAGACGTAATTGAAATCCTCGACCAGGACGTCCTGGACGACGTCAGCCTGCATCCGCTCGTTGACGCGCTGCTTGATGGCGGCCGTCAGGATGGAGAGGTCGTAGCGGGCGAGCTTCCTGAAGTCGAGACGATCGTCGGCATAGATCCTGCGAAAGGCCTCGTCGACGACGAACGGCTCCGGCGGAACGTTGAGCTGGTGCATCGTCCGCGCCTCCACGGTGTAGACGAAGCGCGCGACGATATAGCCCTGCACATTGCCGTTCTCGACCATGGGCACGCTCAAAGCCCGGGTCTTCTGGTATTGCAGCCCCTCGAGATATTCGTCCTTCGCCGGCAGCAGGCTGCCGTTCTCCTTCCAATAGGCCACGCCATAGCTCGTGCCCGCGGTGAGGATGCATACCCAGAGCCCGGCCAGCACCAGTCTGATCATTTTCCGTCCTGCGCTGCGCGGCCGGTATAGGTGCCGTCCGACTCGGCCTCCTTGATCGCCTTGACGATGATGCCCGCGATCTCGCGCACCGCGTCGTAGTGCATTTCGAGGATCGAGCGATTCCGCTCGAGCTTCTCGCGCAGCCGCTGAATCTCGTCGGTGACCTCGACGTCGCCGCCGAGATGCATCCGCGCCCGCATCAGGCGGACGAATTCGAGCATGCTCCGGCTCTTCCGCGCGCTGAAGTCGTCGAAATCGATCTTCTGACGCGTCGTGAGCGCGACCGTCTCCTCCTCGACGATGCTTTCGAGCCGGCGGATCGCTGCCAGCAGGCCCCGCACTTCATCCAATCTCGCCGCATCCGCGCCGTCGACCACGGCCTCGCCGCTCATGATCGGCAGCAGCACCGGCAGCAGCGCATCGGCTTCTGCTGCTTCCGTCGTCATCACCCCGGTATCCACGACCGGCTGCTCGATCACCATGGCCGCCGCGCTGTCTTGTGCCTGCATAGGAAATTCACCCTTCAACTTCTGTCACCCGTTCGCGGATCAATCATCCGGCCTTGCCGGCACCGTTCGGCCCCGCCGGATTGGCGGCGGCCAGCTGCTTGGCGATGCCAATGCCGTTGCCCTTTGCCAGCTGGCTGCCAAGCTGCTCCGCCAGCATCGATTTCCAGACGCCGCCGGCCGTGCCCTTGCCAAAGACCTGCTCGGATTCCTTCGGCAACATCGTCTCGACGAAGGTCTGGAGGATGAAAGCTTCGAACTTCCGGTACACCTCGCCCGACGCCGGCGCCTTGATCATCCGCACCGGGGCCCCATTCACCGCATCCGACGACGCCTCGGAGACCTTCGTCGCGGACTGCTCGGCAGCTGCCGCCTTGCCGGCCTCCGCGTCCATCGTTGCGGCGAAGTCGGCATCGGAGGATTTCAGCGCATCGAGTTTCGCGGTCGCCGCGCGCTGGGTCACGGGATCGGCGGCCTCGAGGACGTCGAGAACGAGGTCGGGCGTCGCGGTCACGATCATGGCTTGTTCCGATTGGCTGGCCGTGGCGTCCACGCGCGCACGGCTGGGCTTATTCCCGTCATCTCCTCGAGGGAGCGCTTCTCGGCGTCACGGAGCTTGTCGGCCAGCGCCGCCTTCGCGACCTGCTCGAGCTGCTTCACGCGGCGGCTCTCGGCGCGGACCTGGTCGAGCTGCTGCGCGGCCTGCGTCCGGATCTCGCGCGCACCGACGCTCGTCCTGTTCAAGCGCCGCGCGATCGATTCGCTCGACGATCCCGCCGGCGGCTTGCCATCGTTCAGGGCTCCCACCAGCCATTCCTGCTCGTCCTGCAGGCTTCGCTCCTGCTGCCGCAGCTGCGCGAGCTGCCATTCGGACAGCCGGAGCTGGAGCTTCACCAGCGACACCATCCGGCCGAGCTTGTCCGCGCGCGACGTCATCACAGGTTCACTCCGCCAGCCAGGACGAGAGGCCGAGCATGAATTGCGTCAGCAGCTCGTCGCTCGTGAGGTAGAGCAGCAGGAAGCCGCCGAACAGCACGAAGGGCACGGAGATGAAATAGACTGGAATTGCCGGCGTCAGCTTGTTGATCAGGCTGACCGCCAGGTTGACGATCACCGAATAGACGATGAACGGGCTGGCGATCCGCAGCGTCAGCACGAACGCTTCCGACAGGCGGCCGACGAGCAGGTCGAGTGCCATGCCGCCGCCGAGCCGACTCCCGGGACGCCAGACGTCGTAGGAGTTCATCAGCCCACGCAGGACCTGCCAATGCTGGTCGGTCATGAAGAACAGCGTGGTGACGGACACCATGATCAGCGGCACCAGCGCCGGCGCCGGATCGCTGTCGGCGACCGGCGTTCCCGGGATGTTGCTGAGCCCGATCGCGCTCGCCATCACCGTCGCCATGGTCTGGAGCGCGAGAAAGAACACCCGCCCGCCGAGCCCGATGACGCTGCCGACCACGAGCTCGGAGCAGATCAGGAGCGCCAGCGTCAGCGGCGCGGCGTTGTCCGTGAGCGGCTTCAGCACCGCGATCAGGATCGGCGTCAGCGCGAACGTCGTGACGAGCGCGACGAACAGGCGGACCTGTGCCGGAACGTTGACGCTGGAAAAGCCGGGCACCAGCATCAGGCAGGCGCCGATACGGCAGAACACGATGAACGTCACCAGCACGCTGTCGGCAAGGCCGCTGATCACGACACGGCTCCGAGCGCCCGGATCTCGGCGCTGCGCGCGACTTCGACATGCGACAGGATCGGCAAGGTCGGGAACACCCGCTCCAGGATCATCCGGACATAGGGCCGGGCTTCCGGCGTCACCGCCAGCACCACGCTGGTGCCGTTCTCGGTGAACTTGCGGATCGCGGCGCTGGCTTCGGTCGCGAACTGCTCGATCAGGCGCGGATCGGCGTCGAACTCGACGACGTCGCCCTTGGCGTCGCGCTTCAGGCTCTGGTGGAAGGCGAGGTCCCAGCGGTTGCCGAGACGGACGACGTTGAGCACGCCGTTGTCGGAGAGATCGCCGCAGATCTGCTGGGCAAGCCGGGTCCGCACGTGCTCCGCGACCTGCTCGGAGCGCCGCACGTGAGGCGCGATCTCGGCGATCGCCTCGAGGATGAGGTGAAGATTGCGGATGGAGACCCGCTCGGCCAGCAGGATCTTCAGGATCGCCAGCAGGCCGGAATAGGAGATCTGCGACGGGCAGAGATCCTCGACGAGGCGCTTGTACTCGGGATCGAGCCGGTCGAGCAGCGCGCGCATGTCCTTGTAGGACAGGAGCTGGGCGAGGTTCGCCCGGAGCACCTCGCTCAAATGCGTGAGCAGCACCGACAGATTGTCGACCGGCTTGCAGCCCTGCCGCTTGACTTCGTCCGTGAAGGCTTCCGTCACCCACAGCGCCTTCATGCCGAAAGCGGGTTCGACCACCTCTTCGCCGGGCACGTCGGGCTTGCCGTCCTTGTCGACCAGCACCAGCACCTCGCCGAGCCGGAGCTCGCCATGGGCGACGCGGGTGTCGTGGATCCGGATCTGGTAGCCCTTGGGGTCGATCGACAGATTGTCGCTGAGCTTGATCTCGGGAATGACGAAGCCGTACTGCTTGGCGAACTTCTTGCGGATCTTGGCGACGCGGTGGGCCAGCTCGGTGCGCGAGCCCAGCAGATGAACCGAAAGATGGCCGCCGAGCGCAAGCTCGATCTCGGCGGTCTTGAGCTGGTCCTTGACGGATTCCTTGGCCTCAGCCTGGGCGCGCTCGTCGGCCTTGCGCACATCTTCCTTCCGCTCCCGCGCCGCCTGCCGCCTCGGCAAGGTGTAGCCGACGAAGGCCATGACGCCGCCGAGAAGCACGAAGGGCGCCAACGGCAGCCCCGGCATCAAGGCGAGCACGAACATCATCAGCGCGGCGGCCGACACAGCGCGGGGATAGCCGCCGAGCTGGCGCAGCACGGCCTGCTCGGCCGATCCTCTCGTGCCGCCCTTGGAGACCAGCAGGCCGGCCGACAGCGACACGATGAGTGCCGGCATCTGCGACACCAGACCGTCGCCGACGGAGAGCTTCGTGTAGACGTCGGCGGCGCGCGACAGCGTCAGCCCGTGATGGGTGACGCCGATGATGATGCCGCCGAAAATGTTGATCGCGGTGATGAGCAGGCCGGCGATGGCATCGCCCCGAACGAACTTCGAGGCACCGTCCATGGCACCGAAGAACGCGCTTTCTTCTTCGAGCTCGCGGCGCCGGCGCTGGGCTTCCTTGTCGTCGATCAGGCCCGCCGACAGATCGGCGTCGATCGCCATCTGCTTGCCGGGGATGGCGTCGAGGGTGAAACGGGCGCCGACTTCGGCGATACGCGTCGCACCCTTGGTGATCACGACGAAATTCACGGTGACCAGGATGGCGAAGATGATCAGGCCGATGACGAAGTCGCCGCCCATGACGAACTTGGAGAAGCCGGCGACGACGTGGCCGGCAGCCTGCTCGCCCTCCCCGCCGCGCGACAGGATCAGGCGGGTGGTCGCTACGTTCAGCGCCAGCCGCAGGATGGTCGCGATCAGCAGCACAGTCGGGAAGGCGGAGAAGTCGAGCGGTCGCTGGATCCACAGCGCGACCATCAGGATCAGCGCCGACAGCGCGATCGAGAACGCGAGGCCGAGATCGATCAGGATCGGCGGGATCGGCAGGAACAGGATCGTGAGCATGGCCACGATGCCGCCGGCGAAAAAGGCGTCGGCCCCCAATCGTCGTGGGGTCGGCAGGCTAGCAGCTAACGTATCGGCCATGGGTCACCGGCAGAGGGTCCGCCCCTAATCTGCCCCGCAAAGCTTACGCGGGGATGGTGGCCGAGGCCGCGCGGGTCAGAAGCCGCGCTCGATCCGCGAATAGACCATCTCGGTGAAGGTGGAGAGGTGCGCGCCGATGAAGGAGCCGGAGACGGCAACGACCAGGAGGATGACGATGATCTTCGGAACGAAGGTCAGCGTCACCTCCTGGATCTGGGTCAGGGCCTGGATCAGCGCGATGATGGTGCCGACCAGCATCGCGGCGCCGACCGCGGGCCCGGAGGCGACGATGATGGTCCAGATCGCCGCCTGGACGATGTCGAGAGCGTCGCGTTCGTTCATGACTGGCTGATCGTGAGTCCCGGCCCGACCGCGACCTTGGTGCCGTTCTCGAGGGTCGCGATGGAGCCGTCGGCGTTGATGGAGACCGAGACGACCTTGCCGCTGAAGCTGGCGCCGGTGGCGTCTGCGAAGCTGACGGTTTTCCCGATCAGGCCGTTGGCCTGCGACAACGACTGCGAGGACAGCAGCGCATCCAGCTTCGAGTTGGTCTGCATGGCCTGCTCGACCGTCGAGAGCTGCGCGAACTGGCTCATATATTGCGAGGTATCCATCGGATTGGTCGGATCCTGGTTCTTCATCTCGGCGACGAGAAGCTGAAGAAACGTGTTGTAGTCGACGCTGTTGCTCGAGGTCGAATTGGTGGAGCCGGTCGAACTGGACGACTTGCTCGTGCTGTCGGTCGCACTGTTGACGTTCATGTACCTCTCCGCTGTCAGGCAGCCTGGAATGGGGACTCGGTGATGGCGCCGGCCAGGATGGCCTGCTCGACCGGGAACAGGGCCCGGATCCGCTTGAGCGCCTCGAAGTAGCGGGTCGCCTCGACCAGCTCGTCGACCGCGCCCAGTCCGTCCAGCATCTCCCGGCTCTCGCACACGGCGCACAGGGCCGCGTGATGCTGGGCGTAGAGTGCCGCGGCGTCGCGGATGTCGGTCGGGTTCATCAGCATGAGCTGGACGATGAAGTAGAGCTGCCGCAGCGCCGTGGTGGCGTCGGACGCCTGCATGACCTGCCCTTCGAGCAGGAACATCACGTCGTTGACGAGCTCGACGGAGACCTTGCGGTCCACGCGCAGCACCGCGCCGTTGATGTAGATCCGTTCGCCCGCCCGCAAGGAGATCTTCATCAAAGAGCGTCTCGGATCAGGCGGTTGATTTCGATGAGCTGCATCACGTCGTTCGACCTCTCCTCGCGAAGACGATCGGCCTCCTTGACGACCCACAGGCCGATCGAGATGATGTCGGCGCGCAGCTTGTCCGGAAGCCCGTTCTCGGGGTGCGAGAGATCCTCGATGAAGATCGTCCACAGCCGCCGCACATAGAGCAGGCTCTCGACCAGATCCTCGAGGCGGAACACGCCTCGCTGAATCCGCTCGAGCCGGTCGATGCCGAGGCTGAGCGCCTGCCGCTCGCGGCCCCGCGCCTCGTAACCGCTCTCGTCGACGACCGATTCATAGGCTTCAAACGTCATCAGCATCACTCTGCGCAGGAGACCGGGTAACAGGACGAGGTTGCGAGCCTCGGCTCTAGAGATAGTTGATGAGGCTGATCTGCTGGAGCTGCGAGGTCAGCGCGAGCGCCGTCTTGATCTGGGTCTGCAGGGTGTTGACGCGGACCGAGGCCTCGGTCGGGTCGACCGCCTCCAGCTTGACGATCTGGTCGTTGAGGATGTCCTTCTGGATCTTCAGCTTCTCGGTCGCGCCGGTGACCCGTTGCTGGATCGAGCCGACGGTCCCGCCGAGCACGGCGAGATCGTTGATCGCGCCGCTGACCAGGCTGATGGCCTTGTCGACGACGACCTGAAACGTGTCCTTGCTGAGGCTCGTGTTCCCGAGATCAGTGAGCATGGTGTAGGCCTCGGCCAGCTTGCGGAAGCCGGGCTGGTTGGCGCTGACCGAGCTGTCGACAACTTCGGTCGTGGAGATGCGGCTCGACAGCGTCTGATCCGTGGCCGACGACCAGTTGGCGTTCCAGGCCGGGCTCGCGAACTCGGGGTCGAGGGTGTTGTCGAGGAAATTCTGCATTTGCGCCGGAGTGATGGTGCTCACACCGGCCGCAGCCTGCGAGAAGCCGAACGTCGCCAGGAAGTCCGCATCGACCTGGTTCTTGCTGGCAGAGCCGGCCGTGTAGTTCGTGACCGGCACGGTCTGCGTATCGATTCCGCCGAACAGATACGACCCGTTGTAGGAAACGTTGAGCGCGCCGATGACGTCCTGAAGGTTCGCGGACGCGCTCGGCAGGATGATCTTCGCGCCGCTGTCGGCGTCGCGGGCCGCGATCAGGTTCTTGAGGAATTCCGACGCGGTCTTGCCGAGCTGCGTGATCCGGTTCTGGGTCACATCGAGGCGCCCCGAAACCAGCTCGTTGGTGTCGACGAGCTGGTCGGCGAAGTTGAAATCGGCGCGCAGCGCCACGTCGCGGCCCGTTCCCGTGCCGAGCTCGAGGCCGACATCGGCGAAACGGCCGGTGGTCGCCTCCTTCGAGGCCTTGGTCAGCGCGCTCTGGTTGTTCGTGATCGACGACCTCAACGATGAAGACAGCATCAGGGTCGAGATGTAGTTCGCGCTCATCATGACTTAATTCCCTACGGCAGCCAGCAGGCTCTGCAGCATCTCATCGACGGTGGAAATGATCTTCGACGACGCCGAATAGGTGCGCTCGACCTGGAGCATCAACGCCATCTCGTCGTCCATGTTGACGCCGCTGACGTTGGACAGCGCCGCGGTGCTGCGGTCGAGCAGCGTATTCTGATACTGGACGCTGTCGTCGGCGGTCTTGCGCTGGCTTTCGATCCAGCTCGCCGAGGAAGACGCAAACTCGATCACGCTGCCGCTCGGCTTGCCCTGAGCCGTGGCATCGAATGGCTGCGGCGCTTCCATCTTGTTGATGAGCTGCTGCAGCCGCGCCGAGAAGCCGGCATTGCCGGTCGTGTTGTAATTATAGGCGGCAACGCCGCTGATGGCGCCGTCGCGCAGCAGGTTCGGATTTCCGCCTACGGCCGGATCGACCGAGGCGGCGACCGAGATCCTCCCGGCGAGGCCCACCGAGATCGTCGCGCTCGCGGGCATCGCGGGCGCGCCGGGATAAGTGAACAGGCCGGGCCGGTCCGCCAGCGTCGGGACAGCCGACTGGTCGCTTTCCTTGAAGGCGTCGATCAGGCCGCGCGCGATCTCGTCGAGCTGGCTCTGATACGTGACCGTGTCCTTGTCGCGCAGCTGGGCCAAGCCGGCGAGCTTGCCGGACTTGAGCGGCATGACGGAATTGGCGCCGGTCACGGGAACGCCGTCGATGAAGACGGCATTGCCCGTGGTGCCGGCGGTATAGGCATTGGTCGGCGCAAAGCTCACGGCCCGCGCCGTCTTGTCGAACAGCACGACGCCGCTGTCGGTATAGAGCGCGGCATCTCCATTGGTCCGGATCGACATCGAGACGCCGACCTCCTGCGACAGCCTGGAGACGATGCTGTCGCGCTGGTCGAGATAGTCGGTGACGTCGTCGCCGGAGATCGTGCCCTTCACGATGGCGGTGTTGACCGTCTGGAACTGGGACAGCAGCTGGTTGATGTTGGCGACCGAATTCGCCATGTCGGCGTCGGCCCCCTCGCGGACCGACTGCACCGTCTTGGTGGCCTGGTTGAGCCCGGTCACCATGTCCTTGGCGGACGTCACGGCCGCCTGCGCCAGGGTCGCATTGTCGGTGGAGTTGGCGTATTGCTGCAACGCCTGCTTCAGCTTGTTGAGCTGGGCGGTCGGCGACTGCTCGAGCTCGGGATCGTCCACCGTCGCGGCCGCGATCTTCTGCAGGCCGTCATAGATCACGCTCTGCTTGGCCGACGACGAGGTCGCGGTCAGCACGTTCGAATAGAGACCCGAACTGGCGGCGCGCTGGATCGCCGCGACGTAGACGCCGGTGCCGGGGAGGTTGTCCAGCACGGCGATCTTGCGCGAATAGCCGGTGGCGCTGGCACCGGCGATGTTGCGCGAGATCGTCGACGACTGGATGCCCGACGCCATGAGCGAGGCACGAGCGGAGTCGAGGGCGGCGGTAAGGGACATGATCTGCTCTTGCCGGGGGTGAGCGCTGGAGACTTCAGCGCTTCAGGTTGACGACGACGTCGAGCAGGTCGGCGCCCGTCTGGAACGATTTCGAGTTGGCGGTGAAGCCGCGCTGCGCCTCGATCATCCCGGTGAGCTCGTCCGCGAGATCGACGTTGGAGTCCTCCAGCGCACCGGACTGGACCGTGCCGAGCCCGCCGGTGCCGGCATTCCCGGCCTGCGCATTGCCGGAATTCATGTTGGTCGAATAGACGTTACCCGGCTCGGGCGTCAGATTGTCGGGGCTCGCGACGTCGGCGAGCATGATCGTGTAGAGCGTCAGCTGCTGCCCGTTCTTGAGGATCGCCGTCACATGGCCCGCCTCGTCGACATCGACCTTGTCGATCGCCGCGGGGACGCTGCCGTTGACGGTGGCCTTGAAGCTGAAGTCGGCCCCAACCTGCGTCATGTTCGACAGGTCCATGGTCATCGCCGCGCCGCCCGGGACCGTGAACGTAAGGCCCGTCGGGCTCGCCGCGGCCAGCGCGCCCTTTCCGGTCGCGGTGGTGTCGAAGGTGAAAGTGGTGGCGGCGGCGAGCGAGGTGCCCGTCGCGGAGTTGTAGACCTGAACCTGCCAGGTATCCGAGCCGGCCGCCGTCGCGGTGTGGGACATATAGACGTCGAGCGTAACAGCCTGACCGATATTGTTGTAGGCGACGATCGAGCTCTTCGACGAATATGACGCCGGACCGGGCGGACCGGCAATGACAGCCGCCTTCGGATCGAGATTGCCGGTCGTCAGGGTGCCCGCAGTCGACGGCACCGGCACCTGCGAGACCTGGGCGATGTTCACGATCTGCATTCCGGCCAGGCTGTTCTGCGAAAAATTGGTGACTTTGCCGGGCTGGCCCAGAAGGTAGTAGCCGGCCGCGTTGACGAGGTTGCCCTGAGCGTCCGGCACGAACGAGCCGGCGCGCGTCAGATATTGCTGCGTGTTGGTGGCGTTCGAGACCACGAAGAAGCCGTTGCCTTGCACGGCAAGGTCGGTGGACGACGTCGTGAACTGCGTATGTCCGGCATCGCTGATGGCGTAACGGACGGTCGTCTCGACAGCGCCGGAGTCGTAATTGCCAGAGCCGCTTTTCAGGATCAGCGAGGAGAATTCTGTCGAAGCCCGCTTGTAACCGGTGGTGTTGACGTTCGCGATGTTGTCCGAAACCGTCGACAGCTTGTTGGACTGCGCGCTCATACCGGAAACGCCGGTGCGCATAACACCATACAGGCTCATGAAGTGGGCTCCTTTGGTAGGTTGCAGTTACAATGGGGGATCTTGCTTGCGCGGGGCTGATGGTTCGGAACCATGCACAACTTCATGTCGTCATGTCGTTTTCGGCTGACAGAACGAGCGTGCCTTGTCGGTCCAGGCGCCGAAACCGCTCGACACGAGGTGAGCCACGATGTGACAGACATAGCGCTTCTGCGCCGGCTGGTTGTTGGGGCCGGCATTGTAGCGAGCCACCGCCATGGTCCAGCTGCCCTCGCGCTGCTTCAGCTCTTTCAGGAAGCGCGCGGCATATTCGACGTTTTTCGCGGGATCGAACATCGCGCGCACCGAGACGAACTTGTCGCCGTGATAGTAATGGTTGATCTGCATGCAGCCGAGATCGATCAGCTTGATGCCCTTGCCTCGCATGGCCTGGAAATTTGCGATCGCATCATCCATGTCCCTGGCGAACACGGTCTGGCCGTCGGCGCCGAGGGCGTAAGGATGCAGCGCGCCGCGGCGGCCGGTCTCGGTGAGACCGACTGCGTAGAGAATGCCAAGCGGAATCCCATGCTGCTGGGCCGCGCGCGCCATCTCGCGCTCGCAGGGGCGCGCGGCGTCGGTGGCCGCGTCCGCGGCGCCGGCATTACAGATAAACAGGGCCGCGACGAAGATGCGGCGCCACGTCCTGGTCATGACGCGTCTCCTGGCTGGGCTGGCGCTCCTGGCGGGCCTGCTTCGCGCCGCCATCGGATTGCCCCGACGACGAGCCTGCGCCACCGAACGCACCTTGCGACTGCGACGAGGGCTGTTGCTGGCCCGAGAGCTGCGGCTGCGACTGGCCGGAGCCGCTTTGGAATCCATCCAGCGAGCCGTGCTGCACGGGCGCGACGTCGGCGACATAACCCGCCGTCTGCATGAGATCGCGGATCTGGTCGCGCTGCTGATCCAGCATCTGGCTCGTGTCCTTGCGCGCGGCGGCAAGGTGGACGGACACTTCGGTGCCGACGAGACGAAGGCGCACGGTGACGTTGCCGAGCGCGGGCGGCTCGAGATTGATGGTCAGGATCTTGAGCGGCTGATCCGGCGCATTGGTCTGGGATGCTGCGGGATCGGGCGCTGCGGACCCCGCCGGGCCTGCGGAGTCCTTCAGTTCGGCGACGACCGCATTGGCGACTTGTTGCGGAGCGTTGAACTGCGCCGGGGGCAGATGGGTCTCCTGCTGGACCACGGTGACCTTGGTCGTCTCGGGCAACGCGTCGCGCGTCGAGACCTTGGCGGCGCGTTCGACATTTGCGGTGACCGCCTCGAAGCCTGATGTCGCGGGCATGGCTTTGGCGGAAGCCTCGCTGCCTGGCTGTGCGGCCGCGGCTTGCGATGCATCGCCTTGTGCACGCGCGCCGGTCGGAACGACAGCAGACGGCGCGGAATCCGCCGTCGTTGCCTTCGCGATGCCTGTGGCCGCAACTTCGCGCTTCGTCCCGGATGAGCGCTCGTCGCGCGCGGGCACGTCTTTCCTGTCGCCCGACTGCGACGGCATTTGCGGCTTCGCGGCCGATGCGGCAACGAGATCCTGTCCCACGATCGCGGGAGCGTTCGAGCGATTCGAACCGTCTGGCTTCGGATCATGGCCGACCGGGCTTTGCGTCTCCGAGGATTTGTCGGTCGTCTGGTCGCCGGCCTTGAGCAGGTCGGTCGCCTCGGTGCGCTCGTCCGTCTCGTCCTTCGACTTGTCCTTGCCCGCGGGGTGGGCCAGACGCGTGCGCAGCGCTCCGGCCTTCGCGGTCGTATCGCTGCCCTCATCGTTGAGTGCCTGCTTGGCGAGGTTCGAGACGGTGTGGAGCAGATCGTTGAACGACGAGCCCGCCTGCGATTTGGCTCCGGCGTTCTTTGCCGAACGCGACGTGCCGCGGATGTTGAGGCTCTCGGCGAGACCCGAGAAGAGCTGTCCGGAGGTTCCACTGAGCTTGGTCATGGGCGGCGGTCCCTGGTAAGGAGTTCGAGCTCGCCGAGCTGCTTCTGCGCGCGCGCGAGAGTCACGGTCGATGACGCCAGATCGAGACGTGCCGGCGTTGCCGGAGGCTTGTCGGCAGCAGCGGCGGATCCGCCCGGAAACGGCTTGCGAACATCGAGCGCGAGCTGCACCGTGGCATTCAGAAGGGGCACGTCGCGCTCGGGCAGCTTCGACCGGTCGAGTGCCTTCAGCTCGGCCAGACCGCCATCATACTCGTCGGTGAGCGCCCGCGCGGCGCCGCGGAAGAAATGCGCCCGCTCGCGATCCGCCGAGGCGTCGGCGCTGAGCGTCAGCGCCCGCTCGCCGGCAAGCCGCGTCACAGCCATCTGCCCGCGCACCATCGCCGCGCGCGCGATCACGAGATAGAGCTTGAGGCGGCTCGCGCGATCGATCTGCTCGAGCAGCGCTGCGATCCGCGCGAAGCGGCGATCGTCGAGCGCCAGACTCGATTGCGTCAGGCCCGAGGAGAAGCGCTGCCAGAAATCGCCGGCATAGATCGAGTTGCGGTAGTGGCGGATATAGGCCAGCGCCAGGAACTCGAACTTGTCGAAATCCTCCGCCTGCCCCACCAGCAGGATCTCGCGCCGCAACGCCGCCTCCTCCACCAGCGTACCGGGCAGGAGCAGGCGCGCGTCGTCCAGACGCTCGATCGCGAGCGATGCCTCGGAGCGCGCAAACAACGCGCCCTGGACAAGCGCGACCTGTCCGCCGAGGCCGGAGGACAGCGTCCGCGGCTTGACGTCCTTGAGCAACTCCCGCGCTTCCTCCTGACGGCCCTCGACATAGGCGAGCGCGCCGTTGAACAGCCGCTCGTCGACGTTCATCTTGTCGCGCGGCAGCTTGCGGACGATCTGCGGCGCGCCGCCGCTGAGCAGGTAGATGACCGCAGCCTGGCTGTTCTGCGCATTGCTCCACACGCCCGGATCGGCGGCGAGGAACTTCTCTCCGATCTGCCGGATCAGCGCGACGTGACTGCCATGCGCGGCGGTGTCACCGTTGGCGATGCTGTCCTGCACGGCCTGCAACGCGCGGACGAGCTCATAGGGCTCGCCCGGCTGGCGCGCGGATTGTGCGAGCGCGTTCGCTGCCGTGAACGGCAGGAGCAGCACGGCGGCGCAGAGGAGCGGCCTGATCAAGGGCGCTTCTCACGAATCAGGATCTCGATCCGGCGGTTCTGCGCGGCCGCCGGATCGTTCGGAAGCTTCGGCCGGCGGTCGGCATAGCCTTCGACATGCTCGATCCGCAGCGCGTCGACGCCGGAGCGAACCAGCATGTAATAGGCCATCTGCGCGCGGGCGGTCGACAGCCGCCAATTGTCGTAAGTCTCAGAACGATACGGTCGATTGTCGGTATGACCGCGGACGATGATCATGCCCTGGCGCTTCGTCAGCAACGGCCCGATCTTGTCGATCACGCGGATCAGCTCGGGCCGCGGCTCGGCCGAGCCGACCGCGAACATGCCGAAGCTCGCATCGTCGGTCAGGCTGATCAGGAGGCCCTCCTCGACCTGACGCACCTCGGCCGCCGGCCCGGCGCCAGCCTTGATGTCCGAGAGCGCGTCGGCAATCGCGGCCTGAAGCTGCTTGACGGTCGGCTGCTGGGTTTGCGCCGCATCGCGCGGCTCGGACTCCTTCGTCGTATCGTTGGGACGCGCCTGCGCGGCGGCGTTGGCTTGAGCGCTCGCCTGAACGGTGGCCTGGGCGCTGCCCTCGCGCGGGGCCTGCGCCGGCGCGGGCCCCGGCGGCAACAACGGCGACAGGTTTGCGGACGACGCATCCGCGTTCGGCGCCAGGCTTCCGCCGGCATCGTCCGCCTTGGCACGACGCGGCTGCGGCTCGCCCTGATTTGTGCCTGAGGCACCGTCGCGCGCGGAAGCATTCGGCTTGGGCTCGCTCTCGATCATGCGATCGGCGTCCTTGGATGCTTGCGGCGCCAGCTTCCAATAGCCGGGGTCGAAGGGATCGCGGTAGGCGTCGCCGCCCTTGAGACCATCCTCTTCGGCGGACGTCAGCGCGCCGGCGCGTCGCTGTCCCGTGGACTGGTTCGCGCTGTTCGCGATTTCGGAAAGCGTCGCATAGGGATCACGGAACAGGACTTTCTCTTCATAGGAGGCCGGCTTCTCCGCCGTCGGCGAGTCGCCGCGACGTTCCTCGTTCGAGCCGGCCGGCTGACGCTTGCCGTCCTGACCTTCGAACGAGGTCGGCTCCTTCTTGGAAAGATTCTTCAGGCCCTTCGGCGCGGGGGCATTTTCCGCGAGCTGGATCGGATTGAAATAGCTCGCGACGACCTGCTTCTGATCCTGGTTGAGCGCGTTGAGCAGCCACATGACCAGGAAGAACGCCATCATCGCGGTCATGAAGTCCGCATAGGCGATCTTCCATACGCCGCCGTGATGCGCCTCCTCGGCGAAGGCGCTGCGCCGGCGGACGATCACGAGTTCATGCTTGACCTCTTCCATGACGGGCTACCGGCGTGCTTCCTTCAGGCGTTCGCTCCAGGCCGTGATCTGCGTCTCGATCACGGTCTGGTCGGCCACGACGCGAACCTCCAAGGTGTCGGCCGCCTCGTACTCGATGCCGGTGCGCCTGGACGCCTCGAGCTGCGTCTTCACGAGGTCGAGCAGCTCGCTCGGACCGGTGACCTTGAACGCCGGCACCGACGAGTTGCCGGTCAGCGCTGCGATCTGCTCGACCAGCGATCCGATCGCCTTGTCGCGGACCGCCTCGGTGAGGAACGGCAGTAATATCCGCGCCACGGAGCTTGCGATGTTGGTCTCGATCTCGCGGCAAGCCGTCTCGAAGCCGCTGACGATCGCGACCGCCTGCTGGTCGGACCATTTGGCGCGCTCTTCGCCGAGCCGGATCGCGCTGCGGACGCGCTCCTCGGCAAGCCTGGCGTCGCCTTCCGCGACGCCGGCCGCATGGCCGCGGCGGTAGGCGTCGTCCAGGACATTGGCCGGCGGGGCTTCCGCCCTCGGTGCCGGAGACGGCGACTGCGGCAGTGGCTGCGAATGGGCCTGGGGCTGCGGCGAAGGCTCGCGCATGATCTCCTTCGGCCTCGTCAGCACGTCCTGGATCCTGGGCGGCGGAGGCGGCGGTGATTTGACCCGGCCGTTCGCGTCGAACTGCGTCAGGAATTTTCCGATTGCCGCGTTCATGCCGCCTCCTCGCGTCGCATCCAGTCTTTAAGGATCGCTGCGGCCTGCGCCTGGTCGAGCCGGACGATCTGCTCCAGTCGCTTCTGCGGCGTTCGCTGCATCTTGCCTTCGAGATCTTCGACGAGATTGAGCTCGGGGTCCTGACTCTCGGCCAGTGCAAGGGCCGCAGCAGCCTCGATCTCAGCGGCCTCGGCCGCCTCCACCTGCTCCTGCTCCGCGCGATGGGTCAGAATGCCGTTGACCGCCGGCCGCAGGCCGAACCAGACCAGCATCGACGCAACGGCCAGGATCGTCACCGCGTTGATGACGCTGCCGAGCTGCTTGTTGATCATCTCGACGAAGCTGATCGGCGGCACCGGCGCCAGCTCGCGCGAGCCCTCGATGAAGTCGACGGCCGTCACCTGGATCTGGTCGCCGCGCTGCTTGTCCAATCCGCCGGCCGTCGCGGCGAGCTGGCTGATCTCGGCGAGCTTGCTGTCGACGATGGCCTGGTTGCTCTTGTCGCCGAGATCGGCGACCAGCCGCGCCCGATTGACCAGGACGGCGATGAAGAGCTTCTTCACCGCATAGCCGTCGCTCACCGTCGTCGTGGTCTTGGACGAGACCTCGAAGTTGGTGACGTCCTCGCGGCGGGTCTTGTCTTCGCTGGAGTTCTTGCCGCCGCCGGCGTTGACCTGCTGATCGGGAAGGTTCTGCTGCACCGTGGTCGGCGTCGAACGGTCGGCGTTCTGCGAAGATTCCTTCTCGCGCACGTTCCGCACCGAACGCTCGGCCCGGCTCTCCGGATCGTAGACGGTCTCGTTGATCTGCCGCTTGTCTGTGGAGAGCTGCGGCGCGACGCTGACCTCGAAATTGTCGAGGCCCAGATAGGGCGTCAGCGCCTTGCGGATGTTCTCCTGCACCATGCCGCCGACCGTCTTCTGCAGGCTCGCCATCTTGGTCGGGGCGGCGCTCGCCTCGTCCTCTTCGGCGAGCAGCATCGAACCGTCGGCGTCCAGCACCGTCACCTTGTCGCGGTTCATGCCTGGAATGGCGGCGGCGACGAGATGGCGGATCGACTGCGCCGTGCGGGCCTCGATCGCGCCGTCGGTGCGCAGCACGACCGATGCGGATGGCGGCTGCTGCGTCGCGCGAAACGAGCCGCGCACCGGCAGCACGATATGCACCCGCGCCGCCTTGACGCCCTTCATCAACTGCACCGTGCGCGCGATCTCGCCTTCCAGCGCCCGGAGCTTGGTGACCTCCTGCATGAACGAGGTCAGGCCGAGCGAGCCGATCTTGTCGAACAGCTCGTAGCCGGAATTGGCGCTGGTCGGCAGCCCCTTCTCGGCCAGCAGCATCCGCGCCTGCATGGTCTGGCTCGGGCGCACCGAGAGCGCGTCGCCGGCCGTATTGACGTCGAAGGTGATGTTCTGCTCGCGCAGCGCGGCGCCCATGCGCGTCACGTCTTCGCGGGTGAGGCCGGTATAGAGCGTCTCGAATTCAGGCCGGCTCAGATAGTACGCGCCGCCGACGACGGTCACGAGAACGGCAAAACCGATCAGGCCCAGGGCCATCAGGCGTCGCGGCCCAAGCTCCAGCAGATTGTTGAGCAGTTGCTGTACCTGCGCACGACTGAGCATATGACCTCGTACCAATGCGGACGTACGGGACACTCCGCTGCCAACCTTGTCTGAAGGTTGCGCGAGGACACGAATGTGTCAGTTCGCAGGCGAGGCGTTGCAATTTTACAAGAAGGCCTATTTTACAAGAAGGCCTATTTTACAAGAAGCCCTGGCGACGCAATCCGGTCGGCGGCAATGCACGCCGGGACGCACGGCCGCACGATCGGCCGCGGCGTGTCGCATGAAATTCAACGTCGGGAGATCGATTGCGGACGTCTTGTGCCGCCACGTCCGCCGGTCACGGCGGGGACCGTGCTCCCTGAGGGAGCACGGTCGTTTTCGAAAGCGCCGCTTAGCCGCGGAACAGCGACAGGATGCTCTGGCTGTTCTGGTTGGCGATCGAGAGCGCCTGAACGCCGAGCTGCTGCTGGGTCTGCAGCGCCTGGAGCCGGGTCGATTCCGCGTTCATGTCGGCGTCGACGAGCTGGCCGATACCACGATCCACCGAGTCCATCAGCGACTTCACGAACTCAGTGTTGTTCGAGATGCGGTTCTTGATGGCACCGAGGTTGGCGGCGGACTGGCTGACCGTGTTGATCGCGGTGGTGACCTGCGCGATGTAGCCGTCGAGGATGGTCTGGTCGGCCGTCGAGTCGGTCAGCGCACCGATGCCGATGGTGTTGACCGACGCGCTGCCGGTCACCGTGTCCAGGATGCCGCCAGTGGTCGCGGTGTAGAGCGAGTAGTTGGCGACCGTCACCGTGATGGTGTTGATCGTCGGCGTGCCGCCGACGCGCGAGAACGACGACACCAGGTTGACGGTGGTCGGCGTAGACGCGTTGGTGCTCAGCCAGTTGACGCCGTTGAACGTCGCCGCGTTGGCCACGTTCTTCATGTCCTGCTGGATCTGGGTGATTTCAGCCTGGATCTTGGTGCGGTCGATACCGGCGGTCTTGGCTTCGACCAGCAGCGCCTGGAGCTTGGTCAGGCCGGAGTTCTGGTCGCCGATGACCTTGTTCAGAGCGGTGTATTCGGTGTCGACCGTCGCAGCCGACAGACCGAGCGAGTCGGAGACGGCCGAGAGCGCGGCGTTGTCGGCGCGCATCGAGGTCGCGATCGACCAATAGGCCGAGTTGTCCGAAGCGGTCGAGACGCGCTGGCCGGTGGAGATCCGGTTTTCGGTGGTCTGGAGGCTGGCGCTGACATTCCGGAGGGTCTGGAGCGCAGTCATTGCGGCGGAGTTGGTAAGCAGGCTGGAAGCCATCTTCGATGTCCCTTTGAAAACAGAATGGATGGGGACATACCGGGCTTGCACCGGTACGACAGGGCGGCATCATGCCTTTGGGCTGCGGAAATGCGCGTAAACCCAATCCGTCGTAGCGGCCAGACTAGCCAGCGAAGCTTGTGCGGGGCTTGTGGCGCTGTGCCCCCGCTGCAACAGGGCAGCCGAAATCGCGGTGCGCGCGTCAGGCAAACGAAAGGGCCGCGCTTCGCAAGAAGCGCGGCCCTCCCGAGATCGTCGAAGGCTTAGCGGAACAGCGACAGGATGCTCTGACTGTTGTTGTTGGCGATCGAGAGCGCCTGAACGCCGAGCTGCTGCTGGACCTGGAGGGCCGCCAGGCGGGTGGACTCCTGGTTCATGTCGGCGTCGACTAGCTGGCCGATACCGCGATCCACCGAGTCCATCAGCGACTTCACGAACTCCGAGTTGTTCGAGATACGGTTCTTGATGGCGCCGAGGTTGGCGGCGCCCGAAGACACCGTGCCGATCGCTGCGGTGACCTTCGCGATGTAACCATCGAGAATGGTCTGGTCAGCAGCCGAGTCGGTCAGCGCACCGATGTTGAGGCTGTCGACCGACGCGCTGCCGCTCACCGTGTCGAGGATGCCGCCCGTGCTCGAGGTGTAGAGCGAGTAGTTGGCGACGGTCACCGTGATCGAGCTGGTGGTCGGCGTGGAGCCGACACGCGAGAACGACGACACGAGATTGACGGTCGTCGGCGTGGAGGCGTTGGTGCTCAGCCAGTTGACGCCGTTGAAAGTCGCCGCGCTGGCGACGTTCTTCATGTCCTGCTGAATCTGGGTGATTTCCGACTGGATCTTGCTGCGATCGATACCGGCGGTCTTGGCTTCGACCAGCAGCGACTGCAGCTTGGTCAGGCCGGAGTTGCTGTCGCCGAGGACCTTGTTCAGAGCGGTGTACTCGGTGTCGACGGTCGCGGCCGACAGACCGAGCGAGTCGGAGACGGCGGAGAGCGCGGCGTTGTCGGCGCGCATCGAGGTCGCGATCGACCAGTAGGCGGCGTTGTCCGCGGCGGTAGCCACGCGCTGGCCGGTGGAGATCCGGCTCTGCGTGGTGGAGAGTTGCGAGCTGACAGACCGCAAGGTCTGGAGCGCGGTCATGGCGGACGAGTTCGTGAGCAGGCTTGACATTGAGAATGTCCCTTTATGTACGCGTTACATTTTCATCAGGGGACATACCGGACTTGCACCGGTACGGAGGGGCGGCATCATGCCTTTGGACTGATGTGGGTGAGGTCCAACCCGCCGTGACGCCTTGCTAACACGTCGAATCTTGCCGGCGGATTAAGATCGGCTTGAATTCTTCAGCAATATCAGATGGTTAATATTACCCAGCGCTAACCATAGCGCGGTACTTTTCGCTAACCATGACGGGGCGCCAGGCGATCGCCGCGGTTACGAGAACGAGCGCACCAGTCCGGAGGCGAGCAGATTCCAGCCGTCGATCAGCACGAAGAACAGCATCTTGAACGGCAGCGCCAGGATCGTCGGCGGCATCATCATCATGCCCATCGACATCGTCAGCGTCGCCACGATCATGTCGATGACGAGGAACGGCAGGATGATGAGAAATCCGATCTCGAACGAACGCCTCAGCTCGGAGATCATGAAGGCCGGAATGATGACGCGCAAATCGACGCGCTTGTCGTCGAACTTCTTGCGAAAGCTCTCGGCGGCGAGCGACTCGAAGGTCTGCAGATCCTTGTCGCGGACATGGGCCAGCATGAACTCGCGGAACGGATCGGTGATCTTCAGATAGGCCTGCTCTTCCGAGATCTCGTTCTTCATCAGCGGCTGGACGCCGGTCTCCCAGGCGCGATCGAAGGTCGGCGCCATCACGTAGAAGGTCATGAACAGCGCGAGGCTGATCAGCACCAGGTTGGCCGGCGTGGTCTGCAGGCCGAGCCCGGCGCGCAGGAACGACAGCGCCACCGCAAATCGCGTGAAGCTCGTCACCATGATGAGCAGTCCCGGCGCCACCGACAGCACCGTGATCAGCGCCATCAGCTGGATGATCCGGCCGCTGGTCGAGCCGTTTCCGGGTGGCAGCAGCGAGTTGAGGTCCGGTATCTGGGCGAGCGCCACTTCGGGCAGCACGACCAGAACCAACGCGAGCAGCAGGATTTTCACTCTCACTGAATCACCAGGGTCTCAATGATCAATTCGCGCACCTTGCCCGACGAACGGATACTGGCGCGCTCGGTCAGGTCGTCGCGCAGATGCTGAAGCCCGCGCGATCCCTCGAATTGCGTCACCGTCGCCGACCGCAGATAGGTGACGATGTCCTCGCTGATGTGGGCGGCCAGGATGCCGGCATCCTCGTCGCTCATGCTCTCGGTCACCATGGAGGCTTCGATGCGGGCCCAGTTGTTGGCCGGCGCGGCGAGATTGGTCACGATCGGGGACAACTTCCTGAGCCGCGCGCTGCCGGCGTAGCTCGAGGCAAGCGGCGGCGGCGTGGCGGTCTTCTTCGCGTCGGCGACGCGCTCGGCGGCCGCGAACAGATGCAGCCCGGCCAGCGCGCCCGCACCGATCGCGACAAGGGTCAGCGCCACGATGGCCGCAATCAGGCGCATCACGTCCCCTGCCCTCGCGACGCGGCCAGACCGGCGCGGACTTCAGAATGGTGCCACGGCGTCATAGATCCGATGTCCCCATCCAGGCTGCTGCACGTCGGACAGATTCCCGCGACCGCCATAGGACACGCGAGCCTCGGCGATCTTCTCGTAGGAGATCGTGTTGGTGCGCGAGATGTCGCGCGGCCGCACGATGCCGCCGACGTTGAGCACGCGCATCTCCGTATTGACGCGAAACTCCTGCGAGCCGCTGATCATCATATTGCCGTTCGGCAACACGTCGGTGACGATGGCCGCGATCGAGAGCTTGATATCTTCGGTGCGATCGATCTGGCCGTTGCCCTTGATCTGGGTGTTGGTGCTGAGATTGGCGTTGGTCGATCCCTTGTCGCTCCACCCTGCGACGTCCATCAGCCAGTCGAGCCCGAACTTGACCTGCGAGTCGCGCGAGCGGCCGGTCTTGTTGTCGAGCTTGGCCTTGTCCTGCATCGAGATGATCACCGTCACGACGTCGCCGGTGCGCCGGGCGCGGGGATCGCGGTAGAGATCGGTGCCGTCGTCCCAGGTCGAGCGATAGCTGACCGGCGTGCGCATGCGCGGCGTCACCGGAATCGGATCGGCCTGGGTCCGGAGGCCGCTGCCGACCGGCGACATTTGCGGGCCGGTCAGGACCTCGGACGGATCATGGAAGCATCCGGCCAAGGGCACGGACGCCAGCATGAGCGAGAGGATGAGGATCGGCTTCTTCATCTATTTGGTCTTTCCGTCATCCACGCGACGCATTCCGCCAAGCAGGTCGGCGAGGTGCGCCGCGCGTGCCGTATCCATCTCGTTGAAGATCGCGCTCGAGTTCCTCGGGCTGAGCTTGGCGAGCACGGCGGCGGCGGTCTCGTCCGCCATGCCGGCAATCTGGGTCGCCGCAGCTTCGGGCTTCATGCGCGAATAGATCTCGACGACGCTGGCTTCGGCCTTCTTCAGGAAGTCGTCGCGTAGCGCCATCCACTTCTCGTATTCGACCCGCTTGGCCTCGACCTCGGCGATCCGCTCGCGCAGCAGGCTCTCGGCCTTCTCCAGCTCCTTGATCTGCCAGGCCAGCCTTGCATCGACGGCGGGATCGGCGACGTTGCTGCAGAACAGGGCGACTTCGTTGTCCGCGGATACCGCGGCCTGTGGCGGCGCAGGTTTCGGCGGTGCCGTGACGCTGCCGGGCTTGGCTGGACGTGCCGGTGCAACTGCAGGTGCGGTCGCTGGCGTCTCGGAAGCGGGCACCGCGCCAGTGGTCGCAGGTCCCTGGTCTTCGGCCGCCCAGGCCGTCGCCCGGATCGACGCATTGTCGCCTGGCCCCGCCGTGACCGGCTGCGGCTTCTGCGGGCCGGGGGCGCGGGCGCGCGCGAAGGAGAGCAGGTTGAGCGGCTTCGTCGGCTTGGCCTCGTCCAGGGCCAGCACGGGCGACGCGCCCGCGAACACTGAGGCCGCGACCAGCAGGAGGAGTTTGGCTTTGTGATCCAGCTTCAGCATCGGGCCGCGTGCGATTCTCGGTCGAGACACGAGCATTGAGCGACCAAGCTTGCACGACGCTTGCGCATCATTGGACGATGACATCGGCCTGGAGCGCACCAGCCGTCTTGATCGCCTGCAGGATCGCGATGATGCCCGACGGCTTCAGGCCGATCTGGTTCAGCCCGCGCACCAGGCGCTGCAGATCGACCCCGCTGAGGATCGCCACCTGCGATCCGGCCTCGTTGGCCTCGACCACGGTCTGCGGGACCACCACGGTCTGCCCTCGCGAGAACGGCGCCGGCTGCGACACCACGGGCATCTCCGTGACACGAACCGTCAGATTGCCGTGCGTCACGGCAACGGTCGATATCCGCACGTCGCGCCCGATCACGACAGTGCCTGTGCGCTCGTTGATCACCACCCGTGCAGGCGTATCAGGCTCGACCGTCAGTTCGCCGATCTCGGCGAGGAAGCGGACAGGGCCGATGTGGCGCGGCTTCGACAGCACGATGGTGCGGTAGTCGCGCTCGAAGGCGATCTGCGCGCGGTAGCGTCCGCCGGCGTAGCGGTTGATGGCGTCCAGGATGCGTGTTGCGGTGACGAAGTCGGGGTTCTTCAGCTGCAGCACCAGGAACTCCATCTCGTGGAGACTTCCCTGCACCTCGCGCTCGACCAGCGCACCGTTCGGGATGCGCCCGGCCGTCGGTGTACCCTGACTGACGTTCTGCGCCTGGCCTCCGACGCTGTAGCCGGCCACCGTGATCGCGCCCTGCGCCACCGCATAGACGGCGCCGTCCGCCGCGCGCAGCGATGTCATGACCAGCGTACCGCCGAGCAGCGACGTCGCATCGCCGAGCGACGACACGGTCACGTCCATGCGCTCGCCGGGCCCGATCGAGGGCGTCAGGTCCGCAGTCACCATCACGGCCGCGACGTTGCGCGTGCGCAGCGTCGTCGGACGGGTCGGATTGTTGGTGCTCGTGGTCTCGTTCCTGACGTTGATGCCCATGTTCTCGAGCATGGATTGCAGGGACTGCTCCGTGAACGGAGCGTTGCGAAGCGTGTCGCCGGTGCCGTTCAGGCCGATGACGAGGCCGTAGCCGACGATCTGGTTTTCGCGCAGACCCTTGATGTCCGCGATGTCTTTGATGCGGACGGCGGCATGGGCGCTGGCGGCCGAAAGCAGCAGGACGAGCGCAAGCAGGATTCTGGTCATGACCCGTCCACGACCTTCACGGTGCCGTCCGGCTGGACCACGCCCCTGATGATCACCCCGGTATCCGTATTGCGCACCGGGATGAGCGCGCCGGACGCACCCGACTGCATCGCCGAGCCGTAAGTGACGATGGACAGGCCGCTGTCTTCCACCACGACCTTGACCATGGCGCCGCGGGCGACGGTCCAGGGGTCTTCCACCGAGTTGGTTGGAATGGGCTGGCCCGGCAACAGCGCGCGCCGCGCCATGCGGCCGACCAGGACTTGGCGCCCGTCGACGAACATGGCAACGCCGAGCAGGCTCGGCGCGAAGGCGCGCTCGGTGATCATGTCGTCCCGGATCAGCTCGCCGGCGCGGATCGCAACCGCCGGCACGGGAAGGCGCTTCTCCTCGGCCATTGCGAGGCGCGCCGAAGCCAGAACCAGCAGCACGGCGGCCAACCCGCGCACGATCAGGCCCACCCTGTTCAACATCGAGACACCGGAACTAGCGCATGCCCTTCGATACTGTCTGGGCCATTTCGTCCGAGGCCTGGATGACCTTGGCATTCATTTCGTAGGCGCGCTGCGCCGAGATCAACTCGGTGATCTCCTTGACCGGATCGACGTTCGAGGCTTCGAGCCACTTCTGATTGATCTTGCCGTATCCGGAATCGCCCGGCAGGCCGACGACCGGCGTGCCCGACGCCGTGGTCTCGCGATAGAGATTGCTGCCCAGCGGCTCGAGGCCTGCTTCGTTGGCGAAGTTGGCGAGGTTGAGCTGGCCGATCTGGCGCGGGTTCACCTCGGTATCCAGCTTGGCAAAGACCTGGCCGGTCTGGTTGACCGTGACCTCGACCGTGCCCTGCGGCACCGTGATCGCGGGGTCCAGCAGATAGCCGTCGATGGTGACGAGTTGGCCGTTGGCATTGGTGTTGAACGAGCCCGCGCGGGTGTATTGCACCTCGTTGTTCGGACCGAGCACCTGAAACCAGCCGCGACCGTTGATCGCCATATCGTAGGGGTTGCCGGTCTGCGTCAGCGCGCCCTGGATGTGCAGCTTGCGGATCGCCGCCGACTTGACGCCGAGACCGAGATTGGCGCCTTCCGGAATCGGCGAGGAGCCGTTGACGTTCGCGACGCCCTGCATGCGGTCCATCTGGTAGAACAGATCGGTGAACTCGGCGCGTGCACGCTTGTACGACGTCGAATTGATGTTGGCGATATTGTTCGCGATGACTTCGATATTGGTCTGCTGGGCGTTCATGCCCGTGGCCGCAATGGCAAGCGATTTCACAGCTTCATTCCTTCAGATCAAATCGACATCCGGACGACTTCTTGGTAGGCTTGCACGACCTTGTCGCGAACCGCGACCGCCGTCTGCAAGGCCTGCTCGGCCGACATCAGCGCCTCCACGACCTTGCGCGTGGATTCCTTGCCCTGCATCGCCGAGATCGACGCCGCTTCGCCTGCCTTGAGCGTCCCGATCGCGTCGGTCGTCACCTGCTTCATCACCGATTCGAACCCGACATCGTCGGTGGACTGAATGGCGGTCGGAGCCGCCGGCGCGATGGCCTGCGCCTCGGTCGCACGGCTCGCCGCTTGCCCTGCGGAAATCGCAGTGGATGAAATTGCCTCAAGCATTGTCAGCTCCTCAAGAGGTCGATGGTCATGCCGAGCATCGACCTCACCTGTTTCACGACCTGGAGATTGGCTTCATAGGACCGGTTGACTTCCCGCATGTCGGCCATCTCGATCATCATGTTGACGTTCGGCAGCTTGACGTAGCCGGCCTTGTCGGCAGCGGGATGTCCCGGGTCGTACTCCACGCGGTACGGCGTGGTGTCGACCCCGATCTCCTTGACCTTCGCCAGCTGCGAGCCCGAGGCACGATCCATCGCAGCATCGAAGGTGATCGTCTTGCGCTGATAGGGATCGGCGCCGGCGGTACGCCCCGTCGAGGTCGCGTTCGCCAAATTCTCCGAGACGATGCGCATACGCGTCGACTGCGCTTCGAGCCCGGAGCTCGCGACCGTCAATGACGCTTGCAGTGAGTCCAGCATCTCAATTCACCTCAGCTCTTCGCGCTCGACAGCAGCATGCGGTGAAACGACCGCACGACTGCCGAGTTCATCGAGTAATCGCGACTGACGTCGCTGCCCTTGATCATTTCCTGTTCGAGACTGACGGAGTTGCCGGAGTGAACCACTTCCCAGCTGTCCTTCTTCGCGGTCGCCCGCGTGTCGGTCTCGGCCGCGGCCAGCTGCATGTGCGACGGCGACGTCGTGGCAAGCCTCACCGGCATGCCGTCGAGCACCTTGTTGAAGGGCTCGACGTCGCGCGCCTTGAAACCGGGCGTGTTGGCGTTGGCGACGTTGGTGGCGATGGTCGACTGGCGGAGCTCGAGGTACCGCGCCTGCGACGATGCGAGTTCGAAGAGATAAAGCGGTCCCACGACAGCCCCGTTCTGGTCCATTCGGGAGAAGCCTAGGGCGTTAAGCTTTCGTCAAGCTGTTGGGCCGGACGTCGTCCTCTGAATTCTACTGGACCTTCTCGGTCCGCGACGCCTGCTTCGACTGGAGGAAGTAGATGATCTCGGCGACGGGGCGGAAGAATTCCGCCGGGATCACCTGATCGACCTGCACCGCCTCGTAGAGTGCGCGCGCCAGCGCCTTGTTCTCGATCACTGGAATCCGGTTCTGCTCGGCGACCTCGCGGATCTTCAGCGCGATCACGTCCATGCCCTTGGCCACCACGAGCGGCGCCGGATTTTCCTCGCGCTTGTAGCGCAACGCGATCGCGAAGTGCGTCGGGTTCGCGATCACCAGCGTCGCGCGCGATGCGGATGCGATCATCCGCTGCCGCGAGCGGTCGCGCGCCAGCGAGCGCAGGCGCGCCTTGATCAGCGGATCGCCTTCCGCCTGCTTGTGCTCGTCCTTGATCTCCTGCTTGGTCATGCGCAGCTGGCGCCGCCAGTGGAAGCGCGCCCAGGCGAGATCGATCGCCACCAGGACGATGGTTGCGATGCAGATCGCCGAGACGATCCGCATCGCGATGTTGAGAATCATCTCCGGCAGCGCAACCGGATCGGTGTACATCGCCTCGAACGCCTTCGCCTCCGACGCGCGCAGCACGAAGGCGACCACGGAGGTCACCGCGGCCAGCTTGAACAGCGACTTGGCGAACTCGACCAGTCCCTGCGTTCCGAACAGACGGCTCCAGCCGCTGATCGGAGAGATCCGCGACAGGTCAGGCTTGATGCGCTCCAGCACCAGGCGCGGCGCGTTCTGCAGCAGCGAGGCGGCGAGCCCGAACGCGCCGAGGGTGACGACTAGCGGCACCAGGAAGCGCAGCGCCTCAAGGCCGACCACGGTGAGCAGGTTCTGCGCGTCCGCGCCGGTCGAGAGCGGGAAGCCTTCGGGATCGTCCAGGAGGTTCTTCAACGTCGGCGTCAATTGCTGCACGCCCTGGCCGATCAGGAACGCCTGAATGACCATCAGCGCGGCCATCGAGGCGAAAATAGAGGCCTCCCGAGAGACCGGGATCTTGCCCTGTTCGAGCGCATCACGGACTTTCTTCTCGGTCGGCTCTTCTGTCTTGCTCTCCTGATCGGATGATTCTGCCATGCCCGTTCAGCGGTCAGCGGAAGACCAGCTCATCCTCCTGGTCGGGGTTGAGCTCGATTTCGCCCTTCTCCGCGAGGTCGAGCGCCAGGTCGGTGATGACGCGGCGCGCCTCCAGCACGTCGCGCTGGTTCGACGGCTCGCCGATGGCGAGCTCATGCTCGACGACGCGGCGGACGCGCGAGGCGACCGCGGACAGGATCAGTTCGCGGAAATGCTTGTCGGTGCCCTTCAGCGCGACGACGATACGGTCGGTCGGCACCTGGTCGAAGATCATGGTGCGCGCCTTCGGCGCCAGGTTGATGACGTCGTCGAAGGTGAACAGCAGCTCCTTCAGCACTTCGGCCGACTTCGGCCGCTTCTCCGACAGGCTCTTGAGCATGTCCTCGATATGTCCGCGCTCCATCTTGTTGATGATGTCGGCGACGCGCGCGTAAGTGTCGGCGCCGAGGTTGCGGGCGAAGTTCAGCGTCAGATCCTCATGCAGGGTCTTCTCGAGCACCCTCATGGCGTCGTCGGCGATCGGCTTGAGGCTGAGCACGCGCCGCATCAGCTCGTTGCGCAGGCTCGATGGCAGCTGGCTCATGACCTTGGCGGCGCAGGCCGGCTTGACCTTGGACAGGATCAGCGCCGCGGTCTGCGGATGCTCCTTGGACAGGTAGCTCGCAAGCGAGTTTTCGGACACGGACGAGACGCGGTCCCATACCGAGCGGCTCGAATTGCCGAGCAGGTCCGTCATGATCGCCGAGACCTGGTCGGCCGGAAGCACGTCGCCAAGCACGGCTTCCAGGCCACCGATGGTGCCGAGAATGTTGGCGCCCATCGAGAACTGCTGGGCGAACTCCTCGACGATCCCCTCGAGCTCCTGCGCCGTGATCGGCCGCAGCTCGGCCGCGGCCTTGGTGACGACGCGGATTTCCTGCGGCTCGAACTGCGAGAGCACGCTCGCGGCCGCCTGCCGGCCCATGGCCAGGAGCAGCGCCGCGACCTTTTCCGTACCGCCCAGCGTGGCAACGCCTCGCTGCTTGACGGGAGCGATGCCGACCTGTGCCGCCATGGTCAGCTGTCACCCTGCCCCAAGGGACCGACGATCTCCGTCAGCGAGACACCGAAGCGGGAATTGTCCTCTTCGACGACGACCACCTCGCCGCGGGCGACGATGCGGCCGTTGACGACGACGTCGACGGGCTCGCCGACCCGGTGGTCGAGCGGAACCACCGCGCCACGCCCGAGCTTCATCAGGTTCGCCACCGGAATGGTCGCCGATCCCAGCACCACCTGCATGGTGACCGGAATGCGCAGGATCGCATCGACATTGGCGAACTTGCCGCTCTCCTCCGCCGTGCGCGCGGCGATCTCCGCGAGCCGCTCCAGCGGAGTCGTGTCGGTATGCCCCTCGTCGGCGGCAGGTGCTCGCGTGGCAGAGTCATAGTCGAAGGATTGCGCCATCTGGTATCGCCTCTTGGTATTTCCGCTCCCGGAGCGCCCTGGCGTTCCGCTCGTATTGGTTCAGCCGGCTTCGGCTTCAGTGCTTGTTCACCTCAGTGCCGCCTGCAGTCGCAGCCGGCGCGAGCCCGCTCCTCGCATCGAGTGCTGCGATCGCCTCGTGGGCCTGATCGATCTTGGTGGTCAGCACGTTGGCGAGCCGTCCGAGATTGGCGGTGGAATCATGCGCCGCGGTGATGACAGTGTCGAAGGCGCCCGCGGTCTCGTGGACGATGGTGGAGAATTCGCCCTGGTAGCTGCGCAGCCGCGCCAGCTCGCGGTGCATCCGGGTCACCCGCATGCTGGTGAAGGCGAGCGCGATCAGCAGCACGGCATCAACGAGATAGGATATCATCGACGAACTCCCGTTTCTGATCGACGGGATCGGCCACCTGCATGGCGTAATAGCCATCGAGCTGGCCGATCTGACACCAGAACAGCACCTGGTTGTTGCTCTCGAGGCGCGCCAGCGTGCGCGGCGTGGCCTCCAGCTCCAGCACCTGCCCCACCTTGAATTTCACGACGTCCTCGAGCGAGATCATCTTCTCGTCGAGCACCGCACTCAGCGTCACTTCGGTCCGGTGGACCTCGCTCTCCATCTGCTCGCGCCAGCGCGGATCGGTCGCGCGGCCGTCGCTGACGACGACGTGAGCGAGCTTCTGCCGCAGCGGGTTGAGCGCGGAGTGCGGAATGATCAGGAACATCTGGCCGCCGCGGTAGAGCGCCTGCACCATCATGTTCGCGCAGATCGACATGTTGCTGGCGCGCCCGATCGCCAGCGAGGCCATCGCCGTCTCGACCCGCTCGACGCGGAAGGTGACGTTCGACGTGCCGGCGAAGGCGCTCTGCAGCGCCTTGGCGAACCGCTCGAACAGCGCCTGGACCAGGCGGATCTCGATGTTCGAGAAAGTGCGTTCGACATCGAGCGGCGGTTCCGCGCCGTCGGATCCGAACATCGCCTCGACCATCGTAAACACGAAGTCGCGGTCCAGCATGATGATGACGCGCGAGTCCCACTGCTCGGCATAGAGCACCGCCGCGACCGCGTTGCCCTCGTAGTCCTTGATGATGTCGCCGAGAGGATCGTTGGTGATGCCGTTGACCGAGAAATAGCAGGGCGTTCCCGCCATCGGCTGCAGGCTGTCGGTACACGATGCCGCCATGCGATCGAAGATCACATTGAGCATCGGCATACGTTCGATCGATATGCCGGCCGCGTCCAGCAGGTAGTTCGGCAGCTGCTTGCGCTGATCGACCTCGACGTCTTCCATCATCATGCGCGGGCGGCCTTGGGTTCGGGCTCGGTGACGACGGCCTTGGGACCTGCGATCGTCTCGTTCTCGACGACGTCGATCGACGGCCGCTCGGTGCTCGCGATCATCTTGCGGCCGTGCTCGACGGCGATCTGCGGCATGGCGCCGTTCATGAACGCCAGCAGCGTCTGCTTGACGATGATGTAGGGGCGGCACTTCTTCTCGCGCGTCATCTTGATCTTGATCGCGAAAGGCGAAAGAACGCCGTAGGACAGGAAGATGCCGGCGAAGGTGCCGACCAGGGCCGCGCCGATGAAGCCGCCGAGCAGCTTCGGCGACTGGTCGAGCGCGCCCATGGCCTTGATGACGCCGAGCACGGCGGCGACGATGCCCAGCGCCGGCAGCGCCTCGGACACCGTCACCAGCGCATGATAGGGCGCCAGCTTGCTCTTCACGATGGTGTGGATCTCCTCGTCCATCAGCGCCTCGATCTCGTGCGTGCGCGCGTTGCCCATGATGATGAGGCGGACGTAGTCGCAGATGAACTGGAGCAGCGAGGGATCCCCGAGCACGCTCGGAAACGCCTTGAAGATCTCGGAGGACGCGGGATCGTCGATATGGGCCTCGACCTCGTTGCGGCCCTTGCCCCTGAGCTCGCGCATCAGGGCGTGGAGCGCGCCGAGCAGATCAAGGTAGTAGCGCTGGCCGGGCACCGCGCCGGTGATGGCCTGCATGCAGGCAACCCCGGTATCCACCACCGTCTTCCACGGATTGGCGACGATGAAGGTGCCGACCGCGGTCCCCATGATGATCACGAACTCCCACGGCTGCATGAGCACGGCCAGATGCCCGCCCATGGCGGCAAATCCGCCGAGCAGCGCCGCTACCGTGATGAAAATCCCCACGAAACTGCCCAACGCGCCGCTCCATCGCCAATCCCACCGGGAATATCTAGTCGGCGAGCCTTGCGCGAAGCTGGCTTCCCGCCTCGCCAGCCCCGCGCAAGCAATCGGCGGCAGCTTGGGGCGGCGTCGCAACAGCGGCCAGAGGGGCGCGTGTCATGCTATCCACCATCGCGGACTACACCAGACTGACCAAGGACATGGGCAAGTCGCTGACGCAGGTCGCGACGCAGCCGGATGTCAGCCGCGAGACCGACTATTACCTGAGCCATATCGGCAACGTGAAGACGATCGACGACTTCCTGAAGGACTATCGCCTCTACTCCTACGCGATGAAGGCCTTTGGCCTCAGCGACATGACCTACGCCAAGGCGTTCATGCGCAAGGTGCTGACGGAGGGTGTCGGGAACAAGAACACCTTCGCCAACAAGCTGACCGACACCCGCTACCGGGAATTCGCCACCGCCTTCAATTTCGCCGCCCTCGGCAGCAACGCGACGAAGACCACCCAGGCCACGACCGGGACGGCGACCCATTATGTCACGCAGACGATGGAGCAGAAGGCCGGCGACCAGAACGAGGGCCTGCGGCTCGCGCTCTATTTCACCCGCAAGGCGTCCACGATCACGACCGCCTACCAGGTGCTGGCGGACAAGGCGCTGACGCAGGTGGTTCAGACCGCGCTGGGCCTGCCCTCGACGATCAGCGCGGCCGACATCGACGCCCAGGCCAAGATGATCACGAACAGGGTCAAGCTCACCGATTTCCAGGACCCGGCCAAGGTCACCAAATTCGTGCAGCGCTTTGCGGCGATGTGGGATGCGACCCAGGCCCAGAGCGACAATTCGACCAATCCCGCGCTGGTCCTGATCGGCGGCGCCAGCTCGGCCAGCATGGATATCGACATGCTCTCGAAACTTCAGTCCCTCCGGTTCGGAAAGTAGATCATGCAATCGGCCCTCTATGTGGGATTGTCGGCCCAGGTCGCTCTCGAAAAGCGCCTCCAGACGATCGCCAACAACGTCGCCAACGTCAACACGGCGGCATTCCGCACCGACGTGGTGAAGTTCGAGACCGTGCTGTCCAAGGCGGGCGCGAACCCGGTCGCCTTCTCCTCGCCCGGCGACAACATCATCTCGCGCGAGCAAGGCAACATCACCGAGAGCGGCAACCCGCTCGACGTCGCCGTGGTCGGCCAGGGCTGGATCGCCTTCGCAGGTCCCAACGGCACGGTCTATACCCGAGACGGCCGGCTCCAGATCGCCACCAACGGCGATCTTCAGACCGTGAGCGGCTTTCCCGTCGTCGATTCCGGCGGCGCGCAGATCACGCTGGACCCGAACGGCGGACCGATCTCGATCTCGCGCAGCGGTGCGATCACCCAGGACAACAACGAGATCGGCACCATCGGCCTGTTCAACATCCCCGCTGACGCCAATCTCGAGCGCTACGGCAATTCCGGCGTGACGCCGGACCGGCCCGCGAGCGCCATCGCCGATTTCTCCCGCGACGGCTTCAAGCAAGGCTATGTCGAGGGCTCCGGCGCCAACCCGATGATGGAATTGACCAAGCTGATCGCAGCCTCGCGTGCCTTCGACGGCACCAATTCGATGATCGAGGGCACCGAGAGCTCGCTGCAGAACGCCATCCGGACGCTGGGCGAACCCGGCAAGTAGACCGCGCCCCGTGCGCATTGAGATTGAGGTTGGACGGTTTCCTTGAACGCTCTTCGGCAACTCGAGTGGGCGCTGCTGGAGCTTCAGCAGAGCACTCCCCTGGCAAGCGTCAGCGGCGCGATCTCCGAGATCGCGCCGACGCATTTCCGTGTCTCCGGCCTGTCGCGCTTCGTCAGGCTCGGCGAGCTCATCGGCGTCAATTCGGGCGGCAAGCCGCAGATTGGCGAGGTGGTGCGAATCGACAGCGAGGGCATCATCGCCAAGCCGTTCGACCGGCAGTTCGCCGGCGGCCTCGGCTCGGTCGCCTACCGGATGCCGCCCTTGTCGTTCGCGCCCGATCCGAGCTGGAAGGGTCGCGTCATCAACGCTCTCGGCGCGCCGCTGGACGGATTGGGGCCCCTCACACCGGGCCCACAGGCGGTCTCGGCGGAGGCTGAGGCGCCCTCGGCCATGAAGCGCGCGCGCGTGCACAAGCCGCTGCGCACCGGCGTACGCGTCATCGATCTGTTCGCGCCGATCTGCGCCGGCCAGCGCGTCGGCATCTTTGCCGGCTCCGGTGTCGGCAAATCGACGCTGCTCGCGATGCTCGCCCGCAGCCAGGGTTTCGACACCGTCGTGCTGGCCCTGGTCGGCGAGCGCGGCCGCGAGGTTCGCGAGTTCATCGAGGATGTGCTGGGCAACGATCGCCAGCGCGCGGTCACCATCGTGTCGACCGGCGACGAAAGCCCGATGATGCGGCGGCTGGCGCCGAAGACGGCCATGGCGGTCGCGGAATATTTCCGCGACCGGGGCGAATCGGTGCTGCTCATGGTCGACTCGATCACGCGTTTCGCCCACGCCGCCCGCGAGGTCGCGCTCGCCGCCGGCGAGCCTGCGGTCGCCCGCGGCTACGCGCCGACGGTCTTCACCGATCTGCCGCGCCTCCTGGAGCGCGCCGGACCCGGCGAGGAAGGTTCCGGCACCATCACCGGGATCTTCTCGGTGCTGGTCGACGGCGACGACCACAACGAGCCGATCGCCGATACCATCCGCAGCACGCTCGATGGGCACATCGTGCTCTCCAGGCACATCGCCGACCAGGCGCGCTATCCGGCCGTCGATGTGCTGGCTTCGGTCTCCCGCCTCGCCCACAACGTCTGGGATCCCGAAGAGCGCGAATTGGTCAGCAAGCTGCGCTCCTTGATCGCCAAATACGAGGACACGCGCGACCTTCGCCTGATGGGCGGCTATCAGTCGGGACGTGATTCGGGCCTCGACCAGGCGGTCGACATGGTTCCGAGAATCTACGGCGCGATGCGGCAGGATGCTTCGGCTCCGCCGAGTGCCGATCCGTTCCGCGAGCTGCGGGACATGCTCAAGGGCGAATAGCAGCGCGAGAGGCCGCGACCGCCGGCAACATGCGCCGCTATCCTGCTCCTCCCCGTTGTTTCGACAGGAGATTGCGCATGCCGCCACGTAGCCGGCGCATGCGCCGCACGGCCGCCGCCGGTTTTCCGTCCTGAGCGCCGTCACCACTCGGGTGAGGGCAGTGGACGACCGCGCCGGAAGGGACCGCACCGGCGATTCTGCGAGCATAACGGTCAACAACCGGCGCGTGTAATTCCTCCGAGTTCCCTTGACGATTCTCCGGCTCCACCCACAAGTTGTGGATGACGTGCCGAACTCATCGTCGTCATGCACAAGCTTCGATCAATTTGCGTCGATCACGGTCAGCAGGATGCCGTGCAATCACGGCGTCGCAGAATTGAGTGCATGTTGCTTGCCGGGCAGCGTATTGCGTTCACCATCATGTGTCCCGATGAGCGAGATTGTCTTGAACGTTACATTCGCCTGCAACGACATCTGGGCTGCGCGAGCGTCTCTACTTGATTTTGTTGAGAAGCTCATTCATCGTTTCGACGGAATATAAGAAACGTCTGCGTGTGACTTGAACTCAGGGGCTTCGGTTGAACTATTCCGATCCATCGTCGGCTGGCGACGGCAACTCGGGCTCCCGTGCGACGACGCTGTTGGCATGCCAACGACGCAGTCCGTCACTCCGAAGCACGCGACGCGCATCAGTCCAGATCGGGCGCACTGCGATTCGTTCCTTCGAACGAGAGCTCGACACGACGTGTTCGCCGGACAGCTGCAACCGTTCGATGTCTTTCGAAGGTTTCGCGGGCCAGGGTGCAAAGCGGCTTCGGGGCGCCGCAGACGAAGTTCCGGGGACGAGGTAGATTCATGCCGTTGGCACGGGAAGCCGTCGAGCTGCTGGTTCAGGGGGCGAGGGCTTGGTATTTCGAGGGCAATCAGCATGGATTGCGCGATCGCGAATGGATGGCGCTGCGCTTTCTCGGCCGCGCCAACAGGTTTTCGCGCACGCCATCCGCGCTGGCCGGCTTCATCGGCGCCACCAGAGCAACAGCATCGCAGATCGTGAAGACGCTGGAGAGCAAATCCTTTCTGGTGCGCAAGCCGTCGCAAGAGGACAAGCGTTCTGTCGTCCTGCACGTCACCGCCCAGGGCGAGAAATGCCTGAACCAGCACGACCCGATCAATCACGTGGTGAATGCGGTCACCTCGCTTGGCAACGACGAATGCGTCAGGCTGCGCGACTCGCTCCGCGAAGTTCTCAATCACCTCGACGCGGCCCATCAACGGCTCGATGCCAGCGTCTGCCGGGACTGCATGTTTCTCGCCGAACGCGGCCCGGGCACCTCCAAAGGTCGCGCGAGCGCCGAATTCATGTGCCGGCTGTATCGCGCTCCGGTCTCGCTCGATGAGACCGAACTGCTGTGCACCAGTTTCGAGCGCACCCGCGACCGCCCCAAGATCGAGGAGCATCTCGACCGCGCGCGGATGGCAAGCCAAGGCTGAGGCGCACGCAATTTCCGCGCGAGTGGTTGCGGCACAGCCTGCAGATGGCTTCGTAGCCGCGCCTGCCTTCGAACGACGCACTCCGTCCTCTCATGTCCCGGACAAGCTGCAACGCGAAGCGTTGCTGCGCAGAGCCGGGACCCAGGGACGACCCGGTATGGCACGGAGAGATGGGCCCCGGCTCCGCAGCGCGCACCGTCCCCCTGGACGATGCTTCGCATCGCCCAGGGGGACGCTGCGTTGCGTCCGGGGCACGAGAGCGGAGTACGGCCAGCACTCCCTCCACCGTCATTGCGAGGCGCCCATGCGCCGAAACCGAATTTCGGAGAAACGATATATCTTTCGCGTGGCCGGATTGACGGGAGCCGCGACACAGCAAGATCCCGTAGGCCCGCATGGAGGAGCGCAATCCGGGACCGTACGGTAAGAGATGCCCTGGACTACGCCATCGGCCGCGCCTTCGCGCGACCCGTCGGCTCGATCCGGGCAACGGGGGCGTCAGGCATCACGCGGGATGGGCGCACAAAAAAACACCCGGCGGTTTCCCGCCGGGTGTTCATCACGTGGTTCGAAAGATCTTACCAGTTGCGCTGGGCGCGGAGCAGCAGGGTGATGCTGTCCTGATCCTTCAGCTCGTACAGGGCGGCCGGCTTGGCCGTCGTGCCGGCACCGGCGTAACCGACCGTGCCCGAGTACTTCTGGTCGAGACGGGTCCAGTTCAGGTCGCCCGAGAACGTCAGGTTCTTGACCGGGGTCCAGCGGGTGATGATACCGACCTGGCCGACGGCGAAGTCAGGGTTACAACCCGTCACACCGGCGAGACCGCCGAACACGCCGCCTGCACCGCCAGCGCCGCAGAGAGCGGTCTTGGCGACCGAGCCGTACTGCGCCTGAGCGTAGGCACCGTAGAGCGCGGTGTTCCAGTAGGGATCCCAGTTGTGGGTGTAAGCACCGCGGAAGCCCCAGGTCTTGACGGTCTCCTGCTGGCCGCCCGTGACGAACACGGTGTCCGGAGCATAGGCGAAGCCGACGCTCTGATAGGCAACGCCCGAGCTGCCGAACATCGAGTAGCTGCTGCCCGCCAGGTTCTGGAAGTTGTAGCGGGTCGCACCGTCGGTGTAGACGCCCGAAATGTTGATCACGTCACCCGCGCCGGTCGGGATGTTCTTGATCGACAGAGCGAGCTGAACAGCCCAACCCCACTTGTCGTCGGGGTGACCGGTGGCTTCATTCGCGCCGTAGTAGGCGACGTGGTTGTCATGCGCGGCGACCGACGCCTGGAACATGCCCCAGGCCTGGTCGACACGGACCATACCGACGAGGTTCGGCGAACGCGAACCGCCGATGGCGTTGGTGCCGTAGGTGCCGCCGACCATGCTGCCTGCGGTCGCACCGGTCAGGTTGACGTTGCCGGCCTGGTAGTAAGCCGTCGCGTCTTCCGCCGAGAACGACGCCGTCACGCCCTGACCGAAGTCAGCGGTGTAGGTGAACTGGTTGACACCAGTGACCGTGCCGCTGCCGCCGACGAGGCTGTCGATGTTGTTGCCGGGATAGTTGGTCCAGGGCGCGTCGAACTGCGACACGGCCTTACCCATGGTGAAGCCAGCGAACTGGATGAAGGCGTAGTACACGCCGAGCGAACCGCCCGAGGTGTTGCCGTCGGTGCCGTTGATCGACGAACCAACGAGCGCCGGCGTCGCGCCGGAGGTGTTGAGGCCGAGGTTGCCGGTATAGACCGTGCCGCCCGTCGCGGAGCCGGAGCCCTGATAGCCACCGGTGGTCCAGGTGAACACGCCGTCGAAGAAGGTACGGACGACGCCGTATTCGGTCGCGGTGCGCGTGTCGATGTTGAGATCCTGACGAGCGCGCATCTGGTAGTAGTTGCTGAGGCGGTTGTGCGCACCGGCCGGAGAGCCGTTCGAGATGCCGTAGTTGCTGTTGGTGTTGAACGCGACTTCAGCGCGCAGATAACCACCCAGCTTGATGCAGGTGTCGGTGCCCGGGATGTAGTAGAAGCCCGCGCCGTACAGCGAGCAGATCTTCACGTATTCGACCGCCTTCGCCTTCACGGGGAGATCGGCTGCGAACGCCCCGGAGACGGCCATCAGGCCGGCAGCCGAGCCGAGAAAGAGCGTCTTCGTCAACTTCATTAGTAAACCTCCAGGTCGGTTCAGGGGGCTCGGCTCCTCGGAGGACGCCGCTTGACCCACTTAATTTCCGTTCAATTCAGGTCCGCACTGAAGGTCCGGACTGAAACGACAGTGAGGTGCCCCCCCTCCGTCGTAGCTTCACGTATAGTTTATAAAAACAACGGCCTCAATTTATTGATTTAGTGAATCGTAACTTCCGTCAGAGATGTTGCCCGATGGCAACAGAGGCGGTCGGCACGGCAACTAACTCTTTAATCCAAAACGAAAAAGCCCTCAGGGGGCATCCCGAGGGCTTTCTTGGAGGTCTCACATCGCTGTCCATCGACAGGGTCAAGAGCAGCAAAGATTGAGTGTGAGGAGACGTAATTCAATTAATTGCTTTTCGCAAGTACTAAACCGTCCAACCGTTTCCACCGCGCGGTGTCCGCCACCATTGTCTATGCGCGATATGCGAGACGATTCCCCAATATCCCATTAAAAGAGTGAATTGAGGGAAACGGGGGGCAGCCACATGATCGAGAAAAAACTCGACAGGGCGATTACGGACTTCATCTGGAACGTCGTCGAAATTCACTCCCAGCTGGAGGACATCCATACCTGCTGGGCCGGACTGCTGGGCATTACCGAGCCGCAGTGGCTGATCTTGATGGCGATCACCGAACTGGACGACGGGCGCGGCGTCGCCGGCATCGACATCGCGAACAAGTTGCGGGTCCACCCGGCCTTCGTGACGAACCAGACCAAGAGCCTCGAAAAGAGCGGCTTCCTGTCGCGGCGGCCGGCACCGGACGATGCCCGCTTCGTTCTGATGTCGCTGACGGAGAAGGCCACGACGGAAATCGAAAAACTGTCCAAGAGAAAGCTCGCCTTGAATTCGACCATCTTCAACGAGCTCGACGAGAAGACCCTGGCTGAACTGAATGCCGCGCTCGCAACGATCGGCAGGAACGCCCGGCTGGCGGCACGATTGCTGGCTATCGACGTGTCGTGACGCGCGCCTCGGCTTCGAGGCGACCGAAGCATGTCGGCAAACACCGCTCTCGAATACGATACCCCCAAGCGCTAGAGATAGGTCACGGGGTCAAGCTGACGGGCCGTTCCGAGCTTGCTGCCGAGCCATTCGAAGACGAAGTCGTCGACAGCGATGAAATTCTCGACCTCGCCGAGCGGGTGCCGGACATTGTTGGGCACGACGACCGAGCAATCTGCTCCGGTCTGCCGATAGCCGGCTTGCAGATCCAGGGCGTCCTGCTCCCATATCATGGAGCGGCTCCCGACGACCATGAGCAGCGGGCACGGAAGTCGACGCGACGGCGGCAGCGAACCCGTCGAGGCTCCGTCAGGGACGGCCTGCCCGAAGCCGGTCATCCAGCGAAGCGATGCTCTGCGCATCACCGGCGTCAAAAGGCCGCCGTCGCACACGGCGGCCGCTATTCTGCGATCCGAGAGGGCAAGGCGGGACGCATGAGAAGCGCCCTCCCCTTCGCCATAGATTGCGATCCGCCGCGCATCGACATCGGGGCGAGCCTCCAGATAGTCCAACCAGCACTGAAGCCTGTGCTCCGGCTTGAAGGAGCGATGCACCGTCGAATTGCCGGCATCAACGAACAGGAGCGACATGGTCCCGCAGAGTGAGGCCGGCAACAGCCTGCTCATCATCGAGCCCAGGGTGATGTCCTCGTCACTGAGACAGATGACCGTCGGCGCGGAAGCTCCACGACGGAGTGCCGGCAGAAAGAAGCCGGCCAGCGCCCCTTGGTCGAAGCAATCGATCTTGACGCGCTCGATCGCCAGACCGGCCTCCGCCTCGAAACCTCTCAGGCTGATGCCGACCTCGTCTGCGAGGCCGGCACTTTCGACATCTCCCGGACAAGACAAGCGTCTGACGACTTCGAGGGCCGTCAGCGAACAGAGCCACGCTTCCCGCGAAACCCAGGCGGAACGGTTTTGGTGCGCGGATTCGGCCAAGGCCCGGTAGTCGTCCGCGACCTGCAACCAGTCCGAAATGCACAGATGCCGGTGCGTCTCACGCCCAAGCTCCGCGACGGACAGGCTTTGGAAAAATTGGGACGCGCGATCCCGCAAGCGCGCCAGGCTTTGCCCGGCGCCGTCGCACGAGCCGTGCGGCCAATGATCACCTTCCATGTCAGCCCCCGAGCGGCGCCGTCAACGCTTGCCCGGACTTGCGCCCAGACCTGCCGGCTTCGCGTTCTGCGCAGCACCCAGCACATCTGCTCGACGCGATCGCTGCCGCCCCTGATCGCGTCCATCGCGCTTGCACCTGTCGATGCTGCCCGCCGCGTCGACGTCTTTCGCCACCATTCCCAACCAACCCGCTTGGGCACAAGGTCGAGGCCGCCCCAACTCAATCGTCACGTCCCAGCTCCATCGCTGAACACAGTTGTTTGCCGCGCACTCCGCCAGTCTTGCGACAGACTTGCGATGCGGGCCTTGTCGTTTCTTGTTGCGATCGGCGAACCGAAATGACGTCACTTCGCCGACGTAAAATACATGCCTGCGTAGGCCGGCATTGTGAAAGCACGATATGGTGAGGGATGCGGCGGATTGCCGCTTTCATCAATGTCGAAAGGCAAATGTGACAAGAAGAAAACAGCGGGACCAACCAACGTGGCGATCATCGGCACGCGACATGTGACGACGTACGATCGCACCTCACGCTGAGCCGGACGAGCGAGACATCCTCCGGCCTACTTGGATTCGGTAAAGTCGTATGGCGTTGAGTGAGCCGATTGACACCCGCAGGTGGCGGGACAGCGAGGACCCGTCGGCGTCAAATTGGGGCTCGTCGCGGATGAGCGCCGCGCAAGCCTGGTCCTTGCCGGCGGGCGGAAAGATCGCCGGATAATGCTCTTCGCGATACCCCTGCCGCCGGGATCCTGGCGCGCCTTGTATGCATTATCCCAGTTGCCATCTCCGCGCAGTTCGCTTTACATGCCGCCAACTCGCCCGCGGATGACGGCCGGGGCTCAAAAATCACACACATTGTCAAAGGGACGGAATATGGCGCGCAACATATTGATTCTCGGGGCTTCTTACGGCTCGCTGCTGGGCACGAAGCTGCTGATGGCGGGGCACAATGTGACCCTGGTCTGCCGCGCCAAGACCGCGGAGCTGATCAATCGCGAAGGTACCGAGGTGCGCATCAAGCTGCGTGACGAGGCGGTGCACCGGGCGATCTTCTCGCGCAACCTGCCCGGCAAGCTGGACGCCGTGACCCCCGCCAATGTCGACCTCTCCCGCTACGATATGGTCGGCCTTGCGATGCAGGAGCCGCAATACACCAACCACACCGTGCGCGTTCTCATGGTCAAGATCGCGGCGGCGAAGCTGCCGTGCCTGTCGATCATGAACATGCCGCCGCTGCCCTATCTGAAGCGGATCCCGGCGCTCGCCGACATGGATCTGGAAGAGGCTTATACCAATGCACAGGTGTGGGAGCGGTTCGAGCCGGGGCTGGTGACGCTGTGCTCGCCCGACCCGCAGGCTTTCCGTCCGCCGGAAGAAGCCGCAAACGTGCTGCATGTCGGCCTGCCCACCAATTTCAAGGCGTCGGTATTCGCCGACGAGAAGCACAACAAGGTGCTGCGCGAGCTCGAGGCCGACATCGACGCGGTGACGCTCGACGGCCACGACGTGCCGGTGAAGCTGAAAGTGTTCGACTCCCTGTTCGTGCCGCTGGCGAAATGGTCGATGCTGCTCACCGGCAATTACCGCTGCATCACGCCGCACGATCCGCAGTCGATCCGCGACGCCGTGCACGGCGACCTCAAGCGCTCGCAGACGATCTACGACCACGTCGATGCCATCGCCCGCAAGCTCGGCGCCGATCCGCAGGACCAGGTGCCGTTCGCGAAATACGCCAAGGCCGCCGAGAGCCTGCTCAAGCCGTCATCGGCGGCGCGCGCGGTCGCGAGCGGCGCCCCCTTCATCGAGCGCGTCGACCTCTTGGTGAAGCTGATCTCGCATCAGCTGGGCGTGCCCAATGCCGAGATCGACCGCACCGTCGAGACCGTCGATCTGAAATTGAACGAGAAGATCGTGCAAGGCGGATCCGGCGCGCAATAAGCGCGCTGCTTGCGGTGACGTCGGCGCTCACGCGCTCAGGAATGATTGAAGCCAGATCAGGCCGGTCACCGCGACAAGCGTGACCGCGCCGGTGCGCGTGATGAGGTCGGGATGCCCGAGACGGCGCGCGCCGCGGCCGAGCGTTGCGCCCAGAGTGATCCACGCGGCGCCAGCGGTGACAATCTGAAGCGCAATCGCGCCCAACCAGGGCAACAGTTCAAGCGGCCCAGCTCCAAGTGGCAGGAGCAGGAAGGCGAAGACGAGCGCTTTCGGGTTCAACAGGGTTGTGAGCAGCACCTGGCCGAACGTCACCGGTGCACCGTCGCGCAGCTCGCGCGTGTTGACTCGCCAGAGCATGACGGCAAGGCACAGGATGTAGATGGTCACCGCGACGCGGAGCAGGACGGCCGCGAGCGGGATATCCATGACGATGGGCCCGAGCGCCAGCCGCAGCAGCGCGATCGCCAGCAGATAGCCGGCGAGCTCCGCCACAAGCAGATGAAGCGAGCGCACGATGCCGATCCCCGCGCCCGACGTCGCGAGCAAGGTGTTGGTCGGCCCGGGCACGGCCAGCAGGAAATAGGTCGCCGTGAAGAAGGTCAGGAAGCTCATGCGCCTGAGCTAGCAGGCCCCGGGCCAGGCCGGTTTGATCTTCATCATCGAATCCGGTCCTCAAAGCCCGGAATCGACCCGGATCCGCCCATTCCGTGGCCGCCGATTTGCGAAAAATTTGCATCCATGCGAGGTCTGTCCTTAAGTAACAGAGGCCGCCGGGATGCCTCGGCAGAGACTCCAGATGCCGGCTGCGGGCAGCGGGTTCCAAGCCTGCCCGCGATAGCCGGATTGACGGGCGAAAGAACAAGTCATCGAAGATGGATCAGTCGACGTTGCAGGTCGCTCGCGCGGTGGAGGCCGGCGCGACAACCATGAAGAGTGTCATCGACGCGACTGGATTGTCCCGTCTCAAGGTCGAGCGCGCCTTGAACACTCTGGAGAAGCAGAAGCTGCTGGTCCGCGACGGCCAGGGCTTCAAGGCAGCCGGCCAGCCGAAGACGGCGCCGTTCGCCCGGCAATGCGGATCCTGCAACGCCTGCTGCGACATTCTCGAGGTGGCCGCCGTCGACAAGCCGGTGAACCAGCTCTGCAAGCACTGGCAGACGGGCACCGGCTGCACCATCTACGACCGCCGCCCGCAGATGTGCCGCTCCTTCGTCTGCGCCTGGCTGCAAGGGCATCTCGACGACGACTGGTTCCCGGCGAAGTCGGGCATCATCGTCCATTTCAGCCAGGATGCCGTGAACGTCACGGTCGACGACCATTGCCCCGATCGCTGGCGCGAAGAGCCTTATTTCAGCAAGCTCGCCGAATGGTCGCTGAATGGGATCAAGCGGATCGGAAACCGCGGCTATGCCACTCTCGTCGTCTCCGGCGCCGACCGTTTCCTGCTGCTCGGACGCACCGTCGTTCCCGAGCCGACGCTGTTTGGCACGGCGTTCGTGCCGCTGACGGCCGACACGTTCCAATTCTGGCGGGCGACATCGCCGGAGCATTTGCAGCGATTGCATGAGCGCATCACCGAGATGGAGCGGATCAGGCAGGAATTCGGCTCCTGCGCGATCCCCGCAAACGAGGACGACGATCCGCAAGCCCCCTATCGGCCCGCACTTTTACGGCTATCGAATCACGCCTGAACGCCGCCGTGGGCAACGCGGCATGATCAGCGCCGTGCCGCTCGACGCGCCGCGACGGGATTGATAAGCCCCTGTCCGCGAATGACGGGGACTTGAGTCGGGCATGACGGTTGCAATCGAGATGGGGCAGACCACGGCGGGCGCCGCGGCCGCCATGGACCTCGAGGAACTCTTGGCGACCCGCCTCCTGGTGCAGGGCAATTCGGGCTCCGGCAAATCGCATCTGCTGCGGCGGCTCTTGGAACAGAGCGCGCCCTGGGTACAGCAGGCCATCATCGATCCCGAAGGCGATTTCGTCACGCTGGCCGAGCGTTTCGGCCATCTCGTGATCGAGGCCGAGGATCACACCGAGCGCGGCCTTCAGGTCGCCGGCGAGCGCGCGCGGCTGCACCGCGTCTCCACCGTGCTCAATCTCGAAGGTCTGGACGCCGAGAACCAGATGCGCCGCGCCGCGGCGTTTCTGGGCGGGATGTTCGACGTCGACCGCGACCATTGGTATCCAATGTTGGTGGTCGTCGACGAGGCGCAGCTGTTCGCGCCGGCCGTGGCCGGCGAGGTCTCGGACGAGGCGCGCAAACTCTCGCTCGGCGCCATGACCAATCTGATGTGCCGCGGCCGCAAGCGTGGGCTGGCCGGCATCATCGCGACCCAGCGCCTGGCGAAGCTCGCCAAGAACGTCGCGGCGGAAGCCTCGAATTTCCTGATGGGCCGCACCTTCCTCGACATCGACATGGCGCGCGCCGCCGATCTGCTCGGCATGGAGCGGCGGCAGGCGGAATCCTTCCGCGATCTCGAGCGTGGACAGTTCATGGCGCTGGGACCTGCGCTGTCGCGCCGGCCCCTGCGTTTGCATATCGGGCCGACCGACACCCAGCCGCGCAATTCCACGCCGCGGCTGATGCCGCTACCGGAGGCGGCCACGGAAGATATGCGCGCCATGATCCTGGCCGCGCCGCCGCCCGATGCCAGCCGGCCGCAACGACGACCGGCGCCGGATCTGCTCGAGCAGCTCCGCGCCGCGAAGGCCGCCGCGCCGGTGATCCAGCCGGAAGTGGACGAGGTGCCGGTCAGCGCCGAGGAGCTCGCCGAGCGGCGTGAACGCGTCGATCGCACGCTGCGTGCCGTGCTCGCCGCGCCCGACGCCGGCTTCCGCGCCGTCGGCGTGCTCTATCAGGAGTTCGTGGTCCGCTGCCGGATCGAGGGACTGGGCTCGGCCGTCCCTGACCTTACCGAATTCCGCCGCATGCTGACGCGCGCACGCGCGGGGCTCGGCGCCGAGCATGCCGAAGACGACGCCTGGCAGGACGTATCGCTGCGCGCATCCATTTTGCCGGACGACATGCAGGGCGTATTCATGATGATCGCGCGCGCGGCGAAGGAAGGCTGGCCATGCCCCGGCGACGCCGCGATCGCGCGGGCCTATGGCTCGCACTCGCTGCGCCGGGCGCAGCGGCTGCTCGGCTACATGGAGGAACAGGGCCTGATCGTCGTCCAGCTCGACGGCGGTGGACGCAGGATCGTGACGCTGGTGGAGCTGGCCTGGGCCACGGCGCCCGGCGATCCCAATGGCGATGATCTGCCGGCGGAGCCGGTCGCGAGCGCGGCTTCGGCTTGAAGCGGGATGGAGGTCGTCATGCCCGGGCTTGTCCCGGGCATCCACGTTCTTCGTGCCTGGAGGCAAGACGTGGATGCCGGGTCAAGCCCGGCCATGACGTGGAGAGGTCAGCGCATTGCGTCAGGCAGCCTCGGAGCCGCCGAGATAGGCGTCGCGGATGCGCGGGTCGTCCTTCAGCGCCCGCGCCCGGCCTGAAAGCACGATCTTGCCGGTCTGCAGCACATAGGCTTCGTGTGCGATCTCCAGCGCGAGGCTGGCGTTCTGCTCGACCATGAACACCGAGACGCCCTCCTGATTGATGGTCCGGATCAGCTCCAGCACGCGGTCCACATAGAGCGGCGACAGGCCCATGGTCGGTTCGTCCATCACGATCATCCTGGGACGGCTCATCAGCGCGCGCGCCATCGCGACCATCTGCTGCTCGCCGCCGGAGAGCGAGCCCGCGCGCTGCGACAGCCGCTGGCCGAGCTTCGGGAACAGCGTCAGCATCCTGTCGAGATCCTGCGCCACCGCGTCACGGTCGTTGCGCACGAAGGCGCCCATCAGGATGTTCTCGCGCACGCTCATGTCCGCGAACAGCCGCCGCGCCTCCGGCACCGAGGCGATGCCGCGGCGGACAATCTGTGGCGTGGTCAGCCCGATCAGCGAGGCGCCGTCGAACGTGACATCGCCCGAGCGCGGCTTCACAAGGCCCAAGATGATCTTCATCGTCGTCGACTTGCCGCTGGCGTTGCCGCCGAGCAGGCAGACGATGTGGCCGCGCGCGACTGTGATCGACAGATCGAAATGCACCTGGGCCTGGCCGTAGAAGGTGTTGACATTGGACAGCGCCAGCAGCGGTTCGGGTGCGCTCGTCGTCATGCTGCGCTCTCCTGCTCCGACGCCCCTGATAGCCCGTGGCCAAGATAGGCCTCGATCACCTTGGGATCGCTCCGCACCGCGTCGCCCGGCCCTTCCGCGATCTTCTTACCCTCGTCCATGACGATGACACGATCGGACAGGCGCATCACCATCTCCAGCTTGTGCTCGATCAGGAGGATGGTCAGCCCCTCCGCCTTGAGCTCGGCGACCAGCGCCTGCATCTCCGCGGTCTCGGTCGGGTTCATGCCGGCGGTGGGCTCGTCGAGCAGCAACAGCCGCGGCTTGAGCGCGAGCGCGCGCGCGATCTCGACGCGGCGGCGATTGGCGTAGGACAGGCTATAGGCCGGCTGGTCGATCCGCGGCAGCAGCCGCTCGCCGAAGCGGGCGAGGATGGCCTTCACCTCCTCGCGCAGCCGCTCTTCTTCCGCCTTGACGCTGGCGGGCCGCAGCAGCGCCAACCCCAATTCCAGCAGCGGACCGATCACCGGCACCGCCGGCTTCACCGCGCGCAGCCGCGTGTGCGCGCCGATCAGGACGTTGTCCATGACGCTGAGATTGCCGAAGACGCGGCCGAGCTGGAACGTGCGCGCGATGCCCTCGCCTGCGAGCCGCTCCGGCGACAGGCCGGTGATGTCCTGGCCTTCGAAGTGAACTGTACCCGCGTCGGGCCGGTCCAGCCCGGTCACGAGGTTGAACAGAGTCGTCTTGCCGGCCCCGTTCGGGCCGATGATGCTGACAAGCTCACCTTTGGCGAGATCGAGATCGATCGCGTCGACCGCGGTGAGGCCGCCGAAGCGCCGCGTCAGCCCGCGCAGGGACAGCATGGAATTGAGCTGTGCCATCACAGCGTCCCCAACAGGCCCTGCGGCCTGAACCGCACGAGCAGCAACAGCACGATGCCGTAGATCAGGATGCGATACTCCGCCGCGATCCGAAAGACCTCGGGCAGGCCGACCAGCGCGACCGCTCCGAGAATCGCGCCGACGACATTGCCGAGGCCGCCGAGGATGACCACGGTCAGCGCCAGGATCGATTGCTGCGTATTGAAGGTCTCATGGTTGATGTAGGAGTAGAGGTGTGCCGCGATGCCGCCGCTGACGCCGGCGGCGAAGCCGCCGAAGATGAAGGCCAGCGACTTGTAGCGGTTGAGACTGAGGCCATAGGCGCGCGCTGCGATGTCGTCGTCGCGGATGGCGCGAAAGCTGCGGCCGAGATGCGAGGTGAGCAAGCGCCCCTGCAGCAGCGCCAGCACGACCATCACTGTGAAGCTGAACCAGTAGATCGAGGTCGGGCTGATCAAATCGTAGCCGAACAGCGACAGCGGCGGGATGCCGGAGATGCCGATCGGGCCGCGTGTGACGCTTTCCCAATTCAGGATCACCAGCGACACGATCTCGCCGATGGCGAGCGTCGCGATCGACACGTAATGCCCGCGCAGCCGGAACGACGGCGAGATCAGCGCGGTGCCGAGCGCGGCGCACATCAGGCCGCCGCCGATAATCGAGAGGCCCACCGGTACGGAGAGGGTCAGCGACAGCAGCGCGGAGGTGTAGGCGCCGATCGCAAGCAGTGCGGCATGGCCGAGCGAGACCTGGCCGATCGTGCCCGCAACCAGCGTCAGGCTGAGTGCGAGCATGCCGAGCAGCCAGGCGTTGATCAGGGTCTGCAGCACGTAGAACGACACCGGGAAGAACGGCAGGACCGCGAAGATCGCGGCTGCAGCCAGCAGCGCCCAGCGCGGAATGCGCACCGGGCGGCTCGGCGCGATGAAGGTGCCGGTGAGCGGCTCGGGCGGCGCTTGCCGCGCGCTGGCGAACAGGCCGTTCGGCCGCAGCACGAGCACGACGACGAGAAGCAGGAAGGCGAACAGATTGCGGTAGCTGGTGCCGAACACGGCGACGCCGTAGCTCTCCACCAGTCCGAGCAGCAGGCTGCCGATGACGGCGCCGGGCACATTGCCGGCGCCGCCGACCACTTCGGCGACGACGCCCTTGAGCGTCGCCTGCAGGCTCATCGCGGTGTCGATCTGGTTATAGTACATGCCGACCAACATGCCGGAGACGCAGCCGAGCGCGGCGGCAATGCCGAACACCGCCTGATTGACGCGGTTGACGTCGACGCCCATCTGCATTGCAGCGTCGCGGTCCTGCGCAGTGGCGCGTACCGCCCAGCCGAGCTTGGAGTAGCGCAGGAACACGAACAGCAGCAGCGCGCTGGTGAGGCCGACGCCGGCGATCAGCAGATCAAGTGGGCCGATGGTGCCGCCGCCGACCTGAAAGCGCACGTCCGGCAACTGGCTCGGCAGCGCGCGCGGATTGGGCGAGAAGGTCAGCATCACCAGCTGATCGAGCACGAAGCTGATGCCGATCGTGGCGAGCAGCGGCGCGATGCGCACCGAGTTCTGCAGCGGACGCAGACCGAACCGCTCGATCACCAGCCCGACCAGCGCGGCAGCGACCGCGACCACGATGATGGTGAGCGGCAGCGGCGTATGCAGCTGCACCACCGCGACCCAGCCGATATAGGCGCCGACCAGATAGATCGAGCCCTGCGCGAAGTTGATCAGCCGGCTGACGCCGAAGATCAGCGCAAGCCCGACCGCAACGAGGGCATAGACATTGCCGACGATCAGCCCGTTGATCGTGTAGTCGAGCCAGGAAGACACGCGATGGCCCCAAGGAGAGAGAGAAGCGGCAGAAGCGAATGCCCCGGCCATCAGGTCAGGTCGGCTTGCCGTCCCAGAGCGCGAACTGCCCTTTGCGCACGACGAGTTCGGCGTTCATGGCGCCCTTGACGCGGCGGCTCTCGACGTCGAACGTCGCGGAACCGAAGATGACGCTGGAGACGTCCTTCACTTTCGTGAAGGCATCGCGGACCGCACGGCGGTCGGTGCCGCCGATCTTGACCACGGCGGCCGCCATGTTCATCGCATCATAGGAATAAGCGTTGAAGGCGTCCGGCTCCTGCCCGCCGTACTTCGCCTTGAAGCCCGAGATGAATTTCTTCACCTCGGGCCTGGGATCCTCGGGGAAATAGCGCGTGCCGAGATGGACATCCTCGACCGCCTCGCCGCCGAGCTCCAGAAACTTCGGCGAGTAGACCGAGCTCGCGGCGCAGATCACCTGCTTCAGGCCGACCTGCCGCGCCTGACGGGCGATCAGCGCACCGTCGGAATAATAGGAGATCAGGATCAACCCGTCCGGGCTGGCGTCGCGCACGCGCACCAGGGTGGAGCGGAAGTCGCGCTCCTCCGCGATGTAGCCCTCGGTCACCGCGACCTCGGCGCCGTATTCCTTCGCCGCCTTGACGAAATAGTCGCGGCTGGTGCGGCCCCAATCGGTGTTGAGGTGCAGCACCGCGAGCTTCTTGAGGCCGAGACGCTTCACCGCATAAGCCGCCAGCAGCGGCTGCTCGTCGGCCTGGCTGACCGAGGTGCTCCACATGAAGTCGCCGCCCTTGGTGAAATCGGGGTGCGAGTTGGTGAAGCCGAATTGCACGAGGCCGCCGCGCTGATAGATCGGCGAGGCCGCCATCGAGGCCGGGCTGGAGAAGTCGCCGAGAGAGCTGGCCCCGGTTGTTTGGACAGCGCCCCGCTGGATTTAAGTGGATTCCTGCCGGGTTATGCTGAACGCGGGGCTTTACGATTTTGTCGTTGCGTCGGGAGGGCGTAGCCCGACCAGAGCGACGACAAAATCGTCGGCGACGGTCATGCGGCCATCACCATAGCTTGCGTGCCGAAGTAAGCCTCGTCGGGCGTGCGCCCGTCAAGGCTCGAGTGAGGGCGTCCCTGATTGTAGAAGGCCAGATACTTGGCAATTGACGCTCGCGCCTCGGACACGCTGTCGTAGGCGCGGAGATAAACTTCTTCGTATTTGACCGTGCGCCAGAGCCGCTCGACAAACACGTTGTCGCGCCAGGCGCCCTTGCCATCCATGCTGATGGCGATCTTCGCGTCCAGCAGCACATCGGTGAACTCGAGGCTGGTGAACTGGCTGCCCTGGTCCGTGTTGAAAATCGCGGGCCTGCCGTGCTTCGCCAACGCCTCCTGGACCGCTTCGACGCAGAAGGCCGCCTCCATTGTGATCGAGACGCGATGGGCCAGGACCCGTCGGCTGAACACATCGACGACCGCCGCGAGATAGACGAAGCCACGCCGCATCGGAATGTAGGTGATGTCCATTGCCCACGCATGGTCGGGCCGCTCGATCTTCAATCCGCGCAACAGGTACGGGTAGATCTTGTGACCCGGAGCCGGCTTGCTCGTGTTCGGGCGACGATAGACCGCCTCGATCCCCATGCGCTTCATCAGCGTCGCGATGTGGCGGCGACCGGCGTATACCCCCTCCCGCCGCAGCAACGATCGCAGCATACGCGCTCCCGCGAAGGGATAATCGAGATGCAGCTCATCGAGCCGACGCATCAAGGCAAGGTCCTCGGCCGAAACTGGCCGAGGTTCATAGTAGACCGTGCTGCGAGCCAGCTTCAGGACCTTCGCCTGGCGCACGATAGAAAGATCATGACCGCGGTCGATCATCGCTTTGCGCTCAGCAGGCCCGCCTTGGTGAGCGCGCCGGACAAAAAATCGTTTTCCAACGCCAGCTCGCCGATCTTGGCATGCAACGCCTTCAAATCGACCGGCGTCTCGGCCGATGTCTTGTCATGCCCAAACACGCCGGCGGCGCCTTCCAGGAGCTGGTTTTTCCAGATCGTGATCTGGTTCGGATGAACATCAAACAGTTGCGCCAGCTCCGCCAGTGTCTTGTCTCCTTTGACCGCAGCCAAAGCAACCTTCGCCTTGAATGCCGGAGAATGCGTCCGGCGGCTCTTCTTCGTCATCTTCGCTCCTGATTCGCAGCAAGAATCCTCGCCGCTGTCAGGCAGAAAATCCACTCAAGCTACTGTCCGAATTTGCGGGGCCAGCTCTGAGCTCCATGACGATCCGGGGATCGGAGACGAACTTCTGGGCGATCGCCACCGACTGGCGCGGATCGCTCTGGCTGTCCTCGAACTGATAAGCGAGCTTGCGCCCGTTGATGCCGCCGGCCGCCATGATCTCGTCGAGCGCGAGATCAAAACCCTGCTTCCACTGCGTGCCATATTGCGCGTTCGGTCCCGTCAGGGGGCCGCTGACGCCGAGCAGGATCGGTTCGGACGATTGCGCGAAGGCGCCGCGCGAGACGGCCGCTCCCGCCATCATGGCGGCGAGAGACCCCTTCACCAGGCTACGACGATCGATGTTGCTCATGCACGGCTCCATCCACTCAATGTTGAAACAAGCAGCAATTCTTGTGCCGCCGAGATTGGCTATTTCGAGGGCTCGCCGAGCGACAGCATCAGCCGGTTCGCCCAGTTGAAGAACGAGGCGCCGTTGATGACGTCGACGATCTCGGCATCGTCGAGACCGGCGCGGCGCAGCTCTGCGATATTGTCGGGCCCGAACGCGATCGGCGTCGCGGCCAGCGCCACCGAGGCCTTGACCACGGCATTCCAGCGCTCGCCGAGGTCGGCCTTGATGCCCTCGTCGAGCAGGCGCTGCACGTCGTCGCGGCGCTTGGAATAGGTGCTGGCGAAGCGCGCATGCACGGAGGCGCAATAGATGCAGCCGTTGTAGCGCGAGGTCGCGGCCGCCGCGAGCTCGCGCTCGGCGCGCGGCAAGCCGTCGGCGACGTTGTAGAAGATGTCCTTGTCGGTCTTGGTGCGGGCTTCCAGCACTTCGGGATCGCGCACCAGCAGGCGGAAATATTCCGACTTGGCGCGCGAGCGATCGACGAGGCCCGAGTAATGCCGCTCGGTCAGCTCGGCCTCGGGCAGCGGATCGATCCAGGAGACCCAACCGAGCTCGTCCTGGGTGAAGACGACGGGCGGGTTGACGGCGGCGCTCATGATTGCGGTCTCCTCTTATGCGTTCGCCGCGGCGAGCGTGCGCAAGCCGCTGACGACCCGCACCTGGAACGACAGGAACGCGACGAGTTGGGAGAAGGTGACGATGCCGGTGGTCGACCAGCCGGCGTCAAGCAGCGCCTTCATGTCGGCGGCTGCGGCATCGCGGGGCCGGAACACCAGCAGGTGCGCATGCTCGAGCGCTGCTGCGAGCTTCGCACCGAGCGCCGGCTTGCTCGCGGCACTCACGCGATAGATCAGGCCGGCCGTGTTCTCGATCGACAGTGGGCCGGCGGGATACGAGCCATAGGGACCCGAGGTCCTGCCCCGCGCAATCTCGGCGTCGATGGCCTCCAACAGGGGCGCGCCATCCGCGTTTGCGGCAAGCTTGTCGCGATAGAAGGTGGCAACGGGCGACTCGCCATGGAGCCCGGTCACGAAGGCGGCGACCGCCGCGCGCTCGGCCAGCGAGACATCGCCCGCGTCGATCGGCTCGAACAGCGAGAGATAGCTCTTCTGCGCGTTCTCGCGCGCCTGCAGGCGGCGGGCGCGGATGGCGTCCAGCGCCGAGCCCGGCTCGATCCCGGCGAGTGTGTCGATGATATCCTGCGTAGTCATCATTCGGCCTCGTGCAACGCGATGCTCTTCATGTCCAATCAGCCCGCCAGCGCCACGTCGGGCGCCGTCCGGGTCCAGCCCAGCGCGGGTGCGACCTTCTCCGCGACGAGATCGATCGAGCGCAGGACGTGGGGATGCGGGGCATCGACCGAATGCACCTGGAACACGAGATCGGTCACCCGCTCCAGCGTGGCATCGGTGCGCAGCGAGGCGATGACCTCGTCGGCGCCTCCGACATGGGTGTCGAACGCCGTGATCATCTCCTCCAGCGTCTCGCCCGGCTTGGCGTGGCCGCCCTTGAGAAACTGCGGCAGCGCACGCCGCAAGCCAATGTCTGCAAGCCGCAACGCCTCGCGATGATCGTCGGCGACGAACACGCTGCGCGAGGCCATGATGCGGGGCTCGGCCCCCTTGGGCAGCGCTTCCAGATAGGCATCGATCACCGGATTCTGGATCTCGGCCAGCGTCGCCTTCGGCGCCTCCTTGGTCCGCGGCTGGGTGCGCGACAGCAACAGGCCGTCACCGGCCTTGCCGGCTCGGGCACCGCCCGCGACCGAGAACGTGGCCTGCCAGATCCGCTTGTCCAGCTGCGGCCGTTGCGGGTAGATCGTGTCGCCACCCTCGAGCGGCTTGCCGACCAGGGCGGTGCGGACGACCTCCAGATTGCGGGCGAAGATCTCGTTGCGCTGAGCGCTGTCGAGGCCGAAGGCGGCAAAGGCCGACGGATTGCCGCCGGTGCCGACGCCGAGCTCGAAGCGGCCGTTGCAGATCAGATCGAGCACGGCTGCGTCCTCCGCCACCCGCACCGCATTCTCCAGCGGCAGCGTCACGATGCCGGTACCGAGGCGGATGCGCGAGGTCTGGGCGGCGACGTAGCCGAGAAAGGTGAAGGGCGACGGCAGGCCGCCTTCGCGCTCGTGGAAATGATGCTGCGCGATCCACGCAGAATCGAGGCCCGCCTTTTCGGCGCGCACGATCTGCTCGGCCGCGAAGCGATAGCGCTCGGCGGGCGGGGCCTCGTCCAAAAGCCGCGTGAAAAATCCCAGGCGTTTCAGATTTGCAAAGCGTTTCATGCGACCCCTGTCGGACTGGGATGACCAGGCTGCCGATGATGTCGGTTACTGCTGCTCCAGACAAGCGGGCATTGCGCAGGGCTCATACGCAAAGGCTCGTACGCAACGCTGCCCGCCGTGATCGCCCCTGCGCTGGAGCTGGGCAGATTGCCTACCAGCTCGGCAGCACCGCGCCCTTGAACTTGGTCAGGACGAACTCCTTGACCTCCGGCGTGTGGTAGCTGTCGACGAGGATCTTGACCCAGGGCTTGTCCTTGTCGGCGGTGCGCACGGCGATCAGGTTGACATAGGGGCCCTTCGGGTCCTCGCGCAGGATCGGATCCTTGACCGGATCGAGGCCCGCCTGGGTTGCATAATTGGTGTTGATCGCGGCGGCGTCGACATCGTCGAGCGCGCGCGGCGCCTGCGCCGCGTCGACCTCGATGAATTTCAGCTTCTTCGGGTTCTCGGTGATGTCGAGCACCGTCGGCTTGAAGCCGGTGCCGTCCTTCAGCTTGATCAGGCCCTTGTCGCGCAGCAACAGCAGCACGCGGCCACCATTGGTCGGATCGTTCGGGATCGAGACCTTGCCGCCCTCGGGGATGTCGGCGATGGCCTTGTGCTTCTTCGAATAGACGCCGATCGGGAAATTCACGGTCAGGCCGACGGCCTCGATCTTGTAACCGCGGTCGGCTTTCTGGTTGTCGAGATAAGGCTGGTTCTGGAACGAATTGGCCTGGATCTCGCCGGCATCGAGCGCGGCGTTCGGCACGACATAGTCGGAGAATTCGAGCAGCTGGATGTCGAGGCCCTGCTTGGCGGCGATCGGCTTCACCGCCTCCAGGATCTGCGCATGCGGGCCCGGCGTCACGCCGATCTTGATGGTCTCGGCGGTGGCTGCTGCCGACCAGGCGGCGAGCGCGGTTGCGAGCATCAGGGGGAAGCGAAACGACATCTTGGTCTCCATGGCACGGCGAGAATGATTGGAACCGTATTCGCTTCTCCGCCGGATGAAATCAATGAAATGGAAAACCATATTTGCCGCCCGGCGCGGACGACGCTTCTCCGTTCGATCCGATGTGGGGAACGAACGCGCAAACAGCGCCGGAGTTTCGCCATGACCACCCACGCCGCTCCCGGGCGGCGGTCCGGGCCGTGGCCCGCAAGGGCGTTCCCCATCGTCATTTCGTCGCATGGCCCGGCAGTCACGCCGGCATTGCCGCCTCGTGCATGATGCAACATGATGGCCGCCGGCGACGATTTGTCTTCGCGGTGGAGGGTCATCTGATGAACGAGAACGAAATCCGGGGTCTGGTCGCGGAGGTGAAGCAAGGCACGCTGTCCCGACGCTCGTTCATCCAGAAGGTGGCCGCGGTCGGAATCGCAGCGCCCATCGCGAGCCAGATCCTGCTCTGGCACGACGTGGCGATGGCGGATGCCACCTTGCCGTACAAGCCGACCAAGGCCGGCGGCGGCGGCCCGCTCAAGCTGCTGTTCTGGCAGGCGCCGACCCTGCTCAATCCGCATTTCGCGCTCGGCACCAAGGACCAGATGGCCTCGCGCGTGTTCTTCGAGCCGCTCGCCGGCTGGGACAAGGAGGGCAACCTCATCCCGTGCCTCGCCGCCGAGGTTCCGACCAAGGCGAACGGCAGCCTTGCGGCCGACGGCATGAGCGTGGTCTGGAAGCTGAAGCAGGGCGTCAAATGGCATGACGGCCAGCCCTTCACCGCCGACGACGTCATCTTCACCTGGCAATACGCCGCCGATCTCGCCACTGCGGCCTACACCACGGGATCCTACAAGGACATCAAGGTCGAGAAGATCGACGACCACACCGTCAAGGTGATCTTCAGGGCGCCGACGCCGTTCTGGGCCGATCCCTTCGTCGGCTCGGTCGGCTTGATCCTGCCAAAGCATCATTTCGGCGACTATGCCGGCGCCAAGTCGCGCGAGGCACCGGCCAATCTGAAGCCGGTCGGCACCGGCCCGTACAAATTCGTCGAGTTCAAGCCGGGCGATTTGATCCGCGCCGAACGCAATCCCGACTATCACATCAAGAACCAGCCGCATTTCGACACGCTCGAGATCAAGGGCGGCGGCGATGCGGTGTCCGCGGCGCGCACCGTGCTGCAGACCGGCGAGTACGACTTTGCCTGGAACATGCAGGTGGAGGAGGAGGTGCTCAAGCGCATGGAGGCGGGCGGCAAGGGCAAGCTCGACATCACGCCGTCCGGCAATGTCGAGTTCATCATCCTCAACACGACGGACCCGTGGACCGAGATCGACGGCGAGCGCTCCAGCGTCAAGTCCAAGCACCCGACGCTGTCCGATCCCGCGGTGCGCCGGGCGATCAACCTCCTGATCGACCGCGACTCGATCCAGAAATTCATCTACGGCCGCGGCGGCATCGCCACCGCGAGCTTCGTCAACGCGCCCAAGCAGTTCAAATCGCCCAAGCTCAAATACGAGTTCGACGTCGACAAGGCGAACAAGATCCTCGACGAGGCCGGCTGGAAGAAGGGCGCGGACGGCATCCGCGAGAAGGACGGCAAGAAGCTCAAATACGTCTTCCAGACCTCGATCAACGCGCCGCGCCAGAAGACGCAGGCCATCATCAAGCAGGCCTGCCAGAAGGCCGGCATCGACATCGAGCTCAAGTCGGTCACCGCATCGGTGTTCTTCTCCTCCGACGTCGGCAATCCCGACACCTACTCCAAATTCTATGCCGACATGGAGATGTACAACACCACGCAGCCGCAGCCCGACCCGGAGCGCCTGCTGAACCAGTGCGTGTCCTGGGAGATCGCCACCAAGGACAACAAATGGCTCGGCCGCAACAACTCGCGCTATTCCGATCCCGAAGCCGACAAGGCCTACAAGGCCGCGCAGAACGAGCTCGACCCGGTCAAGCGCGCCGCGCTGCTGATGAAGGTCGACGAGATCTTCTGCGAAGCCCACGTGTTCCTGCCGCTGCTCTCACGCCCCATCGTCAACGCCGGCGCCAACAACCTCATGATCGACATCTCCGGCTGGGACACCATCACGTGGAATCTGGCGGCGTGGTATCGGGTTTGAGGGGGCACGGCGCGAAGGCTCTCGTGTCCCGGACAAGCGGCAACGCGCATAGCATGTTGCAGCGCAGAGCCGGGACCCAGGGGCGGCACGGTAGGGCGCAGCGACATGGGCCCCGGCTCTGCAGCGCACCGCAAGAGCGCTGCGCTGCGTCCGGGGCACGAGAGCGGAGTTATGACGCCCGCTCTCTCCACCGTCATTACAATGCGCCAGTGCGCATCCCAGCGGCAGTGCCGTAGGGTGGGCAAAGGCGCATAGCGCCGTGCCCACGATCTCTCTCCATAAGCAACAAGGCGTGGGCACGCTTCCGCTGTGCCCACCCTACGAGATCGAGTGTGTGGCACGCAGCTCGAAACACAGACACGCCTTCCCGATCTCGCGGCTCAATCCGCCCGAGCTTTGCTTCGTCGCTCCACCCTCATAAAGCCAAGAGGGCGCAGGGAAGGCCGGGTGCCAGCGTGCACCCGCGGTCTGCTGCGCGAATAGTGCGCAAAGGAGACCGCACAGCAGCATACAGGTGTCGCCGATCACTCGGCCTTCCCTGCGCGATGGTCGGACGGCTTATGCCGTGATCTCCCGGGAGCCGACCTTTCCTTCTGGCCTCCCTCGCCCCGCGAATTGACGATGCCGTCTGCCCGGTTGGGCTCGCGCGCATCTCCGCAGATGCTTGACCGTAGCAACGACGGCCAGGACCACACGGTTTTGCCGTACGCACGGCCCGCCATTTCGCCGCAGGGTTCGACGACGTTGTGCACGTTGCCGTCGACCTGCCGGCGAGACGAACCTGACAGCGCCGCTCGTCGCACGCGGTTACGGACTCACAGGGACTACCCGCCCTGTCCGCACCTCTCGTGCCGACGCTGCCGCGTCCACCGCAAGCCCGGCTCGCGACAGTGACGACACATAGTCGCCCCTCTTGGGTGAGCCGGGATGGGCGAGAAATACGCCGAAACCGAATTTCGGTAAAGTGGAATATTTTTGTGAGGAGGGGTTGACGGAGGGCGACACAGGGTGGGTTATGGGCAGACAAGTCAATCGTCGCGATTGCTAAACAAGCCCTCAGTCTCCATGGAACACAAGCCTAGCTCCCGCGGCCCGAGACCAAAACCCATCAAGATGTTCCCAACGCCGAGGCATGATGGGTTTCGCAAGAGCTCAACCCATCCTACTACCGAGCTCTCATGCGGCACGGGACCTTCCCCTCCCCATCCTCTTTTCCACTGTGTGCTTCAGATCACAGCAGAATCAGCGGCCCTCCCCTACAATGACCCAGCATGGCCGCAAACAAGGTAACGGCGGTACGCGTGAGGCTGCGGAGGCGATCGACAGCTAGGGACTTTTCGAGGCCGTCCGGGTGAAGAGCCCGGCGGCTTTTTTCTTTGTTGCTGTGCAGCACTGAGAACGTGGATGCCCGGGACAAGCCCGGGCATGACGATGTCCGAACGTGATCTCCCTCAATCGAGGTGGAGCTTCCGCCTATGAACCACCCGCCCCCTTCCGCTCCTCCCGCTCTTCCTCGACCTGCCGCTCCGCTTCGAGCCAGAATTCCAGGTCGCGATTGCTCGGCCGGCCCGCCTGCTCCCAGAGCTCGTAGGCGCGCGCGCGCACCTGGCCGCGCCCCATCATGCGGCGGAGCTTTCGCTTCAGCTCTTCGGCAAAGCTGCGGAAGCGCTGGCCGGTGGTTTCGTCCTTGACGAGCGCGGCCGCTCGCGTGGCGAGTTCGATCTGGTGCTCTATCTTTTTCTGCTCGTCCACCGCCGACACTGCCGTGGGAAAGGAATGTTGTCAGAGCCCGTGCTGTTCAGAGATTGAATTCCTTTCGGGGATGGTCTGTTCCCTCGGCGGCTGCGCGCGGGATGGGAGACCGGAGCGCAACCCATGGGGTCTGACAAGGAGAAGCATGATGGGTTTCGCTTCGCTCCATCCATCCTACCCGCCACCACTGCGAGCCGAAGCGGGCCCCAGCTCAGTGCCACGTCGTATCCGCTTCGACGATCACCACTCTGATTTCGGGATCTTCCGCCGTGTTGCAGGTGCAGGGCATGCCCTCGCCGCAGCGGCAGCCGCCGAGCTTCTCGCTCCACGCCCGGAGCGGATGGTTTTCGCAGACCCATCCCAGACCCCGGCAGAATGGGCACCTCTTGTCGGTCACAGCGTATCCGGCGTCCGCAGCGTGTTCGACTTGTCCTCGTTGCGCAGCTCCTGCTCGGCCGCGTTCCAAAATTCCTCTTCACGGCCTTCTGGCTTGCCGGCTTGCTCCCACAAGCGGTGCGCGCGTTCTCGGATCTCTCGCTCGGTCGGGTCGGGCAATTCTCGTCTCCTCTGGTGAAGCACGGCCCACCCTGGGGGGTATGGGGGGCTTGGAGGCGGGCCGTGCAGGCCAGCGATCGGCGGCGAGGCTGACCCGCGGATTCAAGCTTCGATCGTGCGCGGGAGTTCCTAATCGCGCGGGCCGGACGACGACGTCCTCATCAATTACGCGAGACAGGAAAGAACAGGGCGTCCAGCCAGAACAGGAGCCACTTGGGCAACGCCCCGGCTCTCGAGAAGGCCAGGCGGCCGCGATCACGGGGATCACGACCGCACATCCCGAGGTCGCAAAGGTCAGGACACCAGGGTCGTGCAATGCCTCGGGAGGATGGAGGTGCGAAGCTCGGGAATATCGGTAGCGGGAGAGGGATCCGCCACCACATTCCAAAAAATCAAAATCCTACGTAAATCCGTAAACTTGGATCGGAGGCGCGAGCCCGAGCGTGATACATCTCTTCCGGATGTAGCACCTTCGCCGCGCCTTCACTGCGTTGTTGCGCTACTCTCGAAGGGTTTGTTTTCGGCGATGAACCTCGCCGCCAACACCAAGGCCCCCATCGAAAACTCCTTTCCGTGCGCGGCAATCATACGCTCGGAGAGCTCCGCCAGTTCCTGGAAGAAGTGATCCTTGCTTGTGGCTTCGCTTCGCGCTTCGGTGGCTGTCATGAACTTCCTCCTGGAGCTCGCGGCAAGGCTCGTCGCCCAGCTCGCCGTTACTTGAAGATTTGCGGCGGGAACGTCACGATCGCCGCCTCGCCGCCATGTGTCCCGATGGCAAGATGCTGGCCGTCGTCGGACCAGCGGACGGTCTGGACCGCGCTCCGGCCCGGCGGTTTGACGACCAGTTCGTCGGGTTCGCCGATCCTGGCAACGACGACCCTGCCGTCGGTGTATCCTGCCGCGACCAACGGACGTCCCGGATGCACGTCCACTGCCTCGACAAGGACGAAGCCACCGCGGCCGGTGCCAACGCTCGTCGGCTGTTCGCCACCGTCGTCGAGACTGGAAACGTCCCATGCGATCATGCGGTAGGCTCCGCTCGTCACAAGAATGCGGGAGTCCGCACTCCACGAAAGAGACCGGACGCTTGCAGGATAGCTCGGAATCCGAACGGCGCGCGCATCGGAAAGGCGCAGCAATACGATACCTCCTTCTGCGACGGACATTGCCAGCCAGCTTCCATCGGGACTCCACGCCAAGCTGGAGATGAAGCCCAAAGCCATTGTAGCGGTGGGCTCAGGTCGGGGTCCGAAGGCCCGCACAAGCAGGCAACCGTCAGCTCCCAGCGCGAAGCTCCGACCGTCTGGCGAGACGGCGATCGCGGATGAACTTCCTCCCGCACGCTCCTGAAGCCAGCCGACCTCGCCGTTGGAATCGCAGAATATGACCGACCCGTCGGAAGCAGCCAGAATACCGCCGGCATGCACCGGGGCAACGAGATCGATCGGGGCCGCTAGTTTTGCGGCCTGTCGCGTGACACCGGATGCCGACACATGGAGCAACTGACTGCCATCGCTTGCGATGAAGCCCTCGGGCTGGATCGAGGCGAGATGCAACGAAGCATCGCTGATGACGACTTTCGTCAACGGCGGGATCGGATTCCGCCGTGGCGAGATCGTCGATCGACCTCCGTCCAAGGCCACACGATAACGGTCTTTCGGCGGTTCGCTGTCGGCCAGCGGAGCGATGGCCAGAGAGCCATCGGCAAGCGCGAACGCCACCGCCTGTCCCGCAGCGTCGAACGCCGCGTTCGTAACCGGCGCCCCCATGATCCAATGCCGACCAAGCAAGTCATAGAGCGTAGCCGTCTCAGCTTCCATCGTGTCCATCGGTCGCCTCACCTGCCGGTCGCAATACACCTGTCGAGTTCTTCAAGGCGTCGTTCCAGCGCGGCGCATTGGGCGTCGCATGTTGCCATTCCGGCCCTTGCTTCCTTCAAGCGCTCGTGCGCTTCGTCGATAACGTGGCCGAATGCATGCGAATCGCCCGTCGCCGCGATCTCCTGCTCAATCCTCTGAATCTCGAATTCTGCACCACCGGCGAGCTGACGGTTCAGAAGGTTCCACGATTGAGCGGCCGACATCTGCTGAACGACGAGCAACCGCTCCTTCAGCATCTCGACAAGAACCTCCGGATCGACACTCATGCGCTCGGCTCGATTTGATCAAGGATCCGCTGGAGACCCCGGGCATCGGACACGAAGTGTTGCTGCGCGTCGTTGACGTAAGATTGGAGCGAGTCCCACAGATCGACCCTCAGCAACCGCGCCGGATCGCCCATCATCGTCTCGATGGCCTGAAGACCGAACTGATGCCGCAAGCCGATCCCCTGCAATACGAAATCCGACAGCTCGCGTGCATGCGTTTCGACGAACGGTCGCAGCAGCGGATGTACGCCGTAGCTCATGCCGCGCTTTGCGAGCTCGGACTCGATGAACAAGATGAAATGCCGCACCAGCAAACTTTGGCTTTCGCCGACCAGGTGGACCACGAAAGTGACGTCGCGGTCGGCGCGCGCAAGGATCTGCGAGGCCAGCGTCGCCGCGGGGGCCGGACCATTCCCGCCCTTTTGCTCATCCCAGACAGCCGCCATGAAAGGCTCCCCGATCGCTAGGTCCGGGAACGGTATTGGTGCAATTTGCGGTACAGCGTAGCGCGCGAAAGCCCCAGCTTTTCCGCGGCAGCGGCAATATTGCCGCCGGCGTTTGCGACGGCCCTCTCGATCGCACGCCGCTCCATCTCATCAAAGCGCGCGATCTCGTCGCCCTCCGATCCCGTCGCGCTGTTCTCCGACTGCACCGACATCGAGGGAAGTTGAGCCGGCGTGACCTCCACGAAATCCTCTGGCAGGTCCCTAGGAGTGACGATGCCGGTGATCGTCATCAGCACGAGGTTTTCGATCAGATTGCGCAGCTCGCGAACGTTTCCCGGCCAGGAATAGCGGCGCAGCAACTCCATGGTGGCCGCCTCGAAGCGCAGCGGCTGGGTGCTGTAGATGGTCGCGAATTGCCTGTTGAAGTGATCGATCAGGATCTCGACATCGCCCAGCCGGTCGCGCAGCGGCGGGATGGTGAACTTGACGACGCCAATCCGGAAGTACAGATCTTTCCGGAAACGTCCCTCGGCCACTTCCTGCTTCAGGTTCCGATTGGTCGACGCCACCAGCCGGACGTCCACCGGGCGCGCCTTGCTGTCACCCAGTCTGTACACCGCGCGCTCTTCCAGCACACGGAGCAGGTAAGGTTGCAGGTCCATCGGCATCTCGCCGATCTCGTCCAAGCTGAGCACGCCGCCATTGGCAAATTCGAACCGCCCGGGCCTTCCCTCGCGCGTCGCGCCAGTATAAGCGCCCGGCGCATGCCCGAACAATTCGCCGCCGAGCAACTCTTTCGACACCGCGCCGCAATTGAAGGCAACGAAAGGCTCCTTGCCGGTCTTCTGACTGGCGGCATGAACCAGGCGGGCGAAGAGTTCCTTGCCGACGCCCGTCTCGCCCTCGAGCAGGATTGCCGTCCGGCCGAGCGCCGCCCGCTCGATTTTCTGCACCACCTCGAGCAATGCCTCGCTACATCCGACGATTGCTTCCTTTGCCGACATCAGGGCGGCGCGGGTTGTCGGCGACATCTCGGATGCAGCAGGATTTGACCGCGGCTTCGAAGCAAGCACGAGCATTGCGCCCTTCACGACCCCGTCGACGATAAGTGGCTCGATCCGCTGCTCGCGCAGCTCTTCGGGCAACCCCTCGGCCAAGTCTTTTCCCAAAAGGCCTTCGCGACTTGGAAGAATCTGTGACCCAATGCTCAACTCACGAGACTGCGCGAGCCGCCGCCAGCGAGCCGACGCCATGTCGTTGTGATGGACGACCCGACCAAAGCGATCCAGGATCACCACGCCGTCGGCACTGCCCATCCCCGGCATCCGAGAGATGCTCGCCTCGAGGAGCAGTATTCTCTCGAGCCGGATCTTTTCCGAAAGGGCAAGCTCGATATGGTTGGCGGCGATCACCGCCAGCGCGACATTGTGACGATGGAAGATTGCCTGTGGTCCGGAAAAATCGATGATGCCGATGATGCTGCCGTCGATCGGGCTGCGAATGGGACTGCCGACGCAGGTCCAGGCCTTGATGCCTTCGGAGAAGTGCTCCGCCGCGTGGACATGGACCGGCTTGCCCGTGACGAGCGCCGTGCCAATGCCGTTGGTGCCCGTCACCGTCTCGCCCCAGTCGGCGCCGACTTCGAGGCGAATATCGTGCCCCGCATCGATCGTCCGCTGGTCGCCCCCGACATCGAGCACGACGCCATTCCTGTCGGTGATGACCAACATCGTGGCCGCATCGCCAAGGACTTCCGCCACCCGGCGAAAGGTCTGCGCGCTGGAGCCGAGCAGATCGTCGTTCTTCAGACGCAGCTCATAGAGATCGTCCGGCGAGGCGATGAGACCGCTGCCCTTGCAACGGGCATCGACACCCGATTGGATGCTGCGCTGCCACGACTCCTCGATGACGCCTCGCACCAGCGCGTTCTCGCGCTTCGCGTCTCCGAATGTCAGGAAGTTCTCCCACGCTCTGTTGGTCTCTCGTTCATCGTAGGGCCGCCCCTGCTCCGCATCAGTCGCGTCCGGAACTTTGTAGCCTTCCAGGGAAAACGGCGGCTTAGCCATGAACGTTTCCGTCAGCATTGGGGCACCAAATCTGAATGGGCAAACAGCAGCTTGATCGGCAGAAACGACATGAGCCGGACCCGATCGAGATCGATATCCCGCAAGGTCCAGGCCGTGGAGACTATTCGATGCTTCTGGCGATCGCGTCCAAGCCGAGACGATTGGAGATGACCTGCTCCAGCTGCGCCTCCGACGTCTCATCGGGGACGCTCACGCCTTCCAGGTCGATCAGGACCTTGTACAACTCGTCGTCCAGCGGATCGAAGATCCCGTTCTCGCGCGTCGCCAGCGCGAAGTGGCGCGATCGGCCGCTGCCGCGCAGCTCGCCGACAAAATGGAGTTGCCGGCCCGAAGCGAGATCGGCGATCACGACGCGACCATTAAAGCTGATCCGCACATAGGGCTCGAGCTCCTTTGGCCGCGCCGGAGACGTAGACCAGAGCTTGCCCGATGGCTCAGGCTGCGAAGGAGGCTTCGGATTGCGCAACTCCTGCCAACGCCCGAGCGTCAGATGATTGGCGAGCGAGTTGATGGTGGTGCGGTTCTTCTGAAGGAAGTCCTTCGCCGCCACCTCTTCGCGGTGCGGACCGTCGCGTTTGGAGATGATGTAGGCCATGTCCCGCTTCCTCCTGCCCGGCTAGTCAGATGTCCGTGGAGGCTTGTTACACGCCTCCTTCGGCTCATGCCGGAGCTTCCAAGATTGTACCGCGTTCCGGATCGTTGTCACCTAAGATATCCCGACCGCTTCGAGCCTGAAGCGGTGCGGCGGAACATGAGGCGCGTGCACACGCCTCATGCGCGGCCAAGCTTCTCTGCTCCGCCGCCGAGTGCCGGCCCCTGCGTCGGATCGGTGTATTGCGGCACGTCCGCAACCAACGTGTTGGTGGTCAGGACCAGCGTGGCGACGGAGGCTGCGTTTCGAAGCGCGGTATACGTCACCCTGACGGGGTCGACGATGCCGGCCGAGACCATGTCGATGAAAACGCCGTTTGCGGCGTCGAATCCGACGCCCGTCCGCGAGCTTTGCAGCTCGGCCACGACCTTCTGCGCATCATGCCCCGCATTCCGCGCGATGAAGGCGGCAGGACGCGACAAGGTTTCACGTACCAGCCTGATGCCTTCACCCAGATCGCCATTGATGTTGCCGAGCGTGCGCGCCACCACCGGCGCGCACTGCGCCAATGCCGTGCCGCCACCGGGTACGATGCCCTCCTCGGCCGCGGCCCGCGCCGCGCTCAGCGCATCGTCGATCAGCTGGATCGTACGCTTCTGCTCGACCGGCGTGACGCCCCCCGCAAAGATAACCGCGGTTCCGCCCGACAATTTGGCGAGGCGCTCCTTGAGCTTGTCCTGCTCGATGTTGGGCGGTGCCAGATCGTGCTGCTTGGCCACCTGCTGGCGCCGCGCCGCAATCGCCGCATCGTCGCCACCGCCCCTGATGATGACCGTTTCACGCGCGCTCGCCCGCACCTGCCGCGCGGTGCCGAGATCGCCCATGCCGATCTCCTCCAGCCTGCCGCCGAGCTCGCGGGCGATGACCCGGCCGCCGGTGATGATGGCGAGGTCGTCCATCATCGCCTTGCGCCAATGGCCGTAGTCAGGTGGATTGACCACGAGCACCTTGCCGCGGTTGCCATCGCCCAGCAGCGTGACGACGACCTCCGGCGCGATCTCCTCAGCGACGATGACGAGCGGCCGTCCGGTCGCGGCCACCATCGCGCGGACCGGTGACAGTTCGCTCGGCGTCCTGATCTTCAGATCGGTCAGGAGAATGTAGGGCTGGTCCAGCACCACTTCCATCTTCTCGACGTCCGTCACCATATGGTGGGAAATGTAACCGCGGTCGAACGACATGCCTTCGACGACCTCGAGCGTCGTGCTCGTCGTCAGCCCGTATTCGGAACTGATGATGCCGTCCTTGCCAACGCGCTCGACCGCCTCGGCGATCAGACCGCCCAGGTGAGCGTCGGTCGATGCGATCGTCGCCACCGCCTGCAGGGTCTTGCGATCCGTTACGGCGACCGCCGCACCCTTCAGGGTCTCGACGACGACCTCGACGGCCCGGTCGATCCCCTTGCAGAGATCGACGGCCTTGGCGCCTCGCTCCAGGGCCACAACGCCGCCTTGAATGAGGCCGTTCGCGAGCACCATCGCCGTCGTCGTACCGTCGCCGGCGACTTCGTTGGTCTGCATCGAGACCTCACGCACCACCTGTGCGCCCATGTTCTCGAACCGGTCCGGCAGTTCGATCTCGGAGGCGATGGTCACGCCGTCGCGCGATACGATGGGCGTGCCGATCGGCCTGTCCACCATCGCGTTCATGCCCTTCGGACCGAGCGTCGATTCGACCGCGGCGGCGAGCTTCTGGACCCCGCGCGCGAGAGCACGGCGAGCTTCGATGTCATGCAGCAGAATTTTTGGCATTGCGCTTCACTCCCACGTGGTCGTCTCTTGGTTATCAGCTCGGGCGGGCTTGCTGTCCGCTCCGTCCAGTGGCGCTCGCAGGCGCTTCGTGCAGCGGCCCAGCCTCACACAAGCGCTGCGGAATGTGCCTTCAGGACCGCCGGTCCCACAGACTGCGCGGCACAACCACTGTCGCAGCCGCCGCATGGCCCCGGCGTCTGGCTCGACCGATCCCCATCGACATCGCGATAGCGGACCGCAAGGAGCCCTCTGCACAAGGAGCTGTTGAACTCCATGTTGATGCGCACGCCTCGCAACCGCTGCAGATACGAGACCATTTCGTGTCGCTTGATCGTGCATCCATCGTAGGTGACAAAGGCGCGATCGCCGGCGAGATTGCCGAGGTTCCGCTCGACCAGAAGCTCTCGATAGCGCGGCTTCTGGCGGGCAATTTCCTCCGAGTCGAAGTTGATCGCGTCGAATGTGCTCAGGTCCATCCGGCAGATCGCCGGATCCTCATAACCCAGCCCTCGCAATGCCAGTATCATGGTCTCCTGGCGCCGTTCGAATGCCTTGCGGCGAAATTTCTCCCGCAGCTCGTCAAGCGACCCGCCGCTTGCGAAATCCTTGAGCGCCTCGCCAAACGACATGCCCTCGCGGACACCCTTGTTGATCTCCTCGGCGACCATGTGATCTCGAAGCTGCGGACGGGCCTCGCGAACCCATGGCAGCGAGGATACCGCCCGGCGCATGTCATCGGCCATCAGGAAGGCGAAGTTCGCCGAACACCAATAGGTCGGCAGACGAAAGACGATCTCGACGCCGTCGTCATGATCGACGGAGACCTGCTCGACAAATCCGAGCTCGGTGACCGGTTCGTCCAGCTCGGGATCCGTCACCATCGCAAGGCGCTCCCACACCTCGCCGGTCTTACGATCATGCTGATGTTGGAGCGCGCTCATGATGTCTACTCCGCCGCAGCCGCGTGAACCTGCTGTGCAAGCTTCGCCTTCTGCGCCTCGACGTCGACGCCATAGAGGCGCGCCGCATTGAGGCCCAGGATCTTCCGCTTCGCCTGGGGGGTGAGGTCGACGCCGTGCTCCTGCTTCAGGTCTTCCGGCAGCTCGAAGTTCCAGAACTTCTCGACCAGCCAGCGAGGCGTCCAGATCGCGTAATCGCTGCCGAAGAGAATCTTGTCCTCACCGACCCAGAACAGAAGCTCGCTGATCACCTCGGCGAAATAGCGCGGACGTCCGTGGATGAAGGGGAGTGCCACCGCGAGGCCGCCATGGACGTTGGTCTCCTGCACGGCGATCCAGCAGAAATCGTCGAGGCGCGGCAGACCGCAATGCTCGATGATGAAATTCAGCCCCTGGAAATCGGTCGCGGCATGGTCGACGTCGTGAACATCGAAGGCATCCTTGTCCAACGGAATGATCGTCGGCCCCTTGTGGACGTGGATGTTGGTGATGCCCAGCTTCTGGCAGAGCTCGAAGCAACGATATGCGTTGGGATCCGTAAGCTTCCAGCCGCGCGAGTCGCCCTTCCACTCGGCCGTATAGAGCTTGACGCCCTTGATGCCGAACGTCTCCTTCATGTAGTGGATATACTCGAGCGCCTTCTCGCCGTCCCGCGGATCGAAGGCGCCGTTGACGATGAAGCGGTCCTTGTACCTCTTCGCCATCTCGGCATTGCGATCGATGGTATTGAACCCGTTCTTGTAGAACTCGGTCAGGTAGGTCGACTGAACGACGGCCATGTCGTCCGGACCATCGACGAACAGATCGTGGTACATCTGGTCGGCACTGTATTTCTCGAACTGCTCCTTCGGCCAGAGCTTGTCCTTCGGGCTGAGCGAGGTGTGATAGGCGTAGAAGCAGTCGATGAACTGCTTGCCGTGGATGTTGAGCTGGTTTGCCGGGCTACCGTCCCAGAAATGGGTGTGACCGTCGATTACGAAAACTTCCTCGCCGCTGGGAGTGATGAACATGGTGATCTCCAGGAATCCTTGGTTAGCTCTATTCGATCAATCGATGCGCTGACGTCGCGCTGGAACGGTTCGAGAAGAGGTGGGGCCACGAAGCGGCCCCACCCAGTCAGGGAGAATGGAGCTCACTCGATGTATTCGAAGACCTCGTCCATGTTGCCGAACAGCGTCACCGTGTTGTCGTCGATGCGCACCATCCGGCCGTAGTGGGTCGAGGTATTCACCTCGAAGATCTCGGCGGTCATGTCCTTCCCGAGAATTTCGCTGATCTCGTCCATCTTGAAGATCAGCTTGCCCTCGCCGTCGATGCGGATCAGCGCGGGCTGGTAGGTCACGGTGACGTTCGGCTTCTTTCCCATGAACTCGGCAATGGCTCGCGCCTCGACGCTGTCGTTCATGGTGACGCCGCACTGATGGGAAATCGTTTGCTCGAAACGAAGATCTCCCATCTTCTGAAAGATGTTCTGGTTGGTCGCAGATCTGGAAACGACGGACATTGCAATTTACTCCTTGGGAAGGGTGAGGCCGAGCTCGCCGAGAACCTTCTTGATGCGTTCGACCGACTGCGCACGGGCATCGGCGTATTGCACCGGCTTCGAATGCGGTTGCGACCAGATCGGCTGAAGGCCGGCCGCCGCCTTGTTGGCGAGCGCCACGTGCTTGTTCACCCAGCCCTGGAACAGCTTCTTGTTGTGGGCCGCATGCTGATTGTCGGTCACCAGGAGGTGCATCAGGTCGATCGTGTTGGCGAGATTGCGCTCGTAATCCGCCTCCGCGGACGAAATCACCGGCGGCGTGATGAAATCGCCGTTCGACGAGGCCACCTGCATCAGGAAGCCGCTGCGGAACAATTCGCCGACGAGTGGCTCGAACACGATGTTCGTGGCGAAGTACTGCTCGAGATAGTCGGGCGAGCCCATGATCGATTCGATCGCTTCCCGGGTACCTTGCCAGCCCTTGTCTTCGAGCCAGGTGCGCTTGCCTGCCGCGTCGTCGAAGCCCGGAATGTCCATTCCGATCTCGGCCAGATAGAGCGTGATGTCCTGGGAAAGGCGGAGCTTGTACGACGAGTTGGTCAGCGTCGCGTTGTTGATCATCTGGGTGTAGCCGTAGCGCTGAGCCTGCATCAGCGACGTGCCGAGACCGAACTCGGCATGCTTCCAGGCGCCCAGATGGTTCTGCAGGATCTTGATCCAGGCCTTGTCGAAGCTCTTCGGTGCGCCGGACTTGCGGCCGTTGGCGATCACCGCCTGGACCATCGCCTCGATCCTGGACTGCCGCTGGTAGTGAGTGCGCTCCCACTCCTGGTCGGGGGCGCGGAAGGCATGCCAGTTCGAGCTGAGCGCCGCCGTGTTGTCCTTGGTGTAGGCACCCTTGCCGTTCGGAAAGGCGATGATCCAGTCCTGCAACAGGTAGCGTTCCGGGTCGGGTTGGACGTCGACCGTCACGTCTTCGTAGTGCGTGGCTCGCTTGCTGCGTGGCTCGAAATACCGATATTTTCGGCTGTCCGAGTCCGGGAACACCGCAGAACCTGCTGCACCGGATTTGGCTGATTCAGTTTGAACGGCAGTCATGGTCGTCTTCCTCCTCCTGTTGTCGGGCTTTATGATTGGTCGCTCGGCGGTCAAAGGCCGCCCTAATTGTTGGCCGGCGTAAACTTGTCGAAGAAGGTTCGGTCCGACTCGACGTCGTTCATCTGCAGTACCGGCGTCAACGCCTCGATCATCGGCGATGGTCCGCAAGCGTAGACGTCGACGTCTTCGCCATATCCGGCGCCGCGAAGGTGTGATCCGACCGCTTCGTGCACGAAGCCCTTCGCTCCACTCCAGGCCGTATCGTCCGCTGCATGGGAAAGGACGGGGACGAAGCTGAACTCCGGATGGTTGGCTGCGAGCTCGGCGAAGCGATCGAGATAGAAAAGGTCGCCCTGCGTTCGAGCTCCGTAGAAGAAGTACACCGGGCGCACTTCTCCCGAGCTGATGTGATCATGCAGGATGGACCACAGTGGCGACATCCCGGATCCACCGCCGACCAGGATCATGGCTCCGGTTTTGTTTTCTCGCCGGAAGCAGGTCCCGTAAGGTCCTTTGATTCCGACTTCGGTTCCGACGACAAGGTCTCCGTCGAGTCGTGAGGAGAAGCGTCCGTTGGGGTACTTCTTGATGATGAACGCGAGCTTTTGGCTTTCGCCCGGCGGATTTGCCATGGAAAACGAGCGCGTAATCGTCTCTGGTCCCGGGAGCGTGATGTCGACATATTGACCCGCCCAGAACTTCAGAGGTTGCTCCAGCGTGATCTCGAGGAGGCGGATGTCATGGGTGAGCGCAGCGACGTTGGTGACCGTTCCCGTGAAATCCTTGACGGGGATCGATTTCGACAGCACCTCCTCGTCATAGTTGAGAAGCTCCACCTCAAGATCCGAATAGGCCAAAGTCCGGCAGAGCAGGATGTAGTCCTGGCCGCGTTCCATCTCATTGAGGGCAAACGTGGAGTATTTCTTCAGCTCCACGTCCCCTCCGGTAAGCACGCATTTGCACGCCGAGCACTGTCCTTCCTTGCAACCATGCGGCAGCGCGATCCCTTGGCGAAACGCGGCGTCGAGAACAGTTTCGTTCTCCTCGACCTCGAACTCTATGCCAACCGGCTGCAGGCGAACGACATTCGTGGGCGCGCCCATAGGGGGCCTCCTCAAACCAAGCTTCATATCTTCCGGGGAACGGTCGGGAAGGAGCCGGCCGAAGCCGGCCCCCTCGGTCTCGCTTAGTTGCAGGGATTGATCGTGAATCCCTTGCGGTAGTCGGCAAGATGAGTCTCGCGGTCGGCCGGGCTCATCTCCCGCAGCGTCTGCAGCGGGCTCTTGAGGATGTGGCCGCGGACATCGTCGAGCGTCCACATTTCCTTCTGGTCGAACCGCAAATGCGGCTGGGCGACCAGCGTCTTGCCGTCCGTGCGCACGAAGCCGAGATCCTTGATGGCGTCGGCGATATCCACGTTGTGGTAGACGCTCTCCCACTCGCGACGGCCGCTGAACCGTCCCATCGCCGGGGTCGGACGTCCCTGGTACTCGCCGGCGAAGGCTTCGACCGCCGTCCAGCGGTCGAGCTCATGGGCGAAGGTGTGCAGCTTGCCGTCGATCTCGTCGGTAACCATGTCCTCACGGATCAGGCATGGAACGAGGCACGACCAGCAGCGATGCGGATAGACGTAACCGACATCGCTATTGAACAGGATGTTGGTCTGGCCGCGGTGCGACAGCTTCTCGTACCATTTCCAGAACTCGCCGAACTGCGCGTACCAGCCCGGATATTTGTGCTCGAACCACTCGAAGTCCTTGTCGGTCTGGGCCTCGATGCGCCAGAAGTTCGCCGACCAGCCGACTGCGAAGAATTGCGCGACCTTGTGGACATAGTGCTTCTCGGTCAGTCGCTTCCAGGCGGTCTGGACGTCGTCATGATGGATCTTGATGCCGTATTTCTCGAGCGGCAGCATATAGGTCCGGTAGTAATCCTCGAAGATCCAGCGGTGCCACATCTCCGCATACGACTCCTTGTTCTTGTCGCGGTTGGTGGTCCCGTATTCGATGAAGGTGCCGATCGCCGCATCGACGATGGCATGGTTCTGCCAGAAGGCATACCGCATGTCGCGTTCGAGCAGCAGGTGGTTCTCCGGCTCCTTCAGCATCGACATCAGCATCGAATGGCCGTTGCCGATATGGCGACTCTCGTCCGACTGGACCGACAGGAACACGGTCGGCAACGCATAGTCGCCATTCCGGGCCGCTTCCGATGGCATCGCGACGAACAGCGTGTTGGTGAACGCGGTCTCTGCAACCACGGTCAGGTAGACGTTCGCCGACGTGATGGCGTCACCGGTGATGAAGCCTTCACCGAACTGGCGACCGATCGTGGTGGCGTAGCACTTGCCGAACGCCTCCTCCGTGATGTCGAAGCCGGCCGGATCGATGTAGTTCTCCATGTACCATTTCTTCAGGTTCATCTGGATGGTCGAGTGACGGAATTCGTCGACCATCTGCATGGTGAAGCCGGTGCGGAGATCCTCACCCGGGGCCAGACGGCCGACCATGGCCATGGACCGCGCGGCGGAGATTTCCGGGAACGGGATGATCGCCAGGAACAGCTTCATCCACTCGACCCAACGCGGCTCGACGTTGCGGAACATGTCGCCGCGCAGCGCGGCATCGAGGGCGCCGTAGACGCGGTTGTCCTTCTCCTCCTGCATCGGGAAGTAAGAGCGAAGGACCTGCTTCATCGGATCCTTCGGCGCCTTCGTGATCTTGTAGTCGGTGGGGAAGGTCATCGCTTCCTGGACGTAGGACGGATTCCATCCGAGATCTGCAATCTTCTTTGCAGCCTCACCGACAGAAATGCCGCGCTGGGCCGTGATCTTGTTGAGAGTTAAAGTTCCAGACATCTCGTCTTTCCTCCTGATCGGGTCAGAAACCACATCGATATTTCGCCTGCCCAGACCCTCCACGGGCCGGGCAGTGCCTACCCGTGCGTTACGGGCCACCTCGCGGCCGCTTGCACGGCCGGACGCTTGATATCGGCAAGGGTCCTGGGACGACTGTGGAGCACCAGGAGGATGAGGCGATCATCGGAGCGGCGGTCCTCCGATCGCAGTTACGTCATCCCGCACATGATGCGCCCTTAGCTCGACGTCCCTTCCCTCGTTCTTTTCGCGGCTCGCCCCATACAGAGCAGTCGGCGTTCTTGTATCGGAAGCTTTGCAACGGTCGTGCCAGCGGTCGGCACAGCTCGCCGGATCGCTTCCGGCCGCGCGGAAGCGGAGATAGGCGCAAACGCAGGCGTTACAGCTACGAGCCCGCGGACGAGGCCGATGCAAATTGCGACAGAAATTGCAGATTGAGAATCTCAGCAAACCAGAAGCGAGAGTTTGCGCCGCACTATTCGCATTGCAGCAGCGATCACGCGCCTGGGCAATGGACATGCGTTATTGGGCGTTGATCCCCGCAACGCCCGACCCAAGCTTCACGGCCCAGCGACAGGAATAGAGCGCGTAGCATTCGTGATCGCAGAACGACAGCCCGGTGCTGAGTTCTCTCAAATAGCCTGCATGGATCGGCGCACAGCAATGCATGCAAAGCGTCTTCGAACATGGCATCCTGCCATTCACCAGGACGAACCTCATCTGACGCTCCCAAGGCGAAGCCGCACGATGTTATTTGAGAGTTCTGCTCGGACTATCCGGCCAACAAGCAGCGAAGCCATTTGCGATCGGCCTCATCACGTCGTTTGAACCGATCGACGTCCCTCCCGGAGCCCGGCGCCGTACGCCAGGGATGATGCCGGTGAAGCGCAGATAGCGCGGCACCTGGTCCGCGGGACTCTGGAAGCTTCGGCGCATTTTGCTCCCCCGCTGCGACGCAAATTGAGACGACGACGCAGAATGAGACTCTCTGCCCTGCGTTTGGTTGCCTCGACGGCTTGGCGCACAAGCAGGTCAGGACGCCCGAGTATTTTGACCGAACGCCCTCCAGAACTGCACGCCCATTTCAGAGCGAGAACCCTCGAAGTCCATCGCGAGCAAGTGCTTACCCGCGATGGATCGGGTTGGATCAGGTTCAGGGAATAAGCACTGCACGTCCGTGAATTTTGCCGGCATTGAGGTCGTGAAGAGCCTTGTTGGCATCGGCAAGGCGATACTCCGCCGTCGCGAGCTCGACCAGACCTCGGTCCGCAAGGGCCATCAACTCGGTCAGTTCGGCCCACGTGCCGACCAGATTGCCGATGATGTTCTTCTCGGTTATCACCATGTCGACGGTCGGCACCCGAATGTCTTCGCCGTAACCGACGACGTAGTAGCTGCCCATCGGGCGTGTCATTGCCAGGCCCTTCGAGGTCGTACCCTTCTCGCCGACGAAATCGATCACCGCTTCCGCACCGTTTCCACCGGTCAGGCCCAGAACGGCTTCCACTTCGTTGCCGTCAGCTTTCACAAGATGATCGGCGCCCGATTTTTCGGCCAGTTTCAGCGATGCTTCGGACTTGTCGACGACAATAATGTCGGCCGCACACATCGCTTTGAGGCACTGGATTCCAATGTGGCCCAGGCCGCCCGCGCCGATAACGACGCAGAATTCGCCTGGCAAAAGATGCCGCGTGGCTTTCTTGGCGGCGCGATACGCGGTGAGGCCGGCGTCCGCGTATGGAGCGACTTCCTTCGGCGCGAGCGTCCGCGGCAACGGGACAATGTTGCGCTCCGAGGTGCAAAGGAATTCCGCATACCCGCCGTTGCAGTCGAGGCCTGGAAATGTGCCTGGACCATGCATGTCGAAGCCGCGGCGACAGGCGAGACACGTTCCGCCGGTGATCTTCGGGTGGACGATCACGGGATCACCCTTCTTCAATCCCTCGACTTCCTTGCCAACCTCTTCGACCCACCCTGCATTCTCGTGTCCCATGATGAGCGGAAGCAGCTTGTCGCCGGTCGGATCCATATGCGGCTTCCACACGCCTTCGATGATATGGAGATCGGTCCTGCATACGCCTGCACCGCCAATGCGAACGATGACGTCGGTCGATTTCGTCAGCTTCGGATCAGGCACTTGTTCTTCGCTAACCCAGCGCTCGCCGGAAAGCTTTTCGTCATACGCTCTCAGTACTTGGGCTCTCATCATTTCCTCCGTCTCCCCGCGGCGAACTTCGGTGCGCCATCGGCTCAGCCTCAGCATTTTTTGTGCCAGGGGATTGGTGTCGCGGCGCCATCAGCGACGACTGGAAGCGCGCCAACAACCTTCTGCGGTGCAGCGCGGAGGTATTGGTTCATCCGTGTGGAAACAGCCCGATACTACCAAGCATGGATCAGCGTCCTCTAAGGTCCTCCACTCTCGGAAGGACCGATGGTCAAGCAAAGTGCGGCAAAGAGGATGGCAGCTCGACTTTGCTGCGCATCGCTTGTCGCGCAAGGAGCTCAACCGGACGGCCAAACCGATCCACGCGTTGGCGCCGGGAGAGATTCTTCGACGTCGTGATCGTCGACACGCTCGATTGCCCTTATCGCTACGTGACGATCTCGCAGGCATCCATGAGAGGCTATCTTCTCGGGATCGAGATCCGGGCCGTTCGCGAGGGCGTCGTTGACACAGTGCTGGTCGGCTAGCCAGGGAACGGAGGCGCCTCGCAGCAACATCACATGCAAGACGGCAGCGCCTTGAGCAGCAGCACGGTCAATCGAACAGGGAAATCGAACAGGGAAAGCGAGCGGCCGGTGGATGCGATCACGAAAGGTCATGGCGATCCCTCCCTTCTCGGACCTCGGTCGACGGCCTTGGATGCCGCAGAAGCCATCCGAGACCTTGTCGGTACGGTCACGGTGTCCCGGGATCCAGCCAGACCAGGTAGAGTCGCGGCGGAGATAGCCGGCCGGCCAAATGCCCTGCTTGGCGAATCCGCCTATCCCAATCGGGCCACGGGAGTGTTGGGAAAGATGGTAGCGGGAGAGGGACTCGAACCCCCGACCCCAGGATTATGATTCCCGTGCTCTAACCAGCTGAGCTACCCCGCCACAGGGCCCGCGAACGGCGGCTACGGCCGATCTCGCGAACGCGCGGCATATAAAGAAGGGGGCGGCGGGAAGTCAATCCGCCTTCGCTAAAAGCTTCGGCGCGACAGGGCGTTTGGGGGTGGAAAAGCGACCGGTTTTGGCGGCGGATCGCCTGTTTTTGGATATCAGATTTGCGGAGACTCCCCCTCACCCGGAAGCCGCGCTTTTGCGGATTCCGGCCTCTCCCGCAAGCGGGAGAGGCGAAGGAAGAATCGGGCCTATTTCGGCCGCACGTTCGGGTCGCCGCCGGGGCTGCCGGGGGGCGGGATCACCGGGGTGTTGCCGCCGGTGTCGGGGGCCGGGGCGTGCATCTCGGGGTCGACGCCCGCGGGCGGGCAGAGCACGCCGTCGGACTTTGCCAGCTTGTCGCCGAGCGGTTCCCGGGACTGGCCGGTGGTGGTGCCATCGGCCTGGCGGTTAGGGCGGTCCTGCGGGGTGCAATTGGCCGCATGTTGCGGGGATGGCGGCGCGGTCGCTTGCGGCGGCGTCGCCGGGGCGGGCGGAGCCTGCGCGATCGCGCTGCCGGAGGCGACGATCAGGAGGCTGGCCAGGATGATGTTTGATGTCGTGCGCATGGGAGAAAAACGCGCCGATCACGGCGCGTGTTCCCTCGGCACGATCACGATTTGTGGTAGCGGATCAGCGAAAAGTGCCCCATCGGCGGCATCGGCCTCCGTTCGGCCAAGGTGATGCCGCCGTGCCTCGCGGCCCAGCCCTCGAGGCGGGCCCACGGGAATTCCGGGCGCCAGCCGAGGCGGCGGGCGACGGGCGCGAAGGCGAGCTCGAACAGTTTGCGCGGGCCGGTCTCGGCGCCGATGTGGTTGACGAGGATCAGCTCGCCGCCGGGCTTGAGCACGCGCACGAACTCGTCGAGCGTGCCTTCGGGATCGGGCACGGCGGTGATGACATATTGCGCCACCACCGCGTCGAAGAAGTTTTCGGGGAAGGCGAGGTTTTTCGCATCCATCACCGAGAGCACTTCGACATTGGAGAGGCGAAGCGCACGCACCCGCGCCTGCGCCTTGCGCAGCATCGGCTCGGAGATGTCGACGCCGCAGATTTTCGTGGTGCGCGAATAGTCCGACAGCGACAGGCCGGTACCGACGCCGACGTCGAGGATGCGGCCGCCGATGCGGTCGGCCTCCGCGATGGTCGACTGCCGTCCGGCGTCGAACACCTTGCCGAACACGAGATCATAGACCGGCGCCCAGCGGCCATAGGCCTTCTCGACCCCGGCCCGCGAGATGTCTGCTGCCATGCCCCCTGCCCTGAATTCTCTTAACCGCGCACCGCTTCGACAAGCGGCCTCGCCGTGCCTGTCGCGACTTTCGCGGCGGCGCTTTGAATGAAGCCGCCGCCAAGCACGCGGGCCTGCCCACTGGGCGCGTCGTAGAACACGCAGGCCTGGCCGGGCGAGACGCCCTCCTCGCCGCCGACGAGCTCGACCTCATAATGGCCGTTCGCGCCGCGCAGCCATGCCGGCTGCGGCGCGCGGGTCGAGCGCACGCGCACGAACAATTCGAGGCCGGCGCCGATGGCGCGGTCGATGTCGCCGCCGATCCAGTTGACGTCGCGCAAGGCGATGCGGTGCATCTTCAGCGCATCGCGCGGGCCGACGACGACGCGGCGGGTGGCAGCCTCAAGCCGCACCACGAACAGCGGCGCGTGGGCGGCGATGCCGAGGCCGCGGCGCTGGCCGACGGTGAAATTGGCGATGCCATTGTGCCGGCCGAGCACGCGTCCATCGAGATCGACGATGTCGCCGGGGTCCATCGCATTCGGACGCAGGCGCGTAATGATGTCGGTATAGCGGCCCGTCGGCACGAAGCAGATGTCCTGGCTGTCGTGCTTGTCGGCGACGGACAGGCCAAAGCGGCGCGCGAGCTCGCGCGTCTCGGGCTTGGTCATGTCGCCGAGCGGGAAGCGCAGGAAGTCGAGCTGCTCCTGCGTGGTCGCAAACAGGAAATAGCTCTGGTCGCGGTCGGCATCGGCGGCGCAGACCAGCGCGCGCGAGCCGTCTTCGCGGCGGCGCGAGGCGACGTAATGGCCGGTGGCGAGCGCCTGCGCGCCGAGCTCGCGCGCGGTCTTGAGGAGGTCGCGGAATTTGACACTGCGGTTGCACTCGATGCACGGCACCGGCGTCTCGCCGAGCGCGTAGCTGTCGGCGAAATTGTCGATGACGGATTCGCGAAAACGATCCTCGTAGTCGAGCACGTAATGGGGAATGCCGAGTTTTGCCGCGACGTCGCGGGCGTCGTGGATGTCCTGGCCGGCGCAGCAGGCGCCCTTGCGGTGGGTCGCAGCGCCATGGTCGTAGAGCTGCAGCGTGATGCCGACGACGTCGTAGCCTTCCGCCTTCAGAAGCGCAGCCGTCGTCGAGGAATCGACGCCGCCCGACATGGCGACGACGACCCTGGTGTCCTCAGGACGGCCTTCGAGATCCAGACTGTTGAGCATGGGCCTTAAGGGTTGTGACGGCGGCGTGCGGCGATCCGCGATTTCATGCTTCTCGCGGGACGTCGTCGAACCCCGGGAACTTTAGTTCCCGCAAGGCACGACTGCCCGGTCGAAAGCGGCTGAGAGTAACCTCTTTAATATAGGCGGCATTCCGGTGAAGCAATCACGGGGGCGGCCAGCTTAGGGCAATTCTTGCCGGGGAGGCAGAAATGGCGGGGTCGCAGCGGGCCCTGCGGCGACGGGATAAAATCCATAAACTATTGATTTTGCTGCATAAATATACCTGAAAGGGCACTGGCCCGCTCCTTGCTCCCCTGATGCCGAAGATGTTTCCAAGGGGTCGCCTGTGGTCAGTCGTACGTCAGATGTCGTGGCCAGCGTGCAAGTTTCGAGCGCGCAGCAAAAGCCTGCGCGGTCGCAGAGCGCCAGGGAGCCGTCCGCGAACGACTCCTTCGGGTCGCTGGTCGACAGCAACACCCAGGCGATCAACACCAATGCGGCCTCGCAGGCCCAGGATAGCGCGCCGCGGCGGAGCGATTCGTCCTCCGCGGACAAGGGGCCGCGCGACACCTCGTCCACGGATGAATCCTCGCAGAGCAGGGCGAGCGACGACACCGACACCTCCGCGCCCGCCAGGAACGACAAGGCGAACGACAAGGCGAACGACACGACCACGGATGCGGCCAAGGACGCCGGCACGGCCAAGGACAGGGTCAAGGACAAGTCCGAGGCGTCGGACGCCAAATCGGCTGACACATCCGAGAAAACCAAGGACGACCAGACCGAGGGCACCGACACGCTCACCGCCGCGGTCGATGCCGCAGCAACCGCGCCGGCCGACGCGGCGCAGGCTGTGCCCGATCCGAACGCGATCGTGGTTGCCGCGCCGGTCGTCCCGGCCGATCCCAACGCGGCTGCAAACCAGGCCGCCACCGCCTCGCCGCTGACGATCGCCGCCGCCGGCATCGCCGCCAGCGCTTCGACCGCGGCGCAGATCGCGGGCACCAAGACCGACACCGCCACGCCCGCCGACAAGAGCGCCAAGACCGCCGGCGCCAAGGTCGACGCCGACACCACCGCGACGCTGGCCGATGCCGCGACCGGGGCAACCGACGCGGCCGCGACCGACGCCAAGGCGAGCGGCGGGTTGATCCCCGTCAACCAGGGCACGCCGAAGACCTCGTTCCAGGCCGCCGTCGCCACCGCACAAGGACAGTCGGACGTCTCCAATATCGGCCAGGACGCCGGCAAGGCGAACGCCGCCCCGACACAAGCGCCGGGCGCCGCGACCGCCGACGCCGCAGCGCATCCGCAAAGCGCCAAGCCGCAGGCAGATGGCGCAGCGACCGAGGCGAAGCCCGGCGCAGCGGACCGTACGCCCGACGCGATCCCGGCCGCACCGGCCGCCCACGCCCATGCCAATGCGCAGGCCGCTTTCAACACCGCCGACACCAGCGCGCAGGCCGCCTCCGCGATGCAGGCGCCGCTGACCAACACGACCTCGACCGCGTCCGCTTCGACCGCGACGCTGACCGCGACCGCGGCCAGTGCGACGGCGGTGCCGATCAACGGCGTGCCGGTGGAGATCGCGGCCGCCATCCGCTCCGGCAAGTCCCGCTTCGACATCAGCCTCGACCCGGCCGAGCTCGGCCGCATCGACGTCCGCATCAATGTCGACCGCAACGGCAACGTCACCTCGCATCTCACGGTGGAGAAGCCGGAGACGCTGCAGATGCTGCGCCAGGACGCGCCGCAATTGCAGCGCGCGCTCGATGATGCCGGCCTCAAGTCCGGCAGCAACGGGCTGTCCTTCAGCCTGCGCGACCAGAATTCGTCGGGCCAGAACTCCGGCCAGAACAACGACAATGGCGGCAATGCCCGCCGGCTGATCATCAGCGAGGACGACACCGCTGCTGCCGCACCCGTCGGGCGCGGCTATGGCCGCATGTACGGGCCGAGCGGCGGCGTCGACATCAGAGTGTAAGGAGTATCCGACATGACCACCACGACTGGCGCTACCGCTCCTGCTGTCGTCTCCGGCACGACCGACCTCCCGAAATCCTCCTCGTCGAACTCGCTGAGCTCGACCACGGGATCGACGCTCGCCGGCAACTTCCAGACCTTCCTGACGCTGCTGACCACGCAGCTGCAGAACCAGAACCCGCTCGATCCGCTCGACACCAACCAGTTTACGCAGCAACTGGTGCAGTTCGCCGGCGTCGAGCAGCAGCTCAAGACCAACGATGCGCTGTCGCAGCTCGTCACCCTGCAGCAGACCACGCAGGCGACCCAGGCGCTGGGCTTCGTCGGCAAGACCGCCCTGGTCGACGGCTCGACCGCGACCATGACCAAGTCATCAGCCACCTGGCATCTCAACGTGCCGACCGACTCCACCGTCGACATCACCGTCGCCAATGCCAGCGGCCAGACCGTGTTCACCGGCAAATACACCGCCGCCGCCGGCACCGACATTCCCTTCACCTGGAACGGCATGGGCAATGACGGCACGCAATGGCCCGACGGCAAGTATACGATCACGGCGACGGGCAAGGATGTGGCGAACAACAATGTCGGCATCGCCGCCCAGGTGCAGGGCGTCGTGTCGTCGGTCGACCTGACCCAATCGCCGCCCCTGCTCACCATCGACGGCGCAAGCTACACACTGAGCCAGGTGAAGAGCATCATCGCGACGAGCAGCAATTAAAGGTGCGCGCCGCTGCTATATACTCGCTGTCATCCCCGCGAAGGCGGGGATCCATAGCCCCAGGGAGAAGTTTGGCGAAGACCAGGGGTTAGGAAGTCATTCTTGGTACTGCTGCCCGCGTCTCATCGATAGATCACGCGGTATGGGTCCCTGCTTTCGCAGGGACGACAGTTGGAGCCTCCGCGACACCGCGCTCCGGCTCCATTCGTTAGTAAAGTATTTACGAAGTCCCCCTCGACCGGCCCGGATTCCACCGTTTCGCCGGCCGACACGGCGCCGTTCCAGCCATTTTCAACGAGAATTGTATTGAAGCCTTAGGCTTAGCGGATTTTTAAGCCGCCGGGCGTAGGGTTACGGGCGTGAGTTCAGTGGTTGAGAGTTTGTGAGTACGCCATGACAGAACCCCATCGCCCGAGGGTAAAATACGTCATCGGGCCGGACGGCAGTCCGTTGACGATCGCGGATCTGCCTGCACCCGGCACCAAACGCTGGGTCATCCGCCGCAAGGCCGAAGTCGTCGCCGCCGTCCGTGGTGGACTTCTCTCGCTGGAGGAGGCCTGTAGCCGTTATACCCTGACGGTCGACGAATTCCTCTCCTGGCAGTTTTCCATCGACCAGCATGGTCTGGCGGGTCTTCGCACCACCCGCATCCAGCAATATCGCCAGTAGGCGATCCGGAAATCTGCGGCTTTTGACGAAAATCGGCCTCGCCCTGCGAGGCCGATTTTTTTCATATCCGCCCTTTGCGCGACTTTTGTCCGACCTCTTAACCTTCGTTAACCATATCGAAACCATCACCTAGGCAATAATTGCCCAGTCGGCCTTTCCTGTGAAAAGCGGCCGAATCTGTTGGGGCGGTTGCTTGCAAGGTCTTGCGGACTTTTTGAAGAGTATCGGCGCCGCCCGGTTCGGGGCGATGATCGCGGTCACCGCCGCGCTCATCGGCTTTTTCGCGTTCGTCATCATGCGCGTCACCACGCCGCAGATGACGACGCTGTTCACCGACCTCAGCGTCGAGGATTCCTCCGGCATTATCAAGGACCTGGAACGCCAGGGCATCCAGTTCGAGATCCGCAACGAGGGCAGCATCATCATGGTGCCCAAGGACAAGGTCACGCGCCTGCGGATGAAGCTCGCCGAGGGCGGCCTGCCCAAGGGCGGCGGCGTCGGCTACGAGGTGTTCGACAAGTCGGACGCGCTCGGCACCACCTCCTTCGTCCAGAACATCAATCACCTCCGCGCGCTGGAAGGTGAGCTCGCCCGCACCATCCGCGCCATCGACCGCATCCAGGCCGCCCGCGTCCATCTGGTGCTGCCCGAGCGCCCGCTGTTTGCGCGCGAGGCGCCGGAGCCGTCGGCCTCGATCGTGGTCCGGGTCCGCGGCTCGCTGGAAGCCCAGCAGATCCGCGCCATCCGCCACCTCGTCGCCTCCGCCGTCAACGGATTGAAGCCGCAGCGGGTCTCGATCGTCGACGAGGCCGGCCAGCTGCTCGCCGACGGCGCCGCCACCGATCCGGAGCAGGCGGTCGGCGACGAGCGCCGCATCTCCTTCGAGAAGCGGATGCGCAAGCAGGTCGAGGACATCGTCTCCTCCGTGGTCGGCTCGGGCCGCGCCCGCGTCCAGCTCTCCGCCGATTTCGACTTCAACAAGATCACCCAGACCTCGGACAAGTTCGACCCCGAGGGCCGCGTGCTGCGCTCGAGCCAGACCCGCGAAGAGCAGAGCATGACCGCCGACAACAACGGCCAGGTCACCGTCAACAACGAGCTGCCCGGCAACCAGCAGAACAACGGCGTCGCGGCCAAGGACCAGAGCAAGAAGTCCGAAGAGACCAACAATTACGAGATCTCCCGCACCACCAAGACCGAAGTGACCGAAGCCGGCCGGGTCAACCGCATCTCGGTCGCGGTGCTGGTCGACGGCATCTACTCCAAGAACGACAAGGGCGAGCTGGCCTATCAGGACCGCACCAAGGAGCAGCTCGACCGCATCGCCACGCTGGTGCGCTCGGCGATCGGCTTCGACCAGAAGCGCGGCGACCAGGTCGAGGTCGTCAATCTGCGCTTTGCGGATGCGCCCTCCACTGCCCCGATCGGCGAGCCCGGCGGCTTCCTCGGCATGCTCCAGTTCACCAAGGACGACGTCATGTACTTCGTCGAGCTCGGCGTGATGATGCTGCTCGGCCTGATCGTGCTGTTCCTGGTGATCCGCCCGCTGGTCAAGCGCATCCTGGCCTCCGACGAAGTCGCCGCCGCCATCTCCGGCGTTCTCGCCGGCCCGGCGGCTTCGGAAGAGAGCGCGCCAGCCGGCCAGGCGCTGCTGCCGAGCGGCGCCGCCAGCGCGATCGACGTTGCCACCATCCAGGGCCAGGTCCACGCCCAGTCCGTTCATCGCGTCGGCGAGCTCGCCGAGCGTAACCCCAACGAAACCGTCGCCATCATCCGCCAGTGGCTGACCGAACCTGCCAAGTAATCCGCACCAAGTGATCCCTCGCCAAGTGAATCAAGAAGTGATCTGACATGGCCGCCAGTCTGCAAAACGCCAACTCGAACGACATCACCAGCGTCATTTCCACGCTCGGCCAGCGTGCCGGCAGCCGCGCGGGCAACGCGGTCGAAGCGGTGTCTGGGCCGAAGCGCGCGGCGATCCTGATGCTGGCGCTCGGCGAGCAATATGGCGGCAAGATCTGGGGACTGCTCGACGACGACGAGGTGCGCCAGCTCTCGCTGGAGATGTCGACGCTCGGCACCGTCGAGGTCGACACCGTCGAGGACATGCTGCTCGAATTCGTCTCGCGCATGTCGGCATCGGGCGCGCTGATGGGCAATTTCGACGCCACCGAACGGCTGCTGCAGCAATATCTGGCACCCGAGCGCGTCAACGGCATCATGGACGAAATCCGCGGCCCCGCGGGACGCAACATGTGGGAGAAGCTCTCCAACGTGCAGGAAGAGGTGCTCGCCAACTATCTCAAGAACGAATATCCGCAGACCATCGCGGTGGTGCTCTCGAAGCTGAAACCGGAACACGCCGCGCGCGTTCTCGGCATCTTCCCCGAGGAGCTTGCGCTCGACGTCGTCAACCGCATGCTGAAGATGGAGGCGGTGCAGAAGGAGGTGATCGAGAGCGTGGAGAAGACCCTGCGCACAGAATTCATGTCCAACCTGTCGCAGACCCGCCGCCGCGACGCCCACGAGGTGATGGCGGAAATCTTCAACAATTTCGACCGCCAGACCGAAACCCGCTTCATCACCTCGCTGGAAGAGGACAACCGCGAATCGGCCGAGCGCATCAAGGCGCTGATGTTCACCTTCGACGACCTCGTGAAGCTGGATTCCGGCTCGGCCCAGACGTTGATGCGCAACGTCGACAAGGACAAGCTCGGCGTCGCGCTCAAGAGCGCCAACGAGGACGTCCGCAACTTCTTCTTCGGCAACATGTCCTCGCGCGCTGCCAAGATGCTCCAGGACGACATGGCGGCGATGGGCCCGGTGCGGCTGCGCGACGTCGACGAGGCCCAGGCGCTGCTGGTCAACCTCGCCAAGGATCTCGCCGCCAAGGGCGAGATCATGCTGACCAAGAACCGCGCCGACGACGAACTGGTGTATTGATGGCCGCTCCGGCAAAATTCCTGTTCGATACCGACTTCGCGGCGCCCGAGCGGACGACACGCGAGAAGGCCGCGACCGCTGCGGAGATCGCCCAGAAGGTCGCGGAAGCCGAGGCGCGCGCCTATCAGGACGGCTTTGCCGCCGGCCAGCAGGAGGCCAAGGCCGAGAGCGACCGCCGCGTCGCGCTTGCCATGGAAGAGATCAATATCGGCATCCGCGGCATCGCATCCGGCATCTGCAACATCGAATCCAAGATGGAAACCGAGGCGGTCGACGTTGCGGTGGCGGTTGCGCGCAAGCTGTGCGCAGACCTGGTCGCCGCCGAGCCGCTCGGCGAGATCGTCGCACTGGTCAAGGACTGCTTCTCGCATCTGGTCGCGACACCGCATCTGGTAGTCCGCATCAACGACGCGCTCTACGACAGCGCCCGCGAGAAGATCGAGCGGCTCGCCAAGCAGAGCGGCTTCGAAGGACGGCTGGTGATCCTGGCCGAGCCGGAGATTGCGACCGGCGACTGCCGGATCGAATGGGCCGATGGCGGCGTCGTGCTGGAGCGCGGCGCCATCGCGGCCAAGATCGACGAAATGGTTGGACGCTATGTCGCGTCCCGCAGGGGGAGCTAAGCCATGAGCGATACCGACGGACAGGTCCCGCTGCCCGATCTCAACGGCCCGATGCCGCCCACCGGCACGGATGTCGGCTACAACGAGGACGAATATGCGGCGCGTGCCGCCGCCGATCTCGAGGCGGTGTTCGACGTTCCCGTGCAGGTCTCGGCCGTGCTCGGCCGCTCGAAGATGGACGTCAGTGAGCTCCTGAAGCTCGGACCCGGCACCGTGCTCGAGCTCGACCGCCGCGTCGGCGAGGCCATCGACATCTACGTCAACAACAAGCTGGTCGCCCGCGGCGAAGTCGTCCTGGTCGAGGACAAGCTCGGCGTGACCATGACCGAAATCATCAAGACCGAACGCAGCTGATAGCGCGCGCGACCAGACGGACAGGAGACTGACATGCGGCTTCTCATCGTTGGCACATTGAAGGGCCAGCTCACCACCGCCACCAAGATCGCGATGGACAACGGCGCCACCGTGACCCATGCCGAGGATCACGACCAGGCCATGCGCGTGCTGCGCGGCGGCAAGGGCGCCGACCTCCTGCTGGTCGACGTCGCCCTCGACATCCGCGACCTCGTGATGCGGCTCGAGGCCGAGCACATCCACGCCCCGATCGTCGCCTGCGGCATCACCAACGACGCCCGCGCCGCGGTCGCCGCGATCCACGCCGGCGCCAAGGAATACATCCCGCTGCCGCCGGACCCGGAGCTGATCGCCGCGGTGCTGGCCGCGGTCGCCAACGATTCCCGCGAGCTGGTCTATCGCGACGAGGCGATGGCGAAGGTGATCAAGCTGGCGCAGCAGATCGCAGGATCCGACGCCTCGGTAATGGTCACCGGTGAGTCCGGAACGGGTAAGGAAGTGCTGGCCCGCTACGTCCACACCCGCTCGGCGCGCGCCAAGCGCCCCTTCATCTCCATCAACTGCGCCGCTATTCCCGAGCATCTCCTGGAATCCGAGCTGTTCGGCCACGAGAAGGGTGCCTTCACCGGCGCGATCGCGCGCCGCATCGGCAAGTTCGAGGAGGCGACCGGCGGCACGCTGCTGCTGGACGAAATCTCCGAGATGGACGTCCGCCTGCAATCGAAACTGCTGCGCGCCATCCAGGAGCGCGTGATCGACCGCGTCGGCGGCACCAAGCCGGTGCCGGTCGACATCCGCATCATCGCGACCTCGAACCGCAATCTGGCCGAGGCCGTGCGCGAAGGCACGTTCCGCGAGGACCTGCTGTTCCGCCTCAACGTCGTCAACCTGAAGATCCCGCCGCTGCGTGAGCGTCCCCTCGACATCCTCGAGCTCGCTCAGCACTTCGTGAAGAAGTACGCCGAAGCCAACGGAGTGCCGGTGCGCCCGATCTCGGCGGAAGCGCGCCGCGTGCTCTCGGCCAACCGCTGGCAGGGCAACGTCCGCGAGCTCGAAAACACCATGCACCGCTCCGTGCTGATGGCGCAGGGCGACGAGATCGGAGCCGACGCGATCCTCACCCCGGACGGCGACCGCCTCGACCTCGCGAAAACCGTGCCGGCCGTGGCGCATGCCACGATGGCCGCCGAGCAGGTGACGCGCGCGCTGGTGGGGCGCACCGTCGCCGATGTCGAGCGCGACCTGATCCTGGAGACACTGAAGCACTGCCTCGGCAACCGGACCCATGCCGCCAACATCCTGGGCATCTCGATCCGCACGCTGCGCAACAAGCTCAACGAATATTCCGACGGCGGCATCCCGATCACGCCCGCGGGAACGCCGGGCGAGTATCCGCGCATACCGATGATGGGAGCGTAAGGGCTTCTGACAAAATTGAGATGCGAATGCCCGGGCCAGTCCCGGGCATTTTTCTTTGCGGGGTAGTGCTATGCTGGTGTCGTCCCCGCCTGCTGCGCAATTGCGCGTGGGGCCGGGACAGCGCCGGGAGGAACGGTGCGTGAAGCAGTTCACAAAGGACACGCCGCAACATCGTTAGAGTCCCGATGCCGCTTGGCAGGATGCCGGCGAGGTGCCGCATCCGCGTTTCGCGAACCTCCTTAACCGAAAGGGCACGCCATGAAATACGCTTCGTGGACGATCTCCCGCTTTTCGCTGATTGCAGCGCTGATCTCGGCCACCGCGCCGCTTGCGCGCGCGGACGTAATCATGGACTGGAACGCCAAAGCCGATGCGATCGCCGCCGAGAAACAGATTCTTCCGGCGCCGCACAGCCGCGCCTTGTCCATGATGCACGTTGCAATGTTCGAGGCCGTCAATGCGATCGACCGCCGCTACGCGCCTTACAAGGTCACGCTGTCCGCGGAGCGTTCGACCTCGCGGGAAGCCGCGGGGGCAGTTGCGGCTCACGACGTGCTGCTGTCGATCTATCCGGACCTCAAGCCGGACCTGGATGCGACACTGACGAACGCGCTGACGCCGATTGCCGAGGGCGAGTCCAAGAGCGCCGGCATCGCGCTCGGGAAAGAAGCTGCGGCGCAGATCATCCAGCTTCGCGCGAACGATGGCAGCGCCGCCGTGGAAACGTACCGGCCCCCGACCACACCGGGCGCCTATATTCCAACCGTCGTCCCGCTCTTCTCGACCACCGGTGCGACAACGCCGTGGGTCATGGCGTCCGGATCGCAGTTTCGCCCCGGACCACCGCCGGCACTCGATTCAGAGGTTTGGACCAGGGACGTCAACGAAATCCGCGAGGTCGGCGGCAGAGGCAGCCCGACCCGGACACCCGAGCAGACGACGATCGGCCGCTTCTGGTTCTCTGTCGGCGCCCGCACCTACAATCCCATCGTGAGGCAGGCCGCCTTGGCCAAGGGAGTGGATCTCGTCGACTGCGCCCGCCTGTTCGCCCTGACGTCGATTGCCGGGAACGATGCCATCGTTGCCGTGTTCGACGCCAAGTACCATTACAATTTCTGGCGCCCGATCACGGCCATACGCAATGCCGATCTGACCTCGAATGCCGCAACGCCTCGCGATCCCTCCTGGCTGCCGCTTGGGGACACGCCGATGCATCCTGAATATCCCTGCGCTCACTGCATCATCTCGGCCGCAATTTCGACCGTGCTCCAGACCGTCGTTGGAGATTTTGGCGAGTTCTCACTGACCAGCCCGACGGCGCCAGGGGTCACGCGCAAATGGTCGCGGCTCCAGGACTATAGCGACGAAGTCTCCAATGCGCGCATCTGGGCCGGCTTCCACTACCGGTTCTCGACCGAAGTCGGCAAGGACATGGGTCGGAAGATCGGCGCGCTGGTCGTCGCGACGCAGCTTCGCGGTGTGGAGGCAATGGCGGAACCGAAGCGTTAGAATGCCCGGGGCGGGTCCCGGGCGTTCTTCTTTGCGAGCGGGGCTCGCACCGCCGCCCCACCCTCCGCCGTCGTCCTGGCGAAAGCCATGACCCATTACGCCAGGGGGGAGTTTGGCGAAGATTCGTCGTTCGGTACCTCTATCGCCTTCAGTCGATAGATTCCGCGGTATGGGTCCCCGCGTTCGCGGGGACGACAGCGATGGACATGGCCGCACCGCGTTCTCCGACTAGGTCGCACGCATGCGAAGCCCTATAACCCCGCGTGAGAACCACGAGGGTAAACATGTCTCAATCTCAAATCACGGACTGGCTGGCATCGCAGCGGCAGGCGATGATCGATCTGCTTCGCGATGTCGTGAACATCGATTCCGGCTCCTACGACAAGGAGGGCGTCGATGCGGTCGGTGCGCGGTTCGAGCGGCATTTTGCCGAGCATGGCATTCCGTTCCGGCGCGAGAGCCACGACGCCTTCGGCGACGCGATCCATGCCGAGGTGGCCAAGCCCGGCAGCAACGAGAAGCCGGTGCTGTTGATGGGACACCGCGACACCGTGTTCGGCAAGGGTGAAGCGGAGCGGCGCCCGTTCACGATCAGGGACGGCCGCGCCTATGGGCCTGGCGTCGCCGACATGAAGTCCGGCGTCGTCATGAACATCTTCGTCGCGACCGCCTTCCACAAATTCGGCGGCAACCCGCATCCGATCAAGCTGCTGATCACCTCGGACGAGGAGATCGGCTCGCCCTCCTCGCGGCCCGTGATCGAGCGTGAAGGCCGCTCCGCCCGCGCCGTGTTCAATTCCGAGCCGGGCCGCCCCACCGGCAACGTCGTGACGGGCCGCAAGGGCGGCATCTTCATGCATCTCGGCATCACCGGCAAAGCCGCGCATTCCGGCGCCAATTTCGCCGCGGGTGTCAGCGCGATCGGCGAGCTCGCGCACAAGATCGTGCAGATCCACGCGCTCACGGATCTCGACAAGGGCATCACGCTCAATGTCGGCCTGGTCTCGGGCGGACAGTCCGTCAACACCACGGCGCCTTACGCCGAGGGCCAGATCGACCTGCGCTATGTCGATCCCGCGGATCGTGCGCGGGTGATGGACACGATCGAGACCATCGTCGCAACGTCTTACGTGCCGGGCACGCGTGCGACGCTGACCATCAAGGGCGAGTTCGTGCCCGTGGTGCAGAGCGCGGATTCGAAGGCGCTGTTCGAGAACTACCAGGCGGCTGCAAGAGAGGCCGGCCTCACCACGCTCCAGGGCGAGTTCTCCGGCGGCTGCGCCGATTCCGGCTTCACCGCCGCCGTGGGCACGCCGACCATCTGCGGCCTCGGGCCGGTCGGCGGCCTCGCGCACACGCCGGAGGAGTATCTCGATATCGACAGCATCGTGCCGCGCGCGCAAGCGCTGGCGCTGGCGATTTTGAGGGGATGAATGCAGGTGCCGTAGGGTGGGCAAAGCGAAGCGTGCCCACGATTTGACGGCAATTGGAACGAGATGGTGGGCACGGCGCAAGTGCGCCTTTGCCCACCCTACGAAACCTCCCGAGTGTCTACGAATAACTCGGCGCGTCCGGCTTGCGGAAGATGTGGATGGGATCGCCGGGGATGATCACGGGCTGGCCCGAGAACATCGCGTAGGCGTAGAGCGCGAGATAGGCGATCGCCAGCGCGCCGATGGCATAGAACGCCCAGGTCGCGACGCGCTTCATCGATCCGCTCCATTGCCGTCCCGGCGGGAGGCTCAGGCGCTTCTAGAGCGATGACGGGGAAAAGGCCAGCCTTCCGCGCCGGCCACCCGCGCGATCAAAGGCCGCGCCGGCCGCGCGCGGGAACGCTCACGTCCGCAAGCCTCGCGGCGTCCTCGTCCTGGTCGACCGCCACGTACTGGCCATGCCAATAGGCCAGCGCCGCGTTGCGGGTGGAATTCCTGACGTTCCTGACACGGCCGATGACGATGCCGTGCGAATGTCGCTCCACGATCTCCTCGACCTCGCAATCGAAGGCCGACAGCGCGCCGACGAGCAGCGGAACGCCCGAGACCGCCGTCACCCATTTGGCGCCCGTGAAACGGTCAGCGCCCTTCAGCCCGTCCTTGCCGGCAAAGCGTTCGGCGACGTCGAGCTGGTCGGCGTTGAGGATGTTCACGCCGAAAGCGCCGTGGCGCCGGATCAAGGGGAAGGACGAGGCGTCGCGATTGATGCTGACCAGCAGCGTCGGCGGCTCGACCGACAGCGAGGTCACCGAGGTCACCGTCATGCCGGTGATGTCCTTGCCCCGCCCGGCCGTGATGACGCTGACGCCGCCGGTGAGATGGCGCATGGCGCCGCGGAAATCGGCGGACGAGATGGGGATTTCAGTCATGAGATCGCGAGGCACTACATTCATGGCATGGTCCCCGAGACGGGGTTCCCTTGTATCTAGGTACGATCGTCCGCCGACAACAGGTGGCTCAGGATCGAGCCCTCCAGACCCGCAAGCTCGGCCGAGCCGCGCTGGCGCGGCCGGCCTGCGTGAACCACGACATCATGGGCGATGCGGCCCTCTTCGATCACCAGCACCCGGTCCGCCAGCGCCACGGCCTCGGCGACGTCATGGGTCACCAAAATCGCAGTAAAGCCCTGGTCGCGCCAGACACGCTCCAAAAGGCGCTGCATCGAGATCCGGGTCAGCGCATCCAGCGCACCAAGCGGCTCGTCGAAGGCCAGCACGCGCGGACGGGAAACCAGCGCACGGCCGAGCGCGACGCGCTGCTTCTGGCCGCCCGACAGCACCGACGGCCACTGGTCGCGCTTGTCGGCAAGGCCGACCTCGCTCAAGGCCTTCTCGGCGCGCGCATGGGCATCGGCGGAGGCACGATCGCGGCCGAGGCCAACCTCGACATTGGCCAGCACCCGCGCCCAGGGCAGAAGCCGCGGCTCCTGGAACATGACGCGGATGTCCTCGGGCTGAATGTCCTGGCCGAAGCTGATGCTGCCGGCGTCGATCTTGTCGAGGCCCGCGATGAGGCGCAGCAGCGTGCTCTTGCCGCAACCACTTTTTCCCACGATGGCGACGAACTGGCCGGCGGGAATGTGCAAATCGATGCCGCGCAGCACCTCGTTGCTACCGAAGGATTTGCGCAAGCCCCGGATGCTGAGCGGCAGGCCGGTGCTTTGCGCCTCGCGCACGACGCGCGCGTGAGGCGCAAAATTGGCGCGGCTGGCGAGCTCGGTTTCCGGAAGGGAGCTACGAACGGCTGTCTGCATGTGATTCCCAGTATCTCTGCTCAATTTTTCTGGAAGGCGGGGTGCCAGGAGAGCGTCAAACGCTCCAGCACGCGGGAGGCGCTGTCGGCGAGCTTGCCGAGCAGGGCGTAGATCAGGATCGAGAGCACGACGACGTCGATCAGCATGAACTCGCGCGCCTGCATCGCCATGTAGCCGAGGCCCGATGACGCCGCGATGGTCTCGGCGACGATCAGGGTCAGCCACATGATGCCGAGCGCGAAGCGGATACCGACGAAGATCGACGGCAGCGCGCCCGGGAAGATCACACGGCGGAACAATTCGCCGTCGGTCATGCCGTAGATGCGGCCCATCTCGACCAGCTGCGGATCGACGGTGCGGATGCCGTGCAGCGTGTTGAGGTAGATCGGGAAGAACACGCCCAGCGCCACCAGGAACAGTTTTGCGCTCTCGTCGATGCCGAACCACAGGATGACCAGCGGGATCAGCGCCAGATGCGGCACGTTGCGCACCATCTGCAACGTGGTGTCGGTGAGTTTTGCCGAAAGCTGCGACAGGCCGTTGGCGAGGCCGAACGCGAAGCCGATGCTGCCGCCGATCAGGAAACCGATCGAGGCGCGCCAGAACGAGACCCAGATGTTGCGGACGAGCTCGCCGGAGAGCAGCAGCTTCCAGCCGGCGAGCAGGACGTCGCTCGGGGCCGGCAGCACCCGCGTCGGCACGAAGCCGGTCACGCTGGCGACCTGCCAGATCGCGATGATGGCGAGCGGCACGATCCACTGGATCAGGCCGTCGATCCGCGGCAAACGAAAGCTGCGCGGAAGTGAAACGCTGTCGATCACGCTCATGACTGCGACACCCGATGTTGCGGACGGAAGTCGCTGCCGACCGTCTCGCCGAACGGACCGCCGTTGAAGTGCAGCTTCGTCACGTTGGAGGGCTGCTCCAGCGAGAGCAGCGGGAACACCAGCTCGGCGAAGCGATAGGCCTCCTCCAGATGCGGATAGCCCGACATGATGAAGGTATCGATGCCGATCTCCTGATACTCCCTGATCCGGGCCGCCACCGTCTCGGCGTCGCCCACCAGCGCCGTGCCGGCGCCGCCACGCACGAGGCCGACGCCGGCCCACAGGTTCGGGGCGATCTCGAGCTTGTCGCGCTTGCCGCCGTGAAGCTGCGCCATGCGCTGCTGGCCGACGGAGTCCATGCGGGCAAAGTTCTTCTGCGCCAGCGCGATGGTGTCGTCGCTGACATGCCTGATCAGCTCGTTCGCGGCACCCCAGGCCTCCTCGTTGGTCCGCCGAAATAGAGCGGCGGGCGCGGCGACTGCACCGGCGGAAACAGCAGCTTGCCGCCCTCGACATGGATGTGCTTGCCCTCGACATTGACCGTCTTGCCGGCGAGCAGGTCGCTATAGACGCCCAGGAACTCGCGGGTGACCTCGTAGCGCTCGTCATGGCCGAGGAAGATGCCGTCGCCCTTGTTCTCGACGGGATCGCCGCCGGTGACGACGTTGACGAGCAGCCGGCCGCCCGTGACGCGATCGAGCGTCGCGGTCATGCGCGCCGCAACGCTCGGCGATTGCAGGCCGGGCCTGACAGCCACGAGGTAACGCAGCCGTTCGGTGAACGGTGCGACTGCGGAGGCGACGATCCAGGAATCCTCGCAGGACCGCCCGGTCGGCAGCAGCACGCCGAAATAGCCGAGCTGGTCGGCGGCCTGCGCGATCTGACGCAGATAGTTGAAATTGACCTCACGGCCGCCGACGCCGGTGCCGAGATAGCGGCCGTCGCCGTGGGTCGGCAGGAACCAGAGAATGTTGGTGTTGGGTTGCTTGCTCATGACCTTGCTCACGATCCTGACTTCCGAGCCACATCGGAGATCTTGATGGATTTGGGAATCAGGCCCAGCGCGAAGAACGCGTCGGCCACCTGCTGCTGGTCGGCGATGACGGTATCCGTGATCGGCTTGATGCCGTAGGACTGTCGCTTCAACGCCACCTCGACCACGGGCACCGACAATCCGATCGCCGGAGCAAGCTGCTCGGCCACCGCATGGATGTCGCCCTTGGCCCAGTCGTCGACCGTGCTGAGCTCGGCGAGCACGACGTCGACGATCTCAGGATTGGCACCGAGGAATTTCTTCGAGGCAAAGTAGAACTGATAGTTGGCGACGATGCCGGTGCCGTCAGCGAGCGTGCGCGCGCCGGTGGCCGCCTCCGCCGCCGCCTGGAACGGATCCCAGATCACCCAGGCATCGACCGCGCCGCGCTCGAAGGCGGCGCGCGCGTCGGCGGGTGCGAGGAACACGGGCTCAACTTCCGAATATTTCACGCCGGCTTTCTCCAGCGCCTTGACCAGGAGGTAGTGGACGTTAGAGCCCTTGTTGAGCGCGACCTTCTTGCCTTTGAGGTCGGCGACCGACTTCAGCGGACTGTCCTTTGGCACCAGGATCGCCTCGCCCTTCGGCGCCGGTGGCTCATAGGCGACGTACTGGATCGGCGCGCCGGCGGCCTGCGCGAAGATCGGCGGGGCTTCGCCGGTGTTGCCGAAATCGATCGCGCCGACATTAAGGGCTTCGAGCAGCGGCGGGCCGGAGGGGAATTCGGTCCACACCACCTTGTAGCCGTCGGCGGCGAGCTTCGGCTCGAGTGTGCCCTTGCTCTTGAGCAGCACCAGCTTGCCGTATTTCTGGTAGCCGATGCGGACCACCTTGTCCTGACCGTAGGACGTGCCGACCGCGGCGGCGACGATGCCGATCGACAGCACGACGGCCGCGATCAGACGCTGGATGATACGCCTCATGTTCAAACCCCTGTGTGTGGAAAGGCTGGTCGGCACGATCAGGCTGCCGGGTTGCGCCAGACGATGTCGCGGATCGCGATCGGCTTCGGGATCAGGCCGAGCTTGTAGAAGCGATCGGCGACGCCCTGCTGGGTCGCGACGATGTCATCGGTGACGGGCCCGACGACGAAGGACGACCGGTTCGCCGCGATGGTCTGGATCTCCAGCGGAATGCCGGTCACCGCGGCGAGAGACTTCGCGACCTCGTCGCGATGCTGCTCGGCCCATCTGGCGGTCGCGGTGGTGACGTCGACGATCTGCTGCAGGATCGCGCCGTGGTTCTTCGCGAAATCGCGGTTGGCGATGTAGAAGGAATTGGTCTTGGTGACCTCGCGCGCGTTGATCAGGATGCGGCCGCTCTGTTTGGTCTCACCGATCGCGAAGTACGGATCCCAGATCGCCCAGGCCTCGATGCTGCCATTGGCAAAGGCGGGGCCTGCGTCCGGCGGCGTCAGATAGACCGGTGTGATGTCGGCATAGGTGAGGCCCGCCTTCTCCAGCGTCTGCACCACGATGTTGTGCGCGCTGGAGCCCTTGGTGAAGCCGACACGCTTGCCTTTCAGCTCACCGATCGCGCGGATCGGCGAATCCTTTGGCACCAGAATGCCCTGGCCGTTGGTGATGGGCTGGCCCGCGGCATAGACGATCGCGGCGCCCGCGGCCTGCGCGAACACCGGCGGGGAATCACCGACCGCGCCGTAATCGACGCTGCCGACATTCATCGCCTCCATCATCGGCGGGCCCGAGGAGAACTCGACCCACTTCACCTCGATGCCCAGGGGCGTGAAATGTTTTTCCAGCGCGGCCTGCTGGCGCGTGATGACCAGCACGCCGTTCTTCTGGTAGCCGACACGAATTTCCTTCACCGCGCCTTGCGCGATCGCAGGCGAGGCGAGCGCAGCGGCGGCTGCGGTTCCGATGGAGAGCTTGAGAAAGTCACGACGCTGCATTCCACACTCCCGGCCGCGTGCGGCCGTCATCATTCACGTTTCAGGAATGATGGTGCGGGTTGTCAAAGCTGTCGAGACGTGCGGAAAAATAGCGATGCGAGCACTGCGCGTGCGGCAGCGCGCATGATTAATCTTTCAAGCTGCCGCGATGATGCAGAGGGATTTTTTCTGCACGCGAATGTGAGAGCCGCACGGATCTGGTCCCGGCTAATGCCATGTCACCGGCAGATTCTGCAGTCCGCGAAACGCCCAGCCGCCCACCCGCACCGGCTCGTCGTTGGCGATCTCGAGAAGCCTGGCGCGTGCGAACACGGTCGGCAGCGCGACGTCGGCGATCATGGCGCGAGAGGCCCATGCGCCGGCGCAAAAATGCGGGCCGGCGCCGAACGCGACGCTCTTGGTCGTATCACGCCGCACGTCGAACTGATCCGCGCGCTCAAAATGCCTCTCGTCGCGATTGGCGGAGCCGAACATCAGGAACACACGCTCGTCGAGCTCGAACGAAACGTCGCGGATGCTCCACGGCTTGGCGATACGCCGTGGCGACATGCCGATCGGCGAGATCCAGCGGGCATATTCCTCGAACGCCTCGAGCCAGGTCACCTTGCCCTTGCGCACCAGATCGAGCTGCTCGGGATGGGTCAGGAGCGCCCAGACCGTGCCGGCGATGGCCTTGCGCGGCTCATTCTGGCCGCCTGAGATCGCGAGTTTGACATTTGCCCGCACGCTGTCCATCGGCATGCCGGAGGCCACGAGCACGCCGAGGATGCTCTGGTCCGGGTTCTTCGTGATCACCGGCAGGATGTCGTCGATCGCAGCGTCGATGCCCGACGTCGCGGCATGGCAACGCGCCTCGACGGCGGGATCGCCGGCATAGTTGGCGATGCCCTCGATCATGCCTTGCGACCACGCGTCCATGTCGCCAAAGCCGATATTGGTGAGGCCGGTGATCGACTTCAGGCATTCGCCGGAGAACGGCAGCGCGAAGTCGCGCATGAAGTCGATCCGCCCCGGCGCGATCGCGTCGAGGATGCGGTCGGCATGGGCCTGGAATAGCGCGGTCCAATGCGCCTTCACCGTCTTCGGCGACACCGTCGGAAACATCGCGCGGCGCTCGAGCTGGTGCGCCTCGCCGTCCTTGCGCATCATGTTGTGGCCCATCAGCCGGTTCATCAGGCCGGCGGGCTGGTGCGAGGAGAACACGTCGATCTGCTTCTCGGAGATCGAGATGTCGTCGCGGCTGGTCAGCAGGGTCGAGCCGAGCTGCGGCACGAACGCGATCGGCGCTTCTTTCCGCATTGTCGCGAGCATCGGATAGGGATCGGCCCAGAACGCGACCGGGTCGATGTCGATGCGCGGCGCGGTGCTCAAAGCGGCCTCCCCGGATTGTCGTATCCTTCAGGCCAGACTAGCGAACTCCGCGGCCGGCGTCTGTCCCTAGCGATAGGGACAAACTGAGCTATCGCGCCTCGGCGATCCTTGGTCCAGATGGCAGCATCTGCGCATTGGCAGCCGAGGGGCGGCTCGACGGCGGTGCCGGGTCCGGCGACCGGGACGCGGCGTCGGGCGCGCCCGGGGACGGCCGGCGGGCAGCGCTTGCCGGAAGCACGATCACTTTCGCGCCGACCTTCACCCGTTCATAGAGGTCCGTGACGTCGTCATTGGTGAGCCGGATGCAGCCGGACGAAACGCGCTTGCCGATCGTAGCGGGGTTGTTGGTGCCGTGAATGCGATATTCGGTCTCCCCGAGATACATTGCGCGGGCGCCGAGCGGATTGCCGGGACCACCTGCCATGAAGCGCGGCAGATAAGGCTGGCGCGAGACCATCTCCACGGGCGGATGCCAATCCGGCCATTCGGCTTTACGGGCCACGGTCTGCTCACCGGACCACGTGAAACCTTCGCGGCCGACACCGATGCCGTAGCGCATCGCCTGCCTGTCGTTCAGGACGAAATAGAGGAATGTGTTTCCGGTATCGATGATGACCGTGCCCGGTGCCTGGCGGCTGGCATAGTCGACCACCTGCCGCACCAATGCTCCAGGAGCATCAGCGTCGGCTTTGGGCGGTTCGGCCAGAGGCGCCGGAACCGGTGCCGGAATCGGAGCTGCAGCCGGGGCCGGAACCGCCGCTGCGGCATGAACTGGAGGCGCCACGTAGACAGGAGACGACGATGCCCGGGCTTCCTGTGCGGGCGGCTTCCGTACCGGCTGCACGCCCGCCTGGCCGGACAGCAAACCGTACCCCAACGCGGCGACGGCCACGGCGCAAATTGCAACCCTCGCGGCCATCGAGATTGCGAGCGTCTCCGCCTTCCCACGTTTGGCCTTGGCCCGCTTAGCCATATCTTTCTCCAGGGGTCACTGTGCCTGAAGAGGTACCCAGCAAAATTTAAGAAACTTCGAAGCGATGCCGCGCAGACGGGAACCGTTGGCGATGGTTAACGCGGAATTCTTGTTCGGCGACATCAAGAATGGGATACCGCTTGATACTGCCCTCAGTTCAGGCCGTGAGGCCCCGCGAGCAGACCCAGCACGATCGAAAACAATTCGTTCTGCGAGGAGATGCCGAGCCGCTGATAGGCGCGCTTGCGGTAGGTCAGGGTCGAATGCAGGCTGATGCCGAGTTCTTGCGAGATTGCCTCGGAGCTGAAACCGAGCAGGATGCGACGGCAGACCTCCTGCTCACGCGGTGTCAGCGTGGAGAGCGGCGCGCGCGTGGCGAACAATGTGGCGAGGTTCTGGTCAGGCGTCGCGGTCGCGGTCTGCTGGAAATGACGGGCGACGCTGGCGCCGATCGCCGGTGCGATCGCCTGGAGCCGCTCGCGCTGGGCGGCGCTGAAACGGCCCTGGGCCGTGATGCGGTAGAAATTGACATAGAAGCAGGTGCCGCCGGTCCAGATCGCGGTCGCGCATTTGTCGACGATGCCGGACTCGTGGAAGAAGATCTTGCGGTAGCGCGCACCATACATGCGCGGCGCGAACGACGGCAGCATGATCGGCGCAGGGCCCTCGCCTTCGAACAGCGCATCGCGGTTGGGATCGGATTCATGGAAGTGCCCGGCATAGGCCGCGCCGAGATCGCCGCCGATCGGGATGTTGCCGGCATCGAGCAGGCAGGTCGCGGCACCGGCACGGCTCAGCGCGAACACCATGCAATGGCCGACATCGGCGTGGCGGCGCAGCGTGTCGATCAGGACTTTTGGGAAATCGGAGCGGCCGATGGCGAGCACCGCGGGCGCGATATCGCCTGCCGCTGCAGTTGTGGACGTCCCGCAAGGGCGCATCGTCTTCTCCCTGTCGCTTTTGACGTGGTCTACCAGCAATGGCGGCGCGCCGGAAGGCCGCTCTGCGTGGCAGATTGCGCGAACGTCGCTGAGCCGAATGGACGGTAGCCGCTCGAAATCACTTTCTTCGCAGAATCTGGTCCATTGTCTTTCCCCGGGCCAGTTCGTCGATCAGCTTATCCAAGTAACGGATTTCCCGCATCGTTGGCTCCTTGATGTCCTCCACTCGAACGCCACACACCGCGCCTTTGATGAGGGCGCGCGAGGGGTTGATTGCAGGGGCCTCTGCAAAGAAGGTCTCAAAATCCGTCTGTCCTTCCAGTTGGACTTGCAGCTCCTTCGGACCATAACCCGTCAACCAAGAGATGATCTGATCGACCTCGGCCTTCGAGCGCCCTTTCTTCTCCGCCTTCGCAACATAGAGCGGGTAAACGCTGGCGAAGCTGGTCGTGTAGATCCGGTGCTTTGGCAACGGAGCCCCCTACCCCGCCGCCGCCTTCGCCGGGGCGACACTGATCGCCAGCTTGCCGTAGCGGTCCGTAAAGGCCTCGGTGTCGATCTCCTCCAGCTTGATCTCGCCACTCATCACGCCCTGCTTCCAGGCTGCCTGCGCCGGGTCGTTCTGGAACTCCGGCATCACCTCGCGGCCGAACAGCTCCAGCGATTCGCAGATGTGCTCGTGGCTGTTCTTGCCGGCCTGGTTGAGCAGGATGACCTGGTCGATATGCGAGGACTGGAAGCGCTTCAGCTTCCTGCGGATCGTCTCCGGCGAGCCGATCAGGCCGCCGCGCAGCGCCGCCTCCTGCGCTTCAGGATTGTCGCGCTTCCACTTGTTGTACTCGTCCCACATGTTGACGGTGTAGGGCGCAGGCCGCTGGCGGTTCTGCGAGGCACCGTAGAAGCGCAGCGCGAACTGGAAGAAGGTGGCGCCGTCGGCGCGGGCGCGCGCCTCCTCGTCGGTCTTGGCGCACATGAAGAACGAGACCAGCGCCATGTTCGGGTTGATCTGGTAGTCCGCCAGTTTATGCAGCCGCTTGGTCATCGCGTTGTAATAGGCGTGCACCCAGGCATGCGCGGCGTCGGCGCTGACGAACTGGAAGCCGAGCGCGCCAAAGCCGTGACGGCCGGCACGCTCGATGGTCGGCAGTTGCGAGCACGCCATCCACAACGGCGGATGCGGCTTCTGCACCGGCTTTGGCACGACGTTGCGCAGGGGGATATCGAAATACTTGCCGTGATGCTCGCTGCCCGCGTCCTTGAACATCGGGAAGATCGCGGCAACGGCTTCCTCGAACACTTCCTTCTTGGTCTCCATGTCGCGGCCGAACGGCGTGAGTTCGGTGATCGAGGCGCTCTCGCCCATGCCGAACTCGCAGCGGCCGTTAGAGAGCAGATCGAGCACCGCGACACGCTCGGCAACGCGCGCCGGATGATTGGTGGTGAGCTGCAGGATGCCGTGCCCGAGCCGGATGTTCCTGGTGCGCTGGCTTGCTGCAGCGAGGAAGGATTCCGGTGACGGCGAGTGCGAATATTCCTCGAGGAAGTGATGCTCGACCACCCAGGCATGGTCGTAGCCGAGCTTGTCGGCAAGCTCCATCTGCGTCAGCGCGTTCTGGTACAGGGCGAGCTCGTCGCCAGCCACCCAGGGCCGCGGCAGTTGCAGCTCGTAGAAGATGCCGAACTTCATGGCGTCGTTCTCCCGCGATTATTGTTGTTAATGGCATCTTAATGAGCGGGGTCGCGCTGTCCATGGCTGCTCGCCATCACGGGCTCGAATCAGCCATGCGAAATGCGACGACTTAGTTGATGCAAGGCGCATTGATCCATGTCAGAATCGGCGGTCTCCGGCGATATAGTTTGACAAGTTCACGGAGCGACGGCCGTAAGCCGTCAAGATCTTAGGCACTGCAAGAGAGAGACCGGATATGCCGGCCCCCGGCGACGACACGACTGGGCGTTTGCGCCAACGGCGCATGGAGATCTTCGCGTTCCTGTTCCTGACGGCGGTCGTGATGCCCGTCCTCGCGGTCGGGACCGTCGGCAGCTACGGGCTGGCCGTGTGGATCTACCAGATGTTCGCGGGCCCGCCCGGCCCGCCTCCGACCCCGCATTGATATCCAGAAAGGCAGGCATATGGCCCAAGCCAAACTCAACCGTCGCGCGCTGATCACGGGACAGGTGCTCGGCGCCGACCGCATCGTGCCCCCGCCCGGGGGCGAGATTGCCAGTATCGTGGTGCAGGCGCGCCCCGAGCATCTCGCCGACGTCGAAGCCGACATCACCGCCCTCGCGGGCTGCGAGATTTACGGCCGCGACGTGCGTGGCAAGCTCGTGGTCGTGGCCGAGGCGCTGGACGCCGGCAGCCTCGGCACCATGCTCAACACCATCCAATCCCTGCGACACGTTTATTCCGCGGCGCTCGTCTTCCACGCCATCGAAACCGCCTAAAGACCGGGAGAGCCATCATGACATCGCCAAAGCTCGACCGCCGCCAGATGCTGAAGCTGGAGGCTGCCGCGATCGCGGCCGCCGCTGCCGGCATGCCGGTCCCGGCGCTCGCCGCCAATCTCGCCGCCGAGCGGGAGGCGAGCGAATTGAAATGGGACAAGGCCGCCTGCCGCTTCTGCGGCACCGGCTGCTCCGTGATGGTCGCCACCAAGGACAACCGCGTGGTCGCGACCCACGGCGACATCAAGGCCGAGGTCAATCGCGGCCTCAACTGCGTCAAAGGCTATTTCCTCTCCAAGATCATGTACGGCCACGACCGCCTGACGCAGCCGATGCTGCGCAAGGCGAACGGCAAATACGACAAGAACGGCGAGTTCACGCCCGTGTCCTGGACCGAAGCCTTCGACATCATGGAGGTGAAGTGGAAGGAGGCGATGAAGAAGCGCGGACCGAACGGCGTCGCCATGTTCGGCTCGGGCCAGTGGACGATCTGGGAAGGCTATGCCGCCTCGAAACTGTTCAAGGCCGGCTTCCGCACCAACAACATCGATCCCAACGCGCGGCACTGCATGGCTTCGGCCGTCGCCGGCATGATGCGCACCTTCGGCATCGACGAGCCGGCCGGCTGCTACGACGACATCGAGGCGACCGACGCCTTCGTGCTGTGGGGCTCCAACATGGCGGAGATGCACCCCATCCTGTGGACGCGCCTCGCCGACCGCCGGCTCTCGGCGCCGCATGTCCGCGTCGCCGTGCTCTCGACCTTCGAGCACCGCTCGTTCGACCTCGCCGACATCGGCATGGTGTTCAAGCCGCAAACCGACCTCTACATTCTCAACGCCATCGCCCATCACATCATCAAGACCGGCCGGGTCCACAAGGACTTCGTCGCCGCACACACCATCTTCAGGCGCGGCCAGACCGACATCGGCTACGGCCTGCGGCCCGAGCATCCGCTGCAGAAGAAGGCGACGGGTGCGGCGAAGGCCAATGACTCCACCGACATGAGCTACGACGAATTCGTCAAGTTCGTCTCGGACTACACGCTGGAGAAAGCGGCGGAGATGTCCGGCGTGCCGCTGAACCGCCTCGAGGCGCTGGCCGAGCTCTATGCCGACCCGAAGACCAAGGTGGTCTCGTTCTGGACCATGGGCTTCAACCAGCACACCCGCGGCGTCTGGTGCAACAACCTCGTCTACAACATCCATCTGTTGACCGGAAAGATCTCCTCGCCCGGCAACAGCCCGTTCTCGCTGACCGGGCAGCCCTCCGCCTGCGGCACCGCGCGCGAGGTCGGCACCTTCTCGCACCGCCTCCCCGCCGACATGGTGGTGACCAACAAGCAGCACCGCGACCACGCCGAGCATCTCTGGCTGCTGCCCGAGGGCACCATTCCCGACAAGCCCGGCGCACATGCCGTGTTGCAGAGCCGGATGCTGAAGGACGGCCTCATCAACGCCTATTGGGTGCAGGTCAACAACAATCTCCAGGCCGGCCCCAACACCAACGAGGAGACCTATCCGGGCTTCCGTAATCCCGACAATTTCATCGTGGTCTCGGACGCCTATCCGTCGGTGACGGCCCTGGCCGCCGACCTGATCCTGCCGACCGCGATGTGGGTGGAGAAGGAGGGCGCTTACGGCAACGCCGAGCGGCGCACGCAGTTCTGGCACCAGCTCGTCAACGCGCCCGGCGAGGCGAAGTCCGATCTCTGGCAGCTCATGGAGTTTTCCAAGCGCTTCAAGATCGAGGAGGTCTGGCCCGAGGAGCTGATCGCCAAGAAACCCGAGGTTCGCGGCAAGACCCTGTTCGACGTGCTCTACAAGAACGGCCAGGTCGACAAATTCCCGACCTCCGAGATCGAGGAGGGCTACGCCAACGAGGAATCCAAAGCATTCGGCTTCTACGTGCAGAAGGGACTCTTCGAAGAATACGCCTCGTTCGGCCGCGGCCACGGCCACGACCTCGCGCCGTTCGAGACCTATCACCGCGAGCGCGGCCTGCGCTGGCCTGTCGTCAACGGCCAGGAAACCAAATGGCGTTTCCGCGAGGGCAGCGACCCCTACGTCAAGCAGGGCACCGACGTGCAGTTCTACGGCTATCCGGACGGCAAGGCGCGCATCTTCGCCCTGCCCTACGAGCCGCCGGCGGAATCGCCCGACGGCGAATATCCGTTCTGGCTCTCGACCGGCCGCGTGCTGGAGCACTGGCATTCCGGCACCATGACGCGCCGCGTGCCCGAGCTCTACAAGGCCTTCCCCGAGGCCGTGTGCTTCATGCACCCGGACGATGCGCAGGAGGCCAAGTTCCGTCGCGGCGACGAAGTGAAGGTGGTCTCGCGGCGCGGCTTCATCCGCGCCCGTGTCGAGACACGCGGCCGCGACCGGCCGCCGCGTGGGCTGGTCTTCGTGCCGTGGTTCGACGAATCCAAGCTGATCAACAAGGTGACGCTGGACGCCACCGATCCGATCTCGCTGCAAACCGACTACAAGAAATGCGCCGTGCGCATCGAGCGGGTGTGAGCCATGATGAAGCGACTTGGCATTGCCGTGCTGGCGCTCGCGATTGCCGCGGGGGCGAGCGCGCTGACCGCGCAGACGCTCAATTCAGGCCTGCGCGGCCCGACCCCGCTTAACGACGAAGGGCCGGCGCCGACGATGCTGCCGAACCGCAACACCTCCGAGAAGGAGACGCGCAACTACCCGGAGCAGCCGCCGGTGATCCCGCATACGATCGACGGCTACCAGATCGACCTCAACGGCAACAAGTGCCTGTCCTGCCATGCCCGCGCGCGCACGGCGGAGTCGCAGGCGCCGATGGTCTCGATCACCCACTTCATGGACCGCGACGGCCAGTTCCTGGCCTCGATCTCGCCGCGTCGCTTCTTCTGCACGGAGTGTCACGTGCCGCAGAACACCGCCAATCCGCCCGTGAGCAACGACTTCGTCGACATCGACACGCTGCTCTCGCGCGCAAGCCCCGGTGGCCGCCGATGAGCGCGACCACGGAGGAGTCCAAGCCCAGGCGCGGCTTCATCGCGCGAACCTGGAGCTTTGTGCTCGAGCTCTGGGGCGTGCTGAGGCGCCCGAGCTCTGTGTTCGCGCTCGGCACGCTCGTGCTCGCGGGCTTCGTGGCGGGCGTCATCTTCTGGGGCGGCTTCAACACCGCGCTGGAACTGACCAACACCGAAAAGTTCTGCACCGGCTGTCACGAAATGAAGGACAACGTCTATGCGGAGCTGAAGTCCACCATCCACTTCTCCAACCGCTCCGGTGTCCGCGCCACCTGTCCGGACTGCCACGTGCCGCACAACTGGACCGACAAGATCGCGCGCAAGATGCAGGCGTCCAAGGAAGTCTGGGGCAAGATCTTCGGCACGATCGACACCCGCGAGAAATTCATGGATCACCGGCTCGAGCTGGCCGCGCATGAATGGGCGCGCTTCAAGGCCAACGATTCACTGGAATGCCGCAACTGCCACAGCGCGGATTCCATGGACATCACGAAGCAGTCGCCGCGGGCCTCGGTTGCGCATCAGCGCTACCTGTTCAGCGGCGAGAAGACCTGCATCGATTGCCACAAGGGCATTGCCCACAAGCTGCCCGACATGCGCGGCGTTCCCGGCTGGCAATAGCGCTTCCGCCCCCGCTTGAACCAGCGGGAGCAATGGCGCCCGCCGGTCCGGTGGGACGAGCCGGGAGGCGGCCTCAGGCCACGTGTAGCTGCTCGCTGCCGGCCTTCGCGCTACCAGTCTTGGGCTGACCGAGCAGAGCTGCAAGAGCCGCGATCGCCTCCTGGCTCGGCTCCGGCGTTGCCGCGACCGTCCTGAAATACTCGCCGCAGAAATCGGTCCAGGCTTGCTGATTGCCGCTGGGAACGCCGATCACGAGGCTCTTGCCGGACTCGATGCAATGGGCAATCAGGTCGCGCAGCCCTCCGCCTTCCGCCTCGGCCTTGCCGAACTTGTTGAGAAACACGATCTCGGCGTCGGCGAGCTGGGCTTCGACCAGTTGCGCCGCTTCGAGCAGGCGCGGCGTGGACAGACGGCAGGAGGTCGCACCTGCGCCGAGATCCTCGGAGATCGACATCGACCGGCCGGTGGCGAGCTCGTGCAGAACCATGTCGCAGCGTGTGCGACCCGGCTGCGGCACGTCCTCCTGGATCAGGCCGGCCAGGCTCTTGCCCGAGCCGCGAAGCTCGGTGACGAGACCGGCGAACCACCGGTTCACGGCCGGGCCCGAATCATAGACCAGGGCAACGCTGACGGCGGCGGAAGGCCGGGGCGCGCTATCCGCCGTATCGCGGGATTGCTGAAGCATGTCCATCACCTCGCCGCCTTCGCCTTGGCGACGTCGGCATCCTGCAGGAAGTCGATCATGCGCTGCACGGGGCCGACCTCGTCGATATGCTCGAGCATATCGCGATATCCCTCCTGCGCCTTGGGCGGCAGCTTGTGCGCGATGCCCTGGTGGCAATCGATGCAGGTCTTCCCCTGCGCGAACGCGGTCTGGTGCAGCTTGGAGGCGCGCGGCTCCTGCACCGCATACTCCATGTGGTCGAACTTGTGGCAGTTGCGGCACTCACGCGAATCCGTCGTCTTCATGCCGCGCCACACGCTCTTGGCAAGGTCGATGCGGTGGGCGTTGAACTTCTCGGGCGTGCCGATGGTGCCGAGGATCTTGTGCAGCACCTCGTTCGAGGCCTGGATCTTGCGGACGACCTTGTGGCTCCATTCCTTCGGCACGTGGCAATCCGGACAGCTGGCGCGCACGCCGGTGCGGTTCGAATAGTGAACCGTGTTGCGGTATTCGAGATAGACGTTTTCCTTCATCTCGTGACAGGAGATGCAGAACTGCTCGTTGTTCGTCAGCTCCATCGCCCAGTTGAAGCCGCCCCAGAACAGGACGCCGCCGGCGAATGCGACGATGGCGATCAGTCCCCAGGCGTAGCGCGCGGTCGGCGAGAAGAACCATCGCCACAGCCGTTTCAGGCGACCCGGCTGCGCTGCTGCGACGGCGGCAGAAGTGCTGGTGTCCTGCATGTCAGCCTCACTTCGCCTGCGTCGCGTTCTGGAAGATGTTGCCGACCAGCGGCTTCGCGTCGGCCTGCGGCACGTGGCATTGCTGGCAGAAGTAACGCGTGCCGGCGACCTTATCGAGCCGCACGCCCTGGCGGTCGACGTAATGCGTCTCCGAGATCTTCGGCGCGTTGACGCGCGTATTGCCGGGCCAGTCGTGGCAGCCCATGCACGCGTTGTTCTCCGTCGTGATCTGGTAGCCGTCGATCTTGTGGGGGATCAGCGGCGGCTGCTGGCGATAGGCGCGCTCGAAGCCGCTCGCCGGCACCGACTGCTTGGTCACGTCGGGCGGCGCCGACATCTCGGTCAGCGGGGCCTCGCGCAGCGCCTTGGGCTGCTTGGCCTCCTGCGCAAGCGGGCCCGACACCGCGAACGGAATTGCAACTGCGACGGCGACGGCCGCCGCCGCGATCAACGGAATCAGTCGAACAAACGTCATGGGAGGTCCCTTTCAAGGACGGCCGGCTGGGAAGAGACGACGCGCGCCGCTGGCGATGGCGCGGTCATGGAGGGGTCCGGACGCGCCGCATTGCGGCCGCGCAGACCGAGATGAAAGACCTGCTTGGAGCAGACGTCGATGCAGGCTCCGCAGAGCGTGCAATCGCCCGCAATGATGACCGGCGTGGCGCCGCTGCGCTCGCCCCTGAGCGCGGGGCCGATGACATGCGGCTCCGGACAGACGGCGAAGCAATCCATGCAGTCGTTGCAGGCGGCACGGTTGTCGGCGGTGACGCGCAGCAGCGCGACCTTGCCGATTTGGCCGTAGAACGCGCCGACGGGACAGAGATGACCGCACCAGCCGTGCCTGGCGACGAGGAGATCGAACACGAAGATCGCCGCGGTGCCGCCGGCGCCGAACCAGAGACCGAACACCAGCGCGCGATGCAGCGCCGTCACCGGGTTGATCAGCTCCCAGGCGATCGACCCTGATAGTGCGGAGGCCGCGAGCACCGCGCCGACGAAATAGAGCCTGAGCTCCGGGCGGATCTTGGCCGTGAAGGTGATGCCCAGCCGCCGCCGCAGCCAGGCAGCAAGATCGGTCGCCGGATTGACCGGGCAGACCCAGGAGCAATAGGTCCGGCCGCCGAACAGCAGATAGGCGGCGAGCACGATCGCGGCGCCGATCACCGAGAGGCCCTCGGGCCAATGGCGCGCCGCGAGCGATTGCAGCAAGACGAAGGGATCGGTCAGGGGCAGCGTGCCGAGCGTCATCGACGAGGCCAGCGTGCCCTTGGCGATCCAGACGCCCAGAAGCGGTCCCGACAGGAACAGCGCGAGGAAGAACAGCTGGCTCGCCCGCCGCAGCACCAGAAACCGCGAGGCGGCCCAAAGTCCCTTGACCGCGCGCGCTTCGACATAAGGCCTGGCATTCGCCGTCATGGCGTGCCTCCCTCGGGTCTGCGCACCGGCAGCTTGAGCGGCGCGTCGACCAGGGCTCCGCCGGCCCTGGACTTCTCTTCCCAGCCGCGCTTGTAGTGCGCATCCTGCTTCAGCGCGGCCACCTCGATCGGCAGCACCTTGATCGCGGCATCGGTCAGCACGCAGGACTTCTCGCACTTGCCGCAGCCGGTGCAGGACTCGGCGTGAACGACCGGCTCGAAGATCGCGTGCTTGGTCGTGCGCGCATTGTGCGAGACCTCGAGCGTGATCGCCTTGTCGATGGCCGGACAGACCCGATAGCAGACGTCGCAGCGCAAGCCCTGCAGATTGAGGCAGGTCTCGCGGCTGGTGATCACCGCGACGCCCATCTTGGCCTTCGCGATGTCGGTCAGCGCATGCTCGAGCGCGCCGGTCGGGCAGGCCTTGACGCAGGGAATGGTGTCGCACATCTCGCAAGGCACGTTGCGGGCGACGTAGAACGGCGTTCCCATCGCGGGCCCGTCGGCCCAGTCCGCCAGCTTCAGGGTGTCGTAAGGACAGTCGCGAACGCACAGGCCGCAACGGACGCAGGCCGCCAGAAAATCCTTCTCGGGCAGCGCACCCGGCGGCCGCAGCGTCTGCGCTGGCTTGGCCCGCGAGGACACGCCGAATGCCGTCAGCATCGTTGCGGCGACGGCTGCGCCGCCGCCGAAACGCGTCATATCCTGCAGCGCCTTGCGGCGGCGCGGATCGCGCGGGATGCCTGAGCTGGAATCCGACATGGCTCGTCCATCGAGGGTTTAGGCCGACGTCACGCGGCAGGCGCACTTCTTGAAGTCGGTCTCCTTCGAGATCGGACAGGTCGCATCGAGCGTGAGCTGGTTGGCGAGCTGGCTTTCGTCGAAGAACGGGAAGTAGACGAGGCCCCGCGGCGGCTTGTTGCGGCCCTTGGTCTCGACCCGCGTGACCACCTCGCCGCGCCGCGTCTGGATCTTCACCGGCTGTCCGCGCAACAGCTTGCGCTCGGCCGCGTCGTCCGGATGCATGAACAGCGTCGCGGCCGGCACGGCACGGTGCAGCTCGGGGACGCGGCGCGTCATCGAGCCGGAATGCCAGTGCTCCAGCACGCGGCCGGTGCACAGCCACAGATCGAACTCCTTGTCGGGCGTTTCGGCCGCCGGCTCGAACGGACAGAAGATGATGCGCGCCTTCTTGTCCGGCTTGCCGTAGAACGACACGCCCTCGCCCGGCTTGACGTAGGGATCGTAGCCCTCGCGGAAGCGCCAGAGCGTCTCCTTGTTGCTGACGACCGGCCAGCGCAGGCCGCGCGCCTGGTGATACTGCTCGAAATCCGCCAGATCGTGGCCGTGACCGCGGCCGAACTTGGCGTATTCCTCGAACAGGCCCTTCTGCACGTAGAAGCCGAATGCGGCACTCTCCGAATTGTCAAAACCCTTCTGGCACTCGGTGATCGGGAACTTGTTCACCTCGCTGTTGGCGTAGAGCACGTCGAACAGCGTCTTGCCGCGCACCTCCGGCTTCTTGGCGATCAGCTCCTCCGGCCACACGTCCTCGATCTTGAAGTACTTGGAGAACTCCATCACCTGCCAGAGATCGGAGCGCGCCTCGCCCGGCGCCTTCACCTGCTGGCGCCAGAACTGGGTGCGCCGCTCGGCATTGCCATAGGCGCCCTCCTTCTCCATCCACATCGCCGTCGGCAGGATGAGGTCCGCAGCCAGCGTGGTCACGGTCGGATAGGGATCGGAGACGACGACGAAGGCAGCCGGATTGCGATAACCGGGATAGCCCTCCTCATTCATGTTCGGGGCCGTCTGCATGTTGTTGTTGCACTGGACCCAATAGGCGTTGAGCTTGCCGTCCTTCAGCATCCGGTTCTGCAGCACGGCATGGTAGCCGATGTTGCCCGGGATGGTGCCCTCGGGCAGCTGCCACACCTTCTCGGCCGTCTCGCGGTGCTTCGGGTTGGTGACGACCAGATCGGCCGGCAGGCGATGGGCAAAGGTGCCGACCTCGCGCGCGGTGCCGCAGGCCGAGGGCTGGCCGGTCAGCGAGAACGGGCCGTTGCCGGGCTCCGAGATCTTACCCATCAAGAGGTGCACGTTGTAGATCATGTTGTTGACCCACGTGCCGCGTGCATGCTGGTTGAAGCCCATCGTCCAGTAGGAGACGACCTTCTTCTTGGGATCGGCATAGAGCTTTGCGAGCCGCTCGAGATTCTCCTTCGGCACGCCCGACATCTTGTGAGCATAGTCGAGCGTATAGGGCTCGAGCAGCCTCTTGTACTCGTCGAATCCGATCTTGTCCTTGAACCCGGCCGGATCGAGCGCGCCGTCCTTGCCGGCCTTGTGCGAGGCGTTGAGCGCCTTGATCTCGAGGGCGTGCGTCGGCCGCAATCCGTAGCCGATGTCGGTCACGGTCGATGCGAACTCGACGTGCTTCTCGACGAAGTCCTTGTTCGTCGCACCGGAGTTGACGATGTAGTTCTGGATGTAGTTGAGGATCGCCATGTCGCTCTGCGGGGTGAACACCAGCGGATTGTCGGCGAGCTCGAACGAGCGGTGCTCGAAGGTGGAGAGCACGTGGACTTCGCAGCCCTCATGGGTCAGACGGCGGTCGGTCAGGCGCGACCACAGGATCGGATGCATCTCCGCCATGTTCGAGCCCCACAGCACGAACGCATCGGCATGCTCGATGTCGTCGTAACAGCCCATCGGCTCGTCGATGCCGAAGGTGCGCATGAAGCCGGTGACGGCCGAGGCCATGCAGTGGCGCGCATTCGGATCGAGGTTGTTGGAGCGGAAGCCGGCCTTGTAGAGCTTGGCGGCGGCGTAGCCTTCCCAGATGGTCCACTGGCCCGAGCCGAACATGCCGACGGTCGAGGGACCACCGGCCTTCAACGCGGTCTTCCATTTCTCGGCCATGAGCTTGAAGGCGTCGTCCCACGAGATCGGCGCGAACTCGCCGTTCTTGTCGAACTTGCCGTTCTTCATGCGCAGCATCGGCTGGGTCAGCCGGTCCTCGCCGTACATGATCTTGGACAGGAAGTAGCCCTTGATGCAGTTGAGGCCGCGATTGACCGGCGCATCGGGATCTCCTTGCGTCGCCACGACCTTGCCGTTCTTGGTGCCGACGATCACGCCGCAGCCGGTGCCGCAGAAGCGGCATACGCCCTTGTCCCAGCGGATGCCGTCGGTCTTCCCCGGCTGCGCGATCGCCGCATCCGGCAGCGTCACACCGATGGTCGAGGCGGCAGCAACCGCTGCGGCTGCCTTCAACGCATCGCGGCGGGTCGCCGTGGCTTCATTTCCGTTCGTCAACTTCGTAACCATCGTCGGTCTCTCCGGCTCAACGAATCTCAAATTGCGGAAGGGCGCGCGTGCGCGCCGGAATTCTGGCAGAGGCCGCCGCAGCAGGCGGCCGGCTCGGTCTCGATCGCGCTCTCGTCGTCGGGCGCATCGAAGGCGTGAAAGATCAGCGAGGCACTGACGACGCCGGGCAGGCGATGCATCGCGGCGATCTGGTCGATCGCCAGCGAGGCCGGCGTATCGACGACGGTCAGCGCAAGCCGGTTCTCGCCGGATGCGGCCTCGAGCTCGACGCCGGGCAACGCCAGGATCCGGTCCGTCAGACCGTCCGCGGCATCCGGTGCGAGATAGACGGCAACGCCGCAGATGTTGGTGGCCTCAGCCATTGTGCACGACCAGGTTTGCAAGTTCGGATACCAGCGCGATCCGGTCCCGCGGCGCGAGCGCGATGGCTTCGACCGGGCAGACCGGGATGCAGTCGCCGCAGCCGGTGCAGGCCGCGGCATCGATGACGGCGCCGAGCTTCTCGCGCGCGAGAATGCGGATGGCGGAATGCTCACAGGCTTCGACGCAGCGACGGCAGACCACGCCGTGTCTTTCGACGCAGGCGCTCGCGCTGGAGACGGTCGCCACCTGTTCGGGGCACGACTCGTTCACGCGCGGCGCAAGCGCGTCGCGGCCGGATGCGAAAGGCAGAACGGCAGAGAATAGTGAGCGTCGCGACATTGGTCTCGGCATATCCGAATCCTCACGGGCAGACCCGTGTTGAGGAATTTTCCAGGAGAATGCGCCCCATCGGGCACATCTCGGTCGACGCCGTTGTCACCGCTGCGGACCATAGGTTCGCGCTGTCCATGTTGCATTGCGCTAGATCAACCGGCGTCGCGAACGCGCGCAAGCAACGATTAACCTGCGGGTCGTTTGCCGCACGAAATTGCGCAAACCGGGCAAGGCGTTTACTTCGCCTTCACCTGCGACGTGACGAGGCGGATTTACGGCCGCGAGGCGGGCCAGCGGAAGCTGACGACCGCCCGCTGACGCCTCGATCTTCGCTGCTGCATCCGGCTTGAAAGCGGGGGTCGAATGATTAACTTGGGGCGTAGCGAATCGCCGCCTTTTCGCCCTTCCTCAAGACAGATATGGCCAGTTTCACACCGCATCAGGATGCCGCTCTCAAGGCCGTCGGCGACTGGCTGAAGGCCAAGCCGGGCCGCAATGGCACGCCGCCGATCTTCCGTCTGTTCGGCTTTGCCGGCACCGGCAAGACCACGCTGGCGCGGCACATCGCCGACGGCGTCGACGGCGAGGTGAAGTTCGCCGCCTTCACCGGCAAGGCCGCCCTCGTCATGCGCAACAAGGGGTGCGACGATGCCTCCACCATCCACTCCCTGATCTACCGCGCCCGCGAATCCGGCGAGGAGCAGCCGAGCTTCGAATTGTGGGACGACGCGCCGGCCTCGAAGGCGAAGCTGATCGTGATCGACGAATGCTCGATGGTCGACGCCGAATTGGGCCGCGACCTGATGTCGTTCGACTGCCCGCTGCTGGTGCTGGGTGATCCCGCGCAGCTGCCGCCGATCCAGGGCGGCGGCTTCTTCACCAACACCGAACCGGACGCGATGCTGACCGAGGTGCACCGCCAGGCGCAGGACGATCCGATCGTGCGGATGTCGATGGACGTGCGCGAGGGACGCGAGCTCGACATCGGCCGCTACGGCGAGAGCGAGGTGGTGTCGCGCAAGGAGCTCGATCCTGACAGGGTCATGGGCGCCGACCAGGTGCTGGTCGGCCGCAACAACACCAGGCGCGCCTACAACATGCGGGTGCGCCAGCGCCAGAACATCGAGGACGTCTTCCCGGTCGCCGGCGACAAGCTGGTATGCCTGCGCAACAACCGCAAGAAGGGCCTGTTCAACGGCGGGCTATGGCGCGTGAAGTCGCGCAACACCTCGCGCGCGAAATCGCGCATCCTCAGCATGCGGCTGTCGCCGGACGAGGATTTCGGCCACAAGGTGACCAAGGTCTCGGTGCGCGCCGATTGCTTCGAGGGCGGCGTCGAGCAGATCGCCTGGGAGCAGCGCAAGCCCTATGACGAGTTCGACTACGGCTACGTGCTGACCGTGCACAAGTCGCAGGGCTCGCAATGGGACGACGTCGTGCTGTTCGACGAGAGCTTTGCGTTCCAGGACTCAAGGGCGCGGTGGCTGTACACAGGCATCACGCGGGCGGCGAAAAGGTTGAGTATCGTGGTTTAGGTGCCGAGGCCCGAGCCTCGACCTCCGCTGTCGTCCCGGACAAGCGTAGCGAAGCGGAGCGCCGATCCGGGACCCATACCCACAGGAAGATGATTGACGAAGACTCGGAGTGGGAGTTTTGCCTCACGCTCCTGCCTGGGGTTATGGGTCCCCGCGTTCGCGGGGACGACAGCGGTTATGAGGTGGCGTTGCCGCGCCTCACGCTCAGTTATTTCCCCGCGACAAAATAAAAATCTTCCCGTCCCGGCGGCGAGCCGTAGGTGAACGGCTGCTGCTCGTGCCTGGTGGCGGCCCAGACGTCGTCGCGGATGATGTCGAACAGTTTTCGGATCTCGATGCGGGGCTGCTTGATCTCGCGGGCCAGCGCGGTGGCGAACGGGCTGTTGGCGCTGCCGTCGCCGTCCATCGCGGTCTCGCCGTGCTTGGCGGCGTAGACCACCATGAAGCCGGCGCCGGGCTCGATGTTGGAAAAGCCCTTGTCGACCAGCTTCAGCGACAGCGTGCGCTGCATGCTTGGCGCGAACGGATTGTCGCGGCAGGCATCCAGGACCACGAGACGCATCTTTCGCGCGGCACCGACCGCGGCGATCACCTGTTCGAGGGCGACCGCCTGGGTCTCGGCGTCCTTGTCGGCGGCGAGCTTGGCGTCGACGGGAACGAGATAGTTCACCCCGCCGATCTCGAAGCCGTGGCCGGCGTAATAGACCACGGCCCAGTCGGCCTTCTCCGCTTCCTCCGCGAAGGCCTTCAACGCGTCAAAGAACTTGTCGCGGGTGAGGTCATTGACGGAAATCACGCTCTGGAAGCCGACGTCGCGCAGCACGCTCGCGATCAGTTTGGAATCGCGCGGCGGATTGGGCAAGGCGTGGACGTTCTTGTAGGCGCCGTTGCCGATCACCAGCGCCACGCGGCGCCCGGTTGCCCCGGCCGGCGCCTGCAGCGTCAGCGCGGCGAGCCGCTCCTGCGCGACGGCACGGGCGCGGGCGACGTCGGGCTCGTCGAACTTCGTCAACGAATAGGCGGCCGCGCGGAAATCGGCGCGCGCTTGCGCGAGATCCTTCTTCCGCTCGTAGATCTGGCCGCGACCGGAATGCGCGCGGATGTTGTTCGGATTGATCTGGATGGCCGTGTTGTAATCCTTCAGCGCGGCGTCGAGGTCGCCCTTCATCATGCTGACGTCGGCGCGGTTGTTGATCGCGAACACGTTTTTCGGCTGCCGCTCGATCAGGCCGTTGCAGTCGGCAAGCGCCTGCGCGTACTTGCCCATCATGCCGTACGTGATGCAGCGGTTGCTGGCGATCTGCGGCGCGGCCGGGTCGATCTTCTCGGCCTCCGCGAAATCCGCGATCGCGCCGTCGAAATCCTTCATCAGCGTCCGCGCGCGGGCGCGATTGGTCCAGCCGAGCAGGAATTTGGGCGTGTATTTGATCGACAGGCTGAAATCGTCGATCGCGCTTTGCAACGCGCCGCGGCGCGCGTAGATGACGCCCCGATTGTTGTAGGGCACACCATAGGTGGGGCGCTTCTGGAGGGCGAGGTTGTAGTCCGCCATGGCGAGGTCGTCCTGGCCCTTGCGCTCATAGGCGAGGCCGCGCAGGTTGAGAGCAATCACGTAGTCCGGATCGAGATCGACCGCGATGGACAGGGTCTCGATCGCGTGGTCGTAATCGCGCTTGCTGATCAGCGTATTGCCGCGCACCGAGAGCGCGATGGCCTTGTCCTTGCCGCTGAGCTTGTCGGCCTTCAGCAGATTGTCGCAGGCGCTCGCGCGGGCCTGGGCCTCCGCCTGGCGGTCACGGCAGAGGGTGAGATCGTCGGCCTGCGGGTCGGCCGCCGCGCTGAACAGGCCGGCCGTCAGGATGACGAGGGTCAGGGAAACGACGCGCAGCATGGGTCAGGCCTGCTCCAGCCAGATTCTTCTTAAGTCGATCATCGATCGCACCGGTTCATCTAGCGCGGAGTTCCCGGTCTCGCCAAGCCGCCGGCGCCCGGCTATCCCGCGCGGCTCATTTCACAGACTCGTGTCCGTCCCGTCGTAACAATCGGCGGCCGCGTCCGTACCTCGGATGGTGCGAAAACGCAGCCGGGCAACTGTTCGTCCGGCCCCGACCGCCCTAGACTGTCAGACCTTCCGAAAGAGGATCCGCCATGCGCCGACCTGCCCTCGCCTCCCTGCTCGCCGCAACCACCGCCCTTTCGCTAACCTTTGCGCTGGCCTTTACCGCGCCGTCCCGGGCTGCGGAGGATGCGGTCGTGATCCCCGCCCCAGCCATGGATGCGGCACCCGCGAGCGGGATCCAGACCGCCGTGATCGCCGGCGGCTGCTTCTGGGGCGTGCAGGGCGTCTTCCAGCACACCGCGGGCGTCGTCAACGCGGTCTCCGGCTATGCCGGCGGCACCAAGGCGACCGCCGACTACCAGACGGTCTCGAGCGGCCGGACCGGCCATGCCGAGGCGGTCGAGATCAAGTACGACCCGAAGAAGATCTCCTACGGCAAGATCCTCCAGATCTACTTCTCGGTGGCGCACGACCCGACCCAGCTCAACCGCCAGGGCCCCGACGTCGGCACGCAATATCGCTCGGCCGTCTTCACCACCTCCGACGAGCAGAAGAAGGTGGCGGAGGCCTATATCGCCCAGCTCAACGGCGCCAAGGTCTTCAGCAAGCCGATCGTGACCAAGGTCGGCGCGCTGGAGGCGTTCTACCCGGCGGAGGCCTACCACCAGGACTATCTGACGCTGCACCCGAACCAGCCTTACATCGCCTATAACGACCTGCCCAAGCTCGAGAACCTGAAAAAGCTGTTCGCGGATAACTACATTGAAAAGCCGACGCTGGTGAGTGCCAGCAAGGCCACCAACTGATCGCGAGATCACCGAAACAAACGGGAGACCCATGCCCGACACCAAAATGAAAACCACCGATAACAAGGTCATCAAGAGCGAAGAGCAGTGGCGGCGCGAATTGTCGCCGATGCAGTACGCGGTGCTGCGCGAGAAGGCGACCGAGCGTCCCTTCTCCGGCGAGTATGAGCACGACCACCGCGCCGGCACCTACACGTGCGCCGGCTGCGGCAATGTGCTGTTCGAGTCCGACGCCAAGTTCGATTCCGGCTGCGGCTGGCCGAGCTTCACCCAGCCCGCCGTGGAGAGCCATATCGACGAGGAGCGGGACGTCAGCCACGGCATGATCCGCACCGAAGTGCTCTGCTCCAAATGCAGCGGCCATCTCGGCCACGTCTTCCCCGACGGCCCCGGGCCGACCGGCCTGCGCTACTGCATCAACTCGGCCGCGCTGAAGCTGCAGCCGAAATAAGGTTGCGCGCGGCCTGGTTCCTTCGTGGAACCCGGCCGCGCGATGTGCTTTTCTCGTCTGGCGGTGCGGCCGATCATCGCATTTGGCGGCCGCCAGGGGAGGATGCCATGTCACTCGGGACCGTCCTGATCATCCTGGTGATCATCTATCTGCTCGGCGGCCTGTCCGGCCGCATCGGCGGTTACGGCTATGGGATGGGCCATTCCGGCATGGGCATCGGCGGCGTCGTGCTGGCGGTGCTGGTCGTCCTGCTGCTTCTTGGCAAATTGTAATCCATATAAACCATTGAAATAGTTTGATTAATTTCATCCGCGGAGCTGCCATGCGCGGATTCATCATCTCCCATCGCGGGGGTCGCATTTTTGTCAAATCGGCCTATATTAGAGGGCGAAATGGCATGTGCGGCGGGCTCGCTCGATGGCGGCCCCTGCCCTCCCAAACCCCACGCGCTTAAAGCCCCAGAGAAGATCACGAGGTCTTTGACCATGCGTCCACTGCGTCCGTTCAACTTCAACACCTCCGCCGAACTCTTCCCCGCCGCGATCCGCAAGAAGAAGCGCGCAGGCTTCACCTATCGCCGGTTCGGCACCGCGGCCGAAGCCGTGCAGTTCGCGATGGAGCAATTGCCGACGGATTCACTGAACGGCGCCTATCTCCAGGTCGAGGAAGCGCGTTTCGACCAGAACGGCATCCGCTCGCTCTATGAGAGCGAAGCCTTCCCGTTGCCCCGCCGTCCCAAGCCGGCGCCGGCCGAGACCGACGCCGCCGACGCGGCCTAAGTTTTCGCAAGCCTCCGATGTGCGCAGAAAGCGCGATGGCCGAAAGGCTGTCGCGTTTTTTGCGTTTGGGGGTTCTCCCCGCAGCGGCGCATCATCGACCAGATGGCCTCGCGGCAAGCGCTCCCGGCCGCCGCGCTAAATCCGCGGCTGCTTGTCGAGCCAGCGGCGGAGCAGACGCACGTTGCGCATGTTGGCGCGGAACATCACGTCGAAAGCGTCGCCCGCGAACGGGACCATGCCGACCACGCCGTCGAGCGCGACATTGCCGAGCATGCGGGTGGTGATGTACCAGGGCGCGCCCAACGCGCGGGCCTCCCGCACCAGCCACAGCGAGATCGCCGTGGTGATGATGTCGCCGACGACGGGGATCAGGCCTATCAGCCCGTCGATGCCGTAGCGGATGTTGGTGCCGGGCAGGATGAAGGCGACGTCGAGCAGCTTTGCGATCGCCTCGATCCGCGCGATCCGCTGCTCGCGCGTCAGATTGCCGAACGGACTCCCGGCGAATGGATTGTCCTTGCCAAGCTCGAAACCGAATTCGCGAAACCCCTGCTGCAGCGTCTCGGGGCGGATTTCCCGGCCGTCCTGGTCGATGATCGGCCCGCGTGCCTCGGTGCCGAAAGAGGTCGCGCGCGAGCTCCCCGGACGGGATCTGCGTGGAGCTAGGATGTCGTCGTCGGACATGGTCATGGCCTTCAGGGAACGCGCGGACGCGGCTGAGGTTGCTGCGCCGCGTCCGAACGTCGCGCGCTCACGTCGGCGCCGCCACCGGATGCGGCTCCTTGATGTATTTATGCACGAGCCAGGACGAAATCACCGCCGGCACGAACCCGACGAGGCCATACAGGATGAACTGCACCGCGCCCGAATCCGGCCCGCGCGAGCTGTAGGTGAGCGAGGCCAGCACGAAGGCGAACAGGCCGACCAGGAGCATCCGCAAGCCCGGGCCGATCCGCCTGACATGGGTCAGGATGTCATCGACTGCGCCGATCATCAGCGAAGGCAGGAAGCCGAACAGATAGCTGTACTGCAGGGTCTTGAAGAACACCGCGAACAGCTTGCCGACCTCGCCGAGACTGGTCTGGGCCCAATAGCCGGACTGATAGGTCGTCGTCAGCAGCAGGAGGAACCCGCCGACGAACGGGCCCACCAGCGCAAACACCAGATAGCGTTTCATCAAACACCTCACGTTTCGCCGGTGTTATAGCAGCGCCCCGGGAACCTTGAATAGCGGGGCGAGCTCTGCCTTTGGAGGAACAAGTGGCAAGGCGACGAGTTCAGACAGGACCTGAATTATCCCTGTCAGATTGGAGCCGCCGATGGCCCGCAGATTTCTCCTGGCGACGATCACGCTGGCAGCCCTGAGTGGCCTGTCGAACGCACCCGCTCTTGCGCAAGGCCACATGGGCTCGCCCCAGGAACAGCAGGCCTGCTCGCGCGACGCCTCGCGCTTCTGCCGCAAGGACCTCGGCAATGACGGCGCCGTGCAGGGCTGCCTGCAAGCCAACCGGGCCAAGCTGTCGCGCTCTTGCAGCAAGGTGTTTCAGAGCCACGGCATGTGAGGACCGCGACCATCCCCAGCGAACGGAGAGTGAAGCCATGTTGCGCGACGAACAGCTCTCGATCCTGCGGGACATCAGCCAGTCCGTTGCCTTCGCCGACGACCGCCACGGCAAGATCGGCGAGCTCATCGCCGACGGCTACGTGATGAAGGACGGCGATTTGTTCGAGCTGACTGCCAAAGGCGTCACCGCCGTCGAGGAACACGCCGCCGCGCTCGGCGCGAGCGATGTGGAACAAGCGAGCGCCTCCTTCGATCGGATGATCTGATCGCGCACGCTTTGTGCGTGACGTCCCCGCAACAATTGTAAATTCCTTTGCGCCTGCCATTGCAGCCGCGTGACAATGGCGCATACTTCGCTCGGGCGGCGCAGCACTTTTCGATTCGAACATCAAGAAATCGAGCGACCACATGCGGGACCAAAGTTCCCGACGTGAAGGCTGTGACATGCGGCAGATCAAGCCGTGTGCGGCGCCCCAAAAACCAAGTGGCTCAAGCTCACGGAACTCGGGGACGCATTCTGCATGACACGCTATCAGACGATCGCTTCGCTGCTTAAGACCACCGCTTCGCTGTTGGCCGTAGCAACCACCGCCATCGCACTCCAGACCTCACCCGGCCTCGCCTTCTCGTCCGAAGCGCAGCAGATGTGCACGGGCGATGCGATGCGGCTGTGCTCAAGTGAGATCCCCGACATTCCCAGGGTCAGGGCCTGCATGGTGCGGAACAAGGCCCAGGTCAGCCCCGGCTGCCGCGCGGTGATGGACCGCGAAGCCGCGGCATCAGCATCGCGCAAGCGGGAAGCGGCGGCGCAATAGTAATCCATGAAGAATGTCATTCCGGGGCGGTGCGCAGCACCGAGCCCGGAATGACAGCAGTGCCTCAGTCGCCCCACTGTGCGAAGGCGTCGTTGAAGGCGCGTTCGCCGGGGGCGCCCTTCTCGATGGCGATGATGGCGCGGCGCTGATTGGCATAGACCAGCGGCACGTCGAACCACGAGCGCTCCTTCAGGAGCTGAACGTTGCGGGAGCGGTCGGCGTCGACATTGGACAGGCCGACCAGGAAGAAGCCGTCGGTGACCTTGACCGCGAGGCCGGCGAGCGGCGTGCCGCGCGCCTGCTCGTTCGACTTCATCAGAATGCCCGGCACGTTGGAGACGCTGCCGCCGGGAAAATCCGGCGGCAGGATGAAGGTCAGCTCCGCCGTGTGGCTCGCCGGCAGCGAGGAATCGGTGTTGCGGCGGAACGACATCGTCATCTTGAACTTGCGGTCGGGGATCTCGATGTCGGCACGCACGGCGACGTCGGCCTTCTGGTTGCCCGACGCCTTGATCGGCTCGAGCCGCCACACCACCGAGCCGACATATTGCTTGCCCTTCGGATCGGACGGATCCTCGTCATAGAGCACGACCTTCTGCGCCACCGGCGCGACCGGCTGGTCGCTGGCCGAGGGCTGGCCGACGCGATCCGGAATCTTGGGCTTGCTCTGCGGCTGGGACGGATCCTTCGGCGCCTCCACCACCTGGGTCGGCGAGGACTTGAGCAGGTTGGTCGCGATCTGGACCAGCTGCTTGCCCCAGAGGATGCCGGCGCCGACCAGGATCAGCACGATGCCGACGGCGATCGCACTCTTGAACGGGAAGGCGGAGCGCGTGCGGGCGCGCTTCTTGGCGTCGCGCTCGGGCGCGATGCGCGGACGCGGCGACGGCGGCTGCGGCGCGTAGCGCTCGGCCTCCTCGACCGACTCGTCGTAGGAATAGGGCGCGTCCTGCTCGCCGGCGCGGTTTTCCAGGCTCGGCTCGAGCCGGTCGAATTCCGGCGAGGGCGAGGGCACGTTGGCGTAGGTGCGGCGCGCGGCGCGGCTGGCCTGGGCGGCAGCGCCGCCGAGATCGTTGGCGTCCGCCGTGATGTCGCGGAAGCCGCGCACGCCCGGTGCCGGCGGCAGCGGCGGCGGAGGTCCGACATCGGGCGGACGGCGCGCACCGGCGCGATCGCGCCCGGCCGCCGGCTCCGGCATCGGTGGCGGGGCGGACGGTCCCGGTTGGCGCGGGGCGTCGAAACGGGGCGCACGCGGCGGACGCGGGGCCTCGCTCTGGTCATCGACGTTGAAGGAGGGACGGTCGGCGCGCGGCGGCGGCGGAGCCGGACGCGTCCGCGGCGGGGCCGGCGCGGCCGCGGCGGGGCTGCCTTCGGCGGCTCGGGTGCTGGCGCGGCGGAAGGCATCTCCGCTGCTGCCGCCGCGGGCGCCGCCACCGGGGCGCGAGGCCTCGCGGGCGCGCTGGGCAGCCTCCGATTCGACCTTGCGGACGGCCTCCTCCAGCGACAACCTTTCGCGGGTGATCTCGGATTCGGAGAGCGGCGGCTGCACGCTGCGCAACTGCGCGATCAACGCCGTGCGCGCCCGCTCATAGAGCGCGCGACGGCTTTCGCCGGGAGCGTTCGGGTCCAGGGCGGCAATAGCGCGGGCGATCAGCGGATAGTAATCAGCCATTTCAACTCAACTATACGCGCGTCCCGGTAAGATATCGTTAAGCCTCAAACGGATTTTGCACCAGGATAGTATCTTCGCGTTCGGGGCTGGTGGAAAGCAGCGCAACCGGGCACCCCACCAATTCCTCGATCCGCCGGACATATTTGATGGCCTGGGCCGGCAGGTCGGCCCAGGACCGCGCATTGGCGGTCGGCTCCTTCCAGCCCTCGATGGTCTCGTAGATCGGCTCGACCCGGGCCTGGGCGCCCTCGCCGGCGGGGAAGTGGTCGATCTCCTTGCCGTCGAGCTTGTAGCCGGTGCAGACCTCGATCGTGTCGAAGCCGTCGAGAATGTCGAGCTTGGTCAGCGCCAGGCCGTTGATGCCGCAGGTCCGGACCGCCTGGCGGACCAGCACGGCGTCGAACCAGCCACAGCGGCGCGGACGGCCGGTGTTGGTGCCGAACTCGCGGCCGCGCTCGCCGATCCGGCGGCCGGTCTCGTTGTCCTGCTCGGTCGGGAACGGGCCCTGGCCGACGCGGGTCGTGTAGGCCTTGCACAGGCCGAGCACATAGCCGACCGCCCCGGGTCCGAGGCCCGAGCCGGTCGCCGCCTGCGCCGCCACCGTGTTGGACGAGGTGACGTAGGGGTAAGTGCCGTGGTCGACGTCGAGCAGCGCGCCTTGCGCGCCTTCGAACAGCATGCGTTTGCCTTCACGCCGCTTGATGTCGAGCAGCCGCCACACCGTCTCGGCGTAGGGCAGCAGCTCCGGCGCCAGCGCGCTCAACTCCTTCAAGATCACCTTGCCGTCGAATTCGGGCAGGCCGAGGCCGCGGCGAAGCGCGTTGTGGTGGGCAAGCAGCCGGTCGATCTTGTGCGGGAGCGTGTCGAGGTCGGCGAGGTCCATCAGGCGGATGGCGCGGCGGCCGACCTTGTCCTCATAGGCAGGCCCGATGCCGCGGCGGGTGGTACCGATCGCGGTCGCCGCACTGGCGGATTCGCGATGCGCATCGAGCTCGCGGTGCAGCGGCAGGATCAGCGTGACGTTCTCGGCGATACGCAGGTTCTCCGGCGAGACCGCGACGCCCTGCGCTCGCAGCTTGGAGACCTCGTCGAGGAAGGCGGCGGGATCGAACACCACGCCGTTGCCGATCACCGACAGCTTCTGCTCACGCAGGACACCGGAGGGCAGCAGCGCGAGCTTGTAGGTCTTGCCGTTGATCACCAGCGTGTGGCCGGCGTTATGACCGCCCTGGAAGCGGACGACGATGTCCGCCTGCTCCGACAACCAGTCGACGATCTTGCCCTTTCCTTCGTCGCCCCACTGGGCGCCGACGACGACAACATTGGCCATTCGCGGGTAATCCTTCGAAGATTTCTCTGTAGGTGGCACGATCCGAACGGAAAATTGGTACCCATTTTTCCGGAATCATGCCTGCGCCCAGCCCAATTCCCGGCCAGAGGCCGTTCGCACCGAGGCAGCCCAACCGGATAAAGGAAGCAGCCTCTCTAGGCAAGCAAGAACGGGGCATTTTCAGGGCTTCGAGGCTACTCCAAGCCTTTGATATCCCCGGAAAATCCAGAAACCTTCGCGGCCAGCGCGCAGGCTTCGACCAAAGCGTGAGAGGCTCAATCCGCCGCTGCATGGTCGCGATGCGTCCGCCCCCCGTTGATGCAGCTCCGATTTCCGTGTCTTTGGGCAGCGCCGGGCGATCAGCCGGCCCGGATCCCGCCGGGCTGGATGCCTCGGCGCACGCGGGGCACGCCAATCCCAATGTCCGCCACCGGCCAGACCACGAGCGCGGAGACATCCGGCCACAGCTGGATCGCCAACCAGCCTTATCTGCTGCTCAGCATCACCGCGCTGTGCTGGGCCGGCAACGCCATCGTCGGCCGGCTCGCCGCCGGCCACATCCCGCCGGTCACGCTGTCGTTCCTGCGCTGGTTCTTTGCCTTCCTGCTGGTGCTGCCGTTCGCCTGGAAACATCTTGCCCAGGACTGGCCCGCGATCCGCGGCAGGCTCGGCCTGATGATCACGCTCTCGGTCACCGGCATCGGCGCCTTCAACACGCTGCAATATTGGGCGTTGGAGCATACCCAGGCACTCAATACGCTGCTGCTGCAGTCGGCCGCGCCCCTGGTCGTGGCGCTGTGGTCGCTGGCCATCCTCGGCATCCGCCTCACCGTGGCGCAGGCGTTCGGCGTGCTGCTGTCGATGTGCGGCGTGCTGACCATTCTGCTGCACGGCGATTTCACCACGCTGTCGAACATCGAGTTCAACAAGGGCGACCTCATCTTCATCGTCGCACTCGTCATCTTCGCGCTGTATTCGGTGCTGACGCTGAAACGGCCGCCGATGCACGGCCTGTCGTTCCTCGCCTTCACCTTCGGGGCCGGCGCGGCCTGCCTCATTCCGCTAGAGATCTGGGAATTGTCCGCGCGCCCGGTCATGAAGCTCGACGGGCCGAACCTCTTGACGCTGTTCTACGTCGCGGTGTTTCCCTCGACGCTGGCCTATCTCTGCTTCAATCGCGGCGTGCGCCTGATCGGCGCCAACCGCGCCGCGCCGTTCTTCCACGTCGTGCCGGTGTTCGGCTCGATCATGGCGATGGCGTTCCTGGGCGAACACCCGCAGGCATTCCACTTCATCGGTTTTGCGCTGGTGCTGTCGGGCGTGTTCGTGGCGTCACGAAAGCAGGCGACGTAATTTATTCGAACTCTCGTAGGGTGGGCAAAGCGAAGCGTGCCCACGCATTTTTGCGATCGAGAGAGACGGGGGGCACGGCGCAAGTGCGCCTTTGCCCACCCTACGAGTCCAAGCGAGCGGAGAGATACCCCTCATCCGCAAGGGGAGAGGGGCAAAGCCAACGCCGCGTCACCTTGTTCAACATATTAGCCGCCAAAGGCGCCTCCTCAGGGTTTGCCTGCATTGTAGCATTGCGGCCGCGTGACTTGTGCCGCGACGGCAATCCGGCACAAGCTCGTATCCAACGCCAATGACGATTGCCTCGCCCGCGCCACCTGCCTCCAGTCCGGCCAGCTGGCTCAACAACCAGCCTTATCTGCTGCTCAGCCTGAGCTCGCTGTTCTGGGCCGGCAACATCGTGCTCGCGCGCCATGTCGGCGCGCATGTGCCGCCGCTGACGGTGACCACGATCCGCTGGTTCGGCGTTTTCCTGATCCTGTTGCCGTTCGCCTGGCCGCATCTGAAGCGCGACTGGCCCGCCTTGCGCAACAGCCTGCCGCTGATGCTGTTCCTGTCGCTGGTGGGCTTCGCCTTCAACAACGCGATCTCGTACTGGGCGATGCAGTACACGGAGGCGCTGAACGCGCTGCTGATCCAGTCGGCCGGACCGCTGTTCGTGGCGCTGTGGTCGCTGGTGCTGTTCGGCGTGCGGCTGACGGGTGCCCAGTTCGCCGGCATCGCGATCTCGCTTCTCGGCGTGTTGATCATCATTTTGCGCGGCGATCTCGCCGCGCTCGCGAGCATCAGCTTCAACAGGGGCGACATCATGTTCGCCTCCTCGCTGGTGGCGTTTGGGATCTACTCGGCCTTCATCCCGCGTCGGCCCAAGATCCACCAGCTCTCCTTCCTGTCCTTCACCACCTGCTGCGGCGCGACGATGCTGCTGCCGACCGCGATCTGGGAGGCGGCAAGCGGCCGCGTGCTGCAATTCGACGGGACGACGCTGGCGACGCTGGGCTACATCCTGATCTTTCCCTCGACGCTGGCCTATCTGTTCTTCAACCGCGGCGTCGCGCTGATCGGCCCGAACCGCGCCGCGCCGTTCTTCCATCTGGTGCCGGTGTTCGGCTCGGCGATGGCGATCGTGCTGCTCGGCGAAAAGCTGCAGCCGTTTCACCTGATCGGCTACGCGCTGGTGCTCGCCGGCGTCGTGATCGCCTCACGCCAGGGCTCGGCGGTGAAGTAATTCCGCGCGGCGGACGATGCGTGCTCGTGTCCCGGACAAGACGCAGCGCGCAAGCGGTGCGTCGCAGAGCCGAGATCCAGTTTGTGGCAGCATGGGCCCCCGTTCGGCAGCGCATCACGCCGCGAACGGCGGCGCGCTGCACTGCGCCCGGGGCACACGAGACAACTCGCGTCTTCCGATTTTGGCGAAGAGACGCTAGGTTCCCCGCCAACGAAAAAGAGGGAACGTCTCGATATGATTTCAGGGCTGATTCGAAACCTGCGTGCCGTCGGCGCGGCTGCATTGTGCCTCGTCGCCGCATCCACTGCACAGGCCGATACCTGGCCGAGCCGCAACATCACGCTTGTTTTGCCGTTCGCGGCCGGCAGCGGCACCGACACGACGACACGGCTGATCTCGCAGCATCTGTCGCAGGCGCTCGGCGTCGGCATCGTGATCGAGAACAAGGCGGGCGCCAACGGCATGCTCGCCGCAAGCTATGTCGCGAAGGCCGCCCCCGACGGCTACACGCTGCTGGTGACGACCAACACCACGCATTCGGCCAATCCCTATCTGCTCAAGAGCCTCACTTACGATCCGGTCAAGGATTTCACGCCGATCGCGCGCACCGGCGACCTGCCTTTCATGCTGGTCGTCAATCCGGAAGTGCCGGCCAAGACCGTTGGCGAGCTCGTCGCCTACGGCAAGGCCAATCCGGGCAAGCTGAGCTACGCCTCGGGATCGTCCTCCGCGATCGTGTCGGGTGCGACCTTTGCGCACAATGCCGGGCTCGACCTGCTGCACGTGCCCTACAAGAGCTCGCCGCCGGCGCTCAACGACGTCATGGGCGGCCGCGTCTCGATGATGTTCGTCGACATCCTGACCGGCCTGCCCCACGTCAACGGCAACGCGCTGCGCGCGCTCGCCGTCACCACCAAGGACCGCTCGCCGCTGGTGCCGAACCTGCCGTCGATGCAGGAGGCCGGCGTGCCTGATTTCGACATCTCGTCCTGGCAGGGCTATTTCGGCCCCGCCGGCATGCCGAAGGAGATCGTGACCCGGCTCAACGCCGAGATCCGGAAGATCGTCGAGAAGCCGGAGATCAAGGCACAGCTCGCCACCCTCGGCATGGACGCGTTCTCGGGCACGCCGGAGCAGCTCGGCACGTTCGTGAACGAACAGCTCGTGCTGTGGGAGAAGCTGATCACCAACGCGAAGATCGAGAAGCAGTAAGGACGGTCTCGTGTCGCGGACGCGGCGCTGAGCCCGGGGCACCGCTCTCGTAGGGTGGGCAAAGCGAAGCGTGCCCACCGTCAGGTCGTCGCAAAAAGAAAAGGTGGGCACGGCGCTTCGGCGCCTTTGCCCACCCTACGAATTTCGAGCGTTTGGCCTTACGCCGCGCGCACCTTGGCGAGGAAGCCGTCGACGGCGCTGCGCAGCGCGCCGGACTGGCTGTCCAGTTCGCGGGCGTTGGTGAGCACGTCGGTTGCCGCGGTGCCGGTCGCTTCCGCGGCCGAGGTGACACTGCCGATATTGGCGTTGATCTCGTTCGAACCGGCCGCGACCGACTGGATGTTGCGGGCGATCTCGCGGGTCGCTTCGCCCTGCTGCTCGATCGATGCGGAAATGCCGGCGGTGATCTCGCTCATCTCGGCGATGGTCTGGGTGATGCCGGAGATGGCCGTGACCGCGTCGCTGGTCGAGGTCTGCATCGCCGCGACCTGCGCGGAGATCTCCTCGGTCGCCTTGGCGGTCTGGTTGGCCAGCGCCTTGACCTCGGAGGCGACGACCGCGAATCCGCGGCCGGATTCACCGGCGCGTGCCGCCTCGATGGTGGCGTTGAGCGCGAGCAGATTGGTCTGCGCTGCGATCGAATGGATCAGCTTGACGACTTCGCCGATCTTCTCGGCGCCGGTCGAGAGCACCTGCACGGTGGCATTGGTACGCTCGGCGTCGCTGACGGCGCGGCTGGCGACTTCGGTCGAGCGCGTGACCTGGCGGGAGATTTCCGCAACCGAGCTCGACAGCTCTTCGGCGGCCGCCGCAACCGTGCCGACATTGCCGGAGGCTTTTTGCGAGGCAGCGCCGACCGTCGCCGCGCGCGAGGAGGCGTCGCTGGCGGTCGCGGTCATCGACTGCGCCGTCGTCTGCATGCCGGCCGCGGCCGAGGAGACCGAGCGGACGATGCCGTTGACGCTGCGTTCGAAGTCGTTGGCGATGCCTTCCATCGCGCTGCGACGTTCCGCCGCGACGCGTTCCTTGGCATCGGCTTCGGTCCTTTCGAGGTCGCGGATGCGGACCGCGTTGTCCTTGAAGATCTGGACGGTGGAGGCCATCGCGCCGACCTCGTCGCCGCGGCCGACGCCGGGAATGTCGCCCTCGAGCTTGCCGTCGGCGAGATCCTTCATGCGGGCGCCAAGCAGCGCCAGCGGGCGGCTGATGCCGCGGCCGATCAGCCAGGCGACGCTGCCGGCGACAATGAATATGCCGAGCATGGCAAAGCCGAGCAGCCAATAGACCGGACCCATCTTGGCGTCGATGTCGTCGAGATAAGCGCCGGTGCCGAGATACATGTCGAAGCCGGGCACCGCCACCGCGTAGCCGATCTTGCGGATCGGCGTCGGCTGACCGGGCTTCATGTATTCATAATGCAGCAGGATCGAACCGTTGGCCTTGACGCCGTCCATCAGCTCGACCGACAGCTTGCGGCCGTTGGTCACGACATCCATGCGGTTGGTGCCGATCTGCTTGGGATCCGGCGCGAGCTGCGTGATGCCTTCATACGACGTACCGAACAGATAGCCCGCGCCGTTGTCGTAGGTCATCGAATTGCCGTAGCGGCGAAGCTCGGCCATGGCCGCGTCCTTCGTCAGCTCGCCGGCGTCGACGCGCTTCTTCAGAGCGCCCGCATAGTTGCGTGCCAGCTCGACGATCGCCTTGGCCTGATCGATGCGCGCATTCACCATCTCGCGCTTCATCAGATAGCCGGCGAGGACACCGGAGATGCACAGGCCGAACAAGGTGACGCCGACAAGGATGCCGAGCTTCGGGGCGATCTTCAGATTGCTCAATTTCACGATTAGCTCCGGCAATAATGGGATACGGGCGCGCGACAGATCGATCGAAATCGAAATAGCTTTTAGGGAGAGAGCCTTAGCAAGTTACTTACGTGCCTCCGTAGAAGCCCGGACGCAGCCGCAATAAACGGCAATTTATCTCCGCACCGGCAACCAACGATTGTACGCGACCGCTCCGATTTCGCGTAAAAGACGCAAAGGCCCGCCCGCGGAGACGGGTCACAACAAGAACCGACAAACCAAATCGGGAGCGAGAAAATGCCGAAATACAGGGTGGTGACGCCGAAGGGCGCGAGCTTCACGGTCGCGGGCAGCGACTATTCCTTTGAGCGCGAGGCGCTCGATCCGATCGACGCCGAGATCATCGAGGCTCCCGCCGACGAGGCCGGGTTCATCGCCGCCGCAAAGACCGCGGACGCCATCTATGCCAAGGGCATCCCGATCACCAAGACCATCATCGACAGCTTGCAGACCTGCAAGGTCATCACGCTTGGCTCGGTCGGCGTCGACAGCGTCGACGTCAAGGCCGCCACCGCGCGCGGCATTCCCGTCACCAACATTCCGGACACCTTCATCGAAGAGGTCGCCGACCACGCCATGATGCTGCTGCTCGCCGGCTTCCGCCGCCTGGTCGAGCAGGACCGCATGGTACGCAGCGGCCGCTGGGCCGAGGGCCGGCCAGCGCTGCTCAAGGTCCCGAGGCTGATGGGCCAGACGCTCGGCTTCGTCTCGTTCGGCCGCGTGGCGCGTGCGGTTGCGAAACGCGCGGCGCCGTTCGGCCTGCGCATGATGGCCTACGATCCCTTCATCCAGGAAACGCTGATGTACGATCACGGCGTGATCCCGGCGACGCTGAACGAGGTGCTGTCGCAATCCGACTTCGTCTCGATGCATGCCCCGGCAAGGCCTGAGGTGCATCACATGCTGACCGAGAAGCACTTTCGGCAGATGAAGAAGGGCTCGATCTTCATCAACACCGGGCGCGGCGCAACCGTGGACGAGGAGAGCCTGATCAAGGCGCTGCAGGAAGGCTGGATCGCGCACGCCGCGCTCGACGTGCTGGAGAAGGAGCCGCCCTCGCACAACAATCCCCTGCTTGGCATGGAGAACGTGACCCTGACCGCCCACGTCGCTTCGGCCTCGGCACGGTTTGACGAAGCGCGCAAGCGCCGCGTGGGCTACGAATTGTCACTGGTGCTTCAGGGCATGTGGCCGGTAAGCTGCGTCAATCCGTCGGTGCTGCAAGACACCACGCTCCGCCGCTGGCAACCCGTCAGCATGGATCGCGGGCCGAACAGCTAGGCGGCCGGCGCCAAGGCGCCAGAGGCGAAACGGCCCTTCACCGGCGATCAACGCCGGGAAGGGGACATCATAGGGAGGAACTGATGAGGAACGACATCACACGTCGTGATGCCTTGGCGCTGGGCCTGTCCGCTGCAACGCTCGCGGCCACCGGTGCTGCAGCGCAAACAACATCATCGACAATCAAGGCCGCCGACGTGGCGGCGCCCAAGCTTGCGATCGAGAAGGGCGCATCCTTGCGCATGCTGCGCCCGGTGCGCTTCGTCCAGGCCGACGAGGACGTGTTCCGCGCCAATGCAGCAAAGTTCACCAAGGAGACCGGCGTCGAGGTCAAGGTCGATTTCGTCGGCTGGGAGGACATCAACCAGCAGACCGCGGTCACCTCGAACTCCGGCGCGGGCCCCGACATCATCATCGGCTTCTCCGACGCTCCCCACATCTACGTCGACAAGCTGATCGAGCTGACCGACGTCGCCGACTATGTCGGCAAGCGCTATGGCGGCTGGCTGCCGCTTGCGCAGCGCTACGGCAAGAAGAACAAGAGCGACGCCTGGATCGGCCTGCCGTTCGGTGCAACCGCGGGGCCCCTGATCTACCGCAAGTCGATCCTGCAATCGGTCGGCTTCGACAAGGTGCCGGAAGACCATGCCGGAATCCTCGACCTGTGCCAGAAGCTGCACAAGGCCGGCAAACCAGCCGGCTTCGCGCTCGGCAACGCCAAGGGCGACGGCAACGGCTTCGCCAATTGGGCGCTGTGGTCGCACAATGCTTCCCTGCTTGACGAGGAAGGCAATGTCGTCATCAACAGCAAGGAGACCATCGCGGCGCTGAACTGGGTCAAGCAGATCTACCCGACCTTCATCGCCGGCACGCCGTCGTGGAACGACGTCAGCAACAACCGCGCCTATTCCTCGCAGGAGATCTCCCTGACCGCCAACGGCGTCTCGCTGTACTTCTCGCTCAAGAACGACCCGGCGACCAAGGCGATCGCCGAGGACAGCGAGCATCAGCTGCTGCCCAAGGGCCTGGCCAAGGTCTCTCCGATGGCGGGCCTGACACTCAACGCGATGGTGTTCAAGCACAGCCAGTACCCCAACGCCGCAAAGGCCTTCCTGCAATACATGCTGGAAAAGGACCAGTACGAGCCCTGGCTCAATGCCAATTCCGGCTACTGGTCGCAGCCGCTGGCCGCCTATGCCGAGGCCGCGGTGTGGTCGCAGGATCCCAAGGTGAAGCTGTTCAAGGACACGATGAACAGCACTTACTATGACGGCTACAAGGGCCCGATCTCGACGGCGACCGGAGCCGTCAGCGCCGACTACGTGCTGATTCAGATGTGCGCGTCCGTTGCGACCGGTGCGGCCACGCCGGAGGCCGCCGCCGCGGAAGCCGAGCAGCGCTGCAAGCGGTACTTCCGGCGGCAGCGGTAACGCGCGACGATAGAGCCGTCGTCATTGCGAGGAGCACTTGCGACGAAGCAATCCAGACTGCAGCCGCGGCGACAGACTGGATTGCTTCGCTTCGCTCGCAATGACGGTGTGGTGACGTTCAACGATAGGACAACACACTGATGTCCGTGACGACACTTTCCTCTCCCGTACTTGCCCAGCGGCAGCCGAACTGGCTGGTGCGGCTGTTCGACTACAAGCCGTTCCTGATCGTGATGTGCCTGGCGCCCGCGATCGGGCTGCTCTCGGTGTTCCTGACCTATCCGCTCGGCCTCGGCATCTGGCTCGCCTTCACCGACACCACGATCGGCCGGCGCGGCGTCTTCGTGGGCCTGGAGAATTTCCAGTATCTGCTCACCGATCCCTTGTGGTGGAACGCCGTGTTCTACAGCGTGGTCTATACCGGCATCGCGACCTTCGGGAAGTTCGCGCTCGGCTTCTGGCTCGCGCTGCTGCTCAACAACCATTTTCCGTTCAAGAGCATCCTGCGTGCGATCATCCTGCTGCCCTGGATCGTGCCGACCGTGCTCTCGGCGCTGGCGTTCTGGTGGATCTACGATCCGCAGTTCTCGATCATCTCCTATTTGCTGGTCGACGTGCTGCACTGGCGGTCGGGCAATGTCGACTTCCTCGGCTCGCCCTGGCCGGCGCGCTTCTCGCTGATCGCTGCCAACATCTGGCGCGGCATTCCCTTCGTCGCGATCTCGCTGCTCGCCGGCCTGCAGACCATTTCGCCCTCGCTCTACGAGGCCGCGATGCTCGACGGCGCCAGCGCCTGGCAGCGCTTTCGCTACATCACCTTCCCGATGATGATGCCGATCCTCGCCATCGTCATGACCTTCTCGATCATCTTCACCTTCACCGACTTCCAGCTGGTCTACGCCATCACCCGCGGCGGGCCCGTCAACTCGACCCATCTGCTGGCGACGCTGGCGTTTCAGCGCGGCATCGCCGGCGGCGAACTCGGCGAAGGTGCGGCGATCGCGGTATCGATGATCCCGTTCCTGATCTTCGCGACGCTGTTCTCTTATTTCGGCCTGGCGCGCCGCAAATGGCAGCAGGGAGAGGCCAATGACTGATACCGTCGCGCAAACCGCCGCTGTGGCCGACGCGAAAGCGGCACCTGACACCATGGCCTGGGATTCCGGGCTGCGGCGGCTGATGATGATCTATCTGCCGCTCGGCTGCTTCGTGCTGATCCTGCTGTTCCCGTTTTACTGGATGGCGATCACCTCGTTCAAGCCGAACGCGGAGCTGATGAACTACAAGGACCACAATCCGTTCTGGATCTCCTCGCCGACGCTTGCCCACATCAAGCATCTGCTGTTCGACACTGCCTATCCGCGCTGGCTCAAGACGACGATGCTGGTGGCGATCGGCTCGACCACGCTGTCCCTGATCGCGAGCACGCTCGCTGCCTATGCGATCGAGCGCCTGCGCTTCCGCGGCAGTCCTTATGTGGGCCTCGGCATTTATCTGGCCTATCTCGTGCCGCCGTCGATCCTGTTCATTCCCCTCGCCACCGTCGTTGTGCAGTTCGGCCTGTTCGACTCACCGCTGGCGCTGATCCTGGTCTATCCGACCTTCCTGGTGCCGTTCTGCACCTGGCTGCTGATCGGCTACTTCAAGTCGATCCCCTATGAGCTCGAGGAATGCGCGCTGGTGGACGGCGCAACACGCCTCCAGATCCTGCGACGGATCACGCTGCCGCTCGCGGTGCCCGGGCTGATCTCCGCCGGCATCTTCTCCTTCACGCTGTCCTGGAACGAGTTCATCTACGCGCTCGCCTTCATCCAGAGCGGCGCCAACAAGACCGTGCCGGTCGCAATCCTGACCGAGCTCGTCACCGGCGATGTCTACCAATGGGGGGCGCTGATGGCAGGCTCGCTGCTGGGCTCGCTGCCGGTCGCGATCTTCTACTCGCTGTTCGTGGACTACTACGTGTCCTCGCTGACCGGCGCGGTAAAGGAGTAGATCGCGGCTGCGGCGTTTGGCCCGGTTTCACAAAACTGCAACACGCGATCCGCATAACGCGTGCGTCCGCCAACAGGAGACGCACATGCGCGCGACTTTTCTTGCCACCGTCGCAACGATCATTCTCGCCGTGAGCCCAGCGCTCGCGCAGAGCGAAGGTGAATTCCCCGCCAAGCTCGCCGGCCACGTGGTGATGCCGGCCGCCACCTTCATCGACGCCCCCGCCGACGCACCCGCCGATCTCAAGACTTCAGGGAAATACACCACCGGCAAGCGGGTCGACGCGCTCGGCACCGTGATGGGCAAGTCCTATGAGCGCGCGACCGGCGTGTCGCTGCCGTTCAAGGGCCAGCCGCTCCAGGGCCATTCCGGCATCAAGACCATGCCCGACGGCAGCTTCTGGGTCATCACCGACAACGGCATGGGCGCGCGCGCCAACTCGCCGGATTCGATGCTGTACCTCAACCGCTACAAGATGGACTGGGCCGGCGGCAAAATCGAGCGGCTGGAGACGATCTTCCTGCACGATCCCGACAAAAAGGTCCCGTTCCGCATCGTGCACGAGGACACGCAGAAGCGCAATCTCACCGGCTCCGACTTCGACACCGAAGGCTTCCAGATCATCGGCGAGACCTTCTGGATCGGCGACGAGTTCGGTCCCTACATCCTGAAGGCCGACAAATCAGGCAAGATCCTGGCCGTGTTCGATACGGTTGCTGACGGCAAGCCGGTGCGGTCGCCGGACAGTTGGGCCGTGGCGACGCCGGGCGCGCCGGGCGCGACCTACACCAACGTCAACCTCCGCCGCTCCAAGGGCTATGAGGGCTTTGCGTCCTCCAAGGACGGCAAGTTCCTCTACGGCCTGCTCGAGGGACCGCTGTGGGACGCCGAGAAGAAGGACTGGGAGAAGGTCGACGGCAAGGAAGCCTCCCGCATCCTCGAATTCGACGTCGCTGCGGAGAAGTTCACCGGCCGTTACTGGCAGTATGTGTTCGAGCAAAACGGCAACGCCATCGGCGATTTCAACATGATCGATCAGGCCTCCGGCCTCATCATCGAGCGCGACAACGGCGAAGGCACGGCGGACAAGGCCTGCCCGCAAGGCCAGCGCGGCGAGAACTGCTTCCCGGATCTCGCCAAGTTCAAGCGCATCTACAAGATCGAGCTCACGGAGGCCAATGTCGGCAAGCCCGTGCGCAAGATCGGCTATATCGACCTCTTGAAGATCAAGGATCCCGACAAGAAGGCGAGGAAGCCGCTCAACGACGGCGTCTACACCTTCCCGTTCTTCACCATCGAGAACGTCGATCGCGTCGACGACACCCACATCATCGTCGGCAACGACAACAATCTGCCGTTCTCCTCCAGCCGCGATCCCAACAAGGCCGATGACGACGAGTTCATGCTGCTCGAGGTCGCGGATTTCCTGAAGGCGAAATAGGGCAACGGTCGCTCTTCAGCCGCCACAAACTCCGCCGTCGTCCCGGACAAGCGCAAGCGCAGATCCGGGACCCATAACGCCAGGCGGGGTTGTGGCACGAGATGGTGGCGACGAATCTTCGCCAAACGCTCCCCTGTGGTTATGGGTCCCGGATCTGCGCGCGCTTAGGGCGCGCTTGTCCGGGACGACGGCTGAGTTTGTTGGGACGGCCGACTACCTCACCGTAAACTCCACGGGGATCGAAAAGCTCATCGCCCCATTCTTGATCTCGTCTGGCACCGGCGGAAACGGCGAGGCCTGGCGGATCATCGACATGGCCTGGGCATCGAAAGCGGCAACGCCGGACGAGCCGCCGATACGGCTGGACGTGACCTGCCCGCTGCGGCTGAGGGTGAAGCTCAGCCTGGCAACGCCGCGCTGACCGCCGCCACCGCTGGGATATTGGTGAAAGCGCATCAAATGCGCGCGGACGCGCTGATTGTAGGATGCAATCACGGAGGCCGCCGCGCCGGCGCTCGGGGCCGATGCCATCGGCGCCTCGCGCTCGGCCCGCGGGGCTGCGCTGGTGCGCGGCGCGGGGGTCGCCTCCGAGGGCTTCTTGGCCTCGCGGCGAACCACCTTCGGCTTCACCGGGGCCGGCTTTTCGACCGGCACGATCTTCGCGGGCTCCGGCCTGGCAGGTGTCGGCTCCGGCTTCTGCTCCGGCGGCGCCACGACATCCGGCTTCTCCTGCGGCGGCGTCGGCGCGATCGTCTCCTCAGCCATTTGCTGCTGCACGGGCTCCGGCGACGAGGCGTCGGCCTCCTGCATCACCGGTCCCGGCGCAACATCATCCTGCGTCGACTGCGGCGCCGAGGTCACCTGTGCCATGTCGACCATGATCGCCGGGAGGCTGACGCCCTGTTCCGGTTGCGACCTGATCCAATTCACCGCAAGCAGCGCGACAGCCACATGCAACATCACGATCACCGCGGCCGAGAGGCCCCAGCGCGCGGTCTCGCGCTCTCGAAGCGGCTCGTGCAGGGCAAAGGCGTTCGCGGCCATCAGTTGCGTCCATCGAGGCCGACGAGGGCAACCTTGAGGTAGCCGGCGTTACGCAGGGTGTTCATCACCTCCATCAGGTCGCCGTAGGAGACGGCCTTGTCGGCGCGCAGATAGATGCGCTCGTCCTTACGGCCTTTGATGACGGCATCGAGGGCGGCGGCGAGACCGTCGCGGGCCATCGTGTCCTCGCCAACGGCAATTGTGGAATCCGGCTTCACCGTCACGAAGGTCGGCTTGTCCGGCCGCGGCGCCGGCTCGGCTGCGGTCGCGGGCAGCTCGACACCGATATCGACGGTGGCGAGTGGGGCTGCCACCATGAAAATGATCAGCAGCACCAGCATCACGTCGATGAACGGCGTGACGTTAATCTCGTTGACGACGTGGAGATCATCCGGGTCACCGCGCTTGAGCGGCGATCCCCCGCGCGCGCCGAGCTTCGCACCCATGGGCCTACTCCGCCGCCCGCGCCAGGCGGAACTCCCTGTGGTCGCGCTGACGGCTGACCAGCAGCATCAGCTGCGCCGAGGCATCGCCGAGCAACGCGCGGTAATTGGCGATACTGCGGACCAGATGATTGTAGATCACCACCGCCGGGATCGCCGCGACGAGGCCGAGCGCGGTGGCGAGCAGCGCCTCCGCGATGCCCGGCGCGACCACCGCGAGGCTGGTGGTGTGGCTCTCGGAGATGCCGATGAAGGCGTTCATGATGCCCCAGACGGTCCCGAACAGGCCGACGAAGGGCGCAGTGGCGCCGATGGTCGCGAGCACGCCGGTGCCGCGCGCGATCTGCCTGGACATCGCCGCCTCCACCCGCTCGAGCCGCAGCGCCACCCGCTCCTGAAGGCCGTCGTCGAGGATGCCGCCCGAGAGCTCGGCTTCCCTGGCGCAGGACTGGATCAGCTGGGCAACGGCATCGTGCGCGTCACCGGCCCGTGACGATGCCTCAGCCAGCGTCATGTTGCCTTCGAGCCCGCGCGTCCGCTGCAAGGCGAGCATGCCCTTGCGGCGCAGCTCGATGGTCTTGGCGAGCCACACCGTCCATGTCACCAGCGAGGCGACAGCGAGCCCGATCATCACCGTCTTCACGATAATGTCGGCGCTGACGAACATGCCCCAGGGCGACAGATTGCGCGGTAACAGGGCTTCGTCGATCGCGAAGGCCGGTGTCGGCGCCAGCGCGATTGCAACGACCATTTGCCGAAGCCTGGACTTGCCTTGCATCCTGATCTCCCGACAACAAAAGAAAGCTACGCAGCCGGCTGCGCCGTGATGCGGGCCGCGAGCTGCCGGAACCGCGCCAGCTGATCCGTCCGCAGCGCCCTTGTCTCGTCGCGGCCGACGAACACTTTGAACATGATGCCGCCGTCGGCGTTGACGAACGCGATGAAGGCCGACGATTTGCCCATGAACGGGCGCTCGACGAAGGCGACGCCAGCGCAGCGCTCGTGGCGAAGATGGCCGTGCAGACCCTTCGGCTGCATCAGGTTGAAGTAGCCGCGGCCGATCTCGCCCGCAGGAACAGCGCCCGTGAACTCGAAGATCGCGTCATCGGTGTGCACGATCAGCGTGACCTCGCCCCACTCCGCGATGTCCAGCATGGCGGCGGCAAAGTGCTCGCCGCCGCCAATATGCACCATGGAGGATGGCAGCGCCTCGATCACGCTGCGCGGGGTGACCTTGCGCTGGCGCGCAACGTCCTCGATCACCTCGCCCGGATTGTCGGCCATATGGGCCCTGAGATCGGCAAGATCGGTGCTCAACATGTCCGGCTCCTCTGCCATTGCAATCTAGGCGGCCGCGGCCTTGCGCTCGCTCTGGATCACCTCAAAGCCCTCGAACTTGGGATGGCCGAGATACAGGCTCTCGCCGGTCGAGTTGTCGGCGCGGGCATGGGCACGACGAAACTGGTCCGAGCGCGTCCAGGCCTCGAACGCCGTCCTGTCGACCCAGGTGGTGTGCGACGAATAGAGCGTGTGGTCCTCGGCCTCCGGGCCCTTCAGCAGGTGAAACTCGACGAAGCCCGGCATGCTGCCGAGATAGGATTCACGGGTGGCCCAGACGGTTTCGAACGCGGTCTCCGCGCCCTTCTTCACCTGGAAACGATTCATGGCGATGAACATCAAAGTCTCTCCTTCTGATCAAAACGAAACGCGCGGAGCCGCGCTGGAGCATCAGCGCGGCCCGGCGGAGATGTGGTGCTGCGAAGCTGGCGCTACGCACCTCCAAAATGGATCTTCATGCCGGCCTTGTAGACCCGGCCCGGTCCGGGGCTCGACCACAGCACGTCGTTCTGCGTGGTGCCGTCGGTCGACGTGCCGGGAATGGCGTAAGGCCGGTAGTACTGGTTCAAGAGATTGTCGATCGACGCCGAGAACACGATGTCCTTCGTCGCGTTGTAGGTCATGTACAGATTGACCAGCTCGTACCCGGTCGCGGGCAAATAGCCGGCGGGTACGTCGTTGTTGGCACCGAACGAGGCCCATTGCGCCGTCAGGATCAGCGTGCGGTCGAGCAGGCGGACGCCGCCGGTGGTGACGACCTTGCGCGGGGTGATGGTCGCGAGCCCGACATTGGTGACGGCGTTCTTGCCCTGGATGTAGTGACCGGCGACTCCGATGAACCAGCTGCCGGCATCGTACATCGTCTCCGCCTCGAAACCCTGGATGCGGGCCTGCGCGATGTTCTGGTACTGGTAGAACTGGCTGAACGAGCCAAACCCGGTCGGGACCGGCGTCGAGGCGACGAGGTCGATGTAATCGCTGACGTCGTTGCGGAACAGGTTGATCTTGCCGCGGAAGGAGTCACTGGCGCTGAAGATGTTGTCGTACTTCAGGTTGATGCCGACTTCCTTGTTCTTGCCGACTTCGGGACGAAGATTCGGATTGGGCAGGAAGCAGAACAAGCCGACGGTCCCGTCAGGACAGGGGAAGAAGGCCGGCCCGCCACCGGTCGCATGCGCGCCTGAGATCACGGTCTCGGTGATCGAGGGAGCGCGATAGCCTTCGGCGTAGCTGACATATGGCTGGAAGCCGGGAACGGGCGTGACGCCAAGCGTGATCTTCGGCGAGAAGCGGTCGCCGCTGCCGTTGGTTTTGCCCGACTCCAGATCGTAGCGATCGTAACGGATCGCGCTCACGGCCTCGAACCAGGTGCTGTAGTTCTGCTTCAACTGCAGGAAACCGCCCGACACGGTGCGGATGCCGCTCGGCGTGGTGATGTTGGAATTGCCGCGGCTGTCGGTCGTGATCACATCGTCCTGAAACGCATCGAAGCCCACGGTGAGTGCGTTGCGCCAGTCACCGACGTTGAACCGCGTGGTGTTGTTGGCGTCGATGCCGTAGGTATTGAGGACATAGCCGCGCTTGTCGCCGACGCAGCCGGAGATGTTGTTGCCGAAATTGCCGGTGCCGCACAAAGCCGCACCCGAGGTCGAATAGTGGTAGGTCTTGGTCTGGTCGTTATCGACGCGGTTTCCATAGATTGACATGTGCCAGTCGAACAAATTGTCGCTCGGCAGCGCGTAATTCCAGGTGATCGTGCCGGTGTAGTTCTTGGCATCGGAGGCGTAGACCGACGAGCCCTGATAGAGCGCGCGCTGGGCGGCGGTCGCGACGGGGCCCCTGTTGAACTGGCCGACATCGTATTGATAGTCCTGGAAGATGGCGCCGAACTTGACCTCGTGGCCGAGGGCGGGACGCACCGTGAGCTTCATCAGGCCACTCTCGACCTGGTTGCCGGTGTTGCCGATCTCGGTGCCGTTGCCGTCCTTGTAATTGCCTTGCGTGCGATAGACCGCGCCGCCGAAGATATCGACGTCCGGTGTGGCGCGCACGCCGCCGAAGACCGAGCCGAGGCCGCGATTGTTGTTGGAGCCGTAGGAGCCCGAGAGATCGACGCCCGAGCGCTCGCCGGGACGCAGCACATCGTCGATGTCCTTGGTGCGGAACGAGACCAGGCCGCCGATCGCGCCGGAGCCGTAGATGTTGGCGGTCGGGCCGCGCACGACGTCGACGCCGCCGACCAATTCAGGATCGAGGAAGAAGGAGCCGCTGGCGTTATGACCGGTGCGCTGGTAATTCTGCCGCGCACCATCGACGACCACCGCAACGCGCCCGAACTCCTGCAGGCCGCGGATGTTGATGACGGTCGCGGGATCGTCACCGCGCTCCTGGAACGACACGCCGGGGACAGCATAGAAGATGCCCGACAGCCGGTTGGGCTGGATTCCCTGGATCTGGTCGAGCGAAATGGAGCTGACCGGCGCGAGCGCATCGATCGCGCGCTCCTTGGTTTTCGTTGCAGCGACCGTGATGGTGTCGAGCGTCTGAACCGGCGCGGTGCCGCCGGCCTGGGCTCGGGCGTTGAGGACCACCGGCGCTGCCTGCTGCGCGACCAGCGGCTTGGTCGGCTTGCGCTTGGCCTGCTTCGGCCGCTCCGTCGACGCGCGTTCAGCCTGCGGCTCGGCGGTCTGTGCAAGACCGCTCTCCGTCGTCATTGCCGCAAATGAAATCACCGACGCGCCCAAAATCAAGGCGCGCGAATACCTAGCCCCGTCAGCCATATCAGCCCCAGCCTGCACTTCACTCTATTATTTCAGGTCTTTTGGCTGGCGTGCGTTCGCAACGCGAACGACTGGCTGGCTGATTTCTCAAGACGCGGGCAAGTCACCCCGCCGCCATAATTGGTTACGTGGCAACACTCTGACGGTCAATGACATCAGGTTGCAGTTTATATCGATTGTAAATTGCAGCCGTTGGAATGCGCTTCGTGCCGCTTATACAAACAAGCAAGCAGCACTCCAGAGTTTCGAAAGCGCATCACAGCCTACATGTCAGCAACATCAGGAGACAGCAGCGGCGGCGCGGCGGGGTCGGCAGGAAGCCCTGCTGCGACAACGAGAACCCTCACCATGCGTGGGAGCCGGATCGACAGTCGCGAGCTGTTTGCGGCCGAGCGCGAGATCATCATCGCGCATGGCGAGGACAGCTATCGGCTTCGCCTGACCTCGCAGAACAAGCTGATCCTGACGAAGTAACCTGTAATGACATTTTGTCGCACCCTCGCAAGCCTCCTGCTCTCCAGCACGATCGCGGTCGCCTCTGCCGCGCACGCCGCCGGCATCACCGTGCATGACGCGCGCAATCGCGACGTCGCCGTGACCGACTTCGCGCGCACCGTCTCGATCGGCGGCGCCATCACCGAGATCATCTATGCGCTCGGGCTCGAGAGCCGGCTGGTCGGCGTCGACACCACCAGCCTTTATCCAGCGGCGGCACTGCAGGACAAACCCAATGTCGGCTACATGCGCCAGATCTCCGCCGAAGGCGTGTTGGGCCTCAACCCCACCCTGATCCTGGCGATCCAGGGCTCGGGCCCGCACGCGACCATGGAGATCCTGGAAACGGCGAAGGTGCCGTTGGTGCTGGTGCCCGACACCTTCTCCGAGGACGGCCTGATCGAGAAGATAAAACTGGTCGGCCACGCCATGGGTGTCGATGCGCGCGCCGCCTGCCTCAGCGCCGCGGTCGGCGCCGATCTTGCGCAGCTGCGCGCCCTGCGCGCCAAGGTGACCAAGCCGGTGCGCGTGATGTTCGTGATGTCGCTCCAGAACGGGCGCGCCATGGTCGCCGGCCACAAGACCGCGGCCGACGAGATCATTCAACTCGCCGGCGCAGCCAACGCCGTCGACGATTTCGACGGCTACAAGATCATCGGTGACGAGGCCATCGCGGCGGCAAGACCCGACGTGGTGTTGTCGATCGAGCGCGGCAAGGACTCGCTTCCTGCCGACGCGATCTACGCCCATCCCGGCTTCGCCCTGACGTCGGTCGCGGCCAACAAGAGCCTCATCACAATGGACGGGCTCTATCTGCTCGGCTTCGGGCCACGGACGGCGGCGGCGGCGCGAGATCTCTCGGTAAAACTCTATCCGGCATTGGCCGAACCGGGCGATGCATTCACCTCGGCGCTGTCGGCGGCGAATTGCCGGCAATGAGGGTGGCGATCGGCACGGAAGCGCGCGGCACGGAACGACGCCCCAGCTCGCGGTCCGCATCGTTCGCAATCCCTCTCCTGATCGCGGTGCTCGCGGTCGCTGCGATCGTGGCGCTGAGCTTCGGCGCCGCCGGCATTCCCCTCTCCCGTCTGCCTGCCGCACTCGGCCTATCAGGCGAAAGCACGGCCATGACGGCCCGCGACCAGCTCGTGCTGTGGTCGATCCGCGTCCCCCGGATCGCGGCGGCGGCGATGGTCGGCGGCCTGCTCGCCGCGGCCGGCGCGATCATGCAAGGGCTGTTTCGTAACCCGCTCGCCGATCCCGCGCTGGTCGGCGTCTCCAGCGGCGGCGCGCTCGCAGCCGCAAGCGCGATCGTGTTCACCGATTCGCGCTTCGGCGAGACGCTGCGCTTCCTCCAGGCCGAGCTCCTGCCGCTCGCGGCATTCGCGGGATCGCTGGCCACGACCGCGATCCTCTACGGCATCTCGAGCCGCTCGGGCCGCACCTCGATCGCGGTCTTCCTGCTCGCCGGCGTCGCCATCACCGCCATCGCCAATGCCGGCATCGGGCTTCTGGTGTTCATCGCCGACGACCGCCAGCTCCGCGACGTCACGTTCTGGCTGCTGGGCTCGATGAGCGGGGTGACCTGGACCAAGGCCGCCGTGCTGGCGCCCATCCTCGTCATCGGGCTTGGCGCCTGCGCCTTCATCGCGCGCGGCCTCGATCTCCTGGTGCTCGGCGAGGCCGACGCCTTTCACGGCGGCGTTGACGTCGAGCGTCTCAAGCGGATCTCGATCGTCATGGTCTCCGCCATGACCGGCGTCGCGGTGTCGATCAGCGGTGTCATCGGCTTCGTCGGCATCGTCGTGCCGCATCTGCTCCGTCTCGTCATTGGACCTGCGCATCGGCTGTTGTTGCCGGCCTCGGTGCTATCAGGCGCGATCCTGATGGTCGGCGCCGACACGCTGGCGCGCACCATCGTGGCGCCGGCGGAGATGCCGATCGGCATTCTGACCGCAGCGGTCGGCGCGCCGGTCTTCCTCTTCATCCTGTTGCGGCAGCGCGGGCTGGCCTCGCTATGAGCGCCGTGATCGAGGCGCGTGCCTTGAGCAAGCGCGCCGGCCGCGCGACGCTGCTCGATGGCGTCGGCCTGACGGTTGCGGCCGGCGAGATGGTCGCGATCATCGGCCCGAACGGCGCCGGCAAGTCGACGCTGCTGCGGTTGCTCTCCGGCGATCTCCGCCCAAACGCAGGCGAGGTGCGCCTGAAGCAGCGGGATATCAGCGGCTATGCGCCCCGCGAGCTTGCCGCGCACCGCGCCATGCTGTCCCAGCACATCAACGTCACCTTCCCCTTCACCGTCGAGGAGATCGTGCTGATGGGCGCGGGCGAGCGCAGCGCGCGTGAAGCAGGCGCGCTCGTCGACGCGGCCCTCGATGAGGTTGGGCTAGCCCATTTCCGCGAACGGCAATTGCCAACGCTCTCAGGCGGCGAACAGCAGCGTGCCCATTTCGCCCGCGTGCTGGTGCAGCTCGCCTGCGGCGAAGCCGAGCATGGCCCGGGACTTCTGCTGCTGGACGAGCCGACCTCGAGCCTGGATCTGCGCCACCAGATCGACCTCGTCGAAGCAGCGCGCCGCCGCGCGGCCGGCGGCACCGCAGTCATCGCGATCCTGCACGACCTCAATCTCGCGATCCGCTTCGCCGACCGGCTGGTCGTGCTGGCTGGCGGCAAGCTCGCCGCAGATGGCCCGCGCGCGGATGTCGTCACCCGCGAGATCATCCGCGAGATCTTCGAGATCGATGCCGTCGTCCATCAAGGCGACGACGGCGTGCCTTACGTGCTGCCGCAGTCGATGCGGGCGGCGCTCCTCACCTCTTCCCAGCGGGGAGAGGTGAGGGCCTAGCCGCCTACCCCGCCGGGACGATCACCATGCTCTTGTCCTTCGGCCAGCGGATGCGCCAGGCGAAGTTGATATCCTTGACTTCGCCCGGCTTGGCGTCGAACGACCATTCCAGCACGCCGCGGCGGTCACGGATGTTGCTGGCGGTCGGCGGCGTGGTCGCGGGCAGCATTTCGACGACGATGTCCTCGCTCTCGCTGACCGGCAACTGATCCTCGATCGCGACCTTGATCGGGAAATCATGACCGTTGCGGATGGTGGTCTTGAACGTACGCTCGTCGGTCTTGGATGTTGTGACAAGCAGGCCGGCCGAACCCTCGTTGCGCTTGAGCACGGCGCGCTCGATTCTCACCTTGTCGTCGGCGCCGAAGCCGAGCCGCACGATGTCGTCCTTGGCGGAAGCGGAGAGCTTGCCGCGGCCGACAAAGACGCCGTCGCGGTAGATCGCGACCTTGCCGGGCAGCAGAGCCGAGTCGTCGGTCTGCCTGAAGCTGGCCTCGAGGAAGGCGGTCGGGTCCAGCACCGGTGCGGCGCGGACCGCGAGGTCGGCGGGCACGGTCATCGCTGCAATCCGCAGGCTCTTGGCGCCCTCGGCGGCGCCGAGGCTGACGCGGCCGGGAATTTTGAACGTCGCCTGGAAATCCCCGATCTCGGCAATTGCCTGCTGCTCGTCGGCACGTTCGCGCGGCTCGGCCGCCTCCGCGATCTTGGCCATCGCTGGCGATTGCATCTGGCGCAGGACCGGCGCGGGCCGCGCCAGATCGGAGACCGAGCCTGCTGCCAGCGGCCTCGGCACCTGGGGATATTGCGCGACCAGTGAATGCAGTTCCGGCGCACTGCCGCCGCGGCTGATGCGGGTTGTGGAGACGCCGAGCGTCACGTTGGACCAATCCTCGCCCGTCGATTGCGTGATCTCGGCGCGACGAATGAGTTCGAGCTGCGGCTTGCGATCCTTGGCACCGGTGTCGAGCCGGGCGTCATAGAGCGGCATCCAGCGCGCATTGCGCACGGCATACGTCACGCGCAGCGTCGCCTTCATCGCAGCGGCCGCGGCAACGTCCATGCGAACCTCGAGCTTGCTCGGCGGCTTGGCCTTGCGCTCGACCTCGAGTTGGGCGATCTGCCGGTCGATCTCGCGCGTCTTGCGCGTGGCGTCGCGGACGGCGGTGTCGGCGCTCGCAATTTCCTCGCCGACCGCAGCAAAAGCCGCGCGCCATTCGGCGATCGGCCGCGCCTCGCCCTTGTCGCCGATCCCCGCCGGGGAGGTTTCCGCAAAGTGCTCCGCAAACTTGCGCCGCGCATTCGCCGAGTCGATCGCGCCTTGCAAATCGGCGCGCTGATCGTTCAAGGCCTCGATGCGCTTTTCCAGCTCGGGCAGATTGACGGGCGCGGCGCGAGGCGACCGCGCATCGATCGTGCCGATGGTGAGCTTTGCGCCGCCCTCACCCTCGACCCGGATGGAGGAGGCATCGAGACCAAGCGGGAAGTCCTTGGCAACAAGCGTCGAATCCCCGGACGGCAAATCGACCGTGATGACGCGCGTGACGGTGGCACCATCGGGGTAAACCGTGACCGTATCGATCGCCGAAATGGCGTCCAGATCGGCGGCCCATGATGGCGACGACGCCGCCATGGTGACCAGAACCAGGCTCGTCGTTGCCAAATATCTTGCGGTGATGCGCATGAAGTCCCTCCTGCCGTATCGCCGCGCCGCCAGCCGGACGCGCGCGATCAAATGCCTCGCCAACATGGTTGGACGCGGCAGGGAAGGAACTGGTTCGATTGGGGTTTCCGTGGGGCGCCGCGGCGGCGGCACCAAGGCCGCGGAACGGAACGTCGTCCCGTGGCGAGCCCGCTAAACCTGGGGCGACGCCCCCTGGCCGAAGATGCGGCGGAGCAGATCGGTCACGTTCCTGGCTCCGGCCTTCTTCAGGATGCCGGCGCGATAGCCCTCGACGGTCCGTGCGCTCAGATGCATGCGCCGGGCGATCTCCTTGTTGGTCAGGCCGGCAGCGAGGTGCTCGAGCACGTCGCCCTCACGCTCGGTCAAGGGCTCGCAGCCGGGCAACCAGCGCTGCCGGCTCGTGCCGGGCTGCGCAAATTCGTCGATGGCGGCATCGATCCGGCCGACGATGTCGTGGGTGCGGAACGGCTTTTCGATGAAGTCGGCCGCGCCGCTCTTGATGGCGTCGACCGCCATGGCGATGCTGCCATTCGCCGAGGTCACCAGCACCGGTGCCATGCAGTTTTCCTCGCGCAGCCGCCTGAGCATGTCGAGGCCGGAGCGATCGGGCGGCAGCTCCATCAGCACGCAGGCCGGCATCCGCGCCTTCGCTTCCGACAGAAGTGAGGCACCGTCAGCGAAGCAGATCACGTCATAGGCGCTCTGTTGGAGCGCGGTCGAAAGTTGTTCGCGGGAGGCAGCGTCGGTGTCGATGACGAATACCTCGCCCTTGGAAAGCATGTTCCCCGGCATAATCCCGATCCAGCAATGTCTTGGTCAAATGGTCCGAGACGGAAAGCGGGCCGCATCGCCCTGCCGCGCCGTCGTGAGCACGGCATTCACGCCAGTGCTTCGGTTTCCCCTATGTATGTTCCGGCCGGTTCCTGGATTTGACGGATCGAGACAGAAACTTTACATTTCGGGACATCTGCGGGAATGGCTGGCAGGAACGGTTCGCATGACCGACCTCGTTCGCAGCGCAGGCTTGAGCTATTACCCGGAGGTCGCCCGGTCAGTCGGGCTCGATCCCAAACAGATGATGCGCAAGGCCAGATTACCGCTGGCCTGCCTCGACAAGCCCGACACACCCATCGCCGTCTCCGGCCTGCGCCATCTGCTCGAATTGTCGGCAGAGGCCTCCGGCGCCGAAGATTTCGGCTTGCGTCTCGCAGAGCGCGGCGGCCTGACCAATTTCGGTTCGGTCGGCCTGATCGTGCGCGAACAGGCGACCGTGGGCGAAGCGATCGACGCATTTTCGCACTTCATCCACATCCATCATGACGGCATGCGGCTGGACGTTGCGCGCGACGGGCAGATCGTGACGGTCACGCTGCACCTGCGCGGCCGGCGGCCGAGCGCGCCGCGCCAGGCGATCGACATGGCGCTCGGCAGCATCCACCGCATCATCCAGTCGCTGTACGGCCATGACTGGCGGCCGCAGGAGGTCCACCTGCATTACCCGCCGCCGCGCGATCGCAAGCGCTATCGCGAGTTCTACGGCTGCCGCGTGACCTTCAACGCCGAACACGATGCGATCCTGCTCTCGGCGCGCGACATGGAGCGCCGGATCCCGAGCGCGCATCCCCTGATCGCGAGCTATCTGCGCAAGCGGATCGAGGCAATCGAGACCCGGCCGGCAAGTTGGGAAGGGAAGGTCGACGAGATCGTGCGGACCCTGCTCGCCGGCGGCAACTGCACCGTCGAGCGGGTCGCCGAGCATCTTGCCTGCACCCGCCGTACCATCCACCGGCATCTGGCCGCATCAGGCACCAGCTTCTCGGCCATCCTGGATGCGCAACGCGCCGATCTCGTGATCCAGCTGACCGAGGACCCTGACCGGCCGCTGGCTGACATCGCGACCCAGCTCGGCTTCTCCGCGCAGAGCGCCATGGCGCGCTGGTTCCGCGGCCGGTTCGGCTGCACCGTCACCGACTGGCGCAAGGGCATTCGGCCTCCGACACCGTCCGATGCGCCTTCGGCGACCGCAGCTTGAGTTTCAGCGCGCCGGAGCAGGCACGCCCATTACGGCAAGGGCACGCCGCCGGCTGCCGGCGAGCAGCGGGCCGAACGCGACGGCAAATCCGAGGAACGCGACCAGCCAGCCGCAAGCGGCGATGTGCAACAATAGATCGCTGTGCGCGGGCAACACCACGGCGGCGACCCGTGCCAGAGCCGCGATGATGATCGCAGCGTAGATTCCCTGGGTCGCCGGCGAAGCGGTCAACGCCTGTCCGGTGTGGCCGAGGCTCGCGCGGGTCATCACCGCCAGCGTCATGGTTCCCGCCGCGCCCGTCATCCAGGCGTGGATGCCGGCGCTTGGCGGCAGCGCTCCGAAAACCGCGACGGCGTGCAGGATGAAGCCGAGCGGCACGAAGACATAGCCAATATGCAGGATCACCAGCAGTCGCTCGCGAAAGGTGCGATCGCCGGCCCAGCGCGCAAGCCGCACCAGATGCAGCCCGCCGACCAGCGCCATCAGGACACCGGTGACGGCATTCAACGGCGCCACGATCCAGAAGATGAGCGCGAGCGCGCTGCATCCGATCACTGCGCCGTCGAAGCGTCCGAACGGCACCGGCAGACGGCCGGGATTGAACTTGACCAGCCAGTTGCGGGTGAAGCTCGGAATGATGCGGCCTCCGATCAGCGAGATCAGCAGCATGACCACCCCGATGCCGACGCGGATGCTGACATCGGCCGCGCCCTGGTAGTGCGCCTCGAGATGAAAAGCGACATTGCCGGCGAGCAGAACGGACACCATCGCCACCACGGGCAGGTTGCGCCAGTTGCCGCCTGCGATGATCTCGCGCGCCGCGGCAGCGACCACCAGCGCCAGGAAGGCGGCATCGACGAGAAGCGCAAACGCCCAGCCGGTATCGGCCGACAACGTCACCGCGATACGTCCGGCAAGCCAGACCATCACTAACGCCCCCAGCGAGGTGCCCTGGATCGGCAGCCGCCCGGTCCAGTTCGGGATGGCCGTGAACAGGAACCCGGTGATCACCGCCGGCAGGAAGCCGTAGAGCATCTCGTGGACGTGCCAGTCGCGCGGCGCGAACGCGGAACTCACCGACAACTCGCCGTAGAACATCGGCAGCCAGGCCAGGATCGATAGCCCCGCCTGGATCGCGGCGAGCAGGAAGAAGGGCCGAAAACTGTTCGCAAACAGCGGCCAGCCCTCAAAGTTGCGGGATCGGGCGCCAGCCATGGGGTCAACTCCAATAAATTTCAGTCCGTTATCTGGAAAAATACTGCCACTCAGCCGTCCCGTTTTGCGCTATCGCAAACTATCGAACGATTGCAGGTGCCATCACACTCCCTGATGCCAAGGAGGCAGAATGGCCAAGGTCGACACATCGCTGGTTGCGCATTTGCCGCTGTTTGCCGGGGTCACGCCGGAAGCTCTGGATGAGATCCTGCGTGAGGCCCGTTCGGCGCGCTATCCCAAGAACAGTGCCATTTTCGAGCAGGGGGCGGATGCGCAGTCCTTCTTCCTGCTGCTGCACGGCCATGTCCGCGCGGCCAAGACCACGCCGACCGGCGAGCAGATCGTGGTACGCTACGTCGCGCCCGGCGAAACGTTCGGGCTCGCCATGGCGATCGGAGCCGTGCAGTATCCGGCGACCGCGATCGCGGTCGATGACAGCGTGGTGCTGATCTGGCCAACCTCGGCCTGGCCGCGGCTGGTTGAGCGATTTCCCTCGCTGGCGGCCAACACGCTCCAGACCGTCGGCAAGCGCCTCCAGGAAAGCCACACCCGCATCCTGGAAATGTCGACCCAGCAGGTCGAGCAGCGCGTCGCCCATGCGCTGCTGCGCCTCGCCAAGCAGTCCGGCAAGAAGCTCGACCACGGCATCGAGATCGACTTCCCGATCAGCCGCCAGGACATCGCCCAGATGACCGGCACCACGCTGCACACCGTCAGCCGCATCCTGAGCGGCTGGGAGAGCCAAGGCCTCGTCGAGAGCGGCCGTCAGCGCATCATCCTGCGCGATCCGCACAGAATCGTCGTGTTGGCGGAGCGGAGCGCCGACAGCGGCGCGGCGTGACAGCCGCCGGGACGTCTCCGCCCAAGATAGGGATTAAGACAGGGATCGAGATAGGGGTGAGAGGCGCTTCCGCTTACGGCGAAAGCGTCCCTCACCCGGGAATCCGCGCGCGCCCGCGTGAATTCCGGACCGCTTCACGCCGGCACGCAATCGCACAACGCGGCGAGGAATTTCTCGCGGTCGATGCCATGCTCGCGGCAGGCATCATCCACCGTGTGGAAGGTTGCGATCGGGCAACCGACACAAGCCATCCTGAAGGCCAGAAACACGCGGATCGTGTGCGGCGCGGTACGCATGATGTCATCGACCAGATCGTCGGATCCAAAAGACATGGACAACTCCGTTCCGCAACGACGATAGCAGAATGGATCGAAGGCTCCTTGTCGAAGCGCAAGCTGGCTTGTCATTCCGGGGCGCGCGAAGCGCGAACTATGATGCGCAATTGCGCATCTCAGAATCCATCGCGCAGCAGGTGACGTGGAGAAATGGATTCCGGGTTCGCGCCAAAGGGCGCGCCCCGGAATGACAGGAGGAGAGACCTTACACAGCCCGGCTGTGCAGCTGCTTCGCCGGATTGAGATGCGCGTCGAACGCGGCCGCGACGCTGCGGACCAGGAAGCGCGAATCCTTTGCGACTGCGAGGCGGTTGCCATCCAGCCTCACGATGCCGTCGGAGATCAGCGGCTTCAGACGCGCCGCCGAATTCAGCATCGCCCCCGCCTCCGCGCCATGGCGCGCGCAGATGTCGCCGAGATCGGCGCTGAACTCGCACATGATGCGTTCGATGATGTCGGCGCGCAGCCGGTCGTCGTCGGTGAGCCCATAGCCCTTGGCGGTGGCGAGACGGCCGGCGGCGATGCTTTGCGCATAGGCGCCGATCTGCACCTCGTTCTGGACGTAACCCTGCGGCAAATGCCCAATCGCGCTCGCGCCGAAACCGAGCAGGACTTCGCTCTTGTCAGTGGTGTAGCCCTGAAAATTGCGCCGCAGCGTCCGTTCCTCGAAGGCCACTGCCATGGAATCGTCGGGTCGCGCGAAATGATCGAGCCCGATCTGCACGTAACCGGCCTCCTTCAATGCATTCGCGATCGCGCAAGCCTGGTCGTGGCGCGCGAGTCCGTCCGGCAACACGGCCTCGTTGATCATCTGCTGGTGCTTCTTGAAGCTGGGCACGTGAGCGTACCCGAACACGGAGAAGCGGTCGGGCGCGAGCGTGAGGCTGCGCCGGACCGTATCCAGACAGGACGCGACGGTCTGGTGCGGCAGCCCGTAGATCAAATCGAAATTGAGTCCCTCGATGCCGGCGCGCCGGAGCATGTCGACCACGGAAGCCGTCTGCTCGAAGCTCTGCACGCGGTTGATCGCCCGCTGCACCACGGGATCGAAGCTCTGCACGCCAAGGCTCGCACGGTTGACGCCGGAGAGCCGCATGGCATCGACCATGTCGGCGGTCAATGTGCGGGGATCGATCTCGACCGCGATCTCGGCCGAGGGTAGCACGAAGAACTTCTGGCGCATCGTCGCCATCAACTCGGCGAAAGCTTCCGGCTGCATGATCGTCGGCGTGCCGCCGCCGAAATGGATGTGCTCCACCTTGATGCGGCGGCCAATGGTTGCGGCGACCTGCTCGATCTCGTTGCGCAGCGTCCGCTGGTAGCCGGCGATGAGCTCGTCGCGGCGGACGATCTGGGTATGGCAGCCGCAATACCAGCACATCTCGCGGCAGAACGGCACGTGGAGATAGAGTGACGCGCTGGCGCCCGCCGGCAGCTCCGCCAGCCAACTGGCGTAGGCGTCCGGTCCGACCGCCGTCGAAAAATGCGGCGCGGTCGGATAGCTCGTGTAGCGTGGCAATCGTTCTTCGCCGTAGCTCGCCGCTAGATCAGCTCTCATGTCTTACCCATTCGTAAATTTCCGCCGTGCGCAGACATCACGGCAAATCACGGAATGCACTCCAATAACCCGGATCCGCGGAGGAGACCTTGCGCTCGCGCAAAGTCGGCCGGGGGTGCAGCAGACATTGCGCTCGCGCAAAGCGCAGCGGCGGGTTCGGGGCCATGATCATGGCAATTCGCACGCCATCCGGAGCGTTTGCCCATGAGGCTTCTCGCACTCGAACTGATTCTTTCCTTGCTCGACGTCCGCGGCCATATCCCGCGTTTCGACGACTTTCGGCCGGCCCCGGTCGCACCGGCCCCGGCCGGCACCGTGCGCGCTCTGGCCGCGGCCATCGCCGTCTTCGCCGTGCTGTCGCTGGCGATCTGGGCAACGGTCTGGCTTGCCACACATCTATTTTAGTCACGTCTTCGCGAAGGCCTCGACCATGATCTCATCCAAGCGCGCATTCGCCGGCGCGGTCGTGCTGGCATGCATTGTCGGGGCGCCGGCCTTTGCGGCCGACACGACCAGCGGCGATCTCGTCATCACCAGGGCCTGGAGCCGGGCGACGCCCGGCGGAGCCAGGGTCGCCGGCGGCTATCTGACGATCGAGAACAGGGGCCGCGCGCCGGAGCGGCTGCAGGCCGCATCGGCCGCCCATGCGCTTCGAACCGAGATCCATGAAATGACCGTCAACGACGGTGTCATGACCATGCGCCCGCTCGACAAGGGGCTTGTCATCGCACCCGGACAAATCGTGACGCTTGCACCCGGCGGCGGACACCTGATGTTCATCGGTCTCGATGTGCCGCTCCATGCCGGCGACCAGATGCCCGTGACGCTGTCGTTCGAGCACGCCGGCGCAGTGAAAGTGACGCTGGACGTGCAGGCCATCGGCGCACAGGCTCCCGAAAGCGCGAAGACAACGGCGGCCGCAGAGCCTGCACATCGCGTGGAGCAGGCTGCGGCGGTCCCACCCGCGTCGACGACCGAAGCTGACGAGAGCTTCTTCACGCATCTCCATGCTGAAAAGGCCATGGCCAACGTCACGGTCTCGCCCGGGCGCGCCGGTCCAGTCGAAATCGCAATCCAGCTTGAAGATGCGAATGAGTTGCCGCTGAGCGCCGACGCGGTTGCTGTCACGCTCGGCAACGCCGAGCACGGCGTCGCGCCGATCACCGCGAACGCCGAACGCGTCGGCAACGATCAGTGGCGAGTCAGAATGTCGGCACCGCTGTCCGGCCGCTGGTCGCTCGGCCTCGACATCCGCATCAATCCGTCGGATGCGGTTAACGTGGTGTCACCGATCCTGCTCCGTTGAGACACCTAAGTACTGTTGCGGAGACGAATCCGGCAAAACCTTGTCGCAGCGCAAACACTCTTGCCACGATCGGCGCACACTGCATCCGTCATCAAAAACCTTTCCAGATGAAGGATGCTTCCGATGTTCACCCGCAGAGCCGCATTGATCAGCGCCGCCGCGACCGCGCTGATGCTGGCGACCCCCGCCTTCGCGGCCGATGATCTCAAGCTGCCGCGCCAAAAGGTAGAGCTGGTCGCTCCGCCCTTCGTGCACGCGCACGAGCAGGCGACCAAGCAAGGCCCCAAGATCATCGAGTTCAGGCTCACGATCGAGGAGAAGAAGGTCGTCATCGACGAGAAGGGCACCACCTTCCAGGCGATGACCTTCAACGGTTCGATGCCGGGCCCGCTGATGGTCGTGCACGAGGGCGACTACGTCGAAACGACGCTGGTCAATCCCGCGACCAACACCATGCCGCACAACATCGACTTCCATTCCGCGACCGGCGCGCTCGGTGGCGGCGCGCTCACTCTGGTCAATCCCGGCGAGCAGGTCGTGCTGCGCTGGAAGGCAACCAAGACCGGCGTGTTCGTCTACCATTGCGCTCCGGGCGGCCCGATGATCCCCTGGCACGTCGTCTCCGGCATGAACGGCGCCGTGATGGTGCTGCCGCGCGACGGACTGAACGATGGCAAGGGCCACGCTCTGAAGTACGACAAGGTCTACTACATCGGCGAGCAGGACATGTACGTGCCGCGCGACGAGAAGGGCAACTTCAAGTCCTACGACTCGCCGGGTGAAGCCTTCACCGACACCGAAGAGGTGATGAAAAAGCTGACCCCCACCCACGTCGTTTTCAACGGCAAGGTCGGCGCGCTCACCGGCAAGAACGCACTGACTGCCAAGGTCGGCGAGAACGTTCTGATGGTGCATTCGCAGGCCAACCGCGACAGCCGCCCGCATCTGATCGGCGGCCATGGCGACTACGTCTGGGAGACCGGCAAGTTCGGTAATGCACCCGAAGTCGGGCTCGAGACCTGGTTCATCCGCGGCGGCTCGGCGGGAGCTGCACTGTACAAGTTCCAGCAGCCCGGCATCTACGCCTACGTCACGCACAATCTGATCGAGGCCGCCGACCTTGGCGCCACCGCGCACTTCAAGGTCGAAGGCAAGTGGAACGACGATCTGATGATGCAGGTGAAGGCCCCTGCCGAAATACCGGCCGCCACCAACTAAACGCGACAAGGGGCCGGTCATCACCGGCCCCTTCTTTCTCCGAGGAATGACCATGCTGATCGCATTCAAGCTCAAACTGGCACTCGCCTGCGCCGCCGGGCTCGCCGGGCCGATCGCGATGGCGCCGCTGGTCTCGGACATGACCGTCCACGGCACGGCGTCGGAGCCTGCGATCGTCAGGGTCGCAGCGGGCAGCCTGTCCTATCGCGAGGCCGGCGATTTCACACGCGGCGGACAGCAGGCGGAAGCGCCGCTGCGCGTGATGCGCGTCGACCGGCCGCTCCACATCATGCGAAATCAGGTCTCCTCATCCGATTATCAGCTCTGTGTGCAGGATGGCGCCTGCCGCGCGCTCGATCGCGACGTCGCGGTCGCCGCCGATCGTCCCGCGGTGCAGGTGAGCTGGCACGATGCCGAGGCTTATGCAGGCTGGCTGTCGCGCAAGACAGGCCACCATTACCGCCTGCCGAGCGATGCAGAATGGGCCTTTGCAGCAGGCTCCAGATTCAAGGACGATGGCGTCGCTGTCGATGCCGACGATCCTTCGAAGCGCTGGATCAGCCGCTATGAGCGCGAATCCGAACGCGACCTTTCCGACACCACGGCCTATCCGTTCGGCAAGTTCGGCCCGAACGAGCACGGCGTCGAAGACCTCGCCGGCAATGTCTGGGAATGGACCTCGACCTGCTTCGTGCGCTCGCGCGTCGACGCCGCCGGCAATGCCGGCCGCCCCACCGTGAACTGCGGCGTCCGTGTCGCTGAGGGCGCCCACCGCGCCTATGTCACCGATTTCATCCGCGACGCCCGCGCCGGCGGCTGCGCCCAGGGCGTGCCGCCCGCCAATCTCGGCTTTCGCCTGGTGCGCGAGGAGACCTCCTGGGTCGCGAGCGTGTCGGCGCGCTGGAGCAAGGTGTGGGCGGTGAGGTCGTAGGGCGGGCCTGACTCGCGAAATAGCAGAGTCTCGGCCGCGCCTCATACTCCGTCATCGCGATGTGGAAGCAGTGCGCGTCGGTACTTCAATGAAAATGGCCGGGACAAAGCCCGGCCCTTTCCCATTGGTCGCGGATCGTCAACTCAGCTGTTCTTCAGCGCCACGCGAAACTCGGCTTCGGTCTTCGCCTTGACCTCGTCGAGCGAGACGCCGTCGGCGAGCTCGATCAGGGCCATGCCGCCGTCGCCGTGCTTGTCGATGGTGAAGACCGCCAGATCCGTGACGACCATGTCGACCACGCGCTCGCCGGTCAGCGGCAGATTGCACTTCTTTAGGAGCTTGGAGCCGTCCTTGGCCGAATGCTCCATCACCACGACGACGCGCTTGACGCCGGCGACGAGGTCCATCGCGCCGCCCATGCCCTTGACCATCTTGCCGGGGATCATCCAGTTGGCGAGATCGCCGTTCTGGGCCACCTGCATGGCGCCGAGGATCGACAGGTCCATGTGGCCGCCGCGGATCATCCCGAAGGAATCCGCGCTCGAGAAATACGAGGTCGAGGGCAGCTCGCTCACCGTCTGCTTGCCGGCGTTGATCAGGTCCGCGTCCACCTCGTCTTCATAGGGGAACGGGCCCATGCCGAGCATGCCGTTCTCGCTCTGCAGGCTGACATCGACCCCATCGGGGATGAAGTTCGAAACCAGCGTCGGGATGCCGATGCCGAGATTGACGTAGTAGCCGTCACGCAATTCCTTTGCGGCGCGCGCGGCCATCTGTTCACGGGTCCAGGCCATGTGTGTCTCCTGATACGCTTAAGCGGCGGTACGCGGGCGGGTGTTGCGGAATTCGATGCGCTTCTTGGCCGTGCCGACCTCGACGATGCGCTTCACGAAGATGCCGGGCGTGTGGATGTGGTCGGGATTGAGTTCACCCGCCGGAACCAGATGCTCGACCTCGGCGACGGTGATCTTGGCGGCGGTCGCCATCATCGGGTTAAAATTGCGCGCGGTCTTGCGGTAGATCAGGTTGCCGGCGGTGTCGCCCTTCCAGGCATGCACGATGGCGAGGTCGGCGAACAGGCCGCGCTCCATCAGATACTTCTCGCCGTCGAACTCCTTCACTTCCTTGCCTTCGGCGATCAGCGTGCCGACGCCGGTCTTGGTGTAGAAGGCCGGGATGCCGGCGCCGCCGGCGCGGATGCGCTCGGCGAGCGTGCCCTGTGGATTGAATTCGAGTTCCAGCTCGCCGGCGAGGAATTGCTGGGCGAACAGCTTGTTCTCGCCAACATAGGACGAGATCATCTTCTTGATCTGCCGGGTTTCCAAAAGGCGGCTGAGCCCGATGCCGTCGACGCCGGCATTGTTGGAGACCACCGTCAGGCCCTTGACGCCGGACTCGCGGATCGCATCCGAGAGCTCCTCGGCGATGCCGCAGAGGCCGAAGCCTCCCGACATGATCATCATGTTGTCTTTCAAAATGCCGTTGAGAGCCGACTTGGCGTCGGGATAGACCTTGTTCATGCAAATAACCTTCGACTGAACCTTCGGCTTGGAGGCGTCGCGCCCTATTGGCGGCGATTATTAGGCGAAATCCTCCAAAGCCGTCAATGATACGGGGTTCTCCGCACCGCGCCCGGGTGATAGAAGCTGCCCACACCGTGGGCAGAACCGTCCGCGGCCTTGAAAGCGACAAGAAAAACCATCAAGTTGCGGGGGTTGGGCGTGGGCACGCAGGTTTCCCGACCCGCCCTTCTGGCTCCAACGACCAACCCGATCAGGACATGCCATTGACCATGGCCCAAGGAATGAAGCGCCTCGGGACGCCGATCGCGGCGCTGCTCGGTGTCGCGCTGATCGCCCTGATCGCGACCTCATGGCTCATCAACCGCGACGCGCTGCGCAGGGCGGTCGAAGCGCAGATCCGCGACGTCACCGGGCTCGAGCTCAGTGTCGCAGGCGCAATCGACATCTCGGTGCTGCCGGCAAGCTACATCTCCTTCCGTGACGTCGGCCTCAAGGGCGGCGGCACCAGCGATCCCGCGCTCCAGGTCGACGTGCTCACCGCCAATCTGCGGCTGCTGCCGTTGCTGCTGCAACGGTTCGAGATCTCCGACCTGACGCTGCTGCGGCCCCGCATCCATGTCAGCCTGAAGCCGGACGGCCAGAGCAACTGGACGCCCTTCATTCAGACCATCGCGCGCACCATGAAGCCCGGGGCCGAGAACCAGGTCTCGTTCTCCGAAATCCGGATCCAGGACGGCGTGCTCGACTACGAGGACGCCGCCACGCACGGCACCGAGAAGTTCGAGGACATCGACCTGTCCCTGGCCTGGCCTTCGATCTCGCGCTCCTTCGCCGCGACTGGACAGTTCGACTGGCGCGGCGAGCGTGTCGACGGCTCGATCAGCTTTTCCGATTTCGTCGCCGCCCTCTCCGGCGAGCGCTCGGGGTTGAAGGCGCGGATCGCCAGCGCGCCGCTCAAGCTCGCCTTCGACGGCAGCGTCGCCAACCGCACCAGCCCGATGATGGAGGGCACGCTGACGATCGACAGCCCCTCCTTGCGCAACGCGCTGCGCTGGACCGGGCAGCCACAGCCCGCCAGCGGCGGCTTCGGCCGCTTCGTGCTGAAGGCGCGCGCCAACGTCGTCGGCGCCTCGATCGCGCTCACCAACGTCAATGTCGAGCTCGACGGCAATGCCGCCGAGGGCGTCATGACCTACGCCAATAACGGCCGGCAGACGCTGCAGGCGACGCTTGCCGCCGACGCGCTCGACTTCACGCCTTATATCTCCACCTTCCGCCTGCTCGCGAGCGGCGCGCGGGACTGGAACAGGCAGCTGTTCGATCTCAACGGATTGTCGACGACCGACCTCGACATGCGCCTGTCGGCAGCAAAGCTCACGGTCGGTCCGACCAGGCTCGGCCGCACCGCGATCGGCGCCAATTTGCGCAACGGCACGCTGGCGCTCTCGGTCGGCGAGGCGCAGGTCTATGGCGGCATCGCCAAGGGCTCGTTCGGCATCGCGCGTTCCGACACCGTCGCCGACATCAAGGCGCAATTCCAGTTCACCGACGTCGATCTCCAGGCCTGCGCCACCGAACTGTTCGGCCTCAACAAGCTATCCGGCCGCGGCAACATCAACGTGTCGCTCTTCGCCTCGGGCTCGAGCCCGTTCGGCCTCGTGCAGTCGCTCGACGGCAGCGCCACCGTCACCGGTCATGACGGCGCGATCTCGGGCTTCAATGCCGAGCAGCTGCTGAAACGCCTGGAGCGGAGGCCGCTGTCCGGCGGCGGCAATTTCCGCAACGGTTCGACGCCGTACAACAATCTCACCATCGCCGTGAAATTCTCCGATGGGGTCGCGACCGCCGAAGACATCCGTGTCGAAGGGCCGGCGGCGAAGATCACGCTCACCGGCACCGCCTCGGTGCCGACGCGCGAATACGACATGAAGGGCGTGGCGAGCCTCAACAGCACGTCGGGATTCGAATTGCCATTCGTGGTGCAGGGCCCCTGGGACGATCCCCTGATCTTCCCCGATCCGGAAAGCCTGATCCGCCGCTCGCCGGCCTCCGCGCCGCTGCTCGACATGCTGAAGGATCGCAAGGGGGGCGACGCCGTGCGCTCCGCGATCGAGCGCATCACCGGCAGCGGAAAGCGTCCTCCACCGGCGGAATCGCCGACGGCGGAGAACGCCAAAGAGAACGCGAAGGAAAACGCCAAATCCAACTAGGCTGATCAACGCAGCCTTCGCGGATTTCGGTAGCCCGAGCTCAACAAGCTCGACATGCCAGCGACTTGCCAAATCCAAATCGAGCAGTGCGGCCGATTGCATCCCGGAGGCGGCGTTAAGCGGCCGATTGCGTCGTCGAAATCCAGGCCTTGTCCCCCTGCAGCACTGCTCCTCCACCGATCTTCGATCCGGCCGCGACCTTGAGAGCGCCGCTTCCTCCCAGTTCGCGAGCCAACACCTCGCGGTCACAGGCGTCCTCCCACAGCGAAACGGTAATGGCTGCGACGCAGTTGCTGATCATGCTGGTCAGCGCCCGCGCTTCCGACATGAAACGGTCGATGCCGACAAGCAGCGCCACGCCGGTCACGGGCAGATCCGGCATGACGGAGAGGGTCGCGACAAGCGCCACGAAGCCGCTGCCGGTGACGCCAGCCGCGCCTTTGGACGTCAGCAGCATCAGTCCGAGCATCGCCGCAATCTGCCCCCACGACAGGTGGATGTCGCAGGCCTGCGCGATGAAGATGGAGGCCAGGGTGAGATAGATGGCACTGCCGTCCAGGTTGAAGGAATAGCCCATCGGCAACACGAGGCCGGACACGCCTTTCCGGCATCCGAGCTGCTCCAGCTTGCGCAGCGCTCCCGGCAGCGCCGGTTCCGACGATGATGTGCCGAGCACGATCAGCAGCTCTTCCTTGAAGTAGCGAATGGTCTTCCACAGGCTGAAGCCGTTCAGCCGCGCCAGCGTGCCGAGCACGACGACCACGAAGACGGAGCAGGCGATATAGAATGTCAGGATCAGCAGTCCGAGCGAGCCAATCGATCGAATGCCGTAGCGGCCCACCGTGAACGCCATGGCGCCAAAGGCGCCGAGCGGAGCGAGCTTCATGACGAAGCCAAAGGACACGAACAGGACCTGAGAGAAGGAATCGACCGCCTTCGTAACCACCGCGCCCCCATCGCCGGCACGGCTCAGGCCAAAGGCGATCAGGATGGAGACCAGCAGGACCGGCAGCACTTCGCCGTCGGCAAACGCGCCAAAGAAGGAATGCGGGATGATGTGCAGCATGAAGTCCGCAAATCCGGTCGCACTCGCCTGCTTGGTGAATTTCGCGGCCACCGCCGGATCCAGCGTGCTGACGGACACATGCATGCCGACGCCCGGCTGGATCAGCAACACGGCGACCAGCCCGGCCAGCAGTGCGAGCACGGTCAGCAGGTAGAACAGCGCCATGGATTTCACCAGCGTGTGGCCGACCTCGCGGGAATCGCTGATGCTGTTGATGCCGCTGACGATGGTGCAGAACACGATCGGCGCGATCATCATCTTGACCAGCTTGACGAAGCCGTCGCCGAAGGGCTTCAGCGCGGCACCGAACTCAGGCCAGAGATGGCCGGTGAGGCGCCCAACATGAGACCGATCAGCACCTGGACGTAGAGGATCCGGTAGAAGGGCTTTCGCGTCTCACTGTTCACGGGCCCGACCAGCGCTTGCTTCTGCATTCTCGTTTCTCCCATGGCTCTGATTTTTCATGGCTCTGATTTTTGAAGGCTTTGAAAGCGGTCCGGCTTCAGGCTGCCAGGACGGAATGAGGGACGTGCGATCGACGGGCGAAGACATGGCCCTCGAGAATTCGCCGGGCTGTCCGCTGCACCCGGGCAACCGGGCCGGGCTCCAGCCGAACCACGAGCTGGCCGGAGGGATGGGCGAGCGTGATCGGCACCGGAGGTGCAAGCAATCCAACCATCTCTGCGGCGATCGTCCCGGGCGTCACACAGGCGGTCGCGATCGCGACGGCACCGGTCACCGCCAGCGCGCTATGGCAGTCGTGCGGCATGAAGTACCTGACGTTCAACGCCGCCCCGCTTGCAGGTGCGATCAGAACCGGCTTCGGAATCACCATTGACGCGGAATCCGGAAAACCCATCCGGCGTCCAGCCTCGATGCGCAAATGTTCGAGCCGCCCGCGGAAGGCGCCGTCGGCGAAGGCCGGAGGGGCCTCGCGGCCGGTCCATCCGAGATCTGCCGCGCGGACCAGCATGACGGGCATGGCTGCGTCGATGCAGGTCACGTCGATCCCTCCGATACGGTCGACCGGACGTCCTGTCGGCAACAGGCGACCGGTGCGTGCGCCGGCCGCGTTGGGGAACGACAGTTCGATGGGCGCGGCCGTTCCCGGTACCCCGTCGATCCGCGCCCCGCCCTCATAGGTCACCCGTCCTCCGGGAGTGGCGACCGTCGCATCGACCAGCTTACCGGTGTTGACGTTATGGATACGCACATGGGTGCGATCTGCGGTAGCGGCGACCAGGCCAGCTTCGATTGCGAACGGCCCGACCGCCGCCAGCATGTTTCCGCAGTTCGGCGAGGTATCGACGATCCCTTCGCGAACGCGCACCTGGGCAAACAGGTAGTCGACATCGGCGTCGGGCACCGTTGCCGGTCCGATGATCGCGACCTTGTTGATCACGGCATTGCCGCCGCCGATTCCATCGATTCCGAGATCGTGCCCACCTCCCATTACCGACAACAGGACCGCGTCGCGCGCGTTGGGATCGGCAGGAAGGTCGCGAGCCAGGAAAAACGGTCCGCGCGAGGTCCCACCGCGCATGACCACACAGGGAATGGCAATCTGATCGTTCATGATGTTCTTCCGTTCGGCGACATGCTCGCCTGAACCAGAGCATCCTCCCTCCGAACTCTTTTGTGAAATGCAAATATCTGAGGTATTATTTCGTCAATCGACATAATGGAGCCCTGCCATGAACGCAGAACTGCTCGACCTCAAGGCGTTCATCACCGTCGCGGAGATGGGCAGCTTCGTCCGGACCGCGAAGGCGCTCAATCTGTCCCAGCCGGCGCTCAGCCGGCGCATTCAGAAGCTGGAGGAAAGTCTCGGAGCGCCGCTGCTCGAACGGTCCACGCGCCACGTCAATCTCACCATGACGGGCCGCGACTTCCTGCCGAAGGTCCGCCGTCTCATCGACGAGTTCGAGACCTCGGTGCTCGCCATCCATGATATCGGCGCGCGAAGTTCGGGTTTGGTCTCCGTGGCTGCGGTGCCGACAGCGGTGTTCTATTTTCTTCCGCGAGCGATCGGCCGGTTCGCCGAAGCGTATCCGCGCATCCGCATCCGCATTCTGGATATCGGCGCCAATGAGGGGTTGGAAGCGGTCGCGCGCGGAGAAGCCGACTTCGGCATCAATTTCATCGGCGCTTCGCATGCCGAAATCGAATTCGAGAAATTGGTTGAGGACCCGTTCGTCCTGGCCTGCCGTCATGACCATCCGCTGGCATCGCGCAAGCAGGTGAGCTGGTCGGAGATCGTGTCGCACCGGGTCATCACCGTCGGTCGCAACAGCGGCAATCGCGCGTTGATCGACAATGCGCTGGCGCGGCAGGGCCTGCAGCTGAACTGGTCTTATGAAGTCGCCCACCTCTCCGGCTCGCTTGGCCTGGTCGAAGAGGGATTGGGCATCGCTGTGCTGCCGAGGCTCGCGACGCCCGCCGCCGGTCATCCGATCATTCACACCGTTCGGCTGATCGAGCCGGAAGTGTCGCGGACGATCGGAATCGTGCGCAGGCGCGGGGCGACGCTATCGCCGCATGCCAGCCAGTTTTTGAAGATGCTCCTCGAGGCATGGCGCTCTCCTTCTCGAGCCGGCGGGCATGGCAAGCCCCGGCCCCGATCCGCTGAGGCAAGTTCGAACACGATATCGACGGGTCTAAAGCGGAAACGCTGACGGCTCGCCCGAGCGGGAGGAGACCGTTCCCCAAACTGGAGTTCCTCGGAAGGCGCGAATTGATCAGGGCGAATTGATGCGGTGATTGGATCGATGCACGCGTTAAGCATCTCCGCAAGGCCCATCCCCGCGACCTATGTCTGACAACATGCCGCTAGATCGAGCTAACGCCATGCGCTAGTGTTTTATACGACCGGTTAAAAACACCGGCCGTTTGAGGGAGAAAAACGTGAAATCCAAGGTTATTGGCGCAGTATCACTGGCGGTCGCTGCGGCCGGGCTGTTTGCAGCCGCTGCACCCGCATTTGCGCAGCAGAAGACGATCACGGTCTGGTGGGGCAAGGGCTTCTATCGCTCCGAAGACGACGCACTGATCGAGACGATCAAGAAGTTCGAAGCCAAGACCGGCATCAAGGTCGAATTGTCGCAATACGCGATCCAGGACATGATTCCGAAGACGGTCGCCGCGCTCGATGCCGGCACCGTGCCCGATGTCGCCTATTCCGACTCTTATGACGTCCAGGCGCAGGGCAAGTGGGCCTATGAAGGCAAGCTCGAGGATCTCTCCGACGTGATGGAGCCGATCAAGGGCCGGTTCGTGCAGAACACGCTGGATGCGTCGATCCTCTATAACGACGTCACCAAGAAGAAGGCCTATTACGGCTTCCCGCTGAAGCAGCAGAGCATGCACGTCCAGATCTGGAACGACATGCTGGAGAAGTCCGGCTTCAAGCTCGCCGATATCCCGAACGACTGGACGGGCTACTGGACGTTCTGGTGCGACAAGGTGCAGCCGGGGATCCGCAAGGCCACCGGCCAGCGCATCTATGCCGTCGGCCAGCCGATGGGCGTGGAATCCACCGACGCCTTCCAGTCGTTCTACACCTTCATGGACGCCTACCACGTCAAGCTGGTCGACGACGACGGCAAGCTCACGGTCGACGATCCCACGGTTCGCGAGAACCTGATCAAGGCGATGAAGGATTACACCGACACCTACATCAAGGGTTGCACGCCGCCATCCTCCACGACCTGGAAGGATCCCGACAACAACGTCGCGTTCCACAACAAGACCATTGTGATGACCCACAATTTCACGATCTCGATCGCCGCGAAGTGGTTCGAGGACTCCCAGAACCAGGCGCTCACGCCCGAACAGCGCGAAGCCGGCAAGAAGGCCTACGAGCAGGACATCGTGACGGCGTCCTTCCCGAAGGCGCCGGATGGTTCGACCATCCGCTACCGCTCCGACGTCAAGACCGGACTGGTCTTCACCGCGGCCAAGAACAAGGCAGAGGCCAAGCAGTTCATCAGCTTCCTGCTCCAGGAAGAGAACGTCCGCCCCTACATCGAGGGCGCGCTCGGCCGCTGGTTCCCGGTGACGAAGGAAAGCCAGGAAAGCCCGTTCTGGCAGGCTGACAAGCACCGCAAGGCCGTCTACACGCAGTTCAAGGGCGGCACCGCGGCGTTCGACTTCACCAAAAACTGGAAGTTCACGATCCTCAACAACGAGAACGTGTGGGCGAAGGCGATGAACCGCGTCGTCAGCGAGAAGGTTCCGGTCGACAAGGCCGTCGACGAACTGATCGCCCGCATCAAGCAGGTCGCGGGTTAAATCATCCTGCCTCTCCCCGCCTCGCGGGGAGAGGTGCTAGAACAACACCGGCCGCGTTTCGCGGCCGGCATCTCTTTGAAGAGTCCGAAAAGAATGGCGATCACGCTCTCTGGCGATCAGGCACTCCCCGGCCCGCCCCTGTCGTCGCGGCTGACCCCGCCGCAGGTCTGGGGCATCGTGCTGCTTGCGCCCTATCTGCTCGTTTTCCTTGCCTTCGTGGTCTACCCCGTCGGCTACGGGCTGTGGCTGGCGCGGGCCCCGTCGAATTATGTCGCGCTCTACAACGATCCGATCTTCGCGCGCGCCGCGGTTAACACGCTGATCTTCCTGGTCATCGGCATCAACATCAAGATGCTGATCGCGCTGTTCCTGTCCGGCTTCTTCGCGGTGCAGCGCCCCTGGATCAAATGGCTCTCGGTGATCTTCATCCTGCCCTGGGCGGTGCCGTCGATCCCGACCATCCTGTCGGTTCGGTTCATGCTCAATCCCGAATGGGGCATGGTCAATCACCTCATCTTCTCCCTGACCGGCGATGACGGCCCGAACTGGCTCAACGACCCCACCGTGGCGCTCAGCATGGCGATCGCGGTGCACATCTGGAAGTCGCTGCCGTTCTGGACGCTGATCCTGATCACCGGCCGCCTTGCGATCTCGCACGATCTGTTCGAGGCCGCCGAGGTCGACGGTGCGAGCTGGTGGCAGAAATTCCGCTACATCACCTGGCCGTCGATGCAGACGCTCTACGTCACCTGCACGCTGCTCTCGATGATCTGGACGCTCGGCGACTTCAACAGCGTCTATCTGCTCACCGGCGGTGGCCCGGCCGACCTCACGCATGTGCTGTCGACCCTCGGCATCCGCTATCTCCGGCTCGACCAGCTCAGCCTGGCCATGGCATCGATCGTCTGCGCAATGCCGTTCGTCCTGCCGCTCGTGTACTTCATGATGAAACGGTTGTCGCGATGAAGCTCCCCACCCTGCGCGAAGTCGCAACCGAAGCGCGGTTGCTGCTGATCGGCATTCCCGTCTTCCTCTGGACGATGATTCCGATCTACCACATGTTCCTGTTCGCGATCTCGCCGAAGGAGGACGCATTCTCCGGCAAGCTGTGGCCGGACCATCCGACGCTGCACAACTTCGAAATCGTGTTCAAGCAACAGCACTACTTCCTGCGCGACTTCTACATACAGTTCTGGAACTCGCTGGTGATCGCGGCATCCGTCGGCGTGCTGACGCTGTTCATCGCCACCGCCGCGGCATTCTCGATCTCGCGGCTGAAGGTGCCCGGCGGGCGGGTCGTGATGAATCTCGCGCTGTTCACCTATTTCATCCCGGCGGCGTTCCTTGCCGTGCCGATGTACCGCACCATGGGCAATTACGGCCTGCTCAACAATCACTGGTCGCTGATCCTGGCGATGGTGACCATCGCCAGCCCTTACGCGATCTGGGTGCTCAAGCAGGCCTCCGACAAGCTGCCCGTCGAATTGGACGAAGCCGCCGTGATGGACGGTGCGACGACCCTCCAGATCTTCCGTCTGGTCTACCTGCCGCTGATGATGCCCTCGCTGGTCGCGATCGGCACTTATGCGGTGCTGCTGGCCTGGAACGAATATCTCTACGCGTTCCTGCTGCTCTCGAACGACCGCGAGATCACCCTCCCCGTCGCGCTCGGCAACTTCCTCGCCGCCGACGACTCGCCTTGGGAGCTGTTGATGACGACCGGCTTCATCTACGCACTGCCGCCGGCCGCGATCTACTATGCCTTCCGCCGCTACATGGTGGGCGGGCTCACGGCAGGTGCGGTGAAGTCCTGACGCGACAGGACGCAACGGGTCGCCGCAAGCAGGACGTTCGAGCGACAACGTGGACAATTGCGGGTTGTCCACGCCTGCTCTAACCTCCGTGCCCCAATGCAGGGCACGGCATCATGCGCAGCAACGACGCGATCCATCTCGGCCTGATGCTGCTGGCGCTCGCGGCGGCCTATCTGATGCCGTTCGAACTGCTCCTGCTGGCTTATGTCGTGCTCGGCCCGGCGCACTACTTCACCGAGATTTCGTGGCTGCACGACCGCAGCTACTACCTGCCACATCGCGGGATTGCGGCAGCCCTCGCAATCATCGCCGTGGTCGCGGCCCTGATCGACAACGCCTCCTGGTTCGGCTTTGCGATGTGGGGCGCGCTGATCGTCTGCGCCATGCTCGCGGCCACCACCTCGGCGATCGAGAGCATGCTGCTGTTCATGACGGCACTCGCCCTGTCCGCGATCATGTATTCGAGCGGGTCTTCGCTCGCGGTCATCGGCATCCTGATTCCGACCCTGGTCCACGTCTCGCTGTTCACGCTGATCTTCATGGTGCTCGGCGCGCACCGATCCGGCAGCCGCGTCCAGGCTGCGCTGGTGGCTGTCTACCTCGTCGCGATTGCTACGATCCTGCTGCTGCCGCCAACCGCCGAAGTCCGGATCGCAAGCTTTGCCCGGGTTGGACAGGATTATTTCGGCAATGTCGGCCCGGCGCTCAGCCGGCTGTTCGGCGTACCCGGTCTCGTCCTCGACACGAGGCTGACGAGCCTGCTCGCCTTCGTCTATACCTATCATTACCTCAACTGGTTCATCAAAGCCGACGTCATCCGCTGGACCGCAGTCCCGAAGGCGCGGCTGGCGGCGATGGCCGCCGCCAGCGCAGCCTCCACCGCGCTCTACTTCTACGACTACGCGTTCGGTTTCACCTTCCTGCTGGCGCTGAGCCTGATCCATATCCTGCTGGAATTTCCGCTCGACGCCCTGGCGCTGCGGCAACTCGGGGCGGCGGTGCAGGGCGCGGCGCGAGGATGGCACGCTGCACGAACGGCTACAGCGGCGCCGCGCTCTCGCCCTGCGAGCTCGACAGTTTCGAAGCGAGCGAGGCGATCACGATGACCACCGCGATCAGGGCGATCACCAGCGTGCAGATCGCGTTGATCTCCGGCTTCACGCCCAGCCGCACCTCGGAATAGATCCGGATCGGCAAGGTCGCCGACCCCGGCCCGGTCGTGAAGCTCGCGATCACGAGATCGTCCAGCGACAGCGTGAAGGCCAGCATCCAGCCTGCGACGATCGCGGGGGCGATCAACGGCAGCGTCATCGAAAGAAAGGCGCGGACCGGGTCGCAGCCAAGGTCCATCGCCGCCTCCTCCAGCGAACGGTCGAGCGAGCCGAGGCGGGACTGCACGACCACGGCGACGAAACACATCGTCAGCGTGGTATGCGCGATCGTCACCGTCCAGAAGCCGCGCTCGGCGTTCAGCGCGACGAACAACAACAGCAGCGACAAGCCCGTGATCACCTCGGGCATCACCAGCGGGGCGTAGAGCATGCCGGAGAACAGCGTGCGGCCGCGGAAGCGCTCGCCGCGCGACAATGCGACCGCGGCGAGCGTGCCGAGCAGCGTGGCGATGGTCGCGGAGGAGACCGCGACGCGAAAACTCATCCAGGCCGCCTCGATCATGGCGCGGTCGTTGAAGAACTCGTGATACCAGCGCAGCGACCAGCCGCCCCACACCGTCACCAGCCTTGAGGCGTTGAAGGAATAGATGACGAGGATGAGGATCGGCAAATAAAGGAACGCCAGCCCCAGCGCGAGCGAGGCGACGTTGAAACGGGACAGGCGTGAGACCTTGCGCATGGCGTCAGCGGCCCTGTTCCAGCTGCCGCTTCTGGAGCCGCTCATACAGCAGCAGCGGCACCAGCAGCACCACCAGCAGCACGATGGCCGCAGCAGAGGCGACCGGCCAGTCTTTGTTGGTGAAGAATTCGAGCCACAGGGTCTGGCCGATCATCAGCGAATTGGAGCCGGCCAGAAGGTCCGGGATGACGAATTCGCCGACGATGGGAATGAAGCACAGCAGCACGCCGGCACCGACGCCGGGCAGGGACAGCGGGAAGGTGACGAGCCAGAACACCTGCCACGGCGGCGCGCCGAGATCGCCAGCCGCCTCCTCCAGCGCTGGCTCCATCTTGGCGAGCGTGGCGTAGAGCGGCAGGATCATGAAGGGCAGATAGGAATAGACGATGCCGATATACATCGCGCTGTTGGTGGAAAGCCAGACCAGGGGCTGGCTGACCAGGTGTAGCGCCAGCAGGATCTGGTTCAGCAGCCCGTCGTGCTGGAGGATGTTGATCCAGGCATAGATGCGGATCAGGAACGAGGTCCAGAACGGCACGATCACCAGCACCATCGCCACCGCCTGCCAGCTCTTCGGCAGTCGCGCCATGCCGTAGGCGATGGGATAGCCGATCAGCAGCAGCAGCGCAGTCGCGGTCACAGCGACGGTGAGGCTGCGCACATAGGCGAACACATAGATGTCGTCGGAGACGAGCAGCTTGAAATTGTCGATCGACAGTGCGGCAAAGGCCGCCTTGAGCGCGTCCCACCCCGCCATCAGGTCGAACACCGGCTCGTAAGGCGGCTGCGCGATCGCCGTCAGCGACAGGCTGATCTTGAGCACGAACGCGAACGGCACCAGGAAGAACAGCACCATCCAGACATAGGGGGCGATCGCGGCAAAGCGCGCCGGACGCGCGAAGATACGGCGGGAGCTCATGACGGCAGCACCACGCAATCATCGGGCGTGAACCAGGCGACGATTTGCTGGCCCACGCTATAGGCGTCGACGTCCAGACGCGCGCTGTTGGCGACGGAGGCCCGTACGATTCCGCCGGTATCGAGCTTCACTTTATAGGTGGTGGTGCCGCCGAGATAGCAGATGTCCGCGATCACGCCGTCCAGGCTGTTGATCGTGGTTTCACGACCGGCTTCGCTGACCGGGGCGCGGCGCGACAACTTGATCTTCTCGGGACGAATCGCGATCGAGAATCTTCCCGCGCCGACCGGTTCGCGCGGCTCGGCCACCACCAGCGTACCCGCATCACGCGTACCAATGACCAGACGATGACCGTCGCGCAATCTGGTCTCGCCGTCGAACACATTGACGTCGCCGACGAACTCCGCGATCCAGCGCGAGCGCGGAGCTTCATAGAGCTCGCGGGGGCTCGCGACCTGAGCAAGCCTGCCGGTGTTCATCACTCCGATCCGGCTCGCCATCGTCATGGCTTCCTCCTGGTCGTGGGTGACGACGATGAAGGTCATGCCGAGCCGGCGCTGCAGCTCCATCAGCTCGCCTTGCGTATTCTCGCGCAGCTTCTTGTCGAGCGCCGCGAGCGGCTCGTCGAGCAGCAGCAGTTGCGGGCGGCGCGCCAGTGCGCGGGCAAGCGCGACGCGCTGGCGCTGGCCGCCGGAGAGCTGATCCGGCTTGCGCTTCTCGAGCCCTTCGAGCTTCACCAGGGCGACCATCTCGGCCACACGGCCGGCGATGTCGGCGCGTGCCATGCCGGCGCGCTTCAAGCCGAAGGCGATGTTGTCGCGCACCGACAGATGCGGAAACAACGCGTAATTCTGGAACATCATGTTGATCGGGCGCTCATGCGGCAGCGCCTGCGCGATGTCCTTGTCCCCGAGCAGGATGCGCCCCTCGTCCGGCGCCTCGAAGCCGGCGAGCATGCGCAGCAGCGTGGTCTTGCCGCAGCCGCTCGGGCCGAGCAGCGCGAAGAATTCGCCAGCCTTGATGTCCAGCGAGACGCCATCCACGGCGCGGAAGGTGCCAAAGGTTTTGGCGACGCCCTCGATGCGCAGCAGCGGCTGGCCCGCCGCAGGAAGCGCATCTCCGCCGGCCGCATCAGCCGCGGCGCCTGTTCTGGGCAACTCGTCCGTCATGATCCTGCCAACCCCGATTCCGCCGCACGCTAGCCGCCGATCGTCCCTAGCTCAACCGTGCCGGGAGAGATCGTTCACATCACATTCGCCATGAACGACGCCAGCGCGTCGCGATCCGCCGCAGGCATGGTCAGGCCCAGCTGGGAGCGGCGCCACAGGACGTCCTCGGGGAAGCGGGCCCATTCGCGAGCCATCAGGTAGCGGACCTCGGCGCCGGTCAGTTCGGGACCGAAGCCCGGGCCGAGATCGTCGCGGCTCCTGGCGTCACCGAGAACTGCGGACAACCGCGTCCCATAAGCCCCGACCAGACGCTGGGCCTCTGGCTCCGACAGAAAGCGCCAGCGGTCGCGCGCAAGGTCGACTTCGGTGTCGAAACGCTCCCAGGCAAAATCTCCGCCGGGCAGCGCGGCGCCGGCAGTCCAGGGCGGCGACATCGGATAGAACGGCGTCAGCTTCGTCACCGCCCACTCCGCGCGCAGGCGCGAGGTGGTGACGTCGCCGCCGAACATGGTGAGCAGCGGCGCCTTGCGCCGGCGCGCATGGAACAGCATCGTGCCGTCGCGGCCGCGCAGGGACGCCAGCGCCAGGTTGACGCCGGAGACTGTCCGGACCACGTCGGTCGGGGCGACGCGCTGACGAAAATAGCGGCTCGCCGCTTCGCAGAGATAGCCGACGTCGGCCCCCGGCATCGCCACAATTGCGGGATCGCCGGTGAAGGCGTGCGTGACCGTGCCGATCAGCGTGAAGTGGCCCTCGAACGGGCGGGCGAAGATCAGCCGTCCATCATTGTTCTGAAAGACGTAGACGTTCTCGGAATCGAACAGCCTGGGCACGATGATCTGGCTCATCTGCGTGGCCGCCATCGCGGGCTGCGGCTGCCGCAGCACGGTCTCAGCAACCATTGGCGTCCAGCCGCCGGTGGCGTTGGCCAGTGCCCGCGCCGTGATGGTGCGGCGGTGGCCGCGATCGACCACCGCGAGCCGCCAAATGTCGGTTCTGTCCGCACGGACGCAACGCGCACCAGTCCGGATCGCCGCCCCATGCTCAGCGGCATCCAGCGCCGTCAGCACCACCAGGCGAGAGTCATCGACGACGCAGTCCGAATATTCGAACGCCGTACCGAACGGGCGCTTCAGCGCGTTGCCGACCGGATGATGCGTGATGTCGAGAGTGGCCGAGGGCGGCAGGCCGCCCCGGTTCGTGAGACCGTCATAGACATACAGGCCGGCACGCAGCAGCCATGGCGGCCGCTCGTCGGAATGCGCGGGGATCACGAAGCGCATCGGCCGGACCAGATGCGGTGCGATCCGGAGCCAGGTCCGGCGCTCGGCCAGGGCCCGGCGCACCCGCCGGAACCCGCGCCGCTCCAGCACCGACAGATCGCCGTGGATCAGCCGCGGTGTTGCCGACGATGCCGCGCTGCCGAGATCGCCCTGCTCGAACAGGATCACCCGCAAGCCGCGGCCTGCCGCATCGCGCGCGAGGCTGACACCGTTCAGGCCGCCGCCGATGATCGCGAGGTCGTAATCCGCCATGAAGCCGTCGAATGGAAGCAAAGCGCCCCATCATCACTAGAGCCATTTCCGTTCCGATGAAATCGGAACGGGGTCTCTAGGTTCTTATTCTGACGGTTTTTCTTGACGCGAACCGGCGTCCACTTCGCTCGAACGCTCTAGCCGGTCTTGAGCGCAAGCTCCATGACTTCAGCGCGGCCGACGAGCCCGGCATATTTCCCGATCGGCAGGGGCCTGCCGAGCAGATAGCCCTGCACGCCGTCACAGCCCTCCTTGGCGAGGAAGGCGAGTTGCTCGACCGTCTCGACGCCCTCGGCGATGATCGACATTTCGAGGCCGTGGCCGAGATCGATCACCGCGCGCACGATCGCAGCCGATTGCGGATTGCGGCCGAGATTGGTGATGAAGGCCCGGTCGATCTTGATCTTGTCGAACGGGAACGCCTGGAGATAGCTCAGCGAGGAGTAACCGCTGCCGAAATCGTCCATGGAGATGCGCACGCCGAGCGCCTTCAGGCGGCGCAGCAGCGCGAGGCCCCGGTCGAAGTCCTCGATCAACACGCCCTCGGTGATCTCCAGCTCGAGCCGGCCGGGTGCAAGGCCGGTCTCGAGCAGGATCGAATGGACGAGGCCAACCACGTCGCCGTGCATGAACTGCGCCGGGGACAGATTGACCGCGACCTGGAGCGGCTTCGGCCAGGACGCCGCCTCGCGGCAGGCCTCGCGCAGGATCCACTCGCCCATCTCGACGATCAGACCGCTCTCCTCGGCGATTGGGATGAATTCGGCCGGCGAGACCTGGCCGCGTACCGGATGCTGCCAGCGCGCCAGCGCCTCGAAGCCGATGATCTCGCTCTCGGCGACGCTGTGGCCGGCGGCGCCCTGGGGCTGGAAGGCAAGCGAGAGCTCGCCGTTCTTGATGGCCACCGACAGGTCCTGGTGCAGCACGCGGCGGTCGCGGATCTGCTGGTCCATCTCCGGCTGGAAGAGGCTGATCGTGCCGCGCGACTTCTGCTTGGCGCGGAACAGCGCCGCACCGGCATTGGCGAGCAGCGAGGCGCCGTCAGTGCCATTGTGCGGGAAGATCGACATGCCGGTGGTGACGCCGGCGCGGACCGCCCGGCCGTCGATCTGGAAGTCCTTCGCGACGGCGTCGCCGATCTGCTGCGCCAGCGCAAGACCCGCGTCCGGCTGCTTGCCGTCGATGATCAGTCCGAATTCGTCGCCGGACAGGCGCGCCACCACGCCGCCACGGGCGGAGTCCTGGAGCCGCTTGGCCACCTCGATCAGGAGCTTGTCGCCGAGCGCATGACCGAAGACGTCGTTGACCTCCTTGAGGCCGTCGAGGTCGACGCAGAGGACGGCGAACTCCTCGCCGGTGCCTTCGCAGGCCTCGATCATCTGGGTCAGCGCCTGAAGGAAGGCGGCGCGGTTCGGCAGATCGGTGAGGCCGTCGTGATAGGCCATGTGCGCCATGCGCGACTCGGTCTGCCGGCGGTCGGTGACGTCCTCGTGGGTCTTGATCAGATATTGCGGCTCGCCGGTATCGCCGAGCACGGTGGCGCGGCGGGTCAGGAACAGCCGCAGGCCGTCCTTGGTGGAGATCGGATGCTCCTCGGTGATCATCCCGCGTTTCTTGATCGCGGCCTCGTCGCGCGCGATGATCAGCTTGGCTTCCTTGGGGTTGAAGATGTCGGACGCGGTCAGGCCCGTGGCCTCCTCGCGCCGGCGGTTGAGGATCGTCTCCGCGCTGCGATTGGCGAGCAGATAGCGGCCGTCCTTGACCTGCTCGACGATCAGCGCCACCGGGATGTTGTCGACCACCAGCTCGAGGAACTTCTTCGTGCTCTCCAGCTCCTGCGACAGCGACCGGCGGTCGGTGATGTCCTCGAACACCAGCAGCAGAAACTCGGGCTTGTTGCTCTCGTTGCGGACCACGATCCGAATCGAGGCGACCATGCGCCGCTCGCCGCCGCGGTCGACCTCGAACTCGTTACGGAACTGGCCGTCCGGGGAGTTGAGCGCCGCCCGGTCGGTCGCCTCGATACTGGCTGCCGAGACCGGCGCAAACAGCTCGCGTGCGTTCTTGCCGACGGCATGATCCCGCGAGAACCCCCAGAACCGCTCATAGGCGCTGTTGGCGAAGATGTAGCAGCCGTCCTCGATGTTCTTCGCGGCCACGCAGGCCGGCACATGGTCCAGCACCGATTCCAGGAATTGCTTGGTGGAAGCGAGCTGTCGCGACAGCTTGCGCTGCTCGCTGACGTCCAGATGCGTCGCCACCGAGCCGCCGTTCGGCAGCACGAAAAACTTCACCAGGATGGCTCGCCCGTCGGGCAGCTCGGTGACCAGGCCGTTGTGGCTCGCCGCCTTCTCGTAGAATTCGTCGTCGGAGATGCCGCCGAGCACCCCGCGCTTGCGCCGGAGCTTAAGAAGCTCATGGCCGTCCATATTGGCCCAGAGTTCCGACCGCGTCAGGCCGTAGATCTCGAGATAGCGGTCGTTGCAGAAGATGATGCGGCGCTGCGCATCCGTCATGACCACGCCCTGATTGAGATTGTTCATGGCGGAGGAGACGAAGGCGTTGCGCCGCAACTGTAGACGCCTGGTCCGGCGCAGCGAGGAATGGATCCACAGCACGATCGCGCCGAGGAACGCGCAGACGACGATGCCCGCGATCAGGACTTCCCAGACCACGTTGGGATCGAGCTGGCCGAGATAGCTCGGCGCGGCGAAGCCATCCGACAGCGCAAAGGCGCGCGCGGGCGCAACCGTGCCGGCCAGGCACACAACGGCCTGCACAGCAATCGGAAGCGTGCTGCCCTCGTGCCAGTTCTTCTCAGCCATCAGCCACCCGCGATTTCAACGTCGGATTGTCTGGCTTCACGCGTTTGGATCGGGTAAACGCCTGTACGCGCAACAGAAAAATGTGACGTGAAATACGGCAATTGCCCTGACATGATAAATTCTTCCTTAACGGAAAACGGCCGCGCGGCATTCTCTCCAGGCCTGATGCCACCGGCGCCTCCAGCGGACCTCCTGCACAACCATGGATAAGGTCGATTGCGTCGTCATCGGAGCCGGCGTGGTCGGGCTCGCGGTGGCTCGAAAGCTTGCGCAGGCCGGACGCGAGGTCATCGTGCTCGAGGAGGCCGAGGCGATCGGCACCATCACCTCCTCGCGCAACAGCGAGGTGATCCATGCCGGCATCTACTACCGCGCCGGGAGCTGGATGGCGCGCATGTGCGTCGACGGCAAGCACGCGCTCTACCGCTACTGCGCCAAGCGCGGCATCCCGCACAAGAATTGCGGCAAGCTGATCGTCGCGACCAGCCCGCAGGAGACCGAGAAGCTGCAATCGATCAAGGCGCATGCCGAGGCCAATGGCGTGCTCGACATGCAGCAGCTCACGGGCGAGGCGGCACGCGCGCTGGAGCCGGCGCTGGCCTGCGACGCCGCGCTGCTGTCGCCATCGACGGGCATCATCGACAGCCACGCCTACATGCTCTCGCTGCGCGGCGAAGCCGAGGAAGCCGGCACGGCGTTCGCGTTTCACACGCCGCTGATCCGCGCCAAGGCGGCGAACGGCCTGATCGAGATCGACGCCGGCGGCGAGGCGCCAATGACGCTGCAATGCGCCCTCCTCGTCAACGCCGCGGGGCTCTCGGCGACCAATGTGGCGCGCAACATCGACGGCATGCCGCTGGACCGAATTCCGCGCGCCTATCTCGCCAAGGGAAATTACTTCAGCTGCAATGCCAAGGCGCCGTTCTCGCGCCTGATCTACCCGGTGCCCGAACCCGGCGGGTTGGGAGTGCATCTGACGCTGGACATGGCAGGCCAAGCGCGCTTCGGCCCTGACGTCGAGTGGATCGAGACGATCGACTACGAGGTCGACCCGTCACGCGCCGAGCGGTTCTACCCGGCGATCCGCAAATACTGGCCGACACTGCCTGACGGCGCGTTGATGCCGAGCTATTCGGGTATCCGGCCGAAGATCGTACCGCCCGCGGTGGCCACGCAGGACTTCCTGATGCAGGGCCCGCGCGATCACGGCGTCGCTGGCCTGATCAATCTGTTCGGCATCGAATCGCCAGGACTGACGTCGTCGCTCGCGATCGCAGATCACGTCGCCGAGCTCGCAGACATCTGAAGCGTTTTCGAGCGACGTGGATATCAGTTCGCGGCAAGACAACGCGTTGCGACAAAAACCAAACACCGCGCAAACTTCTTTGCACGGTTTCTCACCTTTGTTGCAGGGATGAGCGCAAAAGCTCCCACCCCTGCGGGATAGGGGTATGTTCAACTCTACGCTGTTGCGGGGGGTACTAGTGGAGCGTGTCGCCGTGCCTCAGACGCTCGATCTGGTCCTTGACCATCAACTTCCGGCGCTTCAACTCAACAATTTGCAGGTCGTCTGTTGAAAGGTGCACGAGAGCTTCGTGCAATTCGTTTTCGAGAAGTTTGTGCTTCCGCTCCAATTCAACGAGATGTGCCTGAATTGTCATTCGAAACCTCCTCGGTAGGGTTGAACCTCAGGATTCGATCCGGACAAGGAAGTGTACATCAGCGATTCGTTCTGTCGATGGGTAACCGTCGCCGCAGCTTCATTTTTGAAAATTCATATGTAACGAAGCGTGAGTAAAGGAACCGCGCGGGAAAAATCCATGATATCAATGCGCTTGCGCAGCGCCGCAGCGATCAGCGGAAATATGTCGCTGGAGATCGGCGAACGATGGTCGCAGATCGCTTGCGATCACGCCGCGCAAGGACGATAATTTCCACAGGGCATCCACAGCCTTAATCCCACGCCTATCGGTTTTCGGCCACCGCAGACATGACCAATGAAGACGAGCGTGAGCTCGAAGCCGAGCTCACCCGGTTGCAGCAGGAACACCGAGATCTCGATGCGGCGATCGATGCACTGCATCAATCGCCCGCCCCCGACCTATTGCGGTTACAGCGCTTGAAGAAGCGCAAGCTGTTGTTACGAGACCGCATCGCGTTCATCGAAGACCAGATCACCCCCGACATCATCGCCTGACCTGCGATCCGGCTTTCCCTCGCGCGGATGAATCCGCTTGACTCCAAAAGAACAAAATAGGAACATTCGACGACCCCAGCGCCCCCAGAAAACGCCCAGGACAACTGACAAGGACAATGCAGATGTCGACAGCCGCCCTTCTCGACAACAGCCATTATGAACAGGCGTGCGATCAGGCGATCGCGATGTGCGACGGCAATCTGCGCAGCACCATCAAGGCGCTGATCATGGCCAACGAATATCTGGAGGCCGAGCTGGAGGAATTGCAGGCGGCGATTTCCGCCGGCTGCATTCCGGACACCTCGCGCAGCAAGATGCGGAGCAAGAGCAGCGCCGCCTGAACCGTCAGCTATCGGAGCCGATCATGCCCGACGTCACCTACTACGTTGCATTGCCCTTCCTGATCGACGAGGACGGATCGCCGGTGGCGGGTGCTGCCGAGGAATGCCAGACATCGGCTGCCGCCCTGCGTCGTGCGGAAATGCTGGCGCACGGCGCCGGCCATATCGGCGCCGTCGCCTTCAGCCGCAGCGGCGATCCCCTGACCGGCGAGTTTGGCGACGCCAAATTGCTGCGGAAATTCGGTAACGTACCGCCAGATCTCAGCGCGCTTTAGCTGCCGACCAGCCTGACCCCCGGCTCGTGCCGCCGGTGCGCCTTGCGCACATACATGGCGGCATCCGCCTCCTCCAGGGCGCGGCCCGGGTCGGACTGCGCCCCCAGAAGCGCGACACCGGCGGAGGCGCCCGCGGTCACCTCCTGGCCGCGAAAGACAAAGGACAATTCGTCGACCGCCTGCTCGAAGATGGCCGCCTTCGCCTTGGCGTCGGTCTCGCTGAGATTCCACAGCAGCAGCGCGAACTCGTCGCCCCCGAGCCGGCCGACCACGTCGGAGGCACGGACCTGCCGCGTCAGCGTGGCGGCAATCGCCTTGAGCACCTCGTCGCCGGCGCCATGACCGAACGAATCGTTGATCGGCTTCAACCGATCGACGTCGAGCACGATCAGCGCCCCGCTGGCGCGGTAGCGCTTCATGTAGGCGATGGCGCGCGCGAGCTCGCGCTCGAAGCCGCGCCGGTTGGGGATATCGAGCAGGAAATCGGTGTCGGCCGCAGCTTCCAGTTCCGCGACCCGGCGCTGCGCCTCCTTGAGCTTGGCCCGCAAGCCCCGGATCGTCGTCCTGACGGCATCCTTGGCTCCATCATCGCCCGAGGCGCCGCGCGTCGGCGGCCCCGCCGAACGCCTGGTCAGCCGTTTTGGGGCGGCTTTGGATCGGCCGGCACTGGTTTTCCGGCCCTTTTTGGCCTTCGCAGCGCCCGCCCTTTTTGGTTTCTTCATGGGCATCCTGCTCAATGCCGGGTGGCGGTTCTAGAAAAGTGCGGTAAAATAGGGCTCCCCGCGAGCCGGGTCCAGTCCGGGGCTACAACCGGGCTACGCGGGAAGGACGCTGGCCGCGCCGCAGGAAGTACCCTGGCCGCCAGCTGTGGGGGTTGTTGCCATGAACGCGGACACTCGCCCACTTGTCCGCGGCCGCTCGACGCTAGGCGGCGATCTCACTCTTCTTAGGCACAACTGCCACTCCCAAGACGGCGGCCGGGCTGGCCTTGTCGCGCCGAGGAATGGTGATGCCGTTCCCCTCGGCCTGCACGATGTAGAACTCCTCCTCCAGCTCCAGCGCACGAATGCGATTGTCGAAATCGGCCAGCTTCTTCTTCCGGTCGTTGGGATGCATGACGACGAGACCTCGCCGCAGCTCGTCGGCCCGGATCTCGTCGATCCGCGCGTGCAAGGCCTCGGCGAGCCGGTCGCCGTCTAGCCATGCCAGCATCGCGATGGCCTCGGCTCCTGAGCCAGTCCAGCTGCTGGCGTGCTGCACGCTGAGGCGACCGTTCTCGACCTTGATGCTCGGCACGCCCTGCTTCGCGAGGGCGTCGACGTGACGGTCGGCCTGAAGGTACAGGTCCTCGACCGGGGGAACCGAGCTTGCCACGCTCTTTCGCGTACTGAGCAGCTGCTCGATCTCGATGCGCACGATCTCCACGCACTCCTGCAGGTCGTCGCTCTCATCGCGGTGCCAGTCGACGACGGGAACGTCAGTCAGTTCGACCCCAACGGGTAGAGTGTCCAGCCACGAGCTCAGGCACGCGACTTGACGCGCAAGGCGGGCGTGATGCGTCTGCTCGATCTCGCGTCGGCCGTGTAGCCGCTGGACCTCCAGCTCCAGTGCGGCCCACCGATCGGGATCGGCGTCTTGGTTGATGTTGCGCATCGCTGCCTGTGCCTCGCGGATGCGCCGCATGGTCAGGTCGACGAGGCTCCGAGATTGGTCCACCTCGTCGGCAAGCGCCGAGAGTTTGGCCGCTGCTTTTGCAGTCAGTCTGCTTGTCATTTGTTGCCTCCTCAGTGACGCCATGCGTCGACGAGCCGACGATCGCGCTCGGCCCGTGCCGCCACTCCATCGCCTGCCGGCGGAGTAGTTGGCTTACGCTCCAATGCCGCTAGCTCGGCGGCGAGAGCCGGACGCGGGGGCTGTGGCGCCGGAGTACGCCATGCGTCAGACAGTCTTGCCTTGCGAGCCTCGCGATCGGCGATCTTCCTGGCTCTATCGTCGTCGGGGAAAGGCATGCGTCCGGAGTCCATCATCGTGACGGCGGTCCGAAGCAGATAGCCGTCGCGAAGCAAGCCGCGCTCGTCGAGCGCCTCGTCTGCTTGCGCGAGCGTCCCGTCGCTAATTCGTAAATAGTGGTTCATGTTCTCTTCCTTGAGGGTGCGGCTGGGCAACGCCCCGCCATTACTCTAGAACAACATGCTACCTTTGGTAGAATGGGCCAAGCAATCGCAATTACTGCTCTATCGATTCGACGCCCGGCGCGCGTTCGTAAAACTCGCCTTCTTCGGGGGCATCTTCGTTTGCTGGGATAGGAGGCTCGTCCGGGGGCGGCGCGAGGGCGAGTAGAGTCGGAACGGGGAGCCCGCGACGCTGGAGCTCCGCGGCAGCCTCCTCTACCGTATACGTTGCGTTCTTCTCCGCGACGTCCACTTGCAGGGGCATCAAGCGACCGAGCAGACGTGCGAAGGTGGCTTTTTCCGTGGCCGCGAGCAATCGCAAGTATCCGGTTAGCCCGCCTGCTCCTTTGCCGTCGTGCCCGTGCCCCTCCGCCGCCAATAGGATGGCCTCTCGCAGCATACGCGTCGACTTGTTCGGCTGCCCCTTCGGCCTGCCCGCATTGGGCGACTTGACGTGGCCCTTCTTAAATGACGTGACGTTTGCTTTGCTCATGATGCCGCTCCAGAACGCGTAAGCTGGCACGCCGCGAATCGCGCGAGCAACAGAGTTTTCCGGGGGCGCCCCTTCGTCTTCCCCTCGTTTTTACGGCGCTGGCACCGCTTAGGGTCTAGCAGGGTCGTGCTGCAGTACCTTTTTATATCCTATTTATTCGGCATGGCGGCCAACCATTCGTATCCTTTGGGCTTACAGTTGGGCGACCCTTGTAGACCCTAGGCTGACCACCGCTTTCGGCGGCTTTCGGTAGCTTTCGCACGACGCGCCTGCCGTGTTCGTCGCGAGCCCCCGGAAAGCCACCGCCAGCGCCCCGTAAGGGTTGCAGGCCAGCGATTGCTGCCACCAGCCAACGTATGCCATACTAATCACGGTAGCGCGCTCCGCCTGCGGAGAGCTGCGCATAAGACCTCCGAGGCTTTGCCTTTCGGAACGAATCGAGTGACCGCCGAGCTCAGCCGCTCGCCCTCAATCCACTCGGATTCTCGTCTTGTGCGCGGCCCACGACCATCTTCCCCAGCCCTGCACTTGCGACGTCCGAGATAACCATCGGAGTCCGAACGTGAGTCGTGACAAGAAACTAGCGAGCGCATCATCGCTCGCGCTGCGAACGTCGACGGAAGAGACATCGTCCCAACGCATCCTGATGACGCCCGAACAGGTGTCGACGCTCTTACACTGCCATAAGCAGACCCTGTGGAAGTGGCTTCGAACCATCCCGAACTTCCCAAGACCCGTTCGCGTGTCGCCCCAGCGCATCGCGTTCTGGGAGCACGAGGTGCGAGACTACATCACCTCGCTCGAGCGCGTCGAGTACGACCCGAAGGTAGGGCGAGGCGCCAGGTCGGGACAACGCAGTGTCGCCTAGATCACTGCGCCCGAGCCTGTGTGCCGCAGGACCCGGGCGCTACTCAAACCACACGAGCATGAGTCTGCATGCCCATGAGCAAACGCAATACTACCAAGATCAAAGAACAACCACAAGACGAGCAAGTCACAGCGACACTCGCGAAGAGGATGATGTCCCTCTTCCCTTGCTCGACGCTCGCGCACGGTTCTTGGAAGCCGAGCAGCAGAATGCCGCCGGACGAACATGGAAAGGTTCGCGTCGAGTACGTCACTCACAGACGTCCCGTCACAGCGCACGACTGGGAGCAGCACCTGCGTGGTGAGCGCGCATTGGTCGTCGCACTAGAATGTGACGACGGCACGACCTCAGTAACTGCCCTCGACATCGACGAGGAGATCGAGATCGTCGAACTAAACAGCGCGGTAAGAGCGTCGCGTCTGCCATTCTTTGTCTATGCTTCCAAGAGCGTGGGACGCGCGCGCGTTCTCGCCTTTCACGAAGCTATCTCGATTGCGCAGTCCGAGCTTCTAGGTCGAGGCATCGCGGCTACGCTCGGATTGTCCGAGCTCACCATCGAATATTTCCCACCGTGCTCAAGGCGAAGCCCGGACAAGCTGCCCAAGCAACTCAACATGCCGTACCTCGGATCAGAGTACAGGGTTGTTCGACCCCGGGGCTTCGAGATGCCGCTCCAATCCTTCATATGGGAGGCTGAGCGACAGCGCCTCACGGGCGAACAGATCAAGACGCTCTCGGCTCGGGCAGGGACAGGACCCGCAAGAGGCAGGAGGACGACCGACACTAGCCGCGAGCAGGCACACGCGCGACGCATGCTCGATAGATACGTCGTCGAGCTGTCAAATTGCCCGGAGGGACACCGCAACAATACCCTGACAAAGCAGGCCTATCACATGGGCACCATGATAGGTGCTGGCTGGATTCACGAGCAAGAGGTGCTGGACGCGCTTGCGCCTGCGGTTGCGCATTGGACAGATCCCGACAAAACCGACGATACGCTGCGCCGGTCCATTGCGGATGGTCAGCAGAATCCACACGACGATCTGAAAAACTCGATCGGGGTAGTCGCACAGGACGATGCTGCCCTCGCATTCGTGTCGGAGAACGTCGACGACATACGCTACGATTGGAGCGAGGAGAGTTACTTCGTCTGGTCGGGCACCCACTGGCGTCGGGATGACACCGGGCTTGTCGCCCACATGATTCGCGATTTCTTGCGAGAGCGCACTAAGAACGAGAAGCCCAAGGTGCAGGCGCGCTTCGTGAACAAGACCTTTATAAGCGCGGTCGACTGGCTCTCGCGTCTCGACAGGAGAATCGTTGTATCTGGCGACTGCTGGGATGCCGACCCGATACTCCTCGGCACCCCCGGAGGCACCGTCGACTTGCGAACGGGCGAACTGCGCGAGCCGAAGCGCGAGGATCGCATATCGCGGATAACCGCTGCGATACCGGGGGCTGAGGAGGAGTGCCCGACCTGGAAGGAGTTTTTATCGCAGGTAACTCGCGGCAGTGTCGAACTGGTCGAGTACCTCCAGGTATGCGCAGGCTACACCCTCGTCGGCGAGAACCCCGAGCACAAACTGTTCTTTCTCTGCGGCGGCGGTGGGAACGGAAAGGGCGTGTTCGTCGGCACCTTGGCCGCCGCGCTGGGCGAACTGCACTTCTCGGCGCCCCCGGGAATGTTCATCGAGTCGAAGTTTTCTAAGTCAACGAACGACCTCGCCTCCGCGCGGCACGCACGAATGCTCTCCTACGACGAGAACGCGTCAGACAGGTATTGGAACGAGGAGGAGATAAAGAAGATTACGGGTGGCGGAACGATCACTGCCCGCGAGGTGTATCAGAAGAATCAGACATTTCGGATCAAGTTCACCCCATGGTTCTCAGGCAACGGGGAGCCGCGGTTGCGCAGCACCGATAGTGCCATGCGGAGACGCCTAGAGATCGTGCCGTGGCAAATGCGCGTCACGGACGATCCGAACGAGGTGAGCGAGGCGGCCTACATATTTCTCAGGGACAGCAAGTTGGGAGAACGCCTTCGCTCTGAGCTGCCGGGCATTCTCCGGTGGGCGATCAACGGTGCGGTCAAGTATAACCTCACGGGTCTGCGAGCGCCTGAAGTAGTTCAGGGCCGGACGGATGATCTGTTCGCTGAGGCAGACACGCTTGGCTACGTGATGGCCACGGAGTTCATGACGACGGGAAGTGATGGCGATCGCGTCAGTCCGAGAGAGATTTACGAGCAGTACGCCCAAGCCTGCGCTGCACGAGGTGAGCAGCCTCTGCTGCAGCGAGCAATAACATCGAGGCTGAAGCAGCATCACGCGACGATCAAGTCTATGGGCTCCGAAGTCTTTACGAAGCTGAGAAGGAGGCGCAGAGACGAAAGGCCCATCTAATTTCCCGCCACCCTGCCCCCGGGCGGGTGGCGGCGCAGACGCGGACCAAGCTTTTTGGCCTCCGCGTCACCGCCCAGCCCCGGCCGGGGCTACCAGCCCGGGGCTACGGTCGGGAGCAGGGGTAGCATCCTCTGTTTGTACAACCAAAGAGCTACTAAGGCGGCGGGCCGTCCGATTGGCCTTCGCCGGCACCCCTTAAATTTGGCCCAGGAGGTCGCGCTGGATGGGCTTGCCGGGGTTGCCCGCTGTACGGCTACCGCCCCGCCCAACGGGCCTCCAGCGAGTCGCCCAGCGCTCGACCAAACCACGTCCATATGCTATTTTACCCGGGTAAAAATTTGGTGGCAGTGCCGCACCCAACGTTGTGCTTACCTCAAGTCAACTATAGCAGTTTTAACAACTCTAGAGGGAATATATTCCTAGTCTCGCCCGGGCATGCCGCCCGGCGCGGAGGCATCATGACCAAGAAGCTGGGCAGCGCCGAACGGGCGCGGGAGTTGGCAAGGCTGCTGGAGAAATTGCGGCGGGCGCACGATGCGCAAGACTACCCCAACATCAAGAGGATAAGGCGTGCGATCGACGCTGCGATCACTCGCGGCCGGAGGGGCAGCACCCGTCCCATGTCCTGAGCGCGATGGGTCAGCGACTCTTACCATTCTGTTAATCTTCAGGGAGTTCTGCTTTTCGTTCTCGTTCTGGCCTTGACGGATCAGAACTCAGGTCTTATCTCCGAGAACATTAGAACGGAGATTCTCACCCGTGGCCGACGACAAGATGATCGAATTCGCAGAAGCCGAGGTAGCCCGGCTTCGTGCAGAGCTCGAAAAGACGCCAGCGTACAAGCGGCTCAAGGCCGCCGAGGCGTTGATCTCTGCGTATCGCGGCAACCCTGAGGTTCAGGTCGCTCAGACGGCAGCGCCGGCGAAGCCAACCGAACCAGCTCTCACTGCACAGACCAAAGACGCGGTCGAACAAGCGATCGAGCCGATAGTGACTGCGCATCGCACCAAGACTGCGCAGGTCGAGGCCGCCGCCGCGGAATATCTCACTCAGAGGGGTCGACGGGCAACGTCGGGCGAGTTGCTCCCGTACGTCCAGTCGAAGGGCATCCACGTCCCTGGCAAGATGCCGAGCAAGACCATCTCCAGCTATCTCTCCACCTCGAAGAAGTTCGACAACGTCCCGGGCTTCGGGGGGTACGGCCTCGTCGAGTGGAACGGTCGCAGGACAGCTCCTCAGGCCCAGGGCAATAGCGACGAGGCGTCCCCGGCGTCGAACGGATTGTTCAATTGAGGGCGATGGCCCAAAACGAATCGAACCCCGGTGATGGCGTCACCGAGGTTCGTATCTGGCGGTTGGTGACCGCTAACCCGCCCCTCTTTCCCGAGGGCAACTAGGAAGGCAGGTGATGTTAAGTGCGGAAAGCCCGCGCGTTATTAGTGTGAGTTGAAGGCCCGGCTTTGGGAGTAACCGCCCCAGAGTTCGGGCCTTCAGCCTTTCTACATATTGTAGCTCTTTGCTGCTCTGTCAACAGCCCCGGCGGGAAAATCGCAGCGATTCCATAAAGTTAAGTGCGGCAGAGGTTCCGGGGGCGCCAGACTCGAAGCATGAACAATTGCAACGGCTTATCGTTCAAGAAGAACCTAGACCTACCGCTGCTTAGTTGCACTTGGCAGGCTTCCAGTGACGGAGACTTACGTGACCAGAATGACTGATCCGACCGACTCCCTCGTGTCATTCCAGCAGGCCCTTCTCGACGGAGAGTTAGATCTCCAGCGTGGAGCGCTCGATCGTGATCTTTTTGTCCATCAAGACCGCCCTCAGGGCGAAGTCAGGCTGACATACGCGCGACTTGAGGGAAAGAAGGTGACCGCGCTCGTGATCGCAGTCATGTCTGATCCGATCGAAGGTCTCCCGTGCTTTCAACTAGGTGTCGCCGTGCCCGAATCACACCGCAGGATGGGGCTCGCCAAAAGTGCGGTGGAGGCGGCGATCGCGGAGATGAAGAATGGACTCGGAAGAAACCGAATCCCGACGTTCTACGTGGAGGCCATTGTCGGTGCCCACAACGAACCTTCCCAGCATGTTGCGGCGGCGGTGATCTCCTCTGCGCCCACGAAGGTGACCGACGAGGTTTCGGGAATGCCAGCACTCCACTACGCCCGAAAGATTGGTTAGGCGTGGCTATCCCCGAATGCGGACCACCTTCGGCTGCATGATGCCACGCAGGTAGTCGCACCACCTGCCGAATGCCTCGCGGCGCTCCTCAAGATAATCGTGGTGATTGTAGACGCCGGCGATACCGGGAATGGCGTGGGCGATCATGCGTTCGCTGACGACCTCGTCGACCTTGAGCTTCGGCAGTCGCGTCCTCATCGTGTGGCGCAGATCGTGGATCACCCAGGGCTCCATCGGCTTGCTCCTCCCCCGGGCAACGATGTCGTCCAGCGCGCGCTTCGCTCTGCCGAAGCTGTTGACCGGTCCCGCGCCGCTGGTCGCCGTGAACAGCCAGTCGCCCGCATCGAACCGGGGAAGTGATTTGAGCAGGGAGATCATGTCCTCCGTCAGCGGCACGTCGTGCGGCTTCGGATTCTTCGTGGTCTTCTTCATGCGCTCGGCCGGTATCGTCCAGAGCCTGCGGGAGATGTCGAACTCCTGCCAGCACGCGCCCGCGACCTCCGATCTTCGCTGGCCCGTCATGATGAGCATGCGAAACATGGGGCCGTAAGGATACTCGGCCTCCTCTGCTGCCTGCCACACCTCGCGCAGCTCCTCGTCGGAGAGCGGCCGCTCTCGCTTCTTCGCGCGCTCACCGATCAGCTTCGACGCCCGCAGCTTCTCGACGGGCGAAATCTCGATGCCATAGGCGTGCTGATGGACGGCCCAGTCGAACAGACGCCGAGCATAGCCGAGCAGGTTATGCGCCTGCGGCGCGTGGCCCTCGTCCCTCTTCGCGCCGATGGCGGCCGCGACGTCCTCCTTGGTGATGCTGGTGACGGGCCGCTTGCCCCATCTCGCCACGAACTCTCGCCTCACGTCGTTAGCCACCTCAGTGCCCTTGCGCTGCGACGCGATATTGGCGATCCACGCCTCGGCCACCACCTCGAATGTGGTCTGCCTCTCGCGCTGTCTCTTGATCTCCTCTGCTCTCTGCTGCTCGCGCGGGTCGATGCCCAATTCGACCTGCTCCAGCCAGCGCCGGGCAATTTCGCGCGCTTTCGCCAGGGAGATTCTGCTGGCATCGCCGATCTCGCGCCGGGACGGGGCGCGGCTGCCCGGCCATCGAAGGTAGAGTACGTATGTCTTGTGTCCGCGTTCGGTAATTCGAACGCCAAAGTTGGGCACGCGCATATCCCAGTACTCGACGCGCTTGCCTGCCGGAGCGGGCCGCAGCCCGCGAATAAATCGATCGGAAAAGTTACGCCTCATCGCATCCTCGCAGCGAACCCGACGACAGGACCCGGTAGAGGTCAAGCTTGGGCTACAACCGGGCTACGGGACGGTCGCTGCAGGTGGCTTCCGGGGGGTAGCCCGTGCTGCCGAATGCTGTCGTTCCCGCGAAGGCGGAACAAGGTAAATTGTTCGTTATACTGCTCGCGGCTTTTGGTGGGTAAACCGAGCAAGGCTGCTCAATGAAGGCTTGCGGGGATTCACCAAGACAGGATAGTGGATTCCCTTCTCCTTGCCACCGCCTTGCGAGCCGCCGGCCGGAACCGTTAATCTGGCCTATCTTTCTGTTTTTCGGGCACAATTAACGTCATGACCGCGCCGATCGCCATCATCATGGGAAGCCAGTCGGACTGGGACACGATGCGGCATGCCGCCGACACGCTTGCCGCGCTCGGCGTCGCCGCCGACACCCGCATCGTCTCGGCCCACCGCACCCCCGACCGTCTCTTCGCTTTCGCCAAGGGCGCCAAGGCCGCGGGTTACAAGGTCATCATCGCCGGCGCCGGTGGCGCTGCGCACCTGCCCGGTATGGCGGCGGCGCTGACCGAACTCCCGGTGTTCGGCGTTCCCGTCGAATCCAAGACGCTCAAGGGCCTCGATTCGCTCTATTCGATCGTCCAGATGCCCGCCGGCATCCCGGTCGGCACCCTCGCCATCGGCAAGGCCGGGGCAACCAACGCCGCACTGCTGGCAGCGGCCGTCCTGGCGTTGTCCGACCCGGCCTTGTCCGATCGCCTCGCAGCCTGGCGCAAGGCGCAGACCGAGGCGGTCGCCGAGCGCCCGGAGGACAAGGCGTGACCGACACCAGGCAGGTGAAGCTGAAGCCCGGTGACACCATCGGAATCCTCGGCGGCGGACAATTGGGCCGGATGCTGGCCATGGCTGCGGCGCGGCTCGGCCTGCGCTGCCAGGTGTTCTCGCCCGATCCGGACTCGCCGGCTTTCGACGTCGTATTGAACGCGACCTGCGCCGAATATGCCGACGTCGAAGCGCTCGAACTGTTCGCCAACGACGTCGACGTCATCACCTACGAATTCGAGAACGTGCCATCGGCCGCCGCGATGGTGCTGGACGCGCGCCGACCCGTGCTGCCCAACCGCAAGATCCTCGAGACCACCCAGGACCGGCTCGCCGAAAAAGATTTCGTGACGCGGCTCGGCATCGGCACTGCGGCCTATGCCGACGTCACCTCGGTGTCCTCGCTGCGCGAGGCGATCGCCAGGATCGGCCTTCCGGCCGTGCTCAAGACCCGCCGCTTCGGTTATGACGGCAAGGGCCAGGCCATCATCCGCGAGGGCGACGATATCGCCAAGGTGTGGACCAGCCTCGCGACCAAATCCGCGATCCTGGAAGCCTTCGTGCCATACGAGCGCGAGATCTCCGTGATCGCCGCACGCTCGGTCACAGGCCAGGTCGAGTGTTTCGACGTCACCGAGAACGAGCACCGCGACCACATCCTGAAGATATCGCGCGCGCCCGCGCCGATCCCGGCTGCGCTCGCCGACGAAGCACGCAGCATCGCCGGCAAGATCGCAAGCGCGCTCGACTATGTCGGCGTGCTCGCTGTCGAGATGTTCGTGCTCGCCAATGGCACAGGCCCGAAGGTGCTGGTCAATGAGATCGCCCCGCGCGTGCACAATTCCGGGCACTGGACGCTCGACGGCGCGTCGGTCTCGCAGTTCGAGCAGCACATCCGCGCCATCGCCGGCTGGCCGCTCGGCAAGCCCGTGCGTCACGGCGAAGTCGTCACCATGACCAATCTGATCGGCGACGAGATCAACGATTACGAAAAGTGGCTGAGCGTGCCCGGCGCGACCGTGCACATCTACGGCAAGGGTGCGCCGCGTCCCGGCCGAAAGATGGGCCACGTCACCGAAGTCAGGCCGACGAAAGGCAAGTAGCGGGACCGCAGCAATCGCTGCGATCCCGCTTCGCTCGAAAACGCTTTAGGCCGTCTTCGCGCCTGCGACGACGCCCGTGGGCTCCTCGCTGAGCCAGCGATAGATCACCCCGCCCAGCGCACCGCCGATCAGCGGTGCGACCCAGAACAGCCAGAGCTGCGCGATCGCCCAGCCGCCGACGAACAGCGCAGGACCCGTGCTGCGCGCCGGGTTCACCGAGGTGTTGGTGACGGGGATGCTGACGAGATGGATCATCACCAGCGCGAGCCCGATCGCGAGCGGCGCGAAGCCGGCGGGCGCGCGGCCATGGGTCGCGCCCATGATGATGAACAGGAACATCATGGTCATCACCACCTCGGTGAGGAAGCACACGATCATGCTGTACTGGCCGGGCGAATGCGCATCATAGCCGTTGGATGCGAAGCCCTTGCTGACATCGAATCCGGGAGCTCCGCTCGCGATGACGTAGAGGAGCCAGGCGGCCACGATCGCGCCGGCCACCTGCGCGATCACATAGGGCAGGATCTGGCCGGCCGGAAAACGCCCGCCGGCGGCAAGACCGACCGTGACGGCCGGGTTGAGATGGCAGCCGGAGATATGGCCGATCGCATAGGCCATGGTGACCACGCTCAGTCCGAATGCGAGGGAGACACCGACCAGACCGATTCCGACCTGCGGGAAGCCGGCAGCGATCACCGCGCTTCCGCAGCCTGCGAATGTGAGCCAGAAGGTGCCGATGGCTTCAGCGGCGTATTTCTTGATATCCATGTGTCGTCCCCTGCTTTCAAAGATTCCGGAACAAGCTCCGGAAACGGCCCCATCCCTGGCGTCGAATCGCCCAAATCAGGGCCGCACAGAGGTATTTTCGCCTCATTTAATGGCTGAACTTGGCCCGAAAGCCCGCTTGTCCGGTGGACATCCCGGGATTTGTCTGATACATCCGCGCCCTCAAGGTTAAGGGCTTGCGCGTTTTCGCCATCCCCTTCGTCTTACCAGAATTCAAATCCGATCCACTGAAGAGGATGCCGCGTGCAGGTTCTCGTTCGCGATAACAATGTCGACCAAGCCCTCAAGGCGCTGAAGAAGAAGATGCAGCGCGAGGGAATTTTCCGCGAGATGAAGCTCCGCGGTCATTACGAGAAGCCCTCCGAGAAGAAGGCCCGCGAAAAGGCCGAAGCTGTGCGCCGTGCGCGCAAGCTGGCCCGCAAGAAGCTGCAGCGCGAAGGCCTGCTGCCGATGAAGCCGAAGCCGGTGTTCGGCGCCGGTCCCGGCGGTGATCGCGGCGGTCGTGGCCCGGGTGCAGGTGCTGGTCCGCGCGGACCGCGCTGATTTACCGAATTTTGCAGGATTTCAGTTTCGATGACGCGGGCCTCTGGCCCGCGTTATTGTTTGTGCGCGGGGCCTTTTCCGGGTCGGCACCACGGATGCGGCACGCAAGCGCGATGAGATTTGGATTGAACGTCGTCGCGCTTTAGTTTGTTGTTTGAGCAATCTCTACGCAAACGCATTGCGCGTTTGTCGCGAGGAAAAACCGCTGCATACTTTTCGCCAACGCGGCCCTTCGGGTCCGGATCATGCTCTAGCGCGAGCGAACCGTAGATGGCCTCCCCCCTCCCCCAGCACGGCTTGACGTGGCTATGCCGGATCTGGCAGCCGCCGTTCGCGCTGGCGCTCATGGGGATTGCGTTGTGCGGCTGCTCGTTCGATCTGGGATCGCTGATGCCGGAGAAGGACAAGCCGCAGGAGGCGCCCAAGGCCGCCGCGCCCGCCGAGAGCGCGGTGAGCGCCGCCAACGTCACCGAGGCTCAGGCCCACACCGCAAAAGCCCAATCCCTGGCCAAGTCAGGCGAGGTCGCGGCGGCGCTCGACGAGTTCAATCGCGCGGTCGGGCTCGATCCCTACAATGCGCAGGCGCTGTATGGCCGTGCCCTGATCTACCAGAGCAACAATCAGCACGACTTCGCGATCGCAGATTTCAGCGCTGCGAGCGGGCTCAATCCCCAGAAGGTCGAGCCGCTGCTCGGCCGCGCCACCAGCTATCTCGCGCTCGGCAAGGTCAAGGAGGCCACGGCCGATCTGGATGAGGCCTCAGAGGCCGATCCGCACAACGCGCAGGTCTGGACCGCGCGGGGACAGGCCTATGAGCGGCTGGGCGACAGGGCCAAGGCGGCGGCGTCCTACACCAGGGCTGTATCGCTTCGTCCACGCGACGACGCCGCGCGCAGCGGCCTGGCCCGCGTCGGCGGCTGACGGTTCTGGCACCGTCTCAATCGGGGGTGGCGCTCTTCGGCAGAACCGAGTGGAACATCGACTTCATGCCCGACAGCATCTCGTCGGCGACATTGGTCTTCTTGGGCCGCGGCATGGAGCCGCCGGCGTCGGCGCGCAGATCGAGCGGTGGCGCGATCACCGGCACGGGAATGTCGGCCGGCGGCGTCATCCGATTCGGATCATCGCTGCCGACCGAGGCCGTATAGGACGGATTGGCCGGCGAGGAGCCATCCTTGCCATAGGCCTCTGGTGAGGGCGTCGATACCGTGATCGGCGGCGGCAGCGGACGGACCGTAGCCGGCTCCATGCTGATGACCCGCGGGGCCTCCGGCGTGCGAGCGGCTTCCCGCACGGCAGGCTCGGTCGGCTTCTCGGCTGACCTGGTCTCGGACGGCCTAACCTCGGCAGGCTTGGTCTCGGCGGACTTGCCCTCAGACGACTTGCCCTCAGGAGACTTGCCCTCAGGAGATTTGCGCAGACGCTCGATCGCGGCACGCACGAGGTCGTTGGCGTCGGGGGCCGGAGCCGCGGCAGCCGGCGCCGAATTGGCCTCAACCACCGGAGCGGCGGGAGCGGGCGTGCTGGCGGCCGGGGTAGACGTCGGGGTAGACTTGGCGACCGCCTTCTCGCGCGCCGACGGCTTGCCACGCGGGCTGGCCTCGGCCGGAGCCACATCAACAGCCTTGTGCTCGGCAGTCGGCTGATCGGCAGCCTTTTCAGCCGCCGGCTTGTCCGTCACGCTCTTCTCGGGGATGCCTTTGGCCTTGACGCCGGGCGCCGGGAGATTGGCCACATCGGCGGGCTTGCCGTTCTTGCCGGCCTCGGCAGGGGCCACGACGGCCGCAGGGGCGTCAGCCGCCGGCTTGGCGTTGATGTAGTGGTTAACGATGTACGCCCCGATGATCGTCGCGAGCACCGAGGGGAAAATATCCATCGAAATTTTAGCGAGGTATTTCAGCATTCCGGCCACTCCCCGCGCGATCTGATGCGGGAACTTTGGGGCATTGTAAGGGATCAACTGCGACGGATCGATGGCAAGTTGTAAGGCCGGACCTACGGCTTCAGCTCGATCTCAAGGAACACGATCTCGGTTGAGGTTTCGTTAAGTACGTCATGTTGGACGCCCGCCTTGCGGAAATAGGATTTCCCGGCCGCCAGCTGCGCCTTGGACCGCTCGCCGCCCGGCGCCACGATGGTCATTTCGCCCGCGACGACGGGAACAATCACATAGTCCATGCCGTGGGTGTGATGCCCCGTGGCGCTGCCCGGACCGAGCCGCCATTCCGTCACCCGGACCTCCTCGTTGTCGACCTGAACCTCGGATCTGGCGGCAAGCATTGGGACCTCTCCTGGGACGCGATCCCGGCCCCCGAAGGGCCGCGTGAGCGCAAAGTGGGTTCAGGGCAACGAAACCATGAATACGTAGACGCCAAATACCATCACATGGACCAGCCCGAACAGGACGTTTGTCCTGCCCGTGCCGAAGGTCGGCATGCTCAGGACGAAGGTCGGGAGCAAGACCACGCTGCCCCCCGGGCGTCGAGGCCGAGCTCGAGCTCCTTGTCGAGCGGCGAGCAAATCGGCCGGCGGATTCAATGCCAGCGCAGGATCGGCGCGACCGGCAGCAGCGTCAGCAGCATGAACAGCGGGATCAGCACCGCGCCGGCGCGCACGAGATAGCCAAAGAAGCTCGGCATCTTGATCCCGTTCTCGCTGGCAATGCTGCTGACCATGAAGTTCGGCGCGTTGCCGATATAGGTGAGCGCTCCCATGTAGACGGCGCCCATCGAGATCGACGCGAGCGTGCCCGACAGCTGATGCATCAGCATTTGCGGATCGCCGCCGGCAAGCTGGAAGAACAAGAGATAGGTCGGCGCATTGTCGAGAAACGCCGACATCAGGCCGGTGAACCAGAAATAGGCGACCTCGCGCGGCGTGCCGTCCGGTGCCGTCACGGCCGACAACAGCCAGGCAAAGGCGCCGTGATGGCCGGCATTGAGCATGGCAATGACCGGGATGATGGCGACAAAAATGCCCGCGAACAGTTTTGCGACCTCGCGGATCGGCTCCCAGGTGAAGCCGTTGGCCAGCCTGTGCTCGTCCGGCGTCAGCCACACCGACAGCGCTGCAATGGAAAGCAGCGCCAAATTGCGCGCGATGTCTTCCAGCTCCAGCTTCGTTCCGAGAATGTCGAAGGCGATAGCGGGCTTCCACATCGCCGAGGCCAGCAGGCTCGCGACGATGGCTGCGATCAGCACGAGGTTGACCAGACCGCGGATGCGGACCGGATCCGCAGGACCGGCGTCGCTGAGCTCAGGCTCGCTGCGGAAGCGCCAGGAATCGATGGCGATGAAGATCGCGAGCAGCAATCCGGCGACGATTGCGGTCTGCAACCAGATGCTCCGCGTGGTCCAGAAGAAGTCGACGCCGTGCAGGAAACCGACGAACAGCGGGGGATCGCCGAGCGGGCTCAGCGCGCCGCCGACATTGGCGACCAGGATGATGAAGAAGATGATGACATGGGCGTTGTGGCGCCGCGGCCGGTTGGCGCGGATCAGCGGACGGACCAGGATCATCGCGGCCCCCGTGGTGCCGACGATGCTTGCCATCAGGGTGCCGAGCGCGAGGATGCCGGCATTCGTCGCCGGCGTGGCCTTGATGTCGCCCGTGACGAGAATGCCACCGGCCACGACATAGAGCGCGAACAGCAGCACGATGAAGCCGAGATATTCAGCGAGCATGGCATGGACGAACGCCGCCAGCGTCGCCATGCTCCCGGCAAAAATGACGAGCGAGGCCAGCGCCAGCAGCGACCAGGCAGCAGCGATCTTGCCGTAATGATGGTGCCAGACTTTTGCAAACAGCAGCGGTCCGAGCGCGATCGACAGCAACAGGCCGGCAAAGGGAAGCGCATAGGGCCAGCGCATCGCCGCACCATCGAGGCCGCTTGCGGCCCAGGCCTGCTGCGGCAACAAGGCGAGGATGGCGGCGAGGGATACGCCCCACAGCCGGGAGACGAGCCGTTCAGGATCCAATGAAGCGCCTTGCCGTTTCGATCGCACCGAACGCATCGAGATTGTCGTGTCCGCCGCCCGCAAAGCGAACGAACTGCTTCGGTTCATGCGCGAGCGCGAACAGACGCTCTCCGAACACGATCGAAATGACAAGGTCATTGGTGCCATGCATCACCAGGAGCGGCACCGTGACGCGCGCGATCCGCTCGTCGGAAGGGAACGGATCGCGCATCAAGAGGCGCACCGGCACGAACCAGAATGACGAAGATGCAATGTCGGCCGTCGAGGTATAGGGGGCCTCCAGGACGAGCTTTCCAACACGCTGTTCCGAGGTGAGCGCAACCGCCACGCCGGTCCCGAGCGAGAAGCCCCAGGCGACGATTCGTTCCGCCGTGTAGCGGGCGGTGGTGAAGGCATAGGCGGCAGCGGCATCGCGCAGCAGACCCTCCTCACTCGGCGCGCCGCTCGAGCCGGCATAGCCGCGGTAGGACAGCGCGACCAAGCCGGTGCCATCAGCCGTCATGGCCTTGAAGCGGCTGACACGGCCGGCGAGAAAATCGCCATTGCCCGGAAAATACAGGATCACGGGACGACCCGGCCTCGCCGGCACATGCCAGACGATGATCTTCTCGCCATCCGAGGTGGCCAGGACATGCTCCTCCGCCTCGGACAATTTGCAGCCTCAGGCGGGGTCCGCTTGGCGGTCGGTATCGGAAACAGCATCTCGCGCTGCCGGGCATAGAGCACGACGAGCCCGGCGAGATAGACGGTCGCGAGCAGGATGACGGTCCATTTGGCGATGGTGATCATTGCGCGGCCGGCCCCCGGTTCAGGCTCAGGGCTTGCGACTGCTCCGCAGCAATTTCATGACGTCGGGCCGGAGGCTCGCCGGTACGTCCCGGCAGCCGCACGCCGCCTTGTGGGCGGCGTGCCATGCGACGCGCTGCTCGCGCGTCGCCTTGAGCGGCATGCGATGGGACCGGTGCCATTCCCTGTTGATGGCCACGGTCCGTTTCCTTCGCGTGCTACATCGCCTTGACGATGTTCTCGGTGACCTTCTTGGCGTCGCCGAGCAGCATCATGGTGTTGTCGCGGTAGAACAGCGGATTGTCGATGCCGGCATAGCCGGAGGCGAGCGAGCGCTTGATGAACATCACGGTGCCGGCCTTCCAGACCTGAAGCACGGGCATGCCGTAGATCGGCGAGGTCTTGTCCTCCTCGGCCGCCGGGTTGGTGACGTCGTTGGCGCCGATCACGAAGGCGATGTCGGCCTGCGCGAACTCGGAGTTGATGTCCTCGAGCTCGAACACCTCGTCATAGGGGACGTTGGCTTCGGCGAGCAGCACGTTCATGTGGCCGGGCATGCGGCCGGCGACCGGGTGAATGGCGTACTTCACCTCGACGCCTTCCTTCTTCAGGATGTCGCCCATCTCGCGCAGCGCGTGCTGCGCCTGCGCCACCGCCATGCCGTAGCCGGGCACGATGATGACCTTCTGGGCATTCTTCATGATGAAGGCCGCATCATCCGCCGAGCCGAGCTTGGCGGGCTTCTGCTCGCCTCCGCCACCGCCGGCCGCCGCGGTCTCGCCGCCGAAGCCGCCGAGGATGACCGAGATGAAGGACCGGTTCATCGCGTGGCACATGATGTACGACAGGATCGCGCCCGAGGAGCCGACCAGCGCGCCGGTGATGATCAGCGCGGAATTGCCGAGCGTGAAGCCGATGCCGGCCGCAGCCCAGCCGGAGTAGGAGTTCAGCATCGAGATCACGACCGGCATGTCGGCGCCGCCGATCGGGATGATCATGAGCACGCCGAGCGCCAGCGCCAGGATGACGATCAGCCAGAAGTCGAGCGCGCCGCCGGTCAGGACCAGGCGAACGATGAAGAACACCAGCGCCACGGCAATCGCGATGTTGATGATGTGGCGGGCGGGCAGGATGATCGGCGCGCCGCTCATCCGTGCGGACAGCTTCAGGAACGCGATCACCGAGCCGGTGAAGGTCAGCGCGCCGATGGCGACGCCGAGCGACATCTCGACCAGGCTCTGCGGATGGATATTGCCGGGGGTGCCGATGTCGAAGGCCTCGGGCGCGTAGAACGCGCCGGCGGCGACCAGCACCGCGGCCATGCCGACCAGCGAGTGGAAGGCGGCGACCAGTTCCGGCATCGAGGTCATCGGCACGCGGCGGGCGATCACCGCGCCGATCGCGGCACCGATGGCGATACCGACGATGACGAGCACCCAGGCGAGGCCGTCTGCCGGCGGATGGTTGGCCAGCGTGGTGGCGACCGCAATCGCCATGCCGATCATGCCGAACAGATTGCCCTGGCGCGACGAAGCCGGGCTCGACAGCCCGCGCAGCGACAGGATGAACAGCACTCCCGCCACGAGATACAAAAATGCAGAGAGGTTGGCGCTCATCTCAGGTCCCCATTGATCCCTTCAGCCCGAGGTGGCCGCTTACTTCGACTTCTTCTTGTACATCGCCAGCATGCGCTGGGTGACAAGGAAGCCGCCAAAAATGTTCACGCAGGCGAAAATGAGCGCGACAAAGCCGAAGGCGCGAGCCCAGCCCGAGCCACTCGAGACGTTCGCGACGCCGCCGGCAAGCAACGCGCCGACCACGATCACCGAGGAGATCGCGTTGGTCACGCTCATCAGCGGCGTGTGCAGCGCCGGTGTCACCGACCACACCACGAAATAGCCGACGAAGACGGCGAGGACGAAGATCGACAGCCGGAAGATGAAGGGGTCGACGACCTGTGCAGCATGCTCCATGGCGGGTCTCCTTAAGCCTTCGGCTGGAAGTTCGGGTGGATGACGGCGCCGTCTTTGGTGAGCGCGGTCGCCTTGACCAGTTCGTCGTCCCAGTTCACGGCGAGCTTCTGCTCTTTCTTGTCGACCATGGTCTCGATGAAGGAGAACAGATTGCGCGCGTAGAGGCTGGAGGCCGAGGCCGCGACGCGGCCAGCGACGTTGGTGTAGCCGACAATCTTGATGCCATCGAGGTCGACGACCTCGCCGGCCTTGGCGCCCTCGACATTGCCGCCGCGCTCGACGGCGAGATCGACCAGCACCGAGCCCGGCTTCATCGACTTGACCATCTCGCCGGAGACGAGCTTCGGCGCGGGCCGGCCCGGAATCAGCGCCGTGGTGATCACGATGTCCTGCTTCTTGATGTGCTCGGCGGTGAGCGCGGCCTGCTTGGCCTGGTATTCCCTAGACATCTCCTTGGCGTAGCCGCCGGCGGTCTGCGCGTTCTTGAACTCCTCGTCCTCGACGGCGAGGAATTTCGCGCCGAGCGATTCGACCTGCTCTTTGGTCGCGGGCCGCACGTCGGTCGCGGTCACGATGGCGCCGAGACGGCGCGCGGTCGCGATCGCCTGGAGGCCGGCGACGCCGACGCCCATCACGAACACTTTCGCCGCAGGCACGGTGCCGGCAGCGGTCATCATCATCGGGAAGGCGCGGCCGAACGCCTCGGCGCCCTCGATCACGGCGCGGTAACCGGCGAGGTTCGCCTGCGAGGACAGCACGTCCATCACCTGCGCGCGCGTGATGCGCGGCATCAATTCCATCGCGAAGGCGGAAACGCCGGCATCGGCGATCGTCTTCAGCGCGGCCTCGTTGCCATAGGGGTCCATGATGGCGATGACGAGCGCGCCGCGCTTGTACTGCGCGAGCTCGGAGGCTTCAGGACGCTTCACCTTGATGATGATGTCGGCATCCTTCAGCGCGTCTGCGCTGACGGTGGCACCTACCGCGGTGAATTCGGAATCCGGCAGGCCCGATTTGAGGCCGGCGCCCGGCTCGACGGCGATCTCGGCGCCCAGCGCCTTGAACTTCTTCACCGTATCGGGCGAAGCGGCGACTCGCGGCTCGAGCGGATCGATTTCCTTGGCAACGGCGATCTTCATAGGTCCTCCGGCGGCGCGGGACAGCGCGCGCGCAAACTAAGCGTTACTCCCGCGGCGTTCGATACCGGTTTTGGCACCGGCTTGGATGCAAATATTCTGGGCAGCTGCTGCCGCTGGCGTGTGCAGCTGCCGACAGATCAGGTCAGGAAGACCGCCATCAGGATCACGATGAGCGCGACCGAGACCGTGCCGTACTTCACCAGCTTGATGAAGCCCTCGTAGGTCTGCTCGTGGGCAACGTAGTCGTTGCCGTCGGCGGTGCTGTACGCCACTTCGCTATGATCAGCCATGGATTGTCCCCAGTCGAAAGTCGAATTCTTGGGCTGGGATACCTGAAACCTTCGAGCAGGGCAACGGCGCTGGGCAGCGGTTTTCCCGCAAATCGGCTCATTTGGAATCCCAATTGTCGCGGATCCAACGCGTCAGGTTCTCCTCGCTGACCTCGCCGGCAGCGAGCGACAGGATGATGGCTGCCGCTTCAGCCTCGGGTACAACGAAGTCGATGCCGTTCACGCCGAGAAACGTGTACAGCGCCAGCAGCGACGTGCGCTTATTGCCGTCGACGAACGGATGGTTGCGCGCGATGCCGAAGGCGTACGCCGCCGCCAATTCGGGAAGATCGGCGCTCTCGTAAGACCATTTGTTTCTGGGCCGATCGAGCGCGGATTCGAGCATGCCTTCATCTCGAAGGCCGCTTGCGCCGCCATGGATCGCCAGTTGTTCGTGGTGGATCGCAATGATGATCCGACGCGTCAGCCAGAACGGCTCATTCACTTGGCAAGCTCGGCGAGAGCGTTGTGATAACGCTTCATGCCTCGCCGTGCGACTTCCATTGCTTTTTCGAAGTCAGGATCATGCGGCGTCAGCAACACGCCACCGTCCGACTGCTCGACCGGAAACAGCCTGTCGCCCTCTTTGAGATTCAGACGACCCGCGAGCTCCTTCGGCAGGATAACGCCGATCGAATTGCCTATCTTGCGCACCTGAAGCACGGTGGATTCGTTCTTCAAGTCCTTAGAGCTCGCGTTCTCGTTCATGGCAGCACCTCGTTATACATCTGTATAACACGACCCACCCAATTGTTCAACAAATGTTTTACGGCCCTACACTCAGCCCATCGCCTCGAGCTCGTCGATCATCCCGGCGATGACACTCAGGCCGCCGTCCCAGAACTTCGGGTCCTTGGCATCGAGCCCGAACGGCCGCAGCAACTCGGAATAATGCTTGGTGCCGCCGGCAGCTAGCATGTCGAGATAACGCTCGGCAAAACCCTCGGCCGCGTTCTCGTAGACCGCATAGAGCGAGTTCACGAGGCAATCGCCGAAGGCATAGGCGTAAACGTAGAACGGCGAATGGATGAAGTGCGGGATGTACATCCAGTAGTTCTCATAGCCCGCCTTGATCTCGATCGCCGGACCCAGGCTCTCGCCTTGCACCGACAGCCAGATCTCGCCGAGCCGCGTCGCGGTGAGCTCGCCGTTCTTGCGCTCGGTGTGGACCGCGCGCTCGAACGAGTAGAACGCGATCTGCCGCACCACGGTGTTGATCATGTCCTCGACCTTGCCGGCGAGCAGCGCCTGGCGCTGTTTTGCATTTTTGGTCTGGGCAAGGAGCCGCCTGAACGTGAGCATCTCGCCAAACACACTGGCGGTCTCGGCCAGCGTCAGCGGCGTCGGCGCCATCAGCGCACCGTTCTTCGCCGCCAGCACCTGATGCACGCCATGGCCGAGCTCGTGGGCGAGCGTCATCACATCGCGCGGCTTGCCCTGGTAGTTCATCAGGACATAGGGATGCGCCGACGGGGTGGTCGGATGCGAGAACGCGCCCGGCGCCTTGCCCGGCCGCACCGGCGCGTCGATCCAGCGATCGGTGAAGAAGCGCTCGGCGATATCGGCCATTTTGGGCGAGAAGCCGCGATAGGCCGTCAGCACCATGTTGCGCGCGTCGGGCCAGCCGATGGTATCGGTCGCGGCAAAGGGCAGCGGCGCGTTGCGATCCCAATAAGCCAGCCGCTTCTTGCCGAACCACTTCGCCTTCAACGCGTAATAGCGATGCGACAGCTGCGGATAGGCCGCCCGCACCGAGGCGACCAGCGCATCCACCACTTCGCGCTCGACACGGTTGTTCAGATGGCGGGAATCCGCGACGTCCTGGAAGCCGCGCCAGCGGTCGGAGATGTCCTTGTCCTTGGCGAGCGTGTTGGTGATCAGCGCAAAGGTGCGCTCATTGGCCTTGAAGGTTTTTGCCAGTGCCTCGGCTGCGCTCTTGCGCTTGGCGCCGTCGCGGTCCTGCAACAGATTGAGCGTCGGCTCGATCGCCAGCTCCTTGGCCCCGACCTTGAAGCGTAGTCCGGAGATGGTCTGGTCGAACAGCCGATTGAAGGCGGAATAGCCGGTCTGCGCCTTCTCCAGGAAAAGCTGCTCGAGCTTGTCGTCGAGCTGATACGGCTTCTCCTTGCGCAGATCCTCGATCCAGGGACGGTAGTGCGCGAGCTCGGGCGCTTGCATGGCCCGGTTCAAAATATCGTCATCGACACGATTGAGCTCGAGCGCAAAGAACAGCAAATGCGTGGACGCCGCCGTCAGCCGCTCCGACACATCGCCGTAAAACTTTGAAATCGCAGGGTCCACGCTGTCGCCGGCGTGGACGAGCCCGGCATATGAACCGAGCCGGCCGGCAAGATCGTCGATTGCCTCATAGCGTCGCACGGCTTCCGCGAGCCATTTTCCGCCATCTTCGTTTGCTGTCCCTGTCGCCAGCTTGCCCTTGTAGTCCGTCTCGAACGCGACGCAGTCGGCATCCATCGTTTCGAGATCGCGCGCCACTTCCGGCGCATCGATCCCGGAATAGAGATCGGCAAGGTTCCACTCCGGAAGCTTGCCGGTCTTGCTCGCAGGCTTTGCGAGCGGCGTTTTGGAGGACTTTGCCTTGGCGGCGGATTTCTTGGCGGCGGATGTTCTGGGGGCGGATGTTTTGGCGGCAGGCTTGCGGAGAGCAGTCTTGGAGCGCGAATTCATTGTGTGGGAAACCTGTGTTCAACAAGCGCGACGGCGGGCGGAGGCATCAAGGTTTAAGAGTGCGTTAATCGGCTTCGGCCAGAGTGCCCCGATTCGAGACAGATAGTAGTAGCGTGCGGGGAACACCATGGCTGCCAGTATTTTGATCGCCGACGACGACGCCGTAGCCCGCCGGCTGGTCGAGAACATGGTGCAGAAATGCGGCTATGAGACGGTCGTCGTGGACTCCGGTGACGCCGCGATCGCCGTCCTTACCACTTCCGACGCGCCGGCCATCGACGCCGTCATCCTCGATCTCGTGATGCCCGGCCTCGACGGCATGGGCGTGCTGGCGAAAATCCGCGAAGCGGGTCTCAGCGTCCCCGTCATCGTGCAGACCGCCCATGGCGGCATCGACAACGTGATCTCGGCGATGCGCGCCGGCGCGGCCGATTTCGTGGTCAAGCCGGTTGGTGTGGAGCGGCTCCAGGTCTCGCTGCGCAACGCGCTCAACGCCTCCGCGCTCAAGGGCGAATTGCAGCGCATCCGGCACAGCCGCGAGGGCCGGCTGACGTTCTCCGACATCATCACCCGCGCCGAGGCGATGGCACCCGTGATGCGCGCCGCGCAGAAGGCGGCGAACTCTGCGATTCCCGTTCTGATCGAAGGCGAGTCCGGCGTCGGCAAGGAGATGTTCGCGCGCGCGATCCATGGCAGCGGCGAGCGCAAGGCCAAGCCCTTCGTCGCCGTCAATTGCGGCGCGATCCCCGACAACCTCGTCGAGTCCATTCTGTTCGGCCACGAGAAGGGCGCCTTCACCGGCGCGACCGAGCGGCACATGGGCAAGTTCGTCGAGGCCCATGGCGGCACGCTGTTCCTGGACGAGGTCAGCGAGCTGCCGCTGACTGCGCAGGTCAAGCTGCTGCGCGCGCTCCAGGAAGGCGCAGTCGAGGCGGTCGGCGGCCGCAAGCCCGTCAAGGTCGATGTCCGCATCGTCTCGGCAACCAATCGCCGGCTGCTGGAGCGGGTGAAACAAGGACACTTCCGGGAAGACCTGTTCTATCGCCTGCACGTGCTGCCGCTGACGATCCCCTCGCTCCGGGCGCGGCGCGAGGACATCCCGCATCTGCTCCGGCATTTCCTGGCGCGGTTTGCCGCCGAGGAGAACCGCGCGATCACCGGCATCAGCGGCGAGGCCATGGCCCATCTTGCCCAGCTCGACTGGCCCGGCAACATCCGCCAGCTCGAGAACGCGGTCTACCGCGCCGTGGTGATGAGCGACGGCGACCAGCTCGGCCTCGGCGACTTCCCTCTGCTCGCTTCGCAGCCGCATCCCGTAACCGAGATTCCGACCGCCCCGCTGATGCTCGAGCCGGCGGCGACCCCGTCGGTGGTATCGGGTAATGAAATACCGATCGCGCCGCTCCCGGCGGTAGGCACGCTCGCCCTGCTCACCGCGACCGGCGATGTCCGCTCGCTGGAGGACATGGAGAACGAGATCATCCGCTTCGCGATCTCGCACTACCGCGGCCAGATGTCCGAGGTGGCTCGCCGCCTCAAAATCGGCCGGTCCACCCTCTACCGCAAACTCGACGAGGCCGGGGTTCCCGGACATGGCGGGAAAAGCGGCGAGGAGACGCACTGAGCATCATGCGAACGAGGGTTCGCGCGGCGATGCGGGAGCGGCTGTAAGCCGTTCGCACGACGACAGAATTCGACTGCTTCTTGAACCGTGACTTGGAAGTGACAGACACAGGGAAAAGCGCGCTGTGCAGGCGCACAATCCGTTGCCAAGAGGCTCCCTTGAAGTCAGTTTGGCGTGAGTTGTCCCGGTTAGCGCTGGCTGCAAAACCGGGGCCTGTATATCGTCTGCGTATGAATCGTTGCGTGCAGGCGTGCAACTTTCGAGAGGCCGGCGCGATTTAGCCGAAGCTCAATAGGCGATAACAAAGCTGTTCCACGAGGGACAGTTCACCCGAGGGGTGCGACACAATGCGTGACTGTTTGAACCACCGTGCGGGCTTCGACCGTGTCTTGATGACGGTCGCGGCGACCTTCCTCACGGTGTCGGCCAGCTCAGCCCTGGCGCAGGATCAGGCGCGCAGCAGCGCTGCCGAGCTCGCGATCGAAGCCGCGATCCCGCGCCCCGAGCCGGCCAACGTCCCGCCCCCGACCGCCTCCGATATCAAGCTCGACACCACCGCCACGGTGCAGGATTCCGCCAAGGAGCCGGCACAGGCGCCCGTGAAGGCTGACATCGCACCGGCCCCGAACAAGGTCGAGACCAAGCCTTCCGACGTCGCCACCACGCCCGCCGCCGAGGCGCCGAAGGGCGAAACGGCCAATACCGAGCCTGCCAAGACCGAGCCTGTGAAGACCGAGCCGGCCAAGGCAGCCACCGCCATGCCGGCTGCGCCTGCGGCACCGGCCACGGCTGCGGCACCTACCGTTGAGCCCGTGAAGGCCGCGAGCAATGTTCCCGCCGCCGACCAGCCGGTCGCCGACAAGCTCAAGGACATCATCGGCGCCAAGACCTCGCGCCATTTCGATCGCAAGAACGAGCGCGCGGCGATCGAGAAGTTTTATGGCGCACGCGACTTCGCGCCGGTCTGGACGCAAGGCGGCAGCCTGACCACCGCGGCCAAGGGCGTCATCGCGCGGCTGAAGGATGCGGCGTCCGACGGCCTCAATCCCGCCGACTATCCGGTGCCGGACTTCGCCAGCGCCACCACGCCCGATGCGCTGGCCGATGCCGAGCTCAAGCTCACCGCCAGCATGTTCGACTATGCGCGCCAGGCCCAGAGCGGCCGCATGCACTGGTCGCAGGTCAGCGGCGACATCCTCTATCCCGAGCATCCGGTCGACCCGAACGAGGTGCTCGCCAAGGTCACGACCGCGACGGACGCCTCCGCTGCGCTCGACAGCTACAATCCGCCCCACAAGCTCTACAAGGAGCTGAAGGCCAAGCTCGCGGAGCTTCGTGGTCAGGGCAGCGGCCCGGTGATCGAGATCGCCGACGGTCCGGCGCTGAAATACACCCCGGCCAGCAAGAAGCAGGCTGAGGTCGTCGTGGAAGATGCGCGTGTGCCGCAGCTTCGCGCCAAGCTCGGCCTTGCCGAGAATGCCGGCGACACCCGCTATGACGCAGCGGTCGCCGACGCCGTGCGAAAATTCCAGAGCGGCGCCGAGATGAAGGTGACCGGCGTCCTCGACGACAAGACGGTCAAGGCGCTCAACACCCCCAAGCGCGACAAGCAGATCGACGTGGTGCTGGTGAACATGGAGCGCTGGCGCTGGCTGCCGCGCGATCTCGGCGCGCCCGCGCTGGGCGATGCCTATGTGATCCTCAACATTCCCGACTACACGCTGAAGGTGATGCAGCGCGGCCAGCAGGTCTGGACCACCCGCGTCGTCACCGGCAAGCCGGGCACGCATGCGACCCCGCTGCTGACCGAGACGATGAAGTACATCACGGTCAATCCGACCTGGAACGTGCCGCCGTCGATCGTCTACAACGAGTATCTGCCGGCGTTGCAGCAGGACCCGACAGTGCTGCAGCGCATGGGCCTCAAGCTCGAACAGAACCGCGACGGCTCGGTGCACATCTCGCAGCCGCCCGGTGAAGCCAACGCGCTCGGCCGCATCCGCTTCAACTTCCCGAACAAGTTCCTGGTCTATCAGCACGACACGCCGGACAAGAACCTGTTCGCCAGGGAAGATCGCGCCTTCAGCCATGGCTGCATGCGCGTGCAGAACCCGGATCAGTACGCGTCCGTACTGCTCAACATCACCATGCCGAACGAGAAGTACACGCCCGAGCGCGTGCGCAGCATGTACGGCAAGAGCGAGATCGACCTGAAATTCCCGACTCCGGTCCCGGTCAACATCACCTATCAGACCGCCTTCGTGGACGATGCCGGCAAACTGCAGTTCCGCAAGGACGTTTATGGCCGCGACGCGACCATGATCAACATCCTGAAGAACAACCGCGGCAAGGATCTCGAGGCCGTCGTTGCGCATTCGCAGCCGAGCTATTCGCGCCCGGCGACGACCCTGCCCTCAGGCGTTGCCGTGGCCAACAATGGGGGTGGCTTCGGCTCGTCGGGCCCGAACTTCTTCGAACGGCTGTTCGGAGGCGGGGCGCCGACCCCGCCGCCGGCTCCGGTCGGCCGCCGGTCCCAGCAGCAGCGGGTGTTCACCCGGTAAGGCTGCGGGAGCTCAGCTTTTCGAATTCCACAACGATATCAACGGCCCCGTTCCATGGATGGGGCCGTTTAACGTTAACCATTGTCCACCTGGCTCCCGGCACCGGGCGTTTTTTTGCCACACTCAACGGGTTAGGATTGTAGCCTGACTTGGTTTGGGCGCGGGAAGGTCAACCTCGAATTAACCTTCTCGCTTTAAGAAAGCGTTCATCCTCTTTCGCACTGCTACGGGGTTGGCGGGAGAGTCCATTTTGAACGCTCGTCGACTGGGTGGGCTCATACGTGCTGACTGGTCTCGCACGCCAATTTACTGTGCTGTCGTTGTCCCATGCGGGAGTGAAGGCCGGATCCCGGATCGGCCTCGCTGCCGTATTGCTGCTTGCTGCCGCGGGTTCAGTCCACAACGCCGCCGCGCTGAGCGAAACCAAGACCCTCTCCTTCCACCACACCCATTCCGGCGAAGACCTGACCGTCACCTTCAAGCGTGATGGCCGCTATGACGAAGCGGCGCTGAAGCAGCTCAATCACTTCCTGCGCGACTGGCGCACCCAGGACGAGACGGTCATGGACCGCCGCCTCTTCGATATCCTCTGGGAAGTCTACCGCGACGTCGACGCCAAGCAGCCGATCCAGATCATCTCCTCCTACCGCTCCCCCGCCACCAACGCCATGCTCCGCCGCCGCTCCTCCGGGGTGGCGCGCTTCAGCCAGCACATGCTGGGACATGCGATGGACTTCTACATTCCGGGCGTGCCGCTGGAGCAGATCCGCTTCGCCGGCCTGCGCCTGCAGCGCGGCGGCGTCGGCTTCTACCCGACGTCGGGCTCGCCCTTCGTGCATCTGGACACCGGCAGCATCCGGCACTGGCCGCGCATGACGCATGACCAGCTCGCCCGCGTCTTCCCGGACGGAAAGACGGTGCACTTGCCGACAGACGGCACCCCGCTCAAGGGCTATGAGCTCGCCAAGGCCGAGATCGAGCGCCGCGGCAATGGCGACGACTCCAGCAGCAGCAAGCCGAACTTCTTCGCCGCTTTGTTCAAGGGCAAGTCCGCCGCTCCGGCCGCCAGCAGCGACGAGGACGACGAGGGCGCGCCCGCGCCGGCCGCCAAGCCGGCGGCAGCAACTGTCGTCGCAGCCGCAGCCAAGCCCGCCGATCCGGTGCCGACGCCGCGCGCCAAGCCGCAGATCGCCGCCGCGATCCAGCTCGCCTCGGCCGACGCACAGCTGGTCGCGCCGCCCAAGCCGAAGCCCGCGCCGGTGGCTGACAAGCCGGCACCCAAATCTGCGGAGGGCAAGCCGGAGACTCCGGCCGACATCATCAACGCCCGCGGCTTCTGGGATGATGTCCCGGCCGCGCCGCAGCAGGCGACGCCGGCGCAAATCGCTGCGCTGAAGGCCCGCCAGGCGCTCGCCTCTGCCACCGATCCGCAAGCAACCGCGAGCGTGTCCAACGCGGCCCTTCAGGCGCTGGCTTTCGCGCCGGCCGCCTCCCCGGTTGATCGCGCCAATGTCGTCGCCGCCTCCGCGCCGATCCCGCGCTCGGCCCGTCCCGCGTCGCGCAGCATCGCCCAGGCGACCGAAATCAACACGGTGGTCGGCAAGAGCGTCGACGGCGCGGTCGCGACCGCGACCCGCCTCTCGGCCGCCAAGAGCGAGAGCATCTGGCTCAAGATCGTGATGCTATCGCCGAGCGCCAGCCGCGCGATGTCGGTCACGCTGATGGGCGAGCTCGATACGGCCGCGCTGCGCGGCTATTTCGTCAAGCCGCAGGCCGTGATCGCAATGGGCTTTGCCGACGACCCGATGCACGGCCTGTCCTGCGACAGTTTTTCGGGCAGCGCGACCGCGAAGCTCCAGACGACGTCTTTCGTCATGCGCACGGCCGCGCTGCGCTGAGGCGCCGAGCTACCTCCACGAATTCAGTCTCTTCGCTCCATCCAGGCTACAAGAACGCCCTACCGCGCTTTCGCGCTCGCCGGTCCAGATGATACGTCAGCGCCAGCGACAGGCAGACCGATAGCTCGCGGCTTGGCAGCTTGCCCACCACCGGCAACAACAGCGCCCGGGTCTGCCGGTACTCGAACCGATCGGGAAAGCGTTCGCGGAAGCTATCGATCAGCGTCGTCTTGCAATTGAACAGGATGGCGGCGTGTGCGGAGTCCTTGACGCGGCCGAGCCGGATCGTCGAGCCGCTGCCGGTCTCGTCGGTCAGATACGCCGGCTCGCCCCATTTGAGAGTCTCGGTGAGCCGGCCGACCTCTTCATACGCCGCGGCCGTCGCGAAGATCAGCGCGCGCACCTGAAGCAGCCGCTTGCCGATCGGTGCCGGCAGAGCGCCGAAGGCACGGTTCACCTCGCGCGGCAGCGGTGGCGCAGTCATTCGCGACTCCGTTCGCAAACGAAACACGCGCAATTTTTAGCCCGGATGGAGCGCGGCGCAATCCGGGGTTGCTTTCACACTGCGAGAACCCGGATTTCGCTGTACTCCGGGCTGCCGCAGTCGTGCTTGAGGCGCGAACGCCTCAGAGCATGCCCAGCGCCTGCATGTAGGTCTCGAGAATCGTCTCGGCCTCGGCGCGCTCGTTGGGGTCCTGCTTGCGCATGCGCACGATGGTGCGTAGCGCCTTGACGTCGTAGCCGTTGCCTTTGCTTTCGGCATAGACGTCGCGGATGTCGTCGGAGATCGCCTTCTTCTCTTCCTCCAGCCGCTCGATGCGCTCGATGATGGATTTGAGCTGGTCCTTGGCAAATTTCGTCGCGGGCTCGTCGTCGCGGACGGCGGCGGAGGTGGCCATCTAGGTACTCCCAATGGAACTGGCAAAACGAGGTGACGCCGGCATCCCTCACCGCGCGTGCTGGTAGACCCTTAGGGTTGGTACCGACTGCGTTCAAGGCAGCATCGCGCTCGTCCACAGCGCGCCCACACCTTCCTGCGGCGAGGCCAAGAAAGCTGTTGTGTGGTGCGACTCAGGCGAGGCGCACCCGGGCCGTTCAGTGCCCGTGGGGATGGACCTTCTTCATCGTCTCGAGCTGTTCTGGCGTGGCCGTGCCCTGGTATTTCGACTTCCAGGTCTCGTAGGGCATGCCGTAGACGGCCTCCCGGCTCTCGTCCTTGCTTAAGGCGACGCCCTGGGCGTCGGCAGCTTCCTTGAGCCAGTTGGACAGGCAGTTGCGGCAGAAGCCCGCCAGATTCATCATGTCGATGTTCTGGACATCCGTCCGCGATTTCAGATGATCGACCAGACGGCGGAAAGCGGCCGCCTCGAGCTCCGTTCTGGTTTTGTCGTCGATTGCCATGGCTATGTCCCTTGATATCCCTTTGGGCCTGCCCCGATTGCGGTCACCCTTACGGGATCAGGTGGGTCCTGTCACAGATTTTGCCATATCCCGGCGCAAACCGACCCGAACCCGGCCTTGAGGCAGTTCCCCGGCCTCCTACGCCAAATCGCCAATGATCTGATATAGCTTCCGCGACAATGATCGCCGAATCTCCCCGCTACCCCCTTCGCATGCTCGCCCGGTTGGTCCCGGTGCTGGCGATTGGTCTGCTGTGCTTGTGGAGCAGCCCGGCCTCCGCCGATTTCCGTCTCTGCAACAACACGTCGAGCCGGGTCGGCATTGCGCTCGGCTACAAGGACGCCGAGGGCTGGACCACCGAGGGCTGGTGGAACATCTCGTCCCGCTCCTGCGAGACCCTGCTGCGGGGAACGTTGGTCGCCCGTTACTATTACATCTACGCCATCGACTATGACCGCGGCGGCGAGTGGTCGGGGCAGGCCTTCATGTGCTCGCGCGACAAGGAGTTCACCATCCGCGGCACCGAGGATTGCCTCGCGCGCGGCTATGACCGGACCGGCTATTTCGAGGTCGATACCGGTGAGCAGCGGGCGTGGACGGTGCAGCTCACCGATGCCAACGAACAGCCGGCGCAGCAGCGCGTACCCGGCCTCCCCGGTCCGGTTGGCCCGGGCGGGGTTCCGGGTTTGCCCAATAGCCCGCCCGGTGGTACGCCCCCCGCCCCGCCTGGCCTCCCGCCAGCTCCCTCGCCCCCGTCTGGAAATAAGCCATGAGGCGTCTTCGCCGTATCAAGATTCTCGCGACCCTGGGCCCAGCCTCTTCAGACCTCGCGATGATCCGCCGCCTGTTCGAGGCCGGCGCCGACCTGTTTCGCATCAACATGAGCCACACCCCGCATGACAAGATGCGGGAGCTGGTGGCGACGATCCGCAACGTCGAGAGCAGCTATGGCCGGCCGATCGGCATCCTGGTCGACCTGCAGGGCCCGAAGCTCAGGCTCGGCTCCTTCGCCGAAGGCTCGGTGCAGCTGCAGAACGGCCAGACCTTCACGCTGGATTCCGACAAGGCCCCCGGCGACACCACGCGCGTCCACCTGCCGCATCCGGAGATCCTGGCGGCGCTGCGGCCCGGCCACGCGCTGCTGCTCGACGACGGCAAGGTACGCCTGATCGCGGAGGAGACCTCGAAAGAGCACGCGGTGACGCGGGTCGTGGTCGGCGGCAAGATGAGCGACCGCAAGGGCGTCAGCCTGCCCGACACCGACCTGCCGGTTTCCGCCATGACCTCGAAGGACCGCGCCGACCTCGAGGCGGCGCTCGTCACCGGCATCGACTGGATCGCGCTGTCCTTCGTGCAGCGCGCCGACGACGTGATCGAAGCCAAGAAGATGATCCGCGGCCGCGCCGCGGTCATGGCCAAGATCGAGAAGCCGCAGGCGATCGACCGCCTCGCCGACATCATCGAGGCTTCCGACGCGCTGATGGTGGCGCGCGGCGACCTCGGCGTCGAATTGCCGCTCGAGCGCGTGCCGAGCCTGCAGAAGCAGATGACGCGGATGGCACGCCGCGCCGGCAAGCCGGTGGTGATCGCAACCCAGATGCTGGAATCGATGATCCAGTCGCCGGTGCCGACCCGCGCCGAGGTCTCCGACGTCGCCACGGCAGTCTATGAGGGCGCCGACGCCATCATGCTGTCGGCGGAATCGGCGGCCGGCAAATTCCCGGTCGAGGCGGTCTCGACCATGAACCGCATCGGCGAGGAGGTCGAGCGCGACCCGATTTATCGTTCCGTGCTCACCGCACAGCGTCCCGCGCCGGAATCCACCGCGGGCGATGCCATCGCCGACGCCGCGCGGCAGATCGCCGAGACGCTCGACCTTCCCGCCCTGATCTGCTGGACCAGCTCGGGCTCGACCGCAGTGCGGGTGGCGCGCGAGCGGCCGAAGCCGCCGATCGTGGCGATCACGCCGAACATCACCGCCGGCCGACGGCTCGCGGTGGTCTGGGGCGTGCATTGCGTGGTGGCGGAAGACGCGCGCGACCAGGACGACATGGTCGGCCGCGCCGGCCAGATCGCGTTCCGGGACGGTTTCGTCCGCGCCGGCCAGCGTGTCATCATCGTCGCCGGCGTGCCGCTCGGCATCCCCGGCACCACCAACATGGTGCGCATCGCCTCGGTCGGCCCCGAGGGCGACGCGATCATGTAGGCCCGCCAGGGCACGCCAAACAAAAAGTCGAAAAACAACCCCATGCACAGTAGCCGGAGGGCCCGGCGATCCTGCTGTGGTTTTGCGAAAAGGCTCGCTCAGTCAACCACCTGAGCGCCGTCAGGCCGGCCGCTTCGTGCACGGGGCGATTTTACGCCCCAACGAGCGCCTTCGCGGCCGGCAACAGCGTCTGCTGCACCACGAGTCCCCGGGCGCGGGCGTCCATGACGCCGACCGCACGCAGCGCCAGCAGCGTCACGGTCTGCACCGCATCGCGCATCTTGACGGGATCGTCGAGATTGTCAGGCGCTAGCGGCCCGACCAGGGCCTCATGCAGCGCGCCGAGCAAGGCGGTGGCGGCGAGTGCGGTGTCCTGGGCCGGCAGGTGACCGGCACGCACCGCGGCGTCGATCCGGGCGGCAATCTCGCCGGCAATCTCCCGCCGGCTGGCAAGGCGGGAGGCGCTGACATCGACATCGACAGGTTCTGCCAGAATGCCCCAGGCCAGCCGCCGCTGCGACAGGGTGTGGACCGCCACGGTGGTGACGGCGGCCGCCAGCGCCGAGGATGGCCCCGGCGCGGCATCGGCCGCCCGGCGGATCGCCGCGAGCTCATCGCGCGAGACCTCGGCAATGAGCTCGGAGATCAGCTCGGCCTTGGAGGGGAAGTAGCGGTAGACCGTGCCGGCCGCGACATTGGCCCGGACCGCGACGGGCGCGATCTGCACCGCCGCCATCCCGCCTTCCGCTGCAGTCTCCCGTGCCGCCGTCAAGATCGCACTGCGCCGCGCCGCAAGGCGCTTCACCACTTGATGCGTCCGCCGATAAACCATGGCGCGCTTCCTGTCCCACACGCCTGCCGCACGCCCTGCGGCAAAACGCTTCGTCACGCAAAAGATGCAAATCGCCCCGCAAAGACTGAACAACTATTCAGGCGGGATGACAAGACGCAAATGATCATCCGAACGCCCGGCACCTCGGGAGAGCACGCGTGAGCATAATAAACGCATCCTTACGCGGGATGACCGCGGAGGATCAGTTTGGTTTACCTCAACTTAAACGCGATCATGGTGATGTGCGGATGCGCCGTCACTGCGTGGTCGATCCAACCCCGAGAGTTCAATGTCGGTTTCCCTGACAAGCAGCGCTCCCGTGCGCGGCTTAGCACGCTGGATCTTGCCGTTCTGCATCGGTGCCGGTGCCTACCTGTTCTTTCTTGGCGTCGGTGACATCATGCTTCGGGATTCCGACACGCTGTGGCAGATCAAGATCGGCCAGTGGATCCTCGAACACCGCGCGTTGCCCCACAACGACATCTATTCGTTCACGCGCGACGGCGAGCCCTGGATCTCGAGTTCCTGGCTGTCGCAAGTTTTGTTCGCGCTGGTTTATGAACCGTCGAACTGGGCGGGCGTGGTTATCCTGACGTCGCTCGCGATCGGCGCGACCGCGGCGATTTTCGCGCACCTGATCGACCCCTATCTGGATCCCGCGCGCGCCTTGCTGCTCATCGCCCCAATTCTCGTGATGTCGATGGGCCATTTTTTCGCGCGCCCGCACATGCTGGCCCTGCCTGTCATGCTGGCCTTTGTCGGCGGACTGCTGGCGGCCGCCGACCGGCGCACCGCGCCATCCTGGCTGTTGCTGCCCTTGATGGCGCTGTGGGCCAATCTTCACGGCGGCTTCGTCATGGGTCTAGCGCTGATCGGAGCCGTTGGCCTCGACGCGATCGCGTCCGCCGATCGCAAGGACCGCTTTGCACTGGCCGCACGCTGGACCGTGTTCGGGCTTGCCGCGCTTGCGGCAAGCTGCTGCACGCCCTATGGCTGGAACACGCTCCTCGCGTCGACGAAAATCCTCAACCTCGGCAAGCTGCTCTCGATGATCGGGGAGTGGAGGCCAGCCGACTTCAGTTCGCTCGATCTGTTCGGAGTCAGCCTGCTCGGCTTGATCGGCATTGGCTACTACAGCGGCGTGGTGCTGACCGCGACCCGTATTCTTCTGCTGCTCGGCCTGGTCTGGGCGGCTCTCAGCCACTTCAGGAACATCGAGGTTTTTGCGCTGCTGACGCCGCTCGTGCTGTCGAAACCGTTCGCCGAACATTTTGGAATAACGAGGGCCGTCGCGCCCAGGGGAACGGAAACGCGGCCCTCTTTTGCGCTGACCGCGACCGCGGCGCTCGCGATCGTCGCGGCCGGCTGGAGCATCACGAGGTCCTATGCCACGCCGCACCGCTATGCCTTCATCAGCGATCCGTCTCCTGCGGCCGCGGTCGACCTGCTCGAGCGGCGGCACGCGCAGCGGATCTTCAGCACCGCGCCGATCGGCGGCTATCTGGTCACCCGCAACATCAAGACCTTCATCGACGGCCGCGCCGAACTGTATGGCGAGCAATTCGTGCTCGACTATTTAGAGGCTGTCGAAGGCAAGAACGTCGAGACCCTGCTGCGCCTGCTCGAAACCTACCGGATCGACGCGACTCTGCTGAACAGGACGGTCCCGGCATCGATGATCATGGACCATTTGCCGGGCTGGAAACGACTCTATGCGGATGACATCGCCGTGGTCCATGTCCGCAACGACGCACCGACCAAACCCTCCACGTCACAGTGAGGCACGAACCAAATCTCGAGCATGATCCGGATCATGCTTCAGGCTCCCAGCTCTCGCGCGCCTCGCACGGGCAGGAACGCCGGCCACACGGCTCAAGACACAAGCCAAGGGCTCGCCAAAATGAGAGCCGGACACCTCCCCGCGAAACGCCACCTCGTCCGTTAGCCGATCGGCCGGCGGCAAGCCACGCACAAAAGAAAAGAGCCTCGTCTTGGACGAGGCTCTCAGAATTCTCAGGTCGGCCGGCCTTACTTGAGGCTGCTCGAGATCGAGGTGAACTTGGCGTTCAGCGTGGTGCCGAGATTGTTGACGACGGTGATGATGGCCAGCGCGATGCCGGCAGCGATCAGGCCGTATTCAATGGCGGTGGCGCCGGATTCATCCTTCAGGAAACGCGCAACGAGGTTCTTCATAGAGTGCTCCAAATGAGTACACGAGGCTACAACTGATCTGGTCTTTTCGGCTTCCCAGCGCCGCCCGACCATGGAACCAAACGTAGAGGCAAAGAATTGCGCCGCAGTTAATTCGTCTGCGTAAACATCGAGCGGTTTGCGTGTATTCGCCGATGGTAAATCGAAATCTAAAACAATCCGTTAAATTGTCGGGACATGAAACCGGCGTAGCCTGCCGGTTTACCCGAAGTTATGACCGCCCGTGATCCAATGCCGCCCGCTCGGACTGGCGCGCGATGAGATGAATCCTTCATCGCGCTTCAGGTGATTGCTTGAGCATGATCTTCTCGGAAACCGCACCTCACTTTGAGCCAACGCGGCCCGCCGGGTCCGGATCATGCCCGACCGACAAGAACAACAGGACGACGAGGCGGCATGTCACTTTCCTTTGCCAACAGCATCGCGGCGCGGAGCCGCGCGAGGGCCCTGGTGCCGCTATGCGTCGGCGCCGGCGTCTATCTGTTCTTCCTCTACCTCGGCGACACCCGGCTACAGGACTCCGACTCGTTCTGGCAGGTGAAGATCGGGCAATGGATCCTCGATCACCGCGCCATGCCCACCACCGACTTCTATTCGTTCACGCGAACGGGCGCGCCATGGATGTCGACGTCGTGGCTGTCGCAGGTGCTGTTCGCCTATTCCCACGCGCAATGGGACTGGGCAGGTCCCGTCATACTCACCGCGGTCGCGGTCGCGGTCACGGTCGCGATCTTCGTCTATCTGCTCGACGTGCAGATCGAGGCACCACGCGCAGTGCTGTTCGCGATGCTGGCGCTGCTGCTGTCGGCCCATCACGTGCTGGCGCGGCCGCATATCCTGGCGCTGCCCGTCATGGTGGCGTGGGTCGGTCTGCTGATGGCAGCTGCCGACCGCAAGAGCGCGCCGTCCTGGTATTGGCTGCCGCTGATGGCGCTCTGGGCGAATTTGCATGGCGGCTTCGTGCTGGGCCTCGTGCTGATCGGCCCGATCGCGCTCGAGGCCGTCGAGCACGCCGAGAAGGGACGACGGCTCCAGCTGTTCATGCGCTGGGTGTTGTTCGGAATCGGTGCTCTGATCGCGAGCTGCTGCACGCCGTATGGCTGGCGGACGCTGCTGGGCGCGACCAATATTCTCGGCCTCGGCGAACTGCTGTCGCTGATCTTCGAATGGATGCCCGCGAACTTCTCCACGTTCACCCCATTCGAAGGCGCCCTGCTCGGCCTGATCGCATTCGGCTATTATCGCGGCCTGGTGCTGTCGGCGCCCCGGATCTTCCTGATCCTGTTCCTGACCTGGAGCGCGCTGACCCATGTCAGGAGCATCGAGGCATTTGCGTTCGTGGTACCGCTGGTGCTGGCAAAGCCGCTCGGCGAGATGTTCCCGCGCCCGGCGCCTGACGCCGCCGGTGCCGGGCGCTGGCCCGCCCGCTATGTCACCGCGCTTGGCGCGCTGATGATCGTGGCGGCGAGTTGGACCTCGACGTCGCTCTACATGGCGCACCACCGCTTCACCTTCACGACGACGCACACGCCGGTTGCGGCCGTCGACGTGCTCGAGCAACGCAAGATGCAGCGCATCTTCAATGCCTACCAGTTCGGCGGCTATCTGATCTCGCGCGATATTCCGGTCTTCGTTGACGGCCGTGCCGAGCTCTATGGCGAGAAGTTCGTCATGGACTTCTTCAAGGCGACGGAGGGCAAGAAGCCCGAGCTGCTGCCGCGCCTGCTCGACGAGTACAAGATCGACGCGACGCTCCTGGTTGCCGATGCGCCGGGCCCGCAGATCCTCGACCAGCTCAAGGGCTGGAAGCGGATCTATGCGGACGACATCGCGGTGATCCATGTGCGAGACCATGCGGACAGCGCGACCGCGACGCCTTCGAAGTGAGAGCCTCCTTGAGGGCGCGCACTCGTAACCGTGAGATGTCCCTCCAAAGGCGACGTGGACGCGACCTGGCACACCACGCTAAAACCCCGGCGATCCCGCGACATGTCTTCTTTTGACAGGCCGACTTTGACAATCCCGGCTCGGCTCGACTCGGAGCGGTCCGTGGGAATCGCCGTTCTTGCGGTGCTGGCGGCGGTCTCCCTTCTTCCGGTGCTGCTGACCCCCATTCCCGCGATGGTGGATTATCCCAATCACCTCGTCCGCATGTACATTCTGAGCCGGAACGGCACCCCCGACGCCAATCCGTATTACGAGGTGGCCTGGGCCTTCTATCCCAACCTTGGAATGGATCTGCTGGTGCCGCAGCTGGCGCGGCTGATGAGCGTCGAGCACGCCACGCGGCTGTTTCTGCTGCTGAGCCAATTGCTGATCGTCGGGGGTGCGCTGCTGCTGGAATGGGCGCGGAAGGGCCGGGTTCATCTTGCCGGCTTCGCTGCGCTCGCTTTCCTCTACTGTCTGCCGTTCAGCTGGGGCTTCGTGAATTTCGAGTTTGGCCTCGGCCTCGCTCTCTGGGGCATCGCAATCTACCTGATGCTGGCCGAAGGCCCATGGCCGCTGCGTTTCGTCGCCAATTTGCTGTTCGTCGCTGCGCTGTATGCGGCGCATTTCTTCTCCCTCGGTATCTACGGCGCGACGCTTGGCCTCTACGAGCTCTCGCGCATTCGTCAGCAGCGAGCATCGTACATGGGCGTGGCCGCGCGGCTCGGCGCGCTGGCCCTGCCGGCAGTCGTGTTGTTTGGGATCATGCAAATGACGGCGGGCTCGATCGGAAGCGAGGGGACGAGCTGGTTCCTCGGATTCAAGCCGGTCTGGCCGCTGCGCATCCTGAACGGCTACAGCCTGACGGCATCGGCAGTGACCGGGCTGGCGCTGATGATCTCGTTGCTTTTCGCCGCAAGGCGCGGCGTCCTCAAGCTCGAGCCCGCCGGCCTCTGGCTCGCGATCGGCTTTGCACTGCTCTACCTGGTCATTCCCTCCAAGCTGTTCGGAACCTCGTTCGTGGACCTTCGCGTGATTCCCGCTGCAGCTCTGATCCTGCCGGCCTTCTGCTCGCTGTCGCTGCCGAGCCGGGCCTGGAGAACGGCTGCGCTCGCCGCGATCAGTGGGATCACACTGATCAATCTCGCGATCGTCCTCGCGGTGTGGCTGCCTTACCGCGCCGACTATGCGGCGATCATCGCCTCGTTCCAGAAGATCGAGCGCGGCTCACGCGTTCTCGTTGGAAGCACGGGCGACAATGGTGATCCGCCCTTCGCCGACCTCACCTCGTATCCGATGTACTATGCGCCGACGCTGGCCGTGCATTATGCCAACGCGTTCGTGCCCAACCTCTTCACGGAAGCGGGCAAGCAGCCGGTGCGGCCCCGCGAGGGCGTGCGCCGCCTTGCCATTCCCTATGGAGGGCCGGTGCCGTCGGAGCTGCTCACCGCGATTGCGACAAGCCGGCCGCCGGCGGACGTTCCGCCGTTCATCCGCACCTGGTACCGGGACTACGACTATCTCTATGTGCTCGGACCGTCGGCCGCGAACCCGCTGCCGGAACTGCTCGAGGTGCTGGATACCTCGGAGCGATTTGTTCTCTACAAGATCCGCCGCAGGTCCTAGACCGACGCCACGGCTGCGCAAGCATGGTTAATCGTGCATCGCGTTCCGCCTCCGCCCTCAATCGCCCGAGTGCCCTAGATCCTTAACAGTCGCGGCAAGGCGACCTTAACCACCGCCGAACTAGACTCCCGCCCCTGCAACCCAGCCGGAAATCTCTCGCATGGCGGCCAATTCCAGATCGATCCGCTACAGCCTCGTCATCCCCGTGTTCAACGAGGAAGCCGTGCTGCCGGTCCTGCTGCGCCGGCTCGACCTGGTCTTGTCCCGGCTCGACGGTCCGGCTGAAGCGATCTTCGTCGACGACGGCAGCAGCGATTCCAGCTCGATCGTGCTCCAGGCGCTCGCCAAGCGCGATCCGCGCTTTCGCTATGTCGGCCTGTCGCGAAATTTCGGCCATCAGGTCGCCATCACCGCCGGCATGGACGCCGCGGAAGGTGACGCGATCATCGTGATGGATGCCGATTTGCAGGATCCGCCCGAAGTGATCGAGCAATTGATCGCAAAATGGCAGGAAGGCAACGACGTCGTCCACGCCCGCCGCCTGTCACGCGAAGGCGAAAGCCGGTTCAAGCGTGCGACGGCGCATCTGTTCTACCGGCTCCTCGGCAGGATGTCCTCGGTCGGCATCCCCGCCGATGTCGGCGACTTCCGCCTGATCGATCGCAAGGTGCTCGACGCACTCAGGCAGATGCCGGAGCAGGATCGCTTCGTACGCGGCATGATCGCCTGGCTCGGTTTCCGGCAGGCCGAGGTCGCCTTCCACCGCCTCGAGCGCGCCGCGGGCGAAACCAAATACCCGCTGTTCAAGATGGTGCGGCTCGCGGTGAACGCCACGCTCGGCTTTTCCGATCTGCCCCTGCGGCTTGCGATCTGGTGCGGATTGACGGTTTCGGGACTGGCCCTGCTCTACGGCGGCTGGGTGATCCTGCTGTGGCTCAGCAAGGACAGCCATCTCGTGACCGGCTGGTCGTCGACGATCGTCGTCGTGTCCCTGCTGTGCGGAATCAACATGCTGATGACCGGTATCGTGGGGCTGTATGTCGGCCGCATCCATGCCGAGGTGAAACGCCGCCCGCTCTATGTGGTGCAGACGCGCGCCGGCTTCGATCGCAACGAGGCGGCGGCAGCGCCTGCAATCCACGCAGTCAACGAGTGATCCGGCGCATGAGCGAGCTCTTCGACGGCTATCACGCCAACTACCGTGACGTTGTCCAATCCTCGATCGACTTCTCCGGCTTGCCGCATGATTTCTTCATGCGCGCGAAGGCCGATCTCCTGGCCGATCTGATCGCGCAGCGGCTGAACACCGAGAGGCCCGACATGCTGGACGTCGGCTGCGGTGTCGGCAGCCTTCATCCCCTGTTGCACGGCATGGTCGGCCGCTTGAGCGGTATCGACGTTTCGTCGGCCAGCCTGGCGCAGGCCCGCGCGGCCAATAGCGGGGTCGACTACCGCGAGTTTGACGGCCGCACGTTTCCCTTCGAGGACGCCAGCTTCGATCTCGTCACGGCCATCTGCGTGATGCACCATATCGTGCCGGCCGAATGGACACATTTCATCACCGAGATGCGGCGGGTGGTGAGGCCCGGGGGGCTCGTCTGCGTGATCGAGCACAATCCCTACAACCCGCTGACACGTCTTGCCGTTGCGCGCTGCGAGTTCGACCGGGACGCCGTCCTGCTCAGTGCCGGCAAAGTCCGAAAGCTGATGGCTGCGGGCGGCTTGCGCGAGATCGGCGCCCGCCATTTTCTGCTGCTCCCCTGGGACACCAAACCGGCGCGTCGCCTCGAAGATGCCCTGAGCGGCGTGTCGCTCGGCGGCCAATACGCGGCCTTCGGGTCCGTCTGACTTATCTTTGCGGCGTATCCCGCCGCTTGTGCACGACCGCCACGTCGTCGCTGTAGACGCGTTGCCACTGCGGCAGCCGGTCGAGCATCGCGACCGCCGGTGTCCGCGGCGCGAGCAGCGTCGCGCCGATGTCGTATTCGTCGAGCAGCTTGAGAAAATCTGCGAGGTCAACCAGCGCCAGGGCACGATTGTAGCGGTCGATGAACGGCCCGCCATACAGTTCGCCGCGACCATCGATGAAGGTGGGAATGCCGGCAAAGATCAAATAGCCGCCGAAGGAATAATCGTTGAGCACGCGCCCCGCCTTGGCGAGGTCGGCTTGCGCGACGGCAACTCGAGGGGTGATGACGGTAGCCGGCCGTATGTCGCGCGCCAGCGCCGCCCCGCTCATCGCGATCAGAACACCGAACGCGGCCAGATTCAGGCCGCGCGACGCGCCCTCCGCATCGTCCGTGATCCGCCCGCCGAATGTCCGACCCAAGGGGGCCGCCAGATAGAGCGGCGCCAGCATGGCCAGCAGATCCGCGTTGCGGACCTGCGCCAGTGCGAAATGGAGCAGGCCGATCACCACCAGGGCCCGCACGACCGGCAGCGTCACGCCGCGCGCGAGCGCAAAGATGCCAGCCAGCAGCAGCAACTCGAAGCCACCGACATGGCTGAAATCCTGCGGCCGCCATTCCCCGATCCAGGCGAGCGCAGAGCCGAGACCGAGTGTCGTCAACGGCATCAGCAGCGGTTCCGGCCCGTGTGGTGTCAGGCATGATGCTGCGAGGGCAAGCGCCGAGAATGGCAGCCATCGCAGCAGCACGCGCGGCCATTCGCTTCGCTCCTCACGCAGCAGCGCCTCGAGCACGGCCGGACCGATCAGCCCGAGCGCGAGCACCACGCTGCCATGCAGATTGGTCCACAGCACCAGCAGCGGCAGCGCCCAGTATGGCGGAGGCCCGCCGCGATCCATGCAGCGCACCAGGGTCGCCGCCCAAATCACCATCACCGGCAGCACGAGGACATGCGGCCGCGCCAGCATATGCGGCGCCAACAGGATGACGGCCGCGATCACCATGAGCAGCGTCAGGGCCGGCGAGAGCTCGCGCAGCAGGAAGAAGGTGAACAGGCCAAAGGCGAGCGCTATCGCCGCTGCTGCGACGACGACGACGCCGGGCCAGCCGGACAATGCGTAGGCTCCGGCGTAGACGATTTCCGAGAGCCATTCGAACGTGATCCAGGGCGCGCCATGCTTCGAAAACGAAAAGGGATCGCTCTCCGGCAGGGTGCCATGCGCGATGATCCAACGCCCGACCTCGATATGAGAATAGCTGTCGGGATCACCGAGCAGCCACGGCCCAACGATCAGCAACAGGGCATAGACGCCGATGCCCACTGCCCAAGGGAGCGCTGCACGTGCCGAAAACGGTTGAACCGCGCTGTGGACGACCTGGTCAGTCATGGCGGGCCAAAATAGGACGCAAGCGTTAAGTTCTTCTTTAGTGATTCCCGCGGTTGCCCCGGAAGCCGCGCGCTTCGCTCGCGCCGGGAGCGCCCTGCATCCGCGAACCGCCAGCCAACAAAAAACGCGGCGTTTCCGCCGCGTTTTGCAATCTCACCTGCCGCTCGCAATTACGCCTGCGGCTGCGGCTCCAGGCCGGGATCCGTATCGGGCCGCGGGCGCGGCGACTTGCCGGCCGGGGGCACCGCGGAGGCGCGCGGCGTGCTCGGCTCGAGCACGGACTCGCGGTTCGGCTTCTTGCCCTTGAGCAGATCGACGATCTCGTCGCCGCTCAGCGTCTCGAACTCCAGCAGGCCCTTGGCGAGCGCTTCGAGATCGGCGCGCTTCTCGGTGAGAATACGCGTCGCTTCGTTGTAGCCCTCTTCCACGAAACGCCGGATCTCGGTGTCGATCTTCTGGACCGTCGCCTCCGATGCGTTCTGGGTGCGCGACACCGACATGCCCAGGAAAACCTCGTCCTGGTTTTCGCCATAGGACACGGTGCCCAGCGCCTCGGACAGGCCCCAGCGCGTCACCATCATCCGGGCCAGGCGTGTCGCCTGCTCGATGTCGGAGGACGCACCCGAGGTCACCTTCTCGCGGCCGAAGATCAGCTCTTCGGCGACACGGCCGCCCATCATGATCGCGAGCCGCGAGGTCATCTGCTCCAGAGACATCGACAGCTTGTCGCGCTCGGGGAGCTGCATGACCATGCCGAGCGCACGGCCGCGCGGAATGATGGTCGCCTTGTGGATCGGGTCGGTCGCGACGACGTTGAGGCCGACGATGGCGTGGCCGCCCTCGTGATAGGCCGTCAGCAACTTCTCTTCCTCGGTCATGACGAGCGATTTGCGCTCGGCGCCCATCATCACCTTGTCCTTGGCCTCTTCGAATTCGGCCTGCGTCACCATCCGCTTGTTGCGGCGGGCGGCGGTCAAAGCGGCCTCGTTGACGAGGTTCATCAGGTCGGCGCCGGAGAAGCCCGGGGTGCCGCGCGCGATGGTCTTGAGGTTGATATCGGGGGCCAGCGGCACCTTGCGAACGTGAACCTTGAGGATCTGCTCGCGGCCGACGACATCGGGGTTCGGCACCACGACCTGACGGTCGAAGCGGCCCGGACGCAGCAGCGCGGGATCGAGCACGTCGGGACGGTTAGTCGCGGCGATCAGGATCACGCCCTCGTTCGCCTCGAAGCCGTCCATCTCGACCAGCAGCTGGTTCAGCGTCTGCTCGCGCTCGTCATTGCCGCCGCCGAGGCCGGCGCCACGATGACGACCGACCGCGTCGATTTCGTCGATGAAGATGATGCAGGGCGCGTTCTTCTTGGCCTGCTCGAACATGTCGCGGACGCGGCTCGCGCCGACGCCGACGAACATCTCGACGAAGTCAGAACCGGAGATGGTGAAGAACGGCACGTTGGCTTCGCCCGCGACCGCGCGCGCGATCAGGGTCTTACCGGTGCCGGGAGGGCCGACCAGCAGCACGCCGCGCGGAATGCGGCCGCCGAGGCGCTGGAACTTGCCGGGGTCGCGCAGGAATTCGACGATCTCCTGCAGGTCCTGCTTGGCCTCGTCGACGCCGGCGACGTCCTCGAAGGTGACGCGGCCATGCGCTTCGGTCAGCATCTTGGCGCGCGACTTCCCAAAGCCCATCGCCTTGCCGGCGCCGCCCTGCATCTGCCGCGACAGGAAGATCCACACGCCGATCAGGGCGATGAACGGCAGCCAGGAGACCAGCAGCGAGACGAACCACGGCACGTTGTCGCCGGGCGGCTTCGCGGTGATCTGCACCTTGCTGTCATAGAGGCGCTTCACCAGCGTCGGGTCGCTGGGCGCATAGGTCTGGAAGCTGGAGCCGTTGGTGAAGGTGCCGTGAATGTCCGGCCCCTGGATCACGACGTCGCGCACATTGCCGCGGTCAACCTCGCTCAGGAGCTGCGAGAAGGCGATGTCCTGCGAGGAGGCCCGCTGACCCGGATTCTGGAAGAGCGTGAACAACGCCAAAAGCAGCAAGACAATGATGACCCAGAGGGCGAAATTGCGCAGATTGGCGTTCATCGATCTTCCTTCGTGGTCGCGCGGATCGCGGCCTCATCCTTGGGCTCTACGAGGAAATCCCCAAGGAATCCTCATCGTTAGACGCATACAATTTAGGTGCCGTCCCGGTCGCTGCCAAGGGAACGAGGTGGGACTATTTATCCCATCTTAGAGCGATTCCCGCTGAAATAATGGCGTCCGGAGCGGGGTTTTTCCTGCCTGGTTAAGGTGTCCTGACGGCGCGGGGCCGAATTGACCGGTGTCATGATCCGCCCTCGTCCGCGCCTATCCGCCCTTGCGACGCCGGACCGGCGCCGGTGCGATGTGGATACGCCCGCCGGCTAGGCTGATCAAGGCTCCCGCAAGGGTCTGCCTCAAGGCCTGCCGGCCATTTGCGCCCGTGCGAGGGCTTGCGGCGATGGCCTGGTCGAGCGCGGCAAGGAGAGACTCAACCTTGCCGAGTTCCGCCGGCCCTTCGTGCCCGAGCGCGTTGATGGCCCGCAGCAGGAGCCGCAGCCGGACCTCCTCCGGCAGGACGGCAAAGGCCGAGGCCTCGAAGCTTCGAACACCTGCCTGCGGCGCATCGCCGCGATCCCTCAAATGGAGGAAGCGCTCGGCGCCGTCGGCCAGCAGCTCGACCGCCGCATTGGCCCGCGCCAGCCGGGCCGCGAGCCGCACCAGCGTGCGGGCATCGCCACCCTCGGCCGCAAGGAGCGGCAGCAGCGCCCGCAGCCGCGGCCGGGTGAAGGCGGTGTCGCGGTTGGTGGGATCGTCGGCAAAGCCGATCCTGGCCCGCTTCAAGGTCGCGATCAGCTGCGCCTTCGGGACCTCGAGCAGCGGACGCGCCAGCACGATCCCGTCGCGCTCGCTGAGGGAGGCCATTGCCGACAGCCCGGCAAGTCCGCTGCCGCGCAACAGGCGCATCAACAGGGTCTCGGCCTGGTCGTCGCGGGTGTGGGCGGTCAGCACATGGCTCGCGCCGACGGCACGCGCGGCCTGCGCGAGCAGGCGGTAACGCGCCTCGCGCGCCGCCGCCGGCAGTCCGGTCTTCGGCTTTGCGCCGCGCCAGCGCAGGGTCCGGTGCGGCAATCCGAGTTCAGTGGCGAGCCGCTTGACCTCGCGCGCCTCGCGCGCCGCCTCTCGCCGCAGGCCGTGATCGATCGTGACGACGGTGAGACTTGGGCCGCGCGCGAGGCTGCGCCGCCAGCGCGCCGCAAGCCACATCAGCGCGACCGAGTCGGGCCCGCCCGACACGGCGAGCACCAGCGCCGGCGCGCTCTTCAGGCCGGCGAAGAGCCGCCTCGCCTCGCGTGTCGAGATCGGAGAATTGTCGTCGTCTGACATGACGCGGCCCTGACCGTCGCAGGCGGATGGTTACGATGTCTAGCGCAGCGCCATCCGCGTTGTCAGGACCCCCGACGTCAGCACTTCACCCGTTTCTGCTCGCGGTCGACCGCGGCTTTGACGCCGGCGGAGGCGCGCGGATATTTGCGGCCGACCTCGCCGAAGGCGGCGCAGGCGGCCTCCTTCTCCTTCAGCGCGGCGAGCGACTGGCCGAGCCGCAGCAGCGCATCCGGGGCCTTGGCCGATTTCTCGTATTTGGTGGTGACGGCGAGGAAGGCTTCCGCGGAGTCCCGATATTGCTGGCGCTGGAAGTAGCTCTCGCCGAGCCAGTATTGCGCGTCGCCGAGCAGCGGGTCGCTCGGATATTTCTGCGTGAAGTTCTTCATGGTCTGCTCGGCGAGCGCGTAGTCCTTGCGCTGCATGTAGCCGATGCCGAGGTCGAACTCGTCGCGCGGCGTTGCCGAGGGCGGCAGCGTGGTCAGGCCGGCGCCGCCGGCCGGCGCGGGAGAGCCGGATTGGGCCGGCGGATAGCCGGGCTGCGCGGCCGGGGGAGCGGCCTGCTGCTGATAACGGGGGCCGGTGTTGGCGAGATCGAGCGGCTCGCCGGCGCCGCGGCCGCCGGGTGCTCCCGACGGCATCGGCTGCGGGCCGCCGCCGAGCGCGCGCGGCGCACCCGGCGCGTTCGGGTTCTGGTTCGGATCGAAGGCATCGCCGCGACGGCGCGTGCCGGGAGCGCCGGGCGCCGGCTGCTCCTGAACGATCGGCGCAGAAGCCGCGCTCTGCGGCTGCTCGTAATTCGGTTGCACGGCCTGCTGCTGCGGCTGCTGGCGATAGCCGGGCACAACCTGACCTGGTCCGACCTGGGCGGGCGGCATCGCCGCGACATTGGGCGCCTGTCCGGGCGCGCCTTGGGCGCCGCCCTCGAGCGCCCGCAGCCGCTCTTCGAGCTGGCGGTTGCGGTATTGCAGCTCTTCGTTCTGGCCAGTGAGCTGGCGCAGCTGGTTCTCCAGCCGCTCGATCCGCATCTCGGGATCGGCATCATCCGACTGCGCAAAGACCGACTGCGCAGTTGCGGGCGAACACAAAGAGAGCAGCGCGACGGTTGCCACGGTGCCGGTAATTGCCTTGAATTTCGATGACATCTTGCCCTGACGACAAAAGCGACGTGGCCCACGGCGGACCATTCGCCGCGCCACATAATGAGGAAGGGAGTACGCCAAAACCGTGACTTGAACCAAGGGGTTTTAGGTCACGGTTTGCTGAAACGAAACCGGCGCCCGAGAGGGCGCCGGCATAATCGGTTTTGGAAGATGAACGGCGCCTGACTGAGTGTCAGTATCTCGGCGTCAGGAGCTCGCGTTCAGCACGGTGACGGCACGACGGTTCTGCGACCAGCAGGAGATGTCGTTACAGACGGCGACCGGCCGCTCCTTGCCGTAGGAGATCGTGCGCATGCGGTTCGGATCGATGCCGCGCGAGGCCAGGAACGAACGCACCGACTGGGCTCGCCGGGCGCCGAGCGCGATGTTGTATTCGCGGGTGCCGCGCTCGTCGGCGTGGCCTTCGACGGTGAAGCTGTAGCGCGAATAGGTCTGCAGCCACTGCGCCTGCTTCTCCAGGGTCACGATCGCCTGCGGGGTCAGATCGGTCTGGTCGCTTTCGAAGAATACGCGGTCACCCACGTTGACGACGAAATCCTGCTGACTGCCAGGTGTTGCCGCATTGGCCATCGCATCCGTCGCGGCATTCTTGTTGGCGCAGGCGCCCATCGACAGCGCGACGGCGAGCACCGCGACCAGCTTCAATCCCTGGAGGATACGCATAGGATGTTTCATTCCGGAGCCTCCACGCTCACGTTAGTCCACTGCTGTCCGGTCTACAGGGGGTTGGTTAAGCGAACGTTCCGTCAACCTTGACGGAACCTTGCCTCAGCCGATCAAATGCCCCCAACCAGCGAAAAGCACCCGTCATGGTTAATGGGTTGTAAATGTGGCGCGAGGGTGAAGGCAAGCCGCGGCGGCCGGCAAAAACCCGGCTTTCGCCGGAATTTTGGGCCCAGGGCGCGATGCGTGGCGACGCGTGACGGGTAAGGGGCAGAGCCCAGGCTCAAACCTGGAGCCGCATCCACGCCATCGCCGACTCAGGCGTGCGCGGCGTCCGCGTGCGCAGCGTCAGCCACGAGCACCGGCCGCTGCGGCACCTGGCGCTGGCCGCCGCGCCCGAACAGCATCCGCCGCTCGAAGGCAGTCGACCGCATGATTGGATAACGCTCGAACACCTTCTTGCGGAAGGTCGGGAAGTCCGCCGCCATCAGTCCGAACGGCTTGGTGAGGCCGGGAACCAGCCGCGGCTCGGCGATGGTCTCATGCAGGAACACCCGCCGGTAGAAGGCCTGATGCTCGGGGCGCACGATGGCGAGGCCGAGATCGGCATTGAAATGCTCACAGGCCATGTAAGCGAGACGCGTCGTCAGATAGGGCAATTCCGGGACCCGCTTGACCTGGTCGGGATCGGCGACGAAGCGGGTCGGGTCGATCATGACCTCGCCGCGATCGAGCCGCGGCAGCAGGATGTCCGGGAAGACATCGGCCGAGGTGGACTCGCGCCATTCCGATGTCAGCACGCTGATGCGCACCGAGCTGCAGAGTTCGCCATGGAGATAGACGCCGAAGGTCCACGCGTTCGGCAGCTCGTCGTAGCGGTCGGTCACCCGCGCATCGGCGGAGGGCTTCACCGCGCCTTCCCGCAGATAGGCGCGGTAGCGGAGATTGTAGATCTCCTCCTTCTCCGCGACGGTTTCGGCAAGATGATAATCGACGTCGGTCAGAAGCTCTGCTCCCCGTCCAACAGCCGAAATGACAGATCTGGCTGAGGACTGCATTCCAACTCCTTAAACACACTCACGTCGCGGCATTCGAAGGCAATTCCTGCAAGACAACTTACGCGCGCGCCATGATTTATTAACACCTTCTTAACAAGTATGCAAAGCAATCGAAGGGTTAGGGTTAACCTCCGTAGCACTACGGTACCCTGCAACAGTCTGAAATGATGGGACGTTTCCGAGAAACGGAGTTAAGCGAAGGAGCGCGAGCTGGCGACGTGGAGCTGGCCTTCGCCGCGCCGCCCATGCGAGGCGTTGAGCAGCTGGCGCATCCGCACGGCGGGCACCGGACGGCTGAACAGATAGCCTTGCGCCTCGGAGACGGTGCCGTCGGCGCTGATCAGATCGAGCTGCTCGTTGGTCTCGATGCCCTCGACCACGACGGCCATGCCGAGATCGGCGGACAGCCGCGCCACGCCGCGCAGCAGCGTCAGCGGGCGGTCGGTGTCGATGCCTTCGAGGAAGGAGCGGTCGATCTTCACCTTCTGCATCGGGAAATTGTGCAGATAGCTGAGGCTGGAATAGCCGGTGCCGAAATCGTCGAGCGAGATGCGCACGCCGAGCGCATGCAATTGCGACAGGATGTCGTGGGTCAGCTGGGTGTTGCGCAGCAGCGAGGACTCGGTGATCTCGATCTCCAGCCGATGCGCCGGCAGGCCCGACACCTCCAGCGCGTAGCGGATTTCGCTCAGCACGTCGCGCTGGTGGAATTGCTGCGGCGAGAAGTTGACGGCGACGCTGACGCCCTCCGGCCACTTCATGCATTCCATGCAGGCGCGGCGCAGGATCCAGCGGCCGAGATCGACGATCAGGCCCATGTCCTCGGCGACCGGGATGATGTCGATCGGCGAGACCGTGCCGCGCACCGGATGATTCCAGCGCAGCAGCGCCTCGCAAGTGGTGATCTTGCCGGACTTCAGATTGACCAGCGGCTGGTAGAACAGCTCGAATTCCTCGTTGGCGAGCGCCTTGCGCAGGTCGAGCTCGAGGATGCGGCGGGCCTCGACGGTCGCCGCCATCTCGTCGCGGAAGAAGCAGAACGTGCCGCGGCCGTCGGCCTTGGCACGGTACAGCGCCATGTCGGCGTTCTTGAGCAGCGTATCGGCACTGGCATCGCCCGGCGAGGTCAGCGCGATGCCGACGCTGGCGCCGATCTCGACCAAATGATTGTCGATGCGGTAGCGCTCGCTCAGCCGCTCGACGATGCGGCGGGCCAGCGCGGCGGCGTCCTCGGGCGAGGAGATGTTCTGCTGGAACACGACGAATTCGTCGCCGCCGAAACGGGCGACGAAATCTTCGGGGCGCAGCATTTCGCGCAGACGGTTGGCGACGGCGCACAGCAGCTGGTCGCCGCAGGGATGACCGAGCGTGTCGTTGACCTGCTTGAACTGGTCGAGGTCGACGAAGAGCAGCGCGGAGAGCCGCTCGGCATGATGCGAATTCTTCAGCAGCCGCTCGATCTCGTCGTGAAAGCTGACCCGGTTGGGCAGCGCCGTGAGCTCGTCGTAACGGGCGAGATGGCTGATGCGGGCTTCCGCATTGGTGCGTTCGGTGATGTCTTCCAGCAGCAGCACCGTGCCGCCGCCGGTCATCGGCTGGAACGTCCAGGCCAGGGTGCGGCCGCGCGAGGAATCCGGATCGGCGGTGACGATCTCGCAGATCCGCGCATGCTCGATCTCGGCCAGGATGTGGTTGCCGCTCTCCGCCGAGATCGACCCGGCGGAAACGCAGGCCGCCGCGATATCGGCGGCAGTGGCGCCGCGCTTGACGAGGTCCTCGGGCAAGGCCATCAGCTCGCCGAAGCGGTGGTTCATCACTGCAAGGCGGCCGTCGGCGCGGAACATGCACAGCCCGTGCGGCATGTTGTTGAGCGCGGTGTCGAACTGGCTCGCCAGCGCGGATTCGCGGAAGCTCGAGGTCAGCGCCTTGACGAAGATCGCATGCAGGCTGAGGTTGATGTTCTTGAGCCCGATGAAGAAGAACACCAGCAGGATGGCAAGACCGATGTGGTAGAAGCCGCCGTGCAGCAGCAAGGCGAGCGACATCGGACCGCAGGCCAGTGCGACGTGCCACTGGATCACCCGGGGCTGCCCGTAATTGCGGGCGGCGCCGCCCGCGGTGTAGCCGATGCCGATGGCGACACAGAGCATGTCGGCGACCGGATCGTTGTTGTTGTAGATGACGACGAAGGCCCACACACCGAGCACGGCCGCATAGCTCAGCGCGCCGATCCAGTAACGCGGCTCCAGGTGCTTGGCCTCTTCGAATGACAGCACCTCGGTGCGGTTTTCATATCCGCGCATCTGGAAGGCGCGCGCGGTGCCGATGGCAATCAGCAGGAATGCAAGCGGCCACAGCCAGACGTCGCCCGTCTTCAACGCAGTCATCACCGCGGCCACGGCCGCGGAGGCCGAGCCGAGGAAGATCGCCCAGAAATTCTGCACCATGGAGTTGATGAGAGCGGCGTAGAGTATCGGCTCCAGCTCGTCTCGATCACTCTGCTTCTGGTCGGCCAGTTGCATTGGCTTGTTACGCGTCCTGTTTGGCGCGTAGTCTTACCCAGCCCAGATGAAGTCTTTCTGAGGGAACATCGTTAAAGTCGAGTTGTTTTTCGGTATCAGCGAACCGATTTCCGCTTAAATATCAAGCAACTAGGCAAGCCTTGCCGGGCACAAGGTGAAGGAAGGCTTGCTTTGCGCAGAAAAGTCGAAAAAATCGGCGCGTTTTTCGACAACATCGCGCGTCTGAACGCGCGATGTTTTAGCGCTCTCTTGTCAACCCGCCGTCGAGGATAACAGCGGCGACCATGCCGGGTCGGAGGCGAAGCCGGGCGTCGGCACCTTGAGCTCGTTGCGGCCGGAGATGTCGACGCTGTACAGCGACGGCCCGCCATTGCCGCCGGGATCGCGGAAGAACATCAGCACGCGGCCGTTCGGCGAGAAGGTCGGGCCCTCATTGTGGAAGCCGGAGGTGAGCAGCCGCTCGCCGGAGCCGTCGGGCTTCATGACGCCGATCGAGAATTGCCCGCCGCCCTGCCTGGTGAAGGCGATGTAATCGCCCTTCGGCGACCATACCGGGGTCGAATAGCTGGCGTTGGTATCGTCCTTGGAGAAGGAGATCCGCTGCGCCTGTCCTCCGCCCGCGGCCATCACATAGATCTGCGACCTGCCGCCACGATCGGACTCGAAGCAGATGCGGGTGCCGTCCGGCGAGTAAGACGGCGAGGTATCGATCGCCGGCGTGTCGGTAAGGCGCGTGGTCGAGCGCGAGCGCAGATCCATCACGAACAGGTTGGAATTGCCGCCCTGCTGCAGGCTCATGATGACGCGCTGGCCATCCGGCGAGAAGCGCGGCGCAAAGGTCATGCCCGGGAAGTTGCCGACGATCTCGCGCTGGCCGGTCTCGATGTTGAACAAATAGACCTTCGGATCGCCCTGGCCGAACTCCATATAGGTGATCTCTTGCGAGTTCGGCGAGAAGCGCGGCGTCAGCACGAGGTCGGAGCCGCGGGTCAGGTAGCGCACATTGGCGCCGTCCTGGTCCATCATCGCGAGCCGCTTGACGCGACGCTCCTTCGGGCCGCTCTCGTCCACGAACACCACGCGGCTGTCGAAATAGCCCTTCTCGCCCGTCATGCGCTCGTAGATCTGGTCGGAGATGATGTGGGCGATGCGGCGCCAATATTCCGGCGAGGTGAAATATTGCTGTCCGGCGAGCTGCTGGCCGGAGACCACGTCCCACAGGCGAAATTCGGCCTTGAGCCGTCCATCTGATTGCCGCGTCATGCGGCCGGTGACGAGGGCCTGCGCGTTGAGCGTCTTCCAGTTCTGGAATTGCGGCGCGACGTCGATGTTGCTGATGCGCTCGATGAAGGCGGCCTGGTCGATCGGGGCAAACAGGCCCGAGCGCTTCAGATTGTTGGTGATGACCTGAGTGACGCCGTTGCCGACGTCGCCGTCGGACGGCGAGCCCGGCACGAAGCCGGTGATCGCGATCGGGATCGGCTGGAATGCCGTGGGATCGATGCGGATGCGGCCGTCCTGGCCTTGAGCGAGGGCACGTCCGCCCCCGAGCATCGCGAGCGTCGATCCGGTCAGGGTCATGAAGCGGCGGCGGTTCATCGATCGGACGTCATTCATTGCAAAATTCTTTTGTTCGGATGTCACAACATATCTTTCAGGCCGAAAGTCATCGGAATGAGCTTCCAGCTCTCGTACTGCTGCTTCGGCATGAACGAGTAGACCTGGCACTGCACGATGGCGCGCCTGGCGCTCTCCGCCACCGCCTGGGCGATCGACCGCGACGGCCCCCTCACCGCGACCACGATGGGTTCGGACGCCAGCGATCCGTCGATCTTCATGGGAATGTCGATGTCGGCTTCGTACTGGTCGGCGTCCTGTCCGTTATAGGTCGGCGTGAAGCAGCGCTTGACCGCGCCCTGGAACGCACCGCGCCAGGTCGCAATGTTGTTGGCGGCAGTGCCGGTCGCCGATCCCAGCGAGGCCGACGCGTTCAGCGCCGTTCCCGTGAGCTCGTGCCGGGTCGCGGCACGCTTGTCGAGGTCGCGCTGGATCTGCGCGGGATCGAAGCTGCGCTCCTTGGGCTTGGGCTGCTGCTGCGGCTGCACCGCCGCAACCTTCTGCTCCACGGGCTTGGGCGGCGGCTTCTTGGTCTCCAGCTTCTTCTGCAGCTCGGCGATCGGATCTTCCTTGGCCGGATCAGGCTTCTTTTCCTGCGGCTTCGGCTCTTCCTTCGGCTTCGCCTCGGCCACGGGCTTCGGCGGCTCGGGTTTCTTCTCCACCGGCTTCTCGACCGGCTTCGGCGGCGGCTCCGGCTGCGAATTGGTCTTGATCAGTTCTTTCTTCTCGGTGACCTTGCCGACGGCGTCTTCCTCCGGCTTGGGCTCGGCGATCTTCTCGACCTTGGGCTTGGGCTCTTCCTTCTTGCCGGTCTTTTGCCCGGCCATCATCTTCGCGAGCTGATCGGTCGAGATGATGTCGATCGGAAGTGACTCTTCCGGCGCGACGTAGGCCTTGCTGCTAAAGGTGACCAGCCCCCATCCCAGCACGAGGACATGCAGGGCAATCGACGCAACGAGTGTCTTGTCGACCTTCACCTTCACGGCCTACCCCTGATCCGCTTCCGTGACGAGTGCGAGCTTCTTGAATCCGGCGCCGGACAACTGGCCCATCACCCTGGCCACCGTGCCGTAATCCGCCTTCTTGTCGGCGCGCAGATAGATGCGCTCCTCGAGCCCGCCGCGCGCGTCGGTGATCGCCTTCAGCTTGGGTATCAGCTCGTTGATCGCGATCTCGGCGTCGTTGATGAACACCTTGCCCTTGATGTCGATCGACATCTGGATCGGCTTCTGGTCGTTGTTTTCGAGGCTCTTGGCCTGGGTCTGCGGCAGGTCGAGCGGCACGCCGACCGTCAGCATCGGCGCCGACACCATGAAGATGATGAGCAGCACCAGCATCACGTCGACCATCGGCGTGACGTTGATCTCGGCCACGACGGGCTTGCGCCGGCCGCGGCGGCCGCCGCCTCCGGACGAACTCGCAACGTTCATCGCCATGATCGCGTGCCCAAATTGCCCTTCACACTATACATGCCGCCCGTCAGCCCCGCTCGTCGATCTGACGCGACAGGATGGCGGAAAATTCATCGGCGAAGCCCTCGAGCCGCTGGGCCTGCCGGTTCACCTCGGACGTGAACTTATTGTAGAAAATAGTGGCAGGAATGGCGGCGATAAGGCCGACCGCGGTCGCAAACAGCGCCTCCGCGATGCCCGGCGCGACCACCGCCAGAGAGGTATTTTTCGACGCCGCGATCGACTGGAAGCTCGACATGATGCCCCAGACGGTGCCGAACAGGCCGACGAAGGGGCCGGCGGAGCCGACGGTCGCAAGCACCAGCAGGCGGCGTTCCAGCCGCTCGACCTCGCGGGCGATCGAGACGTTCATGACCTTGTCGATGCGCATCTGAAGGCCGGCGACCGAGCGGGCCTGGTTCTCGAACGAGCGCTTCCACTCGCGCATCGCCGCCACGAAACAGGCCGCCATCGAATGCGTCGGCTTGGCAGAGAGGGTGCGATAGAGCTCCTCGATCGATTCGCCGGACCAGAACGCCTGCTCGAAGCGGTCCATCGAGCGGCGGGTGCGGGCAAACAGGAAGATCTTGTCGATCGCGATCGCCCAGACCCAGACCGAGCAGGACAGAAGTCCCAGCATCACCGCTTTCACGATCCAGTGAGCCTGCCAGAACAGCGCGATCAGCGACACGTCCGCGGAAGCGGCAACCGGAAGGGCTGACTGAGCCACGTCGGCCGGATTCATAAGCAGTATCCTCTCAAGGCGATCGTTACCCGATGTGCCGGCCAGCAAATGGCTGCCGGTTCCCCAATGGCCGCGCTAGCACCGGCGCGGCCGGCAAGCCCGCTCAAAGCCTTGTCTTTCTGGGTGCAGGGGCTCGTCCAGAGCCGGCCGTCTGCATTCCCTGCCAAGATGTCAAAACTATGGGCCTTTGGCCCCGGGCCTTGACGGTCCCTGGCTTCGGGCTTTGGGCGCGATTGTCCGCCCTTACCAGAGCCCGCCGTTGGTTAATGCGGGGTTACCAGGGGTGAATTTGGTTGCCGGAAAGGTAGGTGGCGCAGGGGGATGGGCGGACAGGCCTAGTCCGTGTCCCGGACCCGGGATGCGGCGTGCATGTGCGGTGAGATGGGCCCCGGCTCAGCAGCGCATCGTCAAAGAGACGCTGCGGTGCGTCCGGGGCGCGAGAGTTCCGCGTGTCCGTGCGACCGGAGGAACCAGCCCTCGCCCGAAAAATTGTCCCAAAAATCACTTTCCGCGAGGTGTTGCCATGACCATCAACCCCAAGACGACCGCCGCCATCGGCGATCACCCGCTCCACCCCATGCTGATCCCGTTCCCGGTCGCATGTCTGGTCGGCGCGCCCATCGCCGATCTGGCCTTCATCGGAACCGGCGACAATTTCTGGGCCAGAGCCGCGATGTGGCTGATCGGGGCTGGCATCGTCATGGCGCTCGTCGCGGCTGTGGCCGGCTTTACGGACTTCTTCAGCGAGCCCCGCATCCGCCGCCTCAACGATGCCTGGTACCACATGGTCGGCAATCTCGCGGCGGTCGTGCTGGCGCTGATCAATTTCTACCTGCGCTACGCGCAAGGCGCCGAGACTGCGATCAAGCCGTGGGGCGTGGTGCTCTCCCTGATCGTGGTCGGCATCCTCCTGTTCACGGGATGGAAGGGCTGGGAGATGGTCTATCGTCACCACGTCGCGGTACTGGATGCGCCGGGCCAGACCAGCTCGGAGCCGGTCACGCCCCAGCATGGCGGCGAGAGCCATCGCCGCGCCGCCTGAGGCAACGGGATGTCGCCGGGGGCAGACCTCGGCGACCCTGCCTTTGCGGCTGATCGGGCCGCGCTCCGCCGCATCTCATGACGTGATGGCGCCTCAGGCCGCCGAAGCGGGCGCGGGACAATTGGTCAACCGCGCAGGATTTCCAACCGCGGTGCAGCCGCCGGGAACGTCGGAAGTCACGACCGTGTCGGCGCCGATCCTGGCGAAATCGCCGATCCGGATATCGCCCAAGATGGTCGCGCCGGCGCCGATGAAGACGCCGCAGCCGATACGCGGCGAGCGCGTCGGCAGTTCGCTGCCGCGGCCGATGCTGACATTCTGGAGAATGGTGACGTCATCGCCGATCAGCACATTGGCGCCGATCACGATCCCGGTGGCGTGGTCGAGATACACGGACGAGCCGATGCTGGCCGCCGGGTGAATGCTGACCTGCAGGACGTTCGCGGCCTCGTTCTGAAACAGCAGCGCCGCGTCGCGCTGGTCATGACGCCAGAGCCGGTGCGAGACGCGCCAGGCTTGTAGCGCCACGTAGCCCTTGAAATGCAGCAGCGGCGGCAACAGGCCGGCGACGGCGGGATCGCGGAGCACAATCGCCTGCAAGTCGCGGCCGGCCGCTTCGATCAATTCCGGCGCGCCACGAAAGGCGTCGATAGAAAAGGCCGTGAAGCGTGCCTGCCCGGCGGCGTTGCCGCCAAGCCTGCGCCCGATCAGATCGGCCAGAGCCGCGGCAAAACTATCATGCGCCAGCACTGCATCGGCAAGCGACTTGCTGAAGACGGGATCGGATTCGCACACGCGCTGCGCCTCCGCGCGTATGTTCTGCCAGAGGCGATCGTTCGTTGCGGTCGCAGCTGCCATCAAGGCCGCCTCCGGTGCTTTGGTGCTTCCTTCACGTGTCGAATATAGGCCGCGGACGACCCGCGCGCCACGCGGCGTCCGCGGCACCGTGACTACCCCAGCACCATGCCGCAGCTCCCCGTGAGGCTACGAGCTTGCATGCCAGCCATCCGCGCCCATATATTCAGTCGGATTTTCGGCTGATGCTGCTTTAGCCGGGATGACACGCAAAGCAGCTCGCTCAAGCCCCGCGGTGGTCCGCCATCCGCGGGTTTTTCGTACCCGGCAGCCCTCGGTGCTGCCGATGCAAATTCCGGATCCCCGTTACCTGAGGTCACGCTGAAACATGTTGCCCAACGCGCCCGCCGACGACCACCACGACGACGTCATGTACCCCTCCGCCATACCGTTCGTGCTGGTCCATCTCGGATGCTTTGCGGCGATCTGGTCAGGCGTCACGTGGCAGGCCGTCGCGATCTGTGGTGCGCTGTATGTCGTTCGGATGTTTGCGATCGGCGCCGGCTACCACCGCTATTTCTCCCATCGGGCTTTCGCCACCGGCCGCGTGTTTCAGTTCATCCTGGCCTGCCTTGCGCAAAGCACCGCGCAGAAGAGCGTGTTGTGGTGGGCGGCCAAGCATCGGCATCATCATCTGCACTCCGACACCGAACTGGATGTGCATTCGCCGCGTCAGCGCGGCTTCCTGTACAGCCATCTCGGCTGGATCTTTTACCGGGAGCACGACGCGACCGATCTCGTGAAAGTCGGCGATCTCACGGTCTATCCTGAGCTGATGTGGCTGCATCGGCTGGAGCTGCTGCCGGCCTTCGTGCTTGCAGCGCTCTGCTTCCTGGTGGCCGGGTGGTCGGGTCTGATCGTCGGCTTCCTGTGGAGCACGGTGCTGGTCTATCACGCGACCTTCTGCATCAATTCGCTGGCCCATGTGCACGGACGCAAGCGCTACGTGACGGGCGATGATTCCCGCAACAACTGGCTGCTGGCGCTGCTCACCATGGGCGAGGGCTGGCACAACAATCACCACGCCTATCAGAGCAGCGTGCGGCAGGGTTTTCGCTGGTGGGAGATCGACGTCACCTATTACGTGCTGACGGTATTGTCCTGGTTCGGAATCGTCTGGAACATGAAGGCGCCGCCCGAACAGGTGCTGCGCAATGAGCAACCGCTCGGCGCCCGCGTCATCAATCGGGCCGCCCGCGAGCTTGCCGGGCGGTTCGACGCGCCGAAGCTTGCACACGCGATCTCTTCGGCGCTGCACCGGGCCGACCCGACCCAGCTGCAGCTGCCGACGCTGCACGACATCCTCAATCGCGCGCATGACGGCGTCGACGCGCTGACACACCTGCATCTGCCGAAGATACCGACCCGCGAGGAGTTTCTCGCCGAGGCCAAGGCGATGTTCGCACGAACGCGATCGCTCAACGAGATCGTGGATCACGCCTACGAACAATTCCTGGCTTCGGTTCACGCGCAGCTGGCCACCGCTCGCTGAAGCTGGCGGTCATGCGATGCAGCCCGGCGCCAGTCATGCCGCCGGGACGCCTCCGTCGCGCGGAGCAGGTGGAAGAATCCGCCGATCCCTAGAGTTCGATCTTCAACCGTTTTGCCGTCTGCGATCCTACCTGTCCGTCAACAATGAGTCCTTTGGTCGCCTGAAACGCTGCGACCGCCGCCACCGTCAGGTCATTATATTCACCGTTGATCGGCCCCGGATTGAACCCCAGCTCTTTCAACGCGCGTTGGATGTCCCGAACGACGGACGCCTTCATATTCGGCTGCCCAAGCGCATACAGCTGGCTCGGCTCAACCAGGTCGAGTGCTCCGCCCGCCGCCCCATACGTGAAGTTCGGCAGCAAGACGCCGGTATCCCAATTCCGGCCCGACACCTTGCCGCGACGAACGCCATAGGCCGTTCCCATCGCCTCCACGGTGCCGCCCTCGCCGTCACAAACGACGATGTGCCCCATCATGCCCGGTCCGGGCGGGTAGCGGAGAAGAATGCCTCCCACCGTTGAAGCTGCCTGCCGCCACGGCACGCGCTTTCCAAGTTTTTGTGAATCGCTCTTCCAGGCGCCTGTATAGGCCTCGACCGTCGCAGGATTGCCGTTGTCGTCGACGCATCCATACAGGAAACCACCGACCTGATACACCAACCAGGACATGAACTCCGCGCAGTCCCATGGACCGTGCCAGTTCTTGTTGTTCTTGGGAACGCAGACATTGACGTATTTCTCGCCGATGCGGGACTCGGCCAGCTTCAGCATCTTTTCGCCGTCGGTCATGCTCAATTCCTTCTGCGTAATAAGACTTGCTAAAATTCGGCCCTCAATAATCGAGACATCCATTTGCGAAGCTCCGGCGACCTTCGCGCGTCAAAGGCGGCACGCTCTTAGGGGCGCTCTGAAGCCGTCCGGGAATTCAGGCGGAGATTCAACGCCGCCTGCGTCACCACGCCTGCATTTCCATCGACCGGGATCTTGGCGTGGTTTTGAAACCACTCGACCGCCCGCGCGGTGGCGGGACCATATCGTCCATCCACGACAAGCGCCGGCTCAGCCCCGAGATCGTTCAGGGCCTCCTGAAGCTCGCGCGTTTCATCCGACGCGGTCGCGGTTTTCCACGCCACTTGGTTTGCGCCGCCCTTGCCGATCGCGCTCCACACGATCTCGAACAGTTCCGTGCGGCCGCTCAAGCCGTTGTAACCGCCGTTAATGGTCCGCGTGATCGCACGGATGTTGTTCTGATCCGCATAAGTGTTCATGCCTCCCTCATTCCATTCGTTGAGCGCGGGAAGGAGGGCCGCTTCTGGAGCGACAATCAGATCCGGGTTGTTGTAGAAATCCACGCCGGCAAGTTTGCCCATGCGTGCGTAGTTGGCTCCGCCCGTCGTCTGCAGCAGGCCGCCGCCGCGATATTTGTATCCGTCTCCTTGCTTGGTATTGCCGAGCTCCTTCGCCTTCTTCGGATTGCCCAGTCCATAGACGCGCTCGGCCAAGGCGCGATCGTTGTTGAGATATTGATCGACTTCATCGGGCCGGATCGCCGCGCTGTGACGGCCGATGCCGAAAATCTCGAGAAGTCGCTCCGTGGTTTTGTATTTGAGGCTCTCGAACAGAACCGTACCGCGGCCGGTTTCATATAGCGCCTGAGCCAGGAAGTGCGCGATGCGAAGCGGAGTGTTGATCTTGAAGCGGTCGAAGATTTCGTCGCCGTCTTCAAAAGCCTTGAGGTAATTGGGATAGCAGCGAGGGGCTACCTTCCGAACGATCGTTACGATCCGCACGAAAATACTCCCTAATATTCAGCCAAATATCATCGATTGAAAAACGTCCCAAGATTATGCACAACACCCTTTGGTTGCAAGAGGAGATTCGATTTTCCGGACAGGCCACACCGCCGCAACCGGGCGACATTCTCGGCAACGTCCGGTCTAGTGCTTGTCAGTTGCCACCGCGATAAATTGCAACCTGCATCTCGCGACAGGACTAGGCGCGGCACGACGAGCAATGCGAGCAACGATGGCGGCCGAAGCCGGCCGATGCCTGCTCTCGCGCGCGCGAGAGATTGAACCAAAAAACCAAACCGCCCGCCTGCGGGTTGCGCAGACGGGCGGCTCGGGGCCATCAGGACTTTGGGGGCATGCGCCTGAAGGCTTTGAGAGGTGTCAGCCTTGAAGATCAGCCCTGCTGCTGGTCGGTCGGCGGCGGGGTCGGACGCGTCTTGTGCTGCGCCATGAACTGGTCGAACTCTTCCTTGTCCTTGGCGTGGCGCAGACGGTCGAGGAAGTTCCTGAACTCGACCTGCTCCTCCTCGAGCCGCTGCAGCGTTTCCGAGCGGTACTCGTCGAAGGCGCGGTTGCCGGAGGACGGCGGGCCGAAGCCGAAGCCGAAGCCGCGGCGCTCCATGCGGCCGCGCATGCGGTCCATCTTGTACTGCATCTTTTCCATCTTGTTCTGCCAGCGATCCTGATGGCTCCAGCACGACATTCTTCTGCTCCCGAGTGTGAAAAAGAGAAGGGCAAGTCCGATCGGCCACCAGATGATGAAGCCGAGGATGGTCACGGCGATCCAGCCGGGATGCCAGGGCGTATCGAGCATGCGGGGACGCTCGTATTGTTGGTATTGGTCCGAAGGGCCGCGCCAGCGATTAACGTCAGCGGTGTAGGCCATTTCCCATCTCCATCACGGCACCAGCGCCGTTGTGAATGTAAATAACATTTACATAGCTAGACCATCCCGCGATTTTGTCAAGCTGGCCGCCAGACACGCCCGCGTGATTATTTTGCGCAATCTTATTTCGGCTTGCCCCAGGGACCAGCCGGCGGCACACCTGAACCGGAGGACGCCTCCGGCGGCACCGGCGGCGGCTCGGCGCCCTTGCCTGCAGGACGGCGGTCGGTCGGGAAGCCGAGGCCGCGCAGATAGATCAGCACCTCGGCCTCGAGCAGTTCGTCCGGCGACATCGGCAGTTTTCGTCGCGCGGCGTCGCCACGGGAGAACAGCGAAGCCACGCCGTGCGCCATCGACCAGATGTGCAGCGCCATCATCATCGCCGGCGGCCGCGGCCTACCCGGCGGCGTCAGCGCCGCGAGCCGCTCGGCTGCAGCGCGAATGATGTTGAAGGCGCGTTCGCTGGCGGCCTGAAGTGCGGGATTGGCGTCGACCGGCACGCCCGACTCGAACATCGCGTTGTAGAACGCGGGCTCCTCACGGGCGAAGGCGAGATAGGCTTTGCCGACGCGCTCGAACGCGGTGACCGTGTCGGGGCGTCCGTCGTCCCAGGCCGCGGTCAGGCGCTGCTCGAACTGCTCGAAGCCGCGCTGCGCGATCGAGGACAACAGCTCGTCGCGGTCGCGGAAATGCCGATAGGGCGCCGCTGCGCTGACGCCGGCCATGCGTGCGGCATCGGCGAAGGTGAAGCCAGCCGCGCCCTTCTCGGCGATCAGCCCGAGAGCGGCCTGCAACAGGGCTTCCTTCAGATTTCCGTGGTGATAGCCGCGCTCGGCGCGGCGCTGCTCCTTGCGCCAGCTCATGTGAACGATCTTTACATGAGCCGGCGGTGAAGGTCACTAGCAGGAATCGGGCGTGATTAACCCCGTACTTTCACGGGCGATGCCGGCCCGGAGCGACGGCATCGCACCCGGAATTGACCTCGTCCGCAGCTACATCTGCGGAATCGGAAGCACGGGCATGACCTCGATCGCCTCGCCCGGGAAGATCGCAAAATGCGGATGGTTCTCGAACAATTTTGCAGCTTCCTCCTGCGAGGCGGCCCGCACCACCGTGAAGCCGGTCAGCGCATTGCTGATCTCGGCAATGCCGCGTCCGTCGATCCGGCGGGTCTTGCCGAGCGGGCCGCCCAGCTCGACGATGACGTCCTTGTGCTTCTCGACCCAGCCGTGCCAGGCGGCCATGCCTTCGCGCTCTTTTCCCTTCCGTTCAGCCTCGGGCATCGCATGCCAGGCCTTCATCTTTTCGCCGCTCATGCTGCCGAGATAGACGGCGAGGAATTTATGTTCGGTGCTCATCGGTTCTCTCCTTGCTGATTGACTGACGACAGACGCGATTTCATCGCGATCGCTGTGGCTACCTCTTCAGGTCGCCGAAACCGGCCGCGGCCTCCTGCACGTCGGGCGGAAAGTCGCTCATCTCCTGGACTTGCCGGATCTCGATGATCTCGTTGGCCGAAGCCGGACACTTCTTCGCCCAGGCAATCGCCTCGGCGCGCGAGGCAACCTCGATCATCCAATAGCCGCCAAGGACTTCCTTGGCTTCAGTGAATGGGCCGTCGGTCACGACAGGCTCGCCGGTCGCAAACGAAACCCGCGCGCCCATCGACGGCGGATGCAGGCCATCGAGCGTGATCAGCACGCCCGCGTCCTTCAGCGCCTCGTTGTAGCGCATCATCGCCGCGACGCGCTCGGGATCGAGCTGGACGTCCGGCGGCGCGGCCTCGTAGCCGAGCGGGATCATCAACATCATGAATCGCATGGGTCGTATCCTGGCTTCTGCGGTGGTTCCGGGATGCGCCGTGAGGCGCAGGCCCGCTCGCCTTCAAGACGAACGAACTCTCACCGAACCGACACGCCCGCGGAAATAATCTGAGGGGCCTGGCCCTAGCGCGGCTGCGGCAGGAAACGACCATCCTGCCGGGCAGCGCCGAAATAGACATCGATGCGCCGGATCTTGCCGCTTGCGAAGGTGAAGAACTCCGTGTTGCGAAAACTCCTGCCATCTGTCGCAAGGCAGAGATAAGTAACGAAGGCCTCCTCGCCCCGGGCGAAGATGCGCTCGATGTCATGCCGTGCAATCCAGCCGCTGTCGCTCCAGCAGCGTTCGAAATAGGTCGCCTTGTCGAGGTCGTCGTCGAACGGACTGGTGAAGCGGAAATCGTCGGCCAATGCGTCGGCGACCCGCTGCCGGTCGTTGGCGAGATAGGCGGCGAAGAGGTCTCGGATCAGGCATTCATGGTCGGGCATCGCTAGTCTCCGCAACGAGGCATCCTGTTAAAGACGGTTCGCCCCTGACCGCGCCGACACCGCCATGCAAGGCGGCGCGAAAAATATCTCGGCTGCGCCCCCGTACAAGTACGGCTCCGCATTGTGAACTCCACCGTGCATATAAACCAAGAGCAGCTGTCAGTTGAAGTAGTTGGCTGTCGCACGCGGACTCGCGGAGCTCGTCGCAGCGTTATTCAGGATTTACCGATGCTCAACGATAGCAATGCAACTTTTCAGCTCAGGGGAAACGGTATGGCGATCCTATCGGATCGCATCCGAGCATTGCGGGGCTTACGTGTTCAATTTCCTGAGCAAGAAGGTCAGGCACGCCATCGCGGAGGTCGAGGCGCTCGACCGGTCGCAGGCGGTCATCGAATTTGGGCTCGACGGCACCATCCTCGATGCCAATGAGAACCTGCTCAAGATGAGCGGCTACACGCTCGCGGAGATCAAGGGCAAGCACCACAGCATCTTCGTCAGCCCGGCCGAGCGCGAAAGCGCCCGCTATCGCGACTTCTGGGCCAGCCTGAACCGCGGCGAGTTCCAGACCACGCAATATAGGCGCTACGGCAAGGACGGCAAAGAGCTCTGGATCCATGCCTCCTACGCGCCGCTGCTCGACGAGACCGGCAAGGTGGTCAGCTTCATCAAGTTCGCCACCGACATCACGGCCTACAAGATGCGGACCATGGAGGACGCGGGGAAGCTCGCGGCGATCAGTCGTGCGCAGGCCATGATCGAGTTCAACATGGACGGCACCATCGTCACCGCCAACGAGAACTTCCTCAAGACGATGGGATACTCGCTCGACGAGATCAAGGGCAAGCACCACTCCATGTTCGTGACGCCGCAGGACCGCGCGGGCTCCGCCTACAAGGATTTCTGGGCGCGGCTGAACCGCGGCCAGTTCGAGGCGGCCGAATACAAGCGGCTCGGCAAGGGGGCTCAGGAAATCTGGATCCTGGCGACCTATAACCCGATCCTCGACGAGATGGGCAGGCCGCTCAAGGTGGTGAAGTTCGCCACTGACGTCACCGCGCAGAAGATGAAGGCAGCCGACAATGACGGTCAGCTCGCCGCGATCCAGAAGTCGCAAGCGGTGATCGAGTTCAACATGGACGGCACGATCCGCACCGCCAACGAGAATTTCCTGAAGGCGATGGGCTATTCGCTGGCCGAGATCAAGGGCCAGCACCATTCCATGTTCGTCGAGCCGAACGAGAGGAATTCGGCCGCCTACCGCCAATTCTGGGAAGCGCTCAATCGCGGCGAATACCAGGCGGCCGAATACAAGCGCATCGCCAAGGGCGGCCGCGAGATCTGGATCCAGGCGTCCTACAACCCGATCTTCGATCTCAACGGCCAGCCGTACAAGGTGGTGAAATACGCCACCGACATCACCGCGCAGGCGATCGGCCGCAAGAAGGCCGACAACGCGCGCGGGATGATCGAGGCGGTCGCCGCCGGCAGCGAAGAGATGAGCGCATCGATCCGCGAAATCTCCGAGACCATGACGAAGTCGCGCGAGACGTCCAAGGTCGCGACCACAAGGGTCGAGTCCGCCGACCTCCAGGCCCAGAGGCTGACGGCCGCCGCACAGGCCATGAGCGGCATCGTCGAGATGATCTCGGGCATCACCAACCAGATCAATCTGCTCGCGCTCAACGCCACGATTGAATCGGCCCGCGCCGGCGAAGCGGGACGCGGCTTTGCGGTGGTGGCGTCCGAGGTGAAGAACCTCGCGAGCCAGGCCAAGCAGGCGACCGACACGATCACGTCCGAAATCGACGCGCTGAACACAATCTCCGGCGACGTCGCGAGCTCCCTGACCGCGATCAAGGCCGCGATCGCAGGCGTCAACGAGTTCATCGCCTCCACCGCAGCCGCGGTCGAGGAGCAGAGCATCGTGACCGCGGACATGTCGGCCAACATGCAGCGTGCCTCGGCGGAGCTGGCGTAAGGGCGACTTCCCCTCCAGCCCTCGCCTGCCCCTTCCTCGCCAGCATAAAAGCGCAGTAAAAGGAGCCTGCATTCCTGCGCCCATATGCTACTCGAGGACAAATCTCCCATGCCGCAAGCCCCGCAAAAAATCGCTCTCGTCACCGGAGCCGCCCGCGGCATCGGGCTTGCGACCGCGAAGAAGTTCCTTGGCGAGGGCTGGCGCGTGGCGCTGCTCGACATCGAGGGCGAGTTGCTCGGCCGGGCGGTCGCCGAAATCGACCAAAGCGAGGCGACGTTGGCGCTGACCTGCGACGTCTCGGACGCCGCCGCGGTGAGCGATGCAATGGAGTCGGTCGAGCGCCGGTTCGGCCGACTGGATGCACTGGTCAACAATGCCGGCATCGCGGTGTTCGCACCGCTGATGGAGACGTCCGAGACCGATTGGCGCCGCGTGCTCGAGGTCAATCTCACCGGCCCGTTCCTCTGCACCAAGGCCGCGGTTCCCTTGATGCGCGAAGGCCATGGCGGCGCGATCGTCAACATCACCTCGATCTCGGCGGTGCGCGCGTCGACGCTACGCTCGGCCTACGGCACCAGCAAGGCCGGGCTCGCGCACCTGACCAAGCAGCTCGCGGTCGAACTCGCCTCCCTCAACATCCGCGTCAACGCGGTCGCGCCAGGACCGGTCGACACGGCGATGGCGAAGCAGGTGCATACCAAGGAGATCCGCGCCGACTATCACGACGCCATTCCGCTCAACCGTTACGGCCTGGAGGAGGAGCTTGCGGAAGCGATCTACTTCCTGTGCTCGGAACGATCGAGCTACATCACCGGTCAAATTTTGGCCGTTGATGGCGGGTTCGATGCGGCGGGTATCGGCCTGCCGACGCTGCGCGGGCAAAGGCGGAACGGGTAGGCACAGTTTCTGTAGGGTGGGCAAAGGCGCTCTTGCGCCGTGCCCACCACGTTCTTCCGGATCTGCGATGCTGAAGGTGGGCACGCTACGCTTTGCCCACCCTACGAAACCGAGTTGGTGGAGAGTTCATGCGACGCGTCACCTCCCTCAAAGCCCTGATCCTCGCATCCGCCCTGCTCGCCGCCGCGCCCGCGTCCGCTGAAATCCGCATCATCCAGTCTCCGGGCGGACAGGTCGGGCCGTTCCTCGATTTGTTCGAGAAGGTGCGCGAGAGCGGCGAGCGCGTGGTGATCGATGGTCCCTGCCTGTCTGCCTGCACGCTGGTGCTGAGCATCGTGCCGGGCGAGCGCATCTGCGTCACCAAGCGCGCCGTGCTCGGCTTCCATGCGGCACGTTCGGTCGACCGGCGCGGGCGCTTTTATGCCGAGCCGGAAGCATCGGTCGCGGTGCTTGCCGCCTATCCCGGCCCAGTGCGCGACTGGATCAGCCGCCGTGGCGGCCTCACTTCGCGGCTACTCTTGCTCAAGGGGCGCGATCTCGCCGCGATCTATCCGCGCTGCCGCTGACGAATGTGGCAGCCGCCACGCATGTGACGTGAATGAGTTCTGTGAACCGCGTCACGTCACATCAAAGGCATTGGCCTGGCCGGCCCGAGGCCACACGGCAGGTTCCCTGTGCTCGCACCCAATGTGCGCACCGGGGTCTCCACGCCATTACACTTTGGCTGCCGTCAATAAAGAGTCTGGATCACCGGCCCCAGCTTCATGCTGACGCAGATAAGCATCCCCCACAGGGCAAAATTGATCTGTAGCGCCGCCGCCATCGGTCGCTCCCCTTCCAAGTGACGTCCACCCCAGCTTTTTAGATTTTGTGAGTCACCAATAGCGATTCTGACGTGCAGATTACAGCCCAATATTGCGTCAATTGTTGTGCGATGCAGTCCGCATGGTTTCACGAAGCGGCCTCACTGCTCCCGCAAAGTGATGCGAATCGCGCGTTCATTCCTCGGCCACGCCGGCCAATCGTTTGCCTTAAGTTCCATTTGACCGACACGATGCAAGTTTCCCGTGCGGAAGCTTGCGCATTGCGCATCGAACTTTGGGTCCGGCATGATACGACGCGGCTTCATTTTGCTTACTTTCTGCACAGCGCTGCTTGGATGTGCAGTCGCACCGGCGCAGGAGCGCCGCCCGATCGCATGGGATGGCCTCGGCCAGGACCCCAACAAAGGCTCGAACCGCCCGCATGCCGCCAAGCGGCGCGCGACGAACCCCGCGCCCGCGGCAAGTGATCCCAATCAGGAGCGGCAACGAGTGCTCGGCACCTTGCGGCCATACTCGGAGGCGTGGTGGGCGGTCCATGACGAGATCGAAGCCGAGAACGACAAGCAGCTCGGCACCAAGCTCGTGATCTGCCCTCGCTGCGTTCAGCCGCCGCAGCAAAGCGAGGACGCGACCGGATCGATCCGTTGAGCGAGCGCACGACCGATCCGGATATGACGCGATAAATCCAGGCGTCCCCTCTCGCGCGACAGTGCAGAGAGGGGATTGCGGACTCAACAGATCATGCAGGCGGTCGCGCCTGTCACATCCCTTCGGCCGGGCAGTTCACCATCCAGGGAATGCCGAACTTGTCGACGCACATGCCAAAGCCCTTGGCCCAGAACGTCTTGCTGAACGGCATGGTGACGGTGCCGCCATCGGCGAGCGCGTTGAATTTACGCTCGCCATCTGCGGGATCCTTGACCGTGAACGAGATCGAAAAACCTTGTGGCTTGGCGAAATGCTCCGGCGGCGCGTCGGAAGCCATCAGCACGCTGCCGTCGGGCAACGACATTCGCGCGTGCATGATCATCTTCTCGCGGCCGGGCGCGGCGGGCATGTCCGGCGGCGCGTCCGATGACCGCATCATGGCGTCGATCTTGCCGCCCAGGACCTTGGCGTAGAAGTTGAACGCAGCTTCGCAGGTGTCCTGATAGAACAGATAAGCGTTGAGCATCGTTTCTCTCCTCTTCGTTTGCAGTGAGGCTTATTGCTTCTCGGTCAGCTTCTTCAGGCTGGCGAGGCCGGCATCGAAATCCTTGCCGATCATGCTGTCCATGTTGATGAACACCTGCATGATCTTGGACATGAACGGAGCCGGACCGTACATCGCCCATGTGACCAGAGTGGCATCGCCTTGCGGCACAAAGGTGAACTCGGCGGTGTTGTGACCTTCGAACGGCCGCTCGAAATCGAGCTTGATGCGAAGCTTGGACGGCCCCGTCGCCTCGAGGATCTCCATGCGGCCGGCGCCGACATTGTTGTTGCCGTCCCAGGCATAGGTCGCGCCCTTGCCTCCCTCAGATCCACCGAAGGTGCGCTTCATGGCGGGATCGCGGGTCTCATAGGGGGACCAGTTGGTCCAGCGGCGGAAATCGGCGACCTGCGGATAGATCGCACCGGCCTGCGCCTTCACCGCGAGGCTCCGCTCGACGCGGAACGTGTCAGGTTTTGTCAGGGCAAAGGCGAGGACGCCCGCAAGTCCGGCGGCGAGCAGGATGGCGATGACGGCAACGGCTTTCAGCATGAGGAGCTCCGTGGATACGGGCTTAGGACGAACGGGAACGGCGGAGGCCGACAATTGAAGACGAAATTATTCTGCCGTCATTCCGGGGCACCCGAAGGGTGAACTATGGTGCGCTGTTGCGCACCTGAGAATCTCGAGATTCCCCGGTGCGCCAGTGCGCACCTGAGGTCTGGCCCTTCGGACCATCCCGGAATGACGCGTGCGGCGTCACTTCACTTTCGCACCCTGCCGCGCGCCAGCCTTCGGCTGGCTGTCCCGGATCAGGCGATCGATGTGCATGCGGATGTGGGCCGCTTCTGCGGACGTGTTGGCAAGCGCGATGGCGCGGTCGAAGGCGACACGCGCCTCCTCGTTGCGGCCGAGTTGCATCAGGAAGGCGCCGCGCACGCCGTAGAAATGGAAGTAGTTGGAGAGCTTCGGCGCAAGCGGCTCGATCAGATCGAGCGCGGCTTGCGGCCCCCGCACCTTGGAGACCGCGACCGCGCGGTTGAGCGTCACCACGGGAGACGGCTGCACAACTTCCAGTGCGCCATAGAGCAGGTCGATCTGCGTCCAGTCGGTTTCCTCCGGCGTCGACGCGCGGGCATGCAGCGCGGCGATCGCGGCCTGGATCTGATAGGGCCCGCTGCGGCGGTGGCGCATCGCCTTGTCGATCAGCGCCAGCCCTTCCGCGATCATGGTGTCATTCCAAAGCGAACGGTCCTGGTCGTCCAGCAGGATCAGCGAGCCGTCGGCGGCAAAGCGCGCGGCACTGCGTGCATGCTGCAGCAAGATGAGCGCCGTGAGCCCCATGATCTCCGGCTCGCTCGGAAACAGCCTGAGCAGCAGGCGCCCCAGCCGGATCGCCTCCTCGCAAAGCGGCTTGCGGATCTCCGCGGTGTCGCCGCTCGCCGAGTAGCCCTCGTTGAAGATCAAATAGATCATCGCCGCGACACCGGCGAGCCGCTCGGAGCGCTCGATTGCGCCGGGCGCTTCGAACGGCGTCCCGGCTTCCGCGACCTTCGCCTTGGCGCGGGTGATGCGCTGCTCCATCGCCGCGTCCGACACCAGGAAGGCGCGCGCGATCTGCTTCACGGTAAGCCCCGAGACGATGCGCAGCGCCAGCGCGATCTGCTGCGTCGCCGGCAATTGCGGATGGCAGCAGATGAACATCAACCGCAGGATGTCGTCGCGGTAGTGCGAGCCGTCCAGCCGTTCGGCCAGCGCGCCTTCGGCGTCGTCGAGATCGGAGATCGCCTGATCGTCCTCCGGCAGCGGCTGCTGCTTGCGGGTCCGGCGCACCTCGTCGATGGCGGCATTGCGGCCGACCATGATCAGCCAGGCCGCAGGATCGCGCGGCGGTCCGTTCTGCGGCCAGGTCTTGAGCGCGCGCAGGGAGGCGTTCTGGAACGCCTCCTCGGCGGTGTCGAGATCGCGGAAATAACGCAGCAGCGCGCCGACCGCCTGGGGGCGCGCCGAGGTCAGCGCGGTCTCGATCCAGGCGGTGTCGGTCTCGCTCACGTCAGGTTTCCTCCGGGCCGGAACACGCCGACGGGACGCACCTCATAGGCGCCGCCGGGATTGGCCGCGCCAAGGTCGCGGGCGACGTCGAGCGCCTCATCGAGATTCTTGCAGTCGACGATGTAGAAGCCGAGCAGCTGCTCCTTGGTCTCGGCATAGGGGCCGTCGAGCACCAGCGGCGGATCTTCCTTGCGCAGGGTCGCCGCTGCCGTGGTCGGCAGCAGCCGCGCGACCGGCCCGAGCCGGCCCTGCTGGGTGAGCTTCTCCTGCACCACGGCGAGCTTCTTCATCACGGCCTCGTCCTGCTCCTTGCTCCAGGAGCCGACAAAGTCCTCATCGTGATAGCAAAGGATTGCATAAAGCATGGGCGACATTTTCCTCGGGTCTTGTTGTGAAGACGATCCACTATGCCCCGGTCCGACAGGACTGCGGAAAAAAATAGCAGGAAAAATCCGGCAGGTCGTGCCAAGGAGGGCCTTCTTGAGCGGAACCGACGAGGCACTTCGAATGACCAAGGGCACACTGGCCGTCCTGATCAACAGCACGCAGCAGAACTGGTTGCCCGAGCGCTGGAAGGCCCGGTTTGACGCTGTCTGCGGCGGCCGCCGTGTGGTGCTGCTGCCGGATTCCACGCTCGATCCCGCCGAGGTGCACTATGCCACGGTGTGGAAGCCGGTGCCCGGCGATCTCGGCGCCTTCCCCAATCTGCGGGCGATCTTCAATCTCGGCGCCGGCGTCGATGCGCTGATGGCGGACAAGAGCCTGCCCGATGTGCCGCTGGTCCGGGTCGCCGTACCCGACCTGACCGGCCGCATGACTGAATATGTCGTGCTGCACGTGCTGATGCATCACCGCCAGGAGCTCTATTTGCGGGACTCGCAGCGCGCAAAACGCTGGGAGCCGAAATATCAATGGCCTGCGAGCGCGGTCACGGTTGGCGTCATGGGGCTCGGCACGTTAGGAGCGGATGCGGCCGACGTGCTGCGCCGGCTCGGCTTCCGCGTCGCCGGCTGGAGCCGCAGCCAGCGCGCGATCGATGGTGTCGAATGCTTCCATGGCTCGGCCCAGATCGATGCATTCCTGCGCGCGACGGATATCCTGGTCTGCCTGCTGCCGCTGACGCCGGAGACGCACGGCATCCTCAACCGCGACGTCTTCACCAAGCTCAACCGCAACAGCCCGCTCGGCGCGCCGGTGCTGATCAATGCCGGCCGCGGGGGCTTGCAGAACGAGGCCGACATCCTCGCCTGCCTCGACGACGGCACGCTGGGCGCCGCCTCGCTCGATGTCTTCGTGCAGGAGCCGCAGCCGGCGGACAGCCGGTTCTGGACCCATCCCAAGGTGGTGCTGACGCCCCACAACGCAGCCGACACCGACGCGGACGCGATCTCGGCCTATGTCGCCGAGCAGATCGCACGGTTCGAGGCCGGCGGCACGCTGGAGAACGTGGTGGACCGGGCCAGTGGCTATTGAGGCGCTCGGAATTTTGCGAACGCTGGTTCTGCAAATTCCGTGTCATCCCCGCGCACGCGGGGATCCATAACCACAGGGTGAAGTTTTGCGAAAAGTCGCAGCTCGGTACTGCGACTGCCTTTACTTGATAGATTCCGCGGTATGGGTCCCCGCGTTCGCGGGGACGACCCCGCTTGTGGGGAGGCAACCGGGCTGGCCTAACGATCGCTCACAACCACAGCGCTCCGCCGGTATCCCGTTCACCCTCTCTTAGCGAGAAGTTGATAAGCGTTGTTAACCAACGCTCAAACAACGAGTCGAACATGCGCGCGAGCCTCGGCCTCAGGATGCGGATCACGGTTGCCCTCGCGGTGACGGCGGCGGCAACCGCCCTGTTTGCGGTGCTCGGGGCGATGTGGATCATCGCGGGGATCATCGACCGCGCCGACCAGCGCGAGCTGCACAGCCATTATGATGCCCTTCAGTCGCGCATCGCCGAGGAATCGCACCGGGCCGCCGCCATGAGCACGGTCGTGGCCGCGATGCCGGCGACGCAGGATGCGATGGCCAAGCAGGACCGCAACGCCCTGATAGCCCTGTTCGGGCCGGTCTTTGCCGCGACCAAATCGGAATACGGTGTCGAGCAGTTCCAGTTCCATGTGGCGCCGGCGACCTCGTTCCTGCGCGTGCACCAGCCCGCCAAGTTCGGCGACGACCTCAGCGGATTCCGCAAGACCGTCGTCGTCGCCAACCAGGATCGCAAGGTCGTGGTCGGCCTCGAAGGCGGCGTCGCCGGGCTCGGCATCCGCGGCGTGGTGCCGATCGCGCAAGGAGCCAAGCAGCTCGGCTCGGTCGAATTCGGCCTGACCTTCGGCCAGTCCTTCCTCGACGATTTCAAGACCAACCGCCATGTCGACGTCGCCTTCCACCTCGCCGACGGCTCGGGCTTCAAGCTGTTCGGCGGCACGCTGAAGGGCAAGAGCTTCTTCGACGCGGCCGATTACGGCCGCGCTACCACAGGCAGCTTCACGGTGAAGCGGGCCAAGCTCGACAATACGCCGGTGGCGGCGCTGCTCGGACCGATCAGGGATTTTTCCGGAAAGCCGCTCGGCGCCGTCGAACTGGTGATGGACAATGCCGATTACGAGGCCTCGGCCGACCGCGCCTGGATGCTCGCGATTGCGATCGCCGCGATCGGGCTCGTGCTTGCCGCCATCGTCGGCTATCTCATCGCCCGCAGCATCTCGCGTCCGATCCTCTCCATCACGTCCGTCATGCGCGAGCTCGCAGACGGCCGGACCGACGTCACCATCCCCGCCAGCAAGGCGAATGACGAAGTCGGGGCGATGGTGAAGGCGGTCGCGGTGTTCCGCGACAACGCCGTCAACTTTGGCAAGCTTCAGGCCGAGCAGCTGGAGGCCAAGGCGCAGTCCGAAGCGGAGAAGCGGCGTGCCTTCGCCGCGCTTGCCGACAATTTCGAGGCCAGCATCCGCGACGTCGTCACCACGGTGTCCTCGGCTGCGGTCGAGATGGAGCATACGGCGCGCTCGATGTCGGCCATCGTCGAGCAATCCCGACAGCAGACCGGCGCCGTATCATCCGCGTCGGCGCTGGCCTCGGAAAATGTGCAGACCGTCGCCGCAGCAGCCGAGGAGTTGTCCTCGTCGATGACCGAGATCAGCCGGCGCCTCGCCCACGCGACCGAAGTGGTGGGCAAGGCCGCGAGCGACGGACGGCGCTCGAACGAGCGCGTGCAGAGCCTGGCGGACGCGGCGCAAAAGATCGGTGACGTCGTCTCCTTCATCAACGGCATCGCGGGCCAGACCAACCTGCTGGCGCTGAACGCGACGATCGAAGCGGCGCGCGCGGGCGAAGCCGGCCGCGGCTTTGCCGTGGTCGCTTCCGAGGTCAAGGCACTGGCGACGCAGACGGCGAAGGCGACCGAGGAGATCGGCGCCCAGGTCAACGCGGTGCAGGGCGAGACATCAGGCGCTGTGGACGGCATCCAGTCGATCTGCGCGACGATCCAGCAAGTCGACGAAATCTCCGCCGCGATCGCCGCAGCCGTCGGCCAGCAGGGCACGGCGACGCAGGAGATCGCACAGAACGTCCAGCAGGCGGCCGCCCGCACCGGCGAGGTCTCGCAGAACATCTCCGGTGTCACTGCCGGCATCGCCGCAACAGGCACGGCGGCCGAGGAGGTGCTGGGTTCGGCGATCGAGCTGTCGAAGCAGTCGCAGCGGCTGCGGGACGAGGTGGATCGCTTCCTCGCGCAAATCCGCGCGGCGTAGTTGAGCGCGGGATCGGGCGACATACTCGCTGTCGTCCCCGCGAAGGCGGGGACCCATAACCCCAGGGAGAAGTTTGTTAGGCGAGCTGGTAACTCCTAGTCTTCGCCAAACACCTCCCTGTGGCTATGGGTCCCGGGCTCGCGCTACGCGCGCCCCGGGACGACAGCCTAACTCCTGGCCCCCACCATCACGTCGATCGCCCCCTTCACGATCGCCTCCAGCTCCTTGCGCGATACACGCGCGCGCGAGCGGATGGCGATGGTGTGGACGGTGGCTGATGCGATCTGCGCCAGCACGACCGGATCGGCGCTCGCCGGCAGCTCGCCGTTCTCCTTGGCGCGGCGGAAGCAGTTTGCAAAGGCCTTGTCGAGCTCGTTGAGACCGTCGAGCACCATGGCGCGGATCTCGGGATCGTCAACGGCTTCTGACGCCGCGGTCACCACCGTAAAGCAGCCGCGCGGACCGGTCTCGCCCGAGAGATAGATGTTCAGCGCGGAGGCGAAGATGCGTTCCAGCCGCTGACGCACCGGCATCTCCTCGCGGAAGATCGCAGCCATGGAGGCCCGCGCATCCTCGCGGTAGCGCTGATAGCTCTTGATGTAGAGCTCCCGCTTGTCGCCGAAGGCGCCGTAAAGGCTCGGGCGGTTCATCCCGGTCGCTTCGCTGAGATCATCGAGCGAGGTCGCGGCAAAACCCTGCCGGCGGAACAGATCCAGCGCCTTGCCGAGCGCGATATCGGGCTGGTAGGCGCGCGGACGGCCGCGGCGCTTAGGTTGGCCGGCGCCCTCGGGTTCATTGGCAGCAGCTGGCGGCTTCGATTTTTGTACCATTTCGCAAACTAATCCTTGACCGATCCCATATTATGCAACATGGTACAAAAATCAATCTGGCCAGGTTGAGCGAAATCTCAGAAATTGCCCAAGGAGGCTACAGATGGATCTCTATTTCTCGCCGCTCGCCTGTTCGATGGCAACACGCGTCGCGCTGTATGAAGCCGGCGCCGAAGCGAACTATCTCGAGGTCGACCCGCCGACCAAGACCGTGCTGAGCGACGGCTCCGACTTCCGCGCCGTCAATCCGATCGGCCTGGTGCCGACGCTGCGCACCGACGAGGGCGTGGTTCTGACCGAGAACGCGGCAATCCTGCAATACGTCGCCGACCGCTTCCCGCAATCCGGGCTTGGCGCCGCAGAGGGCATCGAGCGCACGCGGCTGCATCAATGGCTGTGCTTCATCGGCACCGAACTTCACAAGGGCCTCTTCATCCCGGTGCTCGATCGCAAGGCCCCGCAGGAGACCAAGGCCTATGCCCTCGAGAAGAACCTGTCGCGGCTCGACTATCTCGACAACTACCTGAAGGGGCGCGACTTCCTGCTCGACCATTTCAGCGTTGCCGACGCCTATCTGGTCACGGTCATCAACTGGACCATGGCGACGCCGCCGATCGATCTCGCCAAATGGCCGAACGTGAAGGCCTATTACGAGCGCCTGCGCCAGCGGCCGTCGGTCGCGAAGGCGGTTGCAGAAGAGTTCGAACTGTACAAGGCCGAGCTCGCGCGCAAGAAGGCGGCGGCCTAGGCCGGGCTGAACACCCCTTCGCTCTTGCTCGCGCAAGTCGTCCCGGTCGACAAGCCGGGACGACGTTTGGCGCGCCTCTCTCGTGTCCCGGACGCGCTGCAGCGTTCTTACGCTGCTGCGCAGAGCCGGGACCCAGAAGGCTACACACTTCGCTGATGCATGGGCCCCGGCTCTGCAGCGCACCACGCCGCGAAGACGCGGCGCGTTGCACTGCGTCCGGGGCACGAGACCGTTGTTTAGCGATGGACATGACTGCTTATTCTCGCGGCCTGACTTGCCCGAGCTTTGCTGATCTCTTCCGCCCTTTAAAAGCAAGGGCGCAGGGAAGGCCGGGCGCCGGCTGGCACCCGAGGTCCCGCGTGTGCGAAAGAAACGCGCACGGGGTGGACGACAGGTGATGCCGGTCGCCCGGCCTTCCCTGCGCGATGGTTTTCACGGTGTCCTTCGTGCTCTCCCCGGGGAGCGATGCACTATTGCCCCCGTCGCCTTGCAGATGGCTGATGCACGCGCCCGGTCGGGCCGCCACATCACCGCAAGCCTTGACGCACAGACCCCGGGCGTCAGGACCACACGACTTCTCCGTCCGCGCACATCCCCATCCGCATCCCCGACGGCTGGCGTGCGCTCGCCATCGGGGCCGAACAAGGACGCTGTCAGCGCCGTGTCGTATCGCGCCTGTCGCTGCTCACGGTTTCCCGCCCTGCAGCCATCATCGCGCGCCGACGCCGTCGCGGCCACCGCATCCCGGCCCGCGTCCCGTGACGATCGCGAAACGCCCCTTGTGGCGGGCGGGATGTGTTGGCTTGTACGGCAAAACCGAATTTCTGTAAATGCGAATATTTTCGCGCACGGGTATCGACCCAGCGCTGGAGTGTTTTGCCCGTCAGGCAACACAACGGATGGTAGGTGGGCAGGCCTGCGATCCCCGCCGCACCGCAACGCCATTCCGCTGACGGCTGCGGCACCCGCCCTCGACCAATCTACCCGTACAGCACCCGCGGCAGAATCGTGACGATGCCGGGCCAGAGCGTCAGCAGCAGCACGAAGCCGATCATGATGACGAGATACGGCAGCGTCACGCGCGCGATGTAGCCGAGGCCGTCCTCGGTGAGGCCCTGGATGACGAACAGGTTGAAGCCGACGGGCGGCGTGATCTGCGCCATCTCGACCGCGAGCACGAGGAAGATGCCGAACCAGATCTCGTCGAAGCCTGCCCCCTTCACGATGGGCAGCACGATCGGCAAGGTCATCACGATCATCGAGAAGCCGTCGAGGAAGCAGCCGAGGATCAGGTAGAAGACGATCAGCACGACGATCAGCATGAAGGGCGACAGGCCGAGCCCCTTGACGAAGGCGGCGACGGCCTGCGGGATGCCGAGAAAGGCCGCGGCATTGCCGAGGATCGAAGCGCCGAGCACGATCAGCGCGATCATCGAGCAGGTCACGACCGAGCCGATGAGCACGTCGCGTATCACCTGCTGCGACATCGAGCCCTGCGCCCAGGCGACCAGCGCCGCGCCGAGCACGCCGACGGCGGCGGCTTCCGACGGGGTCGCGAGCCCGCCATACATCGAGCCGAGCACGCAGGCGATCAGGAACAGCGCGGGCGCGAGATCCTTCAGCGCGGCAAAGCGCTCGCGCCACGGCACCTGCGACAGTTTGGCTTCCGTCTCCGGCACCATGCTGCGGTTGAGGGTCGTGTGCAGCATCACCCAGCCCATGAAGGTTGCGGCGAGCAGAAGTCCGGGCAGCACGCCGGCCGTGAACAGTTTCAGGATCGAGACGTCGCCGAGCACGCCGTAGATGATCATGATGTTGGACGGCGGGATCAGGAAGCCGAGCGTGCCGGCACCGGCGAGCGAACCGATCGCGATGTCGCGCGAATAGCCGCGGCGCAAGAGCTCGTTGAGCGACATGCGGCCGATCACCTGCGTGGTCGCGGCCGACGAGCCCGAGATCGCCGCGAAGATGGTGCAGCCGATCACGTTGACATGCAGCAATCGGCCGGGCAGCAACCCCGCCCAGGGCGCCAGCCCCTGAAACAGCGAGCGCGACAGGCGGGTGCGGAACAGCAGCTCGCCCATCAGGATGAACAGCGGCAGCGCCAGCAGCTCCTGCGTGGTCAGGATGTTCCAGGCGTATTGCGGCAACAGCTTGTCCAGCGGGATCGAGCGGAACATCGCGAGCAGCAATGTCGCTGTCAGCGCGAGCGTGAGGCCGATCCACACGCCGCAGGCCAGCAGCGCAAACAGGATCGCGAAGAGGGCGACGACTTCGATGGTCATGCGATCTGGAATCCAGGAGCGAGCAAAGCTGTCATTCGACGGGCGAGGCCTTCATGCGGTGATCCTCCAGCGGCAGGCCGAGCACGGCCTGGATCGCGCGTGCCAGGAATTGCAGCGTGAGCAGCAGCATGCCGAAGGTGACGACGGCTTCCGGAAACCACAGCGGCGTGTCGCTCGAGGTCGAGACCTGGCCGCGCACATAGGCGCCGAAAGCGAACTTCGCCATGGCCGAGGTCAGGAACGCCATGAAGGCAAAACCGGCCGCGGCCGACAGGATCTCCAGCGCCCGTTGCGACGGCGCCGGCGCGTTCTTGAGCAGTAGCACGACACGGATGTGGCCGCCGACACGCAAGGTCATGGCGGCTCCGAAGGTGAAGGACGCCGCCATCAGATAGGATGAGTATTCCCAGGCAATCGAGATCGTCGGCGGGAAGAACGACAGGAAATTCGAGAGGAAGCGCGTTGCGACCTCGCACAGCATCAGCAGTGTCAGCGTCAACAGGCAGCCGCCGCCGATCCAGCCGTCGAGCCGGCCGAGACGGTCGATGCCGTCGAGCAGAATGCGCAGCGGCGCCGGCGCCGCGGCGTTGAGACTTTGTGAAGCCGCGGGCGAAACGCTGACCATATCGGCCTCAGCGCTTCATTTCGGCGAGATAGGCCCGCACCGGCTTATCGGCCGCCGGCACGCGCTTGAGGAAGGCGTCGAGCTGCGGCGCGGTCTTGGCCCGGATATCCGTCATCATCGCGCCCGAGACCGGCACCACCTCCATGCCGCCCTCCTTCAGGCGGTTGAGGCTGTCGGCATCGGCCTTGAGCGAGTTCGCCCAGAACCCCGGCTCCATCTTCGCGGCGATGCCGGCGACCATCTGCTGTTGGTCGGCGCTGAGGGCCTTCCAGGAATCGAGATTGACGGTGAGCATCTGCGAGGACCAGACGTGATTGGTCGGGTAGACGTATTTCAGGAATTCCCAGAACTTGCCGTCGACGCCCGAGACCGCCGAGGTCGAGACGCCCGCGACGGCGCCCGAGGCGAGCGCGGGGATGGTCTCGCCCCAGGGGATCATCACCGGCGCCATGCCGACCACGGCCAGCATGTCGACGGCGTTCTTGTCGGGCACGCGGATCTTGATGTTCTTCAATCCGTCGACATCGGCGACCTTGACCTTGAGATGCAGATACTGCGTCGGCCACGGCACGATGTAGAGGATCTTCTGGTTGTTGCGTGCGGCGACTTTCTCGTATTCGGGCCGCACATATTTGTGCAGCACCTTCAGTTCGTCCATCGAGCTGCAGAGGAAGGGAATGCTCTCGACGCCCATGAAGGGCTCGTCGCCGACCTGCTGGATGTTGAGGACGTCGGCAAGCGGCACCAGGCCGTCGCGCACGGCGCGCAGATGTTCGGGTCCCTTGAAGCCGAGTTGGCCACCGGCCTTCACGGTAATCGCGACCGAGCCGCCGCTCTGCTTCTTCACTTCTTCCGCGAAGGCCATCGCGTTCTGGGTGTGGAAATTGCCGTCGGGCCAGACCGTCGACATGTCCCAGCTCGCCGTCGCCGCCCGGGCGCGGGTCGAGATGTGGCCGGCGGCGAGCAGCGTCGCTGCGCCCGCGGTGAAGTTCCGTCGCGTGATCATTGCTCCCCTCCGTTTACCAAGCGCACTGGTTTGTCAGCGCGGGTACCCATAAACTGCAGCCGCATTGTCGGCGGACACGAGCCCGCTTTCGATGTCGTCCCTGACCGCCGCGCGATCGCGCGTCGTGGGGGCGCCGATGCCGGCGCCGCCCGGCGTCAGCACAACAAGCCGGTCGTCCGGCGGCACCTGCTGAAATCCTTTTCCACGCAGCTTCTTGCCTGACTTGAGGCCGACATAGCCGGCCTCGCCGTTCTTGCCGCCATCGCGCCCGCGCGGCGGATGATCGATGCGGTCGAACGCCGCCAAGATGTCGAACGGCGCATCGACGCCGCTGCCGACCTCGATGATCTGGCCGAGGCCGCCGCGGGTGCGCCCTGCCCCGCCGGAATCCGGACGCAGCTCCTTGCGCCAGAAGATCAGCGGCGTCTGCGTCTCCGCGATCTCGACCGGCGTGCCGCGCACGCCGCTGGGATAGGCGGTGGCCGACAACCCATCCTTGCCGAAGCGCGCACCGGTGCCGCCATTGGAGGTCACCGCCATCGAGAATCCGTAATTGCCGCCGACGCCGGAGCGGGTCTGGCCGCGGACGTTGAGATTCCACAGGCACGAGGTGCCTTCGGCCGGAACGCGCTCGGGAATGATCTGGCGCAGGCAGCCGAACACCACGTCGGGCAGCATCTGCCCGATGATGTGGCGCGAGGCGACCGGCGCGGGCTTCGGCGCATTCAGGATCGCGCCTGCGGGTGCCGACACCGTCAGCGGCGACAGCGAGCCGGCATTGTTCGGGATCTGCGACGCCACGACACAGCCGAGGCCGAACACAGTGTAGGCGGTGGTGTAGGACAAGGGCACGTTGATGCCGAATTTCGAGGCCGCGGAGGTGCCGTCGAAATCGACATGGATGCCCGCATCCGAGATCGTCAGCGTCGCAGCCAGCGTCACCGGCGCATCATAGCCGTCGACCACCATGGTGTTGCGCCAGCTGCCCTTCGGCAGCTTTGCGATCTCGGCCAGCACGGCCTCGCGCGAACGGTCGCAGATGTAGTCGCCGAGCCCGTCGAGCGTGTCGATGCCGAACTCGGTCATCATCTCGACCAGGCGCTCGCAGCCGACGTCGTTGCAGCCGGCGAGCGAATAGGTGTCGCCCTCGGTATCGATCGGCAGCCGCGTGTTGGTGCGGATCATCGCCATCAGCGTCTCGTTGACGACGCCCTGGTCGATCAGCTTCAGCATGGGGATGTAGAGCCCCTCCATGAACACGTCGGTGGCGTCAGGCCCGAAGCCGATGCCGCCGATGTCCATCAGGTGGCTGGTGCAGGAGAACAGCGCGACCGGTTTGCCGTCCTTGAAGCAGGGCGTGGTGACGACGAAGTCGTTGAGATGACCGGTGCCCATCCAGGGATCGTTGGTGATGTAGGCATCACCCTCCTTCATCGTCTCGATCGGGAAGTGGTTGATGAAGTGCTTGACCGATTCCGCCATCGAGTTGACGTGACCGGGCGTGCCGGTCACCGCCTGCGCCAGCATCCGCCCCTTGAGGTCGAACACGCCGGCCGAGAGGTCGCCGCATTCGCGCACGATCGGGCTGAAGGCGGTGCGGAGCAGCACCTGGGCCTGCTCCTCGACCACGGCGATCAGCCGGTGCCACATGATCTGAAGGTCGATCAGGCTCGCGCCATTTGCCTTGCTCATGATCAGGCCGCCTTCCGTTCCATGACGATGCTGCCGGCACCGTCGATATGGGCGTCAAAACTGGTGGAGACGAAGGTGGAGGTCTCGTCCTCCGCGATCACGGCCGGGCCTGCGATGGTCGCGCCCGGCACCATGTCCTCGCGGCGATAGAGCGGGATCTCGATCACCTCGCCGGCGCGGCCGTCGAAGAATTTGCGGCTGCCGACAGCTTTGCCGGCAGGCTTGCGCGTGACGGCGGCGACAGCAGATGGATTGCGCGCCTCCGTCGTAGCGAGCACCGACCAGCTCAACACCTCGATCGCGGCGCCCGGGATCGGCCGCTCGAACATCGCGGAATAGTCCGCCTCGAACTTCTGGCGCAGGCCGGCGAGATCGGCCCCCGTCAGCCGCCGGTTCGGCAACTCGACCGAGATCTCATGGCCCTGGCCGACATAGCGCATGAAGGCGGCGCGTCGTTCGCGCACCGGCGCACCGGCAGCACCAGGCTCGACCAGCGCGCGCGCCTCGGTCACCATCTCCTGCAGGAGATCCGACACCGCTTCGGTGTCGAAATCATCGAGCCGGACATGTCGACTGCGCACCAGCTCATAGGCGATCGGTGCCGCAAGGAAACCGACGGCCGAGCCGACACCGGCATTCGACGGCACGATCACGCGGGAGACGCCGATCTTCTCGGCAACGCGCGCCGCATGCAACGGCGCCGCGCCGCCAAAGGCGATCAGCGTGTGCTGGCCGACGATCTCGCCGCGCTCGACCGCATGGACACGCGCCGCACTCGCCATGTTCTCGCAGACGACCTCGTGCACGGCATAGGCCGCAGTCTCTGCCGACAGGCCGAGCGGCTCGCCGACGCTGCGCAGCAGCGCCTGCTTCGAAAGCTCCGGATCGAGCTTGATCGTACCGCCGGCAAATGCGTCGGGATCAATCATGCCGAGCGCGACGTCCGCATCGGTCACCGCCGGACGCTGGCCGCCGCGGCCGTAGCAGGCCGGGCCCGGCTCGGACGATGCACTCTCGGGCCCGACGGTGACGCGCTTCATCGCGTCGACATGGGCGATCGAGCCGCCCCCGGCGCCGATCTCGACCATCTCGATCACGGGGATGCGCACCGGCAGGCCGGAGCCTTTGAGGAAGCGCGCGGCGCGATCGACCTCGAACACGCGCGAGGTCTCGGGCTGGTACTTTTCGATCAGGCAAATCTTTGCCGTGGTGCCGCCCATGTCGAAGGACAGCACCTTGCTCTCGCCAAGACGCGCCGCGATCTGCGCCGCGAAGATTGCGCCGCCGGCAGGCCCGGACTCGACGAGGCGCACCGGAAAGCGCCGCGCCGTCTCGATCGAGGTGACGCCGCCACCTGAGGTGACGAGATAGATCGCGCCGCGGAACTGCTCGACCTGCAAGGCGTCGGCCATGCGGGCGAGATAGCCGTCGATCAGGGGTTGCACATAGGCGTTCGCGACCGCTGTCGATGTGCGCTCATACTCGCGAATCTCCGGGCAAACGGCCGAGGACACCGTCACGGAGATATCAGGCATCTCCTCCGCCAGGATCGCGGCCGCACGACGCTCGTGCTCGGGATTGGCATAGGAGTGCAGGAACGCGATCGCGACGCTCGCGACGCCCAGCTCACGCAATTTCGGCGCGAGTGCACGCACCGACGCTTCGTCGAGCGGGAGACGGACGGCGCCGTGGGCGTCGACGCGCTCGGGCACGGTGAAACGCAGGCTGCGCGGCGCCAGCGGCCTCGGTTTGTCGATGCCGAGATCATATTGATCGTAGCGGCTCTCGGTGCCGATATCGAGCACGTCGCGAAAGCCTTCGGTCGCGATCAGGGCCGTCTTGGCACCGCGGCGCTCGATGATGGCGTTGGTGGCGAGCGTGGTACCGTGAATGAAGACGTCGATGTCGCTGATATGCGCGCGCGCATCGGCGAGAATGAGACGCATCCCGTCCAGCACGGCCTGTTCGGGGCGCTGCGGCGTCGTCAGCAGCTTGCGCGTCTTGCGATCCTGCCCCACGTCCAGCACGATGTCGGTGAACGTACCACCGATATCGACGGCAAGCCGCACCTCGGCTCCCTCAAGCATTCCAAATTCTCCGCGCTGATCGTCAAGACTGAGGTCGAAAGCGCAGCAATTTCCATGCCATGGACGACGAGGACAACGCCGCGCCCGGCCATTCTGCTTGGCACCTATGCAATAGGCAAGCTGAGTTCACCGCCTGCGCGATCAGAGCAGGAATGCAAGCGCCGCCTCGCAGCGCTCCTCGACCTTGAGCGTCAGGAGATCGTCGGCGCGGGTGCGGCCGAGATTGACCGCCGCAATCGGAATATTGCGCTGCGCGGCAGCCTGCACGAAGCGGAATCCGGAATAGACCATCAGCGAGGAGCCGACGATCAGCATGGCGTCGGCCTGCGCCAGATGATCCTGCGCGGTGGCGACGATGTCGCGGGGCACGTTCTCGCCGAAGAACACGACGTCGGGCTTGAGGATGCCGCCGCAGGCTTCGCAAGGAGGTACCTGGAAGGACGAAAACTCCTCGTGCTCCAGATCAGCGTCGCCATCGGGTGCATCGGCCGCATCGAGCGTCAGCCACGCCGCATTCGCGCGACCAAGCGCGTGCTGAAACTCATCGCGCGGCGTCTTGCGGCCGCAGCCCATGCAGCGAACCAGATCGAGCCGGCCGTGCAGGTCGATCACCTGGCGGTGGCCGGCCGACTGATGCAGCCGGTCGACGTTCTGGGTCAGCAGCATCCCGCACCGGCCGTTCGCCTCGAGCCGGGCCAGCGCGCGATGCGCATCGTTCGGGCGAGCCTGGCCGAACCGCCGCCAGCCGATCAGGCTGCGCGCCCAATAGCGCCGCCGCGTATGCTCGTCCGACATGAAGGACTGGAAGTTGACCGGCTGGGTCCGCTTCCAATTGCCGTTGCTGTCGCGATAATCGGGAATGCCAGAATTGGTGCTGCAGCCGGCGCCGGTCAGCACGAACAGTTTTTCGTGCCGGCCGACGAAATCCTGGAGCGGGGAGCTTGCCAGTGGAGCGTTTGCCATGGCGCAGATGTAGTCTGCGCGGGCGGGTTTTGCCAGATCATCGCAGTCCGCAGCGCATAGCGACCCGGATGGGAGGCTATCGCGGGGACCGGCGCCCCGTGAGATCGAGCGGGCGCACTTTCTCCTGTCCGGCAATGCGGGCGGCTTGCTGCAGCGTCAGTCGGAATTCATCCCGCTTCTCGTGCACCGAGGCTATCGCATGCCCGACCGCAACTCCGAGGCCGACCAGTGCGGCTTCGGAAAGCTGCAGGCTTGCCTCGATGGTTTCCGGCACCGCATCGGTTGCGCCGATCGCGTAGAGGTGGCGGGCATGGTCGGCGTCCCGCGCACGTGAAACGATCAGCACATCCGGCCGCACCGCCCGGATCCGCTCGACGACAGCATCGATCGCCGGCCGCGACTGGATGGTGATGATCACACCGGTCGTCTGCATCAGGCCGCAAGCCTCGAGGAAACCGAGCTCTGTCGCATCGCCAAAATAGACCTTGTGACCGTCGCGGCGGTCGCGCGCCACCGCGACGGCCTCGTGATCGACCGCGATGTAGTTCAGGCCGTGGCTGGTCAGCAGCGAACAGACGACTTTTCCAACGCGGCCGTAGCCGACCACGATGGCCTGCGCCCGGTCGCCGGGCGGCCGGACCGCCAGCTCTGGATCGGGCGAGCGCTCAGGACCCAGCTTCGCGGCCAGTCGGCGTCCGAGCATGCTCAAGAGCGGTGTCAAGGCCATCGTCACGGCGGTGACGGCGACGGCAAAGCTCGACACGCGCGGCTCGATCAAGCCGCCGGCCACCGCCATCCCGATGCTGACGAACGCGAATTCACCGACGGGACCCAGCAGGAAGCCGATCTCGATCGCCGTCGCCCAGGACAGCTTGAAGAGCCGGCCGAGGAGGATGAGCACGATCGCCTTGCCGACGAGAATGCCGATGACCGCGGCCAGCAGCCAACCAGGCTCGCGCATGAACACGCGGAAGTCGATGGCCATGCCGACCGTGAAGAAGAAGATGCCCAGCAGCAGGCCCTTGAACGGCTCGACGGTGGCCTCAATGGCCTTGCCATACTCCGTTTCCGCCAGCATCAGTCCCGCAACGAATGCTCCGAGCGCCATCGACAGGCCCGCCTGGTGCGCGGCAATCCCTGCGCCGACGATGACGAACAAGGTCGCGGCAACAAACAGCTCGGTCGAGTGGGTGCCCGCAACCATCTGGAACAGCGGCCGCATCAGCAGCCGTCCGAGCAGAGTGAGGACAGCGACCGCCAGCGCGGCCTTCAGGATCGCGCTGGAGATGTGCGCCAGGACGGAGCCGCCACTCTCCGCGCCGAGCACCGAGACGAAAACCAGAATGGGAACGACTGCGAGGTCCTGGGCCAGCAGCACCGAGAAGCTGGCGCGACCGGCAGTGGTCGCAAGTCGTTTCTCGGTGGACAAAAGCTCGAGCACGATCGCCGTCGAGGACAACGCAAGGCTCGCGCCCAGGATGACGGCAGTATCCGAGCTCTGCCCGGAGAGAAGCGTCACGCCGAAAATCATGGCGGACGTCGCCAGCACCTGCAGGCCACCAAGCCCGAACACCAGGCGCCGCATCGTGACGAGCCGCCTGAAAGATAGTTCGAGCCCGATCAGGAACAGCAGGAAGACGATACCGAGATTGGCGATACCCTCGACATTCTGCGCGTCGGCGACGGTGACCCAGTACAGCAACGGGAGCTGCTGAACGAGCGAGCCGAGCCCGAGCGGACCGAGAATGGCGCCGGCACCGAGATAGCCCAGCACGGGATTGATGCCCCAATGGCGGACAATCGGCACCACGACGCCGGCAGTGCCGAGGACCACCAGCGCGTCGCTGTAGGCATTGATGTTGATGGTTGTGGTCACGAGCCCTTCATGTGTCGACGCTTGCCAATAGCGGCAGCGTCGTCCACGGTCGATAGCACACGGCGCCGCAGACCCCTACCCGGCCCGACCGCCATCCTCACAGTCCCAAACTGAGATCAACTCGCCCAGTTCTCGCGGAATTCCGGAAAGAGCGTCAGGCCTCCGCAGGCGTAGAGGGTCTGCCCGGTGATGTAGCTCGCATCGTCCGAGGCGAGGAAGGCGAACACGGCGGCGATCTCCTCCGGCGTACCGACGCGTCCCATGGGAATGTGGCTGGTGACGACGCCGCGCTTTTCGGGATCGCCGGTCCAGGCCGCGTTGATCGGCGTGTCGATCGCGCCAGGCCCGACCGCGTTGACGCGAATGCCGCGGCCGGCGAACTCCAGCGCCAGCGTGCGCGTCAGATTGGCCATGCCGCCCTTGCTGATCGAATAGGCGAGATAGCCGGGTTTCGGGATGATCTGGTGCACGCTGGAGCAGTTGATGATGGAGCCCCCTCCCCCGCGCGCCACGAAATGCGCGAGCGCCTTCTGGGCGCAGAGCACGGCGCCGTTGAGATTGACGTCGATGATGCGCCGATAGGTCTCGACGTCGAGCGCCTCGCTCGGCGATTCCTTCTGGAAGCCGGCGTTGTTGACGAGACAATCGAGGCGCTTCCAGCGCGCCAAAATCGTCTCGAACATCGCGGCGATCTCCTGCGCGTTGCCGACATTGGCCCTGACGATGAGATGATCGAGCTTGCCATGGCCACGATCGCCCGATGCCGTGCGTGCATGCGCCAGCGTCTCCTCCGCCCGCTCCTCGTTCTCGAAATAATTGATCGCAACAGTCGCACCTTCCTGGGCGAGCCGGATGGCGACGGCGCGACCGATGCCTTGCGAGGCGCCGGTCACCAGGGCGTATTGGCCAACAAGGCGCGAGGGAAAGGAGGTCGAGCGATCGGTTTGCGGCATGGGTTCTCTCCGGGATGTCTCATCATCGATGGAACCGGCGTTTTGTTCCATCCCTTTCGTGCATCCCTGGGAATCACTCCGCGCGCCGCGCCAGCGGCGAGGTCAGGATCTGGTAGAGGATGATGGCGCCAAAAGTTGCCGTGCCGATCCCGCCGATCGTGAATGCGCCGAATTTGAGCGTGAGGTCGCCCGCACCGGCGGTCAGCGCCACGGCGACGGTGATCAGGTTTGCAGGATTGGCGAAGTCGACCTTGTTCTCGACCCAGATCCGGCCCGCCATCGCCGCGATCAGCCCGAACAGCACGATCGAGAGGCCGCCGATGACGGGCCCCGGGATCGACAGGATCAGCGCGCCGAATTTCGGCGAGAAGCCAAGCAGGATCGACACGATGGCGGCGAAGGCGAACAGCAATGTCGAATAGACCTTCGTCGCCGCCATGACGCCGATGTTCTCGGCATAGGTGGTGACGCCGGTGCCCCCGCCGCAGGCCGCCACGATGGTCGCGAGACTGTCGGCGAACAGGGCGCGGCCGAGATAGGCGTCGAGACTCCGGCCCGTCATGGCGCCGACGGCCTTGATGTGACCGAGATTCTCGGCAACGAGAATGATCGCAACCGGCGCGATCAGGAAGATCGCATCGGCCTGGAATGTTGGCGTGGTGAAGCTCGGCATGCCGAGCCACGGCGCGGCCGAAAGCTGAGTGAAGTCGATCGGCTTGCCGAAGCCGAGCCCGTTGGCGAACAGCAAGTACAAAAGATATCCGCCGATCGCACCGAGGATGATCGGCAGGCGGCGCCACAGGCCTGGCGCCGCAACGGCCACCACGCCGATGATCAGAACGGTCGCAAGCCCGATCCACGTATCGAAAGTGCCGGCGCTTACTGCCTTGACCGCCACGGGCGCGAGGTTGAGGCCGATCGCCGCGACCACCGCACCGGTGACGGCCGGCGGCAGCAGCCGCTCGATCCAGCCGACTCCCGACCACATCACGATCAGCGCGATCACACCATAGAGCACTCCAGCGGCAACGATGCCGCCGAGCGCGACCGAAATATTGGGATTCGCCCCCTGCCCGGCATAGCCGGTGGCGGCGATGACGACGGCGATGAACGCGAAGCTCGAGCCGAGATAGCTCGGCACGCGCCCCGCGACGATGACGAAGAAGATCAGCGTGCCGACGCCGGAGAACAGGACGGCGACGTTGGGATCGAACCCCATCAGCAGCGGCGCGATGATCGTCGAGCCGGACATTGCGACGCAATGCTGGAGACCGGAGACGACCGTCTGACCCCACGACAGCCGGTCCTCCGGCATGATCACGCCTGAGGTCTTCAACGTCCAACGCGGGAAATAGCCCTGCTGTCGCCGGCCGGAGCCTGATGAAGTCGACATGTTCCCCCCAGTTGCGGTGCAGCGACCGATCTTCGTGCGAACAGACAAAAATGTGATTGTCGCTTCTGCGGCGACCATCACATGATGCAAGCCATGCAAGATCGAAATCACGCAAACTCAATGCGTTCCTGGGCCACTCTATGACACAAGTCGCGATCCAGCCAGCCATCCATCGCCGGCAACAGCCCTGGTACAAGATCCTCTACGTGCAGGTGCTGATCGCGATCGCGCTCGGCGTACTGATCGGCTATTTCTACCCCGATCTCGGCAAGGCCTTGAAGCCGCTCGGCGACGGCTTCATCGCGCTGATCAAGATGATGATCGCGCCGGTGATCTTCTGCACCGTGGTGCACGGCATCTCCTCGATGGGCGACCTCAAGCGCGTCGGCCGGGTCGGGCTGAAGTCGCTGATCTATTTCGAGACGGTCTCGACCGTCGCGCTCGCGGTCGGCCTCCTGGTCGGTGAGATCCTGCAGCCCGGGCACGGCTTCAACATCGATCCCGCCACGATCGACCCGAACTCGGTCGCCACCTACGTCACCAAAGCCAAGGAAGAGGGCATCGTCGCCCATCTGATGGCGATCATCCCCGACAGCTATTTGGGCGCGATCGCGCGCGGCGACCTTTTGCAGGTGCTGCTGATCTCGATCCTGTCCGGCTTCGCCATCGCCTTTCTCGGCAAGGCCGGCGAGCCCATTGCGGACGCGATCGACAAGGCCGCCAAGATGTTCTTCGGCATCATCCGCATCATCGTGCGCGTGGCGCCGATCGGCGCCTTCGGCGCGATGGCGTTCACGGTCGGCGCCTACGGCCTCGGCTCGCTGATCAATCTCGCCGCCCTGATCGGCACGTTCTATCTCACCAGCATGCTGTTCGTGCTCGTGGTGTTAGGTGCGATCGCGCGGCTCGCCGGCTTCTCGATCCTCCGCTTCATCGCCTACATCAAGGACGAGCTGCTGATCGTGCTCGGCACGTCGTCCTCCGAGACGGTGCTGCCGCAGATGATCCAGAAGATGGAGCATCTCGGCGCCTCGCGGTCCGTGGTCGGCCTCGTGATTCCGACCGGCTACAGCTTCAACCTCGACGGCACCAACATCTACATGACGCTGGCGACGCTGTTTCTGGCGCAGGCGACCAACACGCATCTGACCATCTGGCAGGAGCTCGGCATTCTGGGCATCGCCATGATCACCTCGAAGGGCGCCTCCGGCGTGACCGGCGCGGGCTTCATCACGCTCGCCGCGACGCTCTCGATCGTGCCTGACATCCCGATCCAGTCGATCGCGATCCTGGTCGGCATCGACAAGTTCATGAGCGAATGCCGCGCGCTGACCAATCTGATCGGCAACGGCGTCGCCTGCGTGGTCATCAGCATCTCCGAAGGCGAGCTCGACCGCGAGGCGCTGCACGAGACCATGGCCCACCCGCTCGAGATCGGCGAAGCGCTCGAGCCGGGCGGGAGTGCAGCATCGTAGGTTGCAAACCAGCCGGCTCAGCGCGATTCCGACGCGGTAGTTTCCCGGAGTGGTCAATTGCTGCGGGACGCGTCACAACAGTTGCGTTGGGATCACGGATTGATACTCATTTTTTTCCACCCGACGCGCTGGGGGCAGGGCGTCGGGTTTTTGAAAATCACTGCCATATCAGGACCGCCGGCCGGGATCAGACGATCCCGCCGTGAGTGCGCAACACCTTGGCGGCGAGGTCGAGCCGCCGCGTGACCCCAATCGCCTGCAGGAACGCTTCGTCATGACTGACGACGAGCAGCGCGCCGTCATAGGCCCTCAAGCCAGCTTCGACCGCTTCGATGGACTCGATGTCGAGATGATTGGTCGGCTCGTCCAGGATCAGCAGCGACGGCGGCGATGACCCGCCCAGCACGCAAGCGAGGCCCGCGCGAAACATCTGCCCGCCACTCAGGCTTCCGGCGACTTGCAAGGCGGCATCGGCGCGAAACATGAACCGCGCCAGCGCGGCATGGCATTCGTTCGCTCCCGCCTTCGGATTGAGACGCCCAAAATTCTCCAGGATGGAGATCGAGGGATCGAGCAGACTGACCTTCTGGTCGAACAGCGCGAAATCCGGCCTGACCCGCAGGGTGCCCGAGAGCGGACGCAGATCCCCCGCGATGAGTTTCAACAGCGTCGTCTTGCCGGAGCCGTTGGGCCCGACAAGCGCGACCCGCTCCGGGCCGACGACGGCAAATGAGAGATCGCGCAGGACCGGCTGCTCCGACCGATAGCCGGCGCTGACGCGGTCGAGCCAAAGCACCTCCCTGGCCGCCGGCAGGCCGGTCGCGGGCAGCTTGACGGAGAGCGGCTGAAGAATTTCGATGCGCCCGCGCGCCGTGTCGACGGCTTGAAGCGCTTCCGCGCGCAGCCGCTCGGCGATTTGTGCGGTCTTGCCGCCGGTATCCTCGCTGCGATCCTTGCGCGCCCCCGCCAGGATGCGCGGCATGTCGCCCTTGGCGCGCTTCTTCCTGCCGCCGCTGTCCTTGCGCGCTTTCTTCTCCGCGGCCTCCTGCGCCTTGCCGTCGATCTCGGATAGCTTCCTCTCGGCATGCGCGAGGTCGTGCCTGACGGCGGCGAGCTCGACCGCCTTCTGTTCGCGGTAACGGCTCCAGTTGCCGCCGTAGCGCGTGGCTCCGAGCGACGTCAGCTCGACAATCGCATCCATCGTATCGAGCAGGCGCCGATCGTGGCTGACGACGATCGCACCGCCGCGCCAGGCCGCGAGGAGATCGATCACGGCCTTGCGGCCGTCCTGGTCGAGATTGTTGGTTGGCTCGTCCAGCAGCAGGAAGTCCGGCTCGGCAAAGACCAATGCGGCGAGGCGAACCCGCGTGATCTGGCCGCCGGACAGCCGCTCCAGCTCGGTGTCGGGAGCGAGATCAAACCCGAGACGTGCAAGCGCAGCCTGTAGGCGTGCCTCGAGAGTCCAATCGACCTCGGCGAGGTCGTCGGCCGAGACTTCCCCCCGCTCGGCGCGGCGAAGCAGCGCGAGGTGACCTCGCACTCCGAACAAATCGGCCACCGTCGCACCGGCAAGGAGCTGGACATCCTGGCGCAGCAAACCGACGGTTCCGTTGACGACGACGCGCCCCGCCTGGGGAAGATGCTCCCCGGAGATCGACGCGAGCAACGTCGTCTTCCCGACGCCATTGCGGCCGACGAGGCCGGTCCGCTCGGCGCCGAACGTCAGATCGATGTTTGAGAGAAGAGGACGGCCGTCAGGCGTGGACAGCGACAGATTCGACAGGATGATTGAAGCAGGCATGGAATTCCCCGTGAGCAAGGCGGATGGGCTTTGCGGTCGGGGTAAAATCCATGGCTGCGAAGTTCCTGATCGGGGACCCTCTAACTAGTCCCATCGAAGCGCGAGATCAAGGCGCGGCTCGAGGGACGACGGCGCGGAGAGCGCCGACGTCCCTGTCGCGATCAGCCCTTGAGCGCGGTCACCACCACCTCGATCAGCGCGCTGCCGCCGAGATCGGCGACGCCGACCGTGGCGCGGGTCGGCAGATTGTCACCGAAGAACTCGGTCCAGGCCGCGTCCATCTCCTTCTTCTTGGAGAGATCCGTGACGAAGATCGACGCACTGACGATGCGGCTCTTGTCGGTGCCGGCTTCTTTCAGATAACCGGCGATCTTGCCGAGGATGTTGCGGGTCTGATCGCCCATGGACACGCTGGTGTCATCGGCGATGGTGCCGCCGAGGAAGACGAAGCCATTGGCCTCGACGGCGCGGTGCATGATGGGCGTGCGGATGCTGCGGGTGATGCTCATGAGATATCCTCTTGTTGCTAGAGCGTTGAGGGATGGAAGCGGTCGATGCCGAGATCACCGACGCGGGTCTGGGTGCCGCCGTTGACGATCAGCTCCGCCATCACGGCACCGGCGCCGGGGCCGAGCTGAAAGCCGTGCAACGAGAAGCCGAACTGGTGATAGAGGCCCTTGTGACGGCTGCTCGGTCCGAACACGGGAATATCGTCCTTCATCTTCGCTTCGATCCCGGCCCAGGCGCGGACGATGGTGGCGCTGCGCATCACCGGGAACAGCTCGAACACGGTGCGGGCGCTGGTCGCGAGGCTCTTCCAGTCCAGCACCGTCTCGTTGCGATCCTGATAGGGCGTTGCCAGATGACCGCCGCCGATCAGCACCGTGCCGTTGGAGAATTGCTTGAACGAGAGTTTACGCCCACGCAGGATCACGACGGGGTCGATGAAGTGCGGCACGCGCGAGGTGATCATCAGCATCGGCGCCACGGTCTCGACCGGCACGGGCTCGCCGAGCGCCGCCGCGATCTTGCCGGCCCAGGCGCCGGCGGCGTTGACCAGCACCGGCGCGGCAAAGGTTTCAGTGCCGACATCGACATGCCAGAGCCCATCACTGTACCGGATGTTGCTGGCGGCCATGCCTTCGCGCACTGTGGCGCCCAGCTGTTCGGCCTTGCGCCGGAACGCCGTCGTCGTCTGCGCCGGATTGGCCGCGCCGTCACGGCGCGAAACCACGCCGCCGGGACAGCTTTCAGCCACCGCGGGCACCAGCCGGCGCAATTCAGTCGCGTCGATCAGCTCTTCGTGGGTGAAGCCGAGCGCATTGAGCTCGGCCACGCGCACGCGGCAGACCGCGAGCTCCTCCTCGTTCTCGGCGACCAGCACCTGGCCGTGGCTCTCGAAACTGCAATCGTCGTCGAGGAGATCCTTGATCTTCTCCCAGATTCCCATCGAGCGGATCGAGAGCGGAATCTCCGGGATATGCCGCGCGAGCTGGCGGACGCCGCCGGCATTGACGCCCGAGGCGTGGCGACCGGCATAATCCTTCTCGATCAACACCGGTTTCAGGCCGGCGAGGCACAGATGCAACGCGGTGGAGCATCCGTGGATGCCGCCGCCGACGACGATCGCATCCACGCATCTTGTCATCCGCGCACCACCGCCTTGACGTCGGCCTCGCTTTTCGGAACGGCCGCGAGCTCGGCGAGCGTGATTGGCTTCACCGGCGCGCGCAGCCGGTAATAGCCGATCTCCTGCGGAGACTTGCCGCGCGCCTGCGCCATCAGCTCGGTGACGGTGAGGCCGCAGAGCCGGCCCTGGCACGGGCCCATGCCGGTGCGGCGATAGGCCTTGAGCTGGTTCGGCCCGGTCGCGCCGATCGCGACGGAATCGAGAACGTCCTTTGCCGTGACCTCCTCGCAGCGGCAGACGATGGTGTCGCCGGAGGGAATACGGAACTGCGGCGCGGGGCGGAACAGCGTATCGAGGAAGATACGACCACGCTCGGCCTTGGCGAGATCGGTACGCAACGCTGCCATCGACGGAAATTTTGCGGCAGCCGCGGGTGCCAACGCTTCGACTGCCGCGCGCGCCGCGATGCGGCCGCGCACCACGGCGGCATTGGCACCACCGATGCCGGCGCCGTCGCCGGCGATCGCAATGCCGGCGACCGACGAACTGCCGCTGGCATCCAGCACCGGCGACCAGCACAGTTGCAGATCGTCCCAGCGATGCTCGACACCTGCGGACATCGCGAGATTAACGTTGGGCACGACGCCCTGATGCAGCAACAGAAGGTCAGCAGGAATGGTCTCGCGCTTGCCGCCGGCGACATAGCTCACGCTGGCGAGCTGGCCGTCGCCGGCCGCCGAGAGCTCCGCGACGCCGGAGACGACCTGCACCTTGGCCTTCACCTCGCGCATCATCGCGAGACCCTTGGCGAAATAGGGTGAGGTCAGGAACGCGAAGGCGTGCGGAAGCGCCGCAAAGTAATTGCCGCGCTCGGTGGTGTCGAGGATGCGGTCGATGCGGCCGCCGAGGCGCAGGATCTGCGCGGCGAGCAGCCACAGCAGCGGCCCCTGGCCTGCGATCACCGTGCGGCCATCGGGAACCAGAGCCGACGATTTCAGCATCGTCTGCGCGGCGCCCGCGGTCATCACGCCCGGCAGCGTCCAGCCGGGTATTGGAAACGGCCGCTCCAGTGCGCCGGTCGCAAGGATCACGCGCTGCGCCTTGACGAAGGCGGAGGCACCGCCGACCGAGACGGCGATCTCGAGGTTGCGGTCGAGGCTCCAGACCGTCGCGCGATGAATGACCTCGGCGCTGGTCGCACGCAGCGACTGCACGAGATCGGCACCGACCCAATAATCGGCGCCGAGCTGATTGCGATCGGTTACCGGCGTCGAAGAGATCGCGCGAAACACCTGACCGCCCGGGCCGACATTCTCGTCGAGCAGCAGCGTGGACAAGCCGGCTTCGGCGGATGTCGCAGCGGCGGCAAGGCCCGCGGGTCCCGCGCCGATCACCACGACGTCATAGTCTTCGCGCTTGGGAGCCACAGTCATTTTCCGATCTCCCGCTTGCCCTTCTGGATCTCGATCTGCATGCCCTCGGCGACGGGCACGAGGCAGCCCTGGCGGTTGCCGACGCCGTCGATGGTGACGAGGCAGTCGAAGCACACGCCCATCATGCAATAGGGCAGACGCGGTGCGCCGCTCACAGCGGTGGAACGCCGTGCGTCGCGGCCGGAGGCCAGTAGCGCAGCCGAGACGGTGTCACCCTGGCGCGCCGCAACGGCAACGCCGTCGACGAAGATCTCGACCTGCGGTCGCTTGTCCTGTTCGGATCGTCTAAACATGGGGATGCCTCTTGGCTCCTTCAAAATCTCTAATAACCGCTGTTGTTCGCAGCGCCCGCGGCGCCGAAACGGCTAGCCGAGAACGCGCCGACCAGCTCGGGCTCGAGCGCGCCCTGCGCCACCATGCGCGCGATCTCGAAGGCGTGGTTGGAGGCCAGCGTCACGCCGGAATGGCAGCAGGCGACGAAGGCGCCGGGATGCGTCTTCGACTGGTCGTAGATCGGAAAGCCGTCCTGCGGCATGACGCGGATGCCGGCCCAGCTCCTGACCACGTTGAGCCGCGACAGATGCGGGAACATGCGCTGGGCGCGATCGGTCATCACGGCGCTGATCGAATGCTTCAGCGCCCGATCATCGAGCTCGTCTTCCTTGCTGTCGCCGATCATCACCGTGCCCTCGTCGGTCTGGCGGATCGTGGTCAGTGGATGCGGCAGGAACGGCATGGTGCGCTCGGTCACCACGATCTGGCCGCGGGTCGGGCCCATCGGCGCGTAGAGGCCGACCATGGGCGCCAGCGTCTGATTGGCATTGCCGGCGGCGAGCACGATCTTGGCCGCGCGCAGCTCGCCCTTCGGCGTGGTCAGGCGGAATTCGCCGCCGCTCCTGCTGATCGCCGAGACCGGACGCTCCGGAAAATAATCGATGCCGAACGCCCTGAAGCCGGTGTGGAAGGCGCGGAACGTGCGCAGCGAATTGACGTGGCCGTCGAGCGGGCAATAGCTGCCGCCGGAGACCTCCGGCCCGATCAGCGGCAGCGACTTCTTGACCTCGGATGCGGAGAGCATCTCCATCTTGTAGTCGGCTGCACCGGCCTGGTTGTGCATGCGCTTGACCAGCTCGGTGCGCTGGCCGAACTCCTCTTCACCAAGGGTGAGATGAAAACCGCCATTCTGCTGAAGCGAGACATCAAGGCCGGTCTGTTGCTTTAACTCCTCCGCCAGCCGGCCCCACGCCTGCGACGCCTGCACGGTCCACACCGTATAGGCGGGCATGCCGAGCCCCTTGCTCTGGACCCAGACCAGCGCAAAGTTGGCGCGGGAGGCGCGTTTGGTGATGTCGCCTTCGTCGAGCACGGCAACGGACTTGCCGAGCCGGCCGAGGCCCCAGGCAATCGCGGAGCCGAGCAACCCGCCGCCGACGACGGCGACGTCGTAATCAGATTTTTGTTTAGACGCGTTTTCTTTACGCGAACCGGCGTCCACTTCGCTCGAAAACGCTTTAGACATAAGTTCTCCTATCGCCCCGTATCGCCGCCCTTGCCGGCGAGCACACGGTCGAGCCCGTAGAAGCGGTCGAGCAGAATGAGGGCGGTCATGGTCACAGCGATCACGCAGGCCGAGACCGACGTCACCAGCGGATCGATGTTGTCCTGGATATAAAGGAACATGCGCACCGGCAACGTCTCGGTACCGGGTGCCGCGAGGAAGACGGTCATGGTGAGATCGTCGAAGGACTGGATGAAAGCGAGCGCCCAGCCGCTGATGACGCCGGGGAGGATCAGCGGCAAGGTCACGCGGCGAAACAGCGTCCAGCCGCCGGCGCCGAGGGAGATCGCGGCTATCTCGACGGTGCGGTCCATGCCTGTCGCTGCCGCAAGCGTCAGCCGCAGCGCGAACGGAAACACGATGATGACATGCGCGATGATCAGCGCGGCAAAACTGCCGCCCAGGCCGGCCGAGGTGAAGAAGCGCAGGAAGGCGATGCCGAGCACGACATGCGGGATCATCAGCGGCGACAGGAACAGCGCGGCGAGCGCATCGCGGCCGCGGAATCGATAGCGCGCGATCGCCAATGCCGCCGGCACCGCGAACAGGAGCGCGACGAAGGAGGACAGCGCGCCGAGGCCAAGGCTGACCCAGAAGGCGTGGATGAATTCGGGGTAGTTCGCGATCGTCCTGAACCAGCGCAGCGAAAAGCCGTTGGTCGGCAGCGACAGGAAGCCTTCGGGCGTGAAGGCGACGAGACAGACCACCAGGATCGGCGCCACCATGACGATGACGAAGAAGGTATGGAAGATCAGCGCCAGCGGGCCGTTCCGTCTCATCGGAACACCTCCGCGTAGCGCCGCTCGATCAATGCGTTGCTGCCGACGACGATCAGCACCAGCGCGACCAGCAGCAGCGTCGCGACCGCTGCGCCGAGCGGCCAGTTCAACGTGTTGAGGAACTCGTCATAGGCGAGCGTCGCGGCGACCTTGAGCCGGCGGCCGCCGATGATCGCGGGCGTCGCAAACGCGCTGGCCGAGAGCGAAAACACGATGATCGCACCCGACAGCACGCCCGGCATGATCTGCGGCATGATGATGCGGCGAATGATGGTGGCGGGGCCGGCGCCGAGCGACATCGCGGCATTCTCGATCTGCGGATCGAGCCGCTGCAGCGCAGCCCACACCGAGAGCACCATGAACGGCATCATCACGTGTGCGAGCGCGACCACCATGCCGGTTTCGGTGAACATGAAGGGAATGGGCGAGCTAATCACCCCGAGCGACATCAAGAGCTTGTTGACGAGGCCGTTGTTGCCGCCGAACAGCAGCGCCCAGCCCAGCGTGCGGGCCACCACGGAGATCAGAAGCGGCCCGAGGATGACGAGCAGGAAGAAGCTTTTCCAACGGCCGCTCATGCGGTTGAGGATGTAGGCTTCGGGCGCCCCGAGCAGCGCGGTGAGCAGCGTGGTCAGGATCGCGATACGAAAGGTGCGCCAGAACATCTCGGCGTAATAGGGATCGGTCGCGATCTCGTGCCAGTTCTTGAGGATGAAGACCGGCTCGATGCCCTTGTACTGGCCCCAATCGTGGAACGACAGCATCACCGTCATCGCCAGCGGAATCAGCAGCACGCCGACGAACAGCATCAAGGCAGGCGCCGTCAGCGCCCAGGGCGCACGCGCGCTGCGTTCCTCGGCGACCGTGCTCATGCGCCAGCCCTCGCGCGGACGCTCATATCCTCGGGCCGCCAGGTAAGACGAACCGTCTCGCCTTCGGCCGGCTGCGCCTTGCCGTCATTCTGGCGGATCACGATTGCCGGGCCGCATTCGCTGTCGCACTGGAACAGCCAGTGATTGCCCTGGAAGATGCGCGTGACGATTTTTGCGCTGAGGCCGGCATCGCCGAAGCCGATTCTTTCAGGGCGAATGCTGACGGTGACGGGACCGCTGAGGCCCGCCGGGGCCGGCGCACTCCAGGAGCCCGCCGTCACCCGCGCTGGCGTGGCGGTCCGATCGACCGCCGCGGCGAAATCGTTGGTCTTGCCGAGGAATTGCGAGACGAAGGCCGAGGCCGGCTTCTCATAGGTCTCCTGCGGCGTCCCGATCTGCTCGATCTTGCCCTGGCTCATCACCACGATGCGATCGGACAGCGACATCGCCTCGTTCTGGTCATGGGTGACCAGGATCGTGGTGGTGCCGATGGTGCGCTGGATCTGACGCAGCTCGATCTGCATCTCCTCGCGCAGCTTGGCGTCAAGGTTGGACAGCGGCTCGTCGAGCAAGAGCACGCTCGGCTTGATCACCAGCGCGCGGGCGAGTGCCACGCGCTGCTGCTGGCCGCCGGACATGCGGCGGGGATGGCGGTCCTCGAAGCCGGCAAGGCCGACCATCGCGAGCGCGGCACGAACGCGCTCGGCTCTTTCAGTGCGCGGCACGTTGCGCATCTCGAGCCCGAAGGCGACGTTCTCCGCCGCCGTCATGTGCGGAAACAGCGCGTAGCTCTGGAACACGATGCCAAGGCCACGCTTGGCCGGATGGATCGCGGTCAGGTCCTTGCCCTCCAGGCGGATCGCGCCGCGGGTGGGATCGAGGAAGCCCGCGATCATCTGCAACGTCGTGGTCTTGCCGCAGCCGGACGGGCCGAGGAAGGAGATGAACTCCCCCTTCCCCACCGAGAGACTGAAGTCATCGACCACAGTCTGCGCCCCGAATTGCTTGGCGACCCGATCGAGCTCGAGATAGGCCATACGCTGTCTCCGCTGCGACGATCAGATCAACGCTCGACCTCGCGATTCCAGCGCTTGGTCCACTCCTCGCGCTTCTCGTTGATGACGGTCCAGTCCGGATTATAGAGCTTGGCCGCACGCTCGCCGATCGGCGCCATCTTGCCGAGCTCCGGCGGGATCACCAGCGACTTCAGCACCGGGCCGTAGCCGTAATCCTTCAGCATCACGAGCTGGATCTTGGGGTCGAGCAGCATCTTGACGAAACTTGATGCCAGCGGCGAGGCGTTCGGCTTGGTGATCGGACACGCCGTGGTCAGCAGCGTCGCAGCGCCTTCCTTCGGGTAGACGAAGTCGACGGGGAAGCCGGTATTGGCAAAGCTCTGCACGCGGCCGGTGCCCCACACCGCGATCACGGCCTGGCCGGACTGGAACAGCTCGGTCATCTTGCCCGGCGACGGCTCGTAAGCGAGCACGTTCGGATTGATCTGCTCCTTGAAGATCTTGAAGCCGGAATCGACATTGGTCTCGCCGCCGCCGTTCATCTTCGACAGCATCACCAGCGCTTCGAGACCGTAGGTGTTGTTGATCGGCGGGATCACCAGCTGTTTTGCGTATTTCGTATCCTTCAGGTCATTCCACGAGGTCGGCGGCGCCCAGCCTTTCTCCTTGAACACCTTGGTATTGTACATCAGCCCGGTCGCGACGATGCCGATGGCGACTGCGCGATCGTCCTTGAAGCGCGCGGTGTCGTAGAGATCGGCCGGCAGTCCCTCGAGCTTGCCGCAGAAGCCGAGCTGGATCGCCTGGTACATCGGGCCGTCATCGACGATGGCGACGTCGATCTGCTGGTTGCCCTTCTGCGCCTGGAGTTTTGCCAGCGTGTCGGTGGAATTGCCGGCGACGTATTCGACCTTGACGCCGTTCTCCTTCTCGAAGGCCGGGATCACCTCGTCGCGGATCGTCTTCTCGAACGAGCCGCCATAGCCGGCGACGTAGAGCGTCTTTTGCTGGGCCAAAGCGGCCGACGGGGCGGCAATGAGCGCTGCGATGCTGACCGCGGTCAGAAGGCGAAGAGTCTTCATGTGGACCGATCTCCATACCGGAATGAGGTGACGTGCCGACGAGTCTCGCTGGCTGAAGCCTCTTCCGCATTTCCTTCCGCGCAATCCCGTCTCCAAGCAGGCTCCGGCGCCCGTACGGCGGGTTTTGGCGCGATCTGGAGGCTTGAACCCCTCCAATCTGCCGAAAAAGCGGGCTGTCTCCAGTCCTGATAAAAAAGATCGCAACCTATACTTCCATCGTCCAATGAATAATGGCAACCTCTGTATGCCTAAATGTTATGGATGGATTTGGGATGGCGCGGATCAATTCGCGGCAGGTAGAGGCCTTCCGCGCGATGATGTTGACCGGCAGCGTCACCGAGGCCGCGAAGCTGATGGTGGTGACGCAGCCCGCTGTCAGCCGGTTGCTGCGCGACTTCCAGGCGCTGTTGAAGATGGAGTTGTTCGAGCGGCGCGGCACCGGCCTCGTGCCGAGCGCCGCGGCAATGGCGCTCTACACCGAGGTCGAACGGTCCTTTGTCGGTCTCGAACGCATCACGGCTGCGGCCGAAGAAATCCGTGGCCGCCGCACTGGCTCGCTGCGCATCGCCGCGCTGCCGGCGCTGGCGAACGGCTATCTGCCACGACTTGCCGGTCATTTCCTGATGGAACGACCCAACCTCAACCTGGCCTTCTTCGGCGTGATCTCGCCCATCGTGGTCGACTGGGTCTTGAACAATCAATGCGACATCGGCTTTGCCGAGGTGCCGATTGCCCATTCCGGCCTGCCGAGCCTGCGGCTGCCGGCGCTGGCGCGCGTCGCGGTAGTGCCGACCGGACATCGCCTCGCAGAGAAGGAAGTGCTGGAGCCGCGCGATTTCGAGGGCGAGACGTTCATCTCGCTGTCGGCGGGATCGTCGAGCCGGCACCTCGTCGACCAGGTGTTTCACCGCAGCGACGTCCGCCGCGTGCTCAGGGTCGAGACCACGCTGTCGGAGATCATGTGCGGGATGGTGTCATCGGGGCTCGGGGTCTCGATCTGCGATCCCTTCACCGCACAGGAGTTCGCGACGCGCGGCGTCGTCGTGCGGCGCTTCCTGCCGCGCATCGACTTCGAATTCTCCGCCGTCTTCCCGGCGCAGCGCAGTCCGTCGCCGGTGGCGCTGGATCTGGTGGAGACCATGCGCAAGGCGCTGATGGAGTTCGAGGGCGACGCTGGCCTCAGCCGTTGAACGCGGCCTGCGCCTCCGGCAGATCCCAGATCTTGCCGATCGCGGCGCTGCCCGCTGCGGTGATCGCCGCTTCTTCGGCGCCGAGATAGCGGCCGGCATCGACCAGCACGCGGCCATCGACGATCACCTGATCGATATTGGCGCGGTTGGCGAGCGCGATCAGCGCGCGGCGGGGATCGAACAGCGGCTGGAGATGCGGATGGGTGAGATCGACCACGGTGAGATCGGCGGTCGCGCCCGGCTCGATCCGGCCGAGATCCGGTCGCTTGATGACGTCGGCGGCCACGGCCGTGTTCGCTTCGATCAACTCGGGCGAATTGGCGACATCGGCGCGCTGCGAGGTGGTCTTGGAGATCAGTGACGCCGCATTGAGCTCACCGAGCAGATCCATGTTGTAGCCGTCGGTGCCGACCACGGTGCGCACGCCATGCTCGGCGAACCGGCTGAAGGCCGCGGTGACGCCGGCGCGCGCGAACACGCGCGGGCAATTCAGAACGGTCATGCCGCGCGCGGCCATCAGCTTGAGATCGTCGTCGCTGCTGAACATGCAATGCGCCGCCATCAAATCGGGCGCGAGCAGGCCGAGCCAATCCAGATATTGCGCCGGCGTGCGGCCGCCATAGCGCCTGCCGATGGTCTCGACCTCGGCGCGGCTCTGCGCCATATGCGTCGTGACGGGCACGCCGAGCTCGCGCGCTCGCACGGCGCAAGCTCTCAGGAGGTCGGGGCCGCAGGTGTCGGTGGCGTGCGGGCTCATGGCGAGGCCGATGCGGCCGTCGCCGCGATTGTTCCAGCGCTGGTAGAGCGCATCCCACGTCGCCATGTCGGCGGCGCCGTCATCGCCGGAATATTGCACTACGCCGTCGGGGCCGGCCTTGGCGTCCGACGTCGAGAACAGATAGGGCGCGCCATAAAAGCGAATGCCCATCTCCTCGGCGGCGTCGAACATTTCAGGGATCGAATTGCGGAACGGCTCCATCACCGTGGTAGCACCACCCTTGAGGAGCTGGAGGATGCCGAGCCGCGCCACCGCCATGCGTTCTTCCGCCGACAGCAGATCGGCGCCGCGCTTGGTCAGCGGCAGCAGCACCGTGTAGACGATGCTCTGGTTGTTCTTGCGGCCGTTGCCGTCCTCGGTGTGGCTGCGCGCTACCGCCTCAGAAAAGCAGTGATTGTGCAGGTTCAGCAAGCCCGGCAGAACGAAGCGGCCGGGGCGGTCGTAGACCTCGTCCGCGCGCGGCCTGTCGCGCGTGACCGCGGCGATCCTCTTGCCTTCGACCAGGACCCAACGGTCGCGCAGCACATCCTGCGCGCCGTCTTTCCGTGACAGCACATAGCTGCCGAAGATTGCGATCGTGCTCATGCGGGGCGTACGTTCCAGAAGACGGCGGTGCCGTCGAGAATGCCGGTGATGGCCTTGCGATAGGCGGTCGGCTGCTTGTACAGGCCGATCGGAATATAGGGGATTTCCTCGAACGCCACTGCCTGGATCTCGCGGCAGATGCGCTGCTGCTCGGCGAGCTCGGAGGCCGCCAGCCATTGGCTGCGCAAGGCCCCCATCTTCTCGCTCGCATACCAGCCGGCGACCTTGCCCTCGCCGCGGATGTTGGTGTTGCCGGCCGGATTGAGCCAGTCGATGCCCTGCCAATTGCCGACCGCCGCGCTCCAGCCGCCCTGCCCGACCGGATCCTTCTTGAGCTGGCGCTGTAACACGACGGCGAAATCGAGCCCGGCATATTCGACGTTCATGCCGGCCTTGCGCAAGCTATCGACCGCGATCTCGCCGAGCGGTTTCTGCGCCAACGAATTGGTGGGCACGAGCACCACGATCTTCTCGCCCTTGTAGCCGGCCGCCTTCAGGTCGGCCTTGACCCTGGCGTAGTCGCGGGGCCCGCGGAACACATCGAGGCCGACCTCGCTCGCCATCGGCGTACCGGGCGCGAAGTAGCCGATCGGCGAGACCTGAAAGGCGGGATCGACACCGGCGACCGCCGTCATGAACGCGGACTGGTCGATCGCACCGAGCAGCGCACGGCGGATGGCGGGATTGTCGAACGGCGGCTGCAGGTGATTGAGCCGCAGCATGCAGGCGTAACCTCTGGGATCGAGGATGCGCGTCTCAATGTCACCGGCGGCCTTGATCACCGGCAACAGATCGTGCGGCGTGGTCTCCTGCCAGTCCTGCTCGCCGGTCTGCAGCGCGGCGACGCCGGTGCCGGCATCGGGCGTGGTGGTCCAGACCACGCGGTCGTAGTGCACGATCTTCGGGCCCGCGGTCCAATCCGGCTTGCCGTCGGTGCGGGGCTGATAGCGCTCGAATTTGGCGTAGGCGTTGCGCGCGCCCTGCACGCGCTCGTCGGCGAGGTAGCGGAACGGGCCGCTGCCGATCACCTCGGTCAGCGGCTTGAACGGATCCTGGCTCGCCAGCCGCTCCGGCATCATGAAGCAGGCATTGATCGCGGCCTTGCCGAGCGCCTGCGGCAGCAGCGGGAACGGACGCTTGAGACGGAAGCGGATGGTGCGATCGTCGGCGGCGGACAGCTCGTCGGTCGCCTCCATCAGCTCGCCGCCAAAGCCGTCGCGCGCGGCCCAGCGGCGGATGCTCGCCACGCAGTCGCGCGCGAGCACGCGCTCGCCATCGTGCCAGAACAGGCCGTCGCGCAAGCTGAGATCCCATTGCAGCCCGTCACCGGAGATGACGTGGCCCGACAGCATCTGCGGCGAGACCTGGAGCGAGGCGCTCATGCCATAGAGCGTGTCGTAGACCATGAAGCCGTGGTTCCGCGACACTTGCGCGGTCGAGTAGATGGGATCGACGAAGGCGAGATCGATCACAGGGATGAAGCGCAGCGTGGACTGGGATTCGGCGCGGACGATGCCCGGAAACGAAAGTGCCGGCATGGCTGCGGCGGCCTTGAGGAGCGAACGGCGGGAGATGGGCATTACAGAAGGCTCCTGAAGGGTCTTACGTATTCAACAAGATCGCGCCGATCGCAGCCGCTACCGCCTGCTGCGCCGGTTCAACCACGGGCACGCCGATCGCCTCCGCAATTGCCGCGCGGTGCGAGGCCATGCCGGCGCAGCCCATCACCACGACATCGGCGCGGGATTGCATGACCAGCGCGCGGCCGGCCTCGATCAATCGTCCCCGGATATCGGCGGCTGCGGTCTCAGCTGCGCTCGCGCCGACCGACCAGCTTCCGGCATAGCGGCCGTCGACGCCCATCACCCGCACCATCCGTTGCTGGCGCCGGATGCTCGACGGCGACAGCGCGATGATGCCGAAACGTTCGCCGAGCATCAGCGCGCGAAAGATGCCGCACTCGGCGATGCCCATCACCGGACGGCCGCCGGCAGCCTCGCGCACCGCATGCAAACCTGGATCGCTGAAGCAAGCGAGCACGAAGGCATCGGCGTCGTCGCGCGACACACGATTCACCAGCGGCATGACGACGCTATCGGCATCGCGCTGCGAGCTGATGCCCGGAGGCCCCTCGGCAAGGCCGACGACCTCGATGTCAGGTCCGCCGGCGATCCGCAGCGGCGCGACCGCCTCGTCGATCGCCGCCGTTACCGACGCCGAGGAGTTCGGGTTGATGACGAGAATGCGGGTCATGGCGCTCCCTAACGGTTACCGGCCTCATGCCGCAGGAAGTTCTCCGCGATCTTCTCGCCGGTCGTGATCCAAACGTCCGGGCACGATTTTGCGTAGGTCAGGAACTCGCGCAGCAGCCGCAGCCGCATCGGACGGCCGCTGCATTGCGGATGCAGGACCGTCGTCACCATCGCGCCCCAGTCGCGGACCTCGTCGAGTTCGTCCTTCCAGATCGAGAGCACGTGCTCCTTGGGGAAGATCGAGCGCGGGCTGAAGCGGGCGGAGAGACCATGCATCCAGTCGTCATAGCTCGCGGTCACCGGCAGCTCGATCGTGCCGGGCTTGCCGTCGGCAAGACGATGGCGATAGGGCCGCACGTCGTCGCGGAACGAGGAGGTATAGACGATGCCGTGACGCACCAGCGCCACCCGCAGCTCCTCGGTGAACTCGCCATAGGGCGCGCGATAGCCGGTCGGCTTCACGCCGAGCCGGCGCTTCAGCGCCTCGAAACCGCGCGCCAGCTCCTCCTCGATCCAGGGATCGCCGGGATCGGGCAGGAGATGATGATAGCCGTGATGTCCGATCTCGTGGCCGGCCTTGAGGATGGACTCGGCCATCGCGGGATGCGCATCGACCGACCATCCCGTGACGAAGAAAGTCGCCTTGAGATCGAGCTGGTCGAGCAGCTCCAGCAGCTTGGGCGTGCCGACACGGGCCTCATAGCCGCCATAGCTCATGGTGATGAGCCGCTGGGCGTGACCTGCGTCCTTGCTGGTCCACGCGCTCTCGGCGTCCACGTCGAACGACAGGAACATCGCCGAATTGTACGGCTTCGGCCAGGGATAGTCCGGCGCGGGATCCGCGGTGTTGGCCGGGACGAGCGGGATGCTTTGGAGTGCTTTACTGTCCAGCATTGATGGTCGCCTTCTCGAGTGCGTTGTCCGTCAGTTTCCACTTGGCGAGCAGCGTGCGATAGGTGCCGTCCGCGATCAGCGCGTCGACCGCCTCCAGCATCGCCTGCTGCAACGCCTTTTCCTTGACCGGCAGCGCGATGCCGGTGAATTGCTGTGCGATGGGCTCGCCCACCGTTGCATAGGTGCCGGGCTCGAGATCCATGATGTAAGGCAGCGTCTCGTTGCCCTGGGCGGCGGCATCGATGCGGCCCTGCCTGAGCTGGGTGCGGGCGTCGGCTGAGCCGTCGGTGCCGACGAACTGAATCGGACTGCTGCCGCAGTTCTTTTCGCTCCACGCCGCGATTTGCGCCGGGAACATGGTGCGGCGACTGGCTCCGACCTTCTTGCCGCAGAGCGATGCGGCGTCCTTGAACTCAGCCTTGCGCGACTGCTGCACGAAGAACTGCGGACCGCTGCGCAGATAATCGACGAAGGACGCGACCTCGTGCCGGCTGGCATAGTCGGTGAAGCCGGACAGGATGGCGTCCACGCGCCCCGTCGAGATCGACGGCATGAACTCGGCAAAGCTAGTTTCGGTCCATTCGATCTTGACGCCGAGCTTGCGGCCGATGGCTTCACCGAGATCGATGTCGAAGCCGGACAGCGCGTTGGTCGCGGGATCGCGGAACTCCATCGGCGGATAGTTCGGCACCAGCGCCACCTTGATGCTGCCCCGCTTGGTGATCTCCGCGGGCAGATCGATCGCCATCGCGGGCACACTCATGACGCCGAGGAACGCCGCCGCAACCAAAAGTCTCTTCATCAACACGCTCCCATTCAGATCACAGCGGAAAGAAAAGCCCTGGTGCGCTCCTCGCGCGGGGCGCCCAATACGTCCGATGCGCGGCCCTGTTCGACGATCGCGCCCTGGTCCATGTAGACGACGCGATCAGCGACCTCACGCGCGAAGCCGAGCTCGTGCGTCACCACCATCATGGTCATGCCGCTCTTCGCCAGTTCCTTCATCACGGCAAGAACCTCGCCGACGAGCTCGGGATCGAGCGCGCTGGTCGGTTCATCAAAGAGCATCAGCATCGGCTTCATCGCCAGCGCGCGGGCAATGGCGACGCGCTGCTGCTGGCCGCCCGAGAGCTGGGCGGGATACCAGTCCGCCTTCGCGGACAATCCGACGCGGCGCAGCAGTTCGAGCGCTTCCGTGCGTACTTCGTCAGGCTTGCGGCCCTGCACCTGGAGCGGACCTTCGGTGATGTTCTCCAGCGCGGTCTTGTGCGGAAACAGATTGAAGCGCTGGAACACCATGCCGGTCTTCAGCCGCTGCCGCCCGATCTCGCGCTCGCTGAGACGGTGCAGCCGTCCGCTTTGCTCGCGCACCCCGAGCAATTCGCCGTCGAGCCAGATGCCGCCGGCATCGATCGTGGCCAGCTGGTTGATGCAGCGGAGCAGCGTGGTCTTGCCGGAGCCGGAGGCCCCGATCAGGCACATCACCTCGCCGGGCCAGACGTCGAGCGAGACGCTTTTGAGAGCCTGGAACTCGCCAAAATTCTTGGCGACGGAGCGGATCGCGACGAGGGGCTTTGTCATCGCGCGAGCCGCAATGTGCCGCGCGCAAAACGGCGTTCGAGCAGCATCTGGAGCGGGGTCAGGATCGAGACCACGAGCAGGTACCAGAGCCCGGCGACGATCAAGAGCTCGATCACGCGGGAATTGGCGTAGTAGATGTTTTCGGCGTTGTGCAGCAGCTCCGGATACTGGATCACGCTCGCAAGCGAGGTCGCCTTCACCATGCCGATGAACTCGTTGCCGAGCGGCGGGATCACCACGCGCATCGCCTGCGGCAGCACGATCCGCCGCAGCGCGCGCAACCGTCCCATGCCGATCGCCTGCGCCGCTTCATACTGCCCGATGTCGACCGACAACATGCCGGCGCGCATCACCTCGGAGGTGTAGGCGCCCTGGTTGATGCCGAGCCCGAGCAGCGCGGCAAGGAACGGCGTCATGACGTCAACGGCGCGCGCGCTCCACAAGCCGGGAATGCCGATGGTCGGGAACACCAGCGCGAGGTTGAACCAGAGCAGCAGCTGCAGGATCAGCGGCGTGCCGCGGAACAGCCACGTGTAGCCGGCGGCGGCCGTCTTCAGCACCGGATTGGGCGACAGCCGCATGATCGCGACGATGATGCCCAGGACGATGCCGAGCGTCATCGCCAGCACCGCCATCACCATGGTGTTGACGATGCCTTCGAGAATGACTTTTGCGGTCAGGAAGCGGCTGACATAGGACCATTCGATCTGCCCGTTCGCAAACGCGCGCGCAATGGCCGCGAGCACGAGAATGATGAGCGCGGCGCTGAGCCAGCGAAACCAGTGCGGCTCGCGCGCGATCCTCATCCCCGACAGATCAGGGAAACCTTCCGCGAGTGCCGGCGCCGGCTTCATTGCGGCGCCGCGTTGAGCATGGGCTGGGCGACCGCGTTGGCCCCTAAGCCCCATTTGTCGAGAACCGCCTTGTAGGAGCCATCGGCGATCATGGCGGTGAGCTTCTCGGTCACGACCTCGCGCAGGGCGGCATCGTCCTTGCGGAACATGATGCCTTGATAGCCTTTGGCGAAGGGCTCGCCGACGACGCGGTATTTGCCGGGCTCCTGCGTTTGCGCGTAAGGCAGCGTCTCGCTGCCCTGCACGGCGGCATCGATGCGGCCTTGCTTGAGCTGGTTGCGGACGTCGATCGAGTTCTCGCCGGGGACGTACTGGATGGCAGGCTTGCCGGCCGGCTCGCAATTCTGCTTGCTCCACTTCTCGATCTCGACCGGGAAGCTGGTGCTGCGGGTGGTGCCGACCTTCTTGCCGCAGAGATCGGTCGCGTCTTTGGCTCCATTGTCCGCCACGACGAAGAATTGCGGGCCGGTCTGGAGGTAATCGACGAAATCGGCGGTCTCGCGCCGCGAGGCCCGGTCCGAGATGCCGGAGATGATGAAGTCGGCGCGCTTGGTCTGCAGCGAAGGGATCAGCTCGGCGAAAGGCGTCTCGCTCCAGACGATCTTGAGGCCGCCGAGCCGCTTGGCGAGCTCGTTGGCAAGATCGATGTCGAGCCCGACCAGCTCATTGGTCGCGGGATCGCGATACTCCATCGGCGCATAGGTGGAGTTGACCGTGAGCTTCAGCGTGCCCGCCTGCTTGATCTCCGCGGGAAGCTCGGCCGCCTGTGCCGACGTCGCGGCAGCCAGGGTTGCAAGGGCGAGGAAATGCGAAAGGCGTGTCATGTCAGCTCCTTTGCCAACGCCGCAACCGGCCGTTTGAAATCAATCCGCATCGAGAACGGCCGGCTCGATGACGCCTGCACGTTCAGTGATCACCCTGTATTGCTCCGGCCGCCGGTGGGCGGCGAAGTTGAACATCTTGTCCTTGCCCTGGCGACACAGGTCGAGATCGATGTCGGCGACGATCACTTCATCTGCGAGCGTCTGCGCCTGCGCGACGATGCGCCCATTCGGATCGACGATGCAGGAGCCGCCGATCAGTCCGGAGCCGTCCTCCTCGCCCGCCTTCGCCACCGAGATCGCCCAGGTCGCGTTCATGTAGGCGTTGGCCTGCGTCACCAATGTCGAGTGGAAGGTGCGCAGGGCGCCGTCTTCGGTGGTGCCGCCATTGGGATCGTAGGCAGCCGAATTGTAGCCGATACAGACAAGCTCGACGCCTTGCAGGCCGAGCACGCGCCAGGATTCCGGCCAGCGGCGATCGTTGCAGATCATCATGCCCATGATGGCGTGGGCCCAGGCCGAGCCGGCGCGGAAGGCGGGAAAGCCGAGATCGCCATATTCGAAATAGCGTTTCTCGAGTTGCTGGTAACGTGCGCCCGGCCGCGGCTCCACCGAACCCGGCAGGTGAACCTTGCGATAGCGGCCCAAGATCTCACCGTCGCGATCGACCAGGATGGCGCAATTGTAGCGGCGGCCGTCAGCGGTCTGCTCGGCATAACCGACATAGAAGCCGACGCGCAGCGCCCGCGCACGATCGAACAGTTTAGCCACCGCAGGGTTCGGCATTCCGCGCTCGAAATAACGGTCGAGCGCCTCACCCTCGAGCAGCCAGCGCGGGAAGAAGGTGGTGAAGGCAAGCTCGGGGAACACCACGAGGCTGGCGCCGCGGCCGGCCGCCTCCTCCAGCAGTGCAAGCATCCGCGACAACGTATGCTCGCGCGTATCGGCTTTTTGCGTCGGCCCCATTTGAGCGGCGGCGGCGCGAAGGACACGAACCAAGTTTGCCTCCAATCTGTGCGCAGTGCTGCCTCAATGGGCGAATGAACCCTTTGATGCGACGTGCAAATCCGCCGCCATTACGGGCGAGCGGGGCTGCAAAATCAATTCGTTCTGCTATGATGTTTTGGCCCTGAGTATAATCGGCAGTGATATGAACCTGCGTCAGCTCGAAATCCTGCGCGCCGTCATCCGCCATCGCACGACGGTCGCGGCGGCGGACGAACTGGCCCTCTCGCAGCCCGCGGTCAGCAATGCGCTGAAGACGATGGAGGCGCAGGCGGGCTTCGCGCTGTTCGAGCGGGTCAACAACCGGCTGTTTCCGACCGCGGAAGCGATGGCGCTGTACAAGGAGAGCGAGGCGATCTTCGCGCTGCACGCAAAACTCGAGAACCGCGTGCGCGATCTGCGCGAGAACCGCTCCGGGCACCTTGCCATCGTGGCGACGCCGCCGCTGGCCTACAGCATCATCCCCTCCGCGCTGTCGGGCTTCCTGCGACGCCGCCCGGAGACGCGCGTGTTCTTCGACGTGCGCCGCTACGAGGGCATCATCGAGGGCGTGCTCAGCCGTGTCGCCGAGCTCGGCTTCGCGCTCGGGCTGACGCATCATCCCGGCATCGCGCACGAGGTGGTGCATACCGGCGAGATGGTGTGCGTATTGCCGCCGCAGCACCCGCTCGCCGAAAGGCCCGTGATCTCGGCTTCGGATCTGTCCGGCCTGCCTTTCATCGGGCTCGAACGCGGCACGCGGCTGGGTGAGGCCGTGCGCGACAGTTTTGCCCGCGCCGGCGCGCCGTTTCAGCCAACCGTCGAGGTGCGCTACTGCAACACGGCCTGCGTGTTAGCTGCCGCCGGCGTCGGCGCCGCGGTGGTCGATCCCTACTCGCCGCGACAGAACGGCGGCAGCGGCCTCGTTGTCCGCCCGTTCACGCCGACGACGCACGCGGTCGCCTATATGCTATGGTCGGAGGCCGAGCCGCTGTCGCGCCTGGCCAAGGCCTTTCTCAACGAGGTCCGCAAGGAAAGTGCACTGCTGGAGCGTACAGCGTCACACCAGCAATATAGGGCAGAAGGCGACTGAGCATGATCCGGAAAAGTGTGAAGCGGTTCTCCGGAAAGATCATGCTTGAACAACAAACAAAGCGCGATGACGATTCATTCTGATCTCATCGCGCTTTGGCTTCGCAACCTTCCGGGGGGCACATGGCACGCATCACCATCATCGAGACCGGACAGGTCCCGCAAAAATATCGGGAGCAGCACGGCTCGTTCCCGGACATGTTCGAACGCATGGTCCGCACCGAGGACCCGACGGCCACGGTGGACGTCGTCAGCATCCCGAATGGCGACGCGCTTCCCGATCCGGGCAAGCTCGAGGCCGTGCTGATCACCGGCGCGGCAGCAGGCGTCTATGACGGGCTCGACTGGATCGCGCCACTGGAGCATTTCGTCCGTACCGCTTACGCCAACAAGACGCCGATGGTCGGAATCTGCTTCGGCCATCAGTTGATCGCGCAGGCGCTCGGCGGCACCGTGCGCAAGTCGGAGAAAGGCTGGGGCATCGGCCGGCACGTCTATCAGGTGCTGCCGGAGAACGGCGTCATTGCCTGCGAGGAGGTTGCAATCGCCGCCTCACATCAGGATCAGGTGATCGAGCCGCCCAACGACGCGCTGACGATCCTGTCGTCGGAGTTCACCCCGCATGCCGGCCTGCTCTACGCCAATGGCACGACGCTGACCGTGCAGCCGCACCCGGAGTTCGACGTGGCGTTTGCGCAAGTGTGCTGCGATCTGCGCGACGGCAAGGCTCCGGATGACGTGGTGGCGACGGCGCGCGCATCGCTAGCCGAGCCGATGGACAATGCGAAGCTCGGTGGGGCGATTACGCGGTTTCTGGCAAGGCGGTGAGACTTCACCTCGCCCCGCTTGCGGGGAGAGGTCGGATTGCATCGAAGATGCAATCCGGGTGAGGGGGACTCTCCGCGAGTCCGTCTGCCATCGAATTTGCTGAAGCAGCCCCTCACCCCAACCCTCTCCCCGTAAGAACGGGGAGAGGGAGAGGAAGCGCCTCAGAACGGACTCTCCCCCAGCCCCGGCACATCGGCCGGCCGCGGCCCCGGCGCGATCCAGTGAAACCGGCGGTCCTTCTCCGCAATCGCGATATCGTTGATCGAGGCTTCGCGCCGCTTCATCAGGCCGTGCTCGTCGAACTCCCACTGCTCATTGCCGTAGGAGCGATACCACTGGCCGCTCGCGTCGTGCCATTCGTACTGGAAGCGCACGGCGATGCGGTTCTCGTCGAAGGCCCAGAGGTCCTTGATCAGGCGGTAGTCCTGCTCCTTCTCCCATTTGCGGGTGAGGAACGCGACGATGGCCTCGCGGCCCTGCAAGACCTCTGAGCGATTGCGCCAGCGGCTGTCCTCGGTATAGGCGAGCGAGACCCGCACCGGGTCGCGTGAATTCCAGGCGTCCTCGGCCATGCGGGCCTTTTGCGCGGCGGTCTCACGGGTGAAGGGCGGAAGCGGCGGGCGCGACATGATGGCCTCATCGGTTGGTCGAGGCCGCAATCTATCGCCGCGACTGGTGGAGTCGATAGGCCATCACAAATCGGGCGATCACTTATCGGGCGATCAGGAAATCAGATCGGCCTTCATCAACGCGCGGATCGATTTCGGGATCGGCTGGGCGCGGCCGCCGCTGATGAAGGCGACGCGCACCTCGGCCTTCACCAGAACCTCCTCGCCGCGACGCACTTCCTGCGCCAGCATGATCGAGGCGCCCTTCACCGCAACAGGCCAGGTCACGACGTCGAGCACGTCGTCCATCCGAGCGGGTTTCAGGAAATCCAGATGCATCGAGCGCACCACGAAGGCAAAGCCGGCACCTTCGGTCTCCACCTGGTCGAACAGCGCCTGCTGCTCGGCGCCCATCAGCCGGAGGTGATTGGTGCGGCCGCGCTCCATGTAGCGCAGATAATTGGCGTGATAGACGATGCCGGAGAACTCTGACTTGACGATATCGCAACAAAAGGCCAACGCATTGATTTCATTGGGTCGCTGGAGCGTTAAAGCGTGAACGAAAGGCAGATTTATCTGTGCTCTTCCATAGCAAGCCTCAGAGCCTTTGGGATGCGCTGCGCTTTTCCGCCTGAGATAAACGCGACCCGTACACGCGCCGAGACCAAGAGATCACCCCCGCGCCTGCACTCCTGCAGCAAGGCAATCGACGCGCCTCTCACCTCTTGCGGGACCGTGACAATGTCAAGCAGGTCGTCCAAGACTGCCGGTTTTAGAAAATCGATTGTCATCGAACGGACAACGAAGGCGAAGCCCGGCGCATCGTTCCGCGTTTCCTCGAGCAGCGCTTGCTGATTGGTGCCGAGCAGGCGCAAGTAATTCGTTCTGCCACGTTCCATGAAACGCAAAAAATTCGCGTGATAAACAATCTGGCCGGAATCGGTATCTTCGAAATAGACGCGGACCTGCATGTAATGCCGTCCGTCTCGAATTTCGCCGTCAAGAGAGAGTGTCACAGCGCGGTTTCCTCTTATTGCGCGTACAGGGACCCATTGTCTTGCACAGAGGCGGTTTTCTGAGCAATCGTCTTGAGCTTGGCTCCTGCTGCCGGAAGCTGAGGCAACCGCCTGAATGCGGCAGGCGTCGCGCTGCTGCCATCGACTTCGGATGAATATGTCGGAGATCTATCGTCAACGCGTACCCGGCTTGAGGACGACGTTCATGAATGCGCCTCCGGCTCATGAACCTAGGCGAGCCAGTCCTTCGCCGCAATCGCTGAACGAAAAATCGCCGAGGCCGGCGAGGCCGTAAATGGCCTTGCCCTTGGCGATGGCCTCGTGCTCGCTGCTGGCGAGCACGAGGGGTTCGTATGTCATCCAGCTTTTGAAGCCGACGTCGTAGCCCCGCGTGGCGGCTGGGCTCATTGCCCCGCCTCCGCGTCGGCCTTGGGTTCGCGAACCACGAGGCGGCCGTTCAATGGCAGGCAGCTCAACTGGATGTTGAAGCCCTTGCCGTCCTGTTGCCAGGCCGCGCGCCGATCTTGGTCCAGAAGGGTCTACAAGGCGACAAAAGCAGAAGACCTCACTCAACTGCCTGCGAGGAGCGGGCTTGGCCTGACGCACATTGATGGCGGAAGCATCGAGCCTGTTCTTGATGTGCGCCGCATAGAACTTCTCGATCATCTCCACTGAGGTTCGGCAGTTCTTCGCTATCTAGTAGCTGTCCGCCCCTTCCATCAGGCGCATGCAGATGTAGGTATGCCGCAGGCTGTATGCGGTCCGCCGATTGCCATCCCGATCCAGCTTCAACTCGCTCCTATCAAGCAGGGCATTGAACATCTTGATGTGATTGCCCGGAAACACGTGGTCGGTCGGCTTGGGCAACTGCGGCGGCTCGTTAGAGGGCGGCAGCTTCGCCAGCACCCGCGCTCTGCCCTGCTTCACGTATTTCGCGCGGCCTAGCAGCCGCTCATAGGGGTCGCACCGCGCTCGGCATGCTCTTGCAGTAGCCGACGCCCCGCTTGCCGCGCACCTCGATTTCCAGGATGCGCTCGCCGCTACGTTCGTCCTCAACAATGGTCACGTCGCGATGCTGGAGGTTCTTGGCCTCATCCGGCCGCAAGCCGGTGTTGGCCAAGAACAGGACGTAATCATGCAATTGCTCGGCACTCCAACGGTGGTGGATCTGGCTGGCCTTCGCGTGCGCCCGCGTGGTTTCGTAGAGCTGCTTGTATTCCTCGGGGCTGAACCACGGCCGATGCACCACCTTCCCCGAAGTCTTATAAGGAGGAGAGAAGTCCGGCAGGTGCGCGAGCCATTCATGGCGAATGGCAGTCTTCAACACCTGCCGCAACGTCACGACCTCGTCGTGGATAGTGCTGCGCGCGGGCGCCTTGCCGGTCTTAGACGTTGCGATCCGGTGTAGGCGATATTCCTGCACCTTGCCTGAAGAACGGCAACAGGTGCAGGCGAAGCCTGATCTCGTAACCCTGGACCCAGCGCTCGCTGCGCTGGCCCTCGGTGATCACCTCATACTCTTTCAGGAATTGGTCAGCGGCTTGGCGAAAGGTCTTCTCATTCACCAACAGCCCCTCCCGCGCCTTCCCACGAAGACCGATAAACGAGTCCTCCGCAAACTGCTTGGCGAGGGAGAGATCTTCCTCTCCGGTCGTGCTGCGGTGTTGGCGGCCGTCGATGGAGGCCGAACAGTGCCAATACCGGCCGTTTCGCCGGTATACCTGAATCAGACCACCTAGAAGCTCGTGCCTGGCCATCATGCACCTCCACGTGCATTTTAGCGCAGGGAACCAAAAAGTCGAATTTTGTGCTAGGCGCGTGCTAGGCCATTTACGAAAAATTAAAGGGTTAGGCTTTCGCCCAACCCGTTGTATTACATCAGAAATTTGGTTGCGGGGATAGATTTGAACCTATGACCTTCAGGTTATGAGGCCGAAGGTCTGCCGGGCTGGAACCGGTTCGTCCTATTTGTACGCCACAGCTACCCAGCAACCATACCTGCGCACTTGGTTTCTTTCTTGCCGGAGCAGCCTACGATCTTATTGCCCAGACCGATCATGGTTCGGGGCGGAGGCATGCGCGGCAAAGACGAAAAGATTGGGATCGAGGCATTTGGGTCGGCAGGTTCCAGCAAAATACCGCGGGCGAATCGCCGTCGCAAGAACCGTGGCATGCCGCCGCCCGCGACGTTCGATATCGATACGCTGCCGGGCAGCTCTAATTTGACGGCATTTGAGGCGGCCGCGGTCATCCGGCGTACGCCCGGCGCGTTGGAGCAGTGGCGGCGCAATCCGAGCCACCCGCTGAAATGGCGCTACGTCGATGGCCGCCCCCTCTATCGTGTCGATGCGGTACGCGACTATCTGGCCAAGTGCGATAAGACCACTAAGATGCCTCAGCCGCATAATGCTCACGGAGACGGCCGAGGAGCTCGGCCTTGATCGGGTCAAGCGGATTCGTCCGCTGCAGGCGCACGATTTTGCCGACCCGTTTCGCGCCGACCAACTCCGCAATGTAGTCGTGAGCCGCTTCGAACGCCATTTTGCGGATGATCCACTGTTCGTCGTGATTGTAGACCTGATCGATTCCGCTTGGCCTTTGCCCGACACACAGCCGCTGGATTTCGTTGTCGTAGCCGCAGCGAGACATGACGGTTCGTAAGCTGCGCCTTAGGTCATGCATGGTAAACTTGGCAACACCCGCTTCCTTGACCAGGCGGTTGACCATCTTGGTGAACCCGGACATCTGGCCGCCGGTCTTTGGTGACGGGAAGACATAGTCGGACGTTGCGCGCTGGAAGTGTTTGGCGGCCGCGAGCACCTCGTTTGCGAGGTGGGTGCGCGGCACGTCGTGGTGCAGGCCCATCTTGGTCCACGCCGCATCGAAGGTGATACGGTCATCCATGATGTGCTTTCGCCACTCGATCATGGTAGGCTCGCTGCGGCGCGGGCCACCGAGCAGGCACATGCGAGCCAGGAGACCAAAAGCCCCGAGCTTGCCGGATGCATCCCAGACTTTGATGATTTCCTCATCGGTCAGCGCGCGGCCCTTCGTTCGGCGTCCGACCCTTTGCGCGCGGGTTTCCTTGGGCGCGCGATAGCCGGCGAGCACGTTGTGCTCGACATAGCCCTCACCGACGCACCATTCGAGCAAAGTATGCACGTGCTTGCGCAAGTCCTTGGCTGCACCACGCTTGCCGGTCTTGGCAATCTTATCGACCGCAGCCATGATCTGCCGTCGCGTCAGGTCCCCCACGCCGCTCTCGGCGTGATCCTTGAGCCCGCGCCGCAGCGCCGACATTGCTGGCTTCCAGTTGACGACTTGACGTTCGGTCATAGACGTCTGGTAAGGACCATCTTCAACAATGAGGGTCGCGAGCGTGGTGCGCTGCTTCTCGGCTGCCTGTTGCCGCCTCGCCTCGCGCTTCGCGTCGTTCGGGTCCAAGCCCTTGACGACTTCGCCTGCGGCGATGGTGGCGGCCTTGCGGGCGGCCTTCTCATTATATTTGGGCCACGCGCCGAGGGTCTTGCGCTGGGTCCCCCTCACCCCCGGCTTGGTGAAGAGGTAGACCCAGGTCCGGCCGCCGGTGGCGCGCATGCGCAAGGCGAGGCCGGGCAGCTTGTCGTCGTGGAGATAATGCTGCGCCTTACCCGGCGGCAGCGTTGCGTTGCGGATCACCGCATCGGTGAGTGTCAGCTGGTTGGCCGGCTCCGTCATGATTCCTTCCCTCTCTCTGTGCCCCAGTGTGCCCCGCAAGAAGGGCGGTGAGCCTCGAACAGAACCGGGTCTCAGACCTCCCCCGTTTGTGTGCCCCAAGGGAATATCCGCGGCGGGCACAACGGGGGCATACAAAATGTAGTAAGGTCAGGTATGGGCTCTTATAGCCGTAGTAGGCCATAACTCTCATTAATTTAAGGAGTTTTTACACCTCAACTATGGCCGGATTTGGTTAGCTCGGGTCTACGGATTGTGGTTCACACGGGAGAGGTCCAAGGTTCGATCCCTTGTGCGCCCACCACCAAAACCTCTGTTATTCCAGCCTTTTTTTGTAATTTCGGCCGCGGGCATATATTCGGCTGTTGCAGGCACGAAAGAGCAGAACTAAGCAGCAACACTCGGGGAAAGGCGGGGGAATTTGTTCTTGCAGCGTTCTGGCTCATAGAAGCTTAGCTCCCGCCTCTTCATCCCACTCCAGTTCACATAGCACCTCGGTATGGACCGACGTCTCCGCGGTAAAGCAGTTGGCATTCTCGGTCATAAGTCTCCCGACGCTTGCGATCACTTCTCCAGTTCGTTGAACCGCATCCCATCGCAGTATCTCCACAAGCGCGTACCAGATACCCCGTCCTGTGCGTCGGCGAACCTGGATCTCGTGATAGCGATCAGCCGCCGCGGCAATCCCGAGCCACAGCGGCCCATCCGCTTCGATCTTGGCGTTCTCGCGAGCCTCGAACGCGGCGCCTTTCAGAGCAGGCTCGCTTAGCCATTGAAGCTTGTTGTCGATGCTAATCAGGCTCGTCCTGATCTCTCGGATCGCCTCCTTGGCCTCGTAGGTGACCTTAGGAGGCTTAGGAGCGATCCCCTGGGCGCGCTCGATGCGCGGCTGACTCGCTTCCTTGCGTCTCCAGATATCGTCCGCAATGGCGTCCAGGTCGTCCTTGGAGAGTGTCCATCGGTTCTCTCTCCCACTTCTCGCGATTGAGCTTTGGCGTGAGGTCCAGATCTTGGTCTGCGGTTGCTTTAAGGCTTCCTCGAGCGCCATGCCGGTTTCGAGCGCCGCAAAGCCAGATGCCACGAGGTCCTTGTGCACCTTACCCTTGTCGTCGAACGTCAGGAAACTCCCCTGCACTGTTTCGATCCGGAGCGGTTTCTTGCCCTCATTCTCAAGGATGACGTCGGCAACCTTCTGCTTCGTGCCAGCGTACTGCGGCATTGCGTCTTGGCCGCGGATCAGTCCCATCATGACGCGCTGCGAGATCGCTAGAAGCCCGTCCTCGGCGAACAGATAAAAGCGAATTGACAGACCCATGCGTGTCACCGTTTTACGGAAGCCGATGCTCTCGTGACATCGCTCTACCAATCAAGAGCTATTGGGTTGGATATTTCCGAAAGTTCGAGCCGCGCTCTACCGGGCGTGAAATCGGAGCGCTTCAAAGCAAGCATCTTTGACTGGGTGGTTACCTGGTGCAACGCGGGCTGCGCTCACGTCTCGTAGTTTGAGCCAGTGACATGGACCGACGGAAAAGGTTATTCCCGAACGATTTTCTACTTGACCAGCCAGAACCACTTAGACACGCTAGGGATGTATGGGGTGGCACCTGCTCGCTTTGTCGGTGGGCTCGAGAAATTTCGTCAGTAAGAATTTTTAGTTTGCGAAGTCTTTTAAGTTGGACGGGGGCAACGATGCGCGCGGTGAATTGGGCTGTCTGTATCTTGACGGCGGGGCTTGGAGGTTGTTCATTTTATCCCATACCCGACGACGTCGGCTATTCAAAGACTGAGGACATCGTTCGCTATGCTCGTTGCGAGATGAGGTCCGCAGTCATCAACTACATGCTTTCCAAAGAACTCATCGATCTTCCAGCTACCCCCGAACGGATTGCAGCACAGATTGCCGCAGCGAACGGAGAGTCGAAGAAACCCCTAACAAGCTTGAGCCCAAAGCAGAAGGTGTTGCTCCGAAAGATAGCAAAAGTCGCGGTGGTTTACGCGTTCGACTTCGATATCAAAGAGCGGAACATCTCTGGCGCCAGTGCAGCATTTAATCTTCCCTGGATGACGTCAAATGTGCTGGACGCCGGGGCTTCCGCGTCGCTCGATCTGACGCGCCAAGGTCACCGTGTTTTCACCTCCGAGGACACTTGGGACGAACTGCTCACCAATCGCGAACGGTGTCTGGGGGTTTTTGAACAGCCAGAAAATCCAGCAAACTTCATCTATCCGTTAACAGGGGCGATCGGAGTGGGACGCGTTGTCGAGACTTTCATCGATATCGAACAGCAAGGGGGTGCTAAGGACAGCTTTGTCGACACACTGACCTTTACGACAGACGCCGGTGGAGGCGCTGGCGCCGCGGTAAGACTGGACCCAGTGCCTAATCAGTTCCGGCCTGTGGCGGCGACTGCCGGCATCAGCGCGTCGCGACTGGACATTCACAAACTGACGCTTAGCCTTGTGTTTCCCCGTTTGGATCCGCCGTCAGAGGGGGGAATCAAAAATGTTGTTCGTTTTGATGGAGACCTAAACGCGCCATTCTTGCGGCCTGCACCTTGGCGAGCGCGCTACAACCTTTGCGTCCAGGATGCCCGCACAAGAGAGAACACATTTAAGCAGCTGCGTCTCACTGATCCCGTTGTCTATTGCATCACTTACGCTGACGAATTTGCACCCCAATATGGCCGCCAGCCACAGCGCACAATTGCGGTAACCTTGACGCAAGGCGCCAACTTGGCACCTGGGCCCGGCGGAGTAGAACAAGGGAAGCGCAGGAAGACGGACGATGAACGCGAGCTGCGAGAGCGGATACCAGTGCGCCCTAACCGCCCCGCCGGCCTTCTACCTTTCTGAAGTTAAGACAGGGCAGCAGCTCAAACCGTAAGCCCAACCCGAATTGTTTCTTCTACGAATTTGGATCGAGCGACATTTGAGGAGAGTGAAGATGCTAGTCCGCGCATTGTTGATCGTTGGATTGGCTGCGGCGGCTTCGAGCGGAGCGTTTGCCCAAGCGGCACCCACAGCGGTGCCGTCTTGCGATCCGCCTAGCACGATGGAACTTCAGGTCACCTTACGCCCACAAAAGACGGGTATGTGGTGCTGGGCGGCAAGCGGTCAGATGGTCATGGAGTATCTAGGAAAGTCGGTCGAGCAATGCATTCAGGCGAACTATCGTCTGCACCGCAGCGACTGCTGCAATTCCCCGACACCCGACGAATGTGTTTCGGGCGGTTGGCCGGAGTTCGAGAGATACGGATTTCAATTCAAGCGTACAAACGGCACTCCGTTGACTTGGAATCAGCTGCGCAGTCAGCTTGCCGCCAAGAAGGTAGGCGAGCCTTGCAGCTTCACGCCTTTCGCATTCAGTTGGCGCTGGATCGGGAATGGTGGCCATATGATGGTCGCAACGGGCTACACCACGACACCCGATGGAAAGAACTACGTCCATGTCAACGATCCATGGGAACCGAATATCGGAGCGACTCGGACAATCCTCTACGAGGTCTACGACCAGCTTCCAGGTGATCACCCTCATTGGGACGACTTCTATGACATTCGCTAACACGGTAGCTCTGTCGAGCATCCTCGTCCTTGCCGCGGCGCCAGCCATATCACAGGACGCCAAACTGCAAACTGCAGCGCCTGCCGCGGCCACGTCCGCTGCGGCCCAATCCCTCGACACTTTCCGCTCGATCTCGAACGCTCCGACGCAGTTCAAGACACTTGGTCTTGACGCTCCCGGTGACGCCTCCCACGCTTCGATCGGAGACCCCGTTGCCGACTACATGATCGGGCTTGATCCTCTGCGGGAGTGGGACGGCGGCGATCCGATGAAGCTGCTGCGTCCGACGGGCCAGTTTGTTTATTCGATCACCGTCGATGGAAAGACCAAATCCTCCGTCACTATCGCAGAGATAAAAGGGGAATGGGTCGCTGCAGCGTTCGGAACGCCAAACGAGGCACGTGCCCGCAGCGATATAAAAGCGAACTCGACCGCGCAAGCACCTGGCGGTACCAACCATTTTGCGCAGGTACGCGTGCCCGCTTTGCGCACTACGTTTGTGGCCCTTCAAGCAAATGACGGCCTCGTCCTGACGTCCTTGACGTCACGTCCTGAATTTGGCCTTGAGCCTGGAAAGTGGGAGTCCGCATCAACGGTACTGAGGCGCTTGCAGCCATTTGCGAGACGAATTGATCCGAACCTACCAAACTGATCACCATCACTGTCTACATGGATCACGGTATCGCCAGGCAACAGGTCTTTCCGCTCAACCTTGATTATAATCATCCTGTTGTAGAATCTCTCTGACCACCGCCCGATCATCAATACCCGTCTGACGGCTTGCAAAGGTCAAACCATGACAATTGTAGCTGGATGAAGGACCACCGCGCCGATGATCAGCTTGGGGATGCTTACTCTCCCAGTTCCTGCAGCCCTCTTCCCATCAGCGAGCTCGGATCGATCGAAAATAGCTCTTGATCTGTTTACCGTGCCGAGTTTCGGTATTTAGGGAACCCCTTACTTGAATTACCAATTCCAGCCTCCCCGGGGACGTTCCGGCGCCCACTATATCCCGACGGCGCCGATTCAGGCGCGTCTAAACTTCGAGCGGGGCGCGGTGCATTAGCCCTTAAAGGCATATGCATTCCCACTCTGGTGGGGCCGGCGGCTTGCGCAATAGTCTGACCATCCGCCATCGACCCCGCCCTTCTCCCGCATGTTGCCGAGGCGGTAGGCCGGCTCGACCTTGTTGGCTATCGTGTGGGGCTAGGCCATGTCGGAGATGGTTGGGGGAGCCGGCCTGTTCGGCGCTTGAATGTCGCCCGGAAGCCGTGCGGCACGGCGTCCCTGCTGAGGTTGGGATCGGCCCAGCGCGGGCCGCCCAGCGCCTCGCCGGCCCCGTTAAAGCGATTGATCGCCGCAGCCACTGCGTCCGTGCTTACAAACTAACCGGACCCTCGGCCGGCAAGCTCTCGGGGACGGGCGGCGTTGCCTGCAGCCATAGGGGCAATCCGCAGAATCTCCGATGAGCCGGCGCTGTGCGGGTTAGCGGGCCCATAGCTCCAATCCCCTCTGGGGTGGGGAAAAGACGGGGAGATCGCGTTGGTCACGAAATTTGCAAATTGCATCAATCGCAGGTCTGGCCTTCACACGGGAGAGGTCCAAGGTTCGATCCCTTGTGCGCCCACCATTCATTTTCCCGACCGCTGCCGGTTGCGGACGATCGCCCTGGCCTCACGGCTGTTCGGGACCGCCCATATCAAAACATCGAAAACAACCCCTGCACGGTAGCCGGCCTCAGTCGGATCAAGGGGTTGCGCCTTTTCCGAATCATGGTTTGACCCGTCGGGCAAGACAGGAGCAGGGTTGCATGATCTGAAGAGAATCGTGCGGCGCTAATGAGCCATCAGGACAGGCAGATCCGCATGCTCCATGATATAGCTGGTCGCCCCGCCGAATATCATTTGCCGCAACCGGGCGCGGGTGAAGGCTCCCTTGATCAAAAGGTCGCAGCCCTCAGCTCTAACGGCATCGAGGACTGCCTCTCCGGTGTCGCGATCCTCCAGTTCAACCGTTCTCGCCTGCGCTGCAATGTCATTGTACCGCAGTTGCTGGACGATCTGATCGGCAGACGGTCCTGGTACCGCTTGGCCGCCAACGACGGTTAGGACCGATACCTTCTCGGCCAGACGAAGCAACGGCATGGCAAATGCGTTTGCCCGAGCTTGCTCCGTACTACCGTTCCAATGGATCATGATGTTTGTTGCGATGCTTCTTGGTGCATTCGATGGCACAAGTAGAACGGGCCTGCCGCTCTCGAACAGCGCGGACTCAATCGCGCGACGGTGAGGGCCCGCAGCATCAATGTCAGACCGTGCCATCACGATCAGATCGAAAGCGCGCCCATAGCTTCCGACAAAATCTTCGCCCTCAGGGGCGGTCTCCAGCCAGCCGAAACATGGTCGACCCAATCCAGCGGATCGAGGAACATCGTGCTTCAGCATGAATGCTTCGAAAAAGTCGCGCATGTCGTTCAATTCGGCTGCGCTCTTCACTTCATACGAATCTAACAGAATGCCGGTGGCCAACTCCGCGGCCAGATATTGAGGGATGCCGAACCGGAGCGGAAAGCCTTCGATATAGGCGCCGGTACGATGCGCGAGGCGTACGGCGGCATCGAGCGTGGGTGTCATCATCGGAATATTTTGAAGCGGGACCAAGAGCGTCTTCATTTTCGACCTCCGGTGTTTGCAGTGAAGTTCGACGCAGGATTCCTAGTTTCGCTTGAATTGATGCCTACGATAATTTCACTTGGCGTCGTTCCGGTGCGCCGCCAGCCTACGCGGCAGCCTGATGATGAACTCCGTATAATCGCCGGGCTCGGTATCGACCTCGATGCTGCCGCCGTGCTGTTTCACGATGATGTCGTGGCAGATTGAAAGGCCAAGGCCGGTTCCTTCGCCTGCGGGCTTGGTTGTGAAGAATGGGTTGAATATTTTCCCTCTCACGTCGGCCGGGATGCCGGCGCCATTGTCGCGAATCCGGATCTCGACGGCGCCGCCGAGGTTTGTCGTCGTCGCGCGCAGCCTTGGCTCGAAGCCGTCGCCGGCGGCGTCCTTTTGTTTGCTCGCCGCGTAGAAGCCATTTGAAACGAGATTGAGGAACACCCGCGTGATTTCCTGCGGATACAGATCGAGCGCCCCGGCAGACGGATCGAGGTTCCTTTCGAGCGTGATGTTGAAGCCTGCTTTCTCGGCGCGCGCTCCGTGATAAGCAAGGTTGAGGCTTTCCTCGAGGACGGCGTTGATATCGGCCTCGCGGCGTTCGCCAGACCCTTCGCGAGAGTGCAGAAGCATATTCTTGACAATGGAATCGGCGCGCGTTCCGTGCTGCACGATCTTTTCCAGGTTGCCTTGTAGCATGTGTATCAGCACGTCGATGTCCAGCCTTGCTGCCTCGCCGAGTCCGGCTGAGCGCAGCGCGTCGCCGAGTTCTTCGATGAGTTCGGAGGAAAGCGCAGCAAAATTGTTGACGAAATTGAGCGGATTCTTGATCTCATGCGCAATGCCGGCGGTGAGTTGCCCGAGCGAGGCAAGCTTCTCGGTCTGGATCAACCGATCCTGCGCATTTCGCAATTCCTCGAGCGATTGGGACAGTTCCATGGTGCGCTCGCGCAGCTCGTTCAGCAGGCGTGCATTCTCGATCGCGATCACGCCCTGGTGTGCGAAATTGGACACGAGCTCGATCTGCTTGTCAGTGAAGGATCTAACTTCCTGGCGAAAGATCGTGATGGTGCCAATCAGCTCATCTTCCTTCAGCATGGGCACGATGACGAGGGTCCGTGCGCCGGCAAGGTCGGCAAGCGCGCGAACGTTCGGGTTGCCTTCGACGTAGGGCGGCTGAGTCCTGATATCGTCGATATGAACCGTCTGATGAGTTTTCTCGACGGTGCCTAGCCCGCTCGCCGGATGTGGGCGAATGCTCTGGTACAGCCGGGTATCAACATAAGCCTGTGGCGCGTTGTGTAACGCAACCGTGCGAAAGCCGCCATCCTCGTAGAGATTCATGGTGCCGAAGCCGGCCCCGCAAATTCGCGTCGCGTTCTCCAGCATCTTGTGGAAGACCGGGGTCAATGCGCCCGATGAAGCGCTTATGATTTCCAGCACCTCCGACGTTGCCGTCTGCCGCTCCAACGATTCATTCAATTGTTCGAACAGACGCACGTTACCGATGGCGATGACAGCTTGATCCGCGAAAGTCTGAAGCAGGTTGATCTGCTTCTCGCCAAATGGACGAATCTCCGTGCGACGAAGCACGATCGCACCCATGCTCTCGTCATCGCGCAACAGCGGCACGCTCAGAACGGTCCGAACGTTCGAGCGAAGCGCATATTCGCGTCCGGTCGGGAACTCCTCGCCTTCGGGCCCGAGCAGGTCGTGCACATGAACGGTGCGACGGTCGATAATCGCCCGGCCGGTGGGCGATTTGACACTGATCGCCCGCCGGCTCCACACCACGGGAACTTGTCCATGATGGGCCTGGATGACGATGTCGTCGCCGTCCCTCAGAACTACCAGTGCATCATATGCCTCGCAAAGTCCGCATGCGCTTTCCACGATCGCCTTGAGCACCGGACCGACCTCGGTCGGCGAGGAAGCGATAACCCGCAAGATATTGGCGCTGCCGGTCTGGTACGTCAGCGCCTCAGACAGATCTCGCGTTCTAGTCTGCAATTGTTCGAACAGCCGTACATTCTCGATGGCGATCACGGCCTGGTCGGCAAATGTGGCGACCAGCTCGATCTGTTTTTCCGTGAAGGGCTGCACGCGCTTGCGAGCGATTACGAGCGCGCCGATCGGCTCATTTTCGCGCATGAGGGGAACACCGAGCGCCGTGCGCTGACCAGCCATGGTGATGGACTCGTGCAGGCCGTATTCGGCATCGGCAGCGACGTCGAGGATCTGCACTGGGCGGCGCTCAAGTACGGCCCGACCTGTTACCGTGCTCCGGCCGGGCGTAATCGGGTGACCCTGCAGAAACTCGATGTATTCCTCGGAAAACCCCACCGCTGCTCCGGCCTGATATTCATCGCCTTCGCGGCGCATGATGAATGCCATCTCCGCTTCGCACAGCCGTGCCGCCGAATCGACCAGCGTGTTGAGCACGGTCTGCAGATCGAAGGTCGAGCGGCTGATCACTTTCAGCACATCGGCAGTCGCGGTTTGCTGCTGGAGCGATTCGGCGAGATCGCGCGTCTTCGCCTGGACCTCATCGAACAGCCGGACATTCTCAATCGCGATCACGGCCTGATCGGCGAAAGTTGAGACCAAGTCGATCTGCTTGTCCGTGAACGAGTTCACGGCCTTGCGGCCCAGGAACAGCACGCCGATCGTTTCTCCGGATCGAAGCAAAGGTACGCCCAGGAGGGTCCGGTAGCCGCCGGCCCTCTGCTGCTCGGGATAAGCGTATTCGGGATCGACCAGGACATCCTGGATCTGGACAGCCTTGCCGGACAGCAGGACACGCCCAACGACGCTGCCGCGTCCAGCATTGAGTCGAATGCCCGCCGAGACCTCGGCCCACTCGGGCGAGAAATTGTACCGAGTTGCATGATAGTATGCGCCGTCGGTGTCCTGCCGGACGATTGCCGCCATGTCGGCACCACACAGCCACGCCGCCGATTCCGTGAGCGTGTCGAGCACCGTTTGCAAATCAAACGCGGAGCGGCTGATGACCTTCAAGACATCGGCAGTCGCCGTCTGCTGCTGCAGCGATTCCCGCAAGTCGTCAGTGCGCGCCTGCACCTCATCGAACAGCCGCGCATTCTCAATGGCGATAACGGCCTGATCGGCGAAAGTCTGCAGAAGTTGCACATGATGCGGAGCGAAGGCACCCGGCGCGACCCGCGTGACGCTGATCATGCCGATCACCACGCCGCCGGTCGCGAGCGGAACGAACAACATGCTGCGAAAGCCGCGGGCGCGCGCGATGAATTTGATGTCGTTTGTCAGCGCTTCGGTATCGGGGGTCGGCACCACCTTACCGGCCCGCGCACTTTCAAAACTCTCGAAATCGGCAATCGGCCGCGGAAACATCTGCTGCAAAGCTCGATCGGCGGCAGAATTCGTCGGCGTGAAGGCCGCCAAATGGGCAGTGCCGTCGATGAAGCGGAATACGGTCGTCGAAAAGCCGCCGAGCAGGGCATTGGCGCGCCTCGCGATCGCATCGAATACCGGCTTCACCTCCGATGGCGAACTGGCAATGATTTTGAGGATGTCCGCGGTGGCGGTCTCGCGATCTTGTGCAGCGCGCAATTCGGCCAGGAGCCGCGCGTTCTCGTGCTGCAATTCCGCCACAACGCCCTGAGGAAGCGCGGCCATGATGAAAATCCAGGTCGCCAGCCGGTTCGCGGCCGACGTCAAAATCCAATCAAGAAAGCGTCGGAATTATTCCACCATCAGGTGCCTCCGACCAGACGTATCGCTAGTTGATTTTCAATCGACCACGCGTCAATTCGCCTCCTCGATCTACCGAAGCAGCGAGCTCCACAAGTCGCGCCGCTTTGGTCCACATGGTGGCAGATCGCCGGATCCAAGTGCGGCTATTGCGGCGGCTGATTTCGGACCGCCTCTAATCTCTCAATGGGAGATACGGGTTGATTTAATTTTGCGCTAGCTTTTTCCGCACCAATGCTTCAGACTTGCCTTTATTATGGATTTAATTTTTCAGGGCGCTGCGATGGGAAAACCTGCCGTTTCCCGCGATGCTTTCCGTGGGCTGTTTGCTTTATATGCTGCGAAGGCGCATCACGACCGTAAGGCCGAGGGCGAACATTGTCTCTTGAAGCTATTCGGATCTGCGGAAGATTTACCCGATGCTTTACTGCTGCAGTGTTCGGACAGAGCTGAGCTGCTCCGCTCTGAAACTGTTGGTCGCTTGGTGAGCCCGCGCGTCCGTCAAATCACGAACGGCAACGCTCAATATGACCATGCCAGCGACTTTCTGCACGCGCTACTGAGAGACCTTGAGCAAAAAGTGCACTAATCGATACTCGCTGCGCTATCGTCGCTGATCCAGGAGCAATTGAATCTGGTGATGCGAGCCAACTCATGCTGGGGCGAAGCGGAGCGATCAATCAGCTGCACCAGATACCTGGAGCATGGCAGGGACGCCTACGGGCCAACGTGACGAGCCGAATGTTATGTCCGTTTACGATCCATTACGGGAAGAGCTACAGCGCACAGGGCCGCAAACGATTCGGCTCACATTCTCGGAAATTGAAGCAATTCTCGGCAGACCGTTGCCGCCGTCAGCGTACAAGTTCAATGCCTGGTGGGGAAACAATTTGCGCAAAGCCGGTCACACGCAATCTATGGCTTGGCTGCATGCCGGCTTTGTAGCCAGGGTTTCACTAAGACAGCGAGCCGTGGAGTTCATCGACCTCGACGAATTCCACCGCGCCGGGCTAGCGCCCCGCCCGTACCGGCAAGGTCCATCAGAGACATCGCCAAGAGGGCACCTCAGGAACGCATCGCGTCAATCGCGTGGGCTATCAGGACCGCAACGCTGACGCCGATAAGGATAACGAGGACCCAGTTCAAAAACACGTTCGCCTCCACCTTTGGAATTGAACGCGAGCAACTGTGCACAGTCAAAAACAACCGGCCAAAACTATTAATTTCGGCTTGGGTTGAGGATTCAATGTAACTGTTGCGTCCGTTGTCGGCCCTATCGATGGAATGCCATGAATAGAAGAACCCCGACAACGCACGCCGCGAGCGAGAGCAAGTAAATACCCACGGCAAATCCCGACTCATCTCGAACTGGAGATTTAAATGGGAACTCGCATTATGCGCCGGTCAAGCCCAAAGCTTACTGGAAACGGTTGATAGGACCTTTAAGCTTCCTGCTGCGGCAATCATGGCACGGCAGCCGAGTCTCTGCCGCGACACTCCAGCTTTAAATGGCTAAATTAAATGCACTTTGCCATGGAGATTAGGTCTGATTTAATTCCGCTCTCACGCGACTGCGACCGGCGCATTCAAAGCAAGAAGCGCGCGATTTGCGTTTGCTCGCACAGGCCTTGCCGACGCCTTTTTCCACATTTATGACAAGCGACCTCGGTTTGGGGCCGAGATCGCCAACCTTGGGGAAGGTTTGCTCCCGACGGGGGCTTTTTGATTTGGGGACTTGTCGGAAGCTTGGATTCGACTCGGAATTGGGAAAGTCGTTCCGCTTACCGAGCAAATAAAAGCGGCCTCAGCGAACGGGTGCCGGGGCCGCTGCATTTCCGACCATTCATTCAGCTCACCTGTCCTATCGGGGTTCGTCCCCATAGTCATCGGACTTGTAAGCGCTATCGGTCCACCTGATGGGTTTGTCCCTTCCTGATGCGGAAGGCAATAATGCTCATCGAATTGTCCTCAAAGAGCAGCCGTGGCCGCGCGCGTTCTTGAAGCAGTCTGGGCGGCTGAGGCCGGCTGGGCTCTGCTTCGGCTTAGAGAGCCTTTGGGCCAGAGCAAAACAGCAATCCACACTTCACGGTCGCGTGCACGAAACCATTTTGGCGGCCAAACGAAGCGGCGCTGAAACAACGGCGTCCGATGCTGAGATCGAGTGAGGGAGGATTAAATGCGCAGCCTAATTTTCGGGGTAGTGCTCGTAGCGCTAGCAACGATCGGATCTTCATCGTTTGTTTCGGCCGCTCTTTCGGCAACGCGGGATGCGAAGTCCGCAACGATCTCAACGCGGTTCGCGCCAGCACCAAATGCTCCCAGCTGCACTTTCGCCCCCAGGCCGCGGGCGGGTTTGAGCGTGCGTTCTTGAGCGGCTATTTTCCGAACCATGGATCGGCACTTCGCTGGTCGATCAGAACCTGATTCAATCTCAACGGCTTGAACGAATAGCAATTGCGACCAAGGATAATTGCGCATTGTGCGTAGCTTGGGGATACCTGCTAATAGGTCAACGCATCTGCATTTTCCGAATCGACGTTCCATGGTCGCTGGCGCATGCGCCGTATTCGGGGGTGTAGGTGTGAGCCAGTTTCTATCGATGCTGCTGCTGACAACAGCCGTGGTTTTAACCGTCTGCTTCGGGGTGGCGGCCTGGCGCCTCTCTGACGAAAAGGACACCGATATCACTGGCCAGATCGCACGCCAGTCGTATGGATGGAAAGCGGCACCGGCCAGATAACCCTTTCGCTTGCCTCCTGCGCGCTCTCTGGCCTGAAATGCCGGTTGCGCTTCCCTGGCACGGTCCTTGCCAATCCCGGCCTATCTTTACCGGTCCTGGCAGGGAGCCGTTTCGCGATGAAACAGAAATCTCGAACCTCAAAGCCGCAAAAGCCTACTCTGGCACACATAGCTTCCGATTTGGTGAGATTGCTTAAGGCGATACAGGATCTCGAGGGCCTCAGAGAGAAAGTCCGGCTAGCAGAAGCCGCTCGCGTATTGCACTAAGCTTGGCGGGTAGAGGCGCATTATTTAGGTGTGGCTAGATCAGCGCCGTCGCCCTGAAGCTGCCGATCGCAGGCGATCACGGCGCCCGCCAGCGGTCCTTCGAGCTGCCTCAAAATGTCGAAAACAACCCCATGCACACAAGTTGACGGGCGTTGAGCTGCCGGAGGTGTAAGACGGAGCAGGCTTCAGGCGACCCGCTCCGGCCGCCAGGCCGCGTAGAGGCCAACAAGCGTCCCCATGGCGGCCAGCGCTGCCGCCAACAGCACCTGCAATTCGCCGTCATCAGCAGGGCCGACGGACGATACCAACCTGGTCACGATCACGAACAGGATGCCCACGGCGGCCGCTGCACCCACACAGAGATAGGCGAGCTCTCGCGTCAGGCTGCGGCCGAGAAGTCCGAGCGCCGTGAAATACATCGCGCAGGCGTTGGGATGAACGAACAAGGCAATGCGCGCGTAAGCGCCATAGGCGTCGAACAGGGACTCACATCGGCGCAGGGCCGCCTTCGAGGCCACCCGCTGCAGGAACGGCCTGAAGAAACGAGCCTGTCCGTAACTCAAGACGGCGCCCAGGATGATAGCGAGCCACGCCACCACAAAGACGGAAGCATCCGCCGACTTTGGATTGAGCGCCACGGACATCAGGATGAGGGCGGTTCCGGGAAAATAGCCGAAATACGGGAAGACCGACTCCAGGAGCACGCAGACGAACATGAACACCAGAAACCACGACGAACCGGTCGCACCCTGGACGATGGCGTTCAGATCGAAAAGGTTTGCCCTGTACAGGACGAGATACATGCACATGGCCAATGCAGCCAGCGCGTAAAACGGCAATGCTCCCGACAGAAACCGTCTCATCCAACCATCGGGCTTTGTTTCGCGGACACGGCGGGGATCATCGATATCAGGACAGGACAACAAAGACGCATGGCTCATGCATTAGGCGAATGGGATTGCTCCTGCAATCCTCGCCTCGCCCTGCACGCTGCTACGCAATCGACAAAATCTCGATCTCCTGCGCGCCCGTCCCTACGACGTCACCCACCGCCTTCCCCATCAGCGACCGCGCGACCGGCGCGACGAACGAGATCGTCCCCGCCTTCGGGTCGGCTTCGTCCTCGCCGACGATGCGATAGGTCTGCACGCGGCCGTCGGTGCGGCTGAAGGTCACGGTGCTGCCGAAGGCGACCGTTTCGGTCGAGGTCGGATCGGGAATGAGCTGCGCCGTGCGCAGCCGTTCGGTCAGATAGCGGGCGTCGCGCAACGGCACCGCCGACTGCCGGCGCTTTTCGTTGACGTCCTCGATGGCCTGCGCGGCCTCATAAGCCTCGCGGGCCTGCTGAAGCTGCGTCTGCAACGCCTGCAGCCCTGCTTCCGTCACGAGGTTGGGATGCGGCGAGATCGGGCGATCCGGCAACAGCGTCTCGGACGCGGTTTCGGCGCTTTCTTCCTTGGTAAAGGCGACGCTCAATTCAAAGATCCTGTCGAACTGTTTCGGGTAACGGCGCGCACCATCATGCTGCGATTCACCGAGGGCAATCGCGCAGAGGCGCCGCTGACGATTGCCCTGGACTATATCTCAAGTTCGACGAAACGACGGAGCTTGAAGACGAGATCCGGCATGGCCTGGCGGAACCGCGTCGCGTTCTGGAAATTGGTCGAGAACGGCGCGAAGGTGATCATGGCGTTCCAGTGCCGGTAGCCATAGACCGTGACCGAGGCGCCGGTCGCCGGGAAATTCTCCAGCTTGCGCAGCTCGCCAAGCACGAGATCGGCGATCGCTTCTGCCGGCAACAGCTGCTTGCCATCCCGCGTCGTGACGATTTTCGCAGGCGGCTCGACCGGTTCCACGGTGGCCGGCGCGGCGCTGGTCGCATCCTCCTGCCCGGTCGACGTCGCCTCAGGGACGGGCGTCGCGACCGCGTCCGCTCCGTTCGACGGCACGGTCGGCGGCCCCTCGGTGAGCGGCGGCGGTGCAACACTGTCTGCGCGCTTGTTGCCTCCAAGGATGCTGCTGATCATGGCCACAAGGCCAGCATCCTTCACGTCGTCACTCATCACTCCCCCCAGGCTTCGGCCTACTCTAGCACTGCGCTCGCAGACCGCCACCGGGGATATGAGGTCGGCAGCCGCCCGGCCAGCGCCCATCTGGGCAGGCACCGGCGGCGCGACGGCTGATCACGTCGCGCCGCCGTGCGATCCGTCACTGCTTATCGAACGGGATATATTGCGGTACTGCTTGGGCACCGAGCTGCGATAGCGCGCGGGCACGGTGCCGCTGTCGACGGAGTGGTCGATTTCCTGCTGCCGCGTCATCTTCTTCTTCGCCGGCTTCTTCGACGCGCTCTTCTTGGAGTCGGTCGGCTGGCTGGACGTGTCGGTGGTTGCGCTCGGCGCCGCCGTCGTGGCCGGCGCAGTGGCTGTCGCCGCAGGCGCCGCGGTTCCGCCGGCAGCCGGCGTGCTTTGGGCCAGGGCATGCGGCGTTTGCGTCATGAGCGCCAGCGCTGCCACTGCAGCCAGCAAATATGATTTCTGCATCAGAACCTCCAAATGCCTTGATCCGTATGAGGCAAGCCTAGTCCCACAGGATCGAGGCGTGCAAGTTCGCCGAGGATAGGTCGGAACCCGTGCGCGAACTGTGGCGGAGATCACAGTGCAAGCCGCTGGCTGCGTCACGATGTACCTCGCTTCGAACGCATCCGGCGTCGCGGACACCAACACAGCATGACCCCGCGTCAGACAGGCCACGGGAACGCCAAGGCTCGGTCGTTCCACCTACCATTGAAGGAGATCGAAATGCGTCGCACCATCCTCACGCTTGCATCGTTCGCAACGCTGATCGCCGCATCGTTGTCGGCGGCCCAGGCCCAGGCCCAGGCCGGAAGCGACAGATACTGCCTGCAGGGCCGCAACTGGGGCTATCCCGGCAACTGCCAGTTCGCGAGCTACCAGCAATGTGCCGCCACGGCCTCCGGAACGTCAGCCTATTGCGGCATCAACCCGCGCTACGCCTATTCGCAGCCGTATCATTACTGATGAAGCAGGTGGTGAGACTCCCTCTCCTGCAAGCGGGAGAGGGAGAGCACCTATTGTGTCGGAAGTGATTAGCCCGGCCTCTGCGCGCCGGCTCCCAATCCGCTTTCCTCGAGCCGCGTCGCGAACCAGAGCGAGAGCGGCTGATCGATTGCGGCGCTGACATACACCTCCGACATCGTCACACGATGCTTGTCCAGCACGAGCAGCACGCCGATCCAGTAGGGAAACCAGACATGCACGTCGGTCAGCGCCCGCAGCTTGTGCTGGTCGTGCTCAAGCGGGGTGTGATTGCTCGCCTTGCGGATCTCCACCGTGAGCAGATTGTTCGGGATCTCGCGCTGATGCACGACGACATCGGGGTAGATCGACTTGCCGAGATGGTCGTCGGTCGAGATGATGGTGCCGTGCGGCAGATGCAGCGTGCGCTCGCCGAGCCGGTCGTAATTGCAGTCGACCGACCAGCCGGCGAACTGCTTCTCCAGATGCACGGCGAACCGGTGGGTGACCGCGCGCTCGCCGATGTCCTTCTCGAACAGGAAGCCCTCGTGGGCGTAGAAGTCCCGCAGCGCCGCGATCACCTTGTTCAGCTCGGTCTGCATCGTGCCTCCGGGCCCATCTCGCGCACCTGGTTCGGTGTCGTCCCGGCGAACGCCGGGACCCATACCGCGAGGTCTATCGAGTGTACACGGCGCACGTACCGAACTCCGAGTCTTCGCCAAACCTCTCCCTGGGGTTATGGGTCCCGGCGTTCGCCGGGACGACGTGGGGAGAGAGCTTGTTCAATCAACCCTACATCAGGACTTCGATCAGCCGCGGCCCCGGCTCGGCCACGGCTTCGGCCAGCGCCTTGTTGAACTCGTCGGCATTGGTGACGGCGCGGCCGGGCACGCCCATGCCCTTGGCCAGCGCGACGAAATCCAGCGTCGGGCGGTCGAGGCGGAGCATGTCGTTGGCGCGCTGGCCGGGCTCGCCGGCGCCGACATTGTCGAACTCGCCGCGCAGGATCTGGTAGATGCGGTTGGCGAACACGATGGTGACGATATTGAGGTTCTCGCGCGCCTGCGTCCACAGCGACTGGATCGTGTACATCGCGCTGCCGTCACCGACCATGCAGATCACCTTGCGGTCGGGGCATGCGATCGCGGCGCCAATCGAGAGCGGCGTCGAGAAGCCGATCGAGCCGCCCATGTTCTGGAGCCAGTCGTGCGGCGCGGCGGCGGCCGTCGGCGGGAAGAAGGCGCGGCCGGTGGTGAGAGACTCGTCGACCAGAATCGCATTCTCGGGGATCGCGTACGCAATCGACTGCGCGATCGAGGCATGGGTCAGCGCGCCGGTCGGCTTGATCAGCTCCTGCACCGCCTGCGGCTTGACGTCCTTGGCGCTGGCCTTGACGGCGCCGGCGAGCGCTTCGAGCGCTGCGACCGAATTCTCGCCCCACGAGGTCATGCGATGCACGTCGCAGCCCTCGGGCTTGAGCATGCTCGGCTTGTTCGGATAGGCGAAGAACGCCACGGGATCGTCGGACTCGACCAGCACGATGTGACGGAACTTGGCCAGCATCGGCAGCGCGTTCTCGATCACGTAATGGATGCGGTCGATCGAGTAGCGGCCGCGGCCGCGCGCCATCTTGGGGCGGAAGGTCGGGCCCATCACGGTGCAGCCGGTCTTGGCGGCGATGCGCTCGGCCAGCGCCAGGCCCTGCTCGCTCAGGGCGCTGCCGGTCATCAGCAGCAGCGTACCCTCGCCGTCGCCATGCAGGATTTTTGCGGCCTGCTCGACCGCCTGCGGCGAATAGCTCGCGCGCTGCTGCTCGGCTGGAACCTCGGCAACGCCGTCGGCCTCGTTCCAGGCGGTGTCGGCGGGCAGGATCAGGGTCGCGATCTGCGGCGGGGCGCTCTTGGCGGCGGCAATCGCCGCGGCGCCGTCGGCGGCGACCGATTTGGCATCGGGCGAGGTGCGGACCCAGGACGACATCGGCCGGGCCAGGCCCTCGATGTCGGAGGTCAGCGGCGCGTTGAAGCCGATGTGGTAGACCGCATGCTGGCCGACGATGTTGACGATGCCGGAATTGGCCTTCTTGGCGTTGTGCAGATTGGCAAGGCCGTTGGCGAGGCCGGGGCCGAGATGCAGCAGCGTCGAGGCCGGCGTGCCCTTCATGCGGAAATAGCCGTCCGCTGCACCGGTCACGACGCCCTCGAACAGGCCGAGCACGCAGCGCATGCCGGGCACGCGGTCGAGAGCTGCGACAAAATGCATCTCGGAGGTGCCTGGGTTGGTGAAGCAGACATCCACCCCACCCTTGACCATCGTCCGCACCAGGCTTTCCGCACCGTTCATTCGTTCTGCTCCCGCAACCGGCAATATCCAAAGACCCGTTCGATCAATCATTGTTCGCTCGTCCCGTCAAAGCAATAGGCGGCATCGCGGCCCTGCCCCGCGCGACGATGCGCCGGCTTGGCTAATAGCCCGTTCCGATAGACTCGGAACGGGTATTAGCCTCATGTTTTGACGCGTTTTCTTGATGCGAACCGGTATCCACTTCGCTTGAAAACGCTCTGGTGCTTTTCGGCAAATGGCATGGTTGCCGATTTGATAACGCCCGTGCTGGATGATGTCCCTCACGCGGCCGTGGCTTGCGAAAAGCCCGCAAATATGGCCTGTGGCCTGTGTTGAATCGATTTTTTGCTGGGGGAAACAATGATCCGGTTTTTTGCCGCGCCGATTGCCGCCGTCGCACTGCTGTCGGCCATGGCGGGCGGCGCGTTCGCCGAAGAGTTCGACTCGCGCGACATCATGGGCGGCGGCCCGAACTTCTTCCGTTCTGGCGCCAATCCGATCCCCCGCACCACCGTCATGTATAACGGCAATTACGCCCCCGGCACGATCGTGGTGAACACCAGCGAGCGGCGGCTGTATCTGGTGCTGCAGAACGGCCAGGCGCTGCGCTACGGCATCGGCGTCGGCCGCGACGGCTTCCGCTGGGGCGGGGTGCACAGGATCACCGCCAAGAAGGAATGGCCGGACTGGACGCCGCCGTCGCAGATGCTGGCGCGTCGGCCGGACCTGCCGCGCCACATGAAGGGCGGCGTCGAGAATCCGCTCGGCGCGCGCGCAATGTATCTGGGCTCGACGCTCTACCGCATCCACGGCTCCAACGAGCCGGAGACGATCGGCCAGGCGGTCTCCTCGGGCTGCTTCCGCATGACCAATGACGACGTCAGCGATCTCTACGGCCGCGTCTCGGTCGGTACCACGGTGGTGGTGCTGAACAACTGACGCAACTCTCGTAGGGTGGGCAAAGCCGGAGGATCGCGCGAACGCGCGGTCTGCCGGCGTGCCCACGGGTTTGAGATGGTGGGCACGGCGCTTTCGCGCCTTTGTCCACCCTACGACACTGTAACTCTCTTGTTACAGACAACGCCGGGAACCCGCAGGCCGCGTGAATCTGCGGCCTTGTGCGCGCGACGTGAATACGGCAGCGTCGCACGACGATGAGCGCACTCAATCCGTCCTCGGCTGCCCTTCGCATCGCCCTGCTGGCGCTCGCCGCGCTCACCTGCGCGCCTGACCCCGCGGCCACGGCGGTGGCGGGCGAATTACCCGCGATCTCCTCGCGCCAGCGCTCCGAGAAGAAGAATTTCACCGACGGCGAGATCATCGAAGGCTTCCTGAAGACGGCGTTCGGCGCCGAATATCATCTCGCCGGCCGCGTCGACCGCATCCGCAAATTCGACGGGCCGGTGCGCGTGTACGCCGAGAGCGACCGCGCCGACCGCAAGACGCAGCTCGCCAAGGTCGTGGCCGACATCGCCCATCGCGTGCAGCACCTCGACATCGCCATGATCGCGACCGCCGAAGCGGCCAATGTGCGGGTGAAGCTGGTGCGCGACCGCGACCTCTTCCGCACCATCTCCAGCTTCTACGGCGCCGAGAAGGCGCGCGAGATCCGCACCTCGCTCGACCCGCAATGCCTGTCCGGCTTCCGCAAGAACGACAATTTCGAGATCGAGCATTCCGACGTCATCCTCACCGTCGACAACGGCGATTTCGTCTTCCTCGACTGCGCCTATGAAGAGCTGCTGCAATCGCTCGGGCCCATCAACGACACCGCGAGCGTGCCGTGGACCATGTTCAACGACAACGTCTCGATGGGCTATTTCGACGTCTACGACCAGTACATCCTCAATCTGCTGTACGATCCCCGCATCAAGCCCGGCATGACCGTAGCCGAGGTCAAGGCGGTGCTGCCCGCCGTGCTCGCCGACGTGCGCACCTGGGTCAGGCAGGTGAATGATCTGAAGGAGTGAGCCGCGCGACCCTCCCCATGGTTCGAGACGCCTGCTTTGGCGGGCTCTCACATGAGGCAGAATCTCACGGTCAAACGCGCCTCACACCTTCCTTGCCTTCGACATCAGGAACTGCTGGCGCATCACATTGTGGCCCGCGTCGAAATATTCCGAGATCAGCGCCTCGAACTCGGCTCGGAAGCTCTTGAGCTTGTCCGGCTCGTCCTTGTACTGGGCGACGAGCTTGATCAAAGGCCCGATCGTCGCTTCCATGGTGCGGCGGAAATGCTGCGGGCTGAGGGCGGACGGCGTCATCATGTCCATCTCGAAGGAGAGATCCTTCGTTTTCCCCGCGAGACGCTCGGCGACGATCTTCGGATCGCCCCACAACACCGGCGATGCCACGCCCTCGGGCGGAGGCAGATGGCGGCCGATCAGCGCGAACATCCGCCCGACATACAGATGCGGCGGCCAGGTGGAGAAGGCGATGGTGCCGCCGGGCTTCAGCACGCGCAGCATCTCGCCGATCGCGACGTCCGGACGCGGCGCGAACATGTGGCCGAACTGGCTGAGCACCACGTCGAACTCGTTGTCGCCATGGGGCAGGCTTTCGGCGTCGCCGTCCTTGAAGTCGACATCGAGGTTCATCAGTTGCGCATGCTCGCGGGCGCGTTCGATCAGGACCGGCGACAGATCGAGACCCCTGACCTTCGCACCGCGGCGCGCCGCCGTGATCGCGACCACGCCGGTGCCGCAGCCGACGTCGAGCAGCCTTTGGCCGGCGGCAACGCCGGCAAAACCGACGAGCCTGGCGGCGGTCGGTGTCGTGAAAACTTCCATCGGCGTGAACAGCGACCAGGCTTCCTTCTGGACTGCCTTGAAAGCTGCAAACGGGTCCTGCGCAGTCATGGAACTCTCCCTTTGCTCGAGGTCGATCTCCATGAGGCTGGCGAAGGTCACCGAAGGTTCAACGCGGCCTCATGACGGCGACGGCACGGTCTTTCATCGTCGCGGCCCTATTGCACGAGATCGGCAACCGTGGTCGCGGCCTTCAGGCCGGTGCCGGTGAGGACGGCAACCGTGGTCTCGTTCGCCTTGATGGCGCCGATGGCAGATAGTTTTTCCAGCGCGGCGGCAGCACTTGCGCTGGTCGGCTCGGCGAACAGGCCTTGGCGCGCGAGGCGCCGCAGGGCGGCGACGATCTCGTCCTCGGTGAGCGCGACGGTGGCGCCGCCGCTCTCGCGCAGAGCTGCGACGATCTCGCGCAGGCGCAGCGGGTGCTTGATGGCGGTGCCTTCGGCGATGGTCTTGTTGACCTCGCGCGCGACTGGCGTATCGACGCCCGCCTTGAAGCTCGCATCGATCGGCGAGCAATTGAGCGGCTGCGCCGCGAACAGCCGCGGTAGCTTCGCGATCTGACCGGCCTTCAACAGCTCGCGGAAGCCGAAGGCGCAGCCGAGCAGAGAGCTGCCGGCGCCGACGGGAACGATGACGTTGTCGGGCGCGCGGAAACCGAGATCCTCCCAGATCTCATAGGCGAGCGATTTGGTGCCTTCGAGGAAGAACGGCTGCCAATTGTGGCTGGCATAGAAGGTCTGGCTCGACTGGCGGATCGCCTCGGCCTCCGATTCCTCGCGCGGGCCCTCGACGAGCTGCACCGCAGCGCCGTAGGCGCGCACCTGCGCGATCTTGGCCGGCGACGTCGAGGCCGGCGCCAAAATCTTCACGCGCATGCCGCCGGCGGCACCGAGCCCGGCCATCGACGAGCCCCCATTGCCGGAAGAATCTTCGAGAATTGCGTCGACGCCGATCTGGCGCAGGAACGACAGCATCACGGCGGAGCCGCGATCCTTGAAGCTGCCGGTCGGGTTGAACCATTCGAGCTTGAACAACGGCCGCAAATCGCCCCAGTCCTGCTGCACCAGCGGCGTGCAGCCCTCGCCGAGCGTGATCGGAGCCTTGATCTCGACTGGCAGCGCCGCCCGGTAGCGCCAGAGCGAGCGCGTGCGGCCATCGATGTCCTCGCGCGTGATCCCCGCCCCCGGCGTCACCAGTAGCGGCGTGCGCTCGTCCGAGCACCAGCGCGGCTGGTCGAGCGAGTAGAGCTTTGCGTTGCGGGGGTCGATGTAGCTGGCGGGCATGGGGGTCTCCGGGGCGGGCAGCCGATCCAGTCGATATGTCTGAATATACGGGCTTTATCCAGTCACGCGTTTGGAGGCCGAGGCGCCGCCCGCCCCTTTCAAAAATTCAAACGATTACATAGATATAGGGAGCATTTCGGCGTCGACCGCCGATCCGGACGGGCGCGGGAATGATCCTTCCGGGGCGCGCAGCACGATTAACTTGTCTGTCGCGTCTTGCCGCTACAATATGTTGGATTGAGCTTGCGTCGCCGATGTTCCGCGTCGGCAACGCGACCGAGCCAGGCCCGTCCGAGCGGCGGGCCGTTGGCTTTTTGGGAGTTTGGTCATGAGCCGCGCGAACCGTACCGACCACATCCGCCTGACCTCCCATCCGGAGCCGGGCCGGAAGTCCGCCTTCCCGATCCACTGGGGCGCCCCTGACGCGCGCGCCCGCGGACCGATCATCGGCACGGTCTCGCGCGCCGGGGATCGCAACGTGATCGGCAGCCATGGCGGGTCCTATGCGATGTACCGCGCGCTCGCAGTGTCCGCCGGCGCGCTCGATCCGATTCGGAGGCCCGACCTCACCAACACCTTTCCGGCTGCAACCATCGGTCCGTTCGAGCAATGGCGCGATCCCGCCAAGATCGTCGCGCTCGATCCCTGGGGGCATCTGGTCGCGGAGAATTTCGGCAAGGAGATCGCAGAAGGCTCCGACATCCGCCCGAGCATCGCGGTGACGCGGGCGCGGCTCGACCTGCCGGAGATCCGCGAGGCGCTGGCAGCGAAACGCTTACGCGCCGACGGTGAGGTCGTGCATGCCAATGGCAGCGTCTCCGTGGTGAAGATCGCGATCGATCCGGTCTGGCACCTGCCCGGCCTTGCGGCGCGCTTCGGCACCGGCGAGACCGAGCTGCGCCGCACGCTGTTCGAGCAGACCGCCGGCATGTTCCCCGAGCTCGTCACGCGGCCGGACATGAAGGTGTTCCTGCCGCCGATCGGCGGTACCACGGTCTACATGTTCGGCGATGTGACGAAACTGCCGGACCATCGCACCAAGATCACCTGCCGCGTGCATGACGAGTGCAACGGGTCCGATGTGTTCGGCTCCGACATCTGCACCTGCCGGCCCTATCTCATCCACGGCATCGAGGAATCCGCACGCGGCGCGCAGGAGGGCGGGCTCGGGCTCGTCGTCTACAATCGCAAGGAAGGCCGCGCGCTCGGCGAGGTCACCAAATTCCTGGTCTACAACGCGCGCAAGCGCCAGGAGGATGGCGACGCGGCCGCCGCCTATTTCGAGCGCACCGAATGCGTCGCCGGCGTGCAGGACGCACGCTTCCAGCAGCTGATGCCGGACACGATCCACTGGCTGGGCCTGAAGCGCATCGACCGCTTCCTGTCGATGAGCGACATGAAGCACGACGCGCTGACCTCCCAAGGCATCGACATCGTCGAGCGCGTGCCGATCCCGCTGGAGCTGATTCCGGCCGATGCCCATGTCGAGATCGCCGCGAAGAAGGCCGCCGGCTATTACTCGACCGACATCGCGCCCGAGAAGGACGTGGACGGCGTGGTCGGGCGCTCGCTGGAAAAATACTGATCGCGCGATGTCGGACTCTTTGGAACGAGAAGCCCGCTCGCTGCTCAGCGCAGCAGCGGTTCGCGCGCGTGCCGGCGAGATGCTTGAGATCGGCCTTGCCGGCGGCTTGAGCCACTTCACGATCGATCTCGACCGCATGGACGGCGTTGCCGACGCCGTGATCGCGGTCACCCGAAAAGCCTATCCGACGCTGGACGTGCCCTTCCACGCGCGCTGGCGTCACTTCGTGCTCGGCGGCGTCGACCGCTGGGCGCGGCTTGCCGACGCTGCATTATGGCCGGATCGCGCGGCGCGGGCGCGGGCCGAGTTCGACCTCGCGATCGTCTCCGTCCTGCTCGATGCCGGCGCCGGCGCTGCGTGGCGCTATCGCGACGCGGTGACGGGCGAAGCCATCGGCCGCTCCGAGGGCCTTGCGATTGCGAGCCTCGACATGTTCGCGAGCGGGCTCTTTTCCGGCGATGCGCGTGCGCCGTTCAGGGCTGATGCGGATGTGCTCGCACAGCTGCCCCTCGCCTTCCTCACCTCAGCGTTTCAGGTCAGCGATGCCAACCCTCTGCTCGGCCTCGAAGGGCGTGCGGATCTGCTGCGGCGCCTGGGCGAGCATGTTGCGAACTACCCGGAGATTTTTGCACGGCACGATGCGCCGCGGCCGGGCGGGCTGTTCGATCATATCGCAGCTCGCGCTGTGAGCGGCACCATTGCCGCGCCCACCATCCTGACCGCCGTGCTGAACGAGCTCGGGCCGATCTGGCCATCGCGGCTGGAGCTTGCTGGGATTCCGCTTGGCGATTGCTGGCGCCACCCGGCGATCAAGGCGAACGACTCAACGGAGGGCCTCGTGCCCCTTCACAAGCTGTCGCAATGGCTGAGCTATTCGCTGATCGAGCCGCTGCAGCGCGCAGGCTTCGAGGTCACCGACATCGACGGCCTGACCGGGCTTGCCGAATACCGCAACGGCGGCCTGTTCGTCGATCACGAGGTGCTGCGCCTGCGCGATGCCGCCGATGCCGAGCGCGCACATGCGGTGGATTCGCTGCTCGTCGTGGAATGGCGCGCGCTCACCGTCGCGCTGCTCGATCGGCTTGCGGAGCGCATCCGCACCAAGCTCGGTCGCTCGCCGGAGTCGCTGCCGCTCGCCAGCATCTTGGAAGGCGGCACCTGGGCCGCCGGCCGCGCCATTGCGTTTGCGCGCCGTCCCGATGGCTCCCCCCCGCTCAAGGTCATCAGCGACGGCACGGTTTTCTAATCCTCGCTGCCGCTCACACATTCACTTGATGAATTTCAGGAGCATCCCATCATGGAAGGCGTCACGATCGTCGATCACCCGCTGGTGCAGCACAAGCTGACGCTGGTGCGGGACAAATCGATTTCAACAAAGTCGTTCCGCGAGCTGATCAAGGAGATCGGCATGCTCTTGTGCTACGAGGTGACGCGCGACCTGCCGCTTGCTGACACCGTCATCGAGACGCCGCTGGCGACGATGCACTCGGCCAAGATCGCCGGCAAGAAGCTGGTGTTCGTGCCGATGCTGCGCGCCGGCACCACCTTCGTCGACGGCATGATGGATTTGGTGCCGACCGCGCGCGTCGCCCATATCGGACTCTACCGCGAGCCGCACAGCTTTGCGGCGGTCGAGTATTTCTTCAAATCGCCGTCCGACCTCGGCGAGCGCCTCGCGATCGTGGTGACCCCGGTGGTCGCCACCGCCAACACGGCTGTCGCTGCCATCGACCGCCTGAAGGAGCGCGGCGCCAGGGACATCCGCCTCGCCTGCCTGATCGCCGCCCCGGAAGGCCTCGAACGGCTGCGCGGCTTGCATCCGGACGTGCCGATCTGGACCGCGGCGGTGGACGAGGGCCTCGACGAGAACGGGTTCATCCTGCCGGGCCTCGGCGACGCCGGCGACCGCGCTTACGGGACGCGGTAAGAGAAGTTCACACCTTCCCGCTGCCGCAAATCCCCTTCAGTGACTGCCATTCCTTGTCCGTCAGCAGCGGCGGGCCGCTGGCCGGGCGATCTTCCCTGGTCATGCGGGCGAGGCGGTCCTCGGTCAGCGGGTGGCTGGCGAGGATCGACGTGAGCGTGGAGCCGCCCTCCTTGCCGGTGATGCGGAACATCAGCTCGGCCGCGGGCTTCGGCGAACGGCCGAGCTTGTGCATGATCTCGATCGCGAACGTATCGGCGGCGGTCTCGGCCTCGCGCGAATAGGAGGCTTCGACGACGGTGCGCGAGGCAAAGATCACGGCGGATGAGCCGGTGACGTCGCCGAACAACAGGCCGATCAGGAACGACGTGCCGCCGTTGTAGATCAGGCCGCGCATGTTGTCGTAATGCTTGAGATGGCCGAGCTCGTGGGCGAGGATGCCGGCGAGCTCGTCGGGGTTTTGCGCCTTGTCGAGCAGGCCCCTCAGCACGTAGACCTTGCCGCCGGGCAGCGCGAACGCGTTCGGCACCGCGGTCGGCAGCACGCCCGCCGTCATGGAATCGTCGTCGAGGCCGGCGGCATCGCGCAGGCGGTTGACCAGCTTTGTGAACGCGGCCTTGCCCGCGGGGTCTTCGCACACGCTGCGGCCGAAGATGGTCTTCACCTGGACTTCGGAGGCATCGCCGATGCGCCGCTCGATCGGTTTCGGCACCAGCGGCGCGAGGCGGTCGGCGGCGAGCGGCACGCCGAACAGCACGACGCAGACGATGGAGACGGTGGCGGCCACCGACCAGCCGACGATTTTTGCGACGCCGCGGCGCGAGGTCCGGTGCTCGTCGAGATGGGTGCAGCGGATGGTCACGTCTGCCGCGAGTACGGCGTCGCGGATCTCGAGCCGCGCCAGCGGCGGCGCCGTGGTGCAAGCCAGACGCAAAATCCCGGGCGGACTGTCGGCGCGGCGAATGTCAGCATAGGACCAGCGAACCGGCGTTCCGCCCTCCTCAAGGATATCGAGCGCGTCGGCGAACGTCAGCGTCACCTGCCGCCGGCGGCTCGACGTGCCGTCGAAGAAGATGGTCGGCTTGGCGGCCTGCGCCGGCGCCTCGGCAAATACGTCAGTCACAGCTCAGAATCCCGCGACATCGAGCCCGTCGGCAAAACCTTCGCCGAGCGCGCTGGCAAGTACGCCGCGCCCCTGCACATCCGACGCCGCGCCGATGTCGTGCACCTTGACGGTCTCCAGCACCTTGGCCCAGAGATCACGCTGAAGATAGACCCGCATGACGATGTTGATCGCAAGCGCCAGCGCGAGATAGCCGATCACCATCATCACCACCATCGGGATGCTCCTGGCGGCATTGTCGGAGCCGAACACCTGATCGGCCGGAACGCCGCTCAGCTGGACGACCGCTAAGGCGCTGCCGCCGAGATAGGCGGAGAACACCATCGAGAGCAGCGTCCACCAGCCGATCACCTTCCAGTACAGGCCGTAGAAGGCATCGTGCGGCAGGTCCGAGGACAGGCTGACGCCGCCGATGCGGATGCCGTCGAGCCACCAGCGCCACTCGCGCGCCTTGAATTCCGCATAGAAGAACGGCGCAAGCGGGAAGATCACCAGCGCGATCGGGCTGAGCAGCCACAGCCACCAACCGCGCTTGAAGAAGGTCCAGCCGTTGCCCTCAAAATCGCCGCGGAGATCGCCGTAATGGGTGTGCTGCATCTTGTAGCGTTCGAGCGCGGCCTCGCGCCAGGGCAGCGCCAGGCCGAGCGTCAGGAACACGAGCAAGCCCCACGCCATGGCGCGGAACGAATAGGCCCAGCCCGAGCCGTCCATCCAGAAGCGGACGCCGCGCCAAACGGTGCGCGTCAACCGGTAACGTCGCGCGCGAAAAATCGCGAACTGGCCGAAGGCGTAGAAGCCGATGAACAGCGGCGTCGAGGCAAACCCCTGCCAGCGCTCGAACTCGATGCCGATCAGGAAGTAGGCGAGGTAGATCGGCACCAGGATCGCGAGCGCGAACAGGAAGCCGACCAGCAGCTCCTTGGCGCGGCCGGTATATTCGGCGGCATCGCCGTCGATCCCGGTGTTCGCCCACAGATGACGACGGATGTCGGTGACGAGCCAGAACCGGTAGAAGCCGAAGGTGACCAGCTCCAGCATGGCACCCTTGGTGACCATTTTGCGGAACTCGGAGCGGTCACCGCTGAAATCGACCCGCGTGGGCGGCAGCGGCGGCGGTAAGGGCTCGGAGCCGATGGGGGTCCATTGCATGTCGTTCACGGCGGCAACCTCGGGATGCGGTCTTGATCGGGTCAAACTATAGATCAGAGGTTGGTCGGCCCCCAAGATGGCGGGGTTCGATTTACCTTGATTCCAGTCGGTTTCTGGCACGTTTTCACGACAAACGGTGTGCGGAGGGTCACGCTGATCGAGATCCCGTCAGCGTAATCCGTGATCGTGCCCCAAGCGACGCCGGCCCCGGATGACGCGGAGCCTGTCATCGGGCGGCGCTTTGCGCCGACCCGGTGGCTCCATTCGGGCTTCACATCCACCCTCTCGCAAAGGTTGGATGTGACAAAACTCTCCCTTGCTCCGGCGCAGATAACCGGCTGTAATTGCACATCAAATACCGCAGCGCAGAATTCAACGAGAACGCGCGGTACATGCCAGGGAGAACGGTCATGCATGGGACCATCGAGAGCGCGGCCAAGCTCGACGCCCTTCGCGAGCGCGCCACGACACTGCCGCTGGAGCAATTCGATCCGGGCGATCCGGAATTGTTCAGGACCGATACGTTCTGGCCGTATTTCGATCGGCTGCGCCGCGAAGATCCCGTGCACTACTGCAAGGACTCGATGTTCGGCCCGTACTGGTCGGTGACGCGCTACAACGACATCATGGAGATCGAGACCAACCATTCGGTGTTCTCCTCGGCCTCCTCCCTCGGCGGCATCACCATCCGCGACATCGATCCGGACCTGCGCCGCGAGAGCTTCATCTCGATGGACCCGCCGCGCCATGCGGCGCAGCGCAAGACCGTGGCGCCGATGTTCACGCCGACGCATCTGGACAATCTCGCCCTCAACATCCGCAAGCGCTCGGCCGAGTGCCTGGACAATCTGCCCCGCGGCGAGGTGTTCGACTGGGTCGATCGCGTCTCGATCGAGCTGACGACGCAGATGCTGGCGGTGCTGTTCGACTTTCCCTGGGAGGACCGCCGCAAGCTGACGCGCTGGTCCGACATCGCCACCACCATTCCCGGGCCTGACGGACTCGTCGCCACCGAGGACGAGCGGCAGGCCGAGCTGACCGAATGCGCCGGCTATTTCGCGCGGCTGTGGAAGGAGCGCATCGCGCAGCCGCCGAAGAGCGACCTGCTCTCGATGATGGCGCATGGCGCCGCGACCCGCGACATGGACGCCAAGAACTTCCTCGGCAATCTCGTGCTTTTGATCGTCGGCGGCAACGACACCACGCGCAACACCATGTCGGGCTCGCTCCACGCGCTGAGCCAGCATCCCGAGCAGTATCGCAAGCTGCGCGAAAATCCCGCTCTGCTCGACAGCTTCGTGCCCGAAGTGATCCGCTGGCAGACGCCGCTGGCGCATATGCGGCGCACGGCGCTCGCCGACTTCGGGTTCCGGGGCAAAGAGATCAAGAAAGGTGACAAGGTCGTGATGTGGTACGTCTCGGGCAACCGCGACGAGGAGGCGATCGAGAAGCCCTACGAATTCATCATTGACCGCGCCCGCCCGCGCACGCATCTGTCGTTCGGCTTCGGCATCCACCGCTGCGTCGGCCTCAGGCTTGCCGAACTCCAGCTCAAGATCATCTGGGAGGAGATCCTGAAGCGGTTCGATCATATCGACGTGGTCGGCGAACCCAAGCGGGTCTATTCGAGTTTCGTGAAGGGTCTGGAAGAACTGCCGGTGAAGATTGCGGCGTGAGACGAAAAACCCTCCCTCCGTTCTTACGGGGAGAGGGAGGGGTGAGGGGCTCTCTCCCCGAAGACGGCGACAGCCGAATCGCAGAGAGTCCCCCTCACCCGGATCGCATCTAACGATGCGATCCGACCTCTCCCCGCAAGCGGGGCGAGGTGAAGGAAGAGCCAACTGGAGCCACGACGATGAACATCCAAGCGCCCGTTAAAGTGGACAAGGCCGAACGCATGCGCAGGGCCCGCGAGGAGGCCTATGCGACGCCGTTGGCGCAATTCCACCCCGGCGCGCCCAGGCTGTTCCAGGACGACACGCTGTGGCCGTGGTTCGAGCGTCTGCGCAAGGAAGAGCCGGTGCATTACTGCACCAACGCGCCGATCGAGCCGTACTGGTCGGTGGTGAAATACAACGACATCATGCATGTCGACACCAATCACGGCATCTTTTCCTCGGACTCCACGCTCGGCGGCATCTCGATCCGCGACGTGCCGGAAGGCTACGACTATCCGAGCTTCATCGCGATGGACCAGCCCAGGCATTCGTCGCAGCGCAAGACGGTGTCGCCGATGTTCACGCCGACACATCTGGACGAGCTGGCAAAGCTGATCCGGCAGCGCTCGCAGACCGTGCTCGACAATCTGCCGCGCAACGAGACCTTCAACTTCGTCGAGCGCGTCTCGATCGAGCTGACGACGCAGATGCTCGCGACCCTGTTCGACTTCCCCTGGGAGGAGCGGCGCAAGCTGACGCGCTGGTCGGACGTTTCGACCGCGCTGCCCAAGAGCGGCATCGTCGCCTCCGCCGAAGAGCGCCGCCGCGAGATGGACGAGTGCTACGCCTACATGTCAAAGCTGTGGAACGAGCGCGTCAACTCCGCACCGCGCAACGATCTGCTGTCGCTGATGGCGCACAACGATGCCACGCGCCACATGGACCCCGAGAACCTCATGGGCAACATCATCCTGCTCATCGTCGGGGGCAACGACACCACGCGCAACACCATGACCGGCTCGGTGCTGGCGCTGAGCGAGAACCCGGAGCAATACGACAAGCTGCGCGCCAATCCGGAGCTGATCGACTCCATGGTGCCCGAGGTGATCCGCTGGCAGACGCCGCTGGCGCATATGCGCCGCACCGCCTTGCAAGACACCGAGATCGGCGGCAAGCACATCAGGAAGGGCGACCGCGTGGTGATGTGGTACGTCTCCGGCAACCGCGACGAGGAGATGTTCGACAAGCCGAACGACTTCATCATCGACCGTCCGCGCCCGCGCACCCACCTCTCCTTCGGCTTCGGTATCCACCGCTGCGTCGGCATGCGCCTCGCCGAGCTGCAGCTGCGCATCGTCTGGGAAGAGATGCTGAAGCGCTTCGACCGCATCGAGGTGGTCGGCGAGCCCAAGCGGATCTATTCGAGCTTCATCAAGGGGTACGAGACGCTGCCGGTGAGGATTCCGGGGTAGGCTCTAACCTCCGTCATTGCGAGCGAAGCGTCTTCTTCGCTCGTGTCCCGGACGCACCGCAGCGCGTAGCGGTGCGGCGCAGAGCCGGGACCCAGCAAGCAACGGCCTCGCTGCAACATGGGCCCCGGCTCTGCAGCGCATCACACACCGGACGATGCTTCGCATCGCCGGGCGTGCTGCGCTGCGTCCGGGGCACGAGAGCGGTATGTTGGCGCTCCAGCCCAGCTATAAAATTTCGGCATGACAGCTCGCGCCAGATGCGATGGCCGGGCGGCGCGCGGCTGTTCTACGACACGAGCCGCATCTAACTCAATTTGATATCCCACACGCCTTCCTTGCGGCAGGCGGCGACTTCCTCGCGCAGAAGCGCCGTGACGGCGAGCGAGGCCGTCGAGACCGGGCGGTCGATCGGAGAAGCGAAAATGAGCTCGCGCGTCATCGGCTTGGAGACGACAGCGGTTTCCAGCCGCCCGTCCGCGACCTCGCCGTGGACCGACGACGGCGGCAGCAGCGCGAAGCCGAGCCCCTCCTCGACCAGGCTGGTCAGCACGCGGAACGAATCCGCCTCGAGCTGGACGTCGAGCTTGATCTTGCGCTGGGCGGCCGCGTGCTCGATCAGCGCACGGAGGCCGTGCGAGTGAGAGGGCAGCACCAGCCGTTGCCGCAGCAGCCAGCCGATGTCGACGCTCTTCTTGCGCGCGAGGCCGCAGCCGCGCGGGCCGACCGCGACGATGTTGTCGCGCCCCAGGCTCTCCACGTTGAGATGCAGATCGGCCGAGCGGCCATAGAGGATGGCGAGATCCATCTCGCCGCGATGCAGCCATTCGACCAGATGGCCGCTGTAGCTCTCGACGATGCGCAGCGAAATGCCGGGAAATTTTTCGACGCAGCGCCGCGCAAAGCGCGCCGACAGCACGCAGCTCACGGTTGGAACCAGGCCAAGCACGACCTGGCCGGACGGCGGCCCCTGGGACGACTGGATATCGTCGCGGATCTGGTCGATCTGACGCACGATGCCCGAGGTGCGCGCCAGCAGCAGGCGCCCGGCCTCTGTGAGCACCATGCCGCGGCCGTTGCGCGTGAAAAGCTCCGTGCGCAGCTCGTGTTCCAGCAGCTTGATTTGCCTGGAAAGCGCCGGCTGCGCCACGCGCAGCGTGTCGGAGGCCTTGCTCAGACTGCCGAGCTCCGCCACGCAACTGAAGGTCCTGAGCTGCCGGAAATCCATGCTTGCCAATCCTGGAAGGCTACTCCATACGCTATAACAAATGAGCATAGGGGGTTGGCGTTGTTTTCACAACGCCTGAGGATCGGCCGGCGTTATCTTAACTGCCGCTAAGAACTGGAAACGCCATGAGTGAAGAACACCACACCGAAGATTACGCCGACATCCGTGAAGCCGTCGCAAAGCTCTGCGCCCAGTTCCCCGGCGAATATTGGCGCAAGCTCGATCGCGAGATGGCCTATCCCAAGGCGTTCGTCGACGCGCTGACAGCGGCCGGCTATCTCTCGGTGCTGATCCCCGAGGAATATGGCGGTGCGGGGCTGAAGCTGTCCGCGGCGGCCGCGATCCTCGAAGAAATCCAGCGTGCGGGCTGCAACGGCGGCGGCTGCCACGCCCAGATGTACACGATGGGCACCGTGCTGCGACACGGCAACGCCGAGCAAAAAGCAAAATATCTGCCGAAGATCGCCAGCGGCGAATTGCGCCTGCAGGCCTTCGGCGTCACCGAGCCGACCAGCGGCACCGACACCTCCTCGCTGAAAACCTTCGCGCGCAAGGACGGCAACGACAGCTACATCGTCAACGGCCAGAAGATCTGGACCAGCCGCGCCGAGCATTCCGATTTGATGGTTCTGCTGGCGCGCACCACGCCGAAGGAGCAGGCCAAGAAGCGCACGGACGGCCTGTCGGTGTTCATCGTCGACATGCGCGAGGCCAAGAACAACGGCCTCGAGATCCGCCCGATCCGCACCATGATGAACCACGCCACCACCGAAGTGTTCTTTACCGACATGAAGGTGCCGGCGGAGAATCTGATCGGCGAGGAAGGCAAGGGCTTTCGCTACATCCTCTCCGGCATGAACGCCGAGCGTATCCTGATCGCCGCCGAATGCGTCGGCGACGCCAAATGGTTCATCGCCAAGGCGACGAACTACGCCAAGGAGCGCAGCGTGTTCGGCCGGCCGATCGGCCAGAACCAGGGCATCCAGTTCCCGATCGCCAAGGCCTATGCCTCGATGCGCGCGGCCGAACTGATGGTGAAGGAAGCCACGCGCAAATACGAGGCCGGGCTCGACTGCGGCGCGGAGGCCAACATGGCCAAGATGCTGGCGGCGGATGCGTCCTGGGAGGCGGCGAACGCCTGCATCCAGACCCATGGCGGCTTCGGCTTCGCCGAGGAATACGACGTCGAGCGCAAATTCCGCGAGACGCGGCTCTATCAGGTGGCGCCGATCTCGACCAACCTCGTGCTCTCCTTCGTTGCCGAGCATGTGCTCGGCATGCCGCGCTCGTACTGAGGCCATCATCATGGGAGCATTGGACGGGATCAGGGTGATTGCGGTCGAGCAGGCGGTAGCGGCGCCGTTCTGCTCCTCGCGCCTGGCGGATGCCGGCGCCGAGGTGATCAAGATCGAGCGGCCCGAAGGCGACTTCGCCCGCGGCTATGACGCGGCGGCCAAGGGCCAGAGCAGCTATTTCGTCTGGCTCAACCGCGGCAAGCAATCGGCGGTGGTGGATCTCGCAACGAAAGAAGGCTGCGCCGAGCTGGAGAAGCTGATCGCCAGCGCCGACGTGCTGATCCAGAACCTCAAGCCGGGCTCGATGGACAAGCTCGGTTTTTCGCGCGAGCGGCTGCTGAAGGACTATCCGAAGCTGATTTCCTGCACGATCACCGGCTATGGCGACGAAGGTCCCTACGCGCATCGCAAGGCCTATGATCTGTTGATCCAGGCCGAGAGCGGCCTGGCCTCGATCACCGGCAACCCTGATGGCGCCTCGCGCGTCGGCATGTCGATCGTGGACGTCGCGACCGGCGCGACCGCGCATGCGGCGATCCTGGAGGCGCTGATCGGGCGCGGGCGTACCGGCAAGGGCTGTGACATCCGCATCTCCATGTTCGACGTGATGGCGGACTGGTGCACCGTGCCGCTGCTCAACTCCGAAGCCGGCAATCCGCCCAAGCGCATGGGGCTGCGGCATCCCTCGATCGCGCCCTATGGCGTGTTCACCTCGAAGGACGGCAAGGACATCCTGATCTCGATCCAGAGCGAGCGCGAGTGGAGGACGCTGTGCGCGAAGGTGCTGGATCAACCCGATCTGCCCGCCGATCCCCGCGTCGCCAACATGGTCGAGCGCGTGCGCAACCGCGACTTCACCGATACGACGGTGGCGGATATCTTCGGCAAGATGACGCGCGACGAGCTGCTCAAGCGGCTGTCGGATGCCGATATCGCCTTTGCCGAGGTCAACACCATGGCCGACCTCACCAACCACCCGCATCTGCGCCGCATCGAGGTCGACACGCCGCAGGGACGCGTCAGCTATCCCGCGCCGGCGCCGATCGTCGTCGGCGAAACGCGCGCTTACGGCGCTGTGCCCGCCATCGGCGAAAACCCAAAGTCCAAGACGTAAGAAGAGCGAGGCGTCATGACCGAGAAGCTCGACATCGATCACTTGCGGCAATGGATCGGCCGCAGCACGGAGGCCACCGACATCGTCACCGCGCAGCTCGTGATGGGCCTGCGCGCGACGCTGTTCCAGGAGGTCGGCGAGCCCAGGAAAGGCGACGCCGCGCCGTTCACGGTGCATTGGTGCCTGGCGCAGCCGGTGTTCCCGATGTCGATGCTGGGGCCCGACGGCCATCCCACCCGCGGCGGCTTCCTGCCGCCGGTGCCGCTGCCACGCCGGATGTGGGCCGGCGGCGAGATCGAGTTCCTGCAGCCGCTGCAGGTCGGCGATGAATCGACTCGGACCTCGCGCATCGCCGACGTGCAGGTCAAGACGGGCTCGACCGGCACGCTGTGCTTCGTCTCGGTCGAGCACAGCATCTCCTCGCCGCGCGGCGTCGCCATTCGCGAGCGGCAGGACATCGTCTATCGCGAGATGACGAGCAGCGCGCCGGCTGGCGCCAAGGCCCCGCCTCCGCCGCCGAAGGCGCAGCACCGCGAGACCCATGTCTCCGACCCCGTGCTGCTGTTTCGCTATTCCGCGCTGACCTTCAACGGTCACCGCATCCATTACGACCGCGACTACGTCACCAAGGTCGAGGGCTATCCGGGCCTGATCTTCCACGGCCCGCTGCAGGCGGCGCTGATCATCGAGCTGGCCGCGAAGCTGCACGGCGGCGAGGCGCCGAAGAAGTTCACCTATCGCGGCCTGCAGCCGCTGTTCGAGGGCACGGAGTTCTCGGTCAACGCCAACGAGACCACTGATGGCATGGAGCTGTGGACCGCGAATGCGGAAGGGCAGCCGACGATGAAGGGCACGGCGGTTTGGTGAGGGACGTCCCGTCGTTCCGGGGCGGTCCGCAGGATCGGACCTCAGGTGCGCAAATTGCGCACCGGGGAATCGCGAGATTCCGGGTTCGCCTCGCGCCCCCCGGCATGACGCCGCCAGGAGCGCGCCCTTCACAGTTCATCGAGCGCCGTCCACTGCGGGACATGCTCGGCCAGCTTGTCGAGCAGACCTTCGAACACCTTGCGTTCGGACACGCTGAGGCATGACAGCATCGCCCGTTCGCGCTCGCGCAAGGTGGGGATGTATCTGGCATAGAGCGTGCGTCCGGCTGGCGTCAGATACAGACGCTGGCGGCGATTGTCGTTCTTGTCGACGTCGCGACGCAACAGCTTCTTCTTTTCCAGCGCAATGATCCCGCGGCTGATATTGGCCTTGAGATGACCGGAAAACTCGCAGATCTCGCTGGCGGTCACGCCCTCGCGAAAACTCAGGAAGATGAGCGTGACGATCTCCGGACGTGTGATGCCGAGCTCCATCTCGATCTTCCGAAACGACGGCTCACGGTAGAAATTCAGGACGTAACCCATCTTGTAGGCGATCCTGACTTCGGTGCCGCCGAGCACGTCCCTGGCGCGGTCGGCGCTTTCCCCTGAATTGGGCCGGGTCGCGTCTTTGCTAGATCGTCTCATATGTGACTTTCTCATTGCCTTTCGGATTGATCTCATCCTAACATCGCAGCGGAATAGAACAGAACTCTGGGAGATCGCCGGCTGTGAACAAGGCGGGACCTGTCGCGTCCGCGCGACGGAGGCATTTGCTGCGCGCGCAGGGGCCATCGTGCTTCTACGCAGGGACTGAGGTGCATCCGATCTATGTCGATCACGTCCGACCGCCCGAGGGCGGAACCGAGCGGACGCCCGTCGTGATGGTACATGGCGCTGCGCACACCGGCGCCTGCTACATGGCGACGCCTGATCTGCGGCCGGGCTGGGCGCCACGATTCGCAGGTACCGGCCGCCATGTGTTCGTGCCTGATTGGCCCGGCCATGGCCGCTCGCCACAGCGGGCGGATTTTCCGACGCTTGGCAGCGCCGACGTCGCCAACTCGTTGCTCGCACTGCTGGAGGAGATCGGCCCCGCCGTATTGCTGGTGCATTCCGCGAGCGGGCCGATGGCATGGTGGATGACCGAGCGACGGCCCGATCTGGTCCGCGCCGTCGTCGGCATCGCGCCGGGCCCGCCCGCCGATTTGCTGAAGGATCTGCCCGACGATCCGGCCGCGCTTGCAGCGCTACGCGACGACGCCAGCGCCGGTCGGCCGGTGCATGCCGCCGAGGATCGGCCCGTCTGGCTGAACGCCGAATTCGCCGCTTCTTCCTGGGCGAACACATCGCGATTTCCGCAACATGCGTTCAAGCACTATTTCGCGTCCATCGTGCCCGAAAGCCCGCGTATCCTGAACGAGCGCTTCAACATCGGCGGACGCGGCCTCCGCGTCGGCGATCTCAACAGACTCGGCAACCATCGCATCCTGATCGTCACCGGCGAGCTCGATCCGCGTCATCCACGCGAGGTGGACGCTGCGACCGCGGCCTATCTCGATGCCGACTTCATCTGGCTGCCGGATCGCGGCATCACCGGCAACGGCCACATGATGATGATCGAGGACAACAGCGATGATCTCGCCGCGCTGGTCCTCGATTGGCTCGATGCGGCCGGCTGCTGACCCGACAAGACACGAGAAGATCAGGAGGAGATGAAGATGAGATCGAACCTGCTCGGCGCGGCCCTGATCGCGCTGATCGTTCCGATTGCGGCACAGGCGGAAGTCTCGGGTGGCGTCGTCAAAATCGGCGTCCTGACCGATATGGCTGGTGTAACCGCTGATGTCACCGGCAAGGGTTCGCTTGTCGCCGCCGAGATGGCGGTTCGCGAGTTCGGCGGCACCGTGCTCAGCAAGCCGGTTCAGGTGATCTCAGCCGATCATCAGCACAAGCCCGACATCGGCACCGGAATTGCCCGCCAGTGGTTCGATGTCGAGGGCGTGGATGCGATCGTCGACGTACCGAATTCCGGTGTCGCGCTCGCGATCCAGGGCCTCGCACGCGAAAAGAAGAAGATCGTGCTCTATTCCGGCGCGGGCACGACGGCACTAACCAACGAGCAGTGCTCGCCGTTCGGCGTGCACTGGACCTACGACACCTACGCGGTCTCGCACGGAACGGCCTCGGCAGTCGTCGAGGCCGGCGGTACGACGTGGTTCTTCCTCGCCGCCGATTATGCCTTCGGCCAGCAGTTGCAGAAAGACGCCAGCGACGTGATCGCGGCGGCCGGCGGCAAAGTGCTGGGCGCCGTCCGCCATCCGCTCAACACGCCGGATTTCTCCTCGTTCCTGCTCACCGCGCAGTCTTCCGGCGCCAAGGTCATCGGCATTGCCAATGCCGGTAACGACACCATCAATGCGATGAAGCAGGCCAACGAGTACGGGATCGTGAAGGGCGGGCAAAGTCTTGCGGCGATGATCCTGTTCTTGCAGGACATCCACACCCTGGGCCTGGAAGCCGCACAGGGCACGTATCTGACGACGGCATCGTACTGGGACATGAACGAGGCGACGCGCGCCTGGTCGAGGGAGTTCATGGTGAAGACCGGCGCGCCGCCGTCGATGCTGCATGCCGGCGTGTACGGCGCGGTGCGGCACTATCTGAAGGCTGTCACCCAGGCCGGCACCGACGACGCCGAGCGGGTCGCCGCCGCCATGCGCGCGATCCCGATCGACGACATCTTTTCGCAGGGCGCGACGCTGCGCGAAGACGGCCGCGTGACACGCACGATGTATCTGGCCCGCGTCAAGAAGCCTTCGGAGTCGAAATATCCCTGGGACTATCTGGAGATCGTGCGTCCGATTCCATCGGAACAGACCGCGTGGCCGCTCTCGGAGAGCAAGTGCCCACTGGTCAAGGGCGCCACGCGCTAGCGCCCCAGCATCACACGCAGCCTCATCTTGACTTCGCCAAGCAATCCACCGAGAGGTAGGTTGCTTTTGCCTGTGCTCAAAGGCCAAGGCGGACAAATCGTCGCTCATGCTCGGCACGGCGACGGAACACAAGAAGATCAGGGGAGCCGTCCGATGTCGTCCCGCAAGCCCGCCGCGACAAAAAGCAAGTCCGTCACCGTCAAGCAGGCGACGCTCGACCTGCTGCGCTCGTTCGGCATCACAAAAGTGTTCGGCAATCCTGGTTCAACCGAGCTGCCGTTCCTGAGCGACTGGCCCGATGACATCGACTACGTGCTGGCGCTGCAGGAAGCCTCCGCCGTCGGCATGGCCGACGGTTACGCGCAAGCGACCCGCAATGCCGGCTTCGTCAATCTGCATTCGGCCGCCGGCGTCGGCAACGCGCTCGGCAACGTCTACACCGCGCATCGCAACCAGACCCCTCTGGTGATCACCGCGGGCCAGCAGGCGCGCTCGATCCTGCCCTTGCAGGCCTTCCTCTATGCCGAGCGCGCGTCGGAGTTTCCGCGGCCTTACGTGAAATACAGCGTCGAGCCGGCGCGGCCCGAGGACGTGCCGGCTGCGATCGCGCGTGCTTATTACACCGCGATGCAGCCGCCGTGCGGGCCGACCTTCGTGTCGATCCCGATCGACGACTGGGCGCATGCCTGCGCGCCGTCCGAGGCGCGCAAGGTCAGCCGGGAAATCGGCCCCGAGCTTGAGCCGATGAAGGCACTGGTCGCCGCGCTCGGCTCCGCAAGGCACCCTGCCCTCGTCGTCGGCCCCGGCGTCGACCGCGCCGGCGCGGTGGACCTGATGGTGCGCGTCGCCGAGAAGGCGAAGGCCAGCGTCTGGGTCAGCCCGTTCTCGGCGCGCTGCTCGTTCCCCGAGCGGCATCCGCAATTCGCCGGCTTCCTGCATGCCTCGCCGGCGCAACTCTCCGACGCACTGCGTGAGCATGATCTCATCGTCGTGATCGGTGCGCCCGTGTTCACCTTCCATGTCGAGGGCCATGCCGCGATCTTCGATGGTAGCGCGACGATCTTTCAGATCACGGATGACCCGGATGCGGCGGCTGTGACGCCCGTCGGCACCAGCATCATCGCCACCATGAAGCCGGCACTGAGCACGCTGCTCGACCTGCTGCCGGAGAGCAAGCGCGCCACGCCGAACGGCCGCACACTGCCGCCGGCGCCGCAAGCCGCCGATCCGCTGCCGGTCGAGTTCCTGCTGCATTCGCTGTCGCAGGCGATGCCGGATGGTGCGTCGGTCGTCGAGGAAGTGCCCTCGCACCGGCCGGCGATGCAGAAGTTCATGCCGATGCGCGGCCAGGACAGTTTTTACACCATGGCGAGCGGCGGCCTCGGCTATTCCCTGCCCGCCGCCGTCGGCATGGCGCTCGGCAAGCCGAACAGCCGCACGGTCTGCCTGATCGGCGACGGCTCGGCGATGTACTCGATCCAGGCGCTGTGGACCGCCGCGCAGCGCAAGCTGCCGCTGACCATCGTCGTCATCAACAATTCCGGCTACGGCGCGATGCGCTCATTCAGCCAGGTCATGCAGGTGCGCAATGTGCCGGGGCTGGAGCTGCCGGGGATCGATTTCGTCCGGCTCGCCGAAGGCATGGGATGTCACGCGGTGCGGGTGACGAAGGCGGCTGAGCTCGGCAAGGCGCTGAAGCGCGGGATGGCGTTCGAGGGGACGAGCCTGGTCGAGGTCGTCGTGGATTCGGCGGTGCCGGTGCTCTACGGGCAGAAGCATTGAGTTGTCGTCCCGGCGAAGGCCGGGACCCATACCCACAGGGAGAGGTTTGGCGAAGACTCGTAGTGGGCAGCTTGGTGCCACAACTACTGCCTGGGGTTATGGGTCCCGGCCTTCGCCGGGACGACATCGAGTTTGCCGCACCACCGCTGCCAACTACGACGCCAGAAATCCCCCGTCCGCCGCCAGCACGTGCCCGACGACATACGACGACGCATCCGACGACAGCCACACCACGGCCTCCGCCACCTCCTCCGGGCTCCCCATCCGCCGCAGCGGCAGGCCAGCACTCACCGTTGCGATGTCGCCGACGCCGGCGCGCAGCATCATGTCGGTGACGACGCGGCCCGGCGCGATGGCATTGATGCGGATGCCGCGCGGGGCATTCTCCAGCGCGGCCGAGCGCGTCAGCGAGATCGCGGCGGCCTTCGAGGCCGAATAGAGCGAGAAGCCGGGATTGGGATTGCGCACGCCGCTGACGGAAGCGTTGACGACGATGCTGCCGCGCCCTTGCGCCAGCATCGCCGGCAGTTGGTGGCGCAGGCACAGGAACAGCGCGCGGACATTGGTGTCGAACACGCTGTCGTAGATGTCAGTGCCCTGCTGTTCCAGCGGCGCGCGGCGCTCCTGGAAGCCGGCATTGTTGAAGGCGACGTCGAGCCGGCCGCAACGTTCGATGGCGGTGCGGACGAGGCGCGCGACGTCGTCCTCGCGCGTGATGTCGGTCTTGAGCGCGATCGCCTCCGCACCGAGCTCGCGGCATGAAGCGGCGGTCGCCTCGATCTCGGCCTCGCGCCGGCCCGCCACGATGATCGCCTCGGCGCCCTCGGATGCCATCCGCAACGCTGTGGCGCGGCCGATGCCGGTGCCGCCGCCCGTGACGAGGCAGACCTTGCCATTCATCCGCATCGCCGTCGGCAAAGCTCCGCCCATGGCTCACTCCAAAACGCTTGCGTGCGCCGCGTTGCGCCTATAGTTGTATGATACAACTATAGGCGAGGAGTCAAGGGATGGCCGAGCTTGCGCTCATCGACGACATTCGCGCCGCCTCGCGGTTGATGGTGCGCGAGCTCGGCTTCATGGATGCGACGGTGGCGGCGTCGGACTATCCGCCCTCGGCCGTGCACACGATCCTGGAGATCGGCATCCGCGGCCCGATGACATCAGGCGAGCTCGGTGATTTTCTGCGGCTGGAGAAATCCAGCGTCAGCCGCCTGGTGCGCAAGCTGATCGATTGCGGCGAGCTCAGGGAGACGCCGGATGAGAATGATGCACGCAGCAAGCTATTGTCGCTGACCGCGAAGGGTCGGCGCACGCTGGAGGGGCTGCACGCGTTCGGCCGGCAACAGGTGCGCGGCGCGCTGGCGGCGCTGACGGCGGCGGAACAGCGCACGGTGCGCGAGGGCATGATGCTCTATGCGCGGGCGCTCAGGCAGAGCCGGGGGGAGGAGACGTTGCCTCGGTAACCACCGGTGTCGTCCCTGCGAACGCAGGGACCCATACCGCGTGATTTATCCGTAAAGCGCAGGTGTCAGTACCGCGCGCAAGAACATCTACCAGTGTTCGCCAAACTTCTCCCTGTGGTTATGGGTCCCTGCTTTCGCAGGGACGACAGCGAGTGTTTGGCGCGAGTGTGCCTCAATAGCACCGACCTCACGGCTACTTCGCGAAATCCTCCCGCATCCTGGCCTGGATCTTGGCCATGCCGCCGATCCAGCGATCATAATTCTCGGTCTTCTTGCGCATATAGCCGAGCACTTGCGGATGCGGCAGGATCAGGAACGTCTCCTGCTCGAGGCCGGCGAGCACGTCTTTCGCGACCTGCTCGGGCGTGAGATCGCCGTCGCCGGATTGCGGGCCTTTCGGGATCGAGCGCAGCATGTTGGTGTCGACGCCCTGCGGGCAGAGGATCGAGACCTTGATGTTGTCAGCCTTGTGCGAGATCGCGAGATTCTCGGCAAAGCCGACCGCGGCGTGCTTGGTGGTGGAATAAGCGGGGCTGCCGACCTGCGACAGCAGGCCCGCGGCCGAGATCGTGTTGAGGAAATAGCCACCGCCGCGCGCCTTCATGCGCGGGATCAGATGCCGCGCCGCATAGACATGGGCCATGACGTGGATCGCCCAGCTGCGCTGCCACGGCTCGTCGGAGGCTCCGCCGGCATTGACCGACATCGGATCGAAGCCGCCGCCGATGCCGGCATTGGAGCAGAACAGGGCGATGGGGCCGAACTGCCGCTCGGTCTCCTCAATGACGTGCGAGATGTCTTTCTCCTGCGCGACATCGCATTTGAAGGCCGCGCCATCCACCATGGCCGCGACCGCCCGCGCATTGGCGGCGTCCATGTCCGCGACGACGACCTTGGCTGCGCCCGCATTGTAAAACGCCTCGCACAGCGCCTTGCCGATGCCGTTTGCGCCGCCCGTGACGACCACGACCTTGCCGGTCACCTGCATGCGACGTCTCCTCTTGTCTTATACTGCTTCTTGGAAGACCCCCTGGGTCTTGCTCAGCTCAACATGAGATCGAGCACCGCGGTATAATGGCACGCCGCGCCGGCCAACACAAAGCCGTGCCAGATCGCATTCTGGAAACGCAGCCGCCGCCAGGCATGGAAGATCACGCCAAAGCTGTAGAGCAGCCCGCCCGCAAGGATGAAGCCCAGCACCAGCGCGGGCAGCGCCCGGACCACGGCGTCGTAGAGCATCACGCCGCTCCAGCCCATCGCGAGATAGATGCCGACCGAGACGCGGTCGAACCGGCCGGGATAGAAGAGCTTCAGCACGATGCCGAGGATGGCGACGCACCAGACGCCGGCGAGCAGCACCAGCGCGAATCCGCTGTCCTTCACCTCGAGGATGAACGGCGTATAGGTCGCCGCGATCAGCAGATAGATCGCGGAGTGGTCGAACCGCCGCAGCAGCCATTTGGCCGGCGACACCGGCCAGAGATTATAGGTCGCCGACAGCACCAGCATCGAGAGCAGGCCGGCGACATAGATCGAGACGCCGACGATGTCGGTCGCATCGGCATAGATCGCCGTCAGCACCACCAGCACGGTCGCGGCGATGAGGCCGGAGAGGACGCCGATCGCGTGGATGATTCCGTCGGCGATCAGCTCGGCGCGGTCGTAATTCCAGCCCATCACGTCGGCTGCGGCGTGGACGGAGCTGGAGGCGAACTCTTTCAGTTGGAAGACGGTCATGGCAATCCGCAAGATGAGGCAATGTCCTCTTGTATGGGTCTTTCGGGATCGGCGCGTCGTTCAAACGGCTGATTTTCCGACAAAGACGGTGGAAGTATGGAGCTTGATTTTCTTCACGCAATTGCCACTTTTGTGATCGGTCACACAGTCCCGCCGCCCCCGATCCACTAACGTTCATATGGCATTCAGTTTCCAGGATATGGTCGAAGAAGCGCGCTTGTCCGCGCAGGCGCTGATCGACTATGGCGAGCACTTCTTCAACCCGACGGTGCGGTTGGGCGTTACCGGCCTGTCGCGGGCCGGCAAGACCGTGTTCATCACCGCGCTGATCCACGGCCTCACCCGCGGCGGCCGGTTTCCGGTGTTCGACGCTTACGCCTCGGGCCGGATCGCGCGGGCGCATCTGGCGCCGCAGCCCGACGATGCCGTGCCGCGGTTTGCCTATGAGAGCCATCTGCGCGCGCTGATCGAGGAGCGACGCTGGCCGAACTCGACCGTCGACATCAGCGAGCTCCGGCTCGTCATCGACTATCAGCGCCCGAACGGCGCCGACCGCACGCTGACACTCGACATCGTGGACTATCCCGGCGAGTGGCTGCTCGACCTGCCGCTGCTGCAGAAGAGTTTCGAGCAATGGTCGGCGGAGAGCCTGGTCTTGTCGCGCGAGGCGCCGCGCGCGCATCTTGCGGGCGAATGGCACGCGCATCTGGCAACGCTCAAGCCCGACGCGCGCGAGGACGAGCAGGCGACGCTGACGGCCGCAAAACTCTTCACCGATTATTTGCGCGCCTGCCGCGACGAGCGCTTCGCGATGAGCCTGTTGCCGCCCGGCCGCTTCCTGATGCCCGGCAATCTCGCAGGCTCCCCGGCACTGACCTTCGCGCCCCTCGAGGTGCCCGCAGGCGGCCAGGCGCCGGAGGGATCGCTGTGGGCGATGATGGTGCGCCGTTTCGAGGCCTACAAGGACGTCGTGGTGCGGCCGTTCTTCAGGGATCATTTTGCCCGGCTCGATCGCCAGATCGTGCTGGCCGATGCACTGTCCGCGTTCAACTCCGGACCCGAGGCGCTGCACGATCTCGAAGCAGCCCTCGCCGGCATTCTCGACTGCTTCAACATCGGCCGCAGCACGATCCTCTCCAGCCTGTTCCGTCCGCGCATCGATCGCATCCTGTTTGCAGCGACCAAGGCCGACCATCTGCACCATTCCAGCCACGACCGGCTCGAGGCCGTATTGCGCCGCGCCGTCTCGGGTGCCGTCGCGCGCGCGGAAAATACCGGCGCGGCGATCGACGTGGTGGCGCTCGCCGCGGTGCGCGCCACGAGAGAGGCTCAAGTCGCGCGCGGCCGCGACAAATTGCCGTCGATCCTTGGAACACCGACCGCGGGCGAGAGCGCTGGCGGCGAATTCTTCGACGGCAACACGGAGGTTGCGACCTTTCCGGGCGACCTGCCCCTGGATCCCGAGCCATTGTTCAACGGCAATGCCGCGTTCCGCGGCCTCGCGACCGAGACCGCCGGGACAAGCGACTTTCGTTTCCTGCGCTTCCGCCCGCCCACACTCGACCGCGAAGGCTCCGAGCCGCCGACGCTGCCTCACATTCGCCTCGACCGTGCCTTGCAGTTCCTGATCGGAGACAAGCTCGCATGAACGACCGATCGAAGCCACGGCGGCCGGCGACGTTCCGGCTCGACGATCCCGGCGTCGTCGTCACCGAAGCCGACGAGACCAGCCGGCTCAGCCGCGCCACCATCCAGATCACGCCGGAGCCCGATCCCCTGGCGCTTCCGGTCCCAGTTCAAGCGGCGCTGCCGGCGCGCCGCGGTTTTCCCTGGGGTACGCTGTTCTGGTCAGGCCTCGCCGGGCTGACGCTGCTCGGCACCGGGCTCGGCGTGGTGCATCTGATCGAGGACCTGTTCGCGCGCAGCGAAACGCTCGGCTATGTCGGTCTCGCCTTCGCGCTCGTCACCGCGCTTGCGCTTGCGGTGGTGATCGGCCGCGAGGCAGTCGGTCTGGCGCGGCTGGCGACGATCGAGCAGTTGCATGCGCGCGCCGCCGCTGTGCTCGCCAGCGACGACCGCAAGGAGAGCCGCGTCATCGTGCAGGATCTGCTCAAGATCGCGCACCAGAACCCGCAGCTCGCCCGCGCCCGCGCGACGCTGGAGAGCCACACCGGCGAGATCATCGACGGCGCCGACATGATCCGGCTCGCCGAACGCGAGTTGATGTCTCCGCTGGATGCGGAGGCGCGGCGTCTGGTGTCGTCAGCCGCGCAAAAGGTTTCGATCGTGACCGCGGTGAGCCCGCGCGCGGCGATCGACGTGCTGTTCGTGTTCGTCGCCGCGCTGCGCCTGATCCGCCAGCTCGCTTATCTCTACGGCGGGCGCCCCGGCGCGCTCGGCATGATCCGACTGCTCCGCCACGTCATCGCCCACCTCGCCATCACCGGCGGCATGGCCGCGAGCGACAGCCTGGTGCAGCAGATGCTCGGCCACGGCATCGCGGCAAAGCTGTCGCAGCGGCTCGGCGAAGGCGTGCTGAACGGATTGCTGACGGCACGGCTGGGCCTGGCGGCGATCGACGTCACGCGTCCGCTGCCGTTCGCCGCGCTGCCGCCGCCCAAACTGTCGGATCTCGCGACGGATCTCTTGCGGAAGAAGGACGACGAGGCGTAGCTTCTTCGCCTCTCCCCGCGTGCGGGGAGAGGCCGGAGCGCATCGCCAGATGCGATCCGGGTGAGGGGGACTATCCGCGAGTTCAACTGTCACCTCCCCCGCGGAGAGTCCCCCTCACCCCAACCCTCTCCCCGCAAGCGGGGAGAGGGAGAGGAAAGCCAGCACCTTCCACCAAAACAGCGGCGAATCCTTCGACGGCGACAGCTCGGGGGTCCAGCCGGTGAGCTTTTCGATCACATAGGTGTCCGCGAGAACACCGCGCCAGCGGCGCTCGACTTCGCCGAGCTGCTCGCGCTTGGCTGGGATGTTCTCCCATAGCGAGGAACGATCGTCCGGCTCGCGGCCGACATAGATGCCGGCATGGCCCTTGATCCGGTCCAGGCCGGGATCGCGGAAATCCTGGAAGCGGCCGCGCTCGTTGATCTCGATGACGGGCACGCGGCCCCTGAACAGCCAGCGCATCATCGCGTAGGTGCGATAGTCCGTGGTGGCGATCCAGGTCGCGCCGGTCTCGTCGAGCGCGGCCTGCGCCCGCGCGGCGACCTGCTCATAGCCGGCCTCGGCGCCGATCGGATCGATCTTGCCGAGGAGATTCCAGGGCGCTGCGACGTAATAGAGGAACACGATGACGACGAAGGCGATGCCCGAGCCGACGGCTGTCTTGGCCCAGAACACCGACGATCTCAGCATACGGGCCGACCAATCCTCCTTCGCCATCGCCGCGAGGTTCACGGCGGCCGCGGCGAAACCGACCGGCCACATGAACATCGGCCAGGTGTCGCCGACCCGAAGCGTGGTCGACTTCGCGAGGAAATACAGAAACGGCACCAGCACCGCCGTCGACAAGAGAATTCCAACGGGCTCGCGCGCGAGATAGCCGCGCCATGCCGTCAGCACCAGCCCGGTCAGCACCACCGGCAGCATGACGAAGCCGACCAGGCCGAACTGCAGGCCGATAAAGTCACCGATGGTCCGCAGCGAGATGCCGTAATTGGCGGTGGCGCGTACGCCCTGGAAACGAAACGAGGCCCAATCGTGCTGCGCATTCCAGACCAGCACCGGCGAGAACACGGCTATTGCGACCAGCACCGCGAGATAAGGGTAAGGACTGCGCAGCCAGCGCCAACGCCAATCCGGAACCAGCAGAAAGGCGGCAACCGCCGGCGCGAACATGATGGCGGTGAATTTCGACAGCATCGAGAGGCCGGCGAACAGACCGGCCGCAAGCCACCAGCGTCCGTCGCCGCTTTGCGCGAGCCGCACCAGCGACCACATCATTGCCACCGCAAACGGGATCATGGCGACATCGGGCGCGGCCTTGGCCATCAGCAGGCCGTAATAGAGCGCGGCTTCCGGCATCAGCACCGCGAACAATACGGCGCGCACATCATGGGTGAGGCGGCGGACGACGTCGGCAAGCAGGAGCTGCGTCACCAGCATCGCGACGATGCCGCCGAAACGGACCCCGAGCGTGGTGTCGCCGAAGATCGCGGTTCCGAAACGGATCAGCCAGGCGATGCCCGGGGGGTGATCGAGGAAGCTGAGCGCACCCTCCTTCGACCAGGTCCAGTAATAGGCCTCGTCGGTGCGCAGCTCGATCGCGGAGGCGTAGACGATGCGCAGCAGCGTCATCGCCGCGATGACGAGCACGGCGATGACGAGGGGCCGGCGCGCGGCGCCACGGGGAAACACGGTGATATCAGGGGATGTCGTCACGGCCGCGCTTTTCGCCAACCTGGGAGGGGGAGTCAATGTCGGCTGTCCAGACATAGGTGTCGTCCCGGGCAAGCAAAGCGCAGACCCGGGACCCATAACCACAGGGAGGGGTTATGGCACGAGCTGGTAACCACGAGTCTTCGCCAAACCCAACCCTGTGGTTATGGGTCCCGGATCGGCGCGCGCTTAGGGCGCGCTTGTCCGGGACGACGGCGGAGTGTGAGGCGCCTTCCCGGGCATGTGATCCCCGAACCTGTCCACATCGGGAATTAACCGCTACGCTGGCTGTTCTCCTTCATGAACTGATACAACCGAATCATGGCCACCGCTGCTGCATCCATCTCCGAACTCGTCCGCGGGACCAGCGTGCGGCAGGTGCGGCTCGTCTGCGGCGTGATCCTGTTCTGTTATGTGATCAGCCATTTCCTCAACCATGCGCTCGGCAATATTTCGGTCGAGGCCATGGAGGCCGGGGTCTACTACCACACCGTCTTCTGGCAGTTCCTCCCCGTCTCGATCGTGTTCTACACCGCCGCGCTCACGCATATGGGGCTCGGCATCTATGCGCTGTATCAGCGCCGGCAGTTCCGCTGGCGGACGATCGAGCCGCTTCAGCTCGTGCTGGGCCTCAGCATCCCCGCGCTGATCATGGGGCACGTGGTCGGGGTGCGGCTCGGCTACACGCTGTACGATCACCAGAAGCTCTATCCGCAGGAGCTCTATCTGTTCTTCGTCGCGGCGCCGGGCCGGCTCTGGCAGATGACGATCCTGCTTCTCATTGCCTGGGTGCACGGCTGCATCGGGATTTATTTCTGGCTCCGCCTCAAGCCGTTCTTCACGCGCGCCGCGCCCTATCTGCTCGCCGCCGCGGTGCTGGTCCCGACATTGTCGCTGCTCGGCATCTACCAGGGCGGCCGCAGCGTCGCGATCGAGGCCGATGACGGGGAATGGCGCACGCACAATCTCACGCGACGCCAGGTCGGCACGGTCGCGGAAGGCAACGCGCTCGATCGCATCACCGGCGCCTTCACCGTCACCTATTTTGGGCTGCTGGGCCTGGCGCTGGCGGCACGCGGCGTGCGGGCCTGGCGCGAGCGGCGCGGCGGCATGATCGCGTTGTCCTACGGCAACGGCAAGACGGTGCGGGTTCCCAAGGGTCTCTCCGTGCTGGAAGCGAGCCTGCGCCATAATCTGCCGCATGCCAGCGTCTGCGGCGGCCGCGCCCGCTGCTCGACCTGCCGCATCCGCGTCATCGGCGATCATGGCGTCCTGCCCGAGCCGTCGCAGCGCGAGGCCTTCGTGCTCACTCGCGTCGGCACCAACGACCCCTCGATCAGGCTGGCCTGCCAGCTGCGGCCGACGTCGGATCTGTCCTTCTTCCAGCTCTTCACCCCGCAAACGTCGTCGGCCAACGCGCAGGCCTCGGCGCCGGCGAGGATCGGCCAGGAGCGCTATCTCGTCAGCCTGTTCGTGGACATGCGCGGCTCGACCCAGCTCGCCGAGAAGCGGCTGCCGTTCGATACCGTCTTCATCGTCAACCGCTTCCTCGGCGCGGTGTCGCAGGCCGTGATCGAGAATGGCGGCCAGCCGAACCAGTTCGTCGGCGACGGCATGCTGGCGCTGTTCGGACTCACGGCCGATCCGCAAACCGCCTGCCGGCAGGCGCTGAAGGCGGCCAGCGGCATCGCCACCCATATCGACGAACTGAACGAGCTGCTGAGCCACGATCTTCGCCAGCCGATCCGCTTCGGCATCGGCATTCACGGCGGCGAGGTCATCATCGGCGACATCGGCTATCGCGATCACATCGTCTTCACGGCGCTGGGCGATGCCGTCAACGTTGCCGCCCGCCTGCAGGACATGACCAAGACGCTGGCCTGCGAGGCGATCGTCTCGGACGAAATCCGCGGCACCGCGGGCCTCGCCGACGATACGCTGCCGCAACAGGAGGTCGCGATCCGCGGCCGCGACGAGCCGATGGCGGTCCGCGTGGTGGCCGATGCGCGGGGGCTGACGGCGCTGGTCGATCGAAGCGAGCGCGTCGCGGCCTGATGTTCGCCTCTCCCCGCCTGCGGGGAGAGGCCGACGCGCGCAGCGCGGCGGTGAGGGGGACTCTCCGCGAGTCCAACTGCTTCCTCCCTCGCGGAGACTCCCCCTCACCCCAACCCTCTCCCCGCAAGCGGGGCGAGGGAGCACACCGCCGCCGCGGTGAGAACTTGGCCACATGCATGTCTCCGTAACACCGGCCTGCTGCAACGCAGCGGCATGGGCCTGCTGCGAAAGCACGAATTGACTTCGTTCAAATCGTTGCGACAGATGAGCGCGGCTCGCGGTGATGACCGCGGGCCAACGAAAAGCTCCGGGAGGGGACCAGATGTTCGATCGCCGCGACCTGCTCAAAGGAGCGGGGCTTGCCGCCATGGCGGCCACACTGAATGCCACCAGGGCGTTGGCACTCGACACCGTGACCCTGCCCTTCGCCAATGGCGAACGGCCGCTGGTGAAATACCCGCAGAAGCGGCCGATGATCGGCCTGACCAGCCGGCCGCCGCAGCTCGAGACGCCGTTCGCGATCTTCAACGACGGCCCGATCACGCCGAACAATGCGTTCTTCGTCCGCTATCACCTCTCGGACCTGCCCTACAATCTCGACCCCGACAAGTTCACGCTGGAGGTCAAGGGCAAGGTCGACAAGCCGCTGAAACTTTCACTGAAGGACATCAGGAAGATGAAGGCGACCGAGATCGTCGCCGTCAACCAGTGCTCCGGCAACAGCCGCGGCTTCTTCGAGCCGCGCGTCGCCGGCGGCCAGCTCGCCAACGGCGCCATGGGCAATGCGCGCTGGCGCGGCGTGCCGTTGAAGGCGGTGCTGGAGATGGCCGGCGTGCAGAGCGGCGCCAGGCAGGTCACCTTCAACGGCATGGACGGGCCGGTCAGCGACAAGACGCCTGACTTCGTCAAGGCACTCGACATCGCTCACGCCAGTGACGGCGAGGTGATGCTGGCCTATGGCATGAACGGCGAGGATTTGCCGTTCCTCAACGGCTTTCCGCTGCGCCTGATCGTGCCCGGCTATTACGGCACCTACTGGGTCAAGCATCTCAACGAGATTACCGTCATCGACAACGTCTATGACGGCTTCTGGATGAAGTCCGCCTATCGCATTCCCGATACGCCTGATAACGCGATCGAGCCCGGCACCGCACCTAAGGCGACGATCCCGATCAACCGTTTCACCATTCGCTCCTTCATCACCAGCATCCCCGATGGCGCCAAGCTGAAGGCGGGAGCTGTGACCCTGCGCGGCATCGCCTTCGACGGCGGCAAGGGCATCAAGGAGGTCCAGGTCTCCACCGACGGCGGCAAGACCTGGGTGAGCGCCAAGCTCGGCAAGGATCTCGGCAAATATTCGTTCCGCGAATGGAAGCTGCCGGTGAAGCTTGCGGCGGGAAGCGTTGAGCTCAAGGTGCGCGCCACCGGCAATGGCGGCGAGACGCAGCCGGACGCGCCGCGCTGGAACCCGGCGGGATACTTGCGCAACGTCGTCGAAACCGTCCGCGTCACCGTGGCCTGAAAGGAGAATGACCATGCAGCGCACCATTCTCCTCGCCGTCACGCTCGCCCTCGCCACCGGCCTGACGGCCGTGACCGCGGCGCCCGTCAACTACCAGCTTCCGGACGAGGTCGCCGCCTTCAAGGCAGGCCCCAATCTCGAAATCGTCCAGGGCAATTGCAGCGCCTGCCACTCGGCCGACTACGTCAAGACGCAGCCGCCGATGAAGGACAAGAAGGGCTTCTGGCAGGCCGAGGTGACCAAGATGATCAAGGTCTATGGCGCACCGATCGACGATGCGGATGTCGGCAAGATCGTCGATTACCTGGCCGCGACGTACTGACGGACAGCGCGCAGCACGCCGGCCATTTGACCGCGAAACGGGCAAAACCGGCAAAAACGCCGCGAAGTTGAGCGGAATTCGGCGAAAGGCCGATGTGGTTTGAGCTACCAAGCCGGCCACATTCCGCGTATCCTGTTAGGACCGAACCGGCCGGTTGGCGGGGACTGGCGGTTCGAGATCTCGGAGGAAGACCCGCGGAGAAGTCGTGATGGCTAAAGGTACGGTCAAGTGGTTCAACCCGACGAAGGGTTATGGATTTATCCAGCCTGCGTCGGGCGGCAAGGATGTGTTCGTGCATATCTCGGCAGTGCAGAAAGCCGGTCTGTCGTCCCTGAACGAAGGACAGACGGTGGAATACGAAGAGATCGCAAACCGGGGCAAGACCTCCGCAGAGAACCTCAAAGTATAAGCCCGCCAGCTTTTGCTGCCTCCCGGATCGATCCGGGAGCTGGGCCAAGAAAATTTTAGAAGACGGCCAGTGCATTCGACGACAGGCGTTGCGACTGCACACGGAGAGCTATTTTCCCGCGAGGACCGCCCGTTCAACGCCTCAGCAATGACAATCGCGACGGCACTTCGTCAGCCCACCGGTAACGGTGCGTCGCGCTTGATCTCCTCCATCACCGCATAGGTCCGCGTCTCGCGCACGCCCGGCATCGACAGCAGGGTCTCGCCGAGAAAGCGTCGATACGCCGCCATGTCCGCGAGCCGCGCCTTCACAAGATAGTCGAAGCCGCCGGCAACCATGTGACACTCCAGAACTTCAGGCGCGAGTTTCACCGCGCGCGCAAAACGTTCGAAATTGTCCGGCGTGGTCTTGTCGAGCAGCACCTCGACGAACACCAACAGACCGAGGCCGAGCCGGTGCGGGTTGAGCCGCGCGCCATAGCCTTCGACAAAGCCCTCCCGCTGCAAGCGCTTCAGCCGCTCGCCGATCGAGGTTGGCGACAACCCGATGCGCTCGGCGAGTTCGACATTGGCGATGCGCCCATCCTCCTGCAAAATCGAGAGGATCTTCCGGTCGATCCGATCGAGTTCCATGTTTAATCAGGCCAAGCTGCTTCTTTTCTTAATTTTCTAAGGCAAATTGGCTAGATTGTCTATCGAACTACGGTCACGCGGGCCTTATCCTGGATTTTAGCCACAGGACACGCCATGCCGAACATCCCGCCGCCCTTCACCGCCCCCTACGCGCCCGATGATGCCGAGATCGCCGCGCGCCTGTTGCCGACATCGCATCTGTCCGCGCCGCAGGAGGCCCGGATCGACCGCACCGCGACCCGGCTGATCGAGGCGATCCGCAAGCGCGACGACCGGCTTGCAGGTAGTCTTGGCGGGGTCGAGGACATGCTGCGGGAGTTCGCGCTCTCGACCAAGGAGGGGCTGGCGCTGATGGTGCTGGCCGAGGCCCTGCTGCGCGTGCCGGACGCGCGCACCGCCGACCAGTTCATCGAGGACAAGCTCGGCGAGGGCGACTTCATCCACCACGAGACCAAGTCCACCGCCTTCCTGGTCAACGCCTCGGCCTGGGCGCTCGGCCTGTCGGCGCGGGTGATCCAGCCCGGCGAGACGCCCGACGGCACCATCGGCCGTCTGGTGAAGCGGCTGGGCGCACCTGCGGTGCGCACCGCGACGCGTCAGGCGATGCGGCTGATGGGCAGTCATTTCGTGCTGGGCGAGACCATCGAGCAGGCGCTGGAGCGGGGCAAGCCGCGCTCCGGCCAGAAGCCGCGCTATTCCTTCGACATGCTCGGCGAAGGCGCGCGCACGGCCGCCGATGCCAGGCGTTATTTCGATGCCTATGCGAGTGCGATCGAGACGATCGGCAAGGCTGCGGGCAGCAATCCCCTGCCCGACCGGCCCGGCATCTCGGTCAAGCTCTCGGCGCTGCATCCGCGCTTCGAGGCGATCAGCCGCGACCGCGTGATGGCCGAGCTGGTGCCGCTGCTGCTCGACCTCGCGCGGCGCGCCAAAGCGCATAACCTCAACTTCACCGTCGATGCCGAAGAGGCAGATCGGCTCGAGCTGTCGCTCGAAATGATCGCCGCAACGCTCGCCGATCCCTCGCTGAGAGGTTGGGACGGATTTGGCCTCGCCATCCAGGCCTATCAGAAGCGCGCCAGCGCGGTGATCGATTACGTCGACGCGCTCGCCCGCGCGCATGACCGCAGGCTGATGGTGCGGCTGGTCAAGGGGGCCTATTGGGACACCGAGATGAAGCGCGCGCAGGAACGCGGGCTCGACGGCTATCCCGTGTTCACGCGCAAGGCGATGACCGATCTGAACTACGTCGCCTGTGCGACGAAGCTTTTGAGTCTTCGGCCGCGCATCTTTCCGCAATTCGCCACCCACAACGCGCTGACCGTCGCGACCGTGCTGGAGCTTGCCGGGAGGAGCGGCGGATTCGAATTCCAGCGCCTGCACGGCATGGGCGAAGCGCTCTACGAGCAGCTCACCAAGGATCACCCCGAGATCGCCTACCGCACCTATGCCCCGGTCGGCAGTCATCGCGACCTGCTCGCCTATCTGGTGCGGCGCCTCCTGGAGAACGGCGCCAACTCGTCGTTCGTGGCGCAGGCCGCCGATTATCGCGTTCCGGTGCCGGCGCTGTTGCAGCGACCGGCGGACGCCATCGTCCGGCCGCAAGCGGCGGCGCATCCCAAAATCCCGTTGCCCGGTGATCTCTACGCGCCGGAGCGGCGCAATTCGCGCGGCGTCGAGTTCGGCGCACGCGTCGCGCTCGATCATTTGCTCGCTGACGTCAAAGCCGCAGCGACCGAGCTCGAGCCGATTGCGGATGCCACGCCGGATCAAGCCGATGCGGCAGTGACTGCCGCGCGTGTCGGCTTTGCGGCCTGGAGCCGGACACCTGCGGCCACACGCGCGGCGGCGCTGGAGCAGGCCGCGCATCTCCTGGAGAGCCGCAGCGCCCGCTTCATCGCGATGCTGCAAATCGAGGGCGGCAAGACGCTCGACGATTCGCTGTCGGAGCTGCGCGAGGCCGCCGATTTCTGCCGCTATTATGCCGCAGAGGGCCGCAAGCTGTTCGGCGTTGATGCGGCAATGCCAGGCCCGACCGGCGAAAGCAACGCGCTCGCGATGCGTGGCCGCGGCGTCTTCGTTGCGATCTCGCCGTGGAATTTTCCGCTGGCGATTTTCCTCGGCCAGGTCACGGCGGCGCTGATGGCTGGCAACAGCGTGGTGGCAAAGCCCGCCGAGCAGACCCCGCGCATCGCGCGCGAGGCCGTCGCCCTGCTGCACGAGGCCGGCATCCCGAAAGATGCGCTGCATCTCGTTGTCGGCGACGGCCGTATCGGTGCCGCCCTGACCGCGCACGCTGATATCGCGGGCGTCGTCTTCACCGGCTCGACCGAGGTCGCCCGCAACATCAACCGGACGCTCGCCGCCAAGGATGGGCCGATCGTGCCGCTGATCGCGGAGACCGGCGGCATCAACGCCATGATCGCGGATGCCACCGCGCTGCCCGAGCAGGTCGCCGACGACGTCGTGACCTCCGCGTTCCGCTCCGCCGGCCAGCGCTGCTCGGCGCTGCGGCTCTTGTTCGTGCAGGAGGACGTCGCCGACCGCATGATCGAGATGATCGCGGGCGCGGCACGCGAGTTGAAGATCGGCGATCCCCGTGACGTCGCGACCCATGTCGGCCCGGTGATCGACATGGAGGCCAAGCAGCGGCTGGACGCCCATATCGCGCGGATGAAGAGTGAGGCGCGACTGCACTTTGCAGGCCACGCGCCGCAAGGCTGCTTCGTCGCGCCGCACATCTTCGAGCTCAAAGACGCCGGCCAGCTCACCGAGGAGGTGTTCGGCCCGATCCTGCACGTCGTGCGCTACCGTGCCGAAAACCTCGAACGCGTGCTGCAGGCGATCGAGCGCACCGGCTACGGCCTCACCCTCGGCGTCCATTCCCGTATCGACGATACCATCGAGGCCATCATCGACCGCGTGCAGGTCGGCAACATCTACGTCAACCGCAACATGATCGGCGCCGTGGTCGGCGTGCAGCCGTTCGGCGGCAATGGCCTGTCCGGAACCGGTCCCAAGGCCGGCGGCCCGCACTACCTCGCGCGCTTCGCGACCGAGCAGACCGTGACGATCAACACGGCCGCAGCCGGCGGCAACGCGGCGTTGCTTGCGGGGGAGGAGTGAGGCCCTGCGCCTGATGCCGTTGCATCCCGGCAAAACATCGGTCTAATGCTCTCACGATCTGGCCCGCGCCAATTCCAGCGCGCGGGAAACGACAAGAGCGAGGGAGCAACGCCGCGATGGAAAAAGGCATCTTTTCAGGCCTGAAGGTTCTGGACTGCGCGAGCTTCATCGCAGCGCCCGCGGCGGCGACCGTGCTGTCGGATTTCGGCGCCGACGTCATCAAGATCGAGCCGCCCGGCGCCGGGGATCCCTATCGCAATCTGCCGAATTTGCCCGGCTATCCGACCGGCGAGCACAATTTCGCCTGGCTGCTGGAGGCCCGCAACAAGAAGAGCATCGCGCTCGACCTCGCCAAGCCCGAGGCGCAGGCCGTGCTCTACAAGCTCGTGGAAGAGGCCGACGTCTTCATCACCAACATGCCGCCGCCGGTGCGCGCCAAGCTCGGCATCACCCATGATCACCTCGCCCATCTCAACGACCGGCTGATCTACGCCTCCTTCACCGGCTATGGCGAGAAGGGCGAGGAGGCCAACAAGCCCGGCTTCGACAGCAACGCCTATTGGGCGCGCTCGGGCCTGATGGACCTGGTCCGTGCCGACATCGACACCACCCCGGCCCGCTCGGTCGCCGGCATGGGCGACCACCCCTGCGCCATGGCGTTCTATGGTGCCATCGTCACCGCGCTCTATCAGCGCGAGAAGACCGGCAAGGGCTCGCACGTCGCCTCCAATCTGATGGCGAACGGGGTGTGGGCCGCGAGCGTGCTGGCCCAGGCAAAACTCTGCGGCGCCAAGTTCGGCGAGCGGCGTCCGCGTGAGCGCGCGCTGAACGCAGTCGCCAACCACTATCAATGCAGGGACGGCCGCTGGCTGATCCTGTCGCTGCTGAGCGAGGAGAAGCAGTTTCCGACGCTGGCGAAATGTCTGGGACGCGAAGACCTCATCACCGATCCGCGCTTCGCCACCAAACCCGACCGTCACGCCCGTTCGGTGGAGTTGATCAAGATCTTCGACGAGACTTTCGCGACCAGGGATCTTGCCGAATGGCGCAAGATTCTCGACGGCAACGGCCTCGTGTTCGGCATCGTCGGCATTCTCGACGACATCCCCAACGACAAGCAGATGCTCGACAACGAGGTGCTGGTGCCGTTCGAGAACGACACCATGCTGACCATCTCCAGCCCGATCTGGATCGACGGCACCAAGAAGGTCCAGCCGCGCAAGCCGCCCGCTGTCGGCGAGCACAGTGACGAGATTTTGCGCGAGGCGGGATACGACGAAGCGGCGATCAAGCAGCTGAGGTCGTCGGGGGCGGTGGGCTAGGAGCGCACTCACACTCCGCCGTCGTCCCGGGGCGCGCAAAGCGCGAGCCCGGGACCCATAACCACAGGGAGTGGTTGTGGGCGCGACTGGTCACTCCGAGTCTTCGCCAAACCACGGCCTGTGGCTATGGGTCCCGGATCTTCGCTTCGCTCGTCCGGGACGACAGCGGGGAGACAGCCCGTCTTCACGACCTCCGTCATTGCGCGCAGCGAAGCAATCCAGAGTATCTCCGCGGCTGCATTGCTGGATTGCTTCGCTACGCTCGCAATGACGATGCCGGGCGATCTCGCTATAAACTACCGGCCCAAAACCACGCCGCGAGGTCCCATGCCCAGTTACCGCCTGCACTACTTCCCCGAATCCGGCAACAGCTACAAGCTGGCGCTGATGTTGACGCTTTGCGGCGAGAGGTTCGAGCCGGTCTGGACCGATTTCGGCGGCGGCGTCACGCGCACGGCAGAATGGCGCAAGGCCGTCAACGAGATGGGCGAAATCCCGGTGCTCGAAGTCGATGGGCTGAAGATGACGCAGACTGCGCCGCTCCTCTTGAAGCTCGCCGAGCAGTACGGCCGCTTCGGCGCCGACACGGAGGAAGAGAAGTTCGAGCTGCTGCGCTGGCTGTTCTGGGACAACCACAAGCTCACCGGCTACATGGCGACCTATCGCTTCATGCGGGCCTTCACCGAGAAGAACGATCCGCAAGTGCTGAAACACTTTCGCCGCCGGCTCGAGGACTTCCTCGGCATCCTGGACGGGCATCTTCAGCACAACGCCTTCGCGATCGGCACTAGGCCGACCGTCGCCGACATCTCGATGATGGCCTATCTGCATTATCCGAGCGACGAGCACGGCTTCGATTTCGCCACGAGCCATCCTGCCATCCACGCCTGGCTCGGCCGCATGGCCGCACTGCCCGGCTGGAAGCCGGCGTACGAGCTGCTGCCGGGCAAGCGGATGACGAACTACGCGACGTGAGGGTGCGAGCACTGAACCCCCAGCCCCGTCATGGCCGGGCTTGTCCCGGCCATGACGAAAGAGAGCGCAGCTACCGCAGCGACAGCCAGCCGAGCGTGAACAGGATGCCACCGACGATAACGGCCATCGCGATCGCCCAGATGCTGACGCGGGCGCCGCCGGTGACCTGCTTGACTTCCTCGTTGCGTGCAATCTCGCGATTGCGCTCCTTGTTGGCGTCGCCGGTATTCGTCATGAATCATCCAAATCGCTTTGCGGGCTCAACGCGTCTTGATGAAGCACATGCCGATGCGGCGCGAGGCCGGGGCAGCCTGACAGGTGAGACCGTTAGCACAGCTCCATGACGTAAAACTCTCATCTCGCGTTCCCGATCCCGCATCTTGCAGGGAACAATGCGCGCCCCAGCCGTCCTGATATTCGCTCCCGGCGAGCTCCCGGCTGCCGCGGGTCTGCGGCCGGCTGGCAAATCCGCGTGAGAAATCAGGGCGTCTGCCTGCGGCGAACGCGGTCAGGATGTCGCGGCGGCGGGGCTGGTCGCCGAGAAAGTGGGGCGAGGCCGGTACGATGCTCGCATTGGACGGCCTGTCCGCCAGCCAATCGACGCCCGGAAAGTGAAAGCCGCCGATGCCGCGAGTCTGGTGGCAGCCTGAACAGGTGACGTCGTTGAGCCGGCGCTGGAAGCCCGCGACCGAGCGGATGTTCTGCATGTCGCCGCGCGCGGCCGCCTGCTTCAACGCACCGACCACGTCGTTATCGGTGAAGACCGCTTTGCCCTCCCCCTCAGCCTGCATCATGCCGAATTCCGGCTGCAGCGCCGAAGCATCGAGGCCGGCCGGCGTCGGCACCACCGCACTCCTTGCCAGGAATTTCTCGGGGATCAGCACGGTGCCGCGATCGAACTCGCGAAGATGCTCGGGTGCGAGCAGCCAATCCTTGAAGTCGCGCCGAAGCGCCTCGTCCGCCATGATCCGGTCGCGGTCGACCTGGTTCTCCAGCGTCGATTCCTCGAAGGCCTTCGTGGCGGAATTGTACTTGAACACCTTGAGCAGATAGTCGGAGCGGAAGTCATGCAGCGCCGACTTGGCCGCGACCGAGAGCTGGATGTTGGTCTCGATGCGTTCGAGCATGGCGTCGTCTCGACTGCCGATCAGCTCCTGCCAGTTGCCGTCGTCGAGCCAGCGCCGCGCGAGTTCGGCGCAATTGATCGGTTTGCCGTTCGCGTCCGTCTGGCGCGCATCCCGCGCCTTCATCACCAGATTGAGCGTCATCGGCAGCCGCGTCGCGGTTGTGCCGTCGAAGCGCGCCAGCCGATAGATCAGGCGGATCTCGCCGCAGGACTCCTCCGAGGCGTAGGCGCGGTCCATGCGGTTGACGATGCCGGCCAGCACGAAGCGCGTGTCGCGCGATTTCAGCATGGCCCGATCGAACAGCTGCACGTCAAAGCCCTCGCCGACGCCGATGGTCTCGCTCGGATAGGCCGCCTTCTGCCCTGTGATGTAGCGCTCGAACTCCGCATCGATCGCCGGCGGAATGTCCTTGAGCTGGGACAGCTCTGAAAACAGCCGGTCGGTCGTCAGCGAACCATTCGCTTTGCGCTCCGGCGCCAACAGGTGCTGGAGCGTGAGAGCGTCGCCGTCGTCGAGCTTGCGCAGCAGATCGGGATCGGTGATGGCGGTGCCGCGCGTCAGCGACGGGGTCTGCGCGGCCGACAGCGCGGCAGTACCGCCGAACAACACGGCGGCAGCAAGGAAAATTCGCAACGCGCGGCTCATGCCTGAGGTAACACCGCGGCGGTCCGCCTATTCAAGCAAAAAGGCGCTTCGCATGGTGGTGAAGCGCCTTTCGAAAGTCGTATCCGAGCCGCTCAGCGTCCGGTGATCAGGCCCTTGCTGGTGACGACCACCCAGCGGCCGTCCTGGCGCCGGATCGCATCGACGCGACCAAGGCCGGGGATGGGATCGCCGGGATAGACCTCGTAGAGCCCGTCGCGGCCCTCGATCAGCGCACCGCCATTGCCGGCGTTGCGCAGCCGCCAGCCTTCGACCGTCGGCAGGCGGCCGACCTCGGTCTTGGGTGCGGCAGCCACTGGGGCCGGCGCGGCGGCGGCGGTCGCAACCTGGGTCGGCGCGATCGAGCCGGTGGTCTCCTTGGGCACCGCTGCTGCGGCCTGCGCGGGGGCGGCGGGCGGCGTGGCGCGGAGCTTGTCGACGGTCTCGGACAGCTTTGCGATTTTGGCCATCGGCTCGGCCTGCGCCTTCTCGAGCTTGTCGAGGCGGTCGTTGGCCCGGTTGAACTGGGTGACGCCGGTTTTCGAGCTGTGCTCGACATTGGCCTTGAGCGCGACGAGGTCGGCATCGATCCGGGCGACCGAAGCATCGAGCGCGCTGGTGTCGGCGACCTGCACCGGCGCTTGGGCCGGGGCGGCGAAATGCATCATGCCGGCGGTTGCGAGCGCGCCGCTGATGGCGCCAACGCCGGCGGCGATCACCACCACCGCGGCCATCGCCGACAGGCGGCGCTTGCTGCCGGTCTCACGCGGCTCTTCCGCCTTCATATGCGGAGCAAAATCCTCACGGTCCCAGTTCCGCTCCGACGGCGCCATGACGATCAGCTTGCCGGGCTTCGGCTCGGGCTTGGTTGCGGCTTTGGCTTCGAGCTTCGGCACGTCGATCCGGGATGCCTCAATCTTCGGCGGCTCGATCTTCACCGGATCCGGCTTGGGTGGCGCCTCATGGTCCGGCGCAATCGAGGGAGCCTCGATCCCAGCGGCCTCATTGGCCTGCGGCGCGGTCGCAGCAGCTTCGACGACGCCGGCGTCCTGGGCAGCCTGCTCGGGCATTGGTTCGCTCACGGCTCAAATACTCCAGTCTGGGTTGACCTTTTGGTAACTTTCATTACTTGCGAAATCCTTACCTGCGGACCCGCTTACCGAAATTTTAGGAAGTTATCCGGGGCCGAATTTGGCCGGGAAAGTGGAACCGGTGTGGCGGGCGTGAAACAAATTGTAATCGGGTGAAGATGAACGGCCGCGGAATAAGCGCTGGGCGTCCCTTGTCACTTCCGTCATCCCCGCGCAACGGCGGAGCCGTTGCGCGGGGATGACGGTGAGAGAACGGAGCGCGCTCCGTTCACATCACGACCGGCGCATCCGGCAGCTCGTTCGCATGCGATGCGCCGGGCGGAAAATGCCGCGCCAGTTCGCGCGACACCGCCGTGATACCGTCGATTACGCCGCGCTCGAACTGGCCCGACCTGAACTCCGCCTCCATGGCGCGGCAGATGCTCTCCCAGCCTTCGGCACCGACCTTGGCGTGGATGCCGCGATCGGCGACGATCTCGACATCGCGGTCGGCGAGCAGGAGATAGATCAGGACGCCGTTGTTATGCGCGGTGTCCCAGATGCGCAGATGCGCAAACACGTCGAGCGCGCGCTCGCGGGCCGGCTGGTTGCGGAACAGCGGCGCGCCGTCGAGCGCGCCTTCGACCACGAAGCGGACCTGGCCGGAATGGGTGGTTTCGCCCTGCCTGATCGCCTGCTCGATGCGGGCGAGCACGGCCGGCGGAAAGATCTGCTTTGCCCGCCAATGATGCTGCACGAGATGTCTGGCGATGCGCTTGATGCTCATACCGCTACCAGCTCCCCGAGGCGCCGCCGCCGCCAAAACTGCCGCCACCGCCGCTGAAGCCGCCACTATCACTGCTCGACGATCCGCTGCTCCAGCCGCCCGACGAGGAGCCGCTCGACCAGGAGCCGCCGCGCGAGCGGCCAGTGCCCGGCGTGATCACCGAAAACAGATCGGCGACGAATCCGATGATGAAGCCGAGACCACCCAGCGCGAGGGCAAGTGCGAAAGACCCGAGAATGAACCAGGTCAGCGCCGCAATGATGCCTCCAGTCACGAACGATCCGAGCAGCCGTCCGAGCGCGGCCCGGAAGGCGCCGCCGATGCCCACCGAGACGAACAGCGTGACGATGAAGAGCGGTGCGAGATCGTCGAGACTGCCGAAGTTCACGGTGGGCGAGGGAACCGGCAAGGGTTCGCCGTCGATCACCCGCATCATGCGCTCGACGCCGTCGGCAATGCCGCCGGCGAAATCGCCGCTCCTGAATTTCGGTGTGATGATCTCATCGATGATCCGGCGCGAGGTGACGTCGGTGAGCGCGCCTTCGAGGCCGTAGCCGACCTCGATGCGCAGATGCCGGTCGTTCTTGGCGACGACGAGGATCGCGCCGTCGTCGACCTTCTTGCGGCCGATCTTCCAGGCCTCCGCAACGCGGATCGAGAATTGCTCGATCGTCTCCGGCTGCGTGGTCGGCACGATCAGGACGGCGATCTGGCTGCCCTTGCGTGTTTCGAAGTCACGCAGCTTTTGCGACAGCGCGGCGGTCTCGCTGCTGGACAGCGTCCCGGTCTGATCGACCGCGCGCCCGGTGAGCTGGGGGACGGCGACGTCGGCGGAGGCGGGGAGTGCGAAGAGGAGTGCGATGGCGAGGACAAGTGAGGCGACCACCGAATACGCTCGCCCCACCCTTGCTGTCATCGCCCGCGAAGGCGGGCGATCCAGTATTCCAGAGGCCGCAGTGCATGAGCCGTGAAGCCGCGGCGTACTGGATTCCCCGCTTTCGCGGGGAATGACGGCGGTGGGTGGAGCTTGGCGCATTGCAAAACGGCGCGCGCTTACTTCGACGGTGCCGGCGCCGGGTTGAAGTCCACCTTCGGCGCGGTCGAGATTTCCTTCTCGTTTGCGACCGAGAAGTTCGGCTTCTCCTTGTAGCCGAACATCATGGCGGTGAGGTTGCTCGGGAATGAGCGGATGGTGACGTTGTAATCCTGCACCGCCTTGATGTAGCGGTTGCGCGCCACCGTGATGCGGTTCTCGGTGCCCTCGAGCTGCGACATCAGATCCTTGAACAGCGCGTCCGACTTGAGCTGCGGGTAGTTCTCGGTGACGACCAGCAGTCGCGACAGTGCGCTGGAGAGCTCGCCCTGCGCGGCTTGGAACTTCTGGAAGGCGGCCGGATCGTTCAGCACCTCGGGCGTCGCCTGGACGCTGCCGACCTTGGCGCGGGCATTGGTGACGCCCAGCAGCACGTCCTTCTCCTGCTGGGCAAAGCCCTTCACGGAGTTGACGAGATTGGGCACGAGGTCGGCGCGGCGCTGATACTGGTTCACGACTTCGGACCAGTTGGACTTGATCTGCTCGTCCTCGCTCTGGATCGCGTTGTAGCCGCAATTGGTGAGGCTCAGCGAGGCCAGCGCCGCCAGCACGGTCAGGATCTTGCGCATTAAATTTCTCCCGGTGGAATCCCGTAACTCAATATCAGATAGCGATAACGCGGTACCAGCTTTTCGGGTTCATTCCGGGGCGCGAAGCGAGCTATGGTGCGCCCTTGCGCACCTGAAAATCTCGAGATTCCGGGTCTGGTCCTTCGGACCATCCCGGAATGACTGCGCTGCGCACCCCAGCCGACTGACGCAAGCCTCTTGCCTATCCCTGACCGACATAGTCAACTCGACGAAACAATAAGACAGAACACCGGGGGAACGCGATGACCTCGTTCGAGACCATCCTCGTGGAGAGGCCGGATCCAGCGATCACCCGGATCGTGATGAACCGGCCGGAGGCGCGCAACGCGCAGAACCTGCAAATGACCTACGACCTCAACGCCGCCTTCGACGCGGCGGTGCAGGACGACTCGGTCAAGGTGATCATCCTCGCCGGCAACGGTCCGCATTTCTCCTCCGGCCATGATCTGCGTCCCGGCGGCAAGAATACCGCCGGCGTCGATTTTCCACCGATCGGAAATTGGGGCGGTTTTGCTGAACCAAATGCCCATGGCCGCTTCGCGCGCGAGCAGGAAATCTATCTCCAGATCACCCGGCGCTGGCGCAACCTGGCCAAGCCGACCATTGCCGAGGTGCACGGCAAGTGCATCGCCGGCGGACTGATGCTGGCCTGGGCCTGCGACCTCATCATGGCCAGCGACGACGCACAGTTCTGCGATCCCGTGGTGACCATGGGCGTCTGCGGCGTCGAATGGTTCGTGCACCCCTGGGAGCTCGGCGCGCGCAAGGCCAAGGAGTTCCTGTTCACCGCCGACAACTGGAGCGCCGAGGTGGCGCGGCAGCTCGGCATGGTCAATCAGGTCGTGCCTCGCGCGGAGCTTTCTGCGCGCACTCTGGAGCTGGCGCGCAGGATCGCGGCAAAGCCGGCCTTCGCGCTGAAGATGACCAAGGAAGCGGTGAACCGCTCCGTCGACGTGATGGGCCAGCCCGCCGCGATCGACCAGGCCTTCGCGCTGCATCAGCTCTGCCACGCCCACAATCTTCAGGAATTCGGCATGATCGTCGATCCCTCCGGTCTGCATCCCTCCGTGCGCAAGCCGCCGGCGGCCGCGGAGTAATTGCGATGGATCTTAACCTCAGCGACGAGCAAAGATTGCTGCGCGAGAGCGCGGAGCGCTTCGTGGCCGGAAGCTACGATGCCGATCACCGCCGCAAGATGGCGAACGATCCACTCGGCTTCAGCCCGGCGGTGTGGAAGCAGTTCGCCGAGCTCGGCTGGCTGGCGCTGCCGATTGCGGAAGAGTTCGGCGGGCTAGGCGGCGGTGCCGTCGAGATCGGCATCCTGATGGAAGCGTTCGGCCGCGGGCTGGTGTCGGAGCCCTATGTCGCGACCGTGGTGATGGGTGCTGCACTGATCGACCGTTGCGGCACCAATGAGCAGAAGCAGGAGAGCCTGCCGAAGATCGCGGATGGATCCTTGAAGCTTGCGTTTGCGCATTCCGAGCGCGCGGCGAGGTTCGATCTCGCCAAGGTCGCGACATCAGCCAACAAGACGGCGAACGGCTGGCGCCTTGCCGGCAGCAAGATCGCCGTGCTCGACGGCCATGCCGCCGACGAGATCATCGTCTCCGCGCACATTCATGATCATCAGAGGCCTTCGGGACGGATCGGCCTGTTCCTCGTGCCGGCGACGACGCCTGGCCTCGTCGTCAGCGACTATCCGCGCCTCGGCGGCGGACGCGCCTGCAACATCGAGCTGTCCGACGTGCATCTGCCGGAGGACGCCCTGCTCGGTGACGGCCACGACGCGCTGCCGGCCATCGAATGGGCCATTGACCGCGCCATGGCCGCGCTCGGCGCAGAAGCCGTCGGCATCATGCAGACGCTGCTGGACACCACGCTCGAATACACCAAGATCCGAAAGCAGTTCGGACGGCCGCTGTCGGCCAACCAGGTGATCCGCCATCGCCTCGCCGACATGGCGATGCAGGTTGACGAGGCGCGCTCGATGGCGCTGCGGGCTGCGCTGAAGGCGGATAGCCCGCCGGTCGAGCGGGCCCGTGCGGCGTCTGCCGCGAAAGCCAAGATCGGCAAATGCGCACGGTTCGTCGGCGAGCAGTCGATCCAGCTTCATGGCGGCATGGGCGTCACCGAGGAGCTCGAGGTCGGCGCCTATTTCAAGCGGCTGGTCGCCTTCGACACGCTGTTTGGCGGCAGCGCGCACCACTATGCCCGTCACGCCGAACTTGGCCGCAAGGCCTGATATCGGGAGAGCCTCATGGACCTGTCGTTCAATGCCGAGGAGCGCGCCTTCCAGGACGAGGTGCGCGGCTTCGTCGCCAAGAATCTCACCGAGGAGATGAAGCGCGCGACCGCGCTGACGCCGTCGGTATTCTCCGACCCTGATATCGGCATGGCCTGGCAGCGCGCGCTACACAGGCAGGGCTGGGGCGCGCCGGGCTGGCCGGTCGAGCATGGCGGGCCGCGCTGGACGCCGGCGCAGCGCTGGATCTTCGAGACCGAATCCGCACGGGCCGGCGTACCGAACGTCAATGTGATGGGGGTAAAGATGGTCGGGCCCGTCATCATCGGGTTCGGCTCGCCCGAGCAGAAAAACTTCTACCTGCCGCGGATTCTCTCCGGCGAGGATTATTGGTGCCAGGGCTATTCCGAGCCGGGCTCCGGCTCCGATCTGTCCTCGCTGAAGACACGCGCGGTCCGCGACGGCGACGATTACATCATCAACGGCACCAAGATCTGGACCACGCATGCGCACCACGCCAACCGCATGTTCGCGCTGGTGCGCACCAGCGACGGGCCGCGGCAGCAGGACGGCATCAGCTTCATCCTGATCGACATGAAGACGCCGGGGATCACGATACGCCCGATCCTGACGATCGGCGGCGACCACGAGGTCAACCAGGTGTTCTTCGACGACGTCCGCGTGCCCGTGGCCAACCGGGTCGGCGAGGAAGGCAAGGGCTGGACCTACGGCAAATATCTGCTCGAGTTCGAGCGCGGCTCCGGCATCGCCTCGGCCAAGCTGCGCGAGGGGCTGAAAGCGATTTCGGATCTCGCCGAATCGGACCTGACCGGCCGCGCCATCGACAGCCCCGATATCGCGGCGCGCATCTCGGAGGTGGAAGTCGATATCGACGCGCTTGAAATGACCGAGCTGCGCGTGCTCTCGGCATTGCAGACCGGACAGAATCCCGGCGCGGTGTCGTCGATCCTGAAGCTGCGCAACAGCGAAATCCGCCAGGCCGTGACGCGGCTCGGAGTCGATGTGATCGGCCACGACGCCCTCGCCGTCGAGCCCATGCGACCGCTCTACCAGCTCAATCACGAGCCGGCGACGCCGGAGGAGATGCTGACAATGGTGCCGGAATATCTCAACGGCCGCGCCTACACCATCTTCGGCGGCACCTCGGAGATCCAGCGCGATATTATTGCGAAGATGATGCTGGGGATTTAGCGCCGCAGCCCGAGCATTTGGCGCGAGCGAGCGCTACACACTCCGCTGTCGTCCCGGACAAGCGTAAGCGCAGATCCGGGACCCATAGCCACAGGGAGATGTGATTGCGGGGATTCGGAGTTATCAGTTCGCGCCACAACCACTCCCCTGTGGTTATGGGTCCCGGATCGGCGCGCGCTTATGGCGCGCTTGTCCGGGACGACAGCGGAGTTTGGAGCGAACGACTACCCCGCCGCCTTCGCGTCCCGGATCGCCTGCCAGACCTTCTGCGGCGTCAGCGGCGTGTTGAGCTGGGTGATGCCGAGCTCGGCGAGCGCGTCCATCACGCCGTTGGTGACGCAAGGCGGGCCGCCGATGGCGCCGGATTCGCCGCAGCCCTTGGCGCCGAGCGGATTGGTGCGGCACGGCGCGGTATCGTCCAGCGTCACTACGATCGGCGGCACATCGTCGGCGCGCGGGATGCAGTAATCCTGGTAGCTGGCGGTGAGGAGCTGGCCGTCGGCATCATACGAGACGCCCTCATACAGCGCCTGGCCGATGCCTTGCGCAACACCGCCATGGATCTGGCCGGTGACCAGCATCGGGTTCACGGCGACACCGACGTCGTCGACGGTGGTGTAGCGCACGACCTTGGAGACGCCGGTCTCGGGGTCGATCTCGACCTCGCAGATATGCGTGCCGTTCGGCCAGCTCGGACCATCGACCTCGCCTTCGGAATCAACGCTGAGCTTGGCCCCGCTCTCCTTCTCCGCAATGTCGAACAGGCTGATGCGGCGATCGGTGCCGACCACCGTGAGCATGCCGCCCTGATATTCGATGTCCTCGACCGAGGTCTCCAGCACGTTCGCAGCCTTCTCGCGCGCCTTCTGGATCAGATCGTTGGAGGAGACCGCGACCGCCGTGCCGCCGACGAACAGCGAACGCGAACCGACGCTGCCGAAGCCCATCGCCAAATCGGTGTCGCCCTGGACCACGTCGATCTTGTCCATGGCAATGCCGAGCGTGTCGGAGATCATCTGGGTGTAGGTGGTCTGCAGCCCCTGCCCCATCGCCATGGTGCCGGAGTGCAGCACGACGCGCCCTTGCGAGGTCGCGTGCAGGCTGACCTTCTCGGTGTGGGCGCGGCCGCCGGTCCATTCGATGTAGGAAGTGAGCCCGCGTCCGTAGAGCAGGCCCTTCTTCTTCGCCGCCTTCTTGCGCGCGGCAAAGCCGTCCCAGTCGGCGAGCTTCACGGCGCGGTCGAGCATGTGCGCGAAGGCGCCGGAATCGTACACCTGTCCGGCGGCATTCGTGTAGGGCAGCTGCGCCGGCTTGATGTAATTGGCTTTGCGGATCGCGCGCGGATCGATGCCGATTTTTCGCGCAGCAGCGTCGAACAGGCGTTCGACGATGAACACGGCCTCGGGCCGGCCTGCGCCGCGATAGGCGCCGACCGGCGCGGTGTGGGTCATCACCGACTGCACCTCGAAATGCACCAGCGGCAGGTCGTAGACGCCGGTCTGCACGAACGGGCCGAGCACCAGCGGGATGATGTTCGCCGCGCCCGAGGAATAGGCGCCGGTGCAGCCGATCGACTTGACGCGATAGGCCAGCACCTTGCCCTTCTCGTCGAGCGCGAAGGACGCCGTCGAGGTGAGATCGCGGCCGTGGGTGCCACCGACGAACTCGTCGGTGCGATCGCCGCGCCAGCGGATCTTCTTGCTCAGCTTGGTTGCGGCGTAAGCGACGATGCCGTCCTCGGGATAGAGGTTGGTCTTCTGGCCAAAGCCGCCGCCGATGTCGCCGACCAGCACGCGCACGCTGTCCTTGGGACGCTTCAGCACGGCCTCGGCGAGCACGTCGCGGGTCGAGGCCGGGGTCTGCGACTGCACGTGCAGCAGCAGGCGGCCGGTCTTCTTGTCGATCTCGGCAATGGTCGAGCGCGGCTCCATCGCGGACGGCACGAGGCGCTGGCTGACGAGGTCGAGCTCGACGGTGTGCGCCGCCTTGGCAAACGCCTCGTCCACCTTGGCGGCATCGCCGTAAGCCATCGCGCCGACGATGTTGTCGGGCGCCTCCGGCCACACCACGGGCGCGCCCGATTTCACGGCCTCGACGGGGTCGACCACCGCCGGCTGCACGTCGTACTCGACGACGATTGCCTCTGCCGCGCTCTGCGCCTCGACGCGGGACGACGCCACGACGGCCGCCACGGCCTCGCCGGCGTAGCGGACGACCTCATGGGCGAGCAATCGGCGCGGCGGCACTGTCATCGGCTTGCCGTCGGGGCGCTTGAAGATGCTCAGCGTCGGGATGCTGCCGACATCGTCCTTGACGAGGTCGGCGCCGGTGTAGATCGCGGTCACGCCCGGCATCGCGGCGGCTGCACTGGTGTCGATCGAGACGATCTTGGCGTGGGCATGCGGCGAGCGCAGGACGTAGAGCCACAGGGCGCCGTCGCCCGGCTTGTCGTCGATGAATTGCCCCTTCCCGGTCAGCAGCCGCTGGTCTTCCAAACGCTTGACGGGCTGCCCCGCTCCGAAACGCAAATTGCCGGGAAGAATGTTCATTCCGTGGGGTCCTTGAGGTCTTTTCGAAACTGCGGGCAGCCTTTTAGCGGATCGATCAAGGGCATACCAGCCGCGGTTTTGGGCGGGATATCCGCGGATTCGGCATGCTGTCCCGCGACCCGCGAATCCGTAGGGTGGGCAAAGGCGCACTTGCGCCGTGCCCACGATCTCTTGGACGTCGAGAAAAGTCGTGGGCACGCTTCCGCCTTCGCTCTTCGAGCTACGGCGGACAAGTCGCTTTGCCCACCCTACGGAAGCTACGCCAGCTCACGCAGCGCCGCCTCCACCACCTGGCGCGCCTCGGCCGTCAGCGCCGCCTGCGGCGGGACGGGGTCGCCGACGTCGTAGCCCTGGATCGAAAGCCCGGCCTTGATGCAGGCGGCGAGATTGAAGCGGGCGAAGGCCTCGTTGATGCGCCACAGCCGGCGCTGCAGCGCCATGGCCTCGTCCCAGCGGCCAGCCTCGCAGAGGTCGTAGAGCGCGACACTCTGGCGCGGGATGATGCAGGCCGGTCCCGCCATCCAGCCAAGCCCGCCGATCAGCATCACCGCGGCCGGGATGTGGGCGGAGGCCGAGAACACCCCAAAGGCATCGCCGCAACGGTTCATGATCGAGAGCAGCCGACCGGTGTTGGTCGATGCGTCCTTGATGTAGCCGATGCGCGGATGCTCGGCGAGGCGCGCGATCACGTCGAGGGTGAGGTCCGAGCGCTGGAATTGCGGATTGGTGTAGATGACGACGGGAATGTCGACGGCATCTGCGATGGCGCGGAAGTAGGCCTCGACCTGGGCGTCGGTGAGCGGAAAATACGCCTCCAGGATCGCCAGGATGCCGTCGGCCCCACACTTCTGGTAGGCCCTCGCCTGCGCCACCGCATCCGCCGTCGAGGTCGAGGCGACGCCCGCGATCACGGGCACCCGGCCCCTCGCGGCCTCGATCGTGGTCTGCACGACCGCCGTGCGTTGCGCGGCACTGAGATAGGCGAACTCACCGGTCGAGCCCAGCGGCGTCAGTCCGTGCACGCCGGCGCCGATCAGGTCGTCACAGAGCTTTGCGAGCACGTTCGTCCGCACCGTGCCGTCGGCATCGACGGGGGAGACGAGGTAGGGAAAGACGCCGTGGAATTCGGACATGTCGGGGGCTCCGGAAGCTGGCACCCGACGGGTCTTAGCAATGCCCGCCCCCGCGATCAAACCTTGAGCAAGCGTACTCGCGTGCCCCAGGGATCAATCGCCTCCACGCCGTGGGCAAGCGCCGTGACCTTCGCACCGCCTTTGCGCAGGCGCTCTTCCTGCGCGGCGAGCAGCTCCGGCTTCGCCATGACCAGCGAGAACCAGGCGAGACCCGTCATCTGACCGTCGCGCTGGCCGGCGCCCTGACTCTGCCAGACGTTCATGCCGAGATGATGATGATAGCGGCCCGACGACAGGAACGCGGCGCCGTTGCGGCTGCGGGTCGGATCGAGGCCGATCGCGCCATGATAGAAATTTCCGGCCTGCGCGAGATCGCCGACCCGCAGATGCATGTGGCCGATGCGCATTCCGTCCGGTGCCCTGGCGTAATCAGGCACGCGCGTATTGGTCAGCGACAGCAGGTCGGGAATGTTGAGCTCGTCGGACGCCATCTTCACGCTGCCCTCGCTCCATTGCCACTGCGAGGGATCGCGGTCGGCATAGACCTCGATGCCGTTGCCTTCGGGGTCATCGAGATAGACGGATTCGCTGACGAGATGATCAGCAAAGCCCGACAGCTTGACGCGGTGCGAGGCCGCGTGCACAAGCCAGCGCGCCAGGTCCTTGCGGGTCGGCATCAGGAAGGCGGTGTGATAGAGGCCGGCGGCATTGCGCGGCTCGATTGCCGCATCGGGGCGGGCCTCCAGCACCAGCAGCGCGATGCCTGATGTGCCGAGCTTCGCCGCAGTCGCCGAGCGCTCCATCACCGTGAGGCCGATGACATCGCGGTAGTAGTCCGCAACCTTGTCGAGATTCTTCACCCGCAGCGTCACCATGCCGACCCGCATCGGCGTGCGGCTGGCAAAGGTCGGGCCGCCGCCCTGCGGGGTGCCCTCGGCGCGCGCCGCGGCTGCGGCGGCCATGGCCAGCGAGGTCGCGCCGGCGAGTTGCAGCAGGGTGCGGCGGGTGAGGTCGATGGTCATGGTCAGTCAGGGCTCGCTGAAAGGGCTTAAGGCCGTGCGGCGCAATGTCGGGCCGATTGCTACACGTTCCCGTGAGCGGCTCCCAATCACATGTTCGTCGACCGCAACAGGCGGTGTCCTGACCACCCGGCCAGTTTCGCGATTCCGCGCGACATCCCAGATTGGGGGCAGCTTACAGGAGCCAGCCATGACCGACCCAACTCCCCTGTCCTCACTATCGTCCGCCCTCGCGGACGTAGTGGCGCGCACCGCGCCCTCTGTCGTCTCCGTGCACTCGCATCGCTCCCGCGCCACCGGCTTTGCGTGGAAGCCAGGCCTGATCGTCACCGCCGACGAGGCGCTGGCCGATGAGGGCGAGGTCGAAATCGGCTTGCCCGACGGCAGCCGGGCGGCCGCCACGATCGTGGGCCGCGACCACACCACCGATATCGCGCTGCTGCGCACTGAGGCCGCTGTTGCCCCGGTCAAGCTCGCCGCAACGGTCCCGCCCCTCGGCGCGTTGTCGATGGTGGTGGCCACCAACCGCGAGACGCCGAGTGCCGCGCTGGGGCTGGTGTCGGCATCCGGCAGCGGCTGGCGTTCCTTGCGCGGCGGCGAGATCGATGCGCGGATCGAGCTCGATGTCCGCCTGCGCGGCAGCCAACAGGGCGGCCTCGCGCTCGATGCATCGGGCGAAGCCTTCGGCATGGCGGTGCTCGGGCCGCGGCGCGTGCTGGTGATCCCGACGGCGACGATCGAGCGGGTCGCGGCGCAACTCGAGACGCGCGGCCGCATCGCGCGCGGATATCTCGGCCTCGGACTCCAGCCGGTCCGGCTCGACGACGGCATCGGCGCGATGGTGATGAATGTCGACAAGGCCGGTCCGTCGGCCGCGGCCGGCATCCGCCAGGGCGACGTGATCGTCGCGGTCAACGACCAGAAGCTATCAGGCGTGCGCGCGCTGTCGCGGACGTTAGGACCTTCCAGCGTCGGCGCTGTGGTCGATGTCGCTGCGCGCCGCGGCGGTGAGCCGATCAGCTTCAAGGTCACAGTCGGCGAAAGGCCGGAGGCGTGAGCGAGGACCGGACGCCGGAGATCGTGCTTGCCCTGGAGATCGACGATCCCGCCCTCGCCGATCGCCTGGCGGCTTTGCTCGGCAATATCGTCGGACTTCGCCTTGCCGCGCCGGGCGAGGCCGCCACGGCGACGATCGTCGCCCGCGATCCACGCATCATGCCCGCCGACATCGCGCTGACGCAGCGCGAGCTCGACGTGCTGGCGCTGATGGCCGAGGGCGCCTCCAACAAGATGATCGCGCGACGGCTCGGCATCTCCGTGCACACCGTCAAATTCCATGTCGGCTCGCTGCTCGACAAGCTGGACGCCACCGGCCGCACCGACGCGGTGGCGCATGCGGCACGCCGCGGCGTGATCGAGCTATAGCGCGATCGGGAAGCTGAGCTCGACCGTCAGGCCCGGCGCATTGTCATGCAGCGCCACTCCCGCGCCGTGGAGGCGCGCGACCGCGGCGACGAGGCTGAGGCCAAGACCATTGCCCGGTGTGTAGCGGCTCTGCTCGAGCCGGTAGAAGCGCTTGAAGACGTGATCGCGCTCCTCCGTGGGAATGCCCGGACCATCGTCGGCGATCGCGATCACCGCGCCGCCCTCGGCGCTGCGGCAGGTCACGGTCACCTGCCCGCCCGGCCGGCCGTGCTTGATCGCGTTGTCGACGAGATTGGCGATGGCATCGAACAGCAGGTCGCGATCGCCGGTGATCGGCACCTGGCGGTCTCCGGCAAGGCTGAGGCGGGTTGCGACCTGCTCGGCGGCGGCGTCGTAGAGCTCGACGACCTCGCCGGCGATTTCAGTCAGGTTCAGCGCGCGGAAGGCGCCGGTGCGGGCGCGGGTCTCGATCTCGGAGATCCGGGTGATGGAGGCGAACATGCCGAGCACCGCGTCGAGATCGGCGATGGTGTCGCCGATCAGCGCGGCATCCGCCTCGCTGTTGCGCTCGTGGTGATAGGCCTTTTCCAGCCGGCCGCGCATCCGCGTCAGCGGCGTGCGCAGATCGTGGGCGACGTTGTCGCTGACCTGCTTGACCTCGCCCATCAGCGTCTCGATGCGGTCGAGCATCTGGTTGAGGTTTTCGGCGACGCGGTCCCATTCGTCATGGCTGCCGCGCAAGGGGATGCGCTGGTCGAGGCCGGAAAGCATGATGGCGCGGCTGGTGGCGTTGATCTCCTCGATCCGCCCCACCGTGCGCCGCGTCACCAGCACGGCGGCGAGCCCGGCGAGCACCAGCAGCAGCACGGCAACCGCGGCCATCGCAAGCTCGATCATCGCGGTGAACCCGCCGTGATCGCCGGCGTCGCCGACCCGGCTCCGCACATAGGCGATCGTGCCGAAATAGACATAGGCCATGATCGCCGCGACGATCAGCCCGAAGGCCGCGATCGCGATCAGCGCCAGGCGGAAGGTCGAGGAGCGGAGCGTCTTAACCAGGAGCACGGAGGCAATATCCGATGCCGCGTATGGTATGAATCAGCGGATAGGCCTGGGCATCGTCGACCTTGCGGCGGACGCGACCGACATAGACGTCGATGATGTTGGTGGAGGGATCGAAATGCAAGTCCCAGACGTGCTGGAGCAGCATCGCGCGGGAGACGACGCGGCCCTCGTTGCGGACGAGATATTCGAGCAGCTGGAATTCGCGCGGCAGCAGCGGGATCTTGCGGCCGCGGCGGCTGGCGTTGCGTGCGATCAGGTCGATGGCGAGATCGCCGACCCGCAGCAGCGTCTCCTTGGCGATGGTCTCGCTGCGGCGGCCGAGCGCCTCCAGCCGCGCCAGCAATTCGGTGAAGGAGAACGGCTTGACGAGATAATCGTCGCCGCCGGCGCGCAGGCCGCGGACGCGATCATCGACCTCGCCGAGCGCGGAGATGATCAGGAACGGCGCGGCGACGCCGTCGTCGCGCAATTGCCGCATCACGCTGATGCCGTCGATATCGGGCAACATGCGGTCGATCGTGATCACGGCATAGTCGCGCGCGGCGCCGTGGCTCAGGGCTTCACGGCCGTTGGCTGCGAGATCGACGTCGTAGCCGGAGGTCGTCAATTCCTCGACGAGCTGGCCTGCGGTTTCCGGATCGTCCTCGACGACCAGGATGCGACGGTGACCTCCGGTCATGCAAAACTCCGCGCGACGATCGCCACCAGACTATCCCGTTCCGGGGCTGGACGGAACCGCCCGGTGGCGACCGCGACAATGGTGCGGTACGGCGATGCGACTACCAATAGTCTCCGCACACATTGACCCATTGCCATCCGTAGGGCGTCCAGCTCCTGCGCCAGCAGCCGTCATTGTAACCGGCGTAAATGAAGGGCGCGCCGAAGACGGCGAAACGACGGAAATGATGATGGTGGAAGCCGCGGTGACCGTGCCAGCCGGCACCGGCGAACCGCGGCCCGATCCCCGCATGCGCGAAGCGTGCGCCGCCAAAGGCGGGACCGCCGACATGGGCGAAGCGCGCGCCGCCCATCCCGCCGACATGCATGCCGCTAAAGCCGCCGGCGCGCATCCCGCCGCCACCGAAATGGCCACCACCACCGAAATGGCCACCACCGCCGAAGCCGCCATGTCCGCCACCGCCGCCTCTGGCGAGCACCGGTGAAGCTGCCGCCATCACCGCGGCGAGCGTCACCGCGGTGAGGCCTTTGAGAAGCCTGCTGTTCATCGAAGCATCCTCCTTGCAGTGCGGCGGTCTTAACGCCGCACGAGGACGATCAGATGAGAGGAAGCGAGCGGCGCCTTCAACTTACAAACGCGCCAGATTCTGACGCGGGTGTTAGGGAGAGGGAGCCCAACTCTCTCCCCGTCATTGCGAGGAGCCCTTGCGACGAAGCAATGACGACGTGGAGAAAGCTTTCCACCGTCGAGCAGCTCACCTCTCCCCGCAAAGGGCGGGGAGAGGTTAAGATCTCACGCCCGCTTGCCGTTGTTCTTCTCCGCCGCGCGGCGCAGGGCTTCGGCGAGCGCACCGCCGCCGGACGATTCCTGCTTGCGCGGTGCGGACGACGTCATGCGGGAAGGGTTGCGCGAGCTGTTGTCGCGCTGCATGCCGGGGGCGTCCTTCTTGGCGCCGACCTCGTCGTCGAGGCGCAAGGTCAGCGAGATGCGCTTTCGCGCGACCTCGAAGTCCAGCACCTTGACCTTGACGATGTCGCCGGGCTTCACCACCTCGCGCGGATCCTTGATGTAGGTCTTGGACATCGCGGAGATGTGCACGAGGCCGTCCTGGTGCACGCCGATGTCGACGAAGGCGCCGAACGCGGCGACGTTGGTCACGGTGCCCTCGAGGATCATGCCCTTCTGGAGATGCTTGATCTCCTCGACGCCTTCCTTGAACACGGCGGCCTTGAACGCCGGACGCGGATCGCGGCCGGGCTTTTCCAATTCCTTCAAGATGTCGGTGACGGTCGGCAGACCGAAGGTCTCGTCGACGAAATCCTTCGGCTTCAAGGTGCGCACGATCTCGCTGCTGCCGATCAGCGCCTTGATGTCGCTCTTGGTGGCGCTGAGGATCCGGCGCACCACCGGATAAGCTTCCGGATGCACGCCGGACGCGTCGAGCGGGTCCTCGCCGCCGAGGATGCGCAGGAAGCCGGCGCACTGCTCGAACGCCTTCGGCCCGAGCCGCGGCACGTCCTTCAGCGCCTTGCGCGACTTGAACGGGCCGTTGGCGTCACGGTGGGCCACGATGCTCTGCGCCAGACCGGAGCCGACGCCCGACACGCGGGCAAGCAGCGGTGCGGACGCGGTGTTGACGTCGACACCGACGGCGTTCACGCAGTCCTCGACCACGGCGTCGAGCGATTTTGCGAGCTTGGCCTGGCCGAGATCGTGCTGATACTGGCCGACGCCGATCGCCTTGGGCTCGATCTTGACGAGCTCGGCGAGCGGATCCTGCAGACGCCGCGCGATCGAGACCGCGCCGCGCAGGGTGACGTCGAGACCGGGCAATTCCTCCGAGGCGAAAGCCGAGGCCGAATAGACCGACGCGCCGGCTTCCGACACCACGATCTTGGTCATCTTCAGCTCGGCCAGGCCCTTGACGAGATCGCCTGCGAGCTTGTCGGTCTCGCGCGAGGCGGTGCCGTTGCCGATCGCGATCAGCTCGACACGATGCTTCAGTGCGAGCTTGCCGAGGATCGCGAGCGACTCGTTCCACTGCCGCTGCGGCTCGTGCGGATAGATCACGGCGGTATCGACCACCTTGCCGGTCGCATCGGTGACGGCGACCTTGACGCCGGTGCGGTAGCCGGGATCGAGCCCCATGGTGACGCGGGTGCCGGCCGGCGCGGCCAGCAGGAGATCGCGCAAATTGGAGGCGAACACGCGCACGGCCTCGGTCTCGGCGGCGTTCCACAGCCGCATGCGCAGGTCGATATTGAGATGGACCTGAATCTTGGTGCGCCAGGCCCAGCGCACGGTGTCGATCAGCCAGCGGTCGCCGGCGCGCTTGAGGTCGGCGATGCCGAACCGCTTCATGATCTTCAGTTCATAGGCGCTGGGCACGCCCGGCGGCGGCGCCTCGGCCTCGGCCTGGATCTGCAGGTCGAGGATCTCCTCCTTCTCGCCGCGGAACATCGCGAGGATGCGGTGCGAGGGCAGCTTGGTCAGCGGCTCGGAGAACTCGAAATAGTCGGCGAACTTCTCGCCCTCGGTCTTCTTGCCGTCGCGCACCTTGGAGGCCATGCGCGCATTGGTCCACATTTCCTCGCGAAGCGCGCCGATCAGATCGGCGTCCTCGTCGAAGCGTTCGACCAGGATGGCGCGGGCACCATCCAGCGCGGCGGCGGCATCCGCAACGCCCTTCTCGGCGTTGATGAAGCCTTCGGCCACGACCTTCGGATCGTTGGTCGGCTCCGCCATCAGCTGGTTGGCGAGCGGCTCGAGGCCGGCCTCCTTGGCGATCTCCGCCTTGGTGCGGCGCTTCGGCTTGAACGGCAGATAGATGTCTTCGAGACGGGCCTTGCTGTCGGCGGCGAGAATGGAGGCCTCGAGCGCGGCATCGAGCTTGCCCTGCTCGCGGACTGATTCGAGGATGGCCTTGCGGCGGTCCTCGAGCTCGCGCAGGTAACCCAGGCGCTCCTCCAGGGTGCGCAATTGCGCGTCGTCGAGCGCACCGGTCGCTTCCTTGCGGTAGCGGGCGATGAAGGGAACCGTGGCGCCGCCATCGAGCAGCGTCACCGTCGCCTCGACCTGCTCCGCCCGAACCCCAAGCTCCTGCGCAATTTTCTGGTTGATATTTGCCACGCGAGAATTCCTCTATCCAAGCACGCAACGCGGGGGCGAACCACCGGCCACGGGACGCCGCTTATGGACCAACCGGGGTTGATTCATCAAGGTACCGCGGAGGACCGTCGACAGGGGATTTTTTTGTCGAACAGATGCGATCTCGCCACATTCGTGGGGACGTGCCGATGTGAGCGGCAGACACGTGCCGTAGGGTGGGCAAAGGCGCGAAGCGCCGTGCCCACCAAACTCAATTTGCGGCACGAGATGCGTGGGCACGCTTGCGCTTTGCCCACCCTACGATGTCGGAGGTTGTGACTCGCAGACATGGCTTCTCCTCCTCGCGGCGCTTCCGCCCGAGTTTTGCTCTCTTCTTCGCGCCCTCAATAGAAAGGGCGCAGGGAAGGCCGGGTGCCGGCTGGCACCCGCAAGACCCCCGTGCGAAGACATTGCACACGCAATGCACGAGGGAGACACAGGGCAGCCGATCATCCGGCCTTCCCTGCGCGATGGTCTGACGGCGTATGGCGCGCTCTCCCCGGAGACGAGTTCCTGCTTGCCTCCGTCACCCCGCGGATTGGCGATGCGCTTCGCCCGGTCGGGCTTGGCGCACCTCCGCAAGGCTTGACTGTAGCAACGACAGCCAGGACCACGCGATTTGGCCGTACGCATCAGCGCCGTTCGTCCGCACGCCGCCGGGACCTCACGGGGTTCGCCCGCCCTGCTCCCGCCTCTCGTGCACGACGCTGCCGCGTCCACCGCTCCCCGATCCGCGGCTCGTGACGACGTACGACCGCCCCTCTCGCCGGATCAGGATGGGCGACACATACGCCGAAACCGAATTTCGGTAAAGTGGAATATTTTTGCGCTTATGGATTGACAGAGGGCGACACAGTAACGATGGATGCAGCGCAGGCGTAATCCGGGATTGGCGCGGCAGGCTACGGGCTACGGTCGATCGTCGCGCCGGCCCGGTTGCAACCATCGCACCACTGCCGGATTGAGACCCGCCTTGCGACCTCTCCGCCCCATGCAACCCTGCCCCTCGTGCCGGCTCAGTTGATTCATGCGGCCCCTTGCTAAAGGAAGGTGGCGCCGCATCAAAGGGATTTGAATTTCATGACTTTGCCGATGAGCTGGACTGAATGGGCGCAGCACGATGGCGTGGGCCTCGCGGCGCGTGTCCGCAAGGGCGAGCTGACGGCGAAGGAATTGGCGCGCCAGGCTGCCGCCGGTGTCGCCAAGGTCAATCCGGCGCTGTCGGGCGTGGTCGAGCTGTTCGAGGACGTGATCGCCGATCCCGCCAAGGACGGCGCCAATCTCGCAGGTCCGTTCGCCGGCCTGCCGTTCCTGATGAAGGACCTCGGGCCGACCATGAAGGGCCGGCTGCAGGAAATGGGCTCGCTGTTGATGCGCGGCAATCGCGCCGCGGCCGATACGTTCCTCACGGGCAAATTCCGCCAGGCCGGCCTCAACCTGATCGGACGCACCACGACGCCGGAATTCGGCGTGTGCTCTTCGGCCGATAATCCCGCCGTCTACGTCACCCGCAATCCCTGGAATACCGACTACACCACCTGCGGCTCGTCGGCCGGCAGCGCCGCGATGGTCGCGGCCGGCGTGGTGCCGATCGCGCATGCGACCGACGGCGGCGGCTCGATCCGCATTCCCGCCGGCGTCAACGGCAACATCGGGCTGAAAGTCTCGCGCGGCGTGTTCTCGCTCGCCCCCCACATGTCCGATCTCACCGGCCTCGTCTCGATCCAGGGCTGCCAGTCGCGCTCGGTGCGCGACACCGCCGCCTTCGTCGATCATGCCCGCGGGCCGGCACCCGGCGAGTTCATGCCGTTCTGGACCACGGCGCAGCCTTATTCCGAGATGATCAAGCGCGATCCCTCGAAGCTGCGCATCGCGTTGTCCCATACATGGGGCAACTACACCGCGACGCCCGAGCTCGCAGCCGAGCTGGAGAAGGCCGGACGCTTCCTCGAAGGCCTCGGCCATCACGTCGACTATGCGCTGCCGGAGATCGACCTTCCCGCTGCATTCGAGGCGCAGACCACGTGCTACATTTCGAATTTCGCGGTGGTGATCTCCAACATGCTCGCCGCCCGCGGGCTGGAAAGACCGCCGGAGGACCTGATCGAGCCGATGAACATCCGGATCTGGGAAGCCGGGCGGCACACCAGCTTCGCCGAGCGGGCGAAGATGCAGGGCGTGTTCAACACCACGTCACGCGGCTTCGGCGCCTTCTTCGAGCAGTGGGACGTGATCCTGACGCCAATCACCGCGCTGCCGACGCCGAAGGTCGGCACCAGGGAATATCTCACCATCTCCGACAATCCCGATGTGCGCGACTGGTTCGACAATCTCTGGCGCTTCTTCGCCTTCACGCCGCTCGCCAATCTCTGCGGCATGCCTGCGATCTCGATGCCGATGGCGGCCCAGGACCACGGCCTGCCGCTCGGCATCCAGGCCATCGGTAAGCAGGCCAATGACGGCCTGTTGCTGCAACTCGCCGCCCAGATCGAGCGCGCCCTCGACGGCAAGTGGAACGGCGGCAAGAAGCCGAAGGTGCATGTGGGCTGAGGCAGGCCTATTTGTTTCGTAGGCCCTCGCGGCCATCCTTCGAGACGCCCGCCGATGGCGGGCCCTCAGGATGAGGTCTTGTTTCGCGACGGGATCCTAGAGCGTTCCGATCTCAATTCTTCACCGCGGGGATCTCCTCCGTCACCGGCTGTTGCTGGCCCTGCCGGAACATCGCCAGTGCCTTGTCGAGGGCTTCGCGCAGCGCAAGCGCTGCGGCGACGCTGCAGCGCAGATGCGCGGTCTGGATCACGTCGACCCTGACGGCCGCGCCGACCGGCATCAGGAGGTTCGCGGCGAGCTCGATCTGGATCGCGCCGTTGTGATGGCCGAAGCAGGACGCACCGTCGAAATAGATGATCGGCGCCCGCTCGGAGCTGGAGCTCGAAATGGTGACGGGCCCCTGATTGTTGGCGGGCGTTTCGGGGTCGGCCATGGGCGCTCCTTGCGGCTAGTCGGCGAACGAAGCGCCCACCATCGGTGCTTCGGCCTGCCCTGTCGAGGCCAATTCGGGGTTTTGCGCGGCGCCCGACACTGGTCTAGAACCTTCCCATGAGCACCATACCAACCACGCTCCCGTTCGAGGAACTCGCCGACGCCGTCCAGGGCCGCCGCTCCGATTACGGCCATATCAGCGGGCTCCAGCTCGACCGCTTTGCGCCGGCTGAGGCCTGGTCGAGCCTGCCCTATCGTCCCGTCTTCGTCGGCGACACCGAGACCGGCGTGCTGCATGGCGGCGTCGTCACCGCGATGCTGGACGAGAGCTGCGGCATGGCGGTGCAACTTGCGCTCGACGGCACGCGCGCGATCGCAACCCTCGACCTGCGCATCGACTACCAGAAGCCGGCGACACCCGGCCTCGACATCAAGGCGCATTCGGTCTGCTACCGCACCACGCGCTCGATCGCCTTCGTGCGCTCCACCGCCTATCAGGAGTCCGAGGACGATCCGGTAGCGACTGCGACCGCCTGCTTCATGATCGGCGCCAACCGCACCAACATGCTCGCCGACCGCAGGATGGATGCGCGCAGCATCCCGGTGCTGGAGGCGCCGGAAGATCCGGATGGCCCCTTCGCGCGCAGCCCGTTCGCGCGCGCTCTCGGCATCCGCGTCAATGACGACGGCACACTGACGATGCCGTTCTCGCCAAAAATCATCGGCAACCCGATCCTGCCCGCGATCCATGGCGGCATGACCGGAGCCTTCCTCGAGACCACGGCTGTCATCGGCGTCGCGCGCGAGCTCGGCGCCGCCGCGCCACCCAAGCCGATCGGGCTCACCGTCAACTATCTGCGCTCCGGCCGTGCGCTCGACACGTTTGCCAACGTCTCGATCGTGAAGCAGGGTCGGCGTATCGTCGCCTTCGAGGCGCGCGCCTGGCAGGATGACGCGGCCAAGCCGATCGCCACCGCCTTCGGCCATTTCATGCTGCGCCCGACGCCCGGAAGTGACGAGGAATAAGCGCATTTTGACTTGACGGCCGCAGCTCCGGCCACAACGATAGCGCGTCCCCGCGAGAGGTATTGAATTGCGGCATCCGCTCGACATCGTCGCCATGTTCGCCGCACTCTGGCTGCTGGCCGCGATGATGCTCGACGCGTTGACGCCGAAGGAGCTGACCGCGATCATGATCGGCGTTGCGATCGGCCCCACGATCGTCATCACCGCCGTGTTCTACTATTTGCGCTGCGCGCGAACGGACTTTGCGGTGATGTTCGCAGCGCTCTGGCTGATCTCGGACATCGCCATCGCCTTCGTCTCGCCGACGCAGCTGCCGCATTTCCTGATCGCGCTCGGCTTCCTGCCGGCCCTGCTGATCGGCAGCGTGCTGCACTGGCAGCGCTTCCAGCGCCGCCAGGAGCAGCTGCCCGCGCCTTCGGTGAAGCGGGGCTAACGCGGCAACAAATTCGTCTTCGCAAGATCAAGCACCTCGTCACCGCGGCCGTTCATCACCGCGCGCAGGACCCAGAGGCTGAACCCCTTGACCTGCTCGGTGGTGATGGTCGGCGGCATCGACAGCTCCTGCTTGGCGGTGACGACGTCGAGCAGGGCCGGGCCGTCATGGGCGAGCATCTCCTTGACCGCACCGGGGAGCTCGCCGGGATCCTCGACGCGTTTGGCAAAGATGCCCATTGCGCGCGCCATCGCCGCGAAATCGGGATTCTCCAGGTCGACATTAGTGTCGACGAAACCTGCCGCCTTCATCTCCAGCGCGACGAAGCCGAGCACGCCGTTGTTGAAGATCACGACCTTCACCGGCAGCTTCTCTTGCGTCAGCGTGATCAGATCGCCCATCATCATGGTGAAGCCGCCGTCGCCGGAGAGCGAGATGACCTGGCGGCCCGGCTGGGCGGCCTGCGCACCGATCGCCTGCGGCATCGCGTTGGCCATCGAGCCGTGCACGAAGGAGCCGATCAACCGGCGGCGGCCGTTCATGTCGAGATAGCGCGCGGCCCACACCGTGGGTGTGCCGACATCGGCGGTGAAGACCGCATCGTCGGAGGCATGATCGCTGATGATCTTTGCGAGATATTGCGGGTGGATCGGCTTGCTGCCCGGCGTGCCCTTGGCGAGCGAGTCCAAACCCTCGCGCGCCTTCTTGTAGTGCGCGACGGCGTCGTCGAGATGCTTGCGCTGCGTCTTCGCTTTCAGCAGCGGCAGCAGCGCTTCGATGGTCAACTTGACGTCGCCGACGAGGCCGAGATCGATCTTGCAGCGCCGTCCCAGATTTTCCGGGCGGATGTCGATCTGCGCGACCTTCGCATCGGTCGGAAAGAATTGCTTGTAGGGAAAATCGGTGCCGAGCATCACCAGCGCGTCGCAGGCGTGCATGGCGGCATAGCCCGAGGAGAAGCCGATGAAGCCGGTCATGCCGACGTCATAGGGGTTGTCGTATTCGACGTGCTCCTTGCCACCGAGCGCATGCACGATCGGGCTCTTCAGCGCTTCGGCCAGCTGCATCAAGGGCGCATGCGCGCCGGCGCAGCCGCGACCGCAGAACAGGGTGACGCGCTCGGTGCCGTTGAGGAGATCGGCGAGCGCCTTCAGCTCATTCGCCTGCGGCACCACATGGGGCGCCGACAGCGCGAGTCCGCGCGTGGTCGACAGCGCGCGCTTGGGCGGGCTGCGGAACGCGACGTCGCCGGGCATGGCGACGACGGCGACACCGCGCAGGCCCACCGCCGCACGGATGGCATTCTCCAGCACGTAAGGAAGCTGGCTCGGGTCGGACACCAGCTCGCAATAATGGCTGCATTCGCGGAACAGGTTCTGCGGATGGGTCTCCTGGAAATAGCCACCGCCGATCTCGGCGGTCGGGATCTGCGCCGCGATCGCCAGCACGGGAACGCGGCTGCGATGTGCGTCGAACAGGCCGTTGATCAGATGCAGATTGCCGGGGCCGCAGGAGCCCGCGCACACCGCAAGGCTTCCGGTCATCTCGGCTTCGCCGGCGGCGGCGAACGCGGCGACCTCCTCGTGGCGGACATGGATCCATTCGATGGTGCCGCGGCGGCGCAGCGCCTCGGTCAGGGCGTTCAGGCTGTCGCCGACGATGCCGTAGATGCGCTTGACGCCGGCCTGCTCGAGCGTTGCCACGAACAGATCGGCCACGTTGTTGATCGCCATGTCGGTCTCCTGATTCAGCCAGTCACATCACACGATGCGCAAATATCAGCATCGCGACTCCATGTGGTGGCACAATAGGCTATGTCAGGATCACGGCTAGTTATTGTCCGTTCAATCTTTCTGAATTGCCCGATCGTAAGCCGCGATCGTCGCCTTCGCGCGCGCGGCGACGTCGGCGACGCTCATGCCGGGCTTGTAGAGGCTGGAGCCGAGCCCGAAGGCGGTGACGCCGCCCTTGATGTACTCGGCAAAATTCTGATCGGAGACGCCGCCGACGGCCGCGATCATGACGCCTGATGGCAGCACGGCGCGGATCGCGGCAATGCCGGAGGCACCTAGCACGCTGGCCGGAAAGAATTTCAGGCCCGATGCGCCGGAGCGCGCGGCAAGCAGCGCCTCGGTCGGCGAGAACACGCCGGGTAGCGTGACCATGGCGTACTGATGCGCACGCACGAGCACCTGCGTGTCCACATTCGGCGAGACCATCAGCCTGCCGCCGGCGTCGTTGAGACGATCGACATCCGCGGTCGCCAGCACCGTGCCGGCGCCGATCAGCACGCCCGGAGGTGCCTGCTTCACCGCCGTTGCAATGGAGCGGAACGGATCGGGCGAGTTCAGGGGGATCTCGATCGCGGTCATGCCGGCTTCGATCAGCACGGCGACGATCGCCTCGGTCTCCTCGGGCTTGACGCCACGCAGGATCGCAACCAGCGGCCGCTTCATCGGCGGAAAGGGAACGCTCATCTCAAAGATCCTCTGATTTCGTCCAGATCGCGGCAGCTGCCATCGAAAGGCCACGGCGGACGGCTTCATCCGCATCGACCGTATCAGCGTTGACCGACAGCGCCTCAAACGCCAGCCGGTACAGCATCGCAAGCCGCCCCGAGGCGATCAGCTTGACGCCCGCTTGCGGCACGAGGCCCGAAAGCCCCGCCGCCAGCTCGACGCCGATCAACGTCCCCGACAGCGTCTCGCGCGCCGCGGCCGGCGTGCCGCCGAACAGAAGCTGGCGCGACCGCGCGCCGAACAAGAGATTGGCGGCGAAGGCCGGCGCCTCATAGGCGGCCTTCACCGCCGCCTTGAAGCTCGCGACATCCTCGGCCTCGTCGGCGCCGGCGACCGCGAGCGACAGGATGGTCTCGCGCGAGACGACGCTGAAGAGCTCGCCGGTCATGAAGGTGGAGAAGCGTTCGACCACGCCGTCCCTCACGCGCACCCATTTCGAATGCGTGCCGGGCATGCAGACCAGCGCCTCGCCCGCGGCATCGAGGCCGAGCGCGCCGAGCAGCTGCGTTTCCTCGCCGCGCATGACGTCCGGCGCGGCTGCATCGCGCTGCGCGATGCCCGGCAGGATGCGGATGTCGCGCGCTTCGCCGGGGACGCGCACGGCCTGTTTCAGGACGGCCGAGAGCGGCGCCGGCGTGTCGACATAGCCGGCTTCGACCCAGCCAGTCTTGGCACCGGCCATGCCGCAGACCAGAACCGGCAGATGATCCGGCGCTTCGATCGCCGCAAGATGCGATCGCAGCACGGCGGGAAAGCCTGCCTTCGCCGCCGCCAGCATGCCCTCGCCGCTGCGGCGCTCGGTCAGCACCTGGCCGGCACGATCGACCAGCCACAACCGGAAACTGCTGGTGCCCCAGTCCACCGCGACATAAGCGGGTTCGGTCATTCGAAACTGTCCTCGTCTCACGGCCGGGACGCCGTCTCGCGACAATGAGACGACGTCTTGCGGGTCTACCGCCGGGATACCGGCTATTGTGCGGGCAAACCAGCCCTTTCTCCGCAATTCGAGGCTCAACCGTGCTGGCACAGCGCTTGCTAAACCGCTGGCACAGCGCTTGCTGAAGCTTCGTTGCTCAACTCCGTCAACGCGCGACAAGACGCGTCAACATCAGATGAGGAAACCCATGGAGATCGGCTATTTCACGATGCCTTCGCATCCGCCGGAGTGCGGCCTGAAGGAAGGGAACGATTGGGACCTGCAGGTCATGCGCTGGCTCGACGAGCTCGGCTATCAGGAGGCCTGGGTCGGCGAGCACCACACCGCGCCCTGGGAACCCAATCCCACGCCGGACCTCCTGATCGCGCAGGCCCTGATGCAGACCAAGAAGCTTCGCATCGGCCCGGGCGGATTCCTGCTGCCCTATCACCATCCGGCCGAGCTCGCCAACCGCGTCGCGATGCTCGACCATCTCTCCGAGGGCCGGCTCAATTTCGGCGTCGCGGCCTCCGGCCTGCCGAGCGACTGGGCGATGTTCAACGTCGACGGCATGAGCGGGCAGAACCGCGACATGACGCGCGAAGCTCTGGAGATCATCCTGAAGCTGTGGACCGAGCCCGCGCCCTTCACCCACAAGGGCAAGTTCTGGACGGTGACCAAGCCGGACACGATGTTCGACTTCCTCAAGCCGCACATCAAGCCGCTGCAGGCGCCGCACCCGCCGATCGGCGTCGCCGGGCTGTCGAAGAACTCGGACACGCTGAAGCTCGCCGGCGAGCGCGGCTTCATCCCGATGAGCCTCAACCTCAACCCGGCCTATGTCTCGAGCCACTGGGACTCCGTCGAGATCGGCGCCGCCAAGACCGGGCGCAAGCCGAACCGGCAGGATTGGCGTCTGGTGCGCGAGGTGTTCGTCGCCGACACCGACGAGGAAGCCTGGAAGCTCTCGACCGGCGACATGATGGGCCGGATGATGGGCGAGTATTTCCTGCCGCTGCTCGGCCATTTCGGCTTCAAGGATTATCTCAAGCACGCCCCTGATGTGCCCGACAGCGACGTCACCGTCGAATATTGCGCCAAGCGGAACTGGATCGTCGGCTCGCCCGCGACCGTCGCCGAGAAGATCGAGAAGATCTACGACGAGGTCGGCGGCTTCGGCGTGCTGCTGGTGTTCGGCTTCGACTACAAGCACAAGGCGGAAGCCTGGCATCACTCGCTCTCGCTGCTGAAGAACGAGGTGATGCCGCGCCTTGCGCATCTCGGCTCCGCGAAGAAGGCGGCTTGACGCTCAGCGGGTGCGGCGCGATCGTGCCGCACCCGTTTCCATTTCGGAGGCCTCGGCGTGAGCGTGGACGCAAAGGATTTCAAGCAGGCGATGCGCCAATGTGCCGGCGCCGTCGCGCTGGTCACGGTCGGCGCCGAGCACGGCAAGCGCACGGGATTGACGGTGACCTCGGCCTGCTCGCTGTCGGACTCCCCGCCGTCGCTGATCGTCTGCGTCAACCGCAACGCCAGCGCACATGGGCGCATCCGCGAGGAAGGCGCCTTCGCGATCAACTTCCTGCACGAGGATCACGCCCTGCTCGCGCTCACCTTCAGCGGCCAGAAGGGCGTCAACGGCGACGACCGTTTTGCGTTCGGACAGTGGACGCGCGGCGCGACCGGCGCCCCGGTGCTGACGGATGCGGTCGCCGCATTCGATTGCGTGCTGGCGCAGGAGTTCGAGACGACGACGCATTCGATCTTCGTCGGCGAAGTGCGCGGCGTGTCGCATTTGGCGACCGCAGCGCCGCTGGTGTACCTGCGCAGCAGTTTTCACACGCCGCATGAGATGCGCGAAACGGTGACGGTCGGCGACCTCGATTCACGGCATCTGAGCTGGACGGATTTTTCGTAAGAGGCGCCACGCAAGCGATCCACGACTACAGAGATCGTAGGGTGGGCAAAGCGACTTGTCCGCCGTAGCTCGAAGAGCGAAGGCGGAAGCGTGCCCACGTCTTAGGTCCTAAACGAGAAGACGTGGGCACGGCGCAAGTGCGCCTTTGCCCACCCTCCGACGTCTGTGATCTGGGACAGAGACCGCTACTGCGCCGTTTCGATCTTCAGCAGCTTGATCTTCCGATAGAGCGTCGCGCGGCTGAGCTTCAGTGCCCGTGCTGCTTCGGCGACGCGTCCGCCGTGCTTGCGCAGCGCCTCGACGATCGTGGCGCGCTCGGCCGCTTCGAGGTCCGGCTCCGCTTTTCCGAACGGCGGCAGGTCGAGATCCGCATCGGTGATGATCCCGTTCTCCGCCGTGCAGCCGGCGAGCCGCAGCACGTGGCGAAGCTGGCGCATGTTGCCGGGATAGGAATAGGCCGAGAGTTGCGACCACGCTTGGTCCGAAAGCCTGCAGTTCGGCGCCTCCTCGCGCGCGATCTGGCGGATGACGTCGTCCCGGTCGGCACGCTCGCGCAAGGCCGGCAGCCGTACCTCGAGGCCGCGCAGGCGGAAATAGAGGTCGGCGCGGAAGCCGCCTTCTTCGGCCATGCGGCCGAGATCGCGGTGCGTGGCGCTGATGAGGCGGATGTCGACGGCGACAGGCTTGAGTGCGCCGAGCGGCCAAACCTCTCGGTTTTCCAGCACGCGTAGCAAACGCGTCTGCAGCGCGATCGGCATGTCGCCGATCTCGTCGAGGAACAGCGTGCCGCCGTCGGCCTGCACGATCAGGCCCTTCGAGCCGTCGCGCCGCGCCCCGGTGAACGCGCCGGCCTCGTAGCCGAACAGCTCGGCGTCGATCAGGCTCTCCGGCATCGCCGCGCAATTCAGCGCGACATAATTGCTGCGCGCCCGGCTGCTCGCGGCGTGAATGGCGCGCGCGAACACATCCTTGCCGACGCCGGTTTCGCCGTGCAGCAGCACGGGCAGATTGTGATCGCCGATGCTTCGGAGCCGCTTCACGCTTCTGATCAGCCCGGGATCGCGGCCGGCGAGCCGGTGCAGCGCGTCGAAGCGATCGACAGGCGCATCGCGGCGCGGCGCGAGCGGACGCGCCGATGATCTCGTCTGCAGGGGCGGCGCAACATGCCCCTGCCCTAACGCACTGCCATCGGCGCGACGCAACTCGACTGTCTCGTCCACGCCGCGGGCGGCATGACGATCGAACTTGACGTAGCGCGACAGATCGATGCCGGATGCGATCAAGCCGTCGGTGAGGCCCAGCAGTGCGCGCGCCGAACGGCAGGCGCCGACGATGCGGCGATCGTCGTCATAGGCCAGCAGACCGCTGCCGCCGTCGCCCGGCACGGTCGCGATCCAGGCGTTGCGGAAATGACCGCGGAAGATCGCGCCCTCCATGCGCCGCGTCGCCTCCATCGTCACCGCGAGCGCGAGCTGATGCGCAGCGCGCTCGAGATCCTCTCGGCAAGAGGTGATGTTCACGGCACCGGCGAGGCGACCGGCGTGGTCGAACAGCGGCGCCACGGCGCAGGAGAACATGTGCCACTGCGCGCGAAAATGCTCGTCACGATGCACCAGGATCGGCCTTTGCTCCGCAAGTGCGGTGCCGAGCCCGTTGGTGCCTTCGAAAGCCTCGGAAAAATTCGAGCCGGTATAGACCTTCCAGCGCATGAATATCTCAGTATCGGCCGGGCCGGGCAGCCGGCTCCACAGCATCGTGGCGCTGGGGTCGGCGAGATTGACGCAATAGCCGGCCTCGCGCAGCACCCGCGCGAGGTCTTCGAGCTCCGGCGTCGCCAGCTGGATCAGCTGCTCCATCGGTTCGGCGACATGCCGGACCTCGGCCTCGGTCAGCGTCTGCGGCGGTCCCTGGCGGGCGGGGTCGAGCTTGTGGCTGATCAGGCAGCGCCGCCAGGAATCGGCAATGCGCGAAGAGGCATCGACGTCGGCCAATTGATTGGCGACGGACAAGACGCGGGCGACATGGTTCGAGGCCGACAGGCTGGCCATCGCGGACGTCTCCACCCTGTATTATTGTGCAAAGTCTGGCACCACAGGCGGGGATGTCAATCCGGAACCGAAACGCAGCTATTGCTGCACCGCCCTCACCACGTATCGATGCACGGCCGCTTCTTCCCGGCCCTGGCCGGCGGCTTCGGCACCGAACGGAGTCCGGCCATGATCCAGCGCCGCGTCTCGGCGGGGTCGATGACGTTGTCGATCTCGAACACCGAGGCGATCGAGACCGCCTTGCCGTTGGCATAGAGCTCGGCGACCTTGTTGCGGTAATAGGTCTCGCGCTCCTCGGGGTCGGCGATGGCTTCCATCTCCTTGCGGAAGCCGAGGCGGACGTACCCCTCCAGCCCCATGCCGCCGAACTCGCCGGTCGGCCAGGCCGCGGTGAAGAACGAGGCGTGGAAGCCGCCGCCGATCATCGACTGTGCGCCGAGGCCATACCCCTTGCGCAGCACGATGCCGAACAGCGGCACGGTGAGGCTCGCGCCCGTGACGAACATGCGGGAGACGTGGCGCACGATCGCGGTCTTCTCCGCTTCCGGGCCGACCATGAAGCCGGGCGTGTCGCAGAGCGAGACGACGGGCAAATCGAACGCGTCGCAGAGCTGGAGGAAGCGCGCGGCCTTGTCGCCGGCATCGGCATCGATGGCGCCGCCAAGGTGACGCGGATTGTTGGCGATCAGGCCGAACGGTTTTCCCTCGATGCGGATCAGCGCGGTGATCATGCCGACGCCGTAGTCGCGGCGCAGCTCCAGAACGGAATCCTTGTCGGCGACGAGATCGATGACGCTGCGGATATCGTAGACGCGCAGGCGATTCTCGGGGATGGCCCGGCGCAGCAGGCGCTGGTCGGCGGCCTCCCACTCCGTCACCGCGCCCTGGAAATAGGACAGGTATTTTTGCGCGATCCTTGTCGCCTCCTCCTCGTCTTCGACGAGGATGTCGATGACGCCGTTCGGCGATTGGAACGAGACAGGGCCGACCTCGGCGGGGTGATAGACGCCGAGGCCGCCGCCCTCGATCATCGCAGGACCGCCCATGCCGATCGAAGCGTTCTTGGTGGCGATGATGACGTCGCAGCAGCCGAGCATCGCGGCGTTGCCGGCGAAGCAATAGCCGGAGACGACACCAATCACGGGCACGAGGCCGGAGAGCCTTGCGAACTGCACGAAGGACGGACCGTCGAGACCGGTCATGCCGAGCCGATCAGTGTCGCCGGGCCGGCCGCCGCCACCTTCGGCATAGAACACCAGCGGCACGCGCCAATCTTCCGCCAAGGTCAGCATGCGGTCGATCTTCTTGTGGTTCATGTGCCCCTGCGTGCCCGCGAGCACGGTGTAGTCATAGGCCGCGACGATGCAGCGCGCACCCTCGGGCCCGAACTTCTCGCCATTGACCGTGGCGACGCCCATGACGAGACCGTCGGCCGGCGTGTTCTTGATGAGATCGTCGAGCTTGCGGCGGCGGCGCTGCGCCGCGATGGCAAGGCTGCCGTATTCCATGAACGAGCCTTCGTCGACGAGCTGGGCGACGTTCTCGCGCGCGGTGCGCTGATTGGTGTTGCGGCGGCGCTCGACCGAGGCGGGGCGATTCGCATCCAGCGTGTTGGCCTGGCGCGCGATCAGCTCGGCGAGGTCGGGGCGGATGTGGTCGAGATCGATATCGGCTTCGGCCGTCGTGCTGTCGGCCGCGACGTCGAGCGGCTCCAGATAGAGGATCGCCTCGCCATGCAGCAGCGTGGCACCGTCGCCGGCGGCGAGTTTTGTCACCCGGCCGCCCTGCTCGGCCATCACGAGATGCTCCATCTTCATGGACTCGATCACGGCGAGCTGCTGGCCGGGGCGCACGATCTCGCCCTCCTTCACCTGAATGGTGACGATGGTTCCTTGCAAGGGCGCTGCGACCATCACCGTGCCTTCAGGCACGATCTGCGCGACATGCGTCTCCGCGCCGTAAACGCCACTTCCTTCGGTCGGCGCAAAGTAGAGCGGCTTGGCCGCACCGTCGGCGGCATCGACGAGCTTTGCGATATTGCGATCGATGAAGTCGGTCGCGATTCGGTTGGTCCTGAAATCAGGATGCGCCAGCACCGCCTGCAGGAAGGCGATATTGGTGACCACGCCGTCGATCCGGAACTCGCGCAAGGCGCGCGAGGCTTTTGCAACGACATCATGCCAGGTTTCGCCCGGCGTATGCACGATGACTTTCGCGAGGAGCGAGTCGAAGGCCGCGCTGGTCTTGTAGCCGGCGTAACCAAAGCTATCGACGCGCACGCCCGGCCCTGACGGCGGCTCGAAAACAGCGAGCACGCCGCCGGTCGGATGCGTCGCGCCTGATGCGTCCAGCGTCTCCATGTTGACGCGGAGCTGCATGGCATGGCCGCGCGGCTTCGGGATCGATCCCTGCGCAAGGCCAAGCGAGGCGAGTGTGCTGCCCGCCGCGACCGCAAGCTGGGCGCGGACGAGGTCGAGCCCGAGTACCTCCTCCGTCACGGTGTGCTCGACCTGAAGCCGCGGATTGGCCTCGATGAAGGCAAAGCTGTCCTCGGCCGTGCCGTCGACCAGGAACTCGAAGGTGCCGAGATTGTCGTAAGCAGCCGCTGTCGCAAGCTGCTTCGCCGCCTCGATGATTCGGCCGCGCAAGGGCTCGCTCAGCGAGGGGCTCGGCGCCACCTCGATCAGCTTCTGGTGCCGGCGCTGGATGGTGCATTCGCGCTCCCAGAGATGGGAGATCGCGCCGTGCTTGTCGCCGATGATCTGCACCTCGATATGGCGCGCCTGCCGGATCAGCCGCTCGGCATAGACACCGTCGAAGCCGAAGGCAGCCTTGGCCTCGGACTGGCAGCGCGCATAGGCCTCCGTGAGATCGGCCGCGTTCTCGACGACGCGCATGCCGCGCCCACCGCCGCCAGCCATGGCCTTGATCACGATCGCAGCATTGCTGCCGAGGGAGCTGAAGAACGCCGTGATCTCCTCCAGCGAGGACGGCCCGCTGGTGCCGGCAATGATCGGCACGCCGCAACGCTTTGCCAGTTGTCGTGCCGCGACCTTGTCGCCGAACAGTTCGAGCGCGGCCGGCTTCGGGCCGACGAAGGTGAGTCCTGCATCGGCGCACGCGTTGGCGAATGCCGCGTTCTCGCTAAGGAAGCCGTAGCCGGGATGCACGGCATCGGAGCCGACGCTCTTTGCCGCCGTCACCACCGCATCGATGTCGAGATAGGCCCTGGCGCCACGGCCGGGGATTTCGACCGCTTCGTCGGCAACACGCACGTGAAGCGACAGCGCATCATCAGCGGGATGGATCGCGACGGTCGCGATGCCGGCGTCGGCCGCCGCGCGCGCGATGCGGATGGCAATCTCGCCGCGATTGGCAATCAGGAGCTTCTTGAACGACATCGTCTCTCTCATTCAGACAGCAGCAGGAAGATTCGGGTCGAGATCCTGCTTCTTCACCTTGCCCGTGGCCGTCAGCGGCAGGGCATCGATAATACGCACTTCCGGGATCTTGTAGACGGCCATGCGCTCGGCGCACCAGGCGCGCAGATCTTCCGCAGAGATGGTGCCGACCGCCTCAGGCTTGAGCTGGATATAGGCCACCGGCACCTGCCCCTTGTCAGGATCGTCGCGCCCGACCACGCCCGAGCCTAGCACCTTCGGGTGCTGGCCCAGCAGTGCCTCGATCTCCGGCGGAAACACGCTCATGCCCTTGACCTTCAGCATCTCCTTGCGGCGGCCCAGGAAGTGCAGGAAGCCGTCCTTGTCGATGTTGCCGATATCGCCGGTGCGCAGCCAACCGTCGACGAGCGACTCGGCGGTCGCCTCCGGCTTGTTCCAATAGCTCTTGAGCAGCGAGGGCGTCCGTACGCGGATCTCGCCTTCCGCGCCGAGCGGCAGCAATGCGCCGGTCTCGAAATCGGTGATCTTGAACTCGGCGCCGGGGACCGGCAGGCCGACGAAGATCGGCTGGTTGTTGAGGTCGAAATCGTCGTCCTGGAAGCCGGCCGTGAAGGTGTTGGAGGTGTGGGTCTCCGTCATGCCCCACGCCGCCTCCATCAGGATCGTACCGGTCAGATCCCTCCAGCGCTTGCGATAGTCGGCGTTGAGCTTCTTGACGAAGGAGACGACGCGGACCTGCTTCAATGACGACAGATCGAACTCGCTCCAGCGCGGGTGGTCCATCAGCTCGACCGCGCCATCGACCGGCATCGCGGTGATGGTGACCTTGTATTTGTCAATCGCGGCCATGGCGCCGACGGCATCCCAGCGCGCCAGCAGCACCAGCGTCGCGCCGGAGAACAGCGGGAAGATCAGGCCAAAGTTCTCGCCGGCGATCCAGAATTCCGGAAAAAACGACAGGAACACGCTGCTCTCGTCCGACAGCACCGAGATGCCGTAATTGGCCGCGGCCGTGTACACCATGTCGCGATGGGTATGGACGCAGCCCTTGGGCATGCCGGTGGTGCCGCCGGTGTAGTTGAGCGCGGCAACGTCATCGAGCCCAGGCGGCGGCAGCGACGTGGGTGTAGGCATTGCGGCGAGCGCCGGCAGCAGATCGGTCGCGTCCGGGACCGAAACGCGCGGCGTCCGGATCGAGTCCGGCGTGGGAAATGCGGGCGCCTTCGGAATGACGTCGGCAAAACTGGTGACGATGATCTCGCGCAGCTGCACCTCGCCTTTCACCTGCTCGACGACGGGGACGAGCTGGTCGAGCGCCACGATCACGTCGGCCTGGGTGTCGTTGAGCTCGTAGGACAGCTCGAACGCGCGCGACAGCGGGCTGACGGGGACATGGATCGCACCGAGCTTCAAAATGCCGAAGAACACGATGTGGAATTGCGGGCAGTTCGGCAGGAACACGGCGACACGATCGCCCTTACCGACGCCCTTGGCCTGCAACAGCGCCGCAAAGCGGTCGCTCTGCCGGTCGAGATCGGCGTAGGTGGTGACGTGGCCGTAGAATATGATTGCAGGCCGCTCCGGACTGCGCTTCGCCCAGGCGCGCAGATATTCCGTCAAGGGAACTTCGCCGTGCAGATAATTCGGCGAACGCGGCATGCCGTTCGGCCAGGCCTTGTCCCACAGGCCACGCAAGGTAGCGAGATAATCCTTCTCGTTGAGGCCCGCGCTCATGACGTCTTTCCGTGTTGCTTTTCTTTTCGAGGGCACGCACGTGCCGTCAATCGACATCGCTACACGTCGAGCACGGCAGACGTCATGTCAAGAAAAACAGCATCCGCGTCGCGGCCGATGCCGCGACGCGGAAAAAGAAAGTCGTCTTGCAGCGCTTCTCGTTACGCCGCGCGCACGCCCGCGACGAAAGCGCTGACTTCGTTTTCGAGCGATTGCAGCTTCTGCGTCAGGCGGCCGCTCGATTGCAGCACGAGGCCTGCGGCCTGGCCGGTCGCCGCGGTCGCGTCGCTGACGCCGGAGATGTTCTGCGAGACCTGGTCGGTTCCGGAGGCCGCCTCCTGCACGCTGTGTGCGATCGCCTGCGTCGCGGCGCCCTGCTCCTCGACCGCGGCGGCGATCGATGAGGAGATCTCGTTGACCTCCATGATGGTGGCACGGATGCTCTCGATGTTGCCGACGACCTGATTGGTCTCGGCCTGGATCGCCGTGATCTGAGCGCCGATCTCATCGGTCGCTTTTGCCGTCTGGCTCGCCAGCGACTTCACTTCGCTCGCAACCACCGCAAAGCCCTTGCCGGCTTCGCCCGCCCGCGCCGCCTCGATCGTGGCGTTGAGCGCGAGCAGATTGGTCTGCGAGGCGATCTGGTTGATGAGGTCGATGACCTCGCCGATCTTGTGCGCGGCCGCTGCCAGCCCCTGCACGGTGTCGTTGGTGCGCTGACCGTCGGCGGCGGCCTTGTCGGCCACCGTCGCGGCCTGTGCGACGCGCTGGCTGATCTCCGAGATCGAGGACGACAGCTGGCCGGCGGCGGAGGCCACCGTCTGCACGTTGCTCGAGGCCTGCTGGCAGGCGGAGGCGACGAAGCTCGCGCGGTCGGTCGCCTTGTCCGCGGTTTCCGACATGCCCTGGGCTGCCTGCTGCATCGCGCGCGCCTCGTTGAAGACGTCGCGGACGACGGCCTGAACGCTCGCCTCGAACTTGCCGGCGAGATCGGTCATCGCCTTGCGCTTCTCGCCGTCGGCCCGCTGCTTCAGCTCCTGCTGCTCGGCATGCATCCGCCCGACGGCCGACGCATTGTCCTTGAACACGGCCAGCGCCTTGGCGAGCCCGCCGACCTCGTTGTTGCGGTCGGTATAGGGCACCTCGAACGCGCTGTCGCCGGCGGCAAGCCGCTCGGTCAGCGCGGTGATTTTTGCCAGTGGCCGGGTCACGCTGCGGCCGATCACGAAGGACGCACCGAGGACCAGGACCAGCACGGCGAGACAGACGTAGCCGAACGTCGTCGCAGCCTGGCGGAACACGGCGTCGACATCGTCGAGATAGATGCCGGTGCCGATGATCCAGCCCCAGGGCGCAAAGCCCTTCACATAGGAGATTTTCCCGACCGGCTGGTCGAAGCCGGGCTTCGGCCAGAGGTAGCCGTAGAAGCCCGCGCCCTGCTTCTTGACGACGTCGACGAAGCCCATGAACAGCGCGTTGCCGGCGGGATCCTTCATCCCGGACAGATCCTTGCCGTCGAGCTCCGGCTTGATCGGATGCATGACCATCTTCGGGGCCATGTCGTTGATCCAGAAATACTCGACCTTGTCGTAGCGCAGGCTCTTGATCTCGGCGATCGCGGCGGCCTGGGCCTGTTCGCGCGGGAGTTTCCCGTCGCTCTCGAGCTTCTGGTAGTGGGCGAGGATGCCGTAGCCGACATCGACCATCTGCTGCGTCTTGGCCTGACGATCGGCGACCATCTGCGTGCGCAGGGTCGACAGCGCGATCGGCACGAGGGCGATCATGCCGAGAAGGCTGATGCCGACAATCAGGACCAGCTTGAAACTGATGCGGGAGAAAATCATCGGAGCTCACGAAATTTGGCGGGACAGACATGCCAATTTATCCCGATCCTCTTAGCAAAGCTTTAAGCATTCGGGTTCCCCAAGCGGCCGCCGAGGCCCGGCCGCCGCGCACGGCTTTCGCGCCCTCGCGGCGCCGCGCCCGTCTTCGAATATAAACCTCTTCAAAACTAGAAGACCTCGATATCGCCCCTGCGAGCGTTGACTTGGGGCGGGCTCCGGCAGAACGATCGATGCAGACAATCAGCGCCAGCTGTGGCGTGAGCGCAGCCAAGGGCCAGAGGTTTCATGCATCAATCGACATCATCAGGGTCTGTCGATCTTCCCGCGCTCAGTGCGGCGGAACGGCTCTTCATCTGGGGATTCCGGGCCAAGGCACGCAGCGGCGGCGCCGTTCCGACCGCAGCCGATGTCCAGGAGGTGTACGACCATTTCCGCGTGGGCGATGCCGTGCTCTCGCTGGAATCCATCATCGAGATCTTCGCCTGCACGGCCCACACCGCGATCGAGGTGCACTGCCCGACCTGTCCGCGCATGTCGGACAGCGAGCGCGGGATTCTGCAGGCCATCGCCGCGGCACAACAGGATCGCATCGACATCGTGCGCGAACGGTTCGAGAGCTGGCTGCCGCCGGTCGGCGCCGATTGGGCGCTGGCGCCCGTGCGGGGTCTCGCCACGATCTTCCGCATGGCTGGTCTCATCCTGCCCGACCGGCAGGTGCGATCCTTCGACCATGACCGGACCATGGCGATGAAGAGCTGGCTGGTCGGAAGCCCGACATTGCACTGACGAGATCGGTCATGACCCCGGATATTTGCGGTTCTGTGCCGGACGCCGGCCAATCGCGGCTCTGTCCGCTCCAGGCCGCGCTTGGAGCGCGCCCCTGCGTCGACAGCTACGATGATTTCTGCCGCGTCGCGCTGTCGCTGTTCCGCTTCATCGGAGCGGCCTACACCACCGGCGCCTCCGATTGCTGGGAGGCCGCCTATCGCTTTGCCGACGAGGCGCCTGGCATTGCCGACAGTCCGCTGCTGGTGGCGCGGGCTGCCGCGCTGGTCAGAATCCTGCGCAGCGGCCGGCCATGCGAACTGTGCTTCATGCCGCCGTCCTGTCGTCGGCTGTCGAAGGACGAGACGGAATTGATGCGGTTGCTGGCGGTCGCGCGCCGCAAGCAGCCGGGCGAGCTCGAATCCATCGTCTGCGCGTTCGTCGGCTCGGGCAAGGAAGCCGCGGCGACACGGGCGGTCAACGCGCTTGCTCTGTGCTGACATCTAGCCGCCTTTCCTGCCGAGCACGAGATCGATGGTGTGCGCGGCGATCTTGCGCAATTGCGGCTCGTCGCCGAAGGCACGTTCGAGCACGGCGAGGCCGCGCGTCACGGTGACGATGTGCAGCGCCGCGGCCGCGGCATTGCCGTTGAACTCGCCGCGCTCGGCGCCTGCCGACAACGTGTCCTGAACCAGTGCTGTGATACGCGAAATAAGGCCCGCAAAGACCTGGCGCGCGTCTTCGTCCAACCCCTCGCCTTCCGCGGCGCCGAGCTCCATCAGCCCGCGCGTGGTCGGACAGCCGCGCGGCGGCGTGCCCGAGCGGAAATTGGTGATGGTCAGATCGAAGAACGCGGTGAGGCGCTTGCGCAAGGAGCCCGTCCCGAGCGCCTTCTGCAGCGCTGCGAGATAATCCCCGGCATAGCGTTCATAGGCCTGCAGGAACAGCGCTTCCTTGCTGCCGAAGGCGTTGTAGAGGCTGCCGCGCTGGACGCCGGCATCGCGCGCGATGTCCGACAGCGAGGTGCCGCGCACGCCCTTGCGCCAGAACTGGTCGAACGCGATGCGCAGGACCTCGTCATGATCGAATTCGCGCGGCCGCAAGCTCGGCTCCTTTTGGAAGTATTTGACACGACGTCAAGAACATGCTTTCTCGACATCGTGTCAAAAACCAATTGGAATTGATAGTCCGTTTCAACACTGGGCCGAACAGCGGCGCACGCATTCGCCCTGCTGGTCGGGCCCGCATGCAAAGGGACGCGCGATGCCTCTGCTCCACATCTCGATGCGCGCCGGCAAGCCGCAAGCCTACCGGCAGGCGATTCTCGACGGCCTCTACCGCGCCATGCGCGAGGCGCTGAGCGTGCCCGAGGGCGACGAGTTCATGACCATCAGCGAGCACGAGCCGGCGAATTTCCGCTGCGGCAATGCCTACGGCGTCGCGCGCAGCGACGACGCGGTGCTGATCCAGATCACGGTGTTCGCCTCGCGCACTCCCGAGCAGAAGAAAGCGCTGTACCGCCGCATCGCCGACCTGCTCGGCGAAAGCCCGGGCATCCGGCCCGAGGACGTGTTCGTCAACGTGCTCGACGCCCCCGCGGAGAACTGGTCGATCGGAAACGGCGTCGCCCAATTCGCGTGAGACGGCACAGACTGCAGCTTCATTCGGCAACGCACGCCTCCATGATGCCGTCGAGCTCGGCCTTGGAGAGCACCCCGAGCTCGGCGATGAACACGATGCGCGTCCGCGGTACGCCCGCCGCCGGCGCATCGCCCGGGGCCAGCGTGGCGCGGCCGGCGGCGAACTGAAACACCATCTGGCGTCCCGGCTGCTCGACCGTCTCGAACAGGCCTTTGGCGCGCGCCAGCTTCGGCGCCAGCTTGCCGATGGCCTGCTGCAGGCGCGGCAGCGAGATCGGGCGGTCCGAGGTCCAGCTCAGCGTCTCGAAGCGCTCCTCTGCCGGTCGTTTCGGGCCCGGATCACGCGGCGCGGGCGCACGCTCGACGTTCGCGGGGAACAGCAGCGCGGACGGAATCTCGCCATGCCGCGCCTCGACCACCACGGCGGGAAGGCGCAAGGCGCGGATGGCCTGACGCATCCGCGCACCCGCGCCCTCTTCCGCCAGATCCAGCTTGGTCAGCGCCACGATATCGGCGACGCGCAATTGCGAGCGCTGGAGGGCATCGTCCAGAGCGGCCGGCGGTGTCGCGGCGTCGATCACGCACAGCACCGTCTCCAGCGGCGCCTCGCGCAGGATCACGGGGTCCATCAGATTGCGGACGATGTCGGCGGGATCGGCAACGCCGCTGGTTTCGATGACGATATGTTCGGGCTTCGGATCTCGCCGCAGCAGTGTCGAGAGCGTGCGCAGGAGATCGCCTTCGAGCGAGCAGCAGATGCAGCCGTTGGCGAGGCTGACAACGCCGTCGCTGGCGCCCGCGATCAGCTCCGCATCGATGTTGATGGCGCCGAAATCGTTGACGATTGCGGCGATCCGCCGTCCCTCCGCATGCGCCAACAGATGGTTCACGACCGTGGTCTTGCCCGCCCCCAGAAAGCCCGTCACAAGGAGAATGGGGACCGGCATGGGTCAACCCCCGACGACGGGGCGGCGCACCGGCTTACCCGGCCGCGCCGCGAGGTCCAGCACGCCGTCGCTGATCAGCACCTCGCCGCTGACCACGAGATGCCGCACGCCTTCGGAGGGACGGTTCATCGCCGTGAAGGTCGCACGGTCCGAGAGCTTCTCGTAGTCGAACACGACGATGTCGGCGTCCGCGTCCTTCGTCAGCCGGCCCTTGGCGCGCATCGCCGGCGTGCTCTGCGACAGGATTTCGGCCGGGATCAGCGCGCATTTGCGCACGCCGTCGAGCAGCGACACGGTCTTGCGCTCGCGCACCCATTCGCGGATGAATTTCGTGAAGCAGCCGGCCGAGCGCGGATGCGAGGTGGCATCGTCAGGCAGCGGCCAGGCATCGCCGGTGTAGGTCTTGCCGTCCGACGTCGTCCACGGCATCGCGTCGGACGCGATCGCGCCGCCGGGATACAGCACCGACATGTCGAGCAGGTCGCGGTGATGCGCATTGTTATCGATGTCGAGGATGTGCCAGAGCACCAGCGAGGACGGCTCTTCGGCCTGCGCCTTCAAGAGCTCCTCGCGGTCATGGAAGCGATAGCCGTCGGTCACGCGCTGCACGGAATCGTAGCCGGTGCCGTTGCGTTCGACGAATTCGGGGTCGCTGAAGAAGGCGGCGGCCAGCACGGTCGAACCGGTGCCGTAAGGATAGGCTTCGACCGTGATGGGCAGGCCCTGCGCCTGCGCCTTCGCGATCAGCACGCGGCAACGCTCGACGTCGGTCTTGCTCGACGAATTGAAATGGCAGATGTGCATGTGCGCGCCGGTGGCGCCGGCATAGCCGATCAGGCGAATATAGGCTTCCACCGCGCTCTCGGGGTCGATGCGCGACATGAAGGCGACGTGGGTGAAGGTCGGCACGTCCTTGGCGGCGGCGAGCTGGCAGACCGCGGTCAGCTCCTGCACGCCGGCGCCCGGCGCGTAGGCATTGAGGATGCCGACGCCGATGCCGCCTTCATCGAGACCGCGCGAAAGACGCTCGAGAATGCCGGCGACCTCCGCATCACTCGCCACGTTGTCCATCCAGCGGCGGTCGCGCATGGCGTTGCCGAACGCCTCCAGCGAGCTCTCCGCATTGGAGCCGGTCATTGCGCCGATGCGCGCAAACGCCCAGTTGGTGGCGGCGCCATAGTTCAGCACGCGGCCTTTTCTCGCCTGGCGCTCATACCAGGACCCGACCGGCAGCACGCCGGCCTCGAGATCGAGCGTCGTCGTCACCCCGTCGAACGCCTGCATGCGGTCCGCCGGAATGGATTGGCCATGGGCGTGCAGGTCGATGAAGCCGGGGGCGACCACGAGCCCGGTCGCGTCGATCACCCGCTCGGCGCCGCCGAGGCCCGTGCCGACCGCGGCGACCTTGCCGTCCACCACCGCCACGTCGCCGACGGCGTCCATCCCACTCGCGGGATCTACCACCCGGCCGCCAGAGATCACCAAGCCGCTCATATCGTCACTCCCTCCACCTCGAAATCGCATCAAGGCAGATTCCGGAAGCGACGACCACCTCCACTGAAGCCGACGCATCATGCTCGCACGGAAGGTCATCTGGCAGGCAACCCGCGGACGCGCGCCCGCGTCCTCGCGGCATGTTTTGCCCGAGTGATGCTGCTCTCCTCACCCTCTCGAAAGAAAGGGCGCAGGGAAGGCCGGGCGCCGGCTGGCACCCGTATAGACCCCCGTGCTGAACAAATGCACACGCAATGCACAGGGGAGACACAGGGCAGCCGATACCAGGCCTTCCCTGCGCGATGGTTTGACGGCCAATATGCCGCGCTCTCCCGGGAGCCGAACTTTCCTTCTGGCCTCCCTCGCCCCGCGAATTGGATGATGCAGTCTGCCCGGTTGGGCTCGCTCGCATCTCCGCGAAAGGCTTGACCGTAGCAACGACGGCCAGGACCACACGGTTTCGCCGTACGCAGGGGCGCCGTTCGTCTTCGCGGGTCACGCTTGCTCACGAGATGACCTCGCCCTGCACGCGCAAGCTCCGCCTTTAACGCCGCCCGCGTCCACCGCAACTCCCCGCCCGCGTTCGAAACGACGTACGACCGCCCCTTTGGTGGGCTGGGATGGCCGACACATACGACAAATCCGAATTTCGGTAAAGTAGAATATTTTTGTGAGGAGGGGTTGACAGAACTTTGGCCTGTTTCGCTTTACGGGGCGGGGCCTACGCGGCGAAAGCCACGGAGTAAGCCTTGCGCGATTGTGCACGCTCCACGCGATCGGCATCATCGGCTGATGCGGCACCTGTTCGAAGGCCATGACTTTTGAACCGGCCGCGAAGCGGCTCCGCCGTCTTCTCGCCTGCATTGTCATTCAGTGAGCTAGGCGGGGCGGCCTGAGGTGGGCAAAGTTCCCAAAGGTTCCCAGTGATCGTCCGACGTCCTCAGCAACGCGACTCCCGTCATTCCGTTTCGCGCCGCGCTTTCCTCGGCGGGCTTATGTCGGCAGGAAGTGCCGTCGCACTCGGCGGATGCGCTGGCCTGGGTGCAACCGGCGCGCGCTTCGACGCGTCGTCGCTCTCGCTTGACCCGACAGTGCTTGTCACCACCACGCGCAAGCCCGTCAACGGCGCCCGTGCCAAACCCTGGTTTGGGCCGGAACGCGCGACGGCCATGACGGTCGCGCGGGCCAAGCTGGCGGCGCCGGACGAGAGCCGTTTGTCCCTCGCCTCCGTTGGACTTGGCGACTGGCGCCTTGATCGGGTCGAACCGGTGCCGGCCGACGCTGGCGATCTCGCCGCGCAGGCCGGGACAGGCGACGTGCTGATCTATGTGCACGGCTTCAAGCAGACATTCGAGACGGCCGTGCTGGACGGCGCCCATCTCTCCGATGGCATCAAGTTCCGCGGCCGGACGATGGTGTTCTCCTGGCCCTCCAAGGCCGGCCTGTTCGACTATGCCTATGACCGCGACAGCGCGATGTGGTCGCGCGACGATTTCGAACGCGTGCTCTCCGCGCTCGTGTCGGCGCCAAGCGCCGGCCGCGTGCACATCGTCGCCCACAGCATGGGAACCATGCTGACGCTCGAAAGCCTGCGTCAGCTCCATGCGCGATACGGCGACACCGTCACGAGCAAGATCGGCGCGGTCGTGTTTGCCGCGCCCGATATCGACATGGACGTGTTCTCGTCGGCGATCCAGCGCATCGGTCCGCTGGCCGGCAAGATCACCGTGATCGCCGCGACGAACGACCGCGCACTCGCGCTGTCGGGCCAGATCGCAGGTGGAATGACCAGGGTCGGCGCCGCCGAAAAGGCCGTCATCGCGCGGCTCGGCGTGCGCGTGGTCGATGCCTCCCAGGAAGGCTGGGGCATCATCAACCACGATCTGTTCCTGTCGAATTCGGAGGTGCAGAAGGTGATCCGCCGCTCGATCGACGGCACGACGGCGTGAGAGAGTGGCTGCGCCGAGCCATGCGAAAGCTGGCTCCTGAGCATCGTCGTCGCGGCTACGAGGGGAAGGCGGCCGAATTCTGGGGGTGGCCGACGAAATGGCGCTCCCCGGGCCCTTCCGAAACACCTCGTTGTTGGACGCGGTATGGACGTTTTGTTAGCCAGAATTGGCGCTTGACCTCATCTGGACTACGACCTTCCCCTTGGCTCGCCCCTTTTCGAGATACGCCAGCGCCGCCTTCGCCTGTTCGAACGGAAATACCTTGTCGATCACCGGCCGGATGCGCTCGGCCTTGAGAAGCTCGCCGATCTCGGCGAGTTGGCTACCGTCGGGATGCACGAACAGGAATGAATATTCCGCGCCAATCTTGCCGGCATGGCGAATGATCTTGCGGCTCAGCAATCCGAACAGGAACACCATGAAGAAGTTCATCCCTCGGGCGCGCGCGAACGCGGCGTCCGGTGGCCCGATGAGCGAAGCTATCGTGCTTCCCGGCTTCAGGATCCGAAGCGATTTTTCGAGCGCATCGCCCCTGACCGTGCCTAGCACGGCGTCGTAGTCCCGCAGCACGTCCTCGAATTGCTGTGTCTTGTAGTCGACCACCTCGTCAGCCCCGAGGCTGCGCACCAGATCGACATTTCCTGTGCTGGTCGTCGTTCCCACCCGGGCTCCGAGATATGTCGCGAGCTGGATCGCAAAGGTGCCGATCCCGCCGGCGCCCGCGGGGATGAACACCTTCTGATGGGGCTTGAGACGCATGCGCTCCTTGAGCGCCTGCCACGATGTCAGGCCGACCATCGGGATCGAGGCCGCCTGCACGAAGTCCAGGTTTGGCGGCTTGAGCGCGGCGGCATGCTCCGGCACGCGCGCGAATTCGGCGAGAGCACCGGTTCCGAAATCGAAGATGCTGGCGAAGACGGCATCGCCCGGCTTGAAGCGGGTCACGCTGCTTCCGACCTCGACGACGACGCCCGCAAGATCACTGCCCAGCGTTGCCGGCAGCTGAAACTTGAGGATGGGCTTGAATGTTCCTTTCGGAATCATGTTGTCGATCGGGTTCAAGCCCGCGGCGTGAACCTGGACCAGAATTTCGTTCGGCTTGGGCGTCGGCCGGGGAATTTCAGCCAATGCGACCTGATTCGGCTTGCCGTAACGTTTGAAGACAAGAGCTTTCATCTTCCCTCTCGGTCCGAAGGTTCCTTGCAGTCGCGGTGGCAAGTGGCCGCGCGTACGCCGGTTGTTGCGGTCAGAAGGCCCGGGCGGTGCGGGCGGACTGCGACGCCCGCACATCAAGACGCAGGTCTTTTCGTATGCCGGCATCCACCAAGCCGACTGGCGCAAATCGCCGCAAGAATCGCAGGCGCTTCGCGAGGCTGCCAGCCGCGTACCGGACTTGCGGCCGCATCGCGCTCGCCGCCTTCAGCACGGTCTCGGCCACTACGGCCGGCTGTTCGGCCGTTGCCATCACCTCGTTCACCTTCTTGGTCACGCCCGCGCGCGCCTCGCGATATTCATCGAGCTTGGCATCGGGCTCCAGGAAGTTCGCGTCGAACGGCGTCTTGGTGTACGCGGGCTCAATCACCGAGACCCGAATGCCTCTCGTGCGCAGTTCATGGTCGAGCGACTCCGAGTAGCCGGCCACCGCGTGCTTGGTTGCGGCATAGAGCGCGCCATACGGCATCGGTAGAAAGCCAAGCACAGAGCCGATGTTGATGATGCGGCCACTCCCCTGGCGTCGCATGTGTGGCACGACGGCCCGCGTCATCCGGATCAGCCCGAAGAAGTTCGTGTCGAAGATCGCTCGTGCCTGATCCATCGAGCTCTCTTCCGCCCCCGCAGGGGCAACACCAAAGCCGGCATTGTTCACGAGCAGGTCGATGCGGCCCTCGCGCCGTATCACTTCGCTGACGGCTGCTTCTACCGATGCATCGCTGGTCACGTCGAGTGACAGCATCTCGAACGGATGCTTGCCAGCCTGTGTGCCCCGCCTGCTGGTGCCAAACACGTTATAGCCGGCGTTCGCAAGCCGCTCCGCCGTGGCCTGTCCGATTCCTGACGAGGCGCCGGTCACCAGCGCGATCTTCGGTTCAATCCTGTTCATAAGCCTCTCCGGCGCCACCACTCGGCTAGAAACATTTTGATTACGATCGTAACTATTGATATACATGACGACCGTAATTATAATTGTCAAGCCCCGTGATTGAGGACCAGCGAACATGCGCGTTTCAAAAGAACAGGCGGCGAAGAATCGCGAGCGCATCCTCGATACCGCCTCCCGCCTGATGCGCGAGCGCGGCATCTCCGGCGTGGGTGTCGATGCTCTTGCCGAGGCGGCCGGGATGACACACGGCAGCCTGTACAGTCAGTTCGGTTCCAAGGAACGGCTCGTCGAAGAAGCGGTGGCCTACGCGATCGCGGCCAAGGCGCAGGAATTGCCCGAGGCCTTTGCTCTCGACGATTACGTTTCGGACTACCTCTCGCCGGCCCATCGCGACGATCCGGCAAGCGGCTGCCCCTTTGCCGCCCTGGCTTGCGAGATGTCGCGCCAGAGCCGCGGCGTGAGAGAGCGCTTCACGGCCGGCGTGCGGGGCGCGATCGCTTTCCTGAGCGGCCGAATGGCCTCCACGCTGAAGCCACGGCAGAGTAGGGACAAGGCGCTCGCCGCCACCGCCTCCCTGGTCGGGGCCTTGGTCCTCGCCCGGGCGGTGAACGATCCCAAGCTGTCGGACGAGATACTTCGCGCGACGAGGAATTCGCTATCGGGGTGACGGGGCACTCAATTCACCGCTAGTCGAAGCTGCGAATGCAGCAGCTGCCACTGATTGCATTTCCATGGGAGGCGAGATGGTCTGTCTCGCCTTCGCGCAATCATCAGAATTACAAGTGACAGTGTACTCAATTGGATTTCCATAATGAGCCAGCTCTCCGCTATCGAGTAGCGACGATGGAGCGAATTGAGTGCACTGTCACCATAATTGCGCCCGACATCGACATCGATCGCAGGCGGAATGACGCGGGTCGGCGCCGCCGAGAAAGCCGCCATCGCCCGGCTCGGCGTGCGCGTGGTCGATGCCTCCCAGGAAGGCTGGGCATCATCAACCACGACCTGTTCCTGTCGAATGGGGAAGTGCAGAAGGTGATCCGCCGCTCGATCGACGGCACGACGGCGTGAGGGAGCGGCTGTGCCAGTCTACGCAATCAAACGCTGCACCAAGGCGGACTCGCTCGAATAGGTCAGGAGCGCCTCGTGAGTCGCCCGGGTCACCCCGACATAGGTCAATCGGACGCATTCCTCGACGGTCTCACCGTGACGGCCGAGCAAGCCCAGGCCAGCGATGGCGACGCAGGGAAACTCCAGCCCCTTCGCACTGTGCATGCTCAAGAACCGCACGGCCACCCGCTTGATCGAGACTCTGTTGCGATTGTCTTTGGCCATATCGATCGGCACGCCATGCGTGGCGAGTATCTGCGCGACCCGCCCGCCGATCCAGTGCTCCGGATAGAGACACGCCATCTGCGACCACTCGTACCCGGCCTTTTTCCGATCGAGAAACCATTCGGCGACGCAGTGAGCTTCTGCGTCGACGCTCACGCACCGCCGAACGTCCGGCTCCAGTCCTTGCCGACCCGCATCTTCGGGCAACAGGATGGCGTGCTCATCGTCGGCCGTGATGCCCGGAGCGCCAATGACGTCTGCAGCGAAGCGTCTCGCGAAGGCGACGATTTGCGCCGTGTTGCGGTAGTTGACTTTCAACACGGTCGTTCTGCCCTTGGCTTCGATGCCGAGCTGACTCCACACCGGGCGTTCACGTCCTTTGTAGATGGCCTGGATGTCGTCGTAGACGACCATCAACGCCTTGGTGCGCGGGTTCACCATCTTGGCCGCAAGCGCGAGCCATTGCGGCTCGAAGTCGTGGGCCTCGTCAATCAGGACAGCGTCGTACTGCTCCGCCGGGATATGGCCTTCATCTACAGCCTTCACGACCTCTGAAACGCTCGCAGCCAGTCGCTTTGCGTAGTCAGGATAGTCTCGCTCTGATGGGGCGGGAATCCCATACGTCCGCAGCATCCGGTAGCACCAGGAATGAAAGGTAAGAACCTGAACGCGGTTCTCTACGCCCCGGCTCTGCATGGCATCCTCAAGCCGCCCGGCGATGCCATTGGCGTAGCACAGGATGAGCACCGGCTTTGACGCCGCGCGCGCCAGATACTCGGCCCGGAAGGCCAGGATCAGCGTCTTGCCCGATCCGGCGACGCCGCGAATGATCCGATGCCCCTCTCCCAGACTGCGCGCGAACTGCTCCTGATGCATATCCATGACCGCAAGCGTCCGGTCCGCAGGATCGACCCCAGTCGCGTCGTCCAGAGGCAGGGCAATCTGTCGTATGCGTATTTCTGGAAAGAGCAGCGCACGCAGCCGGTCGAACTGCGGCATCGATAGAGGTTCTCCGAGACGCGGATAAACCATGCGCCACAATCTCGACCGGAATTCTTCGGGATCGGCGCCCTCCGTCATTTCATCCTTGAACACACATAAATGCTCGACGAAGACATCCTTGAGATTGGTCTGGTCGAACTGCTTGCGCGTGATATTCGTGAACACGGCCCCGAAGCCGAACGAAAGAAGGGATCGGCCCATGTAGCGATGACCGGGCGGAAACAGCAATTGCCCATCGCGCTCCAAGGTGCGCACGACCTCGAACGTATATTTGCGAGCCTGCTCGAGGGGATTGGTCTCCCGTACGACACCACGACTTGTCAGCAACTCGACCTTGGTCTTGTCCGCCGAAACGATCGTCTCCAGCCGCCAGTCTTTCACCTCGAGCACGAGCAGGCCGCTCGCGGGATGAACGATAATGAAATCCGGATGCCGGTTGAGAGGGCCAACAGGGAGGTTGTGCCAAACGACGGCGTTCTCTTCGAGGAAGTCCTTGAGCCGTTCCGCGAGTCGTAGCTCTCCACGGCTGTCGAAGCGCGCGAAGCCCAGACTGGGGATCAGGATTGCCATGCTGCGACCGCGAGGTTGATTTGAGCATCCGGCGTGACGATGGGAGCGGATGTTCGCGAAGCGCGCTGCATGTGACCCGAAGTCGCCATTGCGGACCATCCTGTGAGGCTACGTGCGTAGCAGAGCGGTCTCTCCAGGCTCACATGGTTGCCCAGAGTGTGCAGGTTTTCAATGGCTTAGGATTTGTCCGGCGCGCCGCTCAGGACATCGCGAACTCTTATGTAATTGAAATTGCCATACAACTTCGGCGAGACCTGGTGCCCAAACGGAGCGCAGCAAGAGCCGGTTCGAAAGAGGAGGCGATTATCCGACTATCTGATGATGATTTGCAGCTTGCGGATGGAAGACCTATGTTGAGTCTCTAGTCAGGCAGCCGCCCATCGTATGGCGAGAGTCTGCAGGGTCGACCTCACGGTGGATGGTTTGCATTCCGCATCGGAGGTGATGTCATGGCCATTGCTCCCACGCTCCAAAAATACCTCGCCGCTGAGAACATCCAGTACGAGGTGATCCCGCACGAACTCAGCATGACGTCCGCTCGAACGGCCGAGACATGTCATATCTCGGGGGACCGCCTCGCCAAAGGCATCGTGTTGCGGCGCGACGGCGGATACATGCTGGCCATCTTGCCCGCATCGCATCACCTCCGCCTGTCGGACCTGAGGACAAGCCTCGGCGACAATGTCCACATGGCCGATGAAACCGAGATCAATCGGCTGTTCAGCGACTGTGCACACGGTGCGGTTCCCGCCGTCGGCAAATGTTACGGATTGGAAATGATCGTCGACGACAGCATCGAGGCCCAGCCAGACATCTATATGGAAGCCGGCGATCATGAGACGCTGCTCCATATGGGTCACGCGCAGTTTGCGCGCCTGACGGCCAACGCACCGCACGGGCGCTTCAGCGCGCATGACTGAGGATTTTGTAGACCGCCCATTGCCGTTGCGATCTTGGGCGGGAACTCTGGCCGCGAGGTCGCCGTCATACTGTTCCGCAGGGTGGCGGCGAGAGTGTCTGCGCTTGTCTGGTCGGAGTTCGGAAGATTGGGGGGCCGTTGCATTGCATCAACGCACTTGAAACCCACGAACGGAGGCTCGCCATGAAAGTCAAAGACGTGATGCACAAGGGTGTCGACTGGGTCAGCCCCAACACCCCAATCACCGAGCTTGCCAAACTGATGCGGGCGCATGACATCGGCTGCATTCCGATTGGCGAGGATGACAAGCTGGTCGGAATGGTGACCGACCGCGATATCGTCTGCAAAGGGCTCGCGAGCCACAGCTTCGATGCCGGCCGCGCGACGGCGCGCGACGTGATGACCGAGGGCATCCATTGCTGCCGCGAGGACGATGACCTCGCCAAGGCGATGCATCACATGGAGAAGCTGCAGGTCCGCAGGCTGCCGGTGATCAACAAGAGCAAGCGGATGGTCGGCATCATCAGCCTGGGCGACGTCGGCCATTCCGCGTCCGGTGATATGCTCACCGAGACCGTCAGGAGCATTTCGGCGCATCACTGAACTTGCGGCCAGGACTCACGGCCAAGGCTTACGGCCAGGGCTTACGGCCAGGGCTCTTCTCGCGATCGCCGCTCAAACAGGCGTCGAGCGGAGCCCGAGCCGCGCGCCTCGTCATGCAACCATCGCGCGGCACGGAAGCGACGGCGCGATGTGGCTTACTTTGCGCCGGAGTGAATGTGAGGGCGGGTCCACTCGATCGCTTCATCAGCATCAGCGTCGACGCTGCGGCGCGCAACCTATGACCAAGCGGGATCGCGCGGCCGGACGGGGCCGCCGTCGGATGGGGGCGCAGCAAAAAGTCGAGGAATATCGCGGATTTGGCGCTCCCTAGGGGAATCGAACCCCTGTTTCAGCCTTGAGAGGGCCGCGTCCTAACCGCTAGACGAAGGGAGCGTGAGGGCTAGCCAATAGCCTCGAAATTTGTCCGCCGCAAGGACCCCGAGGAGCCTTTTACGGCTCATTGGCGAATTTCAGCCGTCCGGCCGGCTTGAGGGTATGGGCGTCGAAGGTGCGGATCTCGATGACACCGCCGACATCCAGGCTGACAACGAGGCGGTCGCCGGCGAGGCCGGTCGAGACGATTTTGGCGCCCTTCGGCAGGATGGCGGTGACGTCACTGGCCGCCTCGGCCGCCCTTCCCTCGGACTTGAAAAGGCGGTAGCCCACCGCGATCAGCACGGCGCAGATCGCCAGCGCCGTGGTCAACCCCGCGATCAGCATCATCCGCCGCACCCGCGCGAACAGCGCGGCCTGCTCGGGGCTCGGTTCGGGAACAGCGGTATCAGTCGTCGTCATGGAAAATTCTGGCTCTGCGCAAAGGTTGGAGGTTGTCGTCGCCGGCAACGAGGGCTCGACCCGGCTCGACCGCGTGCTGGCGGCCCACCTCACCGACCTGTCGCGATCGAGGCTGAAAGCCCTGATCCTGGCGGGCGCGGTGAGCCTGAAGGCCTCCGCGGTCCGCGACCCCGCTTATCACGTCACATCCGGGGATACGATCATAATCGACGTGCCGGAAGCGGCCCCACCGGAGCCGAAGGGGGAGGATATCGCCCTCGATATCGTGTTCGAGGACGACGATATCATCGTCATCAACAAGCCGAAGGGCCTGGTCGTGCACCCCGCGGCCGGCCACGAGACCGGCACGCTGGTGAACGCGCTGATCGCCCATTGCGGCTCTTCGCTGTCGGGCATCGGCGGGGTGCGCCGGCCCGGCATCGTGCACCGGCTCGACAAGGACACGACGGGGCTGATGGTGGTCGCCAAGAACGACCTCGCCCATGCCTCGCTGACCGCGCAATTCGCCGACCACGGCCGCACCGGTGCGATGCGCCGCGGCTACATGGCCTTTGCCTGGGGCGTCCCTGGCCGCCATCGCGGCACCGTCGACGCGCCGATCGACCGCCATCCGCATGCGCGCGAGAAGATGGCGGTGCGCCAGGGCGGCCGCGAGGCGGTGACGCATTGGGAGATCCTGGAAAGTTTTAACGGGCGCGACGGCAAGCCGATCGCGACGCTGCTGGCCTGCGAGCTCGAGACCGGGCGCACCCACCAGATCCGCGTCCACCTCGCCCATATCGGTCATCCCCTGATGGGCGATGCGGTCTATGGCCCGCATTTCAAGACCAAGGCGAACCAGCTCGGTCCCGAGTCGCAGGTCGCGCTGACCGCGCTTGGGCGGCAGGCCCTGCATGCGTATTTGCTGGTATTGGAGCACCCGAGGACCGGAGAATTACTCCACTGGGAGGCGGCTTTGCCGGAGGATTTGCTTCTCCTCCAAGGCTCCCTGAAAGCGGCGGTATGACGCAGGCCCTTTAAGAAAAGCGTTACATTACAAAAAGTTATAGCTGCCACACGGGGTCGTGACGTCAGCAATCCTTCCCTTTTTGGCCCCCCATGGGGTATATTGCGCGTGCGTTGGAAATGACCAACGGAACATCGCAGCTACGGCCGGCTTTAACACAGCGGTCGTCTGCCTGGCCCGCCGCTATCGGGGGCCTGAACCTTTGGAGGGCTTCAGTATGGCCCGTACCGCTGCTTTGCCGGTCCTCAATGGAGAATCCGGCCTTTCCCGTTACCTCGCCGAGATCCGCAAGTTCCCGATGCTGGAACCCCAGCAGGAATACATGCTCGCCAAGCGTTGGCGCGAGCATGACGATCGCGACGCGGCGCACCAACTCGTCACCAGCCATCTCCGGCTCGTGGCCAAGATCGCCATGGGCTATCGCGGCTACGGCCTGCCGATCTCCGAGGTCGTCTCGGAAGGCAATGTCGGCCTGATGCAGGCGGTGAAACGTTTCGAACCCGAGAAGGGGTTCCGTCTCGCCACCTACGCCATGTGGTGGATCAAGGCGTCGATTCAAGAGTACATTCTGCGTTCCTGGTCGCTCGTGAAGATGGGCACCACCGCGAACCAGAAGAAGCTGTTCTTCAACCTGCGCAAGGCGAAGAGCAAGATCAACGCGCTGGACGAGGGCGATCTGCGCCCCGACCAGGTGAAGATCATTGCCAAGCGCCTCGGCGTCACCGATCAGGACGTGATCGACATGAACCGCCGCCTCGGTGGCGACGCGTCGCTCAACGCACCGATCCGCGACGACGGCGAAGCCGGCGAATGGCAGGACTGGCTGGTCGACAATACGCCCAACCAGGAAGCCATGCTGGCCGAGCACGAGGAGTATGACGAACGCCGTGACGCGCTGAACGGCGCCATGGGCGTGCTCAACCCGCGCGAACGCCGCATCTTCGAGGCTCGCCGCCTCGCCGATGAGCCGATGACGCTGGAAGACCTCGCTGCCGAGTTCGGCGTGTCGCGCGAGCGCGTCCGCCAGATCGAGGTCCGCGCCTTCGAGAAGGTGCAGTCCGCGGTCAAGGGCACGATCGCAAGGGCCGAACAGGCCGCGCTGGAAGCCGCGCACTAAGCGGGCTTCGCCGCGGCGAGAAATTGGCGGATCGAAAAGACAGAAAGCCGGCGGCAACGCCGGCTTTTTTGCGTGTGATGTCCAGCATGTTCGCGGAGGCGCGGGGCCAGTCATCTTGAACCGGCCTCGCCGGTCATCCGACCCAGAATGATCGGACCGACAGCATCGATTGGACGATCACCATGTCGATCATCCTGCAATCCACCGTCGGCGGCTTCTCAGCCCAGTTCATGCGCAAGCTGCCGCTGGTCGAGCAGGCGATGCGCGAGCGCGGGCTGGAGCCGTCCGAGTTCGTGATATCGAAGGATTATGCGGGCACAGCGACCATCCCGCTCATGGGTCCGTTCTTCTTCAGTTACAGCGTGTTCTTCGGCGAGGAGAATTTCACCGTCACCGAGCCGAACGACATGGTGTTTTTGGATTACTTCTTCAAACGCGTGCTGGCGGCAGATGGACCGCCCGAATTGCCGGAGCGGCCGGGATTGATGCGACGGTTCTTCGGCTGGATGGCGCAGGCGGTGTGACGCCTCCGTCACTCCCCCCACATCCTCGCCAGGGTCGCGAGCCAGCAGCCTTCGCAATAGCGCGCGTCCTTGTAGTCGATCCAGTTGTGGGCATAGACGCGTTCGAGCGGGATGTCGTAGCGCGAGCGCAGCACCTTCACGAGGATCTGCCACGCAGCGACCTGCGCCTCGGTGGGGCCGGCCGCGACATCAGGATAATTGCCGGCGAACTCGACGCCGATCGAATTGTCGCGCACGACCTGGCGATAGGTCGCGCCGTTGTCGATGAACTTGTTGTCGTTGCGGTTGGCGCCGTCGCCATGGGTCGGCACCAGGTTTTCCGCGACCGCCCAATACACCGTGCCGTCGGTCTCGACCCACACGGTGACGCCGCGCCGCGTCGGGGTCTTCGCTTGCGCTTGCGCGCCGCCGCGCGCCGACCCCGCCGGCCCTTCGGTCTGGTGCACAATGATGTTGCGCCAGGGTCTTGCGCTCCGGACGTCACCCCATGGCGCCAGCCAGACCATCTTCAGGCCGGGAATATCGGGCGTGCCGGAGGCGCGGGCGAGCTTTGCGAGCTCGGCATCCTCGGCAGCGGCGGGGGCGATCAGAAAGAAAACGGCGAGGGCGGCCGCGAGCAGGCGAGCGATCATCATGCGGGTCCAACAGAGACCAAACCTAGCATGGCCTCAGGCGAAATGGCGCGCGGCCTCGCCCCGGCCGATCGGCTCAGGCGAGAGCGGCGGCGACGGATCGTAGACGGCAAAATCGTTCTTGCCGTTCTTCTTGGCGGCATAGAGGGCGTGGTCGGCATTGGCCATCAGGCGATCCGGGAATTCGCCGACGCCGCGATCCCACTGCGCGACGCCGATCGAGATCGCGATCGGGATCTCGCTGCCGGTGCAGGCCTCGGCATCCTGACGGCAGACCTCGAGCACGCGGCGGGCGATCGCGGCGGCCTCGCGCAAGGACGAGGACGGCAGCACGACGCAGAACTCGTCGCCGCCGGTGCGGGCCAGCATGTCGCCGGGCCGGAGCCGCGTCTGCGCCATCAGTGTGAAGTGCTGCAGGCAGGCATCGCCGGCGGCATGGCCGTGGGTGTCGTTGATGGTCTTGAAGCCGTCGAGATCGATCACCAGCAGCGAGAACGGCGCGCCGCTACGCTCCGAGCGGGCGCATTCCTCGGTCAGGCGCTGCAGCAGATGCCGCCGGTTGGCGACGCCTGTGAGATCGTCGAGCAGCGCGAGATCGGCGACCTCGCCGCGCAGCCGGTCCATCGCCATCAGCAGGAAGCCGAAATTGAGCGTCATCGACAGGAACAGCAGCCCCAGCACCATGACGGCATGGGTCTGGCCGCCGGCCTTCGCCGACAGATCGTGTCCGAGCAGATTGCCGATCGTGCGGGCAATGAGGATCGCGATGATGGTGAGGATGACGATGCCGGACAGCCGCGCGCCCGGGCTGACGCGCCCTTCCGGCGGCGACAGCAGCAGGCGCAGCGCCAGCACCAGCGGCAGGGCCTGACCGAGCGTGTAGCTGAGCATGCGCAGTTGCATGTGCTCGAAGCCGACCATGAAGACCACGACGCCGGCAAGGCTCAGGCCTCCCGTAGCCGTCATGAGGCGCCAAGAGACCGGCCGGCCATAGAAGCGCTCAATGCCCATCGCGGCGAGGCAGCTCGCGGCGATGACGCCGGCCGCGCCGAGCAGAAGCGGGAGGGGAGAGGCGACGAACAGGCGGACCAGGGCCGTCATCGCCCCGATCGCGCCGACGAAGGACGATGCCATCCAGAACCGCGCGGCGGCGAATTTCGGATAGGAGCGCGTCACGTAGGCCCAGATCACGCCGAGCGCCAGGAAGTTGACGACGAAGACGGTCCAGAGCGTCGGTACGTTCAGCATGACGCGTGCGGCATGCGCAGCGTCGCGCCCCCCGTCCCTGGCAGCCGTCCGTCCATGACCCATCCCCGTTTTCTTGCGGAGAAGAATGCGGCCCTCGCGCTTAATGGAGTCTCACCGCGATCCGGCAAAACGCGCCTTTGGTTTTGGATTCATGAACGGCGCCGCTTCGTTGTCGGATCGTTAGGGATGTCGGCGACGACGCGGCTTCGACGCCGCGATGCGGATTCGCGCACCAAAATCACCCGAAAATGCATCTGAGCTGTGGATAACGCGATGACACGGATGTGACAGCGCGGGGCAGAGACCCGCGAATCTGCTGAGTTTGTCGTCGAGGATGTTGCGAGGCTGGCCCTCCGCCGAGCATCCCTCGTGTCGCGTTCCACCATTAACCCTTAAGAGGATCCTATGGCTAAGAAAGCGAAGAAGGCGACGAAGAAGAAGGCGAAGAAGGCCAAGAAGGCGAAGAAGAAGTAACGAGGCTTCTGTTTCTTTGCCCGGGTGGAGCCTCGCTCCGCCCGGGCTTCGGGTAGAGAGTTTGAAGGCGGCGGGCGCGAGGCCCGCTTTTTTATTGGCTTGCTCTCTCAATCGTACGACCGAGCAATGGCCTATAGCGGCTGCACCTGAACGCACGCCTCGTCCTTCGAGACGACCGCCTCCGGCGGTCTCCTCAGGATGAGGCTAAGCGGCACTGTGCCCGTTGAAGCAGCCGCTACGCACCCCGCCCTCATCCTGAGGAGCCCGCCTAAAGCGGGCGTCTCGAAGGATGGCGGCAAGTGCAAATGCCTAGCCACGAGCGACCGGAAGAAGAGCCTACCGTTCCGCGAACGCCAGCTTGGCGCCGAGCGCGGCGAAACCGGCGGCGAAGCTGCGGCGCAGCCAGGCCATGATGCGCGGGCGGGAGATGACGTGCTCGCGCACCGAGGCGGCGCAGAGGCCGTAGACCACGAACACCGCAAGGGTCATCGCCATGAAGGCGCCGCTCAACTCCAGCATGCGCGCCAGCACATGGGCTTCGTCCGCGGCGATGAACTGCGGCAGGAAGGCGAGGAAGAAGATCGACAGCTTCGGATTGAGGATGTTGATCAGAAAGCCGGTGACGATCACACGGCCGACCGAACGCTCGCGGATCTCGCCCTCGACCGCCAGCGCACCTTGTTCGCGCAGCGCTTGCCAGGACATGTAGAGCAGATAGAGCACCCCGCCCCATTTCAGCGCGGCAAAGGCGAGCGCGCTGGTGTGGAGCACGGCGGCGAGCCCGAGCATCGCCGCCATCATGTGCGGCACGATCCCGAGCGTGCAGCCGAAGGCGGCGGCGAGGCTGGCGCGCGAGCCGCGCGTCAGCGCCGCAGCCAGCGTGTAGAGCACGCCGGTGCCGGGGGAAGCGACGACGATGAGCGAGGTGAGCAGGAAGGACCAGGACATGGGCCGACGCTATCACCCGGCATCACGGCGGGAAAGTCGGGCCTTGGGCCTTCAGGTTCTCATCCATCACCCCCGCGCAACGGCGGAGCCGTTGTCGCTGGAGGTGCTCGCCTCTTCGGCGAGCCTCGAAGGGCGACGGCCCGGCTGCATCTCGGCCGTGCATCCTTCGAGGCTCCCGATGGGGCGCTGAGCGCCCCATCACTCGCGCCTCAGGATGACGGATTTGATAGTGAAACCTTCGCTCAGGCCAGTTGCGCGAGCTCGGCTTCGCGCAGCACGTCGAGTGGCGCCCAGGGTTTGGCCCAGAACTTTGCGCCGTCGGGCAAGGGCTGCCTCAACGGACGGCCGGAGGTGACGACGACGTCGAGCTTGGGATTGCGGTCCTTGGCGACGTGCGCGAGTTCGACGCCGGTCATGCGCCCCGCGAGCTGGACGTCGGTCATCATCAGGCAGAGCGCGCCGGCGCTCTTGTCGAGGACGCGCTCGGCGGCCTCGGCGCTCTCGCACTGGATGACCTGGTAGCCGCTCTCCTCCAGCAGCAGGCTCAGCATCTCCCGCTGCATGACGTCGTCCTCGACGATCAGCGCAGTCGCGCGAAATGGTTGTGCTTGTCCCATCGGCGTCTCCCAATGCTTGCTCGCGTAACGTAAGTTAAGGAGCCAACTCGGCTGCGGTTCGGTTCCATTCTGAAAAAATGTCAAGCATAGTTCCCGCATCAGGGGTTGACGGGGAACATCATGACCACGATTCGCGGCGCCGCCGCCATCACGGGAGCCGCCAGCGGCATCGGCCGGGCGCTGGCGATCGAGCTTGCGCAGCGCGGCTGCGATCTCGCGCTGGCCGACCGCGACGAGGCCGGGCTGAAGACGCTCGCGGCCGAGATCGGTGCGGGACGCAAGGTCAGCGTGCACCGCATCGACGTCGGCGAACCCGACGACATCGCGCAGTTCGCGAACGAGGCGATCTCCGCGCATCCCGCGCTCGGCATCGTCGTCAACAATGCCGGCGTGGCGCTGATGGGCTCGTTCGAGGAGATCGACCAGGCGCAGATGGACTGGCTGTTCGACATCAATTTCTGGGGCGTGGTGCACGGCACGCGCGCCTTCCTGCCGCATCTGAAGACGAGGCCCGAGGCGCATATCGTCAACCTCTCCTCGATCTTCGGCATCATCGCGCCGCCGGGGCAATCGGCCTATGCGGCGGCGAAGTTCGCGGTGCGCGGCTTCTCCGAGAGCGTGCGGCACGAGCTCGCGGTGGCGGGCAGCCCGGTCAGGCTGTCGGTCGTGCATCCCGGCGGCGTCGCCACCGCCATCGCGCGCAACTCCCGCACCGGGGTCGGCGTCACCGACAATTCCCGCCGCGCGCAATCAATCGAGCGGTTCGAGACCGCGGCAAGGACCACGCCGAAGGACGCTGCGCTGCGCATCATCAAGGGGATCGAAAAGAACGAGCCCCGCATCCTGATCGGCAACGACGCCCGTTTCATGGACCTTTTGCAGCGCTTCCGCCCGGCAACGTATTGGGCGCCGCTGCAGCGGCGGCTGGAGAAAATGGCGAAGGGGACGTGAATTCGTAGGGTGGGTAGAGCGCAGCGAAACCCATCATGTTTCCGCAAAGAGAGTACGCGATGGGTTTCGCTGCGCTCTACCCATCCTACAAACGACAAGCTGCGCCGTCGTAGGGTGGGCAAAGCGGAGCGTGCCCACGACTTCCGACGACGGATGGAAATGGTGGGCACGGCGCTTTGCGCCTTTGCCCACCCTACGAGACTGCGTGTGTCGTCACTGCCCCGCGAGCCGATCGGCGAAATACCCGATCGTCTTGCGATACACCACCGCCCTGTTCCACTCGCGCATCGCTTCGAAATTGGCGGTGCCTTCGCCGTAGGGCTGGCCCATCTTGAAGCCGCTGGTGTGGAGCAGGTTTGCGGTCGAGGCGAGCACGTCGGGGACGCTGTGGCGGAGGTCGACATGGCCGTCGCCGTCGAAATCGACGCCGTATTTGATGTAGGACGACGGCAGGAACTGGGTCTGTCCGATCTCGCCGGCAAAGGCGCCGATGAGGTCGCGCAGCGGCAGGTCGCCGCGCTGCACGATCTTCAGCGCAGCGAGCAGCTCGCCCTGGAACAGGTCGGTGCGGCGGCAATCATGCGCGAGCGTCGCCAGCGTACGCACCACCGGCATCTTGCCGATGTCGCCCTTGCCGAAATCGCTCTCCAGGCCCCAGATCGCGACCAGGATAGTGCGGGGCACGCCGAACTGCTGCTCGATGCGCGAGAGCAGCGCGGCGTGGCGCTGCAGCAGCGCGCGGCCGCCATTGATGCGGCCGGGGCCGACGCGGGTCGAGACGTACTGCTCAAAGCTCTTGTTGAAGGTGTGGCGCTGGCGCCGGTCGAAGGCGAGCACTGCGCCATCAGGAGTGACGCCGCTGAGCGCCGCGCTGGTTACGCTTGCCGAGACGCCGGCCGCTTGCGCTTCCTGGGCCATGCTGGCGACGAAGCTGTTGAAGTCGCCGCCGCAGCGCGCGGCCTGCGCCGATCCGCCGGCCAGACAAATGACGGACGCGGCGGCGAGAAGCAGTCTCAGCATGTGGAGCAATCCCCTTAAAAATCCTAGCTGCGAAGCAGCGCGCGGATCATGCCCGGGAAAGACGCGAGCGTCAAAGCGCAAGGCTTGAAAGCGCAAGACTTGAAAGCGCGAGGCTTGAAGGCGCGAGGCTTGAAGGCGCAAGGCTTGAATCAGAAGGCTTGATCCGCATCAAACTGTCTCACGTCCCGCTTCCTAGATTGCAGCGAACAGGAGAGTCGCCCAGGAGAAGCGTCCATGACCGGAATTACCTTGACCGCCGAGCAGATCCGCAATGCCCCCGCAGCGGTGCGGCAATGGATCGAGCAGGAGGTCATCACCTCGCTCGGCCTTGCGCCGCGCGCGCCCGTGACGATCCCGCCCCAGGCCTCCCATCTCGTCGCCTGCAGCGTGGAGGACGTTGCCGGCGTGCTCGAGCACATCAGGGGCGTGCTTCCGGCCGTGAACGTGCTGCTCGAGCTCGGCCGTCCCGGCATCAGCTTCGGCCAGCCCGCGGTGATGACCTTCCGCCTGATGGACATCCTGCATCACACCCGCCTGCCCGACATCGGCGGGGTCATGACGTGCCTGGAGATGATCAACCAGGCGCTGATCGAGGTGAAGAAGGACCCCTCGGTGCGGTTCTGCGGCTTCGACAATGAAGGCCACTGCCTGATCGCGCCGCAGACACAAGCGAGCATCGCAACGCTCTGGCAGACCATGATGGAACGGCAGCAGGCGGCGCAGGAGCGTGCGGCCGTCGGCCGGGCCACACCTGCGGCCTGAGGCGGCAGCGCGCTTTCCGGGACAATCGAACCGGGATTGGTTCGTCGGTTAGAACCGGCAGGACGGCGCGCGAGACTAACGTCTTGCGTCCCGTCCCCCGCAACCGACAGAGAGTGCCGATGTCCGCGCCGCAGAACATCCCGGGAATGCTCGTCCTTGCCGCCCTGCTCGTCCTGCACGCAATCCCCGCCTCCGCGCAGACGCGCGACGTGGCGGGCGCGCGCGACTATCCCGGCATCGGCCGGTTCGCCGGCAGCGTCGTCACCGGCTATGTGGTGAAGGATTTTGACGCGGCACGGATGCAGGCCGCAAGCTTCAGGGACGGCCAGCCGACCGACGCGCGGCGGCTCGAGGGTCGCATCATCCGCATCGCCTATCGCACCAATCCCGGGCCCTCGATCCTGGAGGTGTCGCGCAATTTCGAGACGCAGCTTGCCAAGGCCGGCTTCGAGACCTTGCTGGCCTGCGACACCGACGCCTGCGGCGCCATCCCCTTCACCGAAAGCATCGACACGCTGCCGGTGCCGCAGATGTGGGTCGACGGTTTCAACTACCGCTATTTTGCCGGCCGCAAGGCCGAAGGCGGGCGCGAGATTTATGCCAGCGTCATCGTCAGCCAGAACAACCAGGACATCACCGCGCAGGTCACGATCGCCGAGCTCGGGGCCATCGCGAACAAGATGGTCGACGCCGCTGCGATGGCGAAGGGTCTTGGCGAGACCGGCCACATCGCGCTCTACGGCATCTATTTCGACACCGACAAGGCGGTGCTGAAGCCAGAAAGCCGCCCGACGCTGGAGCAGATCGCCAGGCTGCTCGCGAGCCAGCCGCAGCTGAGCGTCTTCATCGTCGGCCACACCGACAGCCAGGGCGCCTATGAGTACAATCTCGACCTCTCGAAGCGCCGCGCGGAGGCGGTGGCCGCCGAGCTGGTGAAGAGCTTTCGGATCGTGCCGACACGCCTGCGCACCGCCGGCGTCGGATTGCTGGCGCCGGTCGGCCCGAACGCGACGGATGCCGGCCGCGCGCTCAACCGGCGGGTGGAGCTGGTGGCGCCGTGAGACGTCGCGCGGGAGTTTGATGCGGGTCAACATCGCAGCGCGAACGGCGTGAGATGGATGCCGCAGACATCCTCTCTCTCGTCATTCCCGGGCGCGACAAAGTCTGAGGCAACAAGCCATGCCCGACCATCAGAACAAGCCGGCCCGCTCCGTGCTCCTGCGCATCCCCCTGTTCCGCCTGCTCGCCATCAACCTCGCGATCGGCGCCTGCGCCGCGACGCTCCTCGTCGGCGGCCTGCTCTGGCTCAACCCCGGACATCTGCGCGAGCTGATCTTCGCCGACAATTCGCCCGGCATTGCGCTCGCGCTGCTGCTTGCCTCCTTCCTCATCACCTTCGGCTCGGCCGCGATGGGCAGCGCGATCATGGCGCAGGGACTTAAAGAGCACAGCGGCAAGGGCGGCGGACACGGATCGCGGCTCGCGGCTCGCGGTGCAGGAGACGGCGCGGCGCACGCGCACGCATTGAGACATGAGCGGCGACGATGGAACCCGCTATTGCGGATCGGGATCACACTGTCTGCACGCAGGCGGGAAGAGGTGCAGGTTGGCGCGCCTTCCGACACAGCACGGCACGCGCGTTGCATCGCGAAGCCGGCAAGATGAACAAATTGATTTGACGTTCTAAACAATTGCTTCGACGTGGATGGTAATCACACGTCGCAACCACCGCATATCTGATCCGCTGGCTGCGACATCGACGCCGCCACGATTTGCCTTGCCATCGCAGGGCACCTTCTATAGCCTTCTATTTTAGGTTGTCGCCCCGCCAGCCCCGGGCGACACTGAAGACCAGAAATAGACGGCGGGCTTCGGCCCGCCGTTTATTGAGGCAAGCGTTGCCTGAACAAGGGCTGGTTGAGCAAGGGTCTCGCCAGATCGCAACAGGCGCCCGCCGCCCTCCCCGCAGCCCGATTTCAATCAGCCGCATCGATCCCCGTCGCGTTCGGGCCTGGACTGACGTCGGTGGCCGCCAAAGTCATTTGACTGCGGCCCTCCAATCGACGACAAGCCGCCATGGCCAAGAAACCCGGAACCAATCCCAAAGGCGAATTCGCCTTCTTCAACGTCTTCTATGAAGACGATTCCCAGCGCTCCAACCGCCGCGTGCCCTCAGAGCTGCTCGGCGGCCTCGACGGCGACGAACCCGCACGCAACTTCATCATGGAGCAGGACCGCGAGATCGCCGAAAAGAGCGGCCGCCCCGCGCTCGAGATCAAGCGGATCGAGCGGGTCGGGGTGAAGAAGAAGTAGGACTTCAAGCTCTCCCCGTCATTGCGAGCGCAGCGAAGCAATCCAGAAATCCTTCCGCGGAAATACTCTGGATTGCCTCGCTGCGCTCGCAATGACGGCAAACAAAAACGGCGGGCCTCGGCCCGCCGTTTTCGTTTTGAAGGATGCTTGGATCAATTATCCAAGAAGCTCCGCAGCTTCCGCGACCTCGACGGATGCTTCAGCTTGCGCAGCGCCTTCGCCTCGATCTGGCGAATACGCTCTCTCGTCACCGAGAACTGCTGGCCGACTTCTTCCAGCGTGTGGTCAGTGTTCATGCCGATGCCGAAGCGCATGCGGAGCACGCGCTCTTCGCGCGGGGTGAGCGAGGCCAGCACGCGCGTCGTGGTCTCGCGCAGGTTGGACTGGATCGCGGCGTCGATGGGGAGGATCGCGTTCTTGTCCTCGATGAAATCGCCGAGGTGTGAATCCTCTTCGTCACCGACGGGCGTTTCGAGCGAGAGCGGCTCTTTCGCGATCTTGAGGACCTTGCGCACCTTCTCCAAGGGCATGCCGAGCTTTTCGGCGAGCTCTTCCGGGGTCGGCTCGCGGCCGATCTCGTTGAGCATCTGGCGGGACGTGCGCACGATCTTGTTGATCGTCTCGATCATGTGCACGGGAATGCGGATGGTGCGGGCCTGGTCGGCGATCGAGCGGGTGATCGCCTGCCGGATCCACCACGTGGCGTAGGTCGAGAACTTGTAGCCGCGGCGGTACTCGAACTTGTCGACCGCCTTCATCAGGCCGATGTTGCCTTCCTGGATCAGGTCGAGGAATTGCAGGCCGCGGTTGGTGTACTTCTTGGCGATCGAGATCACGAGACGGAGGTTGGCTTCCACCATCTCCTTCTTGGCCTGACGTGCTTCGCGCTCGCCCTTCTGAACGGAATGCACGATCTTGCGGAACTCGACGATCTCGAGGCCGGTCAGGGCTGCAAGCTGATGCACCTCGTGACGGAGGTCCTTGATGCGGTCCTTCTCGTGATGGACGAAGTTCTTCCAGCCCTTGGCCGAGAGTTTCGAGACACGATTGAGCCAGCGCGGATCGAGCTCCGAGCCGGTGTAGTTGCGCAAAAAGTCCTCGCGCGCGACGCCGTGGCTGTCGGCAAGGCGCATCAGGCGGCCCTCGTGCGAGACGAGGCGCTTGTTGATGTCGTAGAGCTGCTCGACGAGTGAGTCGATGCGCGCCTGGTTGAGGCGCAGCGACTTCACCTCGACGATGATCTCGTCCTTCAGTTTCTTGTACTTGCGCTCCTGGTGCGGCGAGAGCGACTCGTTCTGGAGCTGGTTCTGGATGTCCTGCTCCTGAAGCTTGCGCAGCTTCTTGTAGCTGTCGGCGATCTTGTCGAAGATCTCGACCACCTTCGGCTTCAGCTCGGCCTCGATGGCCGCGAGCGACATCTGGTTCTCGAACTCGTCGTCGTCCATGTCGGACTCGGCCGCGGCCTCGCCCGGATCCTTCTCCTCGCCGGCTTCCGTGCCGCCCGGCGCAGGCGCGGCACGGAACGGGGTCGGCGACGGCGGCGCGGCGGGCGGAGCGACATGCGCGGGCGCACCGGTCGCGGCGGCCTGGCCCTCGGCGGGCGCTTCGCCGTTCTCGCCAGTGGGACCTGCGATCATCGCATTGTTCATGCCGGCCTTGGCGTCGGGGCCGGCATAGGTGGCTTCGAGATCGATGATGTCGCGGAGGAAGATCTTGCCTTCGTTGAGCTCGTCGCGCCAGATGATGATGGCCTGGAAGGTCAGCGGGCTTTCGCACAGACCCGCGATCATCGCCTCGCGGCCGGCCTCGATGCGCTTGGCGATGGCGATTTCGCCTTCGCGGGACAAGAGCTCGACCGTGCCCATCTCGCGCAAATACATGCGCACGGGATCGTCGGTGCGCTCGCCCGGCTCGCTCTTCTTGACCTCGGTGACGGCCTTCTGGGTGACCTCGACGAGCTCGTTGTCGGTCTCGTCCTCGCCGCCCTCGTCCTTGTCGTCCTCGCCTTCGCTATCGTCGGCTTCGGTGACGTTGATGCCCATGTCGGAGAGCATCGACATGATGTCCTCGATCTGTTCGGGCGAGGTCTGGTCGGACGGCAAGACTTCGTTGAGCTGATCGAAGGTCACGAAGCCGCGCTTCTTGGCCTGCTTGATCATCTTCTTTACGGCGGCGTCGGACAGGTCGAGCAACGGCGAGGGCGCGTCCTGGGAATCCTTTTCCGGCGCGTCCGCTGCCTTGTCGTCTTTTTCCTTGTCCTTCGCCTGCAGCGTCTTTGCCTTGGTGGCCATCCATTGCTCCTAAACGCGCTTCAATGCAGTCGGCTCGCCGCGCCTGCCTGAATTCACATGAACCTGTTGCCCGACGCTCTCGCTTCGGCAGCTCTCGACACGGAAAGGGCGGCGCACATGTCTCTCGCCACCCCCAACTCTCTCTCGCCGGAAATGCCTAACGCTTCGTCAGCCTCTTTGTCGCAGCGGATGCAGGTGTAGTGCCAACAGCAATGCGCGGATTCATTCCTGACGCGTCTGTTCTGCCTGCGGCCGCCTGGTGGCCAAAGTGCTACAAGACCGTTAAGCCTCGATTAACCCTGTTTTTGCCGCCAAACCTTGGATTTGGCGAGTCTTTTAGCGGTTCCGGCTCCGGCCGTCCGCATGATTCTTTCATCACACGCTCTTCTGGAACCGGCCCGACAGCTCGCCAAAACCCTCGATCAGGGCCTCGGTGCCGTCGACCTCGGCCAGACGGGCCTTGACGTCACGCAGCCACGCCAAATTGGCCTCGCTGGGGTCCTCCCCCAAGGCCAGCTCGGCGTCTTTCAACTCTCTAAGTAGTGAATGGTATTGCCGATGCAAGGCAACCAGCTGGTGCCAGGTGGAGAGAACGTCGTCGGGGGCGGCGCCGGCGCGGGCGCCCCACACTGCCGCGGTGGTGATGCCGTTCTCAACCCTTTGAAGTACTTGCGAAAATCCGCCCTTAACGAGATCGCCGCGCATCTTTTCGGCCTGCTCGCCGGGGTCCGGGGAGTGGTGGTGGTCGTTGGCAAAGGCGGCGATGATGCCGGCCCTGAGCTTGTGGGCCTCGGGATGGGCCAGCTCCAGGGCGGCGACCTCCTCGAGGTGGTCGTGCAGCAGCCAGGGATGGTTGATCAGGCTTTGCAGGATCAGGGCCTCCCGGCGGGAGATCGCGCTGCGCTGGCCCTTCATGATCGGGCTGGCCGCCAGCTGCGGGCTCGCCGCCTGGTAGGGGCCGGAGGGTAACAGGGTGGGGCCGGGCGCGCCGCGGCGGCCGCCACCGAAGCCTCCACCGAACCCCTGGCCACCGAATCGATTCGCGCCTCCCGCAGCCCGGGGCTGGAATTGGCGGCCGGAATTGCCTTGAAAATTGCCTTGGAAATTACCTTGGAAATTGCCCCGGCCGGCAAAGCCGCCGCGGCCACCCTCGGGCGCGAAAGTGCGCCGAAGCCGCTCGGCAAAATCATCGCGGTAATAGCGCCGCACCACCTCGTCGCAGATGCCGTTCGCGAGCTCCTTGATGCGCGCCTCCAGCGCAGCGCGGCGCTCGGGGGTGGCAAAGTTGCCGCCTTCGAGCTCGCGCGACCAGATCATCTCGGCAAGCGGCTTGGCCGCCGCGATGACTTCCTCGATGGCGCCGCGACCGCCCGAGCGCGCGAGATCGTCGGGGTCCTGCCCCTCCGGCAACAGCGCGAACCGAAGACTCTTGCCGGGTGCGAGGAAGGGCAGCGCGAGATCGGCAGCACGATACGCCGCCTTCTGACCGGCGCGGTCGCCGTCGAAGCAGAGGATCGGCTCGTCCGCCATCTTCCAGAGCAGCGCCAGCTGGCTTTCGGTCAGCGCGGTGCCGAGCGGCGCGACCGCGCCCGCAAAGCCCGCGGTGACCATGGCGATGACGTCGACATAGCCCTCGACCACGATCAGCGCGCTGCCGTCATGGGTGGCCTTGCGCGCGGTCTGGTGGTTGTAGAGATTGTCGCCCTTGTGGAAGAGCGGCGTCTCCGGCGAATTCAGGTATTTTGCCGGAACGTCCTTCTCCAGCGCGCGCCCGCCGAAGGCGATGACGCGGCCGCGCAAATCGGTGATCGGGAACATCACGCGATCGCGGAAGCGGTCATACGGCACGGGAATGTCGTTGCCGGCCACCAGCAGGCCGGTCTCGACCATGTCGTCGACGGAGATTCCGAGCTTGCCGAGATGCTCCTTCAGCGCGAAGCGATCGGGCGAGGCGTAGCCGAGGCGGAATTGCAATTGCGTCGCCGGCGAGATCGCGCGGTCGGCGAGATAGCCGCGCGCCTTGGCGCCGACGCGCGAGGCCAGGGTCTCCGCGAAATAGGTCGCGGCGAGATCCATGACGTCATGCAGCGTGCGGCGGCGCTGCTCGTGCCGCGCCGCATCCGGCGTCACCGCCGGCAGCGCCAGGCCTGCCATGCTGGCGAGCCGCTCGACGGCTTCCGCGAAGGGCAGGCCGTCGGTCTCCATCACGAAGCTGATGATGTCGCCGTGCTTGCCGGAGGAGAAGTCGTGGTAAAAACCCTTCTGGTCGTTGACGTAGAAGGACGGCGTCTTCTCCTGCTGGAACGGCGACAGCCCCTTCCACTCCCGCCCCGCCTTCTTCAGCTTGACGCGCTTGCCCACGACTTCGGAGACCGAAAGCCGGGCACGAAGCTCGTCGAGGAATTGGGGTGTGAAGCGCATTATGCTGATTTCTGGGCTGAGTCGGGCGTTATGGCCAACCGGATAGGCATATAGGGACGGTCCCGGGAAATACGAAGCATGTGTGGCTTCTCCCGGCTATTCACAGGCGAAAGTTTCGACGGAAAGCTTGAACCCGCCCCGGTTCCGCGCTTCCATAGGCCATGTTCAGGACGTTTCGAGGCGGCCACAGCGGGGGTTGGCGCGTCACCTCGATTTCATCAGTGACCGGCGAGCCCCTGCCCTTCATGCCTGCGCTGTCGGTCACCGACAGCGAGGCCGTCTCATTGCCGCTGGTGCCCTCGCGCAATGCGTGGCGGCTGGTCGGGGCCCCGAGCAATTTGCGCTACACCGAGCGGCCTGAGAAGGAGCAACTAGTGGCCGTGCAGGCCGGGCTCGGCCGGATGGAAGCAACCAGCGCGGCGCTGATCCCGATCCGCAAATCGCAGGCCTGGTGGGAGCTGACCCAGGAAGAGCGCCGCAAGATTTTCGAGGACAAGTCGCACCACATCGCAAGCAGTCTTCGTTTCCTGCCCGCGATCGCGCGGCAGCTCTATCACTGCCGCGATCTCGGCGAGCCCTTCGACTTCCTGACCTGGTTCGAATTCGCCCCCGCGCACGCCTCGCTGTTCGAGGAGCTGGTGGCGATGCTCCGGGAAACCGAGGAATGGAGTTACGTCGAGCGCGAGGTCGACGTGCGCGTGGTGAAGGAAGTGCTGTCGGCTTAGAGCACGATCCGGACCCGGACGGCCGCGTCAGTGCAAAGTGCGAAGCGGTTTTCCGAGAAGATCATGCTCGAAAATAACTAATGCTTCAGAAAGCGCCCGGACTCGATGCGCGGCAGACCCGTGACCGGCCAGTTGTAGACATAGGTCCAGGCCTTCTCCGTGGCGCCATCAGCCAGCGTCACGTCGATCAGCCGGCGCAGATATTCGGTCGGCTCCGGAAAGCCTTCGCCGCAGGCTTCATACATGTCGAGCTCGCCCAGCAGTTCGTCAGGCACGCGCATCCGGAAGAGCTCGCCATGAACGATGTCGGAGGCCGCCTCCGACAGCAGCAATCCCGGATAATGCTTCACCAGGACGAGGCTGCCGCGGCAGGTCGCTTCACCCAGAAAATCCGCGTGGCCCGCAAGCAGCCGCGCCATCGGATGGTCGAAGCCGCGCATCAGGGTGCCGTAGACGAAAAGGCGATCGGAGGTCATGCTGCTCTAAAGTTGCGACGTCGGTGCAATATCGTTACTCCGTTTAGACAACGTAATCGTTTCATAGGCAATCAGGATGGACCTGCACACGGCCGAGGCCGCCGATCAACTGCTCGATGAGGGCGATATTCCGCCGGTGCATGAGGTGAACGCGGGAGGGACCTCACCCTACCTGCTCACCTCGGATCATTACGGACGGGTGCTGCCGCGCGCGCTCGGCGATCTCGGCGTCACCGAGGCCGAACTGACGCGACACATCGCCTGGGACATCGGCATCGCCGGCGTCGCCGAGCGGCTCGCCAGGTTGCTGGATGCGCACCTGATCGCGCAGCGCTATTCGCGGCTCGTGATCGACTGCAACCGCCCGCCGGCCGCGGTGAGCTCTATCCCCGTAATCTCCGAAGCGACCGCGATCCCGCGCAACGAAGGGATTTCGGATGGGGAGCGCGAGGCACGGCGGCGCGAGATTTTCGAGCCCTATCATGATCGCATCGATGCCGCGATCGACGCCCGCCTGCACGACAAGCGGCCGACGGTGCTGGTCTCATTGCACAGCTTCACGCCCGTCTATGCCGGCGTCGCGCGGCCCTGGCACATCGCCGCGCTGTACAACCGCGACACCGTGCTGCCGCAGCTGTTGCTCAAGCATCTGCGCGCAGAGGGCGATCTCGTCGTCGGCGACAACGAACCTTACGCGGTCAGCGACCTCACCGACTACACCATCCCCGTCCACGGCGAAGGGCGCGGCCTCGTCAACACCGGCATCGAGATCCGACAGGATCTGATCGCCGACCACGCGGGCCAGCAGCAATGGGCCGAACGGCTGGCAAGAATCCTTGCCGAGGTCGCGGTGGAGCTGAAGGCGGAGCTGCTGGTGTAAGCCTCACTTCGCCCTGGTCAGCGCCAGCCAGATGCCGCCGCCGATCATGAAGCCGCCGGAGATGCGCGACATCATCCGCGTGCGGCGCGCCGAGAAGAATTTTCGCGCGCGGCCTGCGGCAATGGCGTAAAGCGCATCGGTCACCACGGCGGTGACCATGAAGGTTGCGCCCAAGAGCGCGACCTGCGGAAAGTGCGGCTGGTTCATGTCCATGAACTGCGGGATGAAGGCGCCGAAGAACACCAGCACCTTCGGGTTCGACAGCAGCACCAGAAAACCCTGCAGGAAGAAGCCGCCGCGCGGCGGCGGAGGCGGTGTGTCGACATCGACGCCCTCGACCGGCGCCCAGATCAGCTTGATGCCGAGCCAGACGAGATAAGCGGCGCCGGCAAAGCGCACCCAGTCGAACCAGTAGCCCATGGTCGCCATCAGCGAGGTCAGGCCGACCGCGACGATGCCGATGACGATGGCAAGGCCGGCCTGCGCACCGGCCACGTTGGTCAGCGCAGCACGCGTGCCGTGGCGCAGGCCGTTGGCGATGACGAGGGTGACGATCGGCCCCGGCAGCAGCGCCAGCGCAATGCAGGCGGCGACGAAGGCGAAATAGGCTTGCATGGACATCATGGGGGAGACTCGGCTGATGGCGGCTTGCGGGTATTAATGCATGGGTTGAGCGCAGAGGGAAGCGAGATGAGCGCAAGGTGCGCGCTCAACCAACGGTGTCATCCCCCGCGAAAGCGGGGGATCCAGTACGCCGCGACGCCTCCGCACTTCACCAACGTCTCTGGAATGCTGGATTCCCGCCTGCGCGGGGAATGACAGCGGAGAATGTGAGAGCCGACGTACCAACATCGATGCCGACATCGCTCCGCCCCCGCATCGTCAGTTCTTCGGCAGGCCGGCGACATTGCGCGCCGGGCCGGTCAGCTCCAGGATATGCAGGCCGGTATTGGCGCGGTCGACGATGTAGATGAAGCCGCGATCATCCGTCTCGACATTGTTGGTCTGGATCGCGACCTTGCAGCGCTCGCCGCCCTCGATCGGGATGCAGCGCTTGTCGGTTGCGCCAGTGATCGACGGAATGAAATAGCCGACCTCCTTCGGGTGATAGGGATCGCGGATGTCGAGCGCGCGCACACCGGCATTGAAGAAGGCGATGAAGGCCATCTTCTTGTAATAGACTGGCGCCATGCTCTCGTTGGAGGAATGCGAGCCGAACCGGCCGCCGCGCTGGCAGAACTGCCCGCTCGCCTCCGGCACGGTGTAGCTCGAGATCATCATCGGCCGCGTCTCGGTGGTGACGTCGGCGAACCACACCATCTGCCGCGCCTCGCCGCATTCGTTGAGGATCGCTTCATTCACGATCATGACGATGTCGCGGATCTTGCCGTCCTTGTCCTCGGCGAATTCGGCGATCGGCATGTCGAGCATCGGAAACGTCGTATGCGCTCCGTTGAAGGCCGACATCGGCATGCGCGAAATCTCGGGATAGCGCAGATTGTCCGGCGTCGGCTCTTTCGGCCCGTTCAGGAGCTTGTCGCGATCGACGATCTGCAAAATGCCGCCCTTGTTGGTGCCGTAACCGAAATAGACGCGGTTGCCATCGGGCCCGGTCGAGATCGGCCCGTGCAGCTCGGTCGGCACCGCGCCGGTCGAACCGGGCTCCTGACCGGGCAGTCCGAAGTCGCGGATCTTCTGCGGATGCGCGGGATCGGAGAGATCATAGATCTGCGTCATGCGTCGCGTGCGCCAGTCCGGCGCGCCCGAGACGAGATAGGCGATACCGGTGTCGCATTCCCACCAGCTCTTGTGCGTGTCCTTCAGGCCGCCGATGCGCGTGATGAGGACCGGGCTCGCGGGATCAGTGACGTTCCATAACTCATGCGCCTCGCCGCCGAAGGTCCTGAGCATGTAGACCGCGTTGGGATCACCCTTCGGCAACGCCTTGCCGTCGCACACCCGCACCATCTGCGCCCCGCCGGAGTCGTACTTGCCCTCCTGCCCCGGCAGATGCCGCAGATATTTCGGACGCGCGGGATCGGTGACGTCGACGATCGAGGTTCCGTTCGGCTCGGCCTTGCCCGTCATCGGGTTGACAGGCGCGGGCACATCATCAGTGCCGCCGTGATGGCCGATATAGGCGATCCAGCGATCCCCCTGGTGATGGATGGTCGGCTGATAGGCGCTGCGGGCCTGGAGGTCGTTGCTCCCGACGAGCTTCATGTTGGACGCTTCGGGCGGCGCGCCGATGGTCTGTTTCTGCGCCTGGGCCCCGGTGCTGCACGCGAAAAGGACGAGAGCGGCAGCAAGTGAAACGCGACGGAACATGAAAATCCTCCCGGAACCAATCTGCGTTGGCTGAGCTGAAAGGCTAGCACGGCCGATTGCGGGCGACCAAAACACGATTCTGCGGCTGGACATTGCGGGGCGCACAAAGTGCGAACCCGCAATCTCGAGATTCCGGATAATTGCTGCGCGGTTTCCGGAATGACGGCGCGCTTGACATGCAACCATTTGGTTGCCTATTATCGATGCCATGGATGAGGTCTTCAAAGCGCTCGCCGATGCGTCACGACGGTCGCTGCTCGACAGGCTTCACGCCAAAAACGGCCAGACGCTGAACGAGCTCTGCGAGGGCCTTGCGATGACGCGACAGGCCGTGACCAAGCACCTTGTCATTCTGGAAGAGGCCAATCTGGTCACCGCTATCAGGCATGGCCGCGAGAAGCTGCACTATCTCAACCCGGTGCCGATCCATCAGATCGGCGAACGCTGGATCAAAAAATTCGAGCGCGGCAAGCTCGCCGCACTCAGCGAGTTGAAACGCCAGTTGGAGAAGCGCGATGAGTAAGCCGGAGTTCGTCTACGTGACCTATATCGAGACCACGCCGGAAAAGCTATGGGAGGCGCTGACGTCGAGCGAATTCACCAGGCAATATTGGTTCGGCGCCGAGGTCCGCTCCGACTGGAAAGCCGGCTCGCCCTTTGCGCTCACGCTCGACGGCGAGATCACCGATTCCGGCGAGATCCTCGAGGCCGATCCGCCGCGCCGCCTGTCCTACAGCTTCAAGCACCAGAAGTTCGAAGAGCTGCGCGGCGAGCCGATCTCACGCGTCGTCTTCACCATCGAACCGTTCGGCGCGCTCGTGCGTTTGACCGTGTTGCATGACGGCTTCGTCGAGGGCGGCAAATATCTCGGCGCCGTCTCCAATGGCTGGCCGGCGATCCTGTCCAGGCTCAAGAGCCTGCTGGAGAGCGGCAAAGTGCTCGCCATCCCGCGCACGGCGCTCAACAAGGGATTCGACGCAAAATGAACCTCGATCAATTCAAGCCGCTGACGGTCTACACCATCTACATCGCTTCGACGCCGGAGAAGGTATGGGAGGCGCTGACCTCGGCCGAGTTCAGCAAGCAGTATTTCTTCGGCAATGCCGTGGAGGTCGAGCCGCGTCTTGGCGGTGCGTTCACCGTGCGCACGCCCGATGGCGCGTTGCACATCAGCGGCGAGGTTCTCGCCTACGATCCGCCGCGAAAGCTTTCGGTCACATTCAACGTGAACTGGCCCAAGCTGATCGAGAAGCTCGGCCCGACGCTCGTCACCTACGAGATCGAACAGGCCGGCGATGCGGTCCGCCTCACCATGAGCGAAGGCCACGACCGCCCGCTCGGCGACGACATCCTCGAAGGCGGACGGCAGGGCTGGCCGGCGATCCTGTCCGGTCTCAAGAGCGTGCTCGAGACCGGCAAGCCGCTGGTGGTGAAGATGGGCCCGCCGCAGCGGATGCTGGATGCGCTGAAGGCGATGGGGATCAAGACGCCGTAGCGGCCGGAACCTGGGCCCTCATCGCTTCTTCTTCACCAGCGGCGGATGAATCTCGTCGATCTTGCGACGGCATTCCCCTTCAGAGTCGTGCGGCCCCGAGACAAAGGTCCCGCTGACTTTGATCGCGTACCAGCCCGACTCCACGCCGAGCCGGAGCGCTTCGTCTGCCTTGACGTGCCGTGGGGAGAGCGTTTGCATCAGGTGCTTTCGGTTGGCGTTCGATCTCACATCGACCGCGATGGAATCTTCCCGTCATCGAGCGGCACGAGCCCGCCGCGCGCGGCCCAGCCGCTGAAACGGGCAATACGCCAATGGTCGTCGTTACGACGTGTCGGTTCCGCCGACGCCAGAAATGAGCCGTTCACGTCGCGCGCTTGGAGTCGTAGCGGCCTGTGTGCGCAGAGACGACCGGCCTGCCCGACATTGGCGCACCGTGCGCGCAATCACTGCAATTAGCTATCGTTTTCTCGCCCGCGCCGCGCTTTTGAAGCGCCAAATGCCGCTCGCGGGCGAATAAGGCGGTCGAAGCCTTGTGTTCGACCGCTTCGTAGCCATGTTGAGAGCTTAGCCAAGGGAAAGTGTTTCGTATGAAGCTCCGCGTCGGGTACGAGATGCTGTACGAATTCCCGCAGCCGACGCCCATGATCATGGTGTTGGGCACGCACTTCACGCGCGCCTCCGATGTGATCGTGCCCGATCTGCTGACCACCAGCCCCTCGGTGGCGATCAGTCCCTATCGCGACCTCTTCGGCAATTGGTGCAGCCGCATCGTAGCGCCAGCCGGCGCCTTCCGCCTTGCCGGCGATGGCGTCGTTGGCGACAGCGGCCTGCCCGACCCGGTGTTTCCAAAAGCGATTCAGCACGCCGTCGAAGCGCTGCCGGCCGACGCGCTCGTCTATCTGCTCGGTAGTCGCTACTGCGAGACCGATCGCCTGTCGGACATCGCGTGGAAGTTGTTCGAGCAGACGCCGCCGGGCTGGGCGCGGGTCCAGGCCATCTGCGATTTTGTTCATCGCCGCATCACGTTCGGGCATGAGCACGCGCGTGCGACCAGGACAGCCCGGGAAGCCTACGACGAAGGCAAGGGCGTATGCCGCGACTATGCCCATCTCGCCATCGCTTTCTGCCGTTGCATGAACATCCCGGCGCGTTATTGCACCGGCTACCTCAGCGACATCGGCACACCGCAGCCGTGGCCTGCGGGAGATTTCGCGGCCTGGTTCGAGGCTTTCATCGGTGGGAGCTGGCACATGTTCGATCCGCGCAACAACACGCCGCGGATTGGCCGCGTGCTGATCGCACAGGGACGCGACGCCGCAGACGTCCCGATCACCCAGACCTTCGGGCCGAATACCCTGCTCAATTTCAAGGTATGGACGAACGAGGTCGCCTGATGACAGACAGCACCGCTGCGCTCAGCGCCGATGAATTCGCGTCGCTGGCCGAGGTCGGCAAGGGCAAGGCGCAGGACGATATTCCGCAAGGACACGGCGAACGCCTGGTCAACCTGGGTTATGCGATCAGGCGGCTCGGCGAACTCGAACTGACCTCATCCGGCGTTCGCCGCTTGGCAACGGGCGAATAGCTCGCCGCCGTCGCGCCCGGCTCCCTTCTTACGCCGCCGGCACCACCAGCCGCCGATAAAGATGCCAGGTCGCATGCCCGAGCACGGGCAGTGTCACGATCAGCCCGAGAAAGTAAGGCAGCGCCGAGACGATCAGCAGCATCACGATCACGGCGGCCCATGTGATCATCGGCAGCGGGCTCGTCACCACTGCGCGCACGCTCGTCACCATCGCCGTGACGAAATCGACCTCGCGGTCGAGCAGCAGCGGAAACGACACCACGGTCAACGAGAACAGGATCAGCGACAGCACCGCACCGACCGCATTGCCGATGCCGAGGAACAGCAGGCCTTCATTCGTGGTCAGCACCACGGTCATGAATTCCTGAAGGCTCGAGAACGAAGCGTGCAGGCCGAGCAGGAGCGCGATCAAAAGCCGCACCTGGTACATCCATATCACGAACACGAACAGCGTGACGAACGCCATCCAGCCGATCTCGCTGCGCGCGCGCACGGCCGACCAGATCGCGCCGAAGGAGACCGGCTCGCCGCGCTCACGGCGGCGGCTGACCTCATAGAGTCCGATCGCCACGAACGGCCCGATCAACGCGAAGCCGGCCGCCAGGGGATAGACGAGATAGACCATGCCGAAGGCGGTGAGGCACAGCATGATGGCGATGCCGCCGGCGGCGTAGAGCGCGCCGAAGCAGAGACCGTAGAACGGCAGCGCCTGGAAATCGCGCAGACCCTCGACCAGCGCCTCGGCGATGTCGGTCGCCGCGACGCGACGTACCACCGGATCGACCTTGCCGGAGATGGACATCAGCTCCCTCCACACATCGACGCGATCTTCGTCGCGCGCAGGCTGCGATACTAGCGCCGCCGCGCGCAGGCGCAACTTGATGCGAGCCGGCGCGAAGAATAGCGGCGAGGTAACTATGCTCGCGGTGTGAAATCCTTGACCATCAGTGCGATTTTCGCCCAATGGCTATGGACTGAGCAGACGATCGTGCCGCAAATTATACCTCCGAGCAGATACGCCTGAGAGCGGACCGCCCCACCGATGAGCCTGCGTACCCGGTTACTGATCCTCGTCATCGCCGCCATGCTCGTGCCGGCGATCCTGGTCGGGCTGCGCTTCGTGCAGAACCGGGCCAGCGAGATCGACGCGGCGCTGGCCAATCTGGCCGCATCCGCCGACGACATCGCCAGCGATCTGAACGAGAAGATCCAGGGCACCGCCCAGCTCCACTACGGTCTGGCCCGGGCCCGCGACCTCGACACGCGCGACAAGGCGGCGTGCTCGGCGTTTCTGTCGGAAGTGCGCGAAGAATACCCGCAGTTCACGGGCATCCTGACCATCGATCCCGACGGCAGCCTGTTCTGCGACTCGCTTCGGACCAACCGCACCCTCGACCTGAACGACCGTGGCTATTTCAAAGAGGTCAAGGGTCTTCAAGGCGTCGTTGCCGCAGAGCCGGTGTTCGGCCGTCTTACCGGGCTATCGGTGCTGCAGATCGCCTATCCCGTGCGATCGGAGACGGGCGCGCTGAAGTTCGTGCTGCTCGCGTCCTTCAACTTGAACAAATTCGCGGAATTTCACGACAAGCGGCTGCTCGCCGAGAAGGATATCCTGTTCGTCGACGCCAAAGGTACGGTCCTGGTCGCCCCCAAGGGCGGCGGCTGGAGCGAGCCTGTCGGCGGGACCATTGCGGGCTCCGATCTGTTCCGCTTTGCCGCAGCGCCCGATGGCGAGCCATTTCGGGAAGTCACCGACCGCGGGGGCCGCACGCAGATCTGGGGCGTTGCCCGCTCGCCCTCGATGCGCAAGGCCGGCCTCACCATCATGGTCGGACGCTCCAAGGACGGACTGGTCGCGGCGGCGAACCGCCGGCTTTACGAGGACATGGCGATTCTCGCGGTGGCCTTGCTGCTGCTCCTCGCCGGCTTATGGATCCTCACGACCGTGAGCATCGGCCGCCAGATCGGGCGGCTCGCCACCATGGCGAAGAGGCTCGCGCGCGGCGATCTCAGCGCCCGCATTCCGGAGCCCCATCCGGGCGGCGAGCTCGGCGGATTGATGAGCCTGCTCAACGGCACCGCCGAATCGCTAGAACAGCAGCGCGCCGCGATCGCGGATCTCAACCAGAAGCTCAGCCAATCCCAGAAGATGGAAGCCATGGGCCAGCTCACCGGCGGCGTGGCGCATGATTTCAACAATCTCTTGACCGTCATTCTCGGCAACTCGGAGCATCTCGCCGACCGGCTGGCGGGAAACAAGGAATTGCACCGCATTGCCGGCGACATCGCGACCGCCGCCGAGCGCGGTTCTGACCTGACGCGGAGCCTGCTCGCCTTCGCGCGCAAGCAGCCGCTGCGGCCGAGAGAGATCGACATCGCCGAGAAAGTGCTCGGCATGGAGCAGCTTCTGCGCCGGACGCTGGGCGAGCACATCGAGTGCCGCTTCGCGTTCGACCGGGATTTATGGCCGACCAGCGTCGATCCCGGCCAGCTGACGACGGCCCTGCTCAACCTCGTACTCAACGCGCGCGACGCGATGCCGGAGGGCGGCAAGCTGACGGTCGAGGTCCATAACAGCTCGCTCGGTGAATCCGACCTCGACGTCAACGGCGAGCCGCGGCCCGGCGACTATGTGATGGTGGCCGTCACCGATACCGGCAGCGGCATGAGCGCCGAGGTGGTCAGCCGCGCGTTCGAGCCGTTCTTCACGACCAAGGAGGTCGGCAAGGGGACCGGCCTGGGCCTGAGCATGGTCTACGGATTTGCACAACAGTCCGGCGGACTTGTGCAGATGCAGTCCGAGCCGGGACGAGGCAGTGTCGTCAGGCTGTTCTTTCCCCGTATCGCAACGCCGCCAGGCCAGGACCTGCGCCCGGCGGAAGCGACCGTCACACAAGCGGGACACGAGACCATTCTCCTCGTCGAAGACGACGACATGGTGCGGGCCTATGTCGAGAACGAGCTCAGGACGCTGGGCTACCGGGTCATCGCCACGTCGAACGGACCGGCGGCGCTGGAGGTGCTGCGCCAGCCCGGGGACATCCAGTTGCTGTTCACCGACGTCGTCATGCCCGGCGGCATGTTCGGGCCGGAGCTTGCGAGGCAAGCAACCGGGCTGCGGCCTGATCTCAAGGTGCTCTTCACCTCCGGCTACAGCCAGACGCCCGTCAAGACACCGGACGGGGTCGGCGACGCCCGCATTCTGACCAAGCCGTTCCGGCGAAAGGATCTTGCGGCGATGCTGCGGGCCGCGCTCTCGGAGCCGTCGCGGTAGATCAGGACGCTATCGCGAGCTGGAGCGCCACTGCGAGATTGGCCGCGAACAGGCCCGCGTCGATGACGAAGATCCGGAGCATCGGCCCCTTCAACACCGGCCAGTAGGCGACCCCGACGCGTCCGCCACGCATCAGCACCGGGAGGTTATAGGCGAACTGGCTGAAATGGCAGGCCGAAAAGAACAGGAACAGCGTGAGCTGCGCCTCGACCGGCTGAAAGAAGAGCGGACGCGCAGCCAGAAGGTAGAACGACAACACCCCTATCGGCAGGTTCATCCCGCCCAGGAACGCGACGCTGGCCGCCAGGGTTGGCGCGATCGGATTGCTGCGCTCTTCCCGCGGCAGCAAGATCTTCAGGGTGTTGGCCTGCGCAATGCTGAACTGGATGAAGGCGCCGCCGAACCACAGCGTGTTGAGGAGCAGGACGATATCCGAAAGGCGCATGGTCATTTTCCGTAAAAGGCTTCGCTGCGCACGACGCGCCCCGTAGCGTCGAAATCCATGAACTCGCTGGCGCGCGTGTCTCCCAGCTGCCACCACACCGTCAGGCGCGCGATGGTGTCGTCCCAGCTCCAGCTCAGGATCCTCAGGTCCGCGCTTTCGATGTGGCCATAGGCTTTGCGCCAATAGGCGCGGATATTCTCGATGCCGGCGACGACAGGAGAACCGGTCAGCGTCAGCGCCAGAGGGCTGCGCATCTGCGCATTCTCGGCAAGATGCGCCACCACCGCGTCGATATCGACCTTGCACCAGCTCGCGCACCAGGCCGCGACGAAGCGTTCGGCGGCCACGCGATTCATTTTCTGCGCGCTCAATGGATTCTGTCCGCTCATGACACGAGCCCTCCCCGGCTCGTTGCCAGGACAGTGACAAAGCCCGCTTCTCATGTCAACTATATTGACTTTAAGAACGGTCAATTGTTGTCGGCGATCGTCCCCATGACCGCCATCCATGCCGCCGCCCCGGATGCGCCGACGCGATCGAACGCCTCGCGCAAGACCTTGCGCTCGTGGTCCGAGGCCCGTTGCTCGATGCGCTGCCCGGCGGCCGTCAGACGCAGCAGCTTGGAGCGATGCTGCTCGGGCGAGCGCTTCGACGTCACCAGCTTGCGCTCGAGCAGCAGACTGAGCGGCCGGCTCAAGGCCTGCTTGGAAATGCCGAGGACCTCGAGCAGCGAGCCGATCGCGATATCGGGCCGGCGTGCCACCACATAGAGGATACGATGATGCGGACGCGACAGGCCCTGCTTCGCAAGATATTCGTCGGCTTCCAGCGTCATGCCGCGCCAGCCGTAATACATGAGCTCCAGCGCCGCATCGAGATCGTGCAGCTTGTCGAGCGAAGCGCGGTGAAGTCCCGCGGCTTGAGACGTCCTGGCCATTGTCGGAAGTCAGCCCTTGTAAGAAGTCAGCCCTTGTAAGCGTCAGCCCTTGGCCCGCAGCTCGCGCCGCAGCACCTTGCCTGTCGCCGTCATCGGCAGCGTCTCGGCGAATTCGACGAACCGCGGATATTCATGCGCGGCGAGCTGCACCTTGACGAACTCCTGGATCTCGCGCGCCAGCGCGTCGGTGCCGGTAAAGCCCGGACGCAGCACGATCCAGGCCTTGATCGATTCGGTGCGGATCGGATCGGGGATGCCGACCACCGCGGCCATTGCCACCGAGGGATGCTTCATCAGCGTGTGCTCGATCTCGGACGGGCCGACGCGATAGCCGGCGGTGGTGATGACGTCGTCCTCGCGGCTGACGTACCAGAAATAGCCGTCCTCGTCCTGCACGCCGAGATCGCCGGTGAGCAGGAATTCGCCGGCATATTTCTTCGCCGTCGCCTCCGGATTGCGCCAGTATTCGAGCATGGTGACGGGGCATGGCTGGCGCACGCCGATGATGCCCCGCTGGCCGCGCGGCAATTCTTCGCCCTTGTCGTTGACGATGCGGACGTCGAAGCCCGGCGTCGCCTTGCCCATCGAACCCGGGCGGATCGGAAACAGATTGGAGTTGCTGCCGATCACGAGATTGCACTCGGTCTGGCCGAACACCTCATGGGCGTCGATACCAAAAGTCTCGCGAACCCAGCCGAGCAGTTCGCCGCCGAGCGATTCTCCGCCGGTGAAGATGCTGCGGAGCTTGACGCCCGGATGCTTCACCCCGGCCTGCCGCATCAGCTTGAGCGCGGTCGGCGGCAGGAAGACGTTGCGGACGCCAAGGTCGGCCATCATCTGCATCGCCGCCTGCGGCTCGAATTTGCGCGCGCGATGCCCGACCAGGGGGATGCCGTGATACCAGAATGCGAGCAGGCCGTTGACGAGGCCGCCGATCCAGGCCCAGTCCGCCGGCGTCCACATGAGATCGCCGGGACGCGGCAGGAAGTTGTGACACATCTCGACATTGGGGAGATGGCCTAGCACGACGCGGTGCGCATGCAGCGCGCCCTTGGGATTTCCCGTCGTGCCCGAGGTGTAGATGATCAGCGCGGGATCGTCGGCGGCGGTGTCGACGGTCGCAAAGTCCTCGGACGCGGTTTCGATCGCCGGCCAGAATGGCTTTGCGCCGGCGTGGACGGCGCCGCTCGTGACATAGATGTCCTGCAGATAGGGCAGCCGCTCGCGGATCTTCGTGAGCTTCTCCCAGCCCGCCTCATCGGTGATGATTGCCCTCGCGTGTGAATTCGACAGGCGAAATTCCAGCGCGTCCTCGCCGAACAGTGCGAACAGAGGGATCGAGACCAGGCCTGAGCGGAATGCCGCCATATGCGCGATCGGCAGCTCCAGCGATTGCGACAGGAACACCGCGACGCGGTCGCCGCGCGAAAGCCCATCCGCCTTCAGCACGTTGGCGAAGCGGCGCGACATGTCCGCGACCTCGTCGAAGGAGGTTCGCGTGGTGGCGCCGTTCTCGTCGACATAGATCAGCGCGAGCCGGCCGGTGCCGTCGGCATGCCGATCGCAGCATGCTTCCGCCATGTTGAAGCGCGCCGGGATGTCCCAGCGGAAGTTGCGAGTGAGTTCGTCGTAGGTTGCGGCTTCGGTCAGCATGGGCTTGGATCGTTTCCGTCAGTCTCGGTCATGGCCGGCAAAAGCGCAAAGCGCGTCTTCGCGATCAAGTCCCGGCCATCCACGCTCTTCTTGCTTCACTGCTAGTCTAAGGCCGTGGATGCCCGGGACAAGCCCGGGCATGACGTTTGAGGGGACCCTTCACCGCACCGTCGCAAAGAACTTCCTGACATCGCGCACGAACAGCTCCGGCTGCTCGAACGCGGCGAAATGGCCGCCCTTCTCCATCTCGCTCCAATGCGTGATGTCATGGAAGTTCGGTTCCATCCAGCGTCGCACCGGCGTGATGATCTCCTTGGGGAACGCGGCGACGCCCGTCGGCACCTTGACGACAGGCGTGGTGCGGCGTTTGCCAAAGCTCTCCCAGTAGAGCCGCGCCGAGGAGGTCGCCGTCTCCGTCACCCAGTACAGCATGACGTTGTCGAGTAACTCGTCCCTGGTGAAGATGTTCTCGGGATGGCCGTCGCAATCGGTCCAGGCCCAGAATTTCTCCAGAATCCAGGCCGCCTGCCCGCTCGGCGAATCCGTGAGGCCATAGCCGAGCGTCTGCGGGCGCGTCGATTGCTGCTTGGAGTAGCCGGAGTCGAGATCGACGTAATGCTTGAGGCCGGCGAGCGCTCGCTTCTCCTCCGCGGTCGGCTCGCCCTCCATGCGCGGCGGCGAGTTGAAGGACAGCGTGATGTGAATGCCGGCGCAGTGCGCCGCATCCTGCGCACCGAGCGAGGCCGTCACCGCCGAGCCCCAGTCGCCGCCTTGCGCGCCGTAGCGCGCATAGCCGAGCCGCTCCATCAGCTTCGCCCAGGTCGCGGCGATGCGGTCGACGCCCCAGCCGGTGGCCTTCGGCTTGGCGGAGAAGCCGAAGCCCGGCAGCGAGGGACAGACGACGTGAAACGCGTCCGCGGGATTGCCGCCATGCGCGACCGGATCGACCAGCGGCGCGATCACCTTCTGGAATTCGACGATCGAACCCGGCCAGCCATGGGTGATGATCAGCGGCAGCGCGTTTGGCTCTTTCGAGCGCACATGCGAGAAATGAATGTCGAGCCCGTCGATCTCGGTGGTGAACTGTTCGAAGCGGTTGAGCTTTGCCTCGCGCGCCCGCCAGTCGTAGCCATCGGCCCAATAGGTGCAGACCTCCTGAATCCACTTCAGCGGCGCGCCTTGGCTCCAGTCGTCAACCAGCTCCGCCTCCGGCCAGCGCGTGCGGGTGAGACGCGACTTGAGATCGGAGAGAATGTCGTCGCTGATGGCGATGCGGAACGGTTTGATGGCGGTCATTGGCTGCCTCCCTTCTTCTTGTCATTCCGGGGCGCGCGTAGCGCGAGCCCGGAATCCATTAAGCAACGGACTCAGCAGCGCGATGGATTCCGGGTTCACGCTACGCGTGCCCCGGAATGACGACTTAGCCCGACAGCGCCGCCTTCACCAAACCGCTGGCCTTGCCGAAATCCATCTGTCCGGCATACTTGACGCGCAGCACGGCGATCACCTTGCCCATGTCCTTCATGCCGGCGGCGCCGGTTTCAGTGATCGCGTCCGCGATCGCCTTCTTCACCTCGTCGTCGGCCATCTGCTTCGGCAGATACGCCGAGATCACTGCGATCTCCTCGCGCTCCTGGGCCGCAAGCTCGGCGCGGCCGCCTTTTTCGTAGAGCTCGACCGACTCCTGCCGCTGCTTGATCATCTTCTGAAAGACGCCGAGCAGGTCGGCGTCCGACAACGGCGGCTTGCCCTGCCCGCGCGCATCGATGTCGGCATTCTTGATGGTCGAATTGACCATGCGCAGCGTGGACAGCTTGCGCTCGTCCTTGGCCTTCATGGCCTCCTTGACCGCATTGTTGATGTCGTCGCGCAACATGATCGTGATCCCTTCGAATATCTGACGCCTGATCTAGGCCGTTCGCGGCCCCTAGACAACCTCGGTTCCGAGCCATTCGGTCAAGGCCCGCACTGTCGCTTGCGGCTGCTCGGCTTGCGGCAAGTGCCCGCAGCGATCGAGGACTTTGAGCCTAGCGCCGGCGATGCCCTCGGCCATCTCCCTGGAGAGAGCGTTCGGGATGGTGTTGTCAGCATCGCCCGTCAACACCAGCGTCGGGCATTTGATCGCTGCAAGCGTCGGGCGCGAATCCACCCGTGCGATGATCGCGGTCTGCTGCCGCAGATAGCCCTCGACACCGACATCCTCGTCCTGCGCATGCACCAGCTTGAGAATATCGGCATCATCGCGCCGCGACGGATGCACGAGCTCCGGAAAACTCTCCTCGCGGATTGCGCGGAGCTCGCCGCGCCGGGCGCGCTCCATCAGGCCGCGGCGGCGCACGGTCGCCTCCGGGGTGTCGGGCCGCGCCTGGGTGTTGATCAACGCGAGCTTGGCCACCCGCTCGGGCGCCTGGCGCATGATCTCGAATGCGATGTAGCCGCCCATGGAATGGCCAGCGAGCGCGAAGCGCGGCGGGGCCTCGCTCAGCACGCGGGCGGCGATCGCCGCCATGCTGTCGTCGCGGATATGGTTGGCAACCATGACCGGGCCGAAGCGCCACAGCGCCGGGATGACAGGGGCATAGATCCGGGCCGAGGAGGCCAGCCCCGGAACCAACAGAATCGGGGTGGTCTGGTCCATTATTGCCTCGCAAGCCCAGGAATTTGCCGGAAATTGTGCGGCCAAGCTTAGGAGCCCGAGACGGGCTGTCAAATATGCAAAAACGCATGTGAATCGGCGCATCTGCGCTTTGACGGGGGCGTCCGGCAGGCTTATGAAACGCGCTCATGACACAACATGACAACGATCCCGCCTGGCCGGACCATAAACCGACCGCGCTCCTCGTGCTCGCCGATGGCACCGTGCTCGAAGGCTTTGGCCTCGGCGCCGAAGGCCACGCCGTTGGTGAAGTCTGCTTCAACACCGCGATGACCGGCTATGAGGAGATCCTCACCGATCCCTCCTATGCCGGCCAGCTCATCACCTTCACCTTCCCGCATATCGGCAATGTCGGTACCAACGAGGAAGACATCGAGACGGTGAACATGGCGGCGACGCCGGGCGCGCGCGGCGTGATCCTGCGCACCGCGATCACCGATCCCTCGAACTACCGCGCCACCAAGCATCTCGACCAGTGGCTGAAGGCGCGCGGCATCATCGGCCTCTCCGGCATCGACACCCGCGCCCTGACCGCGCTGATCCGCAGCAAGGGCATGCCCAACGCCGTGATCGCGCACGCCAGGAACGGCGAGTTCGACCTGCATGGGTTGAAGGAAGAGGCGCGCGAATGGCCGGGCCTCGAGGGCATGGACCTCGTGCCGATGGTCACAAGCGGCCAGCGCTTCACCTGGGACGAGACGCCGTGGCTGTGGGACAAGGGCTTTGGCCGCCAGGACAAGGCTGAGTTCAACGTCGTCGCCATCGACTACGGCATCAAGCGCAACATCCTGCGCCTGCTCGCCGGCGTCGGCTGCAAGGTGACGGTGGTGCCGGCGACGACCTCGTCCGAAGACATTCTGGCGATGAAGCCGGACGGCGTGTTCCTGTCGAACGGTCCCGGCGATCCGGCCGCGACCGGCAAATATGCCGTGCCCGTGATCCGGGACGTCATCAAGTCGGGCACGCCGACCTTCGGCATTTGCCTTGGCCACCAGATGCTCGGCCTCGCCGTCGGCGCGAAGACGAAGAAGATGCATCAGGGCCATCACGGCGCCAACCACCCCGTGAAGGACGAGACCACCGGCAAGGTCGAGATCACCTCGATGAACCACGGCTTTGCGGTCGACGAGACCACGCTGCCGAAGGGCGCGACGCAGACCCACATCTCGCTGTTCGACGGCTCCAATTGCGGCATCCAGCTCGACGGCAAGCCGGTGTTCTCGGTGCAGTACCACCCGGAAGCATCGCCCGGCCCGCGCGACTCGCACTATCTGTTCCAGCGTTTTGCGGATCTGATGCGTCAGAAGAAGAGCGCGTAAGACGCGCGCTCTCATGCCCCCGCTGAACCGGGGCCTACCACTCGCGGCTCTCTGGGTCCCGGCTCTGCGCCGCAGCGTTGCACGCTGCAGCGCGTCCGGGACAGGTGACCCGTTGAGGAACACCTCCACACGATAGAATGTTGTCCCGCTGTCTTTTGCAGCCGGAGCCCGCCATGTCCGTCGTCCGCGACAAGGCCGAGCCGCTCGCCATCGTGTTCGAGGATGATGGGCTCGTGCCGAACAACATCCGCCCCTTCCTGGTCTACCAGGGTGCGGTGAAGCTCGACCCGAAGCAGCCGGAAGAGACCATCGAGAACCTGTTCGAAGCGAACGGCTGGGGCGGGACGTGGCGCAACGGTGTCTACGATTATCTGCATTACCACGCGACGGTGCATGAGGTGCTCGGCGTGGCGCGCGGCAGCGCCCGCGTCCGCTTCGGCGGCGACCATGGCCAGGAGCTCGAGATCAAGGCGGGTGATGTCGCGATCCTGCCGGCCGGCACCGGACATCAATGCATCAGGGCGAGCGAGGATTTCTGCGTGATCGGTGCCTATCCGCCCGGCGCGAAGATGGAGATCACGCGCGCAACGCCGGACAACCACGCCAAGGCGCTGAAGACGATTCCACAAGTCGCGCTGCCGCCGGCTGATCCCGTGACGGGCAAGGATGGGGCGTTAATGCGGTTGTGGCGGTAGACAAAAGCGAAGGTGCGTAGGGTGGATTTGCGAAGCGTAATCCACCACGTCTGTCTCCGCCGAAACAGAAGAGGTGGGTTACGCCTGCGGCTAACCCATCCTACGGCAGTTCGCCCTACGCCGCGTTGCTGCCTTCCTGCCGCGTGGCCTCGAACAGGAACCACGTCCGGCGCTCGGTCTCGTCGATGAACACTTCCAAAATGCTGGCGCTGGCGACATCGCCGGCGTCGTCGCAGACGTCGTGCGCTTTGCGCATCGCGGCCGCGACGTGCTTGTTGTCCTGCATCAGTTCGCGCAGCATCTCGCGCGGCGGGACGTAGTCCTCGTTGTTGTCCTTGATGGTCTGGAGCTTTGCGACCTGGCCGATCGACTTCAGCGTGGTGCCGCCGATCTTGCGGACGCGCTCGGCGAGCTGGTCGGTGGTGGCGAAGATCTGGTCGGACTGCTCGTCGAGCAGCAGATGATAGTCGCGGAAGTGGCGGCCGCTGATGTGCCAATGGAAATTCTTGGTCTTCAGATACAGCGCGAAGGCGTCGGCCAGAAGTACGTTGAGCGCCTCCGAGACCTTCTTGACCCCGTCGGGCGACAGGTCGGTGGGGGTATCGAGATCGGGCGAGACCTTGTTGTTGGTTTTGCTCACGGGAAGCCTTCCTGTTAGGACGCGGACATTGACGGCGCGCCGTCGCACCCCTAACGCAAGGCGGGCAGCGCCGGTTCCTTGACGGGAACCGTTTGGCGGGGACCTTCGAATACCATGGACGATTGGATCGATTATTACGACTCGACGCATACGATCTATGTCAGCAAGCTGCATCGCGACTTGCACTTCCAGATCATCGCGCGGGACATCATCGGCTACATCTCCTCGCCGGACGCAACGGTGCTGGACTATGCCTGCGGCGAGGCGCTGTCGGCGAGCCAGGTGGCTGGTAGCTGCGGCAAGCTGATCCTCGCCGAGCCCGCGCCGGGCGTGCGCGGCCGGCTGATCGCGCGGTTTGCCCCGAACACCAAGATCCGCGTCCGCTCGCTCGACGATGTCCGCAAGATGCAGGACCAGTCGATCGACCTCGTCGTGATGAACTCGGTCGCGCAATACATGGCGCCGGAGGAGCTCGACGCCGCGCTCCTCACCATCCGCCGTATCCTGAAGCCCTCCGGCAAGCTGGTGCTGGGGGACATCCTCCAGCCCAATGTCGGCATGGTCAGGGACGTCATGGCGCTGCTCGGCTTCGGCCTGCGCCACGGTTTCTTGAAGGACGCGCTGGTCGGGCTCATCAGCACCGCGCTGTCCGATTACCGACATCTGCGCACGCGCATCGGGCTCCAGCGCTACAGCGAGGAGGAGATCACCGCCAAGCTGAGAGCGGCCGGGTTCGCGGTCCAGCGCGCCCACACCAATATCGGCCATAATCGCTGGCGCATGACCTTCGTCGCGCGGCAGCCTCTGGTTCGTTAAGCATAACAATTAGCCGTTGTAGCTTGTCGCACTGCAATCGGTAATGATCGCCGTGGCCCGGTGGCGGAAGCGTCTACGCGAGGGCGGTGCAACGCTCTACATCCTGGTTCAAATCCAGGCCGGGTCTCCACGCTTCGCCTTCGGGCTACGCGTGGCGCAGCCACGCTTGACCCGAAGGGGCGAAGCGTGTCCGGCCTAGCTGGAGCGCAGCGGAAGCGTAGACGGACTGCCCGCGCAAACCTCAACCTGCCTCCACCACTTCACACTCAGCCATCAGCTGAAGCCGCTCGGCATCCTTGGCGGCAGAGCTGATCACCGCATCGAGCAGGCCGGGAAAACGCGCGTCCAGATCCTCACGGCGCAGCCGCATGAAGCGGTTGGTGCCGGCCACGCGCGTCTGCATCACGCCGCATTCGCGCAGCTTGGCGAAGTGATAGGCGAGGTTGGACTTGCCCGCGAGCCCGTTGAAGTCGCCGCAGCGGAGCTCGCTGCTGACACGTTCCTGCTGGGCGAGCTGGTAGACGATGGCGAGCCGGATCGGATCGCTGAGGCAATCCAGCACCATCGGCAATTCGATTTGCTCGCGGGTCGGGTGGAGAGGTGTGCGGCTCATGACCCGGGAATCATAGCGAAGCGGCCGCAATGTTCAATAGTTCTTGAACCAATTGACTTACAAACCACCATATCCAATAGTTCAATAAACGTTGAACATAGGGATATCGTCCAATGAGCGTATTCTGGCTGGCCCTGGCGGCCTTTGCGATCGGCACCGAAGGCTTTGTCATCGCGGGTCTTTTGCCCGGCATCGCTGCCGATTTGCAGATTTCGGTCTCCGCCGCCGGCCAATTGGTCACGGCCTACGCCCTCACCTATGCCGTGGGCTCGCCGATCCTGGCCGTCGCGCTGAACAATATCGACCGCCGAACCGTGCTGGCCCTGGCGCTGGCGACTTTCATCGCCGGAAATCTCGCCGCGATGGTGGCTTCCAGCTACGCCCTGCTGCTGGCTTCGCGGATGCTGATGGCGTTGGGCTCCGGGCTTTGCATGCCGACGGCGCTCGCGGTGTCCGTGGCGGTCGCCTCGCCCGAACGGCGCGGCCGAGCGGTGGCGCTGGTCACGTCGGGCCTGACGGTCGCGACTGTCATTGGCGTTCCCCTCGGCAACCTCGTCGGCAGCCTCCTCGGCTGGCGCGCGACCTTTGCGATGGTCGCCATGATAGGCACCGTCGCGCTCGCCGGTCTGCTGCTCGGCCTGCCCCGCGGCCTGCCGCGCAACACGGCCTCGCTCGGCGAACGGCTGGCGGTGGCGCGTCACAGCAATGTCCTGGTCGCGCTTGTGATCACGATCCTATGGGCGCTCGGCGGCTTCACCGTGTTCACCTATTTCGCGGTTCCGCTGCGCGGCCTCGGCTTCGATGCGTCGCAAATCAGCCTTGCATTGCTGGTGTTTGGCGGCGCGGCCGCGATCGGGAACATGTTCGGCGGCTTACTTGCCGACCGGCTCGGTACGCTCGCCACCGTGGGCCTCGGCCTCGCCGGCATGGCAGCTGCGCTGATCCTTCACTCGGTGGTCCTGAAGCTGATGCCGGGCCAGGCGCACTATGCGGTGCTGGGCACGATCTTCCTCTGGGGCATCTCGGGCTGGGCATTCTACCCGGCCCAGGTCTCCAGCATCATCCGGATCGAGCCGCAGGCCTCGATGATCGCGCTCTCGCTCAACGCCTCCGCCATGTATCTCGGCTTCGCCATCGGCGGGGCATTGGGCGGGGCGGTGCTGGCCACCCTCTCGCCGAACGACCTCGGCTGGATCGGTGGAATGAGCGTTGCGGCCTCACTTCTGGTGCATCTCGCCCGTGGCTGGCAGGCCAGGCCAAAACCCGTCAAAATTGCCGGTTGATGGGCGTTTTTCGGGGTTTCGCCGCCCCGGAATCTGGTCTAAGACCCACCCGCGCGCGAGGGAGACCACCGCGCTCTCGGCCAAAGGGACGCGCAGGAGCGCGCCCTTTTTTTGTGCCCAAATTCCAGTCCGGCGAGAGTTGATGCCCAAACGTACAGACATCACCACCATCCTGATCATCGGCGCAGGTCCCATCGTGATCGGCCAGGCCTGCGAGTTCGACTATTCGGGCACCCAGGCGGTGAAGACGCTGAAGGAAGAGGGCTATCGCATCGTCCTCGTCAATTCCAACCCGGCCACCATCATGACCGATCCGGAATTGGCCGATGCGACCTATATCGAGCCGATCACGCCCGAGATCGTCGCCAAGATCATCGAGAAAGAACGTCACGTCATTCCCGGCGGCTTCGCCCTGCTGCCGACCATGGGCGGACAGACCGCGCTGAACTGCGCGCTGTCGCTGCGCCAGCAGGGCACGCTGGAGAAGTTCGACGTCGAGATGATCGGCGCCACCGCCGACGCGATCGACAAGGCCGAGGATCGCCAGCTGTTCCGCGAGGCCATGACCAAGATCGGTCTCGAGACGCCGAAGTCGCGGCTCGCCAATGCCTCCGCCCTGAAGAAGTCCTTCCGCGACAAGCGTCAGGCTGAACGCGAAAAGCTCTCGGGCGCGGCCCTCGAAGAGCACGATCGGCAGTGGACGCTGGGCGAAAGCGACCGCCGCAAGCGCTATCAGGAATATGCGCTGGGCCAGGCCATGATGGCGCTGTCCGAGATCGGCCTGCCCGCGATCATCCGCCCCTCCTTCACCATGGGCGGCACCGGCGGCGGCATCGCCTACAACAAGGAAGAGTTCCTCGACATCATCGAGCGCGGCTTAGACGCGTCTCCCACCAACGAAGTGCTGATCGAAGAATCCGTGCTCGGCTGGAAAGAGTACGAGATGGAGGTGGTGCGCGACAAGAAGGACAATTGCATCATCGTCTGCTCGATCGAGAACCTCGATCCGATGGGCGTGCACACCGGCGATTCCATCACGGTGGCGCCGGCCCTGACGCTGACCGACAAGGAATACCAGATCATGCGCGACGCCTCGCTGGCGGTGCTGCGCGAGATCGGCGTCGAGACCGGCGGCTCCAACGTGCAGTTCGGCGTCAATCCCGAGGACGGCCGCATGGTCGTTATCGAGATGAACCCGCGCGTGTCGCGCTCCTCCGCTCTGGCTTCGAAGGCCACCGGCTTTCCGATCGCCAAGGTCGCAGCCAAGCTCGCGGTCGGCTACACGCTCGACGAGATCGCCAACGACATCACCGGCGGCGCCACGCCGGCCTCGTTCGAGCCGACCATCGACTATGTCGTCACCAAGGTGCCGCGCTTCGCCTTCGAGAAATTCCCCGGCGCCTCCACCACGCTGACCACGTCGATGAAGTCGGTCGGCGAAGTCATGGCGATCGGCCGCACCTTCCAGGAAAGCCTCCAGAAGGCGCTGCGCGGGCTCGAGACCGGACTGACCGGCCTCGACGAGATCGAGATCGAAGGTCTCGGCCGCGACGACGACAAGAATGCGATCCGCGCCGCGCTCGGCACGCCGACGCCGAACCGGCTGCTCCAGGTCGCCCAGGCGATGCGGCTCGGCTGGTCGAACGAGGAGATCTTCAACTCCTGCAAGATCGACCCGTGGTTCCTCAGCGAGATGCGCGGCATCGTCGACATGGAGGAGAAGGTCCGCAAGAACGGCCTGCCGGGCAATGCCTTCGGCATGCGCACGCTCAAGGCCATGGGCTTCTCCGATGCGCGGCTGGCGGTGCTTGCCGAGACGACGGAAGCCGAGGTCACCGCGAAGCGCCACGCGCTCGACGTTCGCCCGGTGTACAAGCGCATCGACACCTGCGCGGCCGAATTCGCCTCGCCGACCGCCTATATGTATTCGACCTATGAGGCGTTGTTCGCCGGCGCACCGGCGGACGAGAGCACGCCATCCGACAAGAAGAAGGTCATCATTCTCGGCGGCGGACCGAACCGCATCGGCCAGGGCATCGAGTTCGACTATTGCTGCTGTCACGCCTGCTTCGCGCTGCACGATGCCGGCTACGAATCCATCATGGTCAACTGCAACCCGGAGACGGTGTCGACCGACTACGACACCGCCGACCGGCTCTATTTCGAGCCGCTCACTGCCGAGGACGTGCTGGAGATCATCGCCAAGGAGCGCACGAATGGCACGCTGCACGGCGTGATCGTGCAGTTCGGCGGCCAGACCCCGCTGAAGCTCGCGCGCGCCCTGGAAGCCGCCGAAGTGCCGATCCTCGGCACCTCGCCTGATGCCATCGACCTTGCGGAAGACCGCGACCGTTTCAAGCGCGTGCTCGACAAGCTCCGTCTCAAGCAGCCGAAGAACGGCATCGCCTATTCGGTCGAGCAGGCAAGGCTCGTCTCCGCCGATCTCGGCCTGCCGCTTGTGGTGCGCCCGTCCTACGTGCTCGGCGGCCGCGCGATGCAGATCATCCGCGAGGAGAACCAGCTCAACGATTATCTGCTCGGCACACTGCCGGAGCTGGTGCCGGCCGACGTCAAGGCACGCTATCCGAACGACAAGACCGGGCAGATCAACACCGTGCTCGGCAAGAACCCGCTGCTGTTCGACCGCTATCTCTCGGACGCAATCGAGATCGACGTCGACTGCCTCTGCGACGGCAAGGACACCTTCATCGTCGGCATCATGGAGCACATCGAGGAAGCCGGCATCCATTCCGGCGACAGCGCCTGCTCGCTACCGGCGCATTCGCTCGAGCCTGAGATGATCGAGGAGCTGGAGCGGCAGACCCGCGAGCTCGCGCTCGGCCTCGACGTCGTCGGCCTGATGAACGTGCAATACGCCATCAAGGACGGCGAGATCTACGTGCTCGAGGTCAATCCGCGCGCCTCGCGCACCGTGCCCTTCGTTGCCAAGGTCGTCGGCACGCCGGTCGCGAAGATCGCGGCGCGCATCATGGCGGGCGAGAAGCTCGCCGATTTCAAGCTGAAGAAGGCAAAGCTCAAGCACGTCGGCGTCAAGGAATCGGTATTCCCGTTCGCGCGCTTCCCCGGCGTCGACACGGTGCTCGGCCCCGAGATGCGCTCGACCGGCGAGGTCATGGGCATCGACCGCAATTTCGAGGTCGCCTTCGCCAAGAGCCAGCTCGGCGGCGGCACGCGAGTACCGCGCAAGGGCACGGTCTTCGTCTCGGTGCGCGAGAGCGACAAGACGCGCATCGCCGAGGCGGTCCGCGAACTGCATTCGCTCGGCTTCAAGGTGCTGGCGACCTCGGGCACCCAGCGCTTCCTGACCGACCAGGGCATCCCGACCGAGAAGGTGAACAAGGTGCTGGAGGGCCGGCCGCACATCGTCGACGCCATTACCAATGGCGACGTCCAGCTCGTCTTCAACACCACCGAAGGCCCGCAGGCGCTCGCCGACAGCCGTTCGCTGCGGCGCGCGGCCCTCTTGCATAAAGTGCCGTATTACACCACTCTTTCCGGGGCCGTGGCGGCCGCGCAGGGCATCCGCGCCTATCTCGGCGGGGACCTTGAGGTTCGTACCCTGCAGAGCTACTTTTCGGAAACCTGATCGCGAGCGGACGGCCGAGCCTTAAGGGTTAAGCCATCCGTTAAGTGATTGGCAATGAAGCCACAATGGCCGGAGGAACTGTCCGGCCATGGTGGTTGTTCTGTTCCGGCGCCAGCCCACATAACGTTCCGGTGGCCGCGTGTTCAGGGCCGGGAATACCGACGAATCAAGGTTGCCGCGCCCGCTGTTGTGGGGACGCGGAGCCGAAGGACGAGAGAAGAGATGGAAAAGGTTCCGATGACAGCGGGCGGCTTTGCCGCGCTCGGGGAAGAATTGAAGAAGCGCCAGTCCGAGGACCGTCCGCGCATCATCGAGCACATCGCGGAGGCGCGCTCGCACGGAGACCTGTCGGAGAACGCGGAATATCATGCCGCGAAGGAAGAGCAGTCCCACAATGAAGGCCGCATCGCCGAGCTCGAGGACAAGCTCGCGCGCGCCGACATCATCGACATCTCGAAACTGTCCGGCGATACCATCAAGTTCGGCGCCACCGTGACCTTGGTCGACGAGGACACCGAGAAGAAGACGGTGTGGCAGATCGTCGGCGAGGTCGAGGCCGACGCCAAGAAGGGCCGCATCTCCATCACCTCGCCGCTCGCCCGCGCGCTGATCGGCAAGAAGAAGGGTTCGACCGTCGAGGTCAACGCACCCGGCGGCGCCAAGGCGTATGAAATTACCAAGGTGGAATGGCGGTAAGAATTTGCCGCCCGCGCTGAGACGTTTCAAAAGGCCGCGCATCGCGCGGCCTTTTTGTTTCGGCGTGTTGCTTGTGTGGGTGGAGCACGCTTTCTCACCCCTCGTCGTTGCGAGCGCAGCCCGCACCTCAGGATGACGGGACTGGCAGGACCTTGGAGCGGCTACCGCCTCCCCTTCACGTCCAGCGGCACCGCCGCCTCGTATTTCGAATTATGCAGCACCAGCGATGTCCGCACATTGCGCACGTGGGGCGCGGCGGTCAGATGCGTGACGAAATCCTGGAAGGTCGCCATGTCGGGGGCGACGCATTTGAGGATGAAATCGACCTCGCCCGACAGCATCCAGCACTCCCGCACCAGGGGCTCGGCGCGGACGAACTCCTCGAAGGCGCGTAAGTCCGCCTCGGCCTGGCTGGACAGGTGCACGGCGGCAAATACGGTGACGTCGAAGCCGAGCTTGCGGGCGTCCAGCAGGCCGCGATAGCCGTGGATATAGCCCTCCTCCTCCAGCGCCCGGACGCGACGCAGGCAGGGCGGCGGCGAGATGCCGACCCGCTTGGCCAGCTCGACATTCGTGATTCGACCGTCAGCCTGAATCTCGGAGAGAATTTTCAGGTCGATGTCGTCTAGGTTCCGCGACACTTGATTGGAACTCCTGGCCTTTGCGGCTGTATTGGTGGGTTTGCCGCAATCCTCATAGCCCAGTCCGCGCGGCTAGCGCAATTTTATTGCGCGTGCACCGCAATCGACTTTTGTTCCTTGTTGGAAAAATCCGCCGATAGGCAATGCAATTCTTGCATAGCTCACCAGAAGGCTTAGATTAGCTCTGATATTTCAGCGCCTCCGCGAGGCCTCCCGGCACGTTCCGCTCCCGCGCTGTGAATCCCCCGTGAAAGGCGTCCGTCAATATGTCCGCCCCTGTCCATGCAAAGGTCGTCATTATCGGCTCCGGCCCCGCCGGCTACACGGCGGCGATCTACGCCGCGCGCGCGATGCTCGAGCCGATCCTGATTCAGGGCATCCAGCCGGGTGGCCAGCTCACCATCACCACCGACGTCGAGAACTATCCGGGCTTCGCCGACGTGATCCAGGGCCCCTGGCTGATGGAGCAGATGGAGAAGCAGGCGGTCCATGTCGGCACCAAGATCGTCTCCGACCTTGTGATCAAGCTCGACAGCTCGCAGCGGCCGTTCCGCCTCACCTGCGACTCCGGCGACGTCTATCTCGCCGACGCCGTGATCCTCGCCACCGGCGCGCAAGCGCGCTGGCTCGGGTTGCCGTCCGAAGTAAAGTTCCAGGGCGGCGGCGTGTCGGCATGCGCCACCTGCGACGGCTTCTTCTACCGCAACAAGGAGGTCGTGGTGGTCGGCGGCGGCAATACCGCGGTCGAGGAAGCTCTGTACCTCACCAACCATGCCTCGCAGGTCACCATCGTGCATCGCCGCGACCACTTCCGCGCCGAGCGCATCCTGCAGGAACGTCTGTTCAAGCACCCCAAGATCAAGGTGATCTGGGACAGCGCCGTCGACGAGATCTGCGGCACCGAGAACCCGAACAAGGTCACCCATGTGCGCCTGAAGAACGTCAAGTCCGGCGCGCTGACGGACGTGAAGACCGACGGTGTCTTCATCGCCATCGGCCACGCGCCGGCGACCGAGCTCGTGAAAGACCAGATCAAGCTCAAACCGTCGGGCTATGTCGAGGTCGCCCCGAACTCGACGGCGACATCGGTGCCCGGCTTGTTCGCCGCCGGCGACGTCGCCGACGAAACCTATCGCCAGGCCGTCACGGCCGCCGGCCTCGGCTGCATGGCAGCTCTCGAAGCCGAACGTTTCTTGGCCCTGCGCGCCAGCGAGCGCGCGGCAGCGGAATAAAGATCATGCCCCGAACACGCGACGGATTTACAGATATGGACTGGGACAAGCTGAAGGTGTTTCACGCAGCGGCGGAAGCTGGCAGCTTCACGCATGCGGGCGAGCAGCTCGGCCTGTCGCAATCGGCGGTGTCGCGCCAGGTCTCGGCGCTGGAGCAGGAGCTTTCGGTCTCGCTGTTCCACCGCCATGCCCGCGGCCTGATCCTGACCGAGCAGGGCGATTTGCTGTTCCGCACCGCGCATGACGTGTTCATGCAGCTCCAGGCGGCGCGCGCCAAGCTGACCGACAGCCGCGAGCGGCCGAGCGGCGACCTCAAGATCACCACCACCCCCGGCGTCGGCATCAACTGGCTGATCCCGCGGCTCGGCGAGTTCACCGCGCTCTATCCGGAAATCCGGATCTCGCTGATCGTCACCGACGAGGAGCTCGACCTGTCGATGCGCGAGGCCGACGTCGCGATCCGCACCCGCAAGCCGACGCAGCCGGATCTCATCCAGCGCAAGCTGTTCGCGATGGGCTTCCACGCCTACTGCTCGCCGGAATACATCAAGCGCTTCGGCACGCCGCGCACGCTGGAGGAGCTCGACTCCCACCGCATCATCACGCTCTCGGACGGCAACTTCGCGCCGCATCTGCAGAACCGCAACTGGCTGGTCGAAGCGGGCCGCAACGGCTCGGGTCCGCGCGAAGCCTATTTCAGGGTCAACAACATCCTCGGCTTGGTGCGCGCCTGTCAGCAGGGCCTCGGCATCGCGGCGCTGCCCGACTACCTCGTCGAGGAACAGAGCAAACTCGTGCAGCTGTTCGGCGAGTCGGATTCGATCCAGCTCGATACGTACTTTGTCTATCCCGAGGAGTTGAAGACGGTCGCGCGCGTGCAGGTGTTCCGCGACTTCGTGGTGAGCAAGGCGCAGCGCTGGCCTTCCTGATTTCCGCATGACTGACATGCGGCCTCGGCTGTTGCTGCAGGGCGCTCGTCAAGCTCATACTGCTTGCACGCTGAGCCTTCGCGTTGCGCATTTGTCCCCCTCCTCCAGTGGCGCGGGAGTTCAGTAATCCCTCTTGGAAGGTGATTGTGTCGGCCTCACGTGGCCAATACCTTAAGCCGGGCTCATTCGAGCCCGGCTTTTTTTCGGTCAAATCGGCTTTCGCCTTCCGCGTGTATTGACAGTTCCAGGCATACCCCGCATCATTTGCAGATGATCACGAAGTCGTGCGCAATCTCGTCGAAGGCGATCGCCTCGAAAAAAGGCCCCCATTTGGGGACCTCGGAGTTTTGCGCGCGCTAGACCGGCTTCGTCATCGCTGCAATCCCGAAAACCCCGCCGCCTGGACGGGGTTTTTTCATGTGCCCTCCGTCTCAGGTTTCCCGAGAAGGAGATGGAAACATGACCGGACTTGAAGATCATTTGCACGGGCTGTGGCTGCCGCTGGTGACGCCGTTTCAGGGCGGCGCGCTCGACGAGCGATCGCTGCGGCGGCTGACGCGACATTACAGCGCGCAAGGCATCGACGGCTTCATCCTGGGGGCGACCTCCGGTGAAGGCATGACGTTGCGCGAGGCCGAGCTCGAACGCCTCGTCGCCATCGTGCGCGACGAGATGGCGGCGGGCCGGCGCACCTTGCCGATCTGCCTCGGACTGTCAGGCGCGGACACCGCGCGGCTGAAGGACCGTCTCGACGAGACCGCGGACTGGCCGATCGACGGTTATCTGATCGCAAGCCCTTACTATGTGCGCCCCTCGCAGCGCGGCCTCTTGGCGCATTTCGAGACGCTCGCCGATCACGCCGCCTGGCCGATTGCGCTCTACAACATTCCCTATCGCACCTCGGTGAACATCACCAACCAGACCATGCTGCGGCTCGCTGAGCATCCGAACATCGTAGGCTTGAAGGATTGCGGCGCGAGCCGCGAGCAATCGATCGCGCTGCTGCGCGACCGTCCGAAGGATTTTCGTGTGCTCACCGGCGAGGACGCCAACTATTTCGAGGCGCTCGTCGACGGCGCCGACGGCGGCATCGTGCTGTCCGCCCATGTCGAGACCGCGACGTTTGCGGCGGTGTATGCGGAAGCGAAGCGCGGCAACCACGACGTGGCTCTGGCGCGCTGGCACGAGGTCGCCGATCTGACGCAGCTGCTGTTCACCGAGCCGAGCCCGGCGCCGGCAAAGTATTGGCTGTGGCGGTGCGGCCTGATCGACAGCCCCGAAGTACGCCTGCCGATGGTGGAAGTGAGCAGCGAGCTCGCCGCCGCGATCGATCGCGAGATCGAGCGACGGACGAAGGTCGCGGCGTAGTATCGTTTACCCTCCCCTGGAGGGCCCCTCCAGGGGAGGGTAAGGGCTCCCTGAACGCAAAAGATAACTTCCGCTTTGAACGCGTCATCGTCGGCTGGCGTGATAGAGCCGTTGTTGATTTGAGACGCAAAAGGTAATACCGTTATGTCATATGATTCGATCGACGCAAGCGCAGAAAGCCGAGCGGCTGAGGGCGGCGCGACGCTTGCTCGCGAAGAAAATCGGCATGGCGGAGGCGGCCTTGGTGCTGTCGCGCGAAAGCGGCTTGTCGCTGCGGCAGGCCTATCGCTATCTCGAAGTGGCCAAAAGCAGGGAGCGGCTCCTTCCCGCGCCGCAGCCATCAGTGACGCTCTCCCTGAAGATGCCGGCCGATCTTGCCCAAAAACTCCAGACGCATGCGACGGCTTCCAGGCTTTCGGCAAGCGAGGTGATGCGCCGAGCGGTGGCCGCTTATCTCGCGTCTGTCCGCGAAGATGGCTGAGCGGCGAAAAAAACGCGACGTTCGACTCGAATTTGCGTTCGATCGCCTCGTCGCCGTCAAACTTGAACAGGTTTACGAAATTCTCGTTCCAGATCAGGTGCGCTTCGCGCGCGCTGGCGCCGATGTGACGGGAGGCGAAGATGAAGACCGCCGCGATTTACGCCAGAGTGTCGTCGGACAAACAGAAGGAGGAGAACACGATCGCCAGTCAGACGAGCGCGCTGATCGCTTTCGCGCGCGAGCAGAACTGCGACGTGCCGGCGGAATGGGTGATCGAAGACGACGGCTATAGCGGCGCGAGCTTGTTGCGCCCCGGACTTGAACGACTGCGCGACCTCGCCGCAGAAGGGCGGATCCAAGCCGTGCTCGTCTACGCTCCCGATCGGCTGAGCCGGCGCTATGCGCATCAAATCCTTCTTATCGAAGAGTTCGCGCGCGCCGGCGTCGAAGTCTTGTTCATTCGCTCGAGACGGGCAGCGACGCCGGAAGACGAGCTGCTGCTGCAGTTTCAGGGCATGATCGCCGAATATGAACGCGCGCAAATCCTGGAACGGTCGCGGCGAGGGAAGCGCCATCGCGCCCTTCAAGGCCAAGTGAGCGTGCTTTCCGGCGCTCCGTTTGGCTATCGCTACAAGCGCAAGACCGATCACTCTGCCGCCTATTATGAGATCGACGAGCGACAGGCCGGTATCGTGCGCTGGGTCTACGAGCTTTACACCGCAAAAAGCCACAGCATCGGCGCCATCACGCGCCTGCTCAATGAGCGCCAGATTCCGACAGCCAAAGAAACAGGCCGCTGGGAGCGCTCGACGGTCTGGGCGATGCTGCGCAATCCCGCGTATAAAGGAACGGCCTGCTTTGGCAAGACGCGGATCGCGCCGCGCATGCGTGTGACGCGGCCGTTGCGATTGCGCGGCGGCGTCGCTCCTCGCAATAGCGCAAATCATGAGCTTCCTCGCACAGAGTGGATCGAAATCCCTGTGCCGACCATCATCAGCGAAGAGACCTTCGCATTGGCGAACGAGCTTTTGGAAGCCAACAAGAAGCATGCCCCGCGACGCACGATCACGCCGAGCGCCCTGCAAGGATTGTTGAGCTGCGCCAAATGCGGCTATGGGCTCTATCGCACCTCGACCAGGTCGAGCGCTCGAACCATCCATTACTACCGCTGCTTGGGCTCGGATGGCTGGCGCCGGCTCGGCGGGCCGGTCTGCGACAGTCGCCCGACGCGCCAGGATTTGCTGGACGAGGTGGTATGGAAAGAGATCGCGCGTTTACTTGAAGACCGACAGCTCATCGAAGACGAACTTGAGCGCCGGCTCAAGGCGGCGCGCAACTCCGATCCCACACAGCGCCGGGAGGAAACGCTTCGCCGCGATCTTGCGCGTTCCCGGAAAAGCATCGAGCGTCTCCTCACGGCCTATCAAGAGAGCCTTCTCTCACTTGAAGAGCTGCGCAGTCGCATGCCCGATTTGCGTAGCCGCGAACAGGCTTGCTTGTCGGCGCTGCAGGCGATCGAAGACCAATCGCAGGAGCAGGAGGTTTGTCTGCGTCTCGCTGAATCCGTGACTAGCTTCCTCGAGCGCCTCCGCTCGTCCGTCGGCGCGCTCGATATAATCGAACGCCAACGCGTGCTGCGCCTTCTCGTGAAGGAAGTCCTCGTTGGCGACGACAAGATCGTCATCCGCCACTCCATCCCCCTCCCACCCACCCCTCCCGGTGGAAAGGCGCCCGGCGCCGCCAATAGCTCCGTGACCGCTCCCCCACCGCAAAGTTATCTTTTGCGTTCAGGGAACCAGAGCGCCGCCCGTGGTTAACATCACCCCAACGGCCTTCGCGCCCGCCGCATGGCGCATCCACCGCTCGTTTACCCATCCGTCCCTATCGTTGCTCTCCAGGAACTTCCAGAGGGGGAATGACCATGGGACATCGCACCCGGCCTACGGCCGCGAGCCAATACGCGCCGGCCGATCTTTTGCAGGGAATTCTCGTCGTTTCGTCGTTCGGGTTCTGGGCAGTGATGCTCGGCCTGATGCCGGTGCTGCTGTATCGGATCTGGCTCGCCTGAAGGCGGCACGTCGCGCGGATGGTTAAGCGGCCGTCACAAATGCGCTCAAAATGCGCAGCGGTTTGCAAGCCGGAATCTTAAAACATCCCGCGTATCGTTCACGCCCATAAGCGAAGAAATCGCGGGGGCGTTTATGAATAATCATAATGAGATGGCGTCGTATTTCGGCGCCGGACAGGAGAAGCTGTCCACCGAGCAGAGCTTTACCACCGAGGACATTCTCTGGGCCGCCGGCATCTGGTCGGTGATCCTGACCATGTCGCCGGTCATCGTGTTCTACATGCTGATGGTGGCGTAGCTCTCCTTCAGCAGATCCCGAAAACGCAAAACGCGCGGACGTTCCCGCGCGTTTTTCGTCCGGGGAATGATTTAAAGAATTAAGCAGCCTGCTTGTGCATTGCGCCGGACGCCGACGCCGTGCCGCGAATGGCCTTGACTGAACGCTCGATCGCCGCCCACAGCCTTGCGATTTCCTGAGCCGCACGGCTCTCGGCCTGATATTCCCGCGCGCCCTCGCCGTGGCTCAGCGCCATCAGCAGGTCCGAACGGTTGGTGATCTGGCCGCCCCACACCGGAGCCCGGAATTTGGCCAGCGCTTCGCGGGCGATGGTGACGATCGGGCTTTCGGCTTCGTCGCGCTTGGCCGGTGCACCGTTGAGCACGACCGCATAGGGCTTGCGCGCGGCGCGGCACATCTGGATGGTTTCCTGCACCGCGTTGACGTCGAACACGCCGGGACGCGCCGGAATGACCACCATCGTCGCATTTTTGATCGCGTCGTCGACCACGGCCGAGAGGTTCGGCGGCGTGTCGATCAACACCCATTCATAACCGTCGCGCCTGGCAGCGGAGACGATGCCGCTGACGGAGTTCACGGCCGCCTTGATCGGCGGTTCGTTGGTGCCACGCAGCTTGTGCCACAGCGTGAGCGAGCCCTGCGGGTCCGCGTCCACGAGCATGACCTGCTTGCTCGCCTTGATCTGCGCGGCGAGATGCGCGGCTAGGGTACTCTTGCCCGAGCCGCCTTTACGCGATGCAAAAACAATAACGTTCATACCTTCGGCCTCCAGATTGACCCTAGGCCGCGAAAATGAATCACCGCGCTGATTCGTGAAAGAAAAATTTATCTGGGGTTGCGTTACCGCCACGAAATAACAAGGCGTGTTGGCTTTTGAGTCACACTGCGTCGCAGGACGAGAGACCAACTGCAACGAAACGCCGCCCGCGCGAGCATCTGTGCGTTCTTTGAGCAGCCGAGCGGGACCAGGCGGAATGCAACCCTCCCGCGCAAACCCTTATCCGACTCTTTTCCATCGCGCGTTCGTAATTGCCGCAGGCATCAGCGCGGCCTGCGCGAACAAAAGGAGTCCGCTCGCTGGCGCAGGGCTGACGCCGGGCATGACGAAGGTTTCAGACAAGGAACGCGGCTGTCCCGCGCTCAGCTGTCGCTGGTCTTTTTCTTCTTCGCCGGCTTGGTGCTCTTCTTCGCGGTTTTGGGCGCGATGTTGGTCGGCTTGCCGGCGCGGGCCTCGCCCGGCTCGGGTCCGGGCCGGAAGAACACCCGGCATTGCGGCGAGAGCTGCGCCTTCTTCTTGATCATGCAGGCGGTGATGGCGTCGACGTTCGGAACGAACTCGCCGCACAGCCGCATCGCATCCGGCGTGCAGGCCTGCTGCTCCTCCGGGGTGTAGGCGAAGCCGGTGCCGGGCTGGACCAGCACCGCCAGGGCCATCCCGAGGGTTGCAGCAGCCAAGGATGTCTTGAAGCGAAACGCCGGCATCGATCCCCCCAACATGTCGAGTCGGAGGGAATAGTGGGTGAACGGCGGTTCGTTGGCAACGAGGGCAGATGCGAAAGGTCGGACCTGTGCGGTCTTGGCAACAGGATGGGGCAGACTTCCGCTAGCTGTCCACGACGTCATGGCCGGGCATGTCGTTTAGCCCGGGCATGACGACCACATGGAGGCCCGGGGGATGACAGCTGTGCGCGAGGAAAGAGTGCCCCGCCCCACAAAAAACGCGAAAACAACCCCATGCACAGTAGCCAAGTCGCAGCAATCGTTACGCATTTCACGACTTAGGATTTAACGAAGCCGAATTTGACTCGTCGGGCAAAACGGGGGCATGATGTCGTCATCAAGAAGATGCGCGTGGGTGGTCGGCCTGTCTCCTGCGCTGGTCGGAAAGCGCACGAGAGGAAGCGATCGCAATGGAAGGGAATGAAGCGGATCTGCCGCTGTCGGGCGTCACGGTGGTCTCGCTCGAGCAGGCGATCGCAGCGCCGCTGGCCAGCCGGCACCTCGCCGACTGGGGCGCGCGGGTGATCAAGATCGAGCGGCCGGGCACTGGGGATTTCTGCCGGGACTACGACCACGTGATGAACGGCATGTCGAGCCAGTTCGTCTGGACCAACCGCTCCAAGGAAAGCCTCGCCATCGACATCAAGAGCGAGGACGGCCGCAAGGTGCTCGACGCCCTGCTGCCGCAGGCCGATGTGTTCATCCAGAACCTGGCGCCCGGCGCTGCCGAGCGGCTCGGCCTCGATGCCGCATCGCTGTTGCGCAGACATCCGCGCATCATCGCCTGCGACGTGTCGGGCTACGGCACTGGCGGCCCCTACAGCGACAAGAAGGCCTATGATCTGCTGGTCCAGTGCGAGGCCGGGGTTCTCGCCATCAACGGCACCGAGGCGGAGCCGGCCAAGGTCGGGCTGTCGGTGGTCGACATCGCCACCGGCATGTACATCCTCAACGGCGTGCTGATGGCGCTGTACCGTCGCGAGCGGACCGGCAAGGGCACCGCCTTTCAGGCCTCGCTATTCGATTCCATCACGGACTGGATGAGCTATCCCGCCTTCTACACGCAAAGCACGGGACGGCCGCTGCCGCGAACCGGGGCCAGGCACGCGACGATCGCGCCTTACGGCCCGTTCCGGGTCGGCGACGGCAACACCATCTTCTTCGGCATCCAGAACGATCGCGAATGGCGCTCGCTGTGCCGCATCGTGCTCGGCGACGCCGGCTTCGCCGACGACCTGCGCTTCCGCACCAATCCGCTGCGCATGCAGAACCGCGACGATCTGCAGGCGCATATCGAGCAGCGCTTTGCCGCGATGACCAGCGAGGAGGTGCTGCGCCTGCTGGATGAGGCCGCGATCGCCAACGCGCATCTGAATTCGGTCGAGGCCTTTCTGGAGCATGAGCAGCTCCGCGCGCGCTCGCGGGTGCAGAGCGTCGGCTCGCCGTGCGGGCCGGTGATGAGCTTCCTGCCCGCGCTCACCATTCCAGGCGTCGAGCCGCGGATGGATCCGGTGCCGGATTTGGGGCAGCACAATCAAGCCATCCTCCGCGAACTCGGGCTGGCGAAGGACATTTGACGATGGCACAACGGCCAACGCGGGCTTACCTCGCCGTCCCCGCGCATCGCTCCCGTCTCGTCGCCAAGGCAGCGGCCTCGGCTGCGGACGCGGTCTTCATGGATCTCGAAGACGCGGTGCCGCCATCGGAGAAAAGCCTCGCACTGGAGGAAGCCGTTCGCTCCCTCTCCTCGCTCGACTGGGGCAACAAGCGCGTCACGGTGCGGGTCAACGCCGCCGACAGCCGCTTCATCGCGCAGGAGATCCGCGCGCTGGCGATGCTTCCCCGGCTGGATGCGGTGATCGTGCCGAAGGCGGAGCGCGCCGGCGACATCGTTGCGATCGCCGATCAGCTGCGCGCCGCCGCGCCGGATCGCGCTTCGCCGGTCGCGCTGGAATTGCTGATCGAGACTGCGCTCGGTCTCGTCAATGTCGACACGCTCGCCGCATGTCACGACAGCGTCGCCGCGCTGCATCTCGGCGTCGGCGATTTCGCGGCGTCGATCGGCGCCCGCTCCTCCGACATCGGCGTGTCGCCGGATGGCTACCGCCATGTCGGATCGGCGCAAAGCGGCTATGCCTCTGCCCCGCTCGACCTGCTTGCCTACCCGATGATGCGCCTTCTGGTCGCCGCCCGCGCGTTCGGCCTTCACGCCATCGACGGCCCCTGCGGCGCGTTCCGCGATGCCAGGCTCACCGAAAGCGCTGCGCAAAAGGCCGCGGCGATGGGTTTTGACGGCAAGCAGGTCATCCATCCCGACCAGATCGAACCGACGCTGCGCGCGTTCATGCCGTCGGACCAGGAGCTGGCCCAGGCGCGGCGGATCGTCGAAGCCATGGAGCAGGCGGAGGCGCAAGGCCAGGGCGCGGTGACTCTCGACGGCAAGATGATTGACTACGCCAATGTGCGGATGGCGCGCCGGATCATCGCCCTGGGGTCGTAGCGGCGCTTACGAGCCATTCCCGACGCCCCCTTCGAGCAGGGCTATCGCATATGCTTCGCGGGGACATCGGAGCAAGCGCCTCGTCCTTCGAGACGCCCGCTTCGCGGTCTCCTCAGGATGAGGCTAGGCGGCAATCGAACCCGTTGAAACCAGCGCAGGGCACTCGGTCCTCATCCTGAGAGCCCGCCAACGGCGGGCGTCTCGAAGGATGGCCACGGCGAAATCACTCTCATATGGTGGGTGCACCAGGATGCAAGACCGGTGCTACAAGGCCGGTGATTCAAGGCCCTCGCAACACGAGCCGGCCGAGCAGCGCCGCGAGCTCGCTTTGCCTGGATATGCCGAGCTTCTGAAATACGCGCTTCAGCACATTGCGCGCCGTGTCTTCGGCAATCCCGAGCCGGCCCGCAGCTTGTTTCGGCGGAACGCCCGAGCCCACCAGCGAGGCGATCCTGGCCTCCCCGAGCGTCAAGCCCAGGATGTCCCGCACGATGGCGGGATCCGGAGGCTCGGCAGATTTCTGCTCGATCGCGAGCACGATCGCTCGCGTGCGGGTCAGAAAATGGCCGTCTGAAAGTGCGCCGGCGGTGATCGGGAGCAGGTAGATGACGAAACGCCGGCCTGTTGCACTCGCCTCGACGAGAATGGGTCTCGGCTCGGCCAGCAGATCGCGCGCCTCGGCGCGAAGCGTTTGCGTCATGGCGGCCTCGAACGGCGCCCGGCTCGCCACCATACGAACACGCAGACGATCGTTCACGAGGTCGAACACCTCGCCGAGAAGGCTCTCCCCCACCGGATTGGCGAACAGCACACGCGCCGACGAGTCCAGCGCGAACACGCCGATGCCGATCCGCGCGAGGGCGTCGCCGAGGCCCAGATTGGCCAGTTCGGTATCAAGCAGCCTGATCGACAGCCGCAACGATTTCTCGGCATGGCGCCCGAGCGTCGCTATCAGGTCCAGCTCGGCGTCGGAGAACTGCGGCCTGGCGAAGGCTCGCTGCACGCTGAGAGCCACGATGATCCGGGGGTCGGGTGACACCCCGATCGATCCGAACCAGCCCAAACCGTGCCTTGCAAGGAATTCCCTGCTGAACGGATGGTTGAGGTAGGCGTCGTCGATCGGGCCGATGTGTCGATCGGTGAAGGGCTCGCCGCTGACGTAAAGGCCGGCCGAGATGCAACGTTCGGCCTTGAAATCGTGCTGCGCCCAACGCGTCCCATAGTCGGTGAGCGCCGGCGCGAGGCTTTCGGAGGCGATGGCTCCGAAGGCCCCGTCGTCCCTTCGCCATTGCAGGATCGCGCCGGCGTCATCGAAGCAGCCTGCGATCTTGCCAAGAGCGGATGGCCAGAGTGATGGGCTCGCTGCTGTATCGTAGATCGCTTCGACGGCAGCGAGGAGACGGTCGGCAGCAAGGGGCATGGGATCCAAATCGATCAGAGAATGCATTCAGGTTACACGAGATTGCCCTCAAGCAATTGCCGTCCGGCCGCTTTCCCGGGACTTCTACCCGATTTCTACGTGAGAGATCGGTTACGGTGGCGGTGCACAAATTGTCTTTGGTCTGCCTTGCGGCTAACGTGCACTCTGCGGTGCGGGCGTTCTTGTGGACTATCACCGTCATCAAGCACTGCTCCTGTCATCAGGGGCGGTGACGCTGGAAGGCAAGATGATCGACTATGCCAATGGGCGGATGGCACGCCGGATCATCGGACTGGGGTCGTAGCGGCGCATGGCCACGCTATTGATCGTCGCGCCGGTGTTTGCGCTGATCGCGGCCGGCTATGCCGCGGTGCTGTTTCGCTTCGTCTCCGAGGCCGCGCACAAGGGCATCAGCGAATTCGCCTTCAGCATCGCGATCCCAGCGCTGCTGTTCCGCACCATCGTCGTGTCGGAATTCCCCGATGTCAGCCCCTACAGGATGTGGGGCGCCTATTACGGCGCGCTGGCCGTCATCTGGATCGCGGCGCTCGCGATCTCCGCGCTGCTCCGCGCGCCGCGGGAAGATCGCGAGGACGGCGTCGTGTTCGCGATCGGCTCGGTCTACGGCAACATCGTGATGCTCGGCATTCCCCTGACGCTCTCGGCGCTGGGTAATGAGGCCGCCGGACCGATGGCCCTGATCCTGTCGGTGAACACGCCGCTGCTCTGGCTCTGCGGCATCCTGCAGATGGAGCTGGTCAACCGCAAGCGGACCGGCTCGGCCCTGTCGGTGATCTGGCCGGTGCTCACGGACCTCGCCCGCAACCCGCTGATGCTGGCGATCGGCTTTGGCGTGGTCTGGCGTTTTACCGGCCTCGGCCTCACCCCGGTCGTCGACCGCACCATCGAGCTGCTCGCGCAGGCGGGCTCGCCGACGGCGCTGATCGCCCTCGGCATCAACCTGTTCCGCTTCGAGGTGAAGGGCGAGAAGCTGAGCATCTTGGTGATGTGCGCGCTCAAGCTGGCGGCGATGCCGGCGGCCGCGTTCGTGCTGGCAAAGCTGCTCGACCTGCCGCCGCTGGCCGCCGGTGTCGTCGTGCTGTTCGCGGCAATGCCGACCGGCGCGAATGCGTACATCTTCGCGGTGCAGTATCAGCGGCTGGTGAACCCGGTGTCGGGGGCGGTGGCGCTGGGCACGCTGCTGGCGGCGGCGACGCTGCCGGTGGTGGTTTGGGTGGTGGCGCGCTGAGCACGCGCAGCATCGTCTCGAAGATTTTGCCTTTACACGCGAAGGTCGCTAGGCTGCCCTGATACGTGTTTCAGGGAGGGGCACATGGCACAGCGCGAAGACATGCTCGCATTGATCAGGACCGCCTACGCCGCGCGCGGCGACGGCGACGTCGAAGGCCTGGTGGCGGCTTTTCATCCCGACGGCCACTTCACCTTGATGGGCGACAAGGGTGCGCTCGAACTGACGGGACGCATGGAGGGGCACCCGACCCTGCGCGGGGCTTTCACTCAGTTCACTGCCACCTTCGGCTTCGAAAGCCGCGAGATCCTGGCTGAGCTGGTCGACGGGGATCGCGTTGCAGTCCATTCCCGGGTTCTCGTTCGATACAATCCGAGCGGAAAGACTTTCAGCACCGAGATCCTGGACCTGTTCAGATTTCAGGATGGCAAAATCGCCGAGCTGATCGAGTTTGCGGACACGGCGCAGATCAAGGCGATGATTGCGTGAGGCGGGATGCAGCTCCGTAGGAGTTTCGCGCACTGTCACCGTAACTCGGCAACACGCTGGCCCTCGCGCCAGGCCATCTCCCAGAAGTCTGCCTCGAGCCGGGTGGCTTCCTTGAAGATCGCAGTCAGCTCGGCCTCGCGGGCCGGCGTGGCGTAGAGATCGGCGAGATGGTCGAGGTGCGCACGGGCTTTGGCAGCGACCTCCTGGTACGGCACGCCGGCGTACTCCGCGATCCAGACGCGATAGGCGTTCGTCGCAGCGTCCGCATGGGGTCGCGAGGCGAGCCGCGTTGCGATCTCGGCGTACCCGATCACGCAGGGGGCAAGCGCCACCTTGAGTGCCAGCAGATCGCCGCGCATTCCAGCGTCGAGCACGTAGCGTGTATAGGCCAGCATCTCGGCCGCCGGAGGGGCCTGTTCAAGATCGGCCGGGGATAGGCCCCAATCGGCACAGAGCTTCACATGCAGGTTCATCTCGACATCGAGGATGGCCGACAGGCCGGCCGCTGCTTCACGCATGTCGGCAAGCCTGGGCGACTTGTAGACCGCGAGCGCGTAGGCGCGAGCAAACTCGATGAGGAACAGGTAATCCTGAACGAGGTAGTGACGAAACGCAGCTTCAGAGAGCGAGCCGTCCGCCAATCCGTTCGTAAAGGGATGTTCGGTGTAGGCCCGCCACTCAACGGATGCTTCTGTCTTGAGACGCTCGAAGAAACTCACGATGGTTTTTGCCTGGCTTGTTGGTCCTTGAACGTCTTTGGTTCACTACCGATAGCGCATTGCGGAACGAGGAGCTACGGTGACGGCGGACAGAATTGGCTTTGAACAGCGTTGCGGATGGGGCACTCCCCGCGTCGAGGGTTTGGTGCACTGTCCGCGCAAACGTCTTTCGTGCACCCTCACCGCAATTCCCTGCTTGCGTTACGGCTGCGGCACCCATGCGTTCAGGCGGAAACTATCGCCCGGCGAATGCATGAAAATATCGCTCCGAATTACGGTGACAGTGCGCTTAACTGACAATGAAAGTTCTTCCGTCTTTGCCGCGGCTCGACCAGTGCTTACTCCGTTGCATGAGCAGTACTCGCGGCACTTCATTTTCCGGGAACGTTGAAAATATATCGCAAGGGACGCTACTGAAAGAGCAACACAATCGTTAGACGTCTGGCGCGACACGCGCGCGCGAGAACCACTGGCGGGCGTCGCTGCGAAAGAGCAGCACCACGGCGACTACCAACAATAGATATCCGATGTGAAAGAGGATCGCCGCAACAGCGTTGAGCCGGAAACGTTCGTCGAAGTCGATGATGACGCTCGGAATTCCGATAATGACCATGACGAGACTGATCCAGCGAGCCCAATTCTGTCGCTTTCGCGCAATCAGCCAAATCCAAAGCGACTGCCCTAAGATGGAGCAAAGGAACATGATCGGATAGCCGATTGGATACAGGCTGTAGTACTTGGCGAGGCTGGCGGGATTCGCAGCAGCCGACCCCAAGCCCGTGACAAGCGCCGCACCAGCCAGGCGCTCGTACCAAATGACACTATCCGGGCGGCTCGCGCCCCCTACTTTCTCCGAAGCTCCACCAATCATGCACCACCCCGACGACCAACGAGCCTCGGCCCAATGCGAAGACGATAGAGCGCTCAGTCCCAATCCGAGAAGCCGGTTGAGACGCATGCACGTTCAATCTTTGATTAAAGTGACTTGGCTTCAGGAGAGCTGCTGATCTCAGACCGTTCGACAAGCTGGATGGCTGACGTGGAGGCGCTGGTACAGTTGGGTGGGCTCGAACCACCGACCTCCTGTTCCACAGACAGGCGCTCTAACCAACTGAGCTACAACTGCATCCTGGCGAGCCGCCCTCGGGGCTACCTGAAAAGGCCGTCGACCTAGGGGGCTGGACGGGGCGGAAACTAGGTGCAACGGCCCGGTTTGGCAAGGCCGCAATGGGGCGAAAAACCAGCTGAAATCGCCGTCGATGCGACGAAATCGGGCTTGATGGCGGGCATCGAGGGGTTACGCTGCCCGCCGTCCGCTCGAGCAGGGCACCGCGTGTGACGCTGAAGCTTTAGGCGCTCAGGCTCCCACATCGTCATGGCCGGGCTTGGCCCGGCCATCCACGCCTTTGCGCGCGGCACTGAGAACGTGGATGCCCGGGACAAGCCCGGGCATGACGACCTTCGTGGCTACCAGCATACCCGCAAGCGGGAGAGGCAAAGAAAAACCCGGGCGCTTGGCCCGGGTTTCGCCAGTTCAAACCTGCCTCACCGCTCAGGCGGCGGGCTTGTAGAACTTCGAGGCGCTGGCCTTGATCGGCTCGGCGGTCTCGGCGGCGACGCGCTGGGTGAGCTCGACCAGCTCCTTGGCCTGGGACTGGAGGGTCTCGAGCTGGGTGCGGGTGTGGCCGGTCCACAGCTCCAGCGCTTCCGCCGGCGACTTCAGGCCGAACAGCTGCTGGGCGAAGTCCAGCTGGGCGCTGGTGTTGGCCTTCATGAACTCCACCAGCTTGGCGGTGTATTCGCTCGCGCCCTTGCTGGCCGAGGTGAACACGGCCTCGACGGTGCCGTTGTGGCTCTCGGCCACGTCCTTGAACTTGGCGTAGTTTTCGCGGGCCTGCGACACGCCCTTTTCGGCGAACGCACGCATCTGCTCGGGGACCTCGAACGGAATGATCGAGGCAGAAAACGGATCAGTCGCACCTGTCATGGTTGTCCCTCACGCTAATTGAAAAAAATGGAGTGAGCCTTCTGGCGCGCCCGCCGGCCCCCGGTCTGGGCCGTCACACATTGAGCGGGTACGAAAGACTGGAAACGCGAAACAAAGAGATGGCTCGCCCAGCGCTCAGCATTATGGCTGCCTATCGTGTCAACATTGTGCAGCGCAATGCGCCAACAGGGTGCGCTGCGAAATTAATCTAGGTTAGGATGAGGTTCCGGTATGGGGGAACCGGGGGTTGAGGCGGGGTGGGTCGGGCTAGCCCGCTGTCATTCCGGGGCGCGCTCAGCGCGAGCCCGGAATCCATTCCACCACCGTCTCTGCGGCCCGATGGATTCCGGGTTCGCGCTGAGCGCGCCCCGGAATGACGGCGGAGAGCGCCTCGCCCCGAATCCCTTGGATGAACCGGGCGGCGGCTTGCGGGTTCGGGCTGATTAAGGTTATCGCGGCTTAGGGCCGCCGCCGGGGACCGGGGCCGTGGACCTGCCCGCGGGCGCGGGCGATACTAACCCTTTCTTAAGGCTGTCATTCCCGGCAGCCGTCAGCTTCAAGCGTGAGACACAGCCGGTCGGATGACGAGTTCGGATTTCCAGTTGCGAGGTGTGGGCGATCCCCGGCTGGCCGTGCATGCGACCTCGCAGCTAGCGACATGGCTGTGGTCGATCGACGGGACGCGCGTGCTGTGGGCCAATCCGGTCGGCGCAAAGCTGTTCGGCGCGGCGAACGGCGCGGCGCTTGCGGACAAAATGTTCGGCCCGGCCGACCCCCATCGCCGCCAGGTTGCCCGGCTTGCCCGGCACCTGCCCGCGAATGGCGCTGTGCGGCTCGAACGTCTGCGCGGCTTCGGCGCCCGGTTCGGCACGCTGATGACCTGCGCCTGCGCCCGGCTCGACTTTGCCGATGGCGGACACGCGGTGCTCGTCACCGCGATGGACCCGACCTTGCGCGCCATGCCGCTGGTCGAGCGGCTGCATCGCCTGGTCGAAGACGCGAAGATGCCGATGGCGGCGTTCGCGCCCGACGGCCTGTTCGTCGGCGCCAGCGAGGCCGCCCGCTCCCTGCTCGGCTTCCGCGATCTCGGCGAGGCCGGCCTCGAACAGGCGCGCAACGATGCGCTGCGCGAGGGCCGCGTCGAAACGCCGATCGGCATCGGCCAGATGGTGCTGCAACGGGTCGGCCTAGGGGCCGATGTCGGCCTGATCGCGCTGATCGAGCCGGCCACCCAAGCTGCGCCCGCAACGGCCGTGCAAGAGAGCACGGCGGAAGCCGCAAACGAGACGCCGGTTGAATCTGCGCCGCAGGCCGCGGCCATGCCGAGCGAGCCGCCACCGGCGCTGGACGGATCGGCCGGGATCTCGTTGTTCGATGCGTTCGCCGAGCCGATCGAGGCGCCCACGGCAACCGAGACGATCGCGCCTGAACCGCAGGACTCGGCAAGAATTGAGGACGCGGCCGAAGAGCCTGTTCGAGAACCAGCTCGCGAAACGCCGGACCAGACCGCCGGCATCGCGCCAAAGACTCCGGTTGAAAACCCGCATCAAGCCATCGTGTCGCCGCAGGCTGCGCCGATCACATCAGCCATGGTCGAGCCGCCGTCGGGCCAGGAATCGTCTGGCCGGGAATCGTCGGGCCAAGAATCGCCCGCACCGCGTCAGCATCCGCTACGCTTCCTCTGGCAGATGGATGCAGAGGGCCGCTTTGTGCTTCTCTCCGACGAATTCATCCGCCTGATCGGCGCGCGCACCGCCGCCGGCTTCGGCCGCCTTTGGCGCGAGATCGCCGAGCAATTCTCGCTCGATCCTGATGGCCGCGTCGCAGAGGCGCTTGCAAGCCACGACACCTGGGCCGGGATCACAGTGAACTGGCCGGCTGACGGCGGCGAGCATCTGCCGGTCGAGCTCGCGGGCCTGCCGGTCTACGACCAGTCGCGCAACTTTGCCGGCTTCAAGGGCTTTGGCGTCTGCCGCGATCTCGACGGCCTCAACCGCCTGGAAGCACTCAGGCGCTTCGAGACGGTGACCGAACCGCCGGCGCAGCACGGCCCGTCTGCCGAACTGGTCGCGCCCGAGGCCGAGCCGCTCGCGGAGGCGCCGCCTCCGCCGATCGAGCCGCCCGCAGCCGAGCCCGAGCCAACACCCGAACCTGAACTGCTAGAGCCCACCAGCGACGCGAATTCACACCCAACCGATCCGGACATTTCAGTGGAAACGCCAGTCGAAACCCCTCCGAATGTCGTGCCGTTCCGCCCGCACGGCGATGTCAGATCACCCAGTGATCAGAGATCGCCGACGCTGACGCCGGTCGAGAACAGCGCGTTCAATGAGCTCGCCCGGCAATTGTCCGAGCGCCTCGAACGCGAGCGCGAGACGATCGCGGCAGAAGCTTCCGAGCCTGTGGCGGAGACCACCATAGAGCCGCCGGCGCCGGAGCCCGAACCGCCCCACGCGCCGGCCGAATGGCTGACCGAGCCCGCGCCGCCGGCGCGCGGCGCCAGCGCGCGCGACCGCACCCTGCTCGACCTGTTGCCGACGGGCATCCTGATCTACCGGCTCGACCGCCTGCTCTATGCCAACCCCGCCTTCCTCGCGCGCATGGGCTATGCCGGCATCAACGCGCTGGAGAATGCCGGCGGGCTCGATGCGCTCTATGTCGAGCCCGGCGTGTCCTCGGCCAGCAGCACCTCGCAAGCCGGCACGCCTATCACGATCAGCGCGACGCTCGCGAACGGCGAAGCACCGCTTGCGACCACCGAGGCGCATCTGCACACGATCGATTGGGACGGCGAGAGCGCACATGCGCTCATCTGCGCGCTGCCGCAGGCGGCGCCCAGCGTCGCGGCGCCCGTGATCGCACAGACGATCGTCACTGAATCTGTTGTCGCCGAATCCTTCCCCTACGCGCCCGAGCTGGACTCCGCGGCCGGCGATGCCGATGCCGAGGATCTCGCCGCGATCCTCGACACCACCGCCGAGGGCATCGTCATGTTCGATGCCGAAGGCAACATCCACGCCTGCAACCGCAGCGCCGAAGCGCTGTTCGGCTATGACGGCGCCGACCTGCTCGAGCAGAATCTGGCGACGCTGTTCGCGCCGGAGAGCCGCCAGATCGTCACCGACTATCTCGAAAGCCTCAAGAGCCAGGACATTTCGAGCCTGCTCGACCACGGCCGCGAGGTGCTCGGACGCGAGAAGAAGGGCGGCGTCATTCCGCTCGCGATGATCATGGGCCGCACGCGGCCGGACGGCCCGAACTTCTTCGCCGTGTTCCGCGATCTCTCGCAGAGCAAGAGGGGCGAGAGCGAGCTGACGCAGGCCCGCCACCTCGTCCACAGCGCGGCTAACGCCAAGGCCGACATGCTGGCGCGGATCAGCCACGAGATCCGCACGCCGCTCAACGCCATCATCGGCTTTGCCGAGGTGATGATCTCCGAACGCTTCGGCACGCTCGGCAACGAGCGCTACGGCGAATACATGAAGGACATCCGCGCCTCCGGCGAGCGCGTCATCGCGATCATCGACGACCTCCTGGAGCTGTCGCGGATCGAGACCGGCAAGCTCGATCTCAACTTCGCCAACCTCAGCCTCAACGACCTCGTCGAAGCCTGCGTGACCGTGATGCAGCCGCAGGCCAATCGCGAGCGCATCATCATCCGCACCTCGCTCGCGCATGCGCTGCCGCAGGTCACGGCGGACGCGCGCGCGATGCGGCAGATCACCATGAATCTGATCTCGAACTCGATCCGGCTCGCCAGCGCCGGCGGCCAGGTCATCGTCTCCACCGCGCTGTCCGACCGCGGCGAGATTGCGCTGCGCATCCGCGATACCGGCCATGGCCTGTCCGAGCGCGAAGTCGCCGCCGCGATGGAGCCGTTCCGCACCCCGCCGCCCGGCGATGCCGCAGACAATTCGGCGCTAAGCCTGTCGCTGACCAAGGCCCTGGTCGAGGCCAACCGCGCCCGCTTCAACATCAAGAGCGCGGGGAATTCCGGCACGCTGATCGAAGTGGTGTTCGCACCGGTGGTGGCGGGGGCGTAGGCGTCGCCACAGGCGTCATGCCCGGGCTTGTCCCGGGCATCCACGTTCTAGGTACCGCAGGCAAGACGTGGATGGCCGGGACAAGCCCGGCCATGACGATGTGGAAGCATCGGCGCGCTAGAACTCAGGCAATCACGCCGCGCGCACGGTGTCCAAGAACCTGCTCACCTCGATCTTCAGCCGGCTGCTGTCGTTCGACAGCGACTGCGCCGCGGAAAGCACCTGCGAGGAGGCCGAGCCCGTCTCGGTCGCGCCCTGGCGCACGCTGCTGATGTTGGCGCTCACCTGCGTGGTGCCGGCAGCGGCATTCTGGACGTTGCGCGAGATCTCGCCGGTCGCAGCGCCCTGCTCTTCCACGGCGGCAGCGATGGTGGAGGAGATCTCGGACAGCCGCTCGATGGTGCCGCCGATGGTCTTGATGGCGCCGACCGAATCCTCGGTCGCAACCTGGATGCTGGAAATCTGCTGACCAATATCGCCGGTGGCCTTCGCGGTCTGCTCGGCCAGCGCCTTCACTTCCGAGGCGACCACCGCAAAGCCGCGCCCGGCTTCGCCGGCACGCGCGGCCTCGATGGTGGCGTTCAGCGCCAGCAAATTGGTCTGACCCGCGATGGCGCTGATGAGCTCGACCACGTCGCCGATGCGCGCAGCCGCCTTCGACAATTCGCTGACGCGGTCGTTGGTCTGCCCGGCCTGGCTGACGGCTTCGCCGGCCATGCGCGCGGAGGCCTGCACCTGGCGGCTGATCTCGTGGACGGAGGCGGTCAGCTCCTCCGCCGCGGAGGCCACCGACTGCACGTTGGTCGCGGCCTCTTCGGAGGCCGCCTCGACCAGCGTGGCAAGCTCGGTCGAGCGGCTGGCGGTGGTGGTCAGCGAGGTCGCCGACGCCTCGAGCTCGTTGGCGGCAGACGACACGGTCTCGACGATCTCACCGATCGCGCCTTCGAAATCGTCGGCCATCCTGATCATGTCGGCGCGGCGGCGCTCGGCGGCAAGCTTGTCCTGCCTGATCTTCTCTTCCGCCTCTTCCTGCGCCTTCCGCTCGGCATTGACCTTGAACGTCTCGACGGCCTGCGCGATCTCGCCGATCTCGTCGGGACGGCCGAGCCCGGGCAGCACGATGGCGAAATTGCCGTTGGCGAGCTCGATCATCGCCGCGCGCATGGCCGACAGCGGCTTGGAAACCGAGCGGCCGATGAAGATGCCGAGGCCGAGCACGGCGGATGCGATCATCGCGATCGCAACGCCGATCCACCATTGGATGCTGTCGCGCTGGGCATCGTTCAGCCGGTCGGCTTCGGCGCGGATCTGGTCGACCGCTTGCGACACCTGCTCGATGACGGGCTCGACCGCGGAGAAGGCCTCCGACATCGCCTTGAGTTCGATTCCCAGAGCCAGCGCGGTCTCCATCCAGGCGAAGAAGTCACGCTGGTAATTGGCGAGCTTCTGGCGCAACTCGGCCTTCGCATCGCCGGGAATGGAGGGCTCGTCGAGGCCCGTCACAAACTCGGCCGCGCGCTTCTTCATGTCGTCGCCGTATCTGGCGTCGCGACGCAGCATGAAGTCCTTCTCGTGCCTTCGCATCATCAGCATGGTCACCTTGAGCGACGGATTCCGGAGCTCGCCGACCTTGGTCTCGATGTCGTGGACCGAGGCCCGCAAGCGGCCTTCGAGACCGGACTTTTCATCGAGCCCGAGCCGCTGTCTCTGCTCGACCACCGCGGCGAAACGGGTCTGATAGGTCTTCAGCGATGCGGTCATCGCGTCGATCCTCGCGACCAGCTCGGGCTTGCCGAGCCCTGAAATCCTGGCGCGAAGCTTCTCGATATCGAGCGAGACCTGCTGGCTGATCTCGGCCTGGCGCTGCGCCTTGGCCGGTTCGCTGCGCAAGAGGAAGTCCTTCTCGGCGCGGCGTCCCTCGAGCAGCTCGACGGCGATCCTGTTGTTCAGCTCGAAGATGGTGCGCGCCTTCTCGGCGGCGTCGCGATAGAACGCCATCGCGTTCTCGCCGTAGAGATGGATGCCGCCGATCAGGACGACACCGATGACGCCAATGACGCCGATCGCGGTGATCTTGTGGGTGAGACGAAGGGAGAGAAATCGCATCTTGGCTTCAAAAATCGGTTGTGGCTGATGCGAGTATGAAACGTCAGGGCGAGGAAACTACCGTTAATTTACCGGCACGTATGAATACGTACTTGTGCACGATACCCGTCATACGAGAGGTAACGGACTCCCCACGCCAGGTTTCTACTGGCATGTTATGCACGGTGAGATACACAGGCGCGGACAAAAAAACACGGCGCTCGTGGCGCCGTGCTGTCCTGTCTTCAAACGACGGTGGCGGTCTGGATCAGCTGTAGATCTCGAACAGGCCGGCGCCGCCCTGGCCGCCGCCGATGCACATCGTCACGACGCCCCACTTGGCCTTGCGGCGCGCGCCTTCCTGCAGCAGGTGGCCGGTGAGGCGGGCGCCGGTCATGCCGAAGGGATGGCCGATCGCGATCGAGCCGCCGTTGACGTTGTATTTGGCGGGATCGATGCCGAGCTGGTCGCGGCAGTACAGGCACTGGCTGGCGAAGGCTTCGTTGAGCTCCCACAGGTCGATGTCGTCGACCTTGAGGCCGGTGCGCTTGAGCAGCTTCGGAATTGCGAACACCGGGCCGATGCCCATTTCGTCGGGCTCGCAGCCCGCGGTCGCCCAGGCGACGAAGCGGCCGAGCGGCTTGAGGCCGCGCTTCTCGGCGTCCTTGGCTTCCATCAGCACCACGGCAGCGGCGCCGTCCGAGAGCTGGCTGGCATTGCCGGCGGTGACGAACTTCCCGGGACCCTTCACCGGCTCGAGCTTGGCGAGACCTTCCATCGTGGTCTCGGGCCGGTTGCACTCGTCGCGATCGACGACGTAGTCGACGATGCTCTCCGCCTTGGTCGCCTTGTCGACGACCTTCATCTTGGTCTTCATCGGGACGATCTCGTCCTTGTACTTGCCCGCCTGCTGCGACGCCGCCATGCGGCGCTGCGATTCCAGCGAGAACTCGTCCTGATATTCGCGGCTGAGCTTGTAGCGCTCGGCGACGATGTCGGCGGTGTCGATCATCGCCATGAAGATATCGGGCGCGACCTTGAGCAATTCAGGATCGATCGATTCCTTCGGGGTGCCGCCGCCCGGCATCGAGATGCTCTCGACCCCGCCGGCTACGATGCAGTCGGCGCCGTCCGAGCGGATCGAGTTGGCGGCCATCGCGATCGTCTGCAGTCCCGAGGAGCAGAACCGGTTCACCGATACTCCGGCGGTGGTCTTCGGCAGGCCGGCGAGCAGCGCGGCCTGGCGGCCGATGTTGGGCGCGCCATGGGCGCAATTGCCGAGATAGCGGTCCTCGACATAATCCTTGTCGACGCCGGCGCGCTTCACCGCATGCTGGATGGCGTGGGCCGCGAGCGACATCGGCGGCGTGATGTTGAACCCGCCGCGGCCGGATTTTGCGAGGCCCGTGCGCGCATAGGAAACGATGACGGCTTCACGCATTGTTTTCTCCCTTGTCGAGCGATTTTGAACGGAGCGCTCTTTGAACGAGTTGTCCTGGCGCCATTGGTACACAAAGTTTGGCAGGCGCGGAAAATAAAAACGCCGCCTCCCGTGACGGAGGCGGCGTTGTTCCGCGGGTCGGAATATGTCAGCGTCTCAGAACGTCAGCGCCTTGACCTGCTTGACCTGCGGCAGGGCCTGCACCTTGGCGAGCACCTCCGCCGGGACCGCGCCATCGACCTCGACCAGCGCGATAGCGTCGCCGCCCTGCTCGACGCGGCCGAGATGGAAGGTCGCGATGTTGATCTTGGCGTCGCCCAATAGGCCAGCGAAACTGCCGATGAAGCCCGGCTTGTCCTCGTTGGTGACATAGATCATCGACTTGCCGAACTCGGCGTCGACGCGGATGCCCTTGATGTCGACCAGGCGCGGCTTGCCGTCGTGATAGACGGTGCCGGAGACCGAGCGCTCCTGGCGTTCGGTCGCGACCGTCACGGTGATCAGGCTCTCATAGTCGCTCTGGGCGGCGCGCACGATCTCGTCCACCACCATGCCGCGCTCCTTGGCGACGACGGGCGCGGACACCACGTTGACCTCGCCCAGCATCGGCCGCAGCAGGCCCGACAGCACGGCGGAGGTGATCGCCTTGATCTTCATCTCGGCGACGTGGCCCTCATAGGTGATCTCGACCTTGAGGATGCCGGTCTCGGTGAGCTGGCCGGCGAACGAGCCGAGCTTCTCGGCGAGCGAGATGAACGGCTTCAGCTTCGGCGCTTCTTCCGCCGTGATCGAGGGGAAGTTGACCGCGTTCGAGATCGCGCCGGTGAGCAGGTAATCCGACATCTGCTCGGCGACCTGGAGCGCGACGTTCTCCTGCGCTTCGGTGGTGGAGGCGCCGAGATGCGGCGTGCAGATCACGTTGGGATGGCCGAACAGCACGTTGGCGTTCGCGGGCTCCTCGACGAAGACGTCGAACGCGGCGCCGGCAATGTGCTTGGAATTGAGTGCATCGACCACCGCCTGCTCGTCGACGAGACCGCCGCGCGCGCAGTTGATCAGGCGCACGCCCTTCTTCATCTTGGCGATTGCGGCAGCGTCGATGATGTTCTTCGTCTTCTCGGTCAGCGGCGTGTGCAGCGTGATGAAATCGGCGCGCTTGAGCAGGTCGTCGAGCTCGACCTTCTCGACGCCGATGTCCTTGGCGCGCTCCGGCGACAGGAACGGATCGAACGCGATCACCTTCATGCGCAGGCCGAGTGCGCGGTCGGCGACGATCGAGCCGATGTTGCCGCAGCCGACGACGCCGAGCACCTTGCCGGTGATCTCGACGCCCATGAAGCGGTTCTTCTCCCACTTGCCGGCCTGGGTCGAGGCGTCGGCCTGCGGGATTTCGCGCGCGAGCGCCAGCATCAGGGTGACGGCATGCTCGGCGGTCGTGATCGAATTGCCGAACGGCGTGTTCATCACGATGATGCCCTTGGCCGTGGCGGCGGGGATCTCGACATTGTCGACGCCGATGCCGGCGCGGCCGATCACCTTGAGGTTGGTCGCCTTGTCGAGAATCTTTGCGGTCGCCTTCGTCGCGGAGCGGATCGCAAGGCCGTCGTAATTGCCGATGATCTCGGCGAGCTTGTCCTTGTCCTTGCCGAGATTGGGCTGGAAGTCGACCTCGACGCCGCGGTCTTTGAAGATCTGCACGGCAGCGGGCGAGAGCGCGTCGGAAATGAGAACTTTGGGTTTGGTCATGGGGATGATCCTCTACCCTCCCTGATGGAAGGGTTGGCGTTCGACCGGAACAGGATGATGTCGGAAGCAACTTCTGCCTCTCCCCGTCGGAACGGGGCGAGGTGAGAAAGTAAAGCTACGCCGCCTTGGCGAGCGTGGCCTTGGTCTCGGCAAAAGCCCAGTCGATCCACTGCGTCAGCAGCTCGACGTCCTTGGCCTCGACGGTGGCGCCGCACCAGATGCGCAGGCCGGCCGGCGCATCGCGATAATACGCGAAGTCGTAGCCGGCGCCTTCCTTCTCCACCAGCGCCACCAGCTTCTTGGAGAAGTCGGCTTGCGCATCCTCGGACAGCGAGGTGATGGCGGGATCGGTGAACTTCAGGCACACCGAGGTGTTGGAGCGGATCGCCGCGTCCTTGGCCAGGAAGTCGATCCAGGGCGTCTTCGCCTTCCAGTCGGCGAGCACCTTGGTGTTGGCGTCGGCACGCGCGATCAGCGCCTTGAGGCCGCCGATCGACTTGGCCCAGTTCAGCGCGTCGAGATAATCCTCGACGCAGAGCATCGACGGCGTATTGATGGTCTCGCCGACGAAGATGCCTTCATTGATCTTGCCGCCCTTGGTCATGCGGAAGATCTTCGGCAGCGGCCAGGCCGGCTTGTAGGTTTCCAGCCGTTCCACCGCACGGGGCGACAGGATCAGCATGCCGTGCGCGGCTTCGCCGCCGAGCGCCTTCTGCCAGGAGAAGGTGACGACATCGAGCTTGGCCCAGTCCAGCGGCTGCGCAAACGCGGCCGAGGTCGCATCGCAGATGGTCAGGCCTTCGCGGGCAGAGCTGATCCAGTCGGCGTTCGGCACGCGCACGCCCGACGTGGTGCCGTTCCAGGTGAAGACGACGTCGCTCTTGGGATCGACCTTGGCGAGGTCGGGGATCTCACCATAGGCTGCGTTGAGCTTGGTGACGTCCTTGAGCTTCAATTCCTTGACGATGTCGCTGACCCAGCCCTCGCCGAAGGATTCCCAGGCGAGCGTGGTGACGGGGCGCGCACCGAGCAGCGACCACAGCGCCATCTCGACCGCGCCGGTATCGGAGGCCGGCACGATGCCGATGCGATAATCGGCGGGCACATCGAGCACTTCGCGCGTCAGATCGATCGCGAGCTTGAGCTTGGTCTTGCCGACCTTCGCGCGATGCGACCGGCCGAGCGCTGCGTCCTTGAGATTTTGGGCGTTCCAGCCGGGGCGCTTGGCGCAGGGGCCGGAGGAGAAATGCGGCACGTTCGGCCGCGAAGCGGGCTTCGCTACAGTCATAATATCTACCCTTCCAGATAGTCAGCCTCCCGTTGGGGGGAGGTGTCCCGCCGCGGCTGATACGGGAAACAGGAAGAGTCGTCAAGGAAGTTCCGGCGTCTCACGGCGGCGTGATGGTGCTTCCGGCGCGATATCAGGGGATTCGACGACCGCGAGCGCATTCAGCAAGTCCGTGGCCTCGCTGATCAATTGCGCGGCTCTGCGACGGCTGCCGACTTTCAAAATGCACTTGTCATTGGCCTGCACGACGTAATCGTTGCCGACCTTGATCATTGAATAGCTTGTCATCGAAATCCCCGAACCGACAGAGCCCGGTGTCTGACGCTGCCTAGCACCGTTCGTTCCCGGATCAACGTGAACGACGGCTGGGTAGTTTATCAGCTGTTAATATGAACAAGCGCGCGATCCGAATTCGCTGATCGCGCAAGGCTCGCGAGGAGCTGCCTCAAAAGCGGACAGTCATACCGACGTGGCTCGCCGCGAACCCGAGCCGCTTGTAGAAGCGCTGCGCATCGACGCGGCTCGCATGCGTCAGCAACTCGACCAGACTGCAGCCGCGCGCTTTCGCTTTCGCGATCGCCCATTGCACCAACCGCTCGCCGATGCCGCGGCTGCGACAATCCGAAGCAACGCGAACGTCTTCGAGCAGGCCGCGCACGCCGCCTTGCGAGCTGATGCCCGGCAGGATCGCGAGTTGCAGGCAGCCGACCACCCTGCCCTCGCTCTCGGCAACCACGAGCGCGAGATTCGGATCGCGCTCGACCCGCGCGAAGGCCTCGTAATAGGCGGCAGGCAACGGATCCTCGACGCGCTCGCGCGCGCGGCCCAGATGATCGTCGGCGAGCATCGCCACGATCGCTGGAACGTCGTCGCGGCGCGCGCGGCGAATGGAGACGGATTCGGCGTTCATGTCAGGCAACTCCAACCTCAGCGCGCCGGCGGGACGCCGAGAAGCGCTTCGACCTCGCCGATCCAGCGGCGGAGAGCGGCATAGCGGCCGAGATCGAAGCCGCCTTCATGCGCCACGCGGGTATAGGCGAGCAGCGAGACGTCGGCGAGCGAAACCTCTTCACCGGCGAAGAAGCGGGAGGCCAAAAGATGCTGCTCCATGCGGTCGAGCGCCGCATAGCCGCGCTTGACCTTTTCGGGGTCGAGCTCGGATGCGTCCTTGCCGAGATAAACGAGGAGGAAGCGGCACACCGCGATATAGGGCTCGTGGCTGTACTGTTCCCAGAACAGCCATTCGTCCATCTTGGCCGCCATGAAGGCGTCGCGCGGGACGAGCGCGCTGTCGCGGGCGAGATAGCGGATGATGGCATTGGACTGCGCCAGCGTGCGGCCGTCGTCGAACGCGACGGTGGGCACCTGGCCGGCGCCGTTCATCTCAAGGAATTGCGGCGTGCGCGTCTCGCCCTTGCGCGTGTCGATCTCGATCCATTGGTAGGGCAATGCGAGCTTGTCGCAGACCCACTTCACCTTCAGGCAATTGCCGGAATTGCTGTCGCCGTAGATCTTCATCGCTGCCGCCCCGCGTTGGAACGACAGAGCATCAGGACGGCGCGGAGCTGTCAACCGCGGCGTGCGCGGCTGCGTCAGAACTTGTAGCCGAGGCCGGCGCGGACGGTGTTGATACTGGTGTCGACCTGGGAAGTGAAGCGAATGTATTCCCACTCGGCGCGCATGAAGAGACCGCCGACGAGGTTGACGTCCACGCCGAGACCCCCGCTGTAGCCGTAGATCAGATGATTGTGCTGCGCCTCGCTCGCGGAAACCGGCCCCAGAAGAACGCCGGCAGGCGTCACGAAATCCTGAGCGCTCACCGTGCGGACGATATCGGCATTGCCGAGCGCGAGCCCGCCGAACACGTAGGGCAGGAAGCATCCCCATGCATAACCGGCCCGGCCGCGAAACGTTGCCATGTCCTTGATCGCGATCGAAGCCGTCGAGCTCGCCGTCACCGTGTGCACGTTGCCGTCGGACAGCGTATTGCTGCGAGCTTCGCTGGCAGTGGTCGATCCGCCGAACTTACCGTGCAGGTAACTGGCCTCCAGGCCGATCACGACATCGTCCCATTGGGCATTGTAGCCCACGAAAGCACCATATCCGCTGCTGCGCTGAGAGGCCTTTCCGAGGCCGAGATTCCATTGCGAGACCTGCATCTCCTGCTCGATCAGGGTGTCTGCGAGCAGCGCCGCCATCATATTGCTGGTCGACCCGTTGAAATTCTCATCGGACGAGCCGTAGCCACCCTGCCCGCCGACATAGAAGCCTTGCCAGTTGACGCTGGACCTGGTGAGACCGTCGGTGAAGCTGCCGCGCAGGATGGGAAGATCGGGCATATCGGCCGCATGCGCGGCAGACACCGTCCCCAACATCGCCGCCGCCAACAAAAGGCCACGCATCGCAACGCTCCATCGAACTCGAACTTTCATCCGTGATCATGGCTCGTTAACCTTAACCAATGGTTGCGTCGGCCGCCTTCATCGCTACTCGCCATGAAAAATACGCAAAGCAAAACGGCGCGGGATGATCCCGCGCCGTTAAGAAGTCCTAACCGATCGAAGTGTCGATCAGCCCTTTGTGACAAGCGGCGGCGGCGGCATGTAGGCCGGCGCGCTGTCGAGATTCCAGCGCACGCCGAGCTTCAGGTCGTGCGAGGTGATATCCTTGAACTTGAAGACGTTGCCCGTGGTCCCACCGGTGTAGTCCGACAGGACACCGGTTTGTCCGGGGCCCAGGTCGACATAGCTGTAGGCGAGTTCGAGGACGAGATTGGGATTGACCTTATAGGCAAGACCGGCATGGGCCGCCCAGGCGAAATTCCACTTCGAGCCGGACGGCGCGCTCGCGAAGCTGGTATTTCCGACGGCGAGGTTGTTGATGCCCGTGTCGGTGAAGTTCGCGATCGAAACGCGTGCACCGCCGACGCCGGCGCCGATGAACGGCGTGATGCACCACCAGGTGCCCAGATCAACGTACGCGTTGGCCAAAACCAGCCATTCGGACTTGCTTGCGCTGTAATTGTCGATGCCGCTGTACGGCACGCCGCCCGCGGTCCCGGTGAAACGATCGGTGCCCTTGAAATTTGAATTGCCGCGATACTGCCCGGTCACGTCGGCACGGAACCAATTGTTGAACCGGTAGCCAACGCCCACGCCGTAGATGCCGGCCGCGTCGAACGAAGTCTGCTGATCGAACGAGGTGAGCTGCGAATAAGCCGACTCGCGACCGTAGCGCAGATCCTTCGTCTTCTGATTGCTGAAGCCGATGTCGCCGCGCAGATACCAGCCGCCGAAATCGGCGGGCGGGGCCGGCGGCGCGTACATGGGAGGGGGCGCCGCGATCGGCATATCGGCGGCGAATGCCATCGACGAGATCAGGGTTGCCGCACCCGCGGCAAGGAAAGACTTAACGCTACGCATTGGCTTCGTCCTTTTGGCCGGTGAGGCAAATACGCAGGCCTCACGTTCTGGAAACTCACGGAGCGGACGATGCCAGCAAATGTTTAAGCGCCACTTAACCCTAATTTTTAAGGTTGATTTTTCCTGACTGCTCGCGCGCATGGACGAGAAGCGTTGCAAAATTGCAGCGCCTCACGCCGCAATTGCTAACGATGTGTAAAGCCGCAGTGCAGCGGGAGAGAATCCGTTAACGCGCGTGCCGCGGCAGCTTGGGCAGGAACACCGCAAGCAGGCCGATCGCCGGCAGGTAGGCGCAGACCTGGTAGACGAACTCGATCGAGGTGTGGTCGGCGAGCTTGCCGAGCACGGCGGCGCCCAGGCCCCCGATGCCGAAGGCAACGCCGAAGAACACGCCGGAGATCATGCCGAATCTGTGCGGCACCAGCTCCTGCGCAAATACGATGATCGACGACGTCGTCGAGGAGATGATCAGGCCGATGATGACTGACAGCACCGCACTGCCGACGAGCCCGGCATAGGGCAGCGCCAGCGTGAACGGGAGCGCGCCCAGGATAGAGATCCAGATCACGATCTTGCGGCCGAAGCGATCGCCCAGGGGACCGCCCAGAAACGCGCCGACCGCATTCGCCGCGAGGAAGATGAAGAGATAGATCTGGGCTGCCTGCGTCGACACGCCGAACCGATCGATCAGGTAGAAGATGTAGTAGCTCGACAGGCTCGAGACATAGAGCTGTTTTGAAAACAGCAGCGCGACCAGCACGAGCAGCGCAACGGCGACGCGGCGCGAGCTCGGCGCGTCGGGATGCGCCTGAACGGCCGCCGTCTTCTTCGCCTTGATCTGCGGCGCATACCAGCGGCCGATGCGCCAGAGGATGAGGATTGCGAGGAATGCGATCGAGGAGAACCAGGCGATGCTGCCCTGCCCGAACGGCACCACGATCAGCGCCGCCAGCACTGGCCCCATCGAGGTGCCGAAACTGCCGCCGAGCTGGAACACCGATTGCGCAAAACCGTAGCGGCCGCCGGAGGCAAGCCGCGCGATGCGCGCGGATTCGGGGTGAAAAACCGCCGAGCCGAGACCGACCAGCGCGGCGGCGACGAGGATGACGAGATATTGGTGCGCGGCACTGAGCAGCAAGAGGCCGAAGAAGGTCGAGGCCATGCCGATGGCCAGCGAATAGGGCTGTGCCTTCTTGTCGGTGTAATGCCCGACCACCGGCTGCAGCAGCGAGGCCGTGAACTGAAAGGCGAGCGTGATCATGCCGATCTGCGCGAAGTCGAGCGCGTAGGTGTCCTTCAGGATCGGATACACCGAGGCGATCAGCGACTGCATGGTGTCGTTGAGGAAGTGCGAGAAGCTGATGCCGGCGAGCACGACATAGGCCGGCCCTGCCGCTTTGGCGGCGGGTGCCACGTCGACGACGACGACGGGCTCGGTCAGCGTTTCCTCTGAGACGACGACAGGCTTGTTCAATGCAGCGGTCCCGGCCGGCGCGGCGAACCGCCGCATCGGCTCATTACGATGCAAGCGGCGATGGAACCACCGTCAATCGCAAATGGCTGGAATGCGCGGGTCTTACCCTCCCCGCGAGTCCGATATCGTAGGGTGAGATCACCCTACCCGCTCGTGCTTGAAAGACCTCAGGCCGCCGCCTGGCCGAGTGCGAAGACGATGGTGTCGACGACGTCCTCGACCAGGATGCGGTCTTCGCCCTCGCCCATGACGCGGATCACCGGCTCGGTGCCGGAGGAGCGGATCAGGAGGCGGCCGTGGCCGTTGAGCCGTTTCTCGCCGTCGGAGATCGCCGACTTGACGTCGGAATCGTCGAGCGGCTTGCCGCCCTTGTGGCGGACGTTCTTGAGGATCTGCGGCAGCGGATCGAAGCGGTGGCAGACTTCCGACACGGGGCGGCGCAGCTTCTGCACCACCGCCAGCACCTGCAGCGCAGCGACAAAACCGTCGCCGGTGGTGGCGTAGTCGGACAGGATGATGTGGCCCGACTGCTCGCCGCCGAGATTGTAGCCGCCGTTCAGCATCTGCTCGAGCACGTAGCGGTCGCCGACCGGCGTGCGCACCAGATCGAGCCCCTGCCCTTTCAGGAAGCGCTCGAGCCCGAGATTGGACATCACGGTGGCGACGATGCCGGGACGCGACAGGCGGCCGTCTTCCTTCCAGCTCTGCGCGATCACCGCGAGCAACTGGTCGCCGTCGACCACATGACCGCGCTCGTCGACCAGGATGACGCGATCGGCGTCGCCGTCGAGCGCGATGCCGATGTCGGCGCGCATCTCGCGCACCTTCCGCGACAGTGCTTCCGGCGAGGTCGAGCCGCAATCCTTGTTGATGTTGAAGCCGTCGGGCTCGACGCCGATCGGCACGACGTCGGCGCCCAACTCCCACAGCGCTTCGGGCACCACCTTGTAGGCGGCGCCGTTGGCGCAATCGATCACGACGCGCAGGCCGTCGAGCGAGAGGTCTCGCGGCAACGTGCGCTTGGCGAATTCGATGTAGCGGTCATGCACGCCGTCGATGCGGCGGGCGCGGCCGAGGCTCGCGCTCTGTGCCAGCCGCTTGTCGATGGGCTCGTCGAGCAGCTGCTCGATCTGCCGCTCGACGTCGTCGGAGAGCTTGAAGCCCTGCGGGCCGAACAGCTTGATGCCGTTGTCCTCGAACAGATTGTGCGAGGCCGAGATCATGACGCCGAGATCGGCGCGCATCGACTTGGTCAGCATCGCAACCGCCGGCGTCGGCATCGGGCCGACCAGCAGCACGTCCATGCCGACCGAGGTGAAGCCGGCGACCATCGCGTATTCGATCATGTAGCCGGACAAGCGGGTGTCCTTGCCGATCACGACCCGGTGGCGGTGGTCACCGCGCTGAAACGCAAGGCCTGCGGCCTGGCCGACCTTGAGGGCGAGCTCCGGCGTGATCAGTCCGTTGGCGCGGCCCCGAATCCCGTCCGTCCCGAAATATTTGCGACTCATATCGTCCCCCAAGCAACAACCAGGGGATCCCCTTGACAACCACGGGCTGCCCGAACGGGACCCGCATCCCTGATTTGCTAGGCGTGTTATAATGCCTGTGAGGCTAACTTGGCTTCAAAAAATATGATGAATCATTACGGAACCGGGGCGCCGCCGTACCGACAACGTCTTGTTAACATTATATTTCCGGCCCATAGCCTCGAAACAGGGTGGAACCCGTTTAATCGCTGCGCTTCACGTGGCCATCGCCGCGGCTCGGCGCCGGCTGGGTGACGTTGACGGGATCGGAGCCCGGAAAGGTCTCTTCCAGACCCTCTTCCAGGGCTTCCTCGAGATCACGCTTCTCCTTGATCTCTTCCGGCGAAGGTCCAGCGTGCGGCTTCGTCATGGCGCCCTCCTGCAAAACGGTCTGCAAACGGATTTGGCTGTGCATCCAACCATGCTAGATGACCCCGAAATCTTCCGATGCAAGACTCTTGGTACAAGACGGGCCGGGGAACGATCATGAAACATATCACCTGTATCGACGATCTTCGCACGCTGCATAAGCGCCGCGTGCCGAAGGCGTTCTTCGACTATTGCGACCGCGGCTCCTATGCCGAGGAGACGCTGCGCGCCAACCGCGAGGATATGCAGGCGATCAAGTTCCGCCAGCGCATCCTGGTCGATGTCTCCAAGCGCGACACTTCGACCACGATTCTCGGCGAGCCCTCGACCATGCCGCTGATGCTCGCCCCCGTCGGGCTGCTCGGCATGCAGCATGGCGACGGCGAAATTTATGCCTGCCGCGCCGCGCAGGCCGCCGGTATCCCGTTCACGCAATCGACCATGTCGATCTGCTCGATCGAGGACATCGCCGCCAATGTCGAGAAGCCGTTCTGGTTCCAGCTCTACGTCATGAAGGACCGCGGCTTCATCAAGGAATTGATCCAGCGCGCGATCGCGGCCAAGTGCAGCGCGCTGGTGCTCACCGTGGACCTCCAGGTCATCGGCCAGCGCCACGCCGACATCAAGAACGGCATGACCGTGCCCCCCGAATGGTCGCTGTCGAAGCTGCTGGATTTCGCCAGCAAGCCCAGCTGGGTCTCCGGCGTGCTGCAGGGCAAGCGCCGCACCTTCGGCAACATCGCCGGCCACGTGAAGAACACCGAGGATCTCAATCGCCTCGCCGAATGGACGGCCTCGCAGTTCGACACCTCGCTGAACTGGAAGGACGTCGAGTGGGTCCGCAGCATCTGGCCGGGCAAGCTGGTCATCAAGGGCATCCTCGACGTCGAGGATGCCGAGGAGGCCGCCAAGACCGGCGCGCAGGCGCTCGTCGTCTCCAACCATGGCGGCCGGCAGCTCGACGGTGCACCGTCATCGATCGAGGTGCTGCCGGAGATCGCCGATGCGGTCGGTGACAGGATGGAGATCATGTTCGACGGCGGCATCCGCTCCGGCCAGGACGTGATGCGCGCGCTTGCGCTCGGCGCAAAGTCCTGCATGCTCGGCCGCGCTTATGCCTACGGCCTGGGTGCCGGCGGCCAGGCCGGCGTCGCCAAGGCGATCGACATCATCCAGAAGGAGCTGCTCACCACCATGGGCCTGTGCGGCGTCAACCGGATCGACGAGATCGACGATCATGTCATCGCGATGTGAAAGGCATGCCGGGACGCGGCAGCAACAACGGCTGTCGTCCCGGACAAGCGCAGCGCTCGACAACGCGTAGCGTTGTCGGGAGCGGAGCGCTGATCCGGGACCCATAGCCACAGGAAGGTGTGGTTACGGGACTCGGGGTTACCAATCTTCGCCAAACTCCGCCCTGTGGTTATGATCCCGGATCTGCGCTTACGCTTGTCCGGGATGACACCGAGAATGCATCGGCGACTCTAGCCTCACATCGGTGGCGTAACTCCATCGCGCCCGACATTGACGCGGTTGGCCTCCAGCGAGCCGTCGTCCTTCTTCGCCGCGCCGAAGATGATCAGCTTGGCGCCCGGCTTCACTTCCGACTTGTCCGTGGCGATGAAGGTGACGATTGGCGTGTCCGGCGGCGCCACGACCTTCTTCTCGCCGTCCTTGTATTTGACCGTGATGTTCTGGCCGTCGGTGCCTTTCACCGTCTGCGCCACGGTGGCATTGGTCATGGTCGAATTGGCACGCGCGTCCCAGGGACGAAAACCCTCGGCCGCGCCGCGCTGGTTCTCCGGGAAGATATGCACCGCGATCGCCTTCTGCGTGCCGTCCGGTTCAGGCATGCCGGTGACGCCGATATAGGAGCCTTCCTTGATTTCCGACAGCTCCGTCTTCACCACGGCGAAGACGGCGACGTTGTCGGTCATGCGCACCTTCACGTCGCTGCCTTCGCGCGTCTTGATGCCGAGCATGTTGCCGTCGACACTTTCGATGGTGCCGCGGATGCGGACCGTCGGCGCCTGCTGCGCCGAGGCCGCGAACGAGGCGAGAGCGAGGACCGCTGCGAGCAGGCCGGATTTCATCGTCGAAGTCAGCATGATCCGGTCCTTTCTCACATCGGCGGCGTCAGGCCGTCACGGCCGACGCTGACGCGGTTGGTCTCGAACGAGCCGTCCGGCAGTTGCTTCATGAAGGCGATGACCTTGGCGCCGGCCTTGAGGTCGGATTTGTCGCCGGGCACGAAGGTCACCACCGGCGTGTTGTCGGCGACGAACACCTTCTTCTCGCCGTCCTTGTACTTGACCAGCAGCGTATGGCCGTCATTGCCGACCACGCTCTCCGACACCGTGGCGTTGGTCATGCTCGAATTCGGCTTGAGGTCATAGGGCCGCGAGCCCTCGCCGGTGCCGCGCATGCTCTCCGGAAACACGTGGACCTCGACCGCATTCTGGCCGCCGTCCGGTCCGGGCACCGTGGTGGCGCCGACGAAGGAGCCGACCTTGATGTCGGCGAGTGAAATTTTGGTAATCCCCGATACGTTCACGTCGGGAGCGATGCGCAGCTTGACGTCCTCGCCGCTGCGCGACTTGACCTGCATCGTGTCACCATTGACGCTTTCGATCGTGCCGCGCACGCGCGTCGGCACCGGTGCCCTCTGCGCGTAGGCATAGAGGGTGGAAGCGGCCACCATCGCGACGGCGATCAGCGGACGTGTGAAAGTTGCACGTTGAACAGACATGACGGTCTCCGATTGTCCCCACGGATGGAGAACTCCGGACGACGCGCGCTATTCTCTCAAGTCTTTGTGAGATCGGCCTCGACCAGCGCCCGCAGCTCGGCCGTGACCTCCGGCCGCCGGCCGAACCACAGCTCGAAGCCGCGCACCGCCTGGTGCAGCAGCATGCCGAGCCCGTCTGCCGTCTTCAGGCCGCGCGCCGTTGCGGCGGCGAGCAGCGGCGTCACCAGCGGCACATAGACGAGGTCGGCGACCACCGCCGCCTGCGGCAGGCGCGCGACATCAACATCGAGTGAGGGCTGGCCGTGCATGCCGAGCGAGGTCGTGTTCACGAGAAGTTTTGCGCGCGGCAGCACGTCGTCGATCCCGTCCCACGTCACGGGATGCACGTTCGGCCCGAACTGTCTTGCCAGCGTCTCGGCCCGCGCGATGGTGCGATTGGCCAGATGGATGCGCTTGATCCCACGCTCGAGCAGACCGAACACGACCGCCCGCGAGGAGCCGCCGGCGCCGAGCACCAGCGCCTCCTCGGCGGCATCCCAGCCGGGCGCGCTGGCGTCGAGATTGCCGATGAAACCTTCGACGTCGGTGTTGGTCGAGCGCAGCTCGCCCTCGGCAAACCACAGCGTGTTCGCCGCGCCGACGGCCTTGGCGCGGGCATCGGGCGCCGACAGCGCCAGCACGCCCTCCTTGTGCGGGATCGTGACGTTGGCCCCGACGAAGCCGCGCAGCGACAGCCGCAGCACGAAATCCCTGAGATCCTCGGGCGGAACCGCTTCGATGACATAGCCGCCGGCAATGCCGAGCGTGCGCAGCCAGTAATGATGGATCAGCGGCGAGCGCGAATGCGCGGCCGGCCATCCGATCAGACAGGCTGCAGGAGCTTTGGGCGCGGTCATCTTTTCCTCGGGTCGTATTCCCGAGGCGATCCATTTCGCGTCCCGTGGGGCCTGTCAAGCGTGCGGACGTCGCTAGTCCGCCGCTGCCTCCTCGCCCGCAGAGCCCTTGATGTCGGCAATCGCGCGATCGAGGCTCTGGCGATAGCGCGCCCGCGGCGGCGTCACGCCATGGGTGAGCAGCGCGCGGCGGACCGCGGGCGAGGCGCCGGTGATGAACAGCCGGATGCCCTGGCGGTGCGCCTTGGCGGCGACGCGGCCCAGCACGTTGGCCGCCGTCGAATCCAGGAACGGCACCGCGGCGAAATCGACCACGAAGGCCTTGCGCTTGTCGGCGACCTCGTCGAGCACGCCTCCGATGGCGGAGGCCGCGCCGAAGAAGAACGCGCCCGTGATGCGATAGACCAGCACGTCGCGATCGACCGCAAGCGCAGGATCGTAGCGAACGCGCTCGCCGTTGCCGTCGTCGGGACGATCGCCGGCGACCAGAGGCGAGCGTTCCTCGATGCCCGTCATCTCCGCCATGCGATGGATGAACAGCACGGCGCCGAGCGCAAAGCCGACCAGGATGCCTTCGGTCAGATCACGGAAGATCGTCAGCAGGAAGGTCGCAAGCAGCACGACGGCGTCGCCCCACGACGAACGCAGGAGCGTGGCGAATTCGTGCTTCTCCGCCATGGTCCAGGCCACCACGACCAGCACCGAGGCGAGCGCGGCCAGCGGAATGTAGCTTGCGAGCGGCGCCGCGATCAGCATGAACAGCAGCAGGAACACGGAGTGCAGCATGCCTGCCAACGGCCCGCGCGCGCCGGCGCGGATGTTGGTCGCGGTTCGCGCGATCAGGCCGGTGACGCAGATGCCGCCGAACAGCGCCGAGCCGATATTGGCGGCGCCTTGCGCCACCAGCTCGCAATTGGAGCGGTGACGGCGCCCGGTCATGCCGTCGGCCACCACCGCCGACAGCAGCGATTCGATGGCGGCCAGCAGCGCGAATGAGATCGCATCCGGTAGCACGGCGGTCGCCTTCGCAACCGAGAACGCCGGCAGCACCGGCGAGGGCAATTCGCGCGGAATGCCGCCGAAGCGCGACCCGATGGTTTCCACCGGCAGCGACAGCACGGCACACGCAACGGCGGCGAGCACGACCGCGATCAGGATGCCGGGCCAGGACGGCCGCCAGATCCGCAAGGCCGCGATGATGGCGATGCTGATGATTGCGACCGCCACGGCGGATGGATTGATGGTGTTGAGACCGCCGGCGAGCGCGACCAGCTTTGGAACGAACTCGCTGGGCTCTTTCCCCGCAAGCGAGATGCCGCCGAGATCGCGGAGCTGGCTGGCGAAGATGATCACGGCGATGCCAGCGGTGAATCCGACCGTCACCGGATAGGGAATGAACTTGATGTAGGTGCCGACCCGGAGCAGGCCCGCGGCGATCAGGAATACGCCCGCCATCAGGGTGGCGAGGATGACGCCATCGACGCCGTGACGTTCCGCGGTCGCCGCGACCAATACGATGAAGGCGCCGGCGGGTCCGCCGATCTGGAACCGGCTGCCGCCGAGCAGCGAGGCGATGAAGCCGCCGACGACGGCCGTGTAGAGACCGCGGTCCGGCGTCACGCCCGAGGCGATCGCGATCGCCATCGACAGCGGTAGCGCCACGATCGCAACCGTCAGGCCCGCGAAGACGTCGGCGCGGAAGTCCGCGACGCCGTAGCCTTCACGCCAGACGGTGACGAGCTTTGGCAGATACAGTTCGGCAAAGGTCGGCTGACGCAGCTGGTGCAGCCGGCTTGCGTGATCGCTTGTGATGCTCATGCTCCGCTGCCCCACAATGCTCCACTGCATCGTGCGGCCGCGATTCGGACGCGACGGTGCGTTGGTTCAGTCTGCTCCGGACATGACCCGCAAGATCACGCCCCCACCCGACGCGGCGGCCCGGGCTCCTTCAGGCGGACGCCACGCCCGCCGCTGTCGCTGCGGACCTGCTCGCCGATCAGCTCGACACCGGCCCGGTCGAACGCCTCGACCACCTTGATCAGGGTCTCGACCACGCCACGCACATTGCCGGTGCTGGCCTCCATCCGCTGGATGGTCGGCAGCGAAACGCCGGCGAGCTCGGCCAGGGTTTTCTGGTCAATGCCCAGCAGCGCGCGGGCTGCCCGCATCTGGAACGACGTGATCACCTTGGCCTCACTTACCAGAACTTATAAATGATATCTGAGACGTGTACAATGATGTAAAATAAATCATCGGTGGGCAAGCGCAAGGGGGCTTGCGCCTATCGCCTCCGTCATCGCGAGGAGCTCTTGCGACGAAGCAATCCAGGCTCCCTGCGCAGAGACAGTCTGGATTGCTTCGCTACGCCCGCAATGACGAGTGGAGAGAGGGCGCGGCCTGAATGAAGCGCCGCACCCGTGGGGACAGCCCTCACCCCAACCCTCCCCCCGTAAGGACGGGGAGAGGGTGTGAGAGAAGTGCGGTCCCTGACTAAGCCAGCTTGATCAAGCCGCGTGTTGATGCGCGGCGATGATCTGATCGGCGGCGCGGCCCGTGACTTCGGCCATGTGGTCGAACTGGCGGGTGAAGCTGCCGGCGCCGGCAGTGGCCGAGCGCAGCTCCACGATCAGTTCGCCGATCTCGGCTTCCGGCATCATGGCGCGAACGCAGTCCCAGCCGCCCCAGCCGTCACGCGTGTCGAAGCCGAGGATCTGGCCTCGCCGCGCCGACAGGATCGCGTTGATCTTGGCGGTGGCGTCGGTCGGACAGACGATCTCGACCACGTGGATCGGCTCCAGCAGCACTGACTGACAATGCGGCAGGCCCTCGTTGAGTCCGATCCGCGCGGCCGTGCGGAAGGCGAGATCGGAAGAGTCGACGCTGTGATAGGAGCCGTCGGTCAGCGTCACCTGCAAATCGGTGACGGGGAAACCGAGCGGACCTCGCGTCAATCCGTCGACGACGCCTTCTTCCACCGCGCCGATGTAGTTGCGCGGCACGGCGCCACCAACGACCTTCTCGGCGAACTTGAAGCCCTCGCCGCGCGGCAAGGGCCTGATGTCGAGCACGACGTCGCCGAACTGGCCGTGGCCGCCGGACTGCTTCTTGTGGCGGCCGCGCTGGACGATCGGCTTGCGGATGGTCTCCTGATAGCCGATGGCGGGTGGATGCGATGTGATCTTGACGCCGAAGCGGTCGCGCAACCGCTCGCCTGCGACGCGCAAGTGCATCTCGCCCTGTCCCCACAGCACGGTGTCGTGGGTCTGGGCGTTCATCACGATGACGAGCGACGGATCCTCCTCGTGCAGCCGCGTCAGCGCCTGGCCGAGCTTGACGTCGTCCTTGCGGTCGGTGGCCGCAACCGAGATCGCGAGCACCGGTGGCGTCGGCTCCGAGACCGCGAGCGCCGCAGGCGGGGTCTTGCCGCTCGAGACCGTGTCGCCGGTCTTGACCGGATCGAGCTTGGCGAGCGCCACCGTGTCGCCGGCTTCGGCAGCGGCACGCTTGGTGTCGTAGGCGCCGTTGACGGCGAGGATGCCGGAGATGCGGCCCGCTCCTCCGGAAGCGGATTGCAGCGTGGCGCCGTCGTCGAGATGGCCGGCGAGCAGCCGCGTCAATGACAGTTTGCCGCCATGCTGCGAATGCAGCGTCTTGAACACGAAGCCGAGCGCGTCCCTGGTCTCGGGAACGCCGAGACGTTTTGCGGTCTCCGCTATTCCCGGCGCCTCGTGACGCAGCGCCTTCATCAGGCGCAGCACGCCGTTTTCGCGCGCGGCTGCCCCTAACAGCACAGGGCAGATCACCCCTTCGCGCAATTCGCGGGCGAGATCGTCGAACACGGCATCACGCGGCGGCTGGATGTCTTCGAGCAGCTGCTCCATCAGTGCGTCGTCGTGATCGGCGAGCTTCTCCAGCATCGAGAAGCGGGCTTCCTTCTCGCGATCGAGATTGCCGCCTTCGAGCGCGACCACCTCGGAGGCCTTGTGCTCACGATAAATGAAGGCGCGTTCCAGCGCGAGATCGACGAAGCCCTCGATCAGCTCGTCCTTCCAGATCGGGATCTGGCGCAGCACCAGCGGCACGCGGGAGGCGGGCTGCAGCATTGCGAGCGACTCGCGGATGCGCTGGCTCGCGCGGTCGATCTTGTTGAGGAACAGGAAACGCGGGATCTTCAGCTCCTCCAGCTCGCGCAGGATGATCTGAAGCTGCGGCAGCTTCTTCTCGTCGGCCTCGCAGACCACGATCGCGGCATCGACCGCGGGCAGCGCGGCGCGCATGTCGTGGGCAAACTCGACGGAACCGGGACAATCGAGGAAAGTGTAGCTGTCGCCCATGAAACTCGTGGTGGCGGCAGTGAGCCCGACGGTCATCTTGTGATGACGGGCCTCGGGCGCAGCGTCGCCGACGGAAGTTCCGGCGTCGACACTGCCGGCACGCGGGATTGCGCCCGTTCGCGCCAGTATTGCTTCGAGAAGTGTGGTTTTACCGCTTTGGAAAGGGCCCACCAGCGCGATGCACCGTGGACCTCGGGGACTTCTGACGTCTTGTCCCATTCGCCGCCTCCTTGGTGTGGAGCTCGGCCCATGATTGGGTCGGCAATCGCGGATGCTCTGCCCGTCCCCGAGATTTGGCAAGCATCAAACGTCGCTGCGGTGCGTCGTCGATTAGTCCAAGTCTTAACAGTGGTGCTCCACCTCTTCCCGCTGGGAAGAGGTGGAGCAGCACCACCCGCCCGGCGCGCGATCAACGGCCCGGACGAAGTTCCAGGCTCTCGAGGCCGGCGGCAATGTTGAGGCCAACCTGGCCCTGCACGCTGAGCGGCTGGAGCGCGATCGAATTGTTGGAGCCGCCGACCAGCACGTTACCCCCCAAGCCGACACCGACCGAGGCGCTGCCCTGCGCACCGGCATAATTGCCGGAGAGGTCGCCGGGGCCGAGCCGGTCGACCGGCGCGAACACGCCCCACGCCAAAGCCGTCTCCTGGGTGATGCCGATGTCGAGACCGACTTTGCGGATGGTTGCGACGTAACGATCGTCGGGCAAACCGTCGGCGCGCAGCACGCAGCCGAGATGGGTCACCGATCCCACGATGAAGCCGACGCTGGCGCCGCCGCGGCATTCGAGCACGCCGACCCGCGCCATCCGCTGCTGCGCACTGCCGCTCACGCTGGAGGCAACGAGGCTGGCGGCGGCGAGCCCGGCGAAGATGAACGAACGGCGCATGAAATTTCTCCGGCGATGAAGTGATGCGAGCAGAGAAGGCGCACTGCACGCTGCGCGATGGTCTATGCCACAAGTGCGTTGTGGGTGCCAGATCGCAGGCGGTTAGAATCGAGCTTGTGGAGAGAGCCCCTCACCCCACCCTCTCAGGGCGAGCTTTGCTCGTCCCGCCCCCGTGAGAACGGGGCGAGGGAGTGAGAGAGCGGCGCGCCCCTCGCTCAAAGCCAATCAAACTTCAATCGCGCGTGGCGGGCGTCCTAACCTCTCCCCGCTCTTCAGCGGGGAGAGGTCGGATCACATCGCAGATGTGATCCGGGTGAGGGGCATGGCAAAATGTCGGCCAGATCAATCGTCCATCCAACTCCACTTATCGAACACGCATAAAAAAGGCCCGCACGAAGCGGGCCTTTTCAATTCTCGTTGCGACGGTCTCAGCGCAGATTACCGCAGAAGCGCTGGATACGTTTGCAGGCATCTTCGAGGTCCGAGGTCTTGGTCGCGTAGGAGATGCGGAACGCCGGGCCGAGGCCGAAGGCCGAACCCTGCACCACCGCGACGCCTTCGGTCTCAAGGAGCTCGGTGACGAAAGTCTCGTCATTGTCGATCACCTTGCCCGACGGCGCGGTCTTGCCGATCGTGCCGGCGCAGGACGGATAGACGTAGAAGGCGCCCTCGGGACGCGGGCATTCGATGCCCTTGGCCTGGTTGAGCATTGAGACGACGAGGTCGCGCCGCTCCTTGAACACCTTGTTGTTGGCGGGGATGAAGTCCTGCGGACCGTTCAGAGCTTCCACCGCGGCCCATTGCGCGATCGAGGACGGGTTCGAGGTCGACTGCGACTGGATGGTCGACATCGCCTTGATCAGCTGCGCGGGACCGCCGGCATAGCCGATGCGCCAGCCGGTCATGCAATAGGCCTTCGACACGCCGTTCACGGTGAGTGTGCGGTCGTAGAGTTTCGGCTCGACCTGCGCGACCGTGGTGAACTGGAAGTCGTCATAGACGAGATGCTCGTACATGTCGTCGGTCATCACCCACACATGGGGATGCTTCACCAGCACGTCGGTGAGCGCCTTCAGTTCCGAACGCGTGTAGGCGGCTCCCGTCGGGTTCGACGGCGAGCACAGGATCACCCATTTCGTCTTCGGCGTGATCGCGCGCTCGAGCGCCTCGGCCTGGAGCTTGAAGCCGGTCGCGGCGGTGCAGACCACCGGCACCGGCTCGCCGCCGGCGAGTGCCACCATCTCAGGATAGCTGACCCAGTACGGCGCGGGAATGATCACCTCGTCGCCCGGATTGATGGTCGCCATCAGCGCGTTGTACAGCACCTGCTTGCCGCCGGTGCCGACGATGATCTGGTTCGGCTTGTAGGCAACGCCGTTCTCGCGCTGGAATTTCGCGATGATCGCGTCCTTCAGCTCGGGAATGCCGTCGACCGCGGTGTACTTGGTCTTGCCGGCCTCGATGGCGCGGATCGCGGCCAGCTTGATGTTGGCGGGCGTGTCGAAGTCGGGCTCGCCGGCACCGAGGCCGATGACGTTGCGGCCCGCCGCTTTCAGCGCGCGTGCTTTATCCGTGACCGCGATGGTCGCGGACGGCTTCACACGGTCGAGCGCAGCGGCAAGGAAGGACATCGTCATCTCCTGACAAGCGTCGAAAAGCCCTGGGCCTCACGACTCTGATTGTGGGAATGAGATACCCTAAAACGTGTGCCGCTGCGCCGCAAGAAACTTCGGCCCGATCTCGGAAAAACTTACGGATCTGGAGTGGTTCAAGCAACGATTCCAAGCAATTTTCCGCAACTTTACCGCGCGAATCGCTCATATCCCGGAAAGCTTGTCCTCGGAGCAATTTTGCGTGTTGCGCGCTCAAGCTCCGTCATGGCCGGGCATAGCCGCCCGAAGGACGGCGTCGCTCTCCGCTCGCCTGTGTCCCGGCCATCCACGCCTCACCGCGGCACGACGAACGTGGATGCCCGGGGACAAGCCCGGGCATGACGGCACACTGGATTGCACTGGATTGATGACAGCGCTCTTCCCCAATCGCTCGCCCTGCGCACGATCGCGCGAGCCAAGCGCTCGCATGCTGACGCAAGCGTGATCTGATTTGCATCGTCGCGCGGAAATGATCTTTCGCGGCGTTGCAGTGCGGTAGGGATTTCGAGTTTTTCTATTGGCCGGCCCTTGCGGCGGATTCGCATCGGCATCATTGTTTAGCCGCCTCGCGCGGCAACGAGCGACGCGCGTCCCCGTCTTCCGGAATCATTCTCAGAATGTACAAGCTCTATTCGATGCAACGCTCGGGCAACAGCTACAAGGTCCGCCTTGCGCTGGCGCTGCTCAACGTGCCTTACGAAGCGATCGAGGTGGACATTCTGCGCGGCGAGAGCCGCACGCCGGACTTTCTGTCCAAGAACCCGTCGGGACAGGTGCCGCTGCTCGAGGTCGGAGACGACCGCTTTCTCGCGGAGTCCAACGCCATCCTCTGGTACGTCGCCGTCGGCACGCCACTCGCGCCGGAGAACCGCATCGACCGCGCCGAGGCGCTGCAATGGATGTTCTTCGAGCAGCACGCGCTGGAGCCGAACATCGGCGCCGCCTATTTCTGGCTATCATTGGTCAAGGGCGGCCGCGACCTCCAGACCCATTCGCTGGAGGACTGGATGGAGCGCGGCTATGGCGCGCTCCAGGTGATGGAGAACCACCTCAAGACCAACGCCTATTTCGCCGCGCGCCAGCTCACGGTCGCCGACATCGCATTGTACGGCTACACCCACCTCGCCGACCGCTGCGACTTCGACCTCCAGGCCTTCCCGGCGATCCGCGACTGGCTGAAGCGGGTGGAAGCGGCGCCAGGCTTCGTGTCGATGGACTGGCGGCCGGCCGACGTCGACGACCCCGCCAGCATTGCCGCCGGCGCCTGAGCGCGCGCTCTGGCGAATAGCGGGTACAAGGGCAACATTCGCCGCAATCCCGCCATTTTCCGCGCGATAGCCGCCGCAATATTGCCGGTTGAAACTGGGAAATTGTGGAAAGTCGCGGGTGATTCGCTCGCGCGTTGAAGGATTTAGACCATGATACGGGCGTCCGGCACGGCAGGCTTTCAGGGCCATCCCGCTACCGTCGCGTCTTCCCGGCTGACCAACGCGGTCGCGGCCTCGCTCGCCGTCGCCGCGCTCTCGCTGTGCCTGATCGTCACCCTGACGGTGCTGTCGACCAAGGCGACCATGGCGATGGGCCTGCCGGTCTGATTCCCGTTTCATCCTGGTCCAGCCTTCAAGGCGCCGTGTGCCCCGCGCCTTCAGGCATCGCGACAGGACGTCGATGAAATCACCCGTGGTAGTCGTTGCAATCACACTGACTGCGGCCATTTTGGTCGCGGCGTCGCTGTTGATTGTCGTCACGCGCAAGGGCCCGGGGATTTCGACGCTGAATGCGCCGGCGCTGCAACAGCCCCTCAAGCACGCCCACTTGGTCTAAAATCATCCGAAAACCTGAAGCTTGCACGCAAGCGGGCCTTAAACACACCGCGGGAAAACGTATCGCGGTGGCGCAACGATCAGTCAGTGTTGCGACGTTACCTCGTTCGGGAGGAGCGAGACGGGTCCATGCGGTTCGGATGGCGTGCGATCTCCGGTCCGGTGCTGACGGCAGCAACCCTGCTGCCGGCGATGCTTTTCGATCGCTTTCTCCCCACTACCTCGCCCGTTCCGCTGCTCGTCGGCATCGTGGCGCTCGCCGGCGCACTGTCGGGTCTCGCCTCCGCGATCACCAGCGCGGCCGTCGCGGTGATCGGTGCGGCGCTGCTCCTCCTCGGCCGCCACGGCGTTTCCGGCTTGACCATCACCGATCTGGTCCAACTCGGCCTGCTGGCGATCACGGCTGCCGCCACCGCCGGCATCACCGGCCTGATGCGCGAGCGGCTGCTCGGCACGGTCGCGGCCGAGCGCCGGAGCCACGCCACGGCGGCACGGCTGTCGGCCGCGCTCGACCAGGTCGATATCGGCATCGTGCTGCTCGATACCGAGACGCGGGCCGAGTTCATCAACCGCGCGTTTCGCGATTATTTCGCGGTGCCGGACGAGATCGCCGACGGCAAGCCGCCCTTCATCGCCCTGATGTATCATGGCCGCGACACCGGCGCGTTCGAGCTGCCCGAAGACGAGCTCGGCACCTTCATCGCGCAGCGCATGGAGATGGTGCGCATCGGCGATGCCACGCCGATCAACATCGCCTTGCGCACCGGCGAGGTGTTGCGCTTCGTCTGCGCCGCGCTGCCCGACGGCGGACGCATGCTGAGCTACACGCCGGTGACCGACCTCGTCCGCCACACCGACGCGCCCTCACGCGCCGACTACTACCGCTCGCTGCGCGATCCCACGGGCCGCAGGCTGATCCGGCATCTGCGCGCCGCGGAGTGATGCGACTGGCGATTGATCGGCACGCCCGTCATCACGTATGAAGGACGTCCCATCGATCGCAGGAATTCCACATGTCGCTCACCATTCGCGCCGTCACCAGGCAGGACTACGATCAATGGCTGCCGCTGTGGGACGGCTATAACGCCTTCTACGGCCGCTCCGGCCCGACCGCGCTGGCGGGCGAGATCACTGCAATGACGTGGCAGCGTTTCTTCGATGCCTATGAACCGGTGCATGGGTTGGTCGCCGAGAGCGACGGCAAGCTGCTCGGCATGACGAACTACCTGTTTCATCGCAGCACCACCGCGATCGAGCCGTCCTGCTATTTGCAGGACCTGTTCACGCTGGAAGCCGCGCGCGGCAAGGGCGTCGCCTCGGCGCTGATCCACGGCGTGTATGAGCGGGCGAAACTGGCGGGATCGCCACGCGTCTATTGGCAGACGCACGAGACCAATCTCATGGCACAGCGCCTGTACGACAAGGTCGCGGAGCGTTCCGGCTTCATCGTCTATCGCAAGCTGTTCTGATCCCCGCCCGCACCCTGTGGATAACTCCGCCTGTCACCCGCCCGTAACATAGCGGGGCTACGCTGCATTTGCGTCTGATCAGGCCCCCCGTCACCGATCAAGCGCCCCAAGCGGTCCCCGTCAGTCGCCGCGTCTGACAGGGGCCGCATTTTTTTGTCCGCCTTGTCAGCATGGCAGCAGCGCGGCGCGCGCCTTGCTGCTGCGGCGCACGATGGTCACAATGAGTGGCTGCTCTCTCTGACAGGATCTCCCATGGAAATTCGCAATCTCGGCGCCTCCGGCCTTCGCGTGTCCGCGGTCGGGCTCGGCTGCAACAATTTCGGCCAGCGCACGGATCTGGAGACCTCGCGCAAGGTGATCCATCGCGCGCTCGACCTCGGCATCACGCTGTTCGACACGGCCGACATCTATTCGAACATGGGCGGCTCGGAAAACGTGCTCGGCGCCGTGCTGGGCGACCGCCGCAAGGACATCGTGCTGGCGACGAAATATTCCAAGCCGATGGCGGAGGACGGAACCAAGCAGGGCGCCTCGCGCCGCTACATCATGGACGCCGTCGAAGCGAGCCTGAAGCGGCTGAAGACCGATTACATCGATCTCTATCAGCAGCACGACTATGACCCGCTGACGCCGATCGAGGAGAGCCTGCGCGCGCTCGACGATCTCGTCCGCCAGGGCAAGGTCCGCTACATCGGCAATTCCAACTTCCCGGCCTGGCGCGTCGCTGAAGCCGAGTACGTCGCGCGCGCGATGAATGTCAGCCGCTTCGTGTCGTGCCAGGACGAATACAGCCTCCTGGTGCGGGACATCGAAAAGGACCTGCTGCCGGCAGCGCAGGAGTACAAGCTCGGCCTTCTGCCGTTCTTCCCGCTCGCCAGCGGACTCCTGACCGGCAAGTACCGGAAGGGCGAGGCCGCGCCCGACGACACCCGCTTCGGCAAGGTGGAGCGGCTGCGCGACCGCTACGTCACACCGCGCAACGAGGACATCGTCGAGAAGCTCCAGGCCTTCGCCAAGGCCCGTGGCCACAGCATGCTAGAGCTCGCTTTCTCCTGGCTCGCCGCCCGCCCGCAGGTGTCCAGCGTGATCGCCGGCGCCACCCGCGTCGAGCAGATCGAGCAGAACGTCAAGGCGATCGCCTGGAAGCTCAGCGCGGATGAGATGGCGGAGATCGACAAGATCACGCTGGGCTGACGTTCGAGGCGCGGCGCTACTTCGCGACGGTCTGAATCACCTCAAAGCCTTCGAACTGGGGATGGCCGAGATAGAGCGGCTTGTTGTCGCCTGCCTTGTGGTGCGCGGCCCGAAACGCTTCGGACTTGGTCCAGGCGTCGAACGCGGCATGGTTTGCCCACACGGTGTGCGAGGCAAAGAGCGTGTGGTCCTCGAGCTCGGGGCCGCGCAGCAGATGGAATTCGACGAAGCCCGGCACCTTGTCCAGATGCGTATCGCGGCTGAGCCAGACCTGCTCGAAGGCGGCCTCGGAGCCCTTGGCGACACGGAAGCGGTTCATGGCGATGTACATGGGGATGGTTCTCCTGATGCTGCACCATTATCTCGTCATTCCGGGATGCGCCGCAAGGCGCAGGCCCGGAATGACGGCGCGTGGGGTTAGACGACCAATCCCTTCATCGGCCGTACTCCCGCACTATCCGGGAACACCGTCTCGGCCAGCACGCGATCGGACAGGCCGAACTGGCCCTGCAGCACGCCCTTGATCACGGAGCGAAGATCGGTGGTCGGCTTGAGATCGCGAGCTTCATACAAGTTCGCGAGCTTGAGGCCCGGCCAGTCGGAGATGACCCGGCCGCCTTTCACGGCGCCGCCGGCGAGCAGCGCGATCGTGCCGGTGCCGTGATCGGTGCCGTCGGTGCCATTGATGCGCGCGGTGCGGCCGAATTCAGTGGCGACGATGACGACGGTGTCGCGCCAGCGCTCCCCCAAACCGCTTTGGAATTCGGCGAGTGCGCCATCGAGCCCGCCGAGCAGGAAGGCGAGACGACCGACCGGGCCGCCTTCATTGGCATGCGTGTCCCAGCCGTCGAAGGCGAGCGCGGCGATGCGCGGGCCATCGTCGGCCGCCATCAGCTTCGCAGCGCCGCGCGCGACCTGGCGCATCTGCACCATCGCATTGCCGGGTTTTGGCTTCATGTCGTCACCGCTCGCGACCTTGTCGAGCTGAAGGCCTTGCGACAAGGCCATCGCCAGCGCGGGATCGCGATGACGGTAGAGATCGACGAGGCGCATCGCGGTGTCGTCATCCGCCTGCGGCAGCGCCACCGGCGCCCAGCCGACGGTCGGCGCGCTTCCGCGCAGCACCAGCGGCGTGGTAGGCCCGACCGCAAGAGCGCTCGATACGCGCTCGCCGCGCGGCAGCGCTTCCAGCGCGCGATTGAGCCAACCGGACTGCACGCGGCCAGGCCCGGCATAACCGCTCTCCAGCACGTCCTGGCCGTCGAAATGCGAGCGGTCGCGATAGGGGGTCGCCACCGCATGGATCACCGCAGCGTGCTTGTCGCGATACATCCGCGCGAATTCCGGCATCGCCGGATGCAGCGCGAAGAAGGAGTCCAGCATGATCGCGGGATGCGCGCCGTCCGCGGCCAGCGCGATCGAGCCGTGCAGGCCGGCATAGTCAGGGTCGCCGATCGGCGCGACGGTCGAGAGACCGTCGAGCGCGCCGCGCAGGATCACCACGAGCAGCCGGGGATCGCGCCCATCGGCGGCGCGTGCGAATTTCGGCAGGTAAGCCCAGGCCGCGAAGGAGGCGCCGCCGAGCAGCAGGCCGCGGCGCGAGGTGAGGAGCCGGTTCTCGACGCAGTCGACCATCATCATCTCCTCTGCATTTCCGGCGACATCAAGAGCAGCGCCAGCGCCTGCTGGCGCGACTCCGCGCGCTCGATGGTCCGGCGCGTTTCGATCGAGGCCGCATCCGCCGCCGCGAATTCCAGCAGATCCAGCGGATCGATGTTGGGCCCGAGCCGTGCGCCCATTTGCGCGGCGATATCGAGCCTGAGCTTCATGCCCTCGGGCGCGGCCCATGCGGCGCTGGTATCGGGGAAACCATTGGGGCCGGCCGGCGACCACAGCGGCTGTCCAAGCAGATTGAGATTGTTCAGATAGGCGCCGGGATCTTCCGGGACGCGCGCGAGCAGCCGGCCGCTCGCGACGAGGAAATCGTAAGGGCTGCGCATCTTGGTCAGCGGCGCCGTCCACGCCTCGTCGGAATCGACCAGCCCCGCGGCAAGCGCCTTGAGGTCGCCGTCGGTCTTGACGAAGAGTTCGCGCAGCCGCGCCACCAGGCCCGGCGGCGGATCGTCGGCAACGAAGTGGCGAACGAACTTGGTCGCGATGAAGTTCGCGGTCGACGGATGGCGCGCGATGTCGGCGAGCGCGGCCTCGCCTTGCGCGAGACCCGTCGCCTCGTAGCTCTTGCCGAGCAGCATCTGCGCGCCGGGCTGGTGCGCATTGGTGTTGAACACGAAGGAGCCTGGTGTGCCGAGCTGCCCCTGCCGTCCGGCAAAGGTCCAGCCGGTGATGATGCGCGCGAGCGAGGTGACGTCCTCCTGCGTATAGCCGCCACCGACGCCGAGCGTATGCAGCTCCATGATCTCGCGCGCGAGATTCTCATTGAGCCCGCGCTTGCGATTCTGGCCTGCGCGCGAATCCGGCCCCAGCGATTGCTGGTTGTCGAGGAAGAACAGCATCGCCGGATGCTGCTCGACCGCTTTCAGCATGTCGGCGAAGCGCCCGAGCACGTGCGGCCTGATCGCCTCGCGCTCGAACACGCCGGCCCAGATCCGCGCCAGCTCGCCCTTCGTCGCGGAAATGCAGAAATGGTTGGACCAGAACGCGACGAGACGCTCGGTGAAGCCGCAGGTGGCCAGCGTCGCGCGCTGCAGGCGCGCCAGCGCTTCGGTACGGAAGGTCTTTTGAATCACGTTGAGCGGCTGCGGGGCCGGCTTTGCCGCATTGTCCGCCGGCTTGGTCTCCGTCATCTGGCCGGCGACCTCCGTTGCTGCCGCATTCAGCGAGAGATTGCGGCGGAGCCCGGGCTTCTGTTCGGTCGGCGCAGGCGACGGCGTCTCGGCGGGCGCGGCGGCCTTCGCCGCTTCGCGCGCCTGCCTGACCTGATCCTGATAGGCGAAGACGGCCTGCCCGAGTTGCTGCGTCGATTGCAGACCGGGCGCCTCCAGCAGCACCCCGCTCGCACGGACCAGCTCTGCCTTCACGAAACCGCGCGGATCGGAGGCTGCGTTGATGAGATCTCCGGACGCGCCGCCGCGCGCGCCGAAGCCAAAACGGTTGAGCGCGACGAGCGCGGCTTGCGAATCGCGGGCCATCGATTTGTCCTTCGCGTGCCGGGAGCCGCTTTCGGAGTCCGCGCGCGACGCCTAATATACCGCAACGACCGATGAACCCGACATGAAAATCACGGCGAAGCTTCGACGCAAATCATGACAAATCCGAAAGAATCCCCGCCGCCGGAACCGCGCCGCCTCGCCTGCGCGCGCTGCGGCACCGAATTCGGCTGCGACCTCTCGGGCACCTGCTGGTGCGCGGAGGAAACCGCGAAGCTGCCGATGCCGGTCGAAGGCGAGGATTGTTTATGCCGGGAGTGTTTGCGCAAGGCAGCGGCGGGAGCGAGCGCGGCGGCTCGTTAACCGCGAGAGGATCACCGCACCCTCCCTGTCGTCCCTGGAACGCAGGGACCCATAACCACAGGGAGAGGTTTGGCGAAGACTGGTCGTCCGGTACATCGACCATCCGCGCTCGAATAGATCACGCGGTATGGATCCCCGCGTTCGCGGGGACGACGTCGGAGAGACGGTACCTTACACCTCATGCCCCGGCGATTTCCGCGCCATGCCGTCGAACGCATCGAGCAGTGTCTCGCGCCAGGCATAAATGGGATCGTCCGCCTCGAGCAGCTTGAACGGGCTCACCACGCGCGCCCACTGGAAACCGCCGAACACGATGTAGTCGGCGTAGTTCGGCGCGGCGCCGCCGAGATAGGGCTGCTTCTTCAACGTCTGCCGCATCACTTCCAGCGACTTGCGGAAGGCGACCACGCCGATGTCGCGGCTCGCCATGACCTCTTCCAGGCTCTTGCCGCCAAAGCGCGCCTCGCGCGACTTTCGGAAATAGGCAGCGTCGACCTCGGCGAGATTCTTCGGGATGTCGGCAACGATCAGCGGAAAGATGCCACCGACCACGGCGATGTCGCCGAAGGCGTTGATCATGCGCGCCATGGCGCGGCCGCCCTCGCCGCCGAACAGCGACGGACGGTCCGGGAAATTGTCCTCGAGATAGGTCGCGATCGTCCAGGAGTCGACGACGGGCTTGTCATCGTGCAACAGCACCGGAACCTTCTCCGACCCGTGCGGCGCGAGCGCGCTCTTCTCGGTGAAGCGCCAGGGCAGCGATTCCGCCGCGAGGCCCTTGTGCGCCAGCGCCATCCGTGTGCGCCAGCAATACGGGCTGAAGGGACGCGAGGCGTCGGTGCCGACGAGTTCGAAGAGGAAGAGTCTGAGTGACATGGCTGATCCAGCTGCTGTGATTGGCGATCAGAGTAGCCGTCATGCCGACGAGCGCAAGCAAGCCGTCTTGCCGCCGGTGTCGGGGTGTGACCGGCGACTGGCTGCCTCGCCCGTGCCGGATTTGGCCACGGCTTGTTGAGCCGGCACCGGATTGGACCTAAGCTTGGGCATGTCCAAGATCCGATACAGGAGGCGTTGCAATGACCAGGACCATTCAACGGCGCGATTTTCTCTTGGGCTCGGCGGCACTGGCCGGAGCTGCGGCCGCCAACGCTTTCACCTGCGTCGAGATCGCGAGCGCTGCCCCGATTGCCGTTCCGATCGTCGACAAGCTCTCGATCCGCGTGCTGGTGGATTCGAGTTTCGACCTGTTCTTCCGTCCCAAGCAGATCAACGGGGTCTCCATCACTCCGGCTGCACGCGGCGGTGATTTCCGCAAATCGCTGCACAATGAATGGGGCCTGTCGCTTTGGCTGGAATCCGAGGGCGGCGGCAATCAGCGCACGCTGATGCTCGACTACGGCTACACGCCCGACGTGCTGCTCAACAACATGGCGTTGATCGGCGTCGATCCGGCCAAGCTCAACGCGCTGATCGTGAGCCACGGCCATTACGATCATTTCGGTGGCTTGAACGGCTTCCTCGACAAGTTCCGCGACAGGCTGCCCGCCGACCTCAAGCTCTATGCGGGCGGCGAGGACAATTTCTGCCATCGCGTCACCCCGACGCCGACGCAGGGGCAATTCGCCGATTTCGGCACCCTCGACCGCCGGCAGCTTGCGGCGCAGAAAGTCACGACCGTGCTGTGCGAAACGCCGACCGTGATTGCGGATCATGCCTTCACCACCGGCAAGATCACCCGGCGCAGCGGCGAACGCGTACTGCCGAACACGCTCGTCGAGTTCGGCATCAAGGACGGGCTGGGCTGCAATGTCGGCCACTATTTGCCCGCGGAAATGGAGGGCAAGATCGTGCCGGACGAGCACATTCACGAGCACGCCACCTGCTTCAACGTGCGGGATCTCGGTCTCGTCGTGATCTCGTCCTGCGGCCATGTCGGCATCGTCAATTCGGTAAAGCAGGCGCAGGAAGTGTCGGGCGTCCAGAAGGTGCACGCCGTCGTCGGCGGCTTCCATCTCGGCCCGGCGCCCAGGAACTACCTCACGCAGGTCGTGAGCGAGATCAAGGCGCTCAATCCCGACGTCGTGGTGCCCATGCATTGCAGCGGGCTCAACTTCGCACAGGAAGCCAATGCCCAGATGGAGGGCAAGGTGGTGGTGACGACGACAGGCAGCCGTCTCACCTTCGGGCTGTGATGCGGCTCGCCAGCGCCTGGCTGTACGTGATGCTGACGCTCGCCTGCGCGGCAGCGGCGCAGGCGCGCTCGGCCGCCGAGACGATGGACATCCTGATGTGGAATCGGGAGCCGGTCGGCGGACCGTTCCAGTTGATCGACCAGACCGGCAAGCCGCGCAGCGAGGGCGACTTCCGCGGGCGGCTGATGCTGGTCTATTTCGGCTTCACCTATTGCCCCGACGTCTGTCCGACCGACCTGATGGCGATCGGACAGGCGCTCGAGCAACTCGGACCGGACGCAGAGGCCGTGCAGCCCGTCTTCATCACGCTCGACCCCGAGCGCGACACGGCCGAGCATCTTGCCGAATATGTGCCGCTGTTTCATCCGCGGCTGCTCGGGCTCACCGGCAGCCCCGAAGCGATCGGAGCAGCGGCAGAGGCCTACAAGGTCTATTTTGCCAGGATTCCGATCGGCAAGGGGGCCAACGACTACACGGTCGACCACACGTCCTTCATTTATCTCATGGACCGCGACGGAAAATATCTCGGCTTCTTTCCCCCGGGCACCTCGGCCGAGCGCATGGTCGAGATCATCCGGCCACGGCTTGCGGTGCCTTCGCGATAGCACTCCGGCGAGAGCCGTCGAAAGCGACGCGCTCACCGCCCGTTGGCGCGCAAGAACCTTTCGCCACCTTCCGTCACCGCGATGACGAGGCCAAGGCCTGCAATGGTCTCGCGCGCGACGTAGCCGCGATCGGCGGCGTCTTCCCAGATGGTGAGGCGCGGGCACGAGGTCTTCCAGGTCGCGATCACCTCGGCATAGGCGCGCGGCTCGCGCGCGACCCATTCGACGAAGTCCAGCACCAGCGGATCGGCGTTACTGCTCATTGCAAACCTCCCTTGTCGAAGGCGGCCAGCACCGGTGTGCGAACCATCAGCCAGCCGCCATAGGCGATGTAGTAGCAGGCAATCGTGGTGATCAGCTTGTTCGACCAGGCCACGAACTGCTGGTCGGTCATGGCTTCGAGGATGCGCCGCGCCAGCGTGGTGCCGAGCATCGAGGCAAGGATGGCGACGCCGGCGAGCACGGGATCGAGGCTCGCCGCCTGGTCGATGATGCCGCCGAAATAGACCAGCTTGGTGAAATGGCTGACGAGCTGGCACATCGCCTTGGTCGCGACCTTCTCGCGCCGGCCGAAATCGCCGCCGAGGAAGAAGGTGTCGAGCAGCGGGCCGGACACACCGGTCATCAGCATCAAGCCCATGCAGATCGTGCCATAGACGGTGCCCTGCCAGAGACGGTCGGGGTCCGGCTTGATGGTCGACGGTAACAGCCGCGCCATGAACGGCGTAATGCCGAGCAGCAGCAGGGCCATCGGCTTGTCCGGCACGTAGCGCGTGATCGACCAGGCCGCGAGCGCGACGGCAGCGCCGACCATATAGTTCGCGACCGGCCGCCAGCGGATATGCCCCCGCCAGAGAAACGCGCGCCAGCCGTTCGAGGCCATCTGCGTGATCGCATGCAGCACCATCGCGGTCGGCAGCGGCATCAGTGCCAAGAGCACGCCGATCAGGATCAGCCCGCCCGCCATGCCGAACAGTCCCGACAGGAACGCGGTGGCGACCATCAGCAATCCGAGGGCAGCGATCATGATGGGCGTCACGTGGGGAATCTCCGGTGGTGGGGCCGTTGAGCAGGGCACGCAGGCTGCTTCACTCCCTCGCCCCGTTCCTACGGGGAGAGGGGGGTGAGGGACCGCTTCCGCAGTCACGATGGCAGCTGCCCCGCGGAGACTCCCCCTCATCCGCGCGCTTTGCGCGTCGGCCTCTCCCCGCAAGCGGGGAGCGGCGAAGGGAACGTGCCTCGCTTGCCCCTTCCGCGCAAACTGAGTTATCTTGGCCTGGCATCAGTTTTCCTGAGGGTCTTGCATAAGGGTCCTGCCTTTGCGGCGTCTGCTGTTTCTCAACGGCATCAAGGCATTCGAGGCGGCGGCGCGGACCGGCAGCTTTGCCGCCGCCGGGCTCGAGCTCAGCGTGTCAGCGGCCGCCGTCAGCCGCATGGTGCATCTGCTGGAAGAGCGCCTCGGCGTCGCGCTGTTCGAGCGCAAGGCCAATCGCCTGGTGCTGACGCAGGCCGGCCGCGCCTATCAGAGCGGGCTGACGCCGATCTTCGACGCGCTCGCCAGCCTCACCGCGCAGGTGACGGCGCCGGCAAGCGTCCGCGTGCTCACGATCGGCGTCGGCCACACCTTTGCGATGCGCTGGCTGATCCCGCGCCTGTCGGAGTTTCGCAGCGAAGAGCCCGACATCGAGGTGCGCTTCACCACCGGCGGCGCGTCGGTACCGTTCGGCGAGGACTGGAGCTGCGGCATCAAGCTCGGCACCGGCGACTGGCCTGGTCTCGTCGCCGAGCCCCTGTTCGCCGGCGATCTCACGCCCGTCTGCGTGCCCCGCCTCGCGAGCGGCCTGAAGCGCCCGGCCGACCTGAAGGGACCGAGCCTGATCCGCGTCGAACATTCGCCGGAGGACTGGCCGATCTGGCTGAAAGCCGCGAACCTCACCCGCATCAATCCGCGCGGGCCGGAGTTCCAGTTTTACGGCCAGGCGCTGCAGGCCGCCGCCGACGGGCTCGGCATCGCCATGGGCATCCGCCCCTATATCGACGACGATCTCGCCGCCGGCCGGCTGGTCGCCCCGTTCGACCTCTCGGTGCCCAAGGGCATGCGCTGGTACCTGCTCTATCGCAGCTTTCAAACCGAGCACCGCGACTTTGCCGCGTTCCGCCGCTGGATCATGCGCGCGGCCTCGGAACCCGCCGCCCGCCCGGTCAAGCGGACGGGCCGTGTCGCCGCGCGGAACTGACGCCCGAGGCAAAAAAGCCTGCCGCTTGTGAACGGCTTCACATTCCGGAATCCGCAAACGTGGTCCCCTGACCCTCCGAAAAGAAACGTGGGACCGACAAGAATGACGACCCTCTACGACGGCTTTGACATTGAATCCTTCGAGGCTGGCAAAGGCCTCTGGCACGCCCGCATCCGCCGCGCCGATCTCAGCCCCGTCGCCATCGACGGCGTGCTGTTTCCGGCGATGGAAGTCGGTTTCGCCTGGCCCGATCAGAACGCCGCGATCGCCGACGCCAAGCACCACATCGACCGCTTCCGCCGGCGGGCCGACAGCGACGACGAATAAGCGAGCCGGACGGCAAGCGAACCAGGGCAACAGCATAAAGGGGGGAACCGGGTCATGTCAGTCATCGAAATCGAAGACGCGCCGCGGCCGAGAATTTATGCCCGCAATGTGCTGTCCAACTGCCCGGAATGCGACGGCGATCTCACGGTGCTCCGCGTCATCGGCGGCCGCGCAGGACGCGAGTACTGGACCATGCGCTGCACCGATTGCGGCGGCATCCATCTCGACATCCTCAAGCCGCATCAGGCGGGCGAGGACGACGAGGGTCCGCTGCCGACCGCGTAGGGCCGAGGCTGCTGCCAACCTGCTGTCAGCAGGCTGCATGAGGACGGTCATTCACCCTTTATCGGGAGGCGGACTCATCCCATATTCGGCTCATGGCGAAGAAACCTGCTCCCCCAAAATCCCCTAAATCCAAAGCTCCGAACTCCAAGGCACATCGGCCCGACGTGCAGCCGATCGGGCCGGCCCTGGCCGAGCTGCTCAATCCCGCGATCAATCGCGGCGACGCCGGACTTGGCTCGGGCACCGGCCTGCAGCCGCCGCCGGACAATTCCCGCGACCGCCGCTCGGGCGGCGAGGCCGCGGCCCATCGCGCGCGGGCCTCGACGCCCAAAGACCTTCAAAAGCAGTTTCCGCAGGATAGTGCGCGGCCGATGCCGCTGCGGCCCAACCCGCAGCCGCCGGGCGCCCGGCAATCCACCGAGGTTGGTGGGCTGGAAGAAGCGCCGCAGGCCAATTACGGAACCGCGGCCACGATCCCGACGCTCGATCCGGAACTGGCGCGGCAGCTCGGCCTGCCCACCGAGGAGGACGATGCCGAGGCGCTGGCGCGTCCGCCGCGCAACAAGATGGAGGCGCTCGGCGTCAAGGCGACCGCGGAGGCGCTGGAGTCGCTGATCCGCGAGGGCCGGCCGGAGTTCCGCAAGAACGACGGCTCCACCAAGGTATGGACGCCGCACCGGCCGCCACGTCCGGAGAAGTCCGAAGGCGGCGTGCGCTTCGAGATCAAATCGGAATACCAGCCCAAGGGCGACCAGCCGACCGCGATCGCCGAGCTGGTCGAAGGCGTCCAGCGCAACGACCGCACCCAAGTGCTGCTCGGCGTCACCGGCTCGGGCAAGACCTACACGATGGCGCAGGTGATCGAGAAGACGCAGCGCCCCGCGCTGATCCTGGCGCCGAACAAGACGCTCGCCGCCCAGCTCTATGGCGAGTTCAAGAACTTCTTCCCCGACAACGCGGTGGAGTATTTCGTCTCCTATTACGACTATTACCAGCCGGAAGCCTACGTCCCGCGCACCGACACCTATATCGAGAAGGACTCCTCGATCAACGAGCAGATCGACCGCATGCGCCACTCGGCGACGCGCGCGCTGCTCGAACGCGATGACGTCATCATCGTCGCCTCGGTGTCCTGCATCTACGGTATCGGCTCGGTCGAGACCTATACCGCGATGACTTTCGCGCTGAAGAAGGGCGAGCGCATCGACCAGCGCCAGCTCATCGCCGACCTCGTCGCCTTGCAATACAAGCGCACCCAGGCCGATTTCACCCGCGGCACCTTTCGCGTGCGCGGCGACGTCATCGACATCTTCCCGGCGCACTACGAGGACCGTGCCTGGCGCGTGAACCTGTTCGGAGACACCATCGAGACCATCGAGGAGTTCGATCCGCTCACCGGCCACAAGCAGGACGAGCTCGAATTCATCAAGATGTACGCCAACTCGCACTATGTGACGCCGCGCCCGACGCTGGTGCAGGCGATCAAGTCGATCAAGTCCGAGCTGAAGCAGCGGCTCGACCAGCTCCACGACCAGGGGCGCCTGTTGGAAGCGCAGCGGCTGGAGCAGCGCACCACTTTCGACCTCGAGATGATGGAGGCGACCGGAAGCTGCGCCGGCATCGAGAACTATTCGCGCTACCTCACCGGACGCCGCCCCGGCGAGCCGCCGCCGACGCTGTTCGAATACGTCCCCGACAACGCGCTGGTGTTCGCCGACGAGAGCCACGTCACCGTGCCGCAAATTGGCGCCATGTTCAAAGGCGACTTCCGCCGCAAGGCGACGCTGGCCGAATACGGCTTCCGCCTGCCGTCCTGCATGGACAACCGCCCGCTGCGCTTCGAGGAGTGGGACATGATGCGGCCGCAGACCGTCGCGGTGTCGGCGACGCCGAGCGGCTGGGAGCTGAACGAGAGCGGCGGCGTGTTCGTCGAGCAGGTCATCCGCCCCACGGGGCTGATTGATCCGCCCGTCGACATTCGCCCGGCCCGCACCCAGGTCGACGACCTCGTCGGCGAGGTCCGCGCCACCGCGCAGGCCGGCTATCGCTCGCTGATCACCGTGCTGACCAAACGCATGGCGGAGGACCTCACCGAATATCTGCACGAGCAGGGCATCCGCGTCCGCTACATGCATTCCGACATCGACACCATCGAGCGCATCGAGATCATCCGCGACTTGCGTCTCGGCGCGTTCGACGCGCTGGTCGGCATCAACCTCTTGCGCGAAGGCCTCGACATTCCCGAATGCGCGCTGGTCGCGATTCTGGATGCCGACAAGGAAGGCTTTTTGCGCAGCGAGACCTCGCTGATCCAGACCATCGGCCGCGCCGCGCGCAACGTCGATGGCAAGGTGATCCTCTACGCCGACCAGATGACGGGCTCGATGGAGCGCGCCATCGCCGAGACCAACCGCCGCCGCGAGAAGCAGGTCGAATACAACACCGCCAACGGCATCACGCCGGAGAGCGTGAAGAAGCAGATCGGCGACATCCTCAACTCCGTCTACGAGCGCGACCACGTGCTGATCGAGGTCGGCGGCCACGACATGACCGACGACGTCATCTCGATCGGCCACAACTTCGAAGCCGTGCTCGGCGACCTGGAAACGCGGATGCGCGAGGCCGCAGCCGATCTGAACTTCGAGGAAGCCGCGCGCCTGCGCGACGAGGTCAAACGGCTGCGCGCCACCGAGCTCGCCGTGGTGGACGATCCCACCGCCAAGCAACGCACTGTGCAGGGCAAGGCCGGCGCCTATGCCGGCAGCAAGAAGTACGGCGACGCCGCGAATTTACCGGTCAGCGCCATGAAGAAGAAGACCGTGGGCTCCGCGCTGAAAGCCAGCGGCGGCGGTAGCGGTTCGAAGGTCCACAAGCCGCATCTCGACGAGATGCACGGCCCGGAATCGCTGCCCTATCGCGAGAACCGCGCGCTGCCGGCAAAGCCATTCGGCGGCGAGAGCCGGATTATTCAGCCGACGGACTCGCGGCAGTCGGGACCGGAGTTTGGGCCGGCGCCGAAGTCGACGGGCGGGATGCCCGGGCGGCGGGGTGGGTGGAAGAAGAGGTGATTGTCCGACACTGCGGCAGGGGTTGATCGTCGGCAAGCGAGACTCGCTCGGCGTTCCCCTCACCCCACACTCGCCGTCACCACGGCCATCACCGACAGCAGCAGCACGATGGTCACCAACTGCAGCGAGGCGACGGGCTGGGTGCGCCAGGCCGTGATCTTGTCGGACAGCGACAGATGGGCCTCGAAGAACTTTGGTTCGTAGACGGTCTTGAACAGGTGCGGGAAGCTCGGGCCGAGGGTCACGGCGAGCATGGCGTGGGCGAGCGAGGCGATGGCGACGAAGATGGCGACGCCGGGGTCGCCGACGAGATCGTGGTTGCCGCAGAGCTTGAGCAGGAAGGCGGCAGCGGCGAAGGTCGGGAAGCTCTGCAGGATCGTGGTCAGCGCGAGGCCTTCGAGCGCGTTGTGCAGGCGGGACTTTCTGACGGTGGCGAGGGCAGCCATGGCACGTCTCCCTGATGACATGCCGATGACGTTAGGCGCATCGGGAACGGGGTGATGTGAGATGGATCACGCGCCCTTCCTCACCTCGCCCGCTTGCGCGGAGAGGAAGCAGACTGCCGCTGCGGATCGAGGTCGCCCCTACAGCTTGCCCTGGCCGTTCACCTGACCCTGCTGCTGCCGCTGCTTGTCCTGTTCCTTGGCGTGATGCCTGCCGTAGAGGCAGCCGGCGGCGGCGCCGAGGACGCCGTGGTGGCCGGCGTAGTGACCGGCGACGCCGCCGACGACGGCGCCCTTGATGCAGCCCTTGGCGTTGGCGGCGGAGGTCGCGCCAAGCATCAGAAGGGCGGCGGCGATGGCGAAAAGCGGGGCTTTCATGGATCGATGTCTCCGGATGCGGTATCGGCGTCTCAACGGGCGCCGATGGGTCCGGGTTCCAGCGCCCGCCATGGCAGGAGGCGACCGCGATGTGCCCGCGGCGTCACGCAGGACGCAAAGCGCCGAGCGAATTCTTGCATGCGGAAACGCACGCAACCCGCAATTGCACCCCATGAACCGGGCATTGTGCTCGCGCGTCATACCCTGCAATCACTCTGTGATTTTGCGGATTGATGGACCCGCGAGCCGCACGATAGCGTTTGCAAAGCACGGCCAGTGAGGGCAGGAGCAGCATGACGGTTGAGAAGCTGAACAGGCAACGCGTGCTTCATCTGCTCGACGCCTTCGCGCGCGGCGATATCGAGGCCGCGCTGGCGTGCTGCACCGACGACGTCGACTTCCTCACTCATGCGCCGATCGACGTGCTGCCGCACATGGTGCCGCGCCACGGCAAGCAAGAGCTGCGCGAGCTCTGGCAGACGGTCTGGTCGCGCTATTCGGAAATCCGCTACAAGGCACCGCACATCCTGGCCGAAGGCGAGGCGGTCGCGACCTACATGCAGGCCTATTTCAGGAAACGCAGCAACGACCGCATCGTGCAGTTCGACATGGCCGTGTTCTACACCTTCCGCGGCGGGCTGGTGGCGGAGATCCGCGAGATCATCGATTCCTACGATCTGGTGCAGCAGGTGCTGGAGCGCGAGATCGGGCCGCTGATCGTGGGTGCACGGGTGGACTGAGCCTGCTCCTCCCCTGGAACCCGCACGCGATCCGCCGGGACCCGGGAGATTACGGGGTTTTGTTGCAAATCTCACAGATCGCCATCAATTGTGCATTGCGAAAACGTGAATTGCGTTTTGGCCGAAATCGGGTATTTTATTCGTATACAAATGAGTTGAGCCCCACCGCCTGACGGCGCTGGGGTCGTTTTCCGTTTTTCTTCGCAAAGCCAGCTTCAGGACTGCCCAAAATGACAGAGCACAGCCTCTGGCGTTTCTCGCGCGCGTTGCACCGCGCGATCAACGACCGGCATTTCGAGGACATCGAGGCCCTGATCGACGAGGACGTCGAATGGGCGCTCTACGGCCCGATCGACATGTTTCCGTTCCTCGGCGCGCGCCAGGGCAAGGACGCCGTGCTCGACGTCATCCGCCAGCTCGCCGACAATTTCCAGGTCCGCCGCTTCGACCGCGAGAGCATCATGCTGGGCGTCGATTCCGCCGCCTCGATGCTGCGCTATTCGCTGACGGCACTGGATTCCAACAAGCCGATCAGCTTGCGGGTCGCGCAGTTCGCCCAGTTCAGGGCGGGCAAGCTCACCAGCATGCGCGTCCTGATCGACACCTTCGACCTGGTCGAGCAGGCACTCGGCCGCGCCATTCATCTGCCGAAGATGACCAGCGTCGGCTGAGGGGGACGCCAACGGGCCCCGCTGTTCGGGACCTATGACAACGCCTGACGCGACGTCCTGGCCTCCAGCCCCGCCGGATGCCGTCGTGCCGGAAGCTCGTCGTCGGGCGCGCGCCTCTCGCGCGGCCCGTTGGTTCGCGTCCCCACGCGAGTTGCCACAATTTCGCAACGATAAATCCGCATTGATGCGAGCAGACCGAATGGCGCATGGTCATCACCACGGACCGTCTTATATTGGCGGACAACGTGCGCTGGGGTTGGCGGGCAGGACGATGGAATTCTCGACAGGTTGTGGCTGGACCAGGCTGCCGGTGCTGGCGGCCGCGTTCATCTTGGGCTCTGTGCTGACGGTTTCGGCGCAGATCATTCCGCCCTTCTCCCCACCCGCGGGCGCGTCCGACGAGGCCGAGACCGAGACGGCAGAGGCCCCCGACGTCAACGACCCCGACGTGCTCAAGGGCATCGACGTCGACAAGCTCGACTGGAGTCAGCTCGCGGTCGACGCCGGCACCGGCATCGACCCGATCGCCGCCAAGAAGCGCGCCCAGGCCGCCGCCAAGGACGGCCTCGACTGGTCGTCGAATGCCAATGCGAACGGCTCCTCGGCGGTGACGGTGAAACAGTCCGTGTTCTCGTTCTGGGATACGCGGATCGGCGCCGACATGACGGTGACCAGCGAGCCGCGGACGATGTCCGAGCTGCTGGCGCAAAAGGCCACCAATGGCGGCAACCTGCCGCAATCCTCCGGCAGCGCCTGGGCGACGGCGACCGCGCCCGGCGCCGGAGTCATCTGGGACAAGACCGCGGTGGAAGCCCGCGTCGATCCCGGCTCGGAACAGAGCAAGCTCGGGGCCTCGCTGACCAAATCGGTGCCGCTGTCCGGCGACACCTCGCTGACGCTGCAGAACGGCTATAGCGTCAACCAGCAAGGCACGAGTGCGGTCCCCGGCATCGGCGGCCACATCACCCGCAATTACGAGACCGACCAGTCCGCCAAGGTCACCCTCACCGACACCGGCACCAGCGTCACCGCCGGCCAGACGCTGTCGACCACGGACGACAAATGGCTGCGCAAGGTCGGCGCCGAGCAAAAGCTGTTCGACAACGTCACCGTCTCCGGCTCGGTCGGCGAGACCTCGCAGGGCGCGATCAACAAGAGCGTGACGGCGGGTTTCAAGAAGAGCTGGTAGGCCAAGCCTATACTCTTGCCCTCATCCTGAGGGCGCTCCAAAGCAGCGCGTCTCGAAGGATCGAGGCCGCGCTGCGAGGGCGGGGCCGGCATGGTTCGAGACGCGCGCGAAGGGGCGTGCTCCTCACCATGAGGGGGTGGGTTCCGACGCGCGTTACCGCCATTCAGACTCTCGTAACCATACGCCACGGCAAAACCCCCGAATGGTCCGCCCTTGCCGCATCTCGGCCCATTTGCGGCCCAATTCCGGCGCCCTGATGCAGGCTGCCTCACAGACGTCGTCGTGCGGGGGACACTCGCGCTGCGCTCAACGCGAACAGGGGAATAACGATGAACGCCATGCGTCCGGAAAAGACCGAAGCCGCCGAGACCGAGACGGTCGACACCAACCTCGCTGCAGTTACGGAAGTCGAAGCCGGCATCCGCGACTTCGTCCGCAACGACATCGCCTATCTCCGCCGTCCGGCGGCGACGACCACGGATGCGCCCCCGCTCGATCCGAGCGCGGAGGCCACCGTCACCAACGTCAACTCGCTGATCCAGCGCGTCGCCGGCACCTCGCTCGCCGAGATCGAGAATCTGATCTCGGAGCTCGAGAGCCTGCGTGACCTGCTCCATGCCGAGGGCCAGCGCGTTCAGCGCGAGATCTCCGGCTATGCCCAGCTCAGCCAGGCCGCGATGAAGTCGACCCGCATGATCGCCGACAACGTCGCGCAGTGGAAGCGCGCCGCCGACGGCCTGCGCAATAGCTGATCGTATTGAGCATCACCGAACCGCCGCGTTCCGAAAGGAACGCGGCGATTTTGATTCTGGGGGGTCTGTGCCCCGGCTCTGCGGCTCGCAGTGACGCGCCGCAGAGCCGGGGCCCATGGTCAGGATTCATGCGCGGCGCAATGGGTCCCGGCTCTGCGCCGCAGCGTTACACTCTGCGGCGCGTCCGGGACACGAGAGTGCACATTTGAACCCCCCGCGCCTTCCCGGCGACCAATGCCAAGCGCCCGCTTCTCTTGCGGCCGGGCCGGGGGACATTTCATGGAAAGCATTCGGCCCGACAACACGGACCCGATCTCGCTGCGGCCCGCGCCCAATCAGCTCGGCACGATCATGCTGCGCTTCGTCGGATTGCTGGTGGTTGCGATCGCGGTGCTGGCGTTCGTCTACAGCCGCTGATGCGGGGCCGTTTTCCGGCCCCGAGAACTTAACAGATTCCTACCGGCTCGCGTCGACAGCCGAGGCTTCCAGGGTGTAGGCGCCATCGGCATAGCCCTTCACCACCATGCCGGCGACCAACATCACTGCCAGCGTCGCGGTAGCGAAGAGAAATCCGACAAGCTTGAGTGCGCCGCGATCTGCCATGGTCCTCGTCCCCTGTACTCTGCCCAATTCGTTTCAATTAGACAGCGACAGGTTCATAATTAGTTAGCAACTCACTGGTTCCGCCAAACTGCTTCGCGGTAACCATGTTGCGCAGGCTTATGGCAGCCGCCCGGAATCGCGTCCATAGCGCGCGGGCAACACTCGCGCACTCATTTGCCCGTTCATCTTGGAACAGATCTAACCGCTCTTCCGCATCGGCACGAAAGCGCTGGCGGTGATGGAATAGACGTCCTCGCCGCGCTGGTTGGTGCCGGTGGTGCGGGCGGTCAGGATGCCCCAGCCCGGGCGCGAGGCCGAAGTGCGCTTGTCGGTGACGACGTTGACGTAGGCGACGGTGTCGCCGGCGAGCACCGGCCTGATCCAGCGCAGATCGCGAAAGCCCGGCGAAGGTCCCCACACCGCAACCTCCTCACCGCGCGATACGGCCTCGCGCGCCAGGCGCTGGCCGTCGGCGACAAGCAGGCTCATGCAGGCCGAGCCGACATGCCAGCCCGAGGCGGCAAGCCCGCCGAACAGCGAGCTCTTGCCCTCCTCCTCGTCGAGATGAAAACGCTGCGGATCGAACTTCGCGGCGAAATTCTTGATGGCCTCGGCCGTGAACGTATAGGTGCCGATCTCGCGGCGCTGGCCGATCTCGATGTCGTCGAAGAACCGCATCAGACCGCCCCCTCGCGCCGCTTGATCAGGATCGGCGAGGTCATCTCGCCCAGCGGCTCACCCTTGGCGTTGCGCACGGTGCATTTGAACTTGACGATGCCGAGCTCGGGGCGGCTCTTCGAGGGGCGCGCCTCCAACACGTCGACGTCGAGCATGAGATCGTCGCCGGGCCGGAGCGGCGAGAGCCAACGCACCTCGTCGACGCCGGGAGACCCCAGCGACGCGGCGCGGGTAATAAAACCGTCGGCCATCATCCGCATCATCAGCGAGCAGAGGTGCCAGCCCGAGCCGGACAGGCCACGCAGCATGCTCTTGCTGGCAGCCTCCTCGTCCAGATGCATCGGCTGCGGATCGAACTCGGCCGCGAAGGCCAAAATCTCGTCGCGGGTGACGTGGCGCGGGCCGAATGTTCCGAACCGGCCGGGCGGGAAATCTTCGAAGGTCAGGGTCATCTTGGGATTGGCTAGCGGAAATGACAGATTGTGGCCGCACTTTGCGGCAATCTCAACCCGCCGGCCCGCATGGCTCGTGCTACATACGGGGTGGCGGCGTTGGTCTTGAGTCGGATCAACCGAGGGCCAAGATCCATTTACCAAGGCCCGATGCCCTGGGGAGAGCAATGTTTTCATTCAGCGATCTGTTTCAGTGGGACCGCTTCATCACGCCGACGATCATCAAGACCTTCTATTGGCTGGTGATCGCGTTGATCTGCCTGTTCGGCCTCTCCGGCATCTTCTCCGGCCTGGCTGCGATGGCGATCAGTCCCTTTGGCGGCTTCCTGGTGCTGCTGTCGTCGATCGCCAGCGTCGTCGTCGGAATCGTATTCTCGCGCATCGCCGCGGAGCTGATCCTGATCGTCTTCCGCATCAACGAGCATCTCGGCGCCATAAGGGATCAGGGCGGCGGGTTGCGGTGAGGCAGACGCAGGTGGCGTAGTCACCGGCCTCGTAGGGTGGGCAAAGCGAAGCGTGCCCACGTCTTCCGTCGCAATATTGGTTAGACGGTGGGCACGGCGCGATGCGCCTTTGCCCACCCTACGGCACCGATGTCAGCGTCTTACGTGTTAAACCGGAAATGCATCACGTCACCGTCGGCGACGACGTATTCCTTGCCTTCGAGGCGGAGCTTGCCGGCATCGCGGGCGCCGGCTTCGCCGCCCAGCGCCACGTAATCCTCGAACGCAATCGTCTCTGCGCGGATAAAACCCTTCTCGAAATCGGTATGGATCACGCCGGCCGCGCCCGGTGCCTTGGTGCCGCGGTAGATGGTCCAGGCGCGTGCTTCCTTCGGGCCCACCGTGAAGTAGGTGATGAGGTCGAGCAGCGTGTAGCCGGCGCGGATCAGGCGATCGAGGCCGGCCTCTTCGAGACCCAGCGTCTCCAGGAAGTCGGCGCGCTCCTCACGCGAAATGGTGGCGATCTCGGATTCGATCTTGGCGGAGATGACGACGGCGACCGCGCCTTCCTTGGCGGCCTGCTCCTGCACCGCCTGGGAGAACGAATTGCCTGTTGCGGCCGAGCCTTCCTCGACGTTGCAGACATAGAGCACGGGCTTGGACGACAGCAGGCCGAGCATGCCGAAGGCGCGCTCCTCCTCCGCCTTGCGCTCGACGAGGCGCGCGGGCTTGCCTTCACGCAGCAGCACCAGGGTGCGGTTGACGAGGTCGAGCTGCTCCTTGGCGTCCTTGTCGTTGCCCTTGGCCTTCTTGGTGAGGTTGTCGACGCGCTTCTCGAGGCTGTCGAGGTCGGCGAGCATCAGCTCGGTCTCGATGGTCTCGATGTCGGCGAGCGGGGCGATCTTGCCCTCGACATGGGTGATGTCGGAATCTTCGAAGCAGCGCACGACATGCGCGATGGCATCGACCTCGCGGATGTTGGCGAGGAACTGGTTGCCGAGGCCTTCACCCTTGGACGCACCGCGCACGAGGCCGGCGATGTCGACAAAGGTCAGCCGGGTCGGGATGATCTGGCCGGACTTGGCGATCGCCGCGAGCTTGTCGAGCCTGGGATCGGGCACCGCGACCTCGCCGACATTCGGCTCGATGGTGCAGAACGGATAGTTCGCCGCCTGCGCCGCGGCCGTCTCGGTCAGCGCATTGAACAAGGTCGACTTGCCGACATTGGGCAATCCGACGATTCCGCATTTAAATCCCACGAGCGTTATTCCTTGCCGTTCTCGTCCTTGGTCAAAAATCCTTTCGCCTGCATGGCGAGATGCACCCTGTTGGCGAAGGTCGCGTCCGTGCCCTTGGCGACCAGGCCTGCGTGCTCGGCCACCGCTTCGCACAGCGCCGTCACCCAGTCGTTGTCGGCCTTGGCGAAGTCCGACAGCACGTGGCCGTGCACCAGTTCCTTGACGCCGGGATGACCGATGCCGAGTCGCACCCGGCGATAGTCGTTGCCGATATGCGCCGAGATCGAGCGCAGGCCGTTATGGCCGGCGATGCCGCCGCCGATCTTCACCCGCACCTTGCCCGGCGGCAGCTCGAGTTCATCGTGAAACACGGTGACGTCGCCCATGGCGATCTTGAAGAAGCTCGCCGCCTCCTGAACGCTGCGGCCGGAATCGTTCATGTAGGTCGTGGGCTTGAGCAGGATCACGCGCTCGGTGCCGAGCGTGCCTTCCGAGGTCTCGCCCTGAAAACGACGGCGCCATGGTGCGAAACCATGACGCCGCGCGATCTCGTCGACGGCCATGAAGCCGATATTGTGCCGGTTACGTGCGTATTTCGCGCCGGGATTGCCGAGCCCAACAAAAAGTCGCATGACGCGGCGCGCCCCTCGCTCGGCGCGCGATCAGAGACCGCGCGCCAGCTTTGAGAGATTACTTCTTCTTGTCGCCGCCGGCGGGAGCCTTGGCAGCCGCGGCAGGAGCAGCAGCGGCCGGAGCCGCAGCGCCAGCCGCCGGAGCAGCCGCAGCAGCGCCAGGAGCTGCAGCCGCAGCCGCGGCCTTCTGCTCTTCGGCGTAGCCGGACGGCGGCACGATGGTGACGAGGGTTGCGTCCTCGCGGGTCAGCGCCTTCACGCCGTTCGGCAGCTTGACGTCCGACAGATGCAAGGAGTGACCGATTTCCAGCGAGCCGACATCGGCCTCGATGTACTGCGGAATGCTCTCGACGCCGCATTCGAGCTCGATCGCATGGGCGACGATGTTGACCGTGCCGCCGCGCTTCACGCCCGGGGAGGCTTCCGACTTCACCACGTGCAAGGGCACGCTGATGCGGATGGTGGCGCCTTCGCCGAGCCGCATGAAGTCGACATGGATCGGGAAGTCCTTGACCGGATCGAGGTGGTAGTCACGCGGAATCACGCGGTGCTTCTTGCCCTCGAGATCGATGTCGACCAGCGTGGTCAGGAACCGGCCGGCGAGGATGCGCTGGCGCAGTTCGCGATCTTCGATCGAGATCGTGACGGGGGGCTGGTTGTTGCCATAGATCACTCCGGGCACTCGCCCGGCGCGACGCTCAGCCCGGGCGGCCCCCTTGCCGCTCTTCGGACGTGCGGTCGCCTTCAATTCCTTGACGGTCGTCGCCATGTCGTTAAGTCCTTGTTTTTGCAAAAGTTAATGGGCCGCAGCGCGGCCCATGGCATCGTTCGCAGCAAGCCTCCAGGGGTGCGGGGGCCACGAACTGGCGGGCTTTTACCCGGAAGATGCGGAAATGACAAGGAAATGCGAGGATTTTTTGTGCGGCCGGTATCCCGGGGAACACCGTCATGGCCGGGCTTGTCCGGCCATCCACGTGTTGCCGGGCACCAGGTTAGACGTGGATGCCCGGGACAAGCCCGGGCATGACGACCTCAGCTCGGCGCCCCGCCGAGCTTGGCCTCCACCGCCGCGAGTCGCGCCTTCAGCGCCTCGTTCTCCTCGCGGGCCAGGCGGGCCATGTCCTTGACCGCCTCGAACTCCTCGCGCTTGACCAGATCCATGTCGCGCAGGAATTTTTCGGCCTGGGTGCGCAGCACCGTGTCGAACTCGCGCTTGACGCCCTGGGCGGCACCGGCGGCATCGTTCATCAGGCGGCCGATCTCGTCGAAAAACCGGTTGTTGGTCTGGGTCATTTCGGTCTCCTGGCGGCCTCTACTTTGCGCGAACTCTCGAAAAGACAATGGCAATCCGAGCGGAACGGTTCAAGGCCCGATCGGAGGTATCCTTGTCATGCCCCGGTTTCCTTGCAATCGTATTCATCGTCCCTGCATAAGAAGAATCACAAGGCGCATGAGATGATCGACCAGCAGATCGCGATCCCCACCAGGGACGGCCACACCGCAACCTTCATCAGCCATCCCGAACGCGGCGGGCCGTTTCCGGTCATCCTGTTCTACATGGACGCGCCGGCGATCCGCGAAGAGCTGCGCGACATGGCGCGCCGGCTCGCGACCTCGGGCTATTACGTGATGCTGCCGAACCTCTATTATCGCTCCGGCGTGATGGAGCTCGGCGCGCTTCCGGCCGACCCGAACGCGCCGGAGCGCAAGCGCATGTTCCAGCTGATGGGGTCGCTCACCATCCCCATGATCATGGACGACACCCGGGCGCTGCTCACCTATGCCGAGGGCCAGGCGGCCGCGAACACCAGACTGGTCGGCACCGTTGGCTACTGCATGAGCGGCCGCTACGCCATCAACGCCGCCACGCATTTCCCTGACAGCGTCAAGGCGGCCGCCTCGGTCTACGGCGTGCAGCTGGCAACGGATCAGGCCGACAGCCCGCACCTGGCTGCGGCTAAGACCAAGGCCGAGCTCTATTTCGCCTGCGCCGAGACCGATGTCTACGCGCCGCCGGAGGTTATCGAGAAGGTCAAAGAAGCCATGAACGGCGCCAAGGCCGAGGTCGAGATCTATCCCGGCACGCATCACGGCTTCGCCTTCCCCAAGCGCCCGGTCTATGACCGCGACGCCGCCGAGCGGCATTGGGAGCGCCTGTTGGCGCTCTATCGCCGCAATCTCGTCCAGATATAGAAGGCGAGATGCAGCTTCTTCTCATCGACTTCCCCGCCTTCAAGCCGATTGCGCTCGAGATCGGCCCGTTCGCGATCCGCTGGTATGCGCTGGCCTATATCTGCGGCATCGTGTTCGGCTGGCTCTATGCGCGCTCGCTTCTGAAGAAGGAGCGCCTGTGGGGCGGCCCCGCGCCGATGTCGCTGCTGCAGATTGACGACTTCATCCTCTGGGTCACGCTCGGCATCATTCTCGGCGGCCGCACCGGCTACGTGCTGTTCTACAATCTGCCCTTCTTCATCGATCATCCTGCCGCGATCTTCCGGTTGTGGGAGGGCGGCATGTCCTTCCATGGCGGCTTCCTCGGCTGCGTCGTCGCGGTGATGTGGTTCGCCTTTCGCAATGGCATCTCGATCCTGTCGCTCGGTGACATCACCACCGCGGTCGCCCCGGTCGGGCTGCTGCTCGGGCGCATCGCCAATTTCATCAACGGCGAATTGTGGGGCCGCGCCACCGATGCGAGCCTGCCCTGGGCGATGATCTTTCCCAACGATCCGACGCAGCTGCCGCGTCATCCGAGCCAGCTCTACGAGGCCGGCATGGAAGGCATCCTGCTGTTCACCGTGCTCGCGGTGATGATCCGGCTCGGCGCGCTGAAGCGGCCGGGCATGATCCTCGGCGCCTTCATCCTGATCTACGGTCTGACCCGGATCGCCGGCGAGCACTTCCGCGAACCGGACGCCCAGCTCGGTTTCCTCTGGGGCGGATTAACCATGGGCATGCTGCTGTCGATTCCGATGCTTATCGTGGGCGGCATACTTATTGTATTGGCAGTCCGGCGCGGTGCGCCGAAGCCCGCAGGGGCCGTTCGTTAATTCATTTCGAGAAGATAGCCGTGACCGAACAGCCGCTACTCAACGAGATCAAGGCGCTGATCAAGTCCTCAGGTCCCATGCCGGTCTGGCGGTACATGGAACTGTGCCTGATGCATCCGCGCCATGGCTATTACGTCTCGCGCGATCCGCTCGGGCGTGAGGGCGACTTCACAACCTCACCCGAAGTCAGCCAGATGTTCGGCGAGCTCCTGGGGTTGTGGACCGCCTCGGTGTGGAAGCAGATGGGCTCGCCGCAGTTCCTGCGGCTGATCGAGCTCGGCCCCGGCCGCGGCACCATGATGGCGGACGCGTTGCGCGCCCTTCGCGTGCTGCCGCCGCTCTACCAGGCGCTTCACATCCACATGGTCGAGGTCAATCCCGTCTTGCGCGAGCGGCAGAATGCGACGCTGTCGGGCGTGCGCAACATCGCCTGGCACGACAGCATCGACGACGTGCCTGAGGGACCGAGCATCATCCTCGCCAACGAATATTTCGACGTGCTGCCGGTCCACCAGATGGTCCGCCACGAGTACGGCTGGCACGAGCGCGTCATCGAGATCGATCCCAACGGCAAGCTTCAATTCGGCGCAGCGCCCGAGCCGACGCCGCGCTTCGACGTGCTCCTGCCGCCGCTCGTGCGCGCCGCACCCGTCGGCGCCGTGTTCGAATGGCGCCCCGACGGCGAGATCATGAAGCTCGCCACGCGCGTCCGCGACCAGGACGGCGCGGCGCTGATCATCGACTATGGCCATTTGCGCAGCGATGCCGGCGACACGTTCCAGGCGATTGCGCGCCACACCTTCGCCGATCCCTTGAAGGCGCCGGGCCAGGCCGACGTCACCGCTCATGTCGACTTCCAGGCGCTGGCGCGCGCGGCCGAAGATGTCGGCGCGCGCGTGCACGGGCCGGTGACGCAAGGCGACTTCCTCAAGCGGATCGGCATCGACACAAGGGCCGCCGCCTTGATGCAGAAGGCAACGCCGGAGGTCGCCACCGACATTTCGATCGCCCTCAAGCGGCTGACGGATACCGGGCGCGGCGGCATGGGCTCGATGTTCAAGGTGCTCGGCATCTCCGAGCCGCGGTTGACAGGCATTGCCGGCCTCAGCGATCTCGAACAGGCCGGAGAAGCCTCATGACGCTCGCTTCGTCGCTGCTGTCGGCTGTGCCCGGCCTGCGCCACTCGTTCTTCACCCGCGAAGGCGGCGTCTCCAGTGGCATCTACTCCGCGCTGAACGGCGGCCTCGGCTCCAATGACGATCAGGCCCTTGTCGCGGAGAACCGCCGCCGCATGGCCGAGCATGTCGGCGTTGCGCCGGAACGCTTCCTCAGCCTGCACCAGATCCATTCGCCCGACGTGCTCGTCGCAGAAGCGCCGTGGCCGAACGGGCCGCGGCCGAAGGGCGATGCGCTGGTGACGAACACGCCCGGCATCGCGCTCGGCGTCTCCACAGCCGATTGCGGGCCGGTGCTGTTCGTCGATCCCAACGCGCGCGTGATCGGTGGCGCACATGCGGGATGGAAGGGCGCGCTGACGGGCGTGCTGGAGGCGACGATTCTAGCGATGGAAAAACTCGGCGCGACGCGCAGCGGCATCATCGCCGCGATCGGGCCCTTGATCCGACAGGACAGCTACGAGGTCGGCAACGAGTTCGTGGCGCGCTTCATCGAGGCCGATGCCGACAACGCGATGTACTTCATCCCGTCGGTGCGCGAGGGCCACGCGATGTTCGACCTCGCCGGCTTCATCCGCAAGCGGCTGGAGGCCGCCGGCATCCTGATGATCGACGATCTCGGCGTCGACACCTACGCCGACGAGCGCTTCTTCAGCTATCGCCGCTCGGTGCATCGCAAGGAGCCGGATTACGGCCGCCACGTCCACGCGATCGCGCTGGAAGCGTGAACACAAGGGCAACACTGTGTGTCATTCCGGGCCTCGCGAAGCGAGAACCCGGAATCCATCGTGCAGCAATTCACGCGGCGAAATGGATTCCGGGCTCGCGCCAAGTGGCGCGCCCCGGAATGACCGTGTGTTGTGTCGCTCCCGCCCTAGACCTTAATCGATTTTAACGATATCGCTGCCCTCCATAATGAGGGACGCGTCATTCATCCTGGGCCGTGCGGGTTCGCGCGTGCTGGCGGTCATGCTGCTCGCGGCAGCGACCGCGCTTGGCGGCTGCGCCGGCGGCGGGGCCGCCAACTCCTATGCGATGGCGCCGAGCGCCGGCTCCGGGGCAACGGTCGCCTTCGAATCGATCGACGGGCCGCCGCCGCAGGTGTTCGACCGCATGGTCGGCGTGATCGACAGCGAATCCAAGCTGCGCAGCCTGTCCGTCGTCTCCCGCGAAGGGACCGCCGCCTACCGCGTGCGCAGCTATCTCTCCGCCCAGGTGGTGCGCGGCAAGACGGTGATCGCCTGGGTCTGGGACGTCTACGACGCCAACCAGCAGCGGGCGCTGCGCCTCTCCGGCGAGGAACCGACCTCGGCCAAAGGCGGCCGCGATCCGTGGGGAGCAGCTGACGACCTCGTGCTGCGGAAGATCGCCCAGGCCGGATTCAGCGGACTTTCCAACATGATCAACGGAACGCCGGATGCCCCGGGCACGGCTCCTGGCTTGCGGGGCCCGGCGGTGGCGAGCGTGATCCCGCAGGGCCCAGTGGCGGAGATGCCGGCCACGGCACTCGGCTACGCCGACCGATAACCCCCGCTAAACCACGGCCTCAAGTTGCGGCCAAGCCGTTGGCCCGACTCAGGATTTCGAAGGGAAAACGTAGCATCCCGGGTTGCCATTGCAGCCTCCGGCCTGATATTTCCTCGCCCGTCGTAACCGTGCTTCCAGTGGGATCTGAGATGTTGAACGTCGTATCCAGCAAAGCGCGGGAGGAAGCGTCCATGTCGGCCAAAAACGGCTCCATCAAGCTCGTCGCCGGCAACTCCAATCCGGCCCTCGCGCAGGCGATCGCGCAGGGCCTGGACCTGCCGCTGACCAAGGCGGTGGTGCGGCGCTTCGCCGACATGGAGATCTTCGTCGAGATCCAGGAGAACGTGCGCGGCTCGGATGCCTTCATCATCCAGTCGACCTCGTTCCCGGCGAACGACCATCTGATGGAATTGCTGATCATCACCGACGCGCTGCGCCGCTCCTCGGCGCGCCGCATCACGGCGGTGCTGCCCTATTTCGGCTACGCCCGGCAGGACCGTAAGTCGGGCTCGCGCACGCCGATCTCGGCCAAGCTGGTCGCCAACCTGATCACGCAGGCCGGCGTCGACCGCGTCATGACGCTCGATCTGCACGCCGGCCAGATCCAGGGCTTCTTCGACATCCCGACCGACAACCTTTACGCGGCGCCACTGATGGTGCGCGACATCAAGGAGAGGTTCGACCTCTCCAAGACCATGGTGATCTCGCCCGACGTCGGCGGCGTGGCCCGCGCGCGCGGCCTCGCCAAGCGCATCAACACTCCGCTCGCGATCGTCGACAAGCGCCGCGAACGGGCGGGCGAATCCGAGGTCATGAACGTGATCGGCGACGTCGCCGGCTACACCTGTATCCTGATCGACGACATCGTGGACTCCGGCGGAACGCTGGTGAACGCGGCCGACGCGCTGATCGCCAAGGGTGCCAAGGACGTCTACGCCTACATCACCCACGGCGTGCTCTCCGGCGGCGCGGCCGCCCGCATCGCGGGCTCGAGGCTGAAGGAGCTCGTGATCACCGACTCGATCCTGCCGACGGACGCGGTGACCAAGGCGCCGAACATCCGCACGCTGCCGATCGCCAGCCTGATCTCCGACGCGATCGCGCGCACGGCGGCGGAAGAGTCGGTGTCGAGCCTGTTCGACTGACACCGTCATTCCGGGGCGGCGCGAGAGCGCCGAACCCGGAATCCATCTTGCAGCAATCCGTGTCGATCAATGGATTCCGGGCTCGCGCTTCGCGCGCCCCGGAATGACCATGCCTACCCCACGATCCCCGCCGCGACCTGGCCGCGCAGGCGCTCCAGGCCGAGCAACGTCTCTGCACAAGCGGCCGCGACCTCGACGCCCTTGATCGCAAAATGCTTGCGGAAGAAGTCGTAGTGCACCTCGGTCTCGTGGAATTGCTGCGGCGTCAGCACCGCGGAGAACACCGGCACTTCGGTGCGCAGCTGCACGTCCATCAACGCCTTGATCACGGTGTCGGCGACGAATTCGTGGCGATAGATGCCACCATCGACGACCAGGCCGGCCGCGACGATGGCGGTATAGCGCCGCGTCTTGGCGAGGACCTGCGCGTGCAGCGGGATCTCGAACGAGCCAGGTACCTCGAACACGTCGACATGGGTGAGATGGCGCGCCTCGGCCTCCTTGATGAAGGCGATACGCGCCTCCTCGACCACGTCGCGGTGCCAGCAGGCCTGCACGAAGGCCACCCGCTGCGGTTTGGCAAAGAGCGGGTGGTCGGGCGCCGGGTCTTGCGGAACCGGCGGTTGGCTGACTTCGGAAGTTTCGATTTTGGGGTCTTGCAGCATCTGATTCATGGCTTTCCTTCTCAAGGACCAGAATCAGGGCACACGGAACGACAAACAGCCGCATCTTGCGATGCGTCTGCCTCCGACCGTTCTCTTTCATCCGGACTTTAACCGTCGGCTTCGGAGTTGCACCGAATCTGCTGACCCTTCCCCTCGGCAAGAAGACCTTAGGCAAGGCGCTCGCGGGCTTAGGCCTTTCGGCCCTTACCGCCGGTGGGGACTTTCACCCCGCCCTGAGAACATCGGCCGTCCGGGATGAACGGCCTGGCTGGAAATATGACGCCAGCCGGCGGCCGCAGCAAGCGTGTTCCGCATGGGGAAGGCGCATGGTCCCATGCCGTCATGGCGGCCCGGCCCTCGCGCGGCGGAATTAACGAATGGCGCCCTCCCCCGCGAATCCGATTCCGGTTTGTTCTCATCCATCCGGATCGAGGACTTCCCTCCGTTAAGAATTGTGGCGGAGATGAGCTGTGGACGAACGAGTCCTGACTTGTGGACGGACTCGGGACCCCGTTGCGCAGATTCCGCAAATCACATCACTTGATCCGCGACAGGCCCGCGCTGATCCGAGGGATCGCACCAGCGACGTTGAGGGAGCGTGCCGGGCCGACCGCGTGCGTATCAAGGACAACAAGAAGGCAAGAGGTCGAGACGGCATGTCCCTGCTCGAAAGCACTATCGATTCCAAAAGCCATCCGCTTGCGGTGGTCGAGGATATCGCTGCCAGCAACAACTGGCCGTTCGAACGCTCCGGCGAGGACGAACTCACCATTGTCTCCAAGGGACAATGGACCGACTACCAGCTCTCCTTCACCTGGATGGGCGAGATCGAGGCGCTGCATCTGGCCTGCGCGTTCGACATGAAGATTCCGGTCGCGCGCCGCGGCGAGGTGCAGCGGCTCGTCGCCGCCGTGAACGAGCAGTTGTGGGTCGGTCATTTCGATTTGTGGACCAACACCGGCATGGTCATGCACCGCCAGGCCCTGGTGCTGCCCGGCGGCCTGACCGCCTCGACCGCGCAATGCGAGGCCATGCTCGCCGGCGCCATCCACGCCTGCGAGCGCTATTTCCCGGCGTTCCAGTTCGTGGTGTGGGCGGGCAAGACCACGACCGAAGCGATGGACGCGGCGATGTTCGACACGGTGGGAGAGGCGTAAGTCTCGCCCAGCGCTGCGCCGTCGTCCCGGACAAGCGAAGCGAAGATCCGGGACCCATACCGCGTGATGCCTCTTGTGGCGCGCGGCTTGTTGCTCTGCTCTCTATCCACTAGAACCGCCGGTGGTTATGGGTCCCTGCGTTCGCAGGGACGACACCGTTTGCAAGGTGATCGCAGTGGCAGATAGCAGCACCCTCAAAAACATCACCGGCACCATCCTCCTCGCCGGCGCCGGCAAGATGGGCGGCGCGATGCTGACCGGATGGCTGTCGGGCGGACTCGACCCGCGCCGTGTCGCGGTGGTCGATCCGCACATCTCGACCGAGATCACCGCGCTTGCCGCCAAGGGCGTCGCGCTCAATCCTGATGTGACAACGGTCGGCACGGTCGAGACGCTGGTCGTCGCGGTGAAACCGCAGATGTTCCGCGAGGCCGGCGCGAAGCTGAAATCGTTCGTCTCGGACAAGACCTCGGTGGTCTCGATCATGGCGGGAACCACGATCGCATCGCTTGCCGAGGTCTGCGGCGGCGCCGTGGTGCGCGCGATGCCGAACACGCCGGCCGCGATCGGCCGCGGCATCACCGTTGCGGTCGCCGCGAAGAACGTCAGCGCCGCGCAGCGCGCGGTGGCCCATGCGCTGCTGCGCGCCACCGGCTCAGTCGAATGGGTCGATGACGAGAGCCTGATGGACGCGGTGACCGCCGTCTCCGGCTCCGGCCCGGCCTATGTGTTTCTGCTCGCCGAGGAGCTCGCCCGCGCCGGCGTCGAGGCCGGATTGCCCGAGTCGCTCGCGACCAGGCTGGCGCGCGAGACCGTGGCCGGCTCCGGCGAGCTGCTGCACCAGTCGGAGCTGCCATCGAGCACGTTGCGTCAGAACGTCACCTCGCCCGGCGGCACCACGGCCGCCGCGCTCGGTGTGCTGATGGCCGAGCCGGGTCTGCGCGATCTCATGATCCGCGCGATCGCGGCGGCGACAAAGCGGTCGAAGGAATTGGCGAAGTAAGCAGGTGCCGTAGGGTGGGTTAGGCGAAGCCGTAACCCACCTCTTCTATTTCCGAGGACGCAGACGTGGTGGATTACGCCAAGCGGTCTACGCTTCGCGTAGTCCGCAGGGCTAATCCACCCTACGGCGTCGTGCCCGCGGCTAACCGCCTGTTGAACATCTCGACATTGACGAGCCCGCGCGCGTGGCGGCCCTCGCCGAGCTTGCGCGTGCCCTCGAACGCCGCGACCTCGAAGCGGATGACGCGGCGTTCGACGGCGACGACCTTCGCGGTGGTCCGCACCGTCGCGCCGACGAGCGCGGCTGCGAGATGGCGGATGTCGACCTCGGTGCCGACAGTGACCCAGCCGGGCTGAAGCGCAGCGCGGATCGCATCGCCTGCGGTCATCTCCATTTCCAGGATCATCATCGGCGTCGCGTAGACAAACGGCATGCCCGGCACGAAATGCCCGACCGTGCGCTCCGCCGGGACCACCAGCGTGCGCTCGGCATTCATGCCGACCTTGATGAAATCGCGTGCGTCCATGGTGCCTCAAACTCCGCTGTCGTCCCGGACAACCGAGCGTAGCGAGCGCTGATCCGGGACCCATAACCACAGGATCGACTTTGGCGAAGATTCGGAGTTACCAGCTGGCCAGATAACCGCTCCCTGTGGTTATGGGTCCCGGATCTGCGCTGACGCTTGTCCGGGACGACAGCGGTGAATGCCGAACCGCCAGTGGCTACTTCTTCGCCGCCGCCGCGCGCTCCACGAAGGTCTTGCCGCCCTTCATCTTGTGACGGAGCGGGGCTTCGTTGATCTGGATGACGACGGCATCGGCATCGACGCCGAGATTCTTCACCAACGCCTGGGTGATGTCGCGCATCATGCCGGCCTTCTGCTCGTCGGTGCGGCCTTCGGCCATGCTGACAGTGATCTCAGGCATTGTTTTCTCCCTGTTGCTGTCGTCATGGCCGGGCTTGTCCCGGCCATTCACGTGCTTATCCATCAAACAAGACGTCGATGCCCGGGACAAGCCCGGGCATGACGGCCTGGCGGAATAGCTATCCCCACTTTACGTCATGACGGGCCAGGACCTCACGCACCTTGGTGACGAGATCGGCTTCGCTGCACGAGAATTGCGCCGGTCGGCTCTCGCGCCATTCCTGGTTGGAGGCGATCGCCGCGGCCGCCTTCGCGCCTTCGATCAGATCCTTGATCTGCAGCTCGCCGCGCGCCTTTTCATCCGAGCCCTGGATGATCACGCACGGTGAATTGCGGCGGTCGGCATATTTGAGCTGGTTGCCCATGTTCTTGGGATTGCCGAGATAGAGCTCGGCGCGGATGCCGGCGGCGCGCAAGCTAGCCACCATCTTCTGATAGTCGGCGACGCGGTCGCGGTCGAACACGGTCACGACGACGGGACCGAACTCCGGCTTGGTGTCGAGCTTGCCGAGCAGCGTCAGCGCGGCCTGGAGCCGCGAGACGCCGATCGAGAAGCCGGTCGCCGGCACGGGCTCGCCGCGGAAGCGCGAGACCAGGCCATCGTAACGCCCGCCCCCGCCGACCGAGCCGAAGCGCACCGGGCGGCCCTTCTCGTCCTTGGTCTCGAGCAGCAGTTCGACCTCGTAGACGGGGCCGGTGTAGTATTCGAGGCCGCGCACGACGGAGGGATCGATCTTGATGCGGTCCGCACCGTAACCCGACGCCGTGACCAGCTTGGCAATCTCGTCCAGCTCGCTCACGCCGGCCTGACCGATCTCGCTCTTGGCGAGGTAGGTTTCGGCCGCGGCAATGGCCTCTTTCCAATCCTCGCGCGGCTTGGTGATGGCGAGCACGACATCAGCCTCCGCCTCGCTCAAATTGGCGCCCTTCGTGAAATCGCCCTTGCCTTCCTCGCCGCCGTCCCATCGTCCGGGACCGAGCAATTTGCGCACTTCGTCGGCGGAAAACTTGTCGAGCTTGTCGATCGCGCGCAGCACGGTCAGCCTGCGGCCTGCGTTCTCGTCGCCGCCGAGCCCGATGGCCTCCAGCACGCCGTCGAGCACTTTGCGGTTGTTGACCTTCACGACATAGGAGCCGCGCGCGATGCCGAGCGCCTCCATCGTGTCCGCGGCCATCATGCAGATCTCGGCATCCGCCGCCGGCGTTGCCGAGCCGACGGTGTCGGCGTCGAACTGCATGAACTGCCGGAATCGGCCCGGGCCGGGCTTTTCGTTGCGGAAGACATGGCCGACCCGGTAGCTGCGGTAGGGCAAGACAAGAGCGTCGGTGCCGTAGCGCTCGCCGACGTAGCGGGCGAGTGGCGCGGTCAAATCGTAGCGCAGGCTGATCCACTGCTCGTCGTCGTCCTGGAACGAGAACACGCCCTCGTTCGGACGGTCCTGGTCGGGCAGGAACTTGCCGAGCGCATCGGTGTATTCCATCGCCGGCGTTTCCACCGGCTCGAAGCCGTAGAGCTCGTAGACGGCGCGGATCTTCTCGACCATCTCGCGCGTCGCCCGGATCGCTGAGGGATCGCGATCCTCGAGCCCGCGCGGCAGGCGCGCCTTCAGTTTCTGGGGTTTTTTGGGTTTCTCGGCCATGCGCCGGCATTTACCAGCCGGGGCGCGAAGCGGCAACCGGTGCTTAGGGGACGCCGTCATTCCGGGGCGATGCGCAAGCATCGAACCCGGAATCTCGAGATTCCGGGTCTGGTACTTCGGACCATCCCGGAATGACGGCCAACCTTTACGGCTTCTCCATCCGCGCTCTCAGGGCATCCGCGTCCGCCTTCGGCAGCGACTTCAGCGTCGGCTTGATGGTTTCGCCGCCGACGATCTTGCCGTTGCGCATGAACATCCAGTCCGAAATGTCAGCCTCGGTGAACTTGACCTCGTCGCCGGCCCGCTTGCCTGGCAGGTCACGCGGTTCGTTGGCGAGGAGACCAGAATAGGTCCCGTCAGGCCGCTTCTTCACCCCGCCGATCCAGATGTGCTCACCGCCCTTGCGGGTCGAGAAGCGCACCTTCAGGGCGTGCCCAGCCTCCGACGGCTTCGGCGTGTCATAGGAGGCCCAGAAAGTTGGAAGCGAGCCACGGGCGCGCGCGATCGCGGCATTCATCTCGGGATCGCTGGTGCGCACATCGACGATCGGCGAGCGATCTTGCGCGACCACCTCATGCATCGGGCCGATGGTCAGGATGCCGAAAACGGAAACGCCGGCGATTGCGGCGAGAACGACCCATTTCATGGGTTGGGAGAGTTTCGTTGCCATGGTTGCGAAGTCCTGATGTCCAGATGTGTCCAGACTTTGTCGCATGTCGGCAACGGCACGTTCAGTGCACGAAAAACCACAAACGATGCGCGTTTCCCCTCTGCTCACGAGAGGGGAAACGCGCATCGGCGTATCTCAAAACACCTTGCGGATCCAGTTGTGGGGATCGTTGGTGCGGCCGTACTGGATGTCGACGAGCTGCTTGCGCAGGCCCATGGCGACGGGGCCGGCGGCGCCGCCGCTGATTTCGAAATCACCGCTCACCGAGCGCACCTTGCCGATCGGCGAGATCACGGCCGCGGTGCCACAGGCAAACGCTTCCTTCAGCTTGCCGCTGGCCGCATCCTTGCGCCACTGGTCGAGCGAATACGGCTCCTCGCGCACGGTCTTGCCGGCATCCTTTGCCAGCGCGATGATGGAGTCGCGGGTGATGCCGGGCAGGATGGTCCCGAGCGGCGGCGTCGAAAGCGAGCCGTCGTCGAACACGAAGAACACGTTCATGCCGCCGAGCTCCTCGATGTAGCGGCGCTCGACCGCGTCGAGGAAGACGACCTGATCGCAGCCATGCTGGATCGCTTCGGCCTGGGCACGCAGGCTCGCGGCATAATTGCCGCCGCATTTGACGGCACCGGTGCCGCCGACGGCCGCGCGCGTGTAATTCTCCGAGACCCAGATCGACACCGGCGCAGGCCCGCCCTTGAAGTAGGAGCCGACCGGCGAAGCGATGACGGCGAAGATATATTCGGACGACGGCTTGACGCCGAGGAAGGTCTCGCTCGCGATCATGAAGGGCCGCAGGTAGAGGCTGCCCTCGCCGCCCGGCATCCAAGCGCGGTCGATACGCACGACCTGCTCGACCGCCTCGATGAAGACGTCCTCGGGCAGCTGCGCCATCGCCATGCGGTCGGCGGAATCCTTGAAGCGCCGCGCATTGGCGTCGGGACGGAACAGGTTCACGCCGCCATCGTCGCGCTTGTAGGCCTTGAGGCCCTCGAAGATTTCCTGGGCGTAGTGCAGCACCGCGCCGGCCGGATCCATCTGGAAGTTGGCGCGTGCCTCGATCTTCGCCTCGTACCAGCCGCCCTTGGCCTGGTTGTAGCGCACGATCGCCATGTGATCGGTGAAGACTCGTCCGAAGCCGGGGTCCACCAGCTTGGCCACGCGGTCCTTCTCGGACGTCGGATTGGATGCGGGCTGGATGTCGAATTTCATGCTCATGTCCTTGCCTCCCGCTTGCCGGTGGCGGCGCCGTTCTGGCGCCGGCCTGCCCTTTTCGGGCCCGGCTGGCTTGATTGGTTTTAGGCCGGACCGCCGCCAGCCTTGTTACGGCCGGTTTCCGTGGCCAGCATATCGCCGAGGACATGCTTTTGCGGAAGGCGGAAGTCCAGTATGTTTTGCCGAAACGCCGCTCGACAATCGCACGGTAGATCTGATCCGGCCGTCGTCGCCTGTCCGGCTCTCTCCAGCCGCCCTGCTTCGATGCCACCCGCGCGAAACGATCTAAAATTTCGTGCTGGTCAATCGTTTTGTAACATTGAACCCAAGATACGTCAATATGCCTGACATAAATTTCGCGACTTCCTCTCACGACGCCGCCGAGCCCAAGCCGGCCGCAGACGACGGAGGCAATTTGCGCTGGGATATCATCGAGCTACTGTTCTTCGCCTATCGCGACTTCGTCGGCGATCCCGACCAGGAGCTGGAGGCTTTCGGCTTCGGCCGCGCCCACCACCGGGTCATGCACTTCGTCTACCGCTATCCCGGCCTCAAGGTCGCCGATCTGCTCGACGTCCTGCGCATCACCAAGCAATCGCTCGGCCGCGTGCTCAAGCAGCTGCTGGACGAGGGCTACATCGTACAGAAGACCGGCGACAATGACCGCCGCCAGCGCCTGCTCTACGCGACGCCGAAGGGCGAGGCGCTGGTGCAGAAGCTCGCCGGTCTGCAGACCACGCGGATCACCAAGGCGCTCGCCGAAATGGGTCCGCAGGATGCGGAAACCGTCAAGCGCTTCTTGCGCGCGATGATCGATCGCGACGATCCGGACAAGGTGCTCGAGACGATCTTCGCTTCCGTCAACCACGACGCCAAGGAGTGACCGTGACGCTCGCTGCCACTCTCGCCCGCCCGCCGGCGCGCCCGGCCGATGACGCGCCGCATCTGCTGCTCGTCGACGACGACCGCCGCATCCGCGATCTGCTCTCGCGCTTCCTCGCCGCCGAGGGCTACCGCGTCACCACCGCCGCGAGCGCCGGCGATGCACGCTCGAAACTGCTGGGCCTGCATTTCGACCTCTTGATCCTCGACGTGATGATGCCCGGCGAGACCGGCTTCGATCTCGCCCGCTTCATCCGGACATCCTCCTCCGTGCCGATCGTGATGTTGACGGCACGACACGAGGCGGAAGCGCGCATCGAGGGCCTGCAGATCGGCGCCGACGACTACGTGGCGAAACCGTTCGAGCCGCGCGAGCTGGCGCTGCGCATCAACAACATCCTCAAGCGCGCCGCGCCGCCGCCGCAGGCCACGACGGTGGAGAAGATCGCGTTCGGTCCCTACGTCTATCATCTCGATCGCGGTGAACTGCGCCAGGGCGAGGAGGTCATCCACCTCACCGACCGCGAGCGCGAGATGCTGCGCATCCTCTCGGAGACGCCGGGCGAGACCGTGCCGCGCAGTGCGCTGACCGGCAACGGCAGCGTCAACGAGCGCGCCGTCGACGTGCAGATCAACCGCCTCAGGCGCAAGATCGAGACAGACCCCGCCAATCCGCTGTTCCTCCAGGCGGTGCGCGGCATCGGCTACCGGCTGGTAGCCTCGCCATAAATCAGTGAAGCGCGACCGATGAGCACGATCGATACCGGCCTGACGCTGCTCCGAAGCGCCGCCGGCCGCGTCTCCGCCGTCAACGGCTGGATGGGCAACGCGTTCAAGGGGTGGATGCCGACCGGCCTCTACGCCCGCGCGCTGCTCATCATGATTGTGCCGATGGTGGTGCTGCAATCGGTCGTGGCCTTCGTGTTCATGGAGCGGCACTGGAATACGGTGACGCGCCGACTGTCGGCCGCCGTGGTGCAGGACATCGCCGCGCTGATCGACGTCTACAAGGGGTATCCGCAAGACCGGGATCGCGAGCAGATCCGCCGCATCGCCCAGCAGCGCCTCGGCCTCGTCGTCGATTTCCTGCCCGCCGGCGACATGCCGCCGCCGGGACCAAAGCCGTTCTTCTCGCTGCTCGACCAGACGCTGTCGGTGCAGCTCGGCCGCCAGATCGGGCGCTCGTTCTGGATTGACACGGTCGGCCGCTCCAATCTCGTCGAGATCCGCATCCAGCTCGACGATGCCGTGATGCGCGTGTTCGCGCAGCGCAGCGCCGCCTATGCCTCCAACTCGGAGATATTCCTGTTCTGGATGGTCGGCACGTCCTCGATTTTGCTGATCGTGGCCGTGCTGTTCCTGCGCAACCAGATCAAGCCGATCCTGCGTCTTGCCGACGCCGCCGAAAGCTTCGGCAAGGGCCGCGAAGCGCCGAACTTCCGCCCCAGGGGCGCGCGCGAGGTGCGGCGCGCGGCGGTCGCCTTCCTCGAGATGAAGTCGCGCATCGAGCGCACCATGGAGCAGCGCACCGCGATGCTCGCCGGCGTCAGCCACGATCTGCGCACCATCCTGACCCGCTTCAAGCTGGAGCTGGCGCTGATCGGCGACAGCCCCGAGCTCGAGGGCATGCGCAAGGACGTCGACGAAATGTCGATGATGCTGGAGGATTACCTCGCCTTCGCCCGCGGCGATTCCGGCGAGCAGTCGCAGCCGACCGACATGGCGCAGGCGCTCGAGGAGCTGCGCGGCGACGCCGAGCGCCACGGTCACACCGCGACCGTCGCCTTCCACGGCCTGCCCGTCGTGACGGTGAAGCCGGCCTCGTTCAAACGCTGCCTCGCCAATCTCGTCACCAACGCGGCGCGCTACGGCAAGGCCATCGCCATCACCGGCCAGCGCGATCACCGTTATTTGACCGTGACGATCGACGACGACGGCCCCGGCATTCCCGCGCATTTGCGCGAAGAAGTGTTCAAGCCGTTCCTGCGGCTCGACAACGCCCGCAACCAGGATGAAGGCGGCACGGGCCTTGGCCTTGCCATCGCCCGCGACATCGCCCGCTCGCATGGCGGCGACATCACCCTCGGCGACAGTCCGATGGGGGGACTGCGGGCGAGCGTGCGGATACCGGTGTAGCTGTAGCTGCAGCCTCACCTCTCCCCGTAAGAACGGGGCGAGGGAGCGCACCGGTTTCGGGGCAACGCTTACCTACTTCGGCAGCAGCGCCTTCAGCTTATCCATGTCGCGCACGTTCATCTTGAAGCCGCCGGGCATCACGATGTCGCCGGGCTTCTGGTCCGGTTTGCAGGCCCCAAGCCATTTGGCTTGCAGCGTCATGGTGGTATCGCGTCCCGCAGCGCCGGCGACACCGCCTTGTGCGTGCGAGGAGGTCTTCACCGTATAGGCCGAGTTGAAATCGCCCGTGATCTCGGCATGCGAGGTCGTGCTGACGCCGGCGACGCTGCACTCGGAATCGCTGACATAGCCGGTCGCGGTCTTCTTGATCTCCTGCTTGGCGCAGATCTGCTTGGCCATCGGGGAGACGTTGTTGCTCATCTCCTTGTCGACGGTCTCGTCGGTGCAGTGCTGCATGGTCATCTCGGGCACGGGCGAGCCGCTCGTGACCAGCTTCATCTCCCAAAGACCGGCCTTGCGCACCGGCAGGTCGTCGGCAAAGGCACCGCCTGCCGAAACCACGAGGCAAAGGGCCGAGCCGAGCAAAGCGAGTTTGCGCGTCATGTGAAAAGGCTCCCGGCTGAGAGAGTGCGGCGTTACGACAGCGCCTCAGTAGAGCGTGCGGATCGGCTGGTCGGCGGCGCCATACGGCACCCAGCGGCAGGAGAACGAGATGTAACCGCCCTCATAGGCCTGCACCGCCAGGAATTTCACGACCTTGCCGTAGCGCGCGCAGTGGTCGACCGCGGCCTGCCGGGCGTCGACCTGGGTGGCCATCGAATAGGCGATGATGCCGCCGGTGTCGTTGCCCTTGAATGGCGGCACATAATCGGCGCGCGCCGACTGGCTCGCCATCATGCCCGAGACAACCAGGCTGGCGAGAAGACCCGCGGCCGCAATGATTCGCATTCCCGTCACTCCAATTGGCTGGTCGCCAGTTTACGGTGCCGGAAGGAAAGTGGAAAGAACCCAAGCCCTGCCAACCACGAAGTTGTGGTCAACTCCTGGCGAAGTGTTGCCGCGCTGCACTTGACCTCCCCCGGCCTTCGCGGCACCGTCCAACCTTCGCAAGACCTTAGCTGTCCGGATTGACCATGCGCGCCCCCCTCCTGAAATTGCTCCGCTATGCCGCTGTGCTCGGCCTCATGTTCGGAGCGATGTCGCTCGGTGAGGCCAGGGCCGCCAATCCGCTGGAGCTGAACTTCTGGCTGAGCGGACCGCGCTATGACGGCGCCGTCGCCGATTGCGACAGGGCGCTACCGACCATCGCTACCCAGTTCTGGGAAAAGGAAAGCACGTTCTGGAATTCCTCGTTGAGGATCACCGGCTTCTCCGCCGTTCGCGAGACCGCATTCCGGCCCTGGCAGTCCGACAACATTCCGCGCCGCTATTGCACCGGCGAGGCCATGCTCAATGACGGCAAGGTGCGCAAGGTGCACTTCTCGATCATCGAGGATGGCGGCTTCGCCGGCTATGGCAACGGCGTCGAATGGTGCGTGGTCGGGCTCGACCGCAACTGGGCCTACAATCCGGCCTGCCGCGCCGCCAAGCCCTGATCGGGAAGCCCTGATCAGGAAGCCCTGATTAGGAAGCCCTGATTGGTCGCTCGAGGCGCCGAACGGCGGCCGCCGGAATTTTGTTCTTGAAATGTTCCCATCGCCTGCTAGGCTTCCTCGCACAGTCTAGTTGAGGGGCGTCGCCATGTTTCATTCCAGATTGCATTTGTTTTCCCGTCTCGTGATCTCCCTGACCCTTGCCGCCGGACTGGCTTTGCTCGCCGGCAGCGCAAGCGCCCAGGACAAGCGGCAGAACGCGCCCGGCGAATTCGACTTCTATGTGCTGTCGCTATCGTGGTCGCCCTCGTTCTGCGAGGAGGCGGCCGAGCGTGGCGGCCGCTCGCAGATCCAGTGCAGCGGTCGGCCCTACGCCTTCGTGGTGCATGGGCTGTGGCCGCAATATGAGAACGGCTTCCCGGAATATTGCCAGCGGCCCGCACCGCGGCTGAACCGCAGCATCGTCTCCTCGATGCTCGATTTGATGCCGGCGCCGGGCCTGATCTTCAACGAATGGGACAAGCACGGCACCTGCTCGGGCCTCGAGGGCCGCAGTTATTTCGAGACGATCCGCAAGGCGCGCGCTGCGATCAAGATCCCGACCGAATATCTCGATTTGCCGCAGGCCAAGTCCGTGGCGCCGGCGGAGGTCGAGGAAGCCTTCATCAAGGCCAATCCGGGACTGAGCAATGCCGCCGTCTCGGTCACCTGCAACCGGACGCGGCTGTCCGAGGTCCGTATCTGCCTCAGCAAGGAACCTGCAATTCCGCGCTTGCGACGAGATCGAACGCCGCACTTGCCGCCGCGATCAGGTGACCATGCCGCCGATCAGGGGCGGATAGGCCGACTTCTCAGACCGTCATTCCGGGGCCGCGAAGCGCGAAGAAACCATTGTCCCGCATAGCCGGTGGCGAAATGAATTCCGGGCTCGGTGCTGCGCACCGCCCCGGAGAATGACGGCAGTTACTTTCATCGCGCGATGTCGTAACTCTCCGCCATGAATTACCGTCACGCCTTCCACGCCGGCAACTTCGCCGATGTCATCAAGCACATCGTGCTGGCGCGCATCATCACCTATCTGCAGGACAAGCCGGGGGCGTTCCGCGTCATCGACACCCATGCCGGCGCCGGCCTCTACGATCTCGACAGCGACGAGGCGCGCCGGGGCGGCGAATGGCTGACCGGCATCGCGCGGCTGATGCAGGCACGCCTGTCGAACGAGACCCTGGCGCTGGTACAACCCTATCTCGATATCGTCCGCGCCTTCAATCCGAAGGGTGAGCTCAAAGCCTATCCGGGCTCGCCGTTGATTGCGCGCGGCCTGCTCCGGCCGCAAGACCGACTCGTCGCCTGCGAGCTCGAGCCGAAGGCGCGGAAAGCGCTGATCGCCGTGCTGCGCCGCGACGAACAGGCGCGCGTGGTCGACCTCGACGGCTGGGTGGCGCTGCCGGCCTTCGTGCCGCCGAAGGAGCGGCGCGGCCTCGTGCTGATCGATCCGCCCTTCGAGGCCAAGGACGAGTTCGAGCGGCTGGGCGAAGCCTTCTCCACCGCCTTCGCGAAATGGCCGACCGGCATCTATGTCATTTGGTATCCCGCCAAGAACCGGCGCGCCACCGACACACTGGTCCAAACGGTGGCGCGGCTCGCAGCTGCAGCAAAGCCGCCGGGAAATTGTCTGCGCCTCGAGTTCAGCGTCGCGCCTCAGCTCGATGGCGGGGCTCTCGCCTCCACCGGGCTCCTGATCGTCAATCCGCCCTACACGCTGCAGGGCGAGCTCAAGACGATCCTGCCCGAGCTGGAAATGCCGCTCGGCCAAGGTGGTGCTGCCAGATTCCGATTGGAGGTGCCCAAGCCCTAGAGCCAAGAAGCCGTAACACTCCGGCATTCTTGGGAAAAATATGCAGGAGCGGTAGTCAATCTGCAGAGAACCGTATTATGCTGTTTCCGTGACTGGCTTTACGTTCCGCTTCCGCGAATGGTTGCGGCGGAGTGAAGGCCTAAGAAAGATCCGGCCGGACCGCCAGCGGTCCGCCCAAGGATGGCCAGCTCCCGGGCTCCGTAGTGCCCGGTCATGTCGTGACGTGAGTCTGCGTCGCGGCGGAGGAGCAATGAGGGGGAGTTTCCCGATGGCCATGACGGGAACGGTCAAGTTTTTCAACGGCGAACGCGGCTACGGTTTCATCAAGCCTGACGACGGCGGCCGCGACGTATTCGTACATATTACTGCTGTGGAGCGAGCCGGACTGAAGGACCTTGCGGAAGGACAGCGTATTACTTTCGAAGTCGAACCCGACAAGAAGGGGAAGGGACCGAAGGCGGTCAATCTGGTCATCCTGTCCTAGCGGGCCTGACGCACAACATTCGGCGCAATACTTGGCGCAAAAAATACCTGGCGCAAAAAATTCCCGGCCGCGAGCGGCCGGGAGGTTGTGGTCCGGTATTTTCTTCTTCAGCTATCAGAAACGATAGTTCACGCCTGCGCGCACAACGCTGGCGCTATAGCCGTTTGACACCCCTGTAATTGCGAACTGTGTCGTCGACAGATCGATGTAGAGATATTCCAGCTTGGCGCTCCAGTTGGGGGCCAGACCGACTTCCGCACCGGCGCCGATGGTCCAGCCGGCGGTGGTGTGCGATTCCGTCCAGCCGAAGGTCTGCGCACGCAGCTCGCCGAAGGCGAGGCCGGCGGTGCCATAGAACAGCACGTTGCTGAAGGCATAGCCGGCGCGGCCGCGCAGGGTGCCGAACCACGGATTGGAGAATTTCCACGGTGCGAAGGTGTCGTCGGCACCGGCGGCCTGGATGTCGCCCTCGACGCCGAACACAAACGGGCCATTCTGGAAGTTGTAACCGGCTTGCACGCCGCCGACGAAGCCCGACGGCTTCGAGGGGTTGTTGTCCACCGAGCCCCATTCATAGCCGATGTTGCCGCCGAGATAGGGGCCTGCCCAGCTATACGCGTTGAGCGGCTGGTTGACGGTATAGGGCGCGCGCTGACCGTAATTCATGTCGGCGGCCTCCGCCGAAGCTGTCCAGCCGGCGGCAACCAACGCGGCTGCGCCCACAACGAGCCTCTTCATCACACACTCCAACGCAACTGCCGTCACCGGTGCGGCGCCAGGCAAACCGCATGGTTACGGAACCACGACCTTTTCGCGTAAGATTTATCGAGAGTTTTAAGTTAAAGGGCTGTTAAGCCGGGTTACCGCGCTGTTAACAGGCTTAAGCAAGCGTTACCGGGAACTGCGGCGCCATCCTGTGCGTGCCGCACGGCCGGAACTTCAAATCGGCACCCCCAGCGCCTAAATTCCCTCCATGGTTCACGATTCCACCGACAATCCGGACGACCGCGCGCCCAAACCCGTGCGTGGCACCGCGCCGGACGTCCCAGCCGAGACGCCTCCGGATCTCGATCCCGCCACCAGCGGCGGCGATGACGAGGACGATGCGCGGCTGCCCGATATCCTGGAAGAGAGCGGCGCCGTCGGCGAAGGCCCGCTGGCGTCCGGCCATGAGGCGATCGAGCGCGCGGTCCGGCTCGCCCCGACCTCGCCCGGCGTCTATCGCATGCTCAATGCGAATGCCGACGTGCTCTATGTCGGCAAGGCCAAGAACGTCAAAAAGCGCCTCTCCAACTATGCGCGCCAGAATGCGCCACAGCCGGCCCGCATCCTGCGCATGATCGCGGCCACGGTCACCGTGGAGATCGTCTCGACCAACACCGAGACCGAGGCGTTGCTGCTGGAAGCCAACCTCATCAAGCAGCTGCGGCCGCGCTTCAACGTGCAGCTGCGCGACGACAAATCGTTTCCCTACATCCTGATCACCGGTGACCATTGGGCGCCGCAGATCCTGAAACATCGCGGCGCGCAGAGCCGGCCCGGGCGCTATTTCGGTCCGTTCGCCTCCGCCGGCGCGGTCAACCGCACCATCACGGCGCTGCAGCGCGCCTTCCTGATCCGCTCCTGCACGGATTCCTTCTTCGAGAGCCGCAGCCGGCCCTGCCTGCTCTACCAGATCCGCCGCTGCGCCGGCCCCTGCACCCGCGAGATCGACTTTCCCGGCTATACGACCCTGGTGCGCGAGGCGAGCGACTTCCTGTCCGGCAAGAGCCATGCGGTGAAGCAGGAGCTTGCGGGCGAGATGGAGAAGGCGTCCGGTGAGCTCGAGTTCGAGCGCGCCGCACTCTACCGCGACCGCCTCGCCGCTTTGTCGGCGATCCAGTCGCAGCAGGGCATCAATCCGCGCACCGTCGAGGAAGCCGACGTGTTCGCCATCCATCAGGAGGGCGGCTTCTCCTGCGTCGAGGTGTTCTTCTTCCGCACCGGCCAGAACTGGGGCAACCGGGCCTATTTTCCGCGCGCGGAGAAGACGTACACCCCCGAAGAGGTGCTCGGCTCCTTCCTCGCCCAGTTCTACGACGACAAGCCGCCGCCGAGGAACATCCTGCTCTCGCACGAGATCGAGGAGAGCGAGCTGCTCGCCAATGCGCTATCGATCAAGGCCGGCCACAAGATCGAGGTCACCGCGCCCAAGCGCGGCGAGAAGAAGGAACTCGTCGCCCACGCGCTGACCAATGCGCGCGAGGCCCTCGGCCGCAAGCTCGCGGACACCGCCACTCAAAGCCGCCTGCTCGACGCCATCGCCACGACGCTGAGCCTGCCGCACTCGCCCAAGCGCATCGAGGTCTACGACAACAGCCACATCCAGGGCACCAATGCGGTCGGCGCCATGATCGTCGCCGGCCCCGACGGTTTCGTGAAGAACCAGTACCGCAAGTTCAACATCAAGTCGGAAGGGATCACGCCGGGCGACGACTTCGCCATGATGCGCGAGGTGCTGGAGCGGCGCTTCAAGCGCCTGATCAATCCGCCCGAGGAAGGGGCGGCCAAAGCCAAGGACGACGATTTCCCGCAATGGCCCGATCTCGTCATCATCGACGGCGGCCGCGGCCAGCTCAACGCCGTGCGCGAGATCTTTGCAAATCTCGGCCTGACCCAGGTGTCGCTGATGTCAGTCGCCAAGGGACCGGACCGGGATGCCGGCCGCGAGACCCTGTTCATGCCGGAGCGTGAGGCGATCAAGCTGGAGCCGCGCGATCCCGTGCTCTATTTCATCCAGCGGCTGCGCGACGAGGCCCACCGCTTCGTCATCGGCTCCCACCGCAAGCTGCGCAAGAAGGATATCCGCGAGGCTGGTTTGCAGGAAATTCCGGGCATCGGCCCGTCACGCAAACGTGCCTTGCTGCATCATTTCGGAACCCTGAAGGAGATCGAACGGGCCTCGATCGCCGATCTCGGCAAGGTTCCGGGGGTCAGTGCCGAGAGCGCGCGCAGGATTTTCGAGTATTTCCATCCCCAGCCGGGATGAATTAAAGGGGGACCGCAGTCATATGATCGTCGTGTCCGCACCTCATTTGGTGCGCGGGACGGTTGACGTTCAGGCAGCAGCGGTATTGGTAGGACGGATGAACATCGCCACCACACGAGGGACGACCAGCCGCGCGATGTCCCTCCCCAACATCCTGACCTATGGCCGGATCGCCGCGATCCCGGTTGTCGTCGGATGCATCTATGCGCAGTCGATTCTGGATCAGCCGCTCTGGCTGCGTTGGGTGGCGGTGGCCCTCTTCATCGCGGCCGCGGTCACCGATTACCTCGACGGCTATTACGCGCGGATCTGGAATCAGCAATCGGCGTTCGGCCGGATGCTCGACCCGATCGCCGACAAGCTGCTGGTCGCCTCGTGCCTGCTGATGCTGGCCGCCGACGGCATCATCCATGGCTGGTCGTTGTGGGCCGCCATCGTCATCCTGTGCCGCGAGATCCTGGTCTCGGGCCTGCGCGAATACCTCGCCGCGCTCAGGGTCAGCGTGCCCGTGACCAAGCTTGCGAAGTGGAAGACCACGGTCCAGCTGGTCGCCATCGGCTTCCTGCTCGCGGGACCCGCCGGCGACGAGGTGGTGCCCGTCGTCTCGATGATTGGCCTCGCGCTGCTGTGGGCCTCGGCGATCGTGACTATCTACACCGGCTACGATTATTTCCGCGCCGGCATCCATCACCTCATCAAGGAGGACGAGGGATGAAGGTGAAATATTTCGCCTGGGTGCGCGAGCGCGTCGGCAAGGCGGAGGAGACCATCGAGCCGCCGGCGACCGTGCGCACCGTCGAGGAGCTGATCGCCTGGCTGTCCGGCCAGAGCGAGGCCTATGCCTACGCATTCGAGAAGCCGAAGGTGATCCGCACCGCGATCGACCATGCCCATGTCAAATCGGATGCCGCGATCGCGGGCGCCCGCGAGATCGCGTTCTTCCCGCCGATGACCGGCGGTTAGGCCATGTCTTCCCCTGTCGCCAGCTGCCCCGTCACCATCCGTATTCAAGAAGACGATTTCGACATCGCGCGCGAGATCGCGGTCCTGACCAAGAGCCGGACCGACATCGGCGCGGTCGTGAGCTTCTCCGGCATCTGCCGCGCGGACGATGACAGCGCCAAGGTCGCCGCGCTCACGCTCGAGCACTATCCTGGCATGGCCGAGGAAGAGATCAGGCGTCATGCCGACGAGGCGACCTCGCGCTGGCCGCTGAACGGCGTCACCGTGATCCATCGCGTCGGCCGCTTCATGCCGGGCCAGAACATCGTGCTGGTGCTGACCGCCTCGCAGCACCGCCAGGCCGCATTCCATGCCGCCGAGTTCCTGATGGACTACCTCAAGACCAGTGCCCCGTTCTGGAAGAAGGAAGAGAGCGAAGCCGGCACCGGCTGGGTCGAGGCCCACGCCCGTGACGACGAGGCCGCCGCGCGCTGGACCCGATCCTGATGGCAAAAGCATCCAAAAAGACCGTCGGCGGCCGCGCCGCGCCCAAGCTCGCCAAAGTCGGCCCGGGCGAACTTCTCACGCTGCTCGATTTCGTCCGCTACGGGGTGAGCCGCTTTGTCGAAGCCGAGCTCGCCTTTGCGCACGGGACGACCGATCCGATTGCCGAAGCAGCCTTCCTGGTGAGCGAAGCGCTGCATCTCAATCCCGAGCAGTTCGAGATTTTTGCCAACGCACGGGTCACGGCGGCGGAAGGCAAGACCATCCTCGACCTCGTCCATCAACGCGTCACCACGCGCAAGCCGGCCGCCTATCTGGTCAACAAGATCTACATGCGCGGCCTGCCCTTCTATGTCGACGAGCGCGTCATCGTTCCACGCTCCTTCATCGGCGAGCTCCTGGAGTCGCATTTCGGCGGCGAAGGCAATGCTGGAGCGCTGATCGACGACCCTACGGGCGTCGAGCGCGTGCTCGATCTCTGCACGGGATCGGGATGCCTCGCCATCCTCGCCGCGCATCATTTCCCGAACGCCGCCGTCGATGCCGTCGACATCTCCAAGGGCGCGTTCGAGGTCGCCACGCGCAATGTCGGCGAATACGGGCTCGAGGACCGGATCAGCCTGTATCGCGGCGATCTGTTCGCCCCGCTCGGCGATGCGCGTTACGACCTGATCATCACCAACCCGCCCTATGTCGACGCAGAAGGCATGGCCGCACTGCCGCCTGAGTGCCGGGCCGAACCCAAGCTCGCCTTCGACGGCGGCGCCGACGGCCTCGACGTGGTCCGCCGCATCCTGGCTGAGGCGCCCGATCACCTCACCCCGGACGGCGGACTGATCTGCGAGATCGGCCGCGGCCGGGAATTGGTCGACGAGGCCTTTCCGGAACTGCCGCTGCTCTGGCTCGACACCGAGGACTCCGAGGGCGAGGTGTTCTGGATCGCGGCCGCCGATCTCGCCTGATTCACCAAACGGACGGAGCTCCGTCGGAACAAGTCAAATTCCGCCACGTTCATCCCCCGAACGAATTTTCTCGCTCTCGGAGGATGTCCGCATGCTCGCGCCATCGGGCGAATTGCTGCGCGCCGGCATGGCGCTGAAACTCAACCACCTCAAGCGCGCCGCGCAATCCTATTTGCGTGACCGCACCAGCCAGGCCACCGGGCGCGCGACGTCCTACGCGGTCGCGGCCGGTCTGTTCGCGGTCGCCGGGCTGTTCGTGATCGCGACCTTCTTCGTCGGCCTGATCGCCCTCTACCGCTGGATTGCAATCACCTACGGACAATTCTGGGGCTTTGGTGCCGTCGCCGCCGTGCTGCTGGTGCTCGCCGCGGTCTGCGCCGGCGTCGCCATGGCGATGATGAAGCGGCCGACCAAGCAGATCGTACCGCTCGCCAGCCGGATGCGCGTTGCGATCGCCTCCCCTCGGATTCCGCGCGGAACGGTCAAGCAGGCGATGAAGGAGGTCGCGACGACGATTCCCCTGGTGCCGCTCGCGCCGGGCGAGCGCGGCCATGGCAGAAGGGCCTCACCCGTTCGCACCAACCGGCCCGTGCAGCTTGGCCTGATGCTCGCGGCGATTGGGCTGGCGGGGTTTACGGCGGCGCGCCGCAGACGTCACGGTCAAAGATTGGACGCTTGAATGCTGGTGCGGCGCTCCGAACAGCTCGACTCCTGGCTGCTGGTGGCGGCGACGGCCGTCTTCGTGCTGACGGCGGAGCGCTACTTTCAGGACAGGGACCTGGTCCCATCGGGGCCGCCGCAAGACCATCGCAAAGGCGAGGCGAATTCTCCGGAGACGCACCCCGCGCGCGCGGCCGTGCAGCCCGGCCATGGCCGCCGCGCCAAGAGCCCGCTTGAGATCCCCTGGAAGGGCTGGAAGGATATCTTCTGGCGGACCTATCAGCGCATCGACGAGGATCGCCTTCTGGCGACAGCGGGCGGCGTCGTGTTCTTTGGGCTGCTCGCGATCTTTCCGGCGGTTACGGCGCTGGTTTCCTCCTACGGCCTGTTCGCCGATCCTAAGACGATCAGCGCCAATCTGCAGACGCTCGCGACGATGCTCCCTGAGGGCTCGTTCCAGATCGTCGAGGAGCAGGTGGCGCGCGTGGTCTCACATGGCAGTACCACGCTCGGTGCGACGTTCCTGTTCGGCCTTGTGCTGGCGATCTGGAGCGCCAATGCGGGCGTCAAGGCGATCTTCGATGCACTCAACGTCGCTTATGAGGAGCGCGAGAAGCGCAGCTTCATCAAGCTTAATATGGTGTCTCTGGCCTTCACGGTCGGTGGCATCGTGGCGCTGCTGGTGATGGTGGGGCTTGTCGTTGCCTTCCCGCTGGCGCTCAATCATCTCGGCATGGCGCCCGAAAGCAAGCTGATCGTGGCGCTGGCACGATGGCCGCTCATGTTCCTCGTCCTGCTGGTGGCGCTTGCGATCCTCTACCGCTTCGCGCCCAGCCGCGATGCGCCGCGCTGGCAATGGCTCAGCCTCGGCGCGGTGATTGCCGCCATTCTCTGGATTGCCGGCTCGGCGCTGCTCTCCTGGTATCTCTCCGAGTTTGCCAACTACAATGCGACCTACGGCTCGCTCGGCGCCGCAATCGGTTTGATGACCTGGATGTGGATGTCGGCGATCGTCATCATGTTCGGCGCCGAGCTGAATTCGGAGATCGAACGGCAGACGCTGAAGGACACGACCGAAGGGCCATCCAAGCCGCTCGGCACCCGCGACGCCGTCTCGGCCGACACGGTCGGAGCCGCCGCGCCAGCCTGACCGCGCCCGGGAACGGGCTGCTATCCCCTCGAATCAACAATGATGCTAAGCTCATACGGCCTAGGGGGAGCATGAGGCGTGACGGGTTCGCACAGTGACCCGTGTTTTCCCGGGTGAGGCAGTCAGCTCTTTGAGGCGTAACGCGCGGCATGATTCGCATTTCGACGATCTTCATCGCCATCTGCATGGTACTGGTCGCGGCCTCGCTCGGGCTTGTGCTCTACGCCGTCGCCGGCATCAGCGGAACCGAATCCGCGATCGTGGCCCTGACCGCGCTGACCTTCCTGATCCTCTACAACGCGGTGTCGATGCGGCTGCGCGACCGCAGCGACGTCGGCGGCCAGATCGCCGATTTGTCGCGCGGCACCGCCGATCTCGCCCGCCAGGTGGCCGAGTTCGGCCGCCGGTTAGCCGCGATCGAGGGACGCATCGCCTCGTCCAATTCGACCAACTCCGACCGCATCCAGTCGGTGGTCGGCGAGATCAACGAGCTCGGCGGATTGGTCAGGCAGCTCGCCACCACCGTATCGACCCATGAGGATCTGTTGGCCGGCCATGCGCCAGCGCCGGCTCCCGTTCCCGCTCCGATCGCCAGGCTGGAGCCGGAGGCGCCGATCGACCTGATTGCGCCGTTCGAGGAGCGGCCGGCGGCCCCTCCCCCGTTGCCCGCACCGCCGTCACGACCGGCACCGGCGATCCAGAGCCAGGCCGCCAATCCGGTTCCGGCAGTCACCGGGCGCAACCAGACCCAGCTGCTGGCGACGCTGCGCAACGCTATCGATGAAAACCGCATCGACATCTTCCTGCAGCCGATGGTCACGCTGCCGCAACGCAAGGTGCGATTCTACGAGGCGGTGACGCGCCTGCGTGACGAGCGCGACCAGCTGATCGCCGCGGAGGAGTTCATCAGCATCGCGGAAGCGTCCGGGCTGATCGGTCGCATCGACAACATGGTGATGCTGCGCTGTGTGCAGGTGCTGCGGCGCCTGATGGTGCGCAACAAGGACGTCGGCGTGTTCTGCAACGTCGCGGCCTCCACGCTGGGCAATTCCACCACCTTCGCGCAATGCCTCGACTTTCTCGAAGCCAACCGGGCGCTGGCGCCCTCGCTGGTGCTGGAGTTCAAGCAATCGACCTTCCGCAGTCTCGGCGCGGCCGAGACCGAGAATCTCGCGGCGCTCGCTCAGCGCGGCTTCCGTTTCTCGATCGACCATGTCACCGATTTGCGCATCGAGCCGCGCGAGCTGGCCGACCGCGGGGTGCGCTTCATCAAGGTGCCGGCCACGCTGCTGCTCGACCCCAGGCAGGCCTCGGCCTCGGACATCCATCCCTCCGACCTCTCCGACCTGCTCGGCCGCTTCGGCATCGACCTGATCGCGGAGCGGATCGAAGGCGAGCGTGCGGTCGTGGACCTGCTCGACTATGACGTGCGGTTCGGCCAGGGGTTCCTGTTCGCGCCGCCCCGGCCATTGCGGCCTGAGGGGGCATCTGCTACCGGCGGGGCCTCGCCGAACCAGGCGCAGGACATTCAGGGATCCAATGGCTCCGCTCCCCCCAGCCAAGGTACGAAATCTGGCGCGACACCTGGCGCAACGTCAGCCGCTCCTCCGGCGCAACGCATCACCGGCAACGCGGCGCTCGCGCGCCGCATCTGATCGGCGCTGCGCATCATGACCACGCTGCATTTCGCCGAAAGCCTGCGCGAGCTCGTGGGCGGTGTCGATGTCGTGCTCAGCGACATCTGGGGCGTGGTCCATAACGGCCTCGAATCCTTCCCCGAGGCCTGCGAGGCGCTGCACACTTATCGCAGCCGCGGGGGTACGGTGATCCTGATCACCAACGCACCGCGCCCGGCCGATAGCGTGCAGCGGCAATTGCGCAAGCTCGGCGTCGCCGACGAGACCTATGACGCGATCGTGTCTTCGGGCGACCTGACCCGGCTCTATGTCGCCGAGCATCCCGGCCGCAAGATGTTCTGGCTCGGCCCCGAGCGCGACAACTCGATCTATCGCGGCCTCGATGCGAAAACCGCGCCGCTGGAGGAAGCCGACTACATCGTCTGCACCGGCCTCTATGACGACGAGACCGAAACGGCGGAAGACTATCGCGGCATGATGCTGAAGGCGCGCGAGCGCAAGCTGACGCTGGTCTGCGCCAACCCCGACATCGTGGTGGAACGCGGCGACCGGCTGATCTATTGCGCCGGCGCCATCGCGGAGCTCTATCGCGAGCTCGGCGGCGAGGTGATCTTCTACGGCAAGCCGCACCGTCCGATCTACGAGCGCGCGATGGCACTCGCCGGCGAACGCCAGGGCCACCCGATCGACCGGAAGAAAGTGCTGGCGATCGGCGATTCCGTCCGCACCGACTTAACCGGCGCGCGCGAATTCGGCATCGACTGCCTGTTCGTGACCCGCGGCATCCATGCCGAGGAGTTCGAGGGTCTCGACCAGCTCGACCCGGCATCGGTGATGGAATTGTTCGGCCACCCGCCGAAGGCGCTGATGCGCGAACTGAAGTGGTGATTTTCTAGCTCCGTCATTCCGGGGCAGTGCGCAGCACTGAACCCGGAATCTCGAGGTTCTCAGGTGCGCAATCGCGCACCATAGTTCGCCCCTTCGTGCGCCCCGGAACGACGGTAACGCCAAATGCCCGGGACAAGCCCGGGCATGACGATCTCTGTAGAAAGCTGTGTTTGGATCAGGCGGCGCTTACGCGCTCGCCATGTCCGGGAAGACCGCCTCGATCTTGGTCTTCAGCGTCGCCGCGTTGAACGGCTTGACGATGTAGTTGTTCACGCCGGCCTTCTTGGCCGCGATCACGTTCTCGGTCTTGGATTCCGCGGTGATCATGATGAAGGGCGTGGTGGCGAGGTTCGGATCCGCGCGCACTTCGCGCAGCAGGTCGTAACCCGTCATCGGCTCCATGTTCCAGTCGGAGATCACGAGCCCGTATTTCTTGCCGCGCATCTTGTTCAGTGCTGCCGAACCGTCGCTGGCATCATCGATGTTCTCGAAGCCAAGCTGCTTCAGCAGATTCCTGATGATACGGATCATGGTGCTGTAGTCATCCACCACCAGAACCGGCATCGACAAATCAACCGCCATCTCGACTCCCCCAACACAAACGCAGGAATATTACGATCGGACCTGCCCAAGCCGGAGCCCGGCAGTTCCACGCTCAAGGACTAGCACCAAGGCGTTAAACAGCGCGTTAATTGGGGACGCCTCCCAAGAACTGAAATCGCGTTCGATGCGGCCGCCCCCTCCCGCTTGACTTCATCCGGCCGGTCGCGCCACGGTCCCGGCCGGTCCTGCCGGTTTGAGAATTCCCCTGATGGCTCCGCATTTTACCATTATCCGCGACACCACGCCGGTCTCCGCTATTCCAAGGGGTGCCGTGGTTGCCATGGGCAATTTCGACGGGGTTCATCTCGGCCACCGCGCCGTGATCGCCGCAGCCCTGGAAATGGGCCGGGCGCAGGGCCGCCCTGCGCTGGCATTGACCTTCGAGCCGCATCCGCGGCGTTTTTTCAGCCCCAACACCCCTCAATTCCGTCTGACGGACGAGCGGGCCAAGTTGCGGCTTCTGGCCGGCACCGGGCTTGCCGGCGCCGTGGTCATGACCTTCGACAAGGCCCGTGCCGGAACCAGCGCGCAAGACTTCATTCACCATGACCTGATCGGGCGGCTCGGCGTCAGCGGGATCGCGGTCGGCTATGACTTCCATTTCGGCAAAGGCCGCGTCGGCTCGCCGAGCCTTCTGGTCAACGAAGCGCCCCGGCTCGGCATCGAGGTCGACGTGCAGCCCCATGTCGATATCGACGAGCGGCCGGTGTCCTCCAGCGCGATCCGGATCGCACTCGCCGAAGGCCAGCTGGACGAGGCCACCACCATGCTGAGCGCACCCTGGTTCGTCACTGGCGAGGTGATCCACGGCGAGAAGCGCGGCCGCGATCTCGGCTACCCCACCGCCAACATCCGCCTCGACGCCAATTGCGGATTGAAGCACGGCATCTATGCGGTGCGCGTCGGCCGCGGGCCTGAGCGGCTGGACGGGGTGGCGAGCTTCGGCCGCCGCCCGACCTTTGATAATGGCGCTCCCCTCCTCGAGATCTTCCTGTTCGACTTCAAGGGCGACCTCTACGGGCAGGCTCTGGACTGCGCCTTCGTCGGCTTCATTCGCGAGGAGCTGAAATTCGACAGTCTGGAGGCCTTGATCCGGCAGATGGACGACGATTCCGCCCGTGCCCGCGCCATCCTGGCGGCCGCCCCGGACGCGTTTCCGCGGCTCGGCACCATCGATTGAGCCCGAACCCGGCTTCCCCGAACCTTTGCGCTTCCCTTGGCCCCCTGCTATGGAGAGCCCATGTTTGCGCGGCGCATCATAGGGATTAGCGGCCCGGCTTCCGCCTGAGCCTGAGGGCTCGGCGCAAGACCGGGATTTTGTCGTTTCACCCCGCGATTCCGCATCGCCATCCGTTCCCGCGCCCTTCCGAGCCAGTCAGCCTCATGTCCGAAAAGCCGCAAAAGTCCCCAAAGTCTGAAGCCAAAGACTATTCGAAGACCCTGTTCCTGCCGCAGACCGAATTCCCGATGCGCGCCGGCCTGCCGCAGCGCGAGCCGGAGATCCTCAAGCGCTGGTACGAGATCGGCCTCTACGAGAGACTGCGCGAGAGCGCGAAGGGCCGCGCCAAGTTCGTGCTGCATGACGGCCCGCCCTATGCCAACGGCAACATCCATATCGGCACGGCGCTGAACAAGATCCTCAAGGATCTCGTCACCAAGAGCCAGCAGATGCTCGGCTTCGATTCCAACTACGTGCCAGGCTGGGACTGCCACGGCCTGCCGATCGAATGGAAGGTCGAGGAAGAGCATTATCGCAAGAAGGGCAAGCAGAAGCCCGATTTCCGCGACTCCACCGCGATGATCGACTTCCGCAAGGAGTGCCGCGCCTACGCCACGCATTGGCTCGGCGTGCAACGCGAGGAGTTCAAGCGCCTCGGCGTCATCGGCGATTGGGATCATCCCTACGCCACCATGAGCTATCCGGCCGAAGCCCAGATCGCGCGCGAGCTGATGAAGTTCGCCGCCAACGGCACGCTCTATCGCGGCTCCAAGCCGGTGATGTGGAGCGTGGTCGAGAAGACCGCATTGGCCGAAGCCGAGGTCGAGTACGAGGACCACACCTCCGATACGGTGTGGGTGAAATTCCCGGTCACGTCGCCCGCGCACGGCGCTCTCGCCTCCGCAAGCGTCGTGATCTGGACCACCACGCCGTGGACCCTGCCGGGCAACCGCGCCATCTCGTTCTCGCCGAAGATCGCCTACGGCCTGTACAAGGTGACGGACGCGCCCGCCGACAATTGGACCAAGACGGGCGACCTCCTGATCCTCGCCGATGCGCTCGCTGAAGAGGTCTTCAAGCAGGCCCGCGTGACGGCCTTCGAGAAGGTGCGCGATATCCCCGGCGACACAATGGACGCGATCGAATGCGCCCATCCGCTGAAGGGCCTTGCCGGCGGCTACGACTTCATCGTGCCGCTATTGCCCGGCGACCACGTCACCGACGACACCGGCACCGGCTTCGTGCACACCGCGCCTGGCCATGGTCGCGAGGACTTCGATGCCTGGATGGCGCAGGCGCGCGATCTCGATGCACGCGGCATCACCACGGCAATCCCCTATACCGTCGACGAGAACGGCGCCTACACCGATCATGCGCCGGGCTTTGCCGGCAAGCGTGTCATCAACGACAAGGGCGAGAAGGGCGACGCCAACGAGGCCGTGATCAAGGCGCTCGTCGAAAGAGGCATGCTGCTGGCGCGCGGCCGGCTCAAGCACCAATATCCGCACTCCTGGCGCTCCAAGAAGCCGGTGATCTTCCGCAATACGCCGCAATGGTTCATCGCGATGGACAAGGACGTTGCGGCGAGCGGCAAGGCGAAGAGCGGCGACACGCTGCGGGCCCGCGCGCTGCACGCGATCTCGGTGACGCAATGGGTGCCGCCTTCAGGCGAAAACCGCATCAACGGCATGATCGAGGCGCGGCCCGATTGGGTGATCTCGCGCCAGCGCGCCTGGGGCGTGCCGATCGCCGTGTTCGTGCGCGAGAAGGGCGACGGCTCCGCCGAGATCCTCCAGGACGAGGCCGTCAATACCCGTATCGGCGATGCCTTCGAGCAGGAAGGCGCCGATGCTTGGTACGCAAAAGGCGCGCGCGAGCGCTTCCTGGGCGCGCGTGCCAATGAAGACTGGCAGAAGGTCGACGACATTCTCGACGTCTGGTTCGATTCCGGCTCGACGCACGCCTTCGTGCTCGAAGACCCCGTGCAGTTTCCCGGGCTCGCCGGCATCAAGCGCAAGGTCGACGGCGGCACCGACACGGTGATGTATCTGGAAGGCTCGGACCAGCATCGCGGCTGGTTCCACTCCTCGCTGCTGGAGAGCTGCGGCACGCGCGGTCGGGCTCCTTACGACATCGTGTTGACCCACGGCTTCACCCAGGCCGAGGACGGCCGCAAGATGTCGAAGTCACTCGGCAACACCATCGAGCCGCAGGCCGTCATCAAGGAATCCGGCGCCGACATCTTGAGGCTCTGGGTCGCGTCTTGCGACTACACCGACGACCAGCGCATCGGTCCCGAGATCCTGAAGAACACGGTCGAGACCTACCGCAAGCTGCGCAACACCGTGCGCTGGATGCTCGGCACGCTGCATCATTACAAGCCGACTGAGGCGGTCGCGCCCGCCGAGATGCCCGAGCTCGAGCGGCTGATGCTGCACGAGCTCGCGATCCGCGCCGCCGCCATCGGCAAGGCCTATCAGGAGTTCGACTTCAAGTCGGTGGTCGCGATCCTGTCCGCTTTCCTGAACAGCGAACTCTCGGCGTTCTATTTCGACATCCGCAAGGACACGCTTTATTGCGATCCGCCGTCGTCGCCGACGCGCAAGGCGGCGCTGACGACGATCGACCTGTTGTGCGCCTCGGTCCTGAAATGGCTGGCGCCGATCCTCAGCTTCACCGCGGAGGAAGGCTGGCGCATGTATCGCCCCAACGCCGAACCGTCGGTGCATCTGACCCAGTTCCCGAACGATCTCGAAGCCTTGCGCGACGACAAGCTCGCCGCGAAATGGGAAGCGATCCGTAACGTCCGCCGTGTCGTCACGGGCGCGCTCGAGCTCGAACGCGCCGCCAAGAACATCGGCTCGTCGCTGGAAGCCTCGCCGGTGATTTATGTCGCCGACCGGGACATGCTGATGACGCTGTTCGACGTCGACCTGGCCGAAATCTGCATCACCTCGAACTACGAGGTGCGTGAGGGCGAGGCTCCCGCCGATGCATTCCGGCTCGATGCCGTGCCCGGTGTCGCGGTCGTGGTGGAGAAGGCGGTCGGCACCAAATGCGCCCGCTCCTGGAAGATCTCCCCGACGGTCGGCGAAGACGCTGAATACCCCGACGTCACCCCGCGCGACGCACAAGCACTGCGCGAGTGGAAGGCGTTGGGCGTGAGCGTCTGATCGGCACCCCATGACCCCGCTCCGCGCCGGCATCCTCGCGGCCCTGGTCACGCTTGTGGCCGACCAGGCCTCGAAGCTCTGGCTGCTGAACGGGTTCGACCTCGCCCGTCGCGGCGTGGTGAAGGTGACGCCGTTCTTCGACCTGGTGCTGGCCTGGAATATCGGCATCAGCTTCGGCTGGCTCCAGAACGACAGCCAGGCCGCGCAGCTCGCGCTGATGGCGGTCAAGGCCGTCGCCGTGGTCGCGCTGGCGATCTGGATGGCCCGCTCGCACACCCAGCTGGCCACGGTCGCGCTGGGCCTGATCATCGGCGGCGCCATCGGCAACGGCATCGACCGCCTGGCCTACGGCGCGGTGGTCGATTTCGCCCTGCTCCACATCGAGATCGGCGGAAATACCTATAATTGGTATGTGTTTAACCTCGCCGACGTGGCCATCGTTGCTGGGGTGGCGGCGCTATTGTATGATTCCTTCCTGGGGGTACCCGCCGCAAAAGCGCCCTGATCCCGGCCGATACGGACCGGCAGGTGGAACCCGGCCTTTGCGAGGGTTTGCCGCGTGCGAGCGGCGATCTGACACAATATGGAACAGGTACAGTAATGCGCAGCTCGAAGACCAGCATTTCGATGGTTCGAGACCCCCGATCGGGGCTTTGGCAGGCGTTGAAATTGTCCGCTGTCGCGCTCGGCATCGGTCTCGTCATGTCGGCCGGCGCAGCCCGCGCCGGTGACGACGACGAGGAAGATGACGGGATGACCTTCGAAGAGAAGATCATCGACAATCTGATGTCCGGCATCGGCGCCAAGAGCATGGAAAAGCCCGGCATCGAATACCGCGAGCGCTCGCCGCTGGTGGTGCCGCCCAAGCTCGACCTGCCGCCTCCCGCGACTCAGGCCAAGGCCGCTCCGAACTGGCCCAAGGACCCCGAGGAGAAGCGCCGCAAGGAAGCCATCGCCGCGCGCAAGAAGGCGACCAAGGAAACGGAAAACTGGCAGGCCGCCCGACAGCTGACGCCCGCCGAGATGAAGGCCGGCCAGGTCGCCGCAGCCCCCCGGACAAGCAATGACCCGATCCAGCCGGGCACCAACGGCAATCCGTCACTCAGCCCCGCCGAACTCGGCTTCTCCGGCGGCCTGTGGAATATGATGAAGGGCGGCAACGCCACCGAAGAAAAGAAATTCACCGAGGAGCCGCCGCGCCAGTCGCTGGTCGAGCCGCCGCCGGGCTATCAGACGCCGTCTCCGAACTACTCCTATGGCGCCGGGCCGGACAAGTCGCGGCGGACCTATTTCGACATCATGTCCGGCAAGGACAAGGAACAATAGCGTTCCTGTTCCACAGACCCGAAACCCCGCGCCGGCGCTTCATGTACGCCGGCCGAGGCGCATAAATTGCTGATCAGTAACTTGCCTATGCGTTGAGTCTCTGCTTCGTGACGCGAAGCCTCAGCCGCGCGGTGTAGCATGCCGTGCCGTCCGAGCCGGACATCCGGATCTCGGCCTTTCAAAAGGATCATGATGTCCTCTTACCGATCGGCTGCCTGCCTCCTTGCCGCGCTGCTTTCGACGAGCATCCTCTCGGCCGGCGCGGCCCTTGCCCAGACCACGGTAACATCGGCCCCGCCCGCCAGCTTCACGCTCAGCAACGGCATGCAGGTCGTGGTGATCCCCGATCACCGCACGCCGGTCGTCACCGAGATGATCTGGTACAAGGTCGGCTCGGCCGACGAGACGCCGGGCAAGTCCGGCCTCGCGCACTTCCTCGAGCACCTGATGTTCAAGGGCACCTCGAAGCACCCCGTCGGCGAGTTCTCCCAGACCGTGCTTCGCGTCGGCGGCAACGAGAACGCCTCGACCTCGGTCGACTACACCAACTATTACCAGCGTGTGCCGAAAGAGCAGCTGCCGACCATGATGGAGTTCGAGGCCGACCGCATGACCGGCCTCATCCTCAAGGACGAGAACGTGCTGCCCGAGCGCGACGTGGTGCTCGAAGAGTACAACATGCGCGTCGCCAACAATCCGGACGCGCGGCTGAACGAGCAGATCATGGCCGCGCTCTATCTCAATCATCCCTACGGCCGTCCCGTGATCGGCTGGCATCAGGAGATCGAGAAGCTCGACCGCGAGGACGCACTCGCCTTCTACCGCCGCTTCTATGCGCCAAACAACGCGATCCTGGTGATCGCCGGCGACGTCGAGGCCGCCGACATCCGCCCGCTGGTCGAGCGCAATTTCGGCTCCATCCCGGCGCAATCAGCCATCCCGGCGCGGCGCGTCCGTCCGCAGGAGCCGGAGCCCGCCGCCCCGCGCACCGTCACGCTGGCCGACCCGCGCGTCGAGCAGCCGAGCATGCGGCGTTATTATCTGGTGCCCTCGGCAACCACGGCCGCCGCCGGTGAGAGTGCCGCCCTCGACGTGTTGGCGCAGCTGATGGGCAGCGGCAGCAATTCCTATCTCTACCGCGCCCTCGTCGTCGACAAGCCGCTCGCGGTCTCCGCCAACGCCAGCTATTCGAGCATCTCACTCGACCCGACCCAGTTCGCGATCTCGGCCTCACCAAAACCCGGCGTCAGCTTTGCCGAGGTCGAGCAGGCGGTCGACGGCGTCATCGCCAATGTCGCGCAGAACCCGATCCGCGCCGAGGATCTGGAGCGGGTCAAGACCCAGCTGATCGCTGAGGCGATCTACGCCCAGGACAATCAGGCGGTGCTGGCACGCTGGTATGGCGGCGCGCTGACCACGGGCCTGTCGATCGAGGACATCAGGAGCTGGCCCGACCGCATCCGCGCGGTCACCGCCGAGCAGGTCCGCGCCGTTGCGCAGAAATGGCTCGAGAAGAAGCGCTCGGTGACGGGCTATCTGATCAAGGACACTGCCGCCACCAAGCGCGAGGAGAAGCGTTCGTGACCTATCCCTTCCTTCGACGCGCTGCATTCTCTTTTGCCACCGGCGCTGCGCTCGCGCTCGCTGCGGTCTCGCCGTCGCAGGCGGCCGCAAAGATCCAGCACCTGATCTCGCCGGGCGGTATCGAAGCCTGGTTCGTGCAGGACGCAACCGTGCCGCTGATCGCCATGGAATATTCCTTTGCCGGCGGCTCGGCGCAGGATCCCAAGGACAAGCCGGGCGTCGCCAACCTGGTCGGCGACCTGCTCGACGAAGGCTCCGGCGATCTCGACTCCAAGACCTTCCACGAGCGGCTCGACCGCCGCGCCATCGAGCTCTCCTTCAGCGCCACCCGCGACACCTTCCGCGGCAGCCTGCGCATGTTGCGCGACAACAAGGACGAGGCCTTCGACCTGCTCAGGAGCGCGTTGACCTCGCCGCATTTCGACACCGCCGATGTCGAACGCATCCGCTCGCAGGTCGTCTCGGGCCTGCGCCGCGAGACCACCAATCCGACCTCGCTGGCGAGCCGCAAGTTCCTGGAGGTCGCCTTCGGCGATCATCCCTATGGCCGGCAGACCAACGGCAACCTCGACAGCGTGCCGACCATCACGGTCCCCGACATGAAAGACTATGTCGGCCGCGTGCTTGCAAAGGATGGGCTGAAGATCGCTGTCGTCGGCGACGTCGATCCGGCGACCCTCGGCAAGCTGCTCGACCATACCTTCGGCAGCCTGCCCGCCAAGGCCAACCTCACGCCGGTTCCGGACGTCGAGGCCGCAAAGCCGCCGCAGCGCGCCTTCGTGACGCTCGACGTGCCGCAGACCGTGATCACCTTTGGTGGCCCAGGGGTGAAGCGCAGCGATCCGAACTTCATGGCGGCCTATGTCGTCAATCACATCCTCGGCGGCGGTGGCTTGTCCTCCCGGCTCTATCGCGAGGTCCGCGAGAAGCGAGGCCTCGCCTATTCGGTGTTCGAATCGCTGCTCTGGATGGAGCATTCGGCGGTGTTCATCGGCAATACCGGCACGCGCACCGACCGCGCCGGCGACACCATCGACGCCATCGAAAAGGAAGTGCGCCGGATCGCCGAGGAAGGCCCGACGCAGAAGGAGCTCGACGAGGCCAAGTCCTACCTCAAGGGCTCGCAGATGCTGGCGCTCGACACCTCCTCCAAGCTGGCGCAAGCGCTGCTGCAGTACCAGCAGGACAAGCTGCCGATCGACTATATCGAGAAGCGCAATGCCATCGTCGACGCCGTGACGCTGGACGACGCCAAGGCCGCCGCCAAGCGCCTTTGGGGCCAGGGTCTCCTGACCGTCGTCGTCGGCCGCGCCCCGCAGGCCGCGGCGCAGCCCTCCGCGGCTCCGGCGACGAAGTCGAACTGACGTCCCTCTCGGATGTCCTGAAATGGCCGGGCTCGCCCGGCCATTTGCGTTTCCACCAAGCACCATTGCCCAATGCAGACGTCCGCGATATGTCCGGACATCACGAATGGTGCCATCATGCTGCGGATATCCCGCGATCTCGTCATCGACGAGGACGACATCGAGATCGGCTTTGTCCGTGCTTCCGGCCCGGGCGGGCAGAACGTCAACAAGGTCGCGACCTCGGCGCAGCTGCGCTTCGACGCGCGCAAGCTGACCATGCCGGAGGATGCGGCGATTCGGCTCGCCCGCCTCGCCGGTCAGCGCATGACCAAGGACGGCGTGATCGTGATCCAGGCGCAGCGCTTCCGTACCCAGGAGCGCAACCGCCAGGATGCCATCGACCGCCTCACGGAGATGCTGCGCGAAGCCATGGTGCGGCCAAAGCCGCGTCGGGCGACAAAGCCGACTTTTGGCTCAAAGCAACGCCGGCTCGAGGGCAAGAAGCGCCGCAGCGACGTCAAGGCCGGACGTGGCGGGCGCTTCGACGACTAATTAGCGCGGCAAAAAACTCCGGCCGCGAGGCGACCGGAGTTGTGCCGTCTTACGCGGCTGGACTAGTAACGCTTGGAAGGGGCTGCGCCGCCCGTCGCCGCATCGTCGGCCGTTCCCTTGTGCGCAGCGCTGCCCGTGGTGCCGACCGTACCCCTGGTGCCCTTGGTCGATTTCATGCCGGCCTTCTCGCCCGCCGCGCCCGGCTGAGCATTCATCTCCTCGTCGCCGCTGCCCATCGTGCTGCCTTGCATGGGTTTGCTCTGCACGGTGCCGCCCGGCTTGGCGGTGGGGGGCGCGCTTTGCGCGAGAACGGGCGTCGCAATGAGAGCCGACAGAGCGCATGCGATCATCGAGGTCTTGACCAACTTCATCCATTTCTCCTGGATTTTTTCGCGATGAATGGCCCGGCGGCTTTCACGCCGCTCGTCTGTACCGGGCCATTGCATCGCGTCGAGAATTCGAGCGGCGCAATCGTCATGCAATGCGCATGGTGTGGTGATCGTTTAGGGATTTGACGGCGGTTTCGCGGAATTGTGCTCCGCATATAAGGCGGCGCGGAACAGTGCGCATCACGAGCATCTCCGCGCGCTACGAAACAGCCCGCTACTACCACCGCCCATCTGACGCCGCCTAGAGTTTGCGCAGGTTGATGTGGATGGGCGGCTCTAGACGATGCGCGCGTTCGTGCTGGGATTGTGCACCGCGATGGTGCTGATGGTGCGGGTTGCCGACGCGCAAATGCCTTTGCCGGCCGCGATGCCGCCAGCCGGCGCGACACTCTTCAAGCAACAATGCGCGGCGTGCCACACGTTGAGCCTGTCGGAGCCGGCGCGCCCGGGACCGCCGCTGCTCAAGGTCTTGGGCCGTCCCGCCGGCAAGGTCGAGGGCTTCAGGTATTCGCAAGGCCTCGCGAACGCGGATTTCACCTGGGACGAAGCCCGGCTCGACGCGTGGCTGACCAATCCGCAGGCCGTCATTCCCGGCGTCGTCATGGCCTACCGGCAAGGCAAGCCGGAGACGCGCGCCGCCATCATCGCTTACCTGAAGGAGCAGCACTGAATGGCAAAGCCGGTGCATTCCATGATCCGCGTGCTTGATGAAGCGCGCTCGCTCGACTTCTACCGGCGTGCCTTCGGCCTCGAAGTCGCCGACCATCTGAAATTCGCGGACTTTGCCCTGATCTATCTGCGTCACCCCTCCTCACCTTTCGAGGTCGAGCTGACGGTGAATTTCGATCGCAAGGAGCCGTACCAGCCCGGCGACGGCTACGGCCATCTCGCCGTCGTGGTCGAGGATCTCGAGACCGAGCATGCCCGCTTCGAGCGCGAGAAGCTCGCGCCAGGGCCCTTACGCGATTTCAAGCACGACGGCAGGACGCTGGCGCGCTTCTTCTTCGTCAGCGATCCCGATGGCTACAAGATCGAGGTGATCCAGCGGGGCGGACGTTTCAACTGATCCAATCATAAAATCAAAATTGACGGAGGAATGCCATGAGAGAAGTCGATCGTCGAAGCAAGCACAGCCGCCGCGTCTTTCTCAAGGGCGCAGCGACCGCCGTGCCGGTCGTGGCCGTCGCGACCAGCGTCGCTGTGAGCATCGAGGATGCGTGGGCCGATGATTCCAGCGCGCTCTCGCCCGCAACGATGAAGACATTGCTGAAAGTCGCGCGCGACATCTACCCGCACGACGTGCTCGGCGACAACTACTACATCACCGCGATCAAGCCGTGGGACGGCAAGGCGGCGAAGGATCCCGCCGTCAAGTCGCTGATCAGCGACGGCATCACGCGGCTCGATCAGAATGCGCGGGATCGCCACAAGGTGCCCTATGTCGAAGTGCCATGGGAAGCCGACCGGGTCGTGCTCTTGAAGGAGATCGAGGGAAGCGACTTCTTCCAGAAGGTGCGCGGCGACCTCGTCGTGTCGCTCTACAACCAGAAGGAGGTCTGGCCACGCTTCGGCTACGAGGGCTCCTCGGCCGAGCACGGCGGCTACATCAACCGTGGCTTCGCCGACATCGACTGGCTGCCGAAGGCTTGAGACCCACCCCAACGGTTCAGGAGAACGCATATGGCAAAATTCGATCTGAACGACTCCAGCGTTGTGGTGATCGTCGGCTCCGGTGCCGGCGGCGGCACGCTGGGCAACGAGCTCGCGCAGAAGGGCGTCAAGGTGGTCATTCTCGAAGCGGGTCCCCGCATCGAGAACCACGACTTCGTCAACGACGAATGGGAGAGTTTTTCCCAGCTCGCCTGGACCGATGCACGCACCACGTCGGGCACGTGGCGCGTCGCCAAGGATTTTTCCGGCCTTCCCGCCTGGATCGTCAAGGCGGTCGGCGGCTCGACGACCCATTGGGCCGGCGCCTCGCTGCGCTTCGACGAGCACGAGTTCAGGGTGAAAAGCACCTACGGCAACCTTCCCGGCGCAAACCTCCTCGACTGGCCGGTTACCCTCGCCGAAATGGAGCCGTGGTACGCCAAGGCCGAGAACAAGATGGGCGTGACCCGCACCAACGGCATTCCCGGCCTTCCCGGCAACAATAATTTCAAGGTGCTGGAAGCCGGCGCCAGGAAGCTCGGCTACAAGACGGTGCACACCGGCAACATGGCGATCAACAGCCAGCCGCGCGACGGCCGCGGCGCCTGCCAGCAGATCGGCTTCTGCTTCCAGGGCTGCAAATCCGGCGCGAAATGGTCGACGCTCTACACCGAGATCCCCAAGGGCGAGGCGACCGGCAATCTCGAAGTGCGACCGAGCAGCATGGCGATCAAGATCGAGCATGACGCTGGGGGCAAGGTCACCGGCGTCGTCTACGCCGACGAGAGCGGCGCGATGCAACGGCAGAAGGCGCGCATCGTCGCGGTCGCCGGCAACTCGATCGAGAGCCCGCGGCTATTGCTCAACAGCGCCTCGACCATGTTCCCCGACGGCCTTGGCAATTCATCGGGCCAGGTCGGCCGCAACTACATGCGGCACATGACCGGCAGCGTCTACGCCGTATTCGAGAAGTCCGTGCACATGTATCGCGGCACCACCATGGCCGGGATCATCCGCGATGAAGCCGCCAACAATCCGAAGCGCGGCTTCGTCGGCGGCTACGAGATGGAGACGCTGTCGATCGGGCTGCCGTTCATGGCGGCGTTCCTCAATCCCGGCGCCTGGGGCCGTCCATTCACCGCAGCGCTCGACGGTTATCCCAGGATGGCCGGCATGTGGCTGGTCGGCGAGGACATGCCGCAGGAGACCAACCGCATCACGCTCGACCCTCGCGTGAAGGACAAGTTCGGGCAGCCGGTCGCGAGCGTACATTTCGACGATCATCCCAACGATCTCGCGATGCGCGCGCACGCCTACAAGCAGGGCGCTGCGGTCTACGACGCCGTCGGCGCCACCGTGACCTATCCGACGCCGCCCTATCCGAGCACCCACAATCTCGGCACCAACCGCATGAGCGAGAAGCCGCGCGACGGCGTCGTCAACAAATTCGGACAGAGCCACGACGTCAAGAATCTGTTCGTCTCGGACGGCAGCCAGTTCACCAGCGGGGCTGCCTGCAACCCGACGCTGACCATCGTCGCGCTGGCGATCCGGCAGGCGGATTACATCGCGGGGGCGATGCAGAAGAAGGAGATTTGAGGAGGGGGTGTTGTCACCGCGCCAGCGATGGCGACGTTGAGGGATTGCGTATCCACACCCAAGGTGTCGTCCCGGCGAACGCCGGGACCCATAACCACAGGGAGACATTCGGCGAAGATTGATCGTTCGGTACACCGACCTTCTGCAACAGCGAGATCACGCGGTATGGGTCCCGGCGTTCGCCGGGACGACATTGTGGAAGCGTGCTCGCGCCCAACTGCTACTCCGCCGCATCGAGAATCGGCGCCACCGTCGCCTTGAACTCCGGCACCGTCGCCATGCTCTTCGAGCGATAGATCAGACACGAGCAGCGCAGCAGCGAGGCGAAATTGTTGACCTCGCCGTGATGGTCGAGGACCTCGTTGTAGAGCGTGGTCAGGAACTTGCCGACGCTCATATTCTCCCTGGCCGCGATCTCCTCCAGCGTGTCCCAGAACGCCATTTCCAGCCGGATCGAGGTGCAATGGCCATCGATCCGCAAGGAGCGGGTCTGGGATTCGTAATCACGTTGGGGCTGATGCGCGAAGAGATGGCACATGGCGTCCTCCCGTCCTGTTGCCGTTTTTTCACAATGCTACACCGCTGCCCGGCACCTCACAATCCGGACCGTCGTCGGATGTCGGCCGATCCCGGGTTGCGCAATTTTCTCGAACGCTCAATATCTTCAATGTGATAGGTAGCCCTCTTCCCCAGGCGGCTGCACGGCTGTTGCCCAACACATGCTTTTGACGCAACACGGCCTAGAATAGCGCTGTCCGCGAATCCAGATTCGTAAGCCTAAACTCAGAACCTCATGCCCGTCCGCCAATTGCCAGAACAGGTCGTCAACCGCATCGCCGCCGGCGAGGTGGTCGAGCGGCCGGCGAGCGTGGTCAAGGAGCTGGTCGAGAACGCCATCGATGCCGGCGCGAGCCGGATCGACGTCTTCACCGACGGCGGCGGGCGGCGGCGGATCGGCATCACCGATGACGGCGGCGGCATGACCGCGAAAGACCTCGCGCTCGCGGTCGAGCGCCACGCCACGTCCAAGCTCGACGACGAGGATCTGCTGCAGATCCGCACGCTCGGGTTCCGCGGCGAGGCGCTGCCCTCGATCGGCTCGGTGGCACGACTGTCCATCACAACCCGGCATGCCGGTGAGCCGCACGCCTGGGCGCTCACGGTCGAGGGCGGCGAGAAGTCCGAGATCATGCCGGCGGCGCTGGCGCATGGCACCCGTGTCGAGGTTGGCGACCTCTTCTATGCAACGCCGGCCCGGCTGAAATTTTTGAAGACCGACCGCACCGAGGCCGAGGCGATCCGCGAAGTGGTCAGGCGCCTCGCGATGGCGCGGCCCGATATCGCCTTTACGCTGGCGGGCGAGGAGCGCGCACCGGTGACCTGGGCTGCCGCGCTGCCCGGCGCGGCCGGACGGCTGACGCGGCTCGGCGACATTCTGGGCGCTGAGTTTCGCAGCCATGCCTTCGAGGTTCATGCCGAGCGCGAGGGCGTGGTGGTCAGCGGCTATGCCGCAGCTCCTGCACTGACCAAAGCCAATGCGCTCGGGCAATATCTCTTCGTCAACGGCCGCCCGGTCCGCGACAAGCTGATCCTGGGGGCGGTGCGCGGAGCCTATGCCGACTATCTGCCGCGCGACCGCCATCCCGTGCTGGCGCTATTCGTCACGCTCGATCCGCGCGAGGTTGACGCCAACGTGCACCCGGCCAAGACCGAGGTGCGCTTCCGCAACGCCGGCCTCGTCCGCGCGCTGATCGTGCACGGGCTGAAGGAAGGCCTCGCGCGGGAGGGCCGACGCACGGCCGCCAACAGCGGTGAGAGCGCGTTGTCCTCGTTCCGGCCGGCCTTCACGCCGCCGCGCCCCGCAAGCTGGGACTGGCGGGCTTCGCCGTCCGCGCCCGTTGCGCCGATGCCGTCATTTGAAGGTGCCGCCGCACCCGCTTTCGCAGAGCGCACGCAGGCCGCCTTCGACGTCGGCACGCCCAGTGCGGACGTGAGGATCGAGTCGCAGCCCATCAGCGACCTCGTCGACCGCCCGCTCGGCGCGGCGCGCACGCAGATCCACGAGACCTACATCGTCTCGCAGACCCGCGACGGATTGATCATCGTCGACCAGCACGCCGCGCATGAGCGCATCGTCTATGAGCGGTTGAAGGCCTCGCTGGCCGCGAACGGCGTGCAGCGGCAGATCCTCTTGATCCCCGAGATCGTCGAGATGGACGAGGCGACGGTCGAGCGCCTCCTGGAGCGCAGCGAGGAGCTCGCATCGTTCGGCCTCGCCATCGAATCCTTCGGCCCCGGTGCGGTCGCGGTGCGCGAGACACCCTCGCTGCTCGGCAAGACCAATGCGGGCGGCCTCTTGCGCGATCTCTCCGAGCACATGGCCGAATGGGACGAGGCGCTGCCGCTGGAGCGCCGCCTGATGCACGTCGCGGCGACCATGGCCTGCCACGGCTCGGTGCGCGCCGGCCGCAGGCTGCGGCCGGAAGAGATGAACGCCCTGCTCCGCGAGATGGAGGACACCCCGAACTCCGGGCAGTGCAACCACGGCCGGCCGACCTATGTCGAGCTGAAGCTGAGCGATGTGGAGAAACTGTTCGGGCGAAGGTGACGGTGCCGTGGTGACGGTGCCGTAGGGTGGGCAAAGCGTAGCGTGCCCACCACCTCTCTCGATCATGCGGAGATCGTGGGCACGGCGCGTTGCGCCTTTGCCCACCCTACGAGAGCGAGACTACGATCTCCTCAAAAACACGAACTCCGTGTCGTCATACGCCCGCCGCTCCAATTCCTCGTAACCTTCCGGCGTCGCGAACTGCGCGGCCTTCGCCTCCTCCACCACCAGCAGCGCGCCGGGCGTGAGCCAGCCGCCATCGCGCAAGCTTGCCAGCGCCTTCTCCGCAAAGCCCTTGCCATAGGGCGGATCGAGGAACGCGAGCGAGAACGGCTCGACGGGATGCGCGGGGCCGAGATCGGTCGCATCGCGGCGATAGACTTTCGTCACGCCGCCGAGGCCGAGCGACTCGACGTTATTGCGCAGCAGCGCCCGCGCTTCCGCGCCATTATCGACGAACAGCGTGAACTTCGCCCCGCGCGACGACGCCTCGATGCCGAGCGCGCCGGTGCCGGCGAAGAGATCGAGCACGCGCGCGTCTTCAATCGGATCGTCATAGGCGTGCACGAGGATGTTGAACACGGACTCGCGCAGGCGGTCCGCCGTGGGGCGGATGTCGCGCGAGGACGGTGAGGCGAGATTGCGCCCCTTCAAACGACCGCCGACGACGCGCATTATACGACTCCGTCATGCCCGGGCTCGTCCCGGGCATCCACGTTCTTCAGTCGGGGACGCGAGCAAGACGTGGATGGCCGGGTCAAGCCCGGCCATGACGACCTCTTGCGCGGTATCGACCTCGTCCCAACCATTGAAACTTACTCGCCATCCTTCGGCGTCAGGTCGCGCTTGCCGTGATACCCGCGTTTCGGACGGCGCGGCGGGCCGTAGCCGCTCGCCTCTTCCTCGTTGCGCTCGCGCGCCTCCTCGCTGCCGGTGCGCTGCACCAGCACGCGGCGGCCCTTGCGGTCGTTGATGACGGCACGCTTGCTGGCGGGCTTCGTCTCGCGCGGCGCATCGTCGACGCGCGACGAAGATTTCGAGGGCACGTCGAACTGCGCCCCCGACTTCTCGATCACCTTGTCGCCGAGCTGGTCGCGCAGCACGCGCGACTTGATCTCCTCGACCTGACCTTCGGGCACCTCGCCGAGCTGGAACGGACCGTAGGAAACCCGGATCAGCCGGTTCACCTCGAGCCCGAGATGGGCGCAGACATTGCGCACCTCGCGATTCTTGCCTTCGCGGATCGCGAACACCAGCCAGACATTGGCGCCCTGGTCGCGCTCCAGCGTCGCTTCGATCGGACCGTATTTGACGCCCTCGACCTCGATGCCGTTCTTGAGCTCGTCGAGCTGCGCCTGGGTGACGTCGCCATGGGCGCGGACGCGGTAGCGGCGCAGCCAGCCGGTGTCCGGCAGCTCGAGCGTCCGCGCGAGGCCGCCGTCATTGGTGAGCAGCAGCAGGCCCTCGGTATTGAAATCGAGCCGGCCGATCGAGATCAGCCGCGGCAGGCCTTCGGGCAGGTTGTCGAACACGGTCGGACGACCCTCGGGATCGTCATGCGTGGTCATCAGGCCGCGCGGCTTGTGATAGAGGAACAGCCGCGTGCGCTCGCGCTCCGGCAACGGCTTGCCGTCGACCAGAACGACGTCGTTCTTTGTAATGTCGAGCGCCGGCGAGTTGATGACGCGGCCGTTGACGGTGACGCGGCCCTGCGTGACCATCTCTTCGGCGTCGCGGCGCGAGGCAAGCCCCGCGCGGGCCAGCGCCTTGGCGATGCGCTCGCCGGCCTTCTTCGGCTTCGGCTCTTCTTCCCGGCGCGGCCGCCGGTCGAAATCACGGTCGCGCTCGCGATAGGCGCCGCGGCCGCCGAAGGCGGGGCGTTTCTCGAAAATCCTGCTATCGTCTTCGTTTTCACGGCGCGGGCGATCACCGAAACGGCCTTCGCTGCGCGGATGCTCGTGCCAATCGGAACGGCCTTCCGACCGCTCGCGCGGACGATTGAATTTCGGCCGGTCACCGCCACGCCCGCCGCGGTCGCCATCGCCATCGCGACGGGGCCGATCGAATTTCGGACGGTCCTCGCGCGGCCGATCGAATTTGGGCCGCTCGCGGAACGGACGATCGCCCGATGTGCGATCGTCGCGCGAGCGCGAGAACCGCGGACGGTCCTCGCCGCTACCTTGACGGTCGTCGCGCTTCTGCCAGGGCTTGTCCTCGCCGCGATCACGGCCGCCGAAATCCTTGCGCGGGCCTTTGCCAAAATCCTTGCGCGGCGGACGATCGCCACGCGGACGGTCGTCGCGCTTCTGCCACGGCTTGGAATCGGAGCGCTCGCCGCGGTCGCGATCAGGACCGCCCCGCGAGAACTTCCGCTCGCCGTCGAACTTGCGTTCCGGGCGGTCGCCACGCGGCGCATAGGGCTTCTTGTCGCCAAACTTTCTGTCACCGGTCCGGCCGGCCGGGCGGGAATCGTCGCGATCCCTGCGCGGCGGACGGTCGTCGCGGCCAAAGGACGGGCGATCGCCACGCGGCTTGAAGGGACGCTTCTCGCCATCGCGCGAGGAGCGATCGGAGAACGGACGGTCGCCGCGCGGCTTGAAGCTGCGCTCGCCACGCTCCGCGCCGCCGCGGTCATCGCGCTTGAAGCGGGGACGGTCGGAAAAATCGCGGCGCGGGGCATCGCCCTCCTCGCGGCGGCGGAAGGGTTGACCCTCGCGGGGCGCGCGGCTGTCGCGGTCGCCACGGGGCGGGCGGCTGTCGCGATCGCCCCTCCCTTCGCTCTTGCCCTCAAAACCGCGCTTGGCGAACTTCTTCTCGGGGCCGCGCGCCTTGCCGGAACGGCCGCCTTTGGCCGGGCCTCGCCGGCCGCGGGAATCGTTGTCTTTGTCGCTGTCGCGAGGCATGAATGATCTCACTCAAGGGGGTGGCCGTTAGGCATTGTGCGCGCTCGTTCGGAGCCGCATGCCCAGGCAAAACCGGTAAGCACTTCTGCTGAAGGCGCAGCTACTAGCAGGTTTCTGGCGATGATACGAGGCTTGAAAGCCCCCTCCTTCATGGATTTGGCGCTCAGAACGGCCGAAAATGCCGGAAAAGCGGGCGAAGTTCCGATCGGGTGCGTGGTGGTCCGCAATTACGAGGTGATCGCCACCGCGGCGAACCGGACGCTGACCGATTATGACCCCACCGCCCATGCCGAGATCGTCGCGCTGCGCGAAGCCGCGAAAAAGATCGGCAGCGAGCGCCTCGTCGACTGCGACCTCTACGTGACGCTGGAGCCCTGCACCATGTGTGCGGGCGCGATCTCGTTTGCAAGGGTGAGGCGCCTCTATTACGGCGCCGCCGATCCCAAGGGGGGCGCGGTCGAGTCCGGCGTGCGGTTCTTCGCCTCCCCGACCTGCCACCACGCGCCGGACGTCTATTCCGGAGTCGGCGAGAGCGAGGCGGCGCGGCTGCTCAAGGAGTTCTTTCGCGAGCGGCGCTAGCTGCCTGCGAAAAACTCGCGCAGCGCCTGGGCTGTCACATCCGGGTTCTCCTCCGTGAGGAAGTGACCGGAATCCACCGGCATGCCCACAACGTTCGTCGCCCATTGCTGCCAGGTGTCGAGCGGCGTCGCCGCGGCCTGTGCCACGCCGGCGTTGCCCCACAGCGCCAGCATGGGAATGGTGATCTTCTTGCCGGCTTCGAAATCGGCCTTGTCGAGGTCGTAGTCGAAATAGGCACCGGCGCGGTAATCCTCGCACATCGCATGCACGCGGGCGGGATCGCGGAACGGGGCGATGTAATGCTCGAGCGCGCGCGGGTCGATCGCATCCAATGTCTTGAACTTGGTCTGGCTCGCCATCTTGAAGCGCAGGAAGAACTCGCCATTGCTCGAGACCAGCGTCTCCGGCAGCGGATAGGGCTGCGCCAGGAAGGTCCAGTGATAGATCTTCAGCGCGTAGGCGCGGTTCATCCGCTCCCAGTAATTATAGGTCGGCAGGATATCGAGCACCGCGAGCTTCGACAGCCGGCCGGGATGGTCGAGCGCGAGGCGATAGGAGACGCGGCCGCCGCGGTCGTGGCCGGCCAGCGCGAAGTGCACGTGACCGAGCCGCTCCATCACCTCCACCATCGCCTTGGCCATCGCGCGCTTGCTGTAGGGGATGTGCAGCGCATCGCTCTCGGGCATGTCGGACCAGCCATAGCCCGGCAGATCGGCGATGATCAGCGTGAAGTGCTTGGCCAGCTCAGGCGCGACCTGGTGCCACATCACATGGGTCTCGGAGAAGCCGTGCAGGAGCAGCAGCGGCGGCCCGCTGCCGCCGACGCGGGCGAAGATCCGGCCGAAGGAGGTGTTGATCCATTCGGAGGCAAAATCCGGATAAAGGTCGGCGAGATCGGACATCTTGTTGCATCCTTGAGAGGTCAGTCGGGGCCGGCTCCGACACCTAAAATTGCGAAAACAACCCCATGCACAGTACCGGTATCATCATCGGGGTCAGTAAGCCCCGTGACTGATTACACATTCTGGGGTGCACATGTGGCCATCCGGTGACAACGACCGCGCCAAGCTAGCTCTGGACGAGTCCTCGCTCAGCCCTTGGCCTTCTCCGCCTCCACCGCCTGCCAGCCGATGTCGCGGCGGCAGAAGCCCTCGGGCCAGCTGATGCGGTCGACGGCCTGGTAGGCGCGCGCCTGCGCCTCCGTCACGGTCTTGCCCAGCGCGCAGACATTGAGCACACGGCCGCCATTGGCGAGGATCGCACCGTCCTTCTCGACCGTGCCGGCGTGGAAGATCTCGACGGTGTCCACCTTCGCCGCGTCATCGAGTCCGTCGATCCGCGTGCCCTTCTGGTAGTCGCCGGGATAACCCTTGGCCGCCATTACCACCGTGAGCGCGGAGTCCGGATGCCAGCGCAGATCGAAATTCTTCAGCTGGCCGTCGCAGGCGGCGAGGAAGGCCGGCACGATGTCCGACATCATGCGCAGCATCAGCACCTGGCACTCGGGATCGCCGAAGCGGACGTTGAACTCGAACAGCTTCGGCCCCTGCGTCGTCAGCATGATGCCGGCGTAGAGAATGCCGCGGAACGGCGTGCCGCGCTGCTTCATGCCTGATACCGTCGGCAGGATGATCTTCGCCATGATCGCGTCGTGGATCGCGGGCGTCACCAAAGGCGTCGGCGAATAGGCGCCCATGCCGCCGGTGTTCGGTCCGACATCGTGGTCGAACACGCGCTTGTGGTCCTGGGCGGAGGCCAGCGGAATGGCCGTCTCGCCGTCGCACAGCGCAAAGAAGCTGATCTCGCGGCCCGGCAAGAACTCCTCGATCACGACTTCAGTGCCGGCCTCGCCGAAAGCGCCCTCGAACATCATGGCGATGGCGTCCTCGGCCTCGCGCACGGTCTTGGCGACGACGACGCCCTTGCCGGCGGCGAGCCCGTCGGCCTTCACGACGATCGGCGCGCCCGTGCTCTGCACGTAGGCACGCGCGTCATCGGCGTTGGTGAAGCGCTTGTAGGCGCCTGTGGGAATACCGAACTCGGTGCAGAGCGCCTTGGTAAAACCCTTGGAGCTTTCGAGCTGGGCGGGGATCTTGCTCGGGCCGAACGCCTTGATGCCGGCAGCGGCGAGATCGTCGACGATGCCGGCCGCCAGCGGCGTCTCCGGCCCGACCACCACGAGCTCGACCTTGTTCGTCTTGCAGAAGTCGATCACCGCGGCATGGTCGGCGATATCGAGCGCCACGCATTCCGCCTCCCGCGCGATGCCGGCATTGCCGGGCGCGCACCAGAACCTGGTCACCAGGGGGGAAGCCGCGATCTTCCACGCCAGGGCATGTTCGCGGCCGCCGGAACCGAGCAGGAGAATGTGCATCGAAGGCTCAGAATGAAGGATTTGCTGGGGGCGGAGGTCGCACGAATCGGCTCGCGTCTCAAGGGGCTTGTCCCGAACTCCCCGCCATTCAATCTGCCCGTCATTCAGGGTACGCCCGCTCGGACCACGACTTTTCGCCGTGCGCACGATCAGGTACACGGTCTGCCGTCCCACAGCGCGCTTGCCGGGGCGGATCGTACAAGGGCTGATGGATGAACCCTGAGAAGCTGCAGCCGGGCGCTCCGGCCCTGGAGAAGGGACTGGACCTGTTGGAAGCGCTGGCGGGCGCGTCGCGCGGGCTCAGCCAGAAGCAGCTCGCCGAGTGCGTCGGCCGCTCCGTCAGCGAGATTTTCCGGATGCTGGTGGCGCTGGAGCGCCGCGGCTATGTCGCGCGGGACCCGGCGACCGGCGAATACACGTTGACGCTGAAACTGTTCCGGATCGCCTCGCAATTCCCGCCGACCGAGCGGCTGCTGAAGGCGGCGCTGCCGGTGATGGAGCAGCTCGCTTCCCGCGTGCAGTTGTCTTGCCACCTCACGGTGTTGCACGGCGAGCAGTTCATGGTGATTGCCCGCATCGAGCCGGAATGGTTGATGGGCTGGTCGGTCAAGGTGGGAGCAGTATTTCCCCTCACCCAGCAATACGCTTCTGCGAAGGTCCTGGCCGCATTTCAGCTCGAAGGCCGGCGCCAGGAGCTTGCCCATGTCATCGCTGAACACGATCGCATCAGCGCCAAGAAGGCGCTGGCAGCGCTCGACCGCATTTCCTCGGAGGGAGGAAACTTCTCCAATGACGACGGCTACACTCGCATCCTGGCCTATAGCTGCCCGATCATCGAAGCCTCCGGCCGCGCGGCCGCCGCATTGACCGTTCCACTGGTGAGGCAGGATCGGATTCCCGCGAACGAAGCCGACACCATTGCGGCCGAGCTGCGCAGCGCCGCCAGGATCGTTTCCGAGAAGATCGGCGGCGTCGCTTAAGCGACCGTGGTACCGCCGTCGACGACCCAGGCCGCACCGTTGACATGCGCGGCCTCGTCGGAGGCCAGAAACGCCACGATATTGGCGACATCCCGCGGCCGGCCATGAACAACCGCGCCGTTTCGGCGCAACGAAACGGCGTTATCGCGCGCCTGTCCCTCCAATTCCCGGATCATGCGCGACTCGATCGGTCCGGGGAGAACGGCATTGACCCTAATGCCGGTCCCGCTCACCTCGAGCGCCGCCGTCCGCGTCAGTCCAAGCACCGCGTGCTTGGACGCGACATAGCCGGCGAGCCCCGCACGCCCGCGGATCGCCGACGTCGACGCCGTATTGATGATCGCGCCCGCGCCACGTTGCGTCATTCGTGCAAGCACATGCTTGAGGCCGAGAAAGACCCCCTTCACGTTGACCTGCAGCAGCCGATCAAATGTCTCGTCGGGATATTCGTGGAGAGGAGCGACAACGCCCTCGATGCCTGCATTGTTGGCGAATATGCCGATCGGCCCCAACTCTGCTTCGACCGTTTCGACGAAGGCCGCCGTATCGAGGGCACTGGAGACATCGGCGCGGATGGCAAGCGCCCTCACGCCGGCGTCCTCGACAAGGCGCGCACTGGCGTTTGCCGCCACTTCATCGCGGTCGACGATCGCGACCGCAGCGCTCATCTGCGTCAACCTCAGCGCAATGGCCCGACCAATATCGCCCCCGCCGCCGGTGACGAGCGCCACCGGCCGCCGGTCATTTGCGGTCATGATTTCAGGAACTCGCAGCCGCCCTCCTCCAGAGGCCGCCAGGCCTCGGACGGTGCAATGGTCTTGACCAGCTTGTAGTAATCCCAGGGCTGCTTGGATTCCGCGGGCGTCTTCACCTCGAACAGATACATGTTGTGCAGCTTGCGACCGTCAGCCCGCACGCTGCCCTTGCCGAACAGGGGATCATCGGTCGGCAGCTTCTTCATTTGTTCGACGACGGCCTTGCCGTCGCTGGAAGCGCCGAGCGCATCGACCGCCTTCAGGTAATGCAGGGTCGTCGCGTAGGCACCGGCATGCAAAGCGGTCGGGTAGCGGCCGTTGTTGCGCGGTGCAAACCGTTTGGTCCAGGCGCGGGTATCCTCGTTCAGGTCCCAGTAGAAGGATTCGGTGAACTGCAGCCCCTGCGCGATCTTGAGGCCGAGCGAATGCACATCGCTCAGATAGAGCACCGTCGCAACCACGCGCTGGCCGCCCTGCGGAATACCGAACTCCACCGCCTGCTTGATGGAATTGATGGTGTCGCCGCCGGCATTGACCAACGCGATGATTTCCGCCTTCGAAGCCTGGGCCTGCAGCAGGAAGGAGGAGAAGTCCTGTGTATTGATCGGCGTACGCACCCCGCCGAGGATCTTTCCGCCGAATTTCTGCACGACATTCTTGATGTCGCCTTCCATGGCGTGGCCGAACGCGTAGTCCGCAGTCAGCAGGAACCAGCTCTTGCCGCCACTCTCGACCACCGCGCGCGCAACGCCCGACGAGAGCGCATAGGTATCGTACGTCCAGTGCACGAGATTGGGCGAGCAGGACTTGCCGGTCAGATCGGACGAGGAGGCGCCCGATACCAGCAGCGTCTTGTTGTTCTGCTGCACGACGCTGCGCACCGCGAGTGCGACGGCTGAATTCGGCGCATCGACAAAGACGTCGACACTCTGGCGATCGATCCACTCGCGCGCGATGTTGGCGCCGAGATCGGCCTTGTTCATGTGGTCGCCGCTGATGACTTCGATCGGTCGGGTCATCTTGTGAGCCGAGGCCTGAAAATCCTCGACCGCCATTTTGGCTGCCAGCAGCGAGCCCGGGCCGGTGACATCGGCATAGAGGCTGGACATGTCCGTCAACACGCCGATCCGAAGCGGCTTTGCCTCCTGCGTCTGCGCACCGAGGCCCGTCATGCCCAACGCAAGGCCGCCGGCGCCGGCCAACAGTCGGCGGCGGCTTACACGATATTGTCCTGCCATGTCCGAACCCTCCCTTGCTTTGCCCGCGCTTTCCGCGCGCTATTAGCCGCCCGCACGTACATCGCGCGCAGGCTGATCTTTTGTTTACGGGGTAAGCCGCTCGATGAGCCGCCGGTCCTCGACCTCGAACCCGCCGCCATAGACGTCCGACACCATGAAATGCGCGCCGAGGATTTCCGGATTCAGTTCGGCGATGGGATCGGACGCGCTGGCGTGCAGGGTCATGGAGGCGCGGCCCGGCACCGGCTTGGAGTATTTCAATGGCGTGCGGCGATAGACGATGTCGGCATAGGCCGTGCCGAGCCGCTCGGGATGCGGCAAGCGGCGCACGTGGATTTCACCGGCCGGCAGCTCATCGCCGTCGACGATCCTGACGACCGGTGCGGACGCGTCAGGCGTGAAGGAGAAATCGGCAAGTGAAATGCCGCGACGACGGACCCACCCGGTGATTGATCCGTCCGGATGCTCATCGAAGGCGTAGTGGGTATCCTTCTTGGTGTAGCCGAACACCTCGCGCCCCGCGCAGATCCCCATGGGATCGCTGCAATACATGAAGATATGCGTCTCGGTGAACAGCCCGTTGTAGCGCACCGGCACCGAGATCATCAGATCGAACATCTCTCCGGCGTGCACGGCCAGGGAATGGCCGGGCGAGCGCATGAAGCGGAAAGCGACGCGATCGCTCGCGATCTCGAACGGCGTGTCGGCAAGCAGTGTTGAGACCTTGCCCGGGGCGACGCGGGTCATGATCTCGACGGTGCGCAAGGTGCAGCCCCACTCCACCGGATAGGCCGGCGAATAGGGCGGATTGACCCCGCTGTTCGGCTTGAGGCGGTATTCGCCAAACACGCGCCGACGCGGATCGTCGGGATCGGTGATCACATCGCTCATCGGCTCGGCTCGGCTCGGCTCGCTCTGTTTTTATATATGATTTTATAATTGCATATATGAAATTAAGGCTGAGTCAAGCCGCGGCTTTCCGACCGCATGCGAGGCTCGCACGGTCGCGCGAGCATGGCGGTCTCCGGCAAGGCTTCGGCTGGCAGCCTCTATCGGCTGACGGCCTAAACCTGCCTCCCCGCAATAATCTCCTGCAGCGTCGCCACGTGCCTTGCGAACGCCCCACGGCCCGCAGCGGTGGCGGTGACCGTGGTCTGCGGCTTCTTCCCCACGAACGCCTTGTCCACCTGGACGTATCCCGCCTTCGCCAGCGTCTCGATATGGGCGCCGAGATTGCCGTCGCTGGCGCCGGTCAGTTTCTTCAGCCGCGAGAACTCCAGCCCGGCTGTCGCTGGCAGCGCGTTCAGCGCTGCCATGATCTTCAGCCGCAGCGGCTGGTGGATGATGTCGTCGAGCTCCGCCACGGCTAGCCCCGCCGCATCGAGAGGGCACCCGCGATCAGCGCACCGCCATTGACGGCTGCCATCCACGGCAACAGCGGTACACCCGGGATAGTGAAATATCCGATCAGCGTCAGCGCGATGATGGCCGCGCCGAGCGGTGCAAAGGCGTAGCCGAACCGAAGCCCCGCCGTCATGTAGACCAGCGTGAGGTAGACCTGCCAAAACACCGTTTGCTGGCGCGGCGAGAACCTGCCGAAAGTGCAGCAGACGAGGCCGAAGGCGGCGATCAGCAGCAGCGCCAGCAGACTGCGCCTGTCGGACAGACGGATTCCGTTTCGCGAAAGATGACAGGCGCCGAGAGCAACGAGGCCGAAGGCCGAGACGACGTACAGTGCAAACCAGAAATACAGCCCGTCATTCACCACGAACCAGCTGTTCCAATAATGGGCCCCGTAGCGCGGCCAGAACCAGATCAGGGCATCGTCGGCAAACGGCAGCACGGCCCACAGCAGCAGGACGAGGCCAGAGACCAGATAGATCTGCGACCGCCGCACAGGACGAATGGTATTCTCGCGCTCGTTCAGCGCATCGGAAGCCCGCTTGCTGTCGGTCACGGGAGCGCTCCTTCCTGGGTCTTGGCTGCAGGCCGGTGGATGATGTCGTCGAGCTCGGGCATGCGCTAGATCCGCCGCATCCAGAGGCCGCCGAGGACGAGGCCACCGCCGTTGACGAAGGCCATCCAGAGCGGGAACGCCTCGCCGATGTAGAAGAAGCCGAACAGCGTCAGCGCGGTGATGCCGAGGCCGATCGCAACGAACGCGTAGCCGAACCAGAGCCCGGCGAGCGTGTAGAACAGCATGAAATAGATCGGCCAGAACGTTCCCAACTGGCGCGGACCAAAATGACCGACAACGCTGGTGACGAGATAGCCGAACGCGAAGAACAGTGCGAATACCAGGAACAGCCTGATGCCAACGCCGGCGCCAAAGGGGTGGCTTTTCGGATCGAACACGCGAAGTGCAATCAGGCCGCCGACGCCCAGAACGTCTACAGCAACCCAGGCGTAGGCCGCGTAGATCGGCCAAAGCCAGGTCACGAGATTGGCTGCGAACACCAGCACGCCCCACCAGACCGCGGCGAGGCTCGCCAGCTCATAGAGCTGCGATTGCTTCACGCGCTGGACGATATCGTCGATATCGGCCAGCGCTGCGGACGCCTCCCTGCTGTCGATCATGACTGCCCTGCCCCGCGCGTTGCCACGTCCTCGGCGATCACCGAGATCGCCTTCGGATGGGTGACGATGCCCATATGATTGATGCCGTCAATGACCTTGACGTCGACCGACGGCTTCACCGCCTGCACCACTTCAGCATATTTGTCCGAGATCATCATCTCGTCCTCGGCGCCGCCGAAGATGGTGATCGGGCGTGTGGTTGCCGGAAGATCGACGCGATAGCCGCGCGTCGCGAAATTGCGCATCAGGCGGTCGGAGTAGGTCGAGGTGAGATACTTCGCCGAACTTGCCGGCACCGCGTAGGCGAGCACCGGAAGCTGCGCACAGCAGTCGATGCCGAGCTTGCGCAGGGCCGTCAGTCCCAGGAAACGTGGAATGTCGGCACTGACCCAGCCACCGTTGCTCGGCCGGTTGGTCGGTGCGTCATAGCCGAGATAGGGCGCGAGCAGCACGGTGCGCACGAACATGTCCTGCATGATCGGCGTCGCGGCGACTCGCAGCGAGAAGCCGGCGCCGGCGGAATGGCCGATCAAGGTGAGCGGCAGGTCCGGCGCGGTCTTGCGAATTTCGGCGACGAAATCGACGAGATCGTCCTCGAGCTGGCCGACATAGCCGATATCGCCGCGGGTGCCGGAGCCGCCATGGCCGCGGATGTCGAGCGCCCAGGTCTCCACCCCGCGCGCGGCGATCGCGTGGGTCAGCGCATGGTTGACGGTGCCGCTGGAGCCGGACGAGCCATGGATGAAGATCGCGCCGCGGCCCGCCGCCGGGCCCCCGGAGCCATTTCCGTTCCGATGGGATCGGGCTCCGGATTCCTGTTTTGACGCGTTTTCTTCACGCGAACCGGCTTCCACTTCGCTTGAAAACGCTTTGGGCGCGTAGTGGCGATAGCCGATCCAGGTGCCGTCGCGGGCCTGGAAGCGCTCCAGCGCAGGCAGGCTGGACCAGTCGATCCCCTTGGCGGAGTCGGAGACCGACCGCATCTCGGGCGGCCGCTCCAGCGGCGTGGCGATCATCGCAATCAGGATCAGCGCCACGCCGCCGACCGCACACAGGGCCCATTTCAGGCCGCTCAAAACGCCGCGCAGCAACCGCATGGCCATGGCTTACTCCCGTAAATGCACCAATCAATAGATAACTCTATACTACAGAGTACTCTCCCGATCAATCCCTGGATTGGCGCCGCGCCGCGAAAATCCTTAACGTCGGGTCTGACCCCAAAATGCCGAATCGTTTGCCGATGCCGCCTGCGGAACAACTGAACAACGCGTTTGAATTCACCGTCTCCGAGCTCTCCCAATCCCTGAAGCGGACGGTGGAGGACACCTACGGCCATGTCCGGGTCCGCGGTGAGATCTCGGGGTTCCGCGGCGCGCACTCCTCCGGCCATTGCTATTTCGCGCTCAAGGACGAGAGCGCCAAGATCGAGGCGGTGATCTGGAAGGGCGTGCACGGCCGGATGCGCTTCAAGCCCCAGGAAGGGCTCGAGGTCATCGCCACCGGCAAGCTGACGACCTATCCGGGCTCCTCGAAGTACCAGATCGTGATCGAGGCGCTGGAGCCCGCCGGCATCGGCGCGCTGATGGCGCTGATGGAGGAGCGCAAGAAGAAGCTCGCCGCGGAAGGGTTGTTCGACGAGGCGCGCAAGCAGCTGCTGCCGTGGTTGCCAGAGGTGATCGGCGTCGTGACCTCGCCGACCGGCGCGGTGATCCGCGACATCCTGCACCGGCTGGAGGACCGCTTCCCCCGCCGCGTGCTGGTGTGGCCGGTGAAAGTTCAGGGCGACGGCTCGGCCGAGCAGGTCGCGGCCGCGATCCGCGGCTTCAACGCGATTGCCCCGGGCGGCAAGATTCCGCGCCCCGATGTGCTGATCGTCGCGCGCGGCGGCGGCTCGCTGGAGGACCTCTGGTCGTTCAACGAGGAGATCGTGGTGCGGGCGGCAGCCGAGAGCATGATCCCGCTGATCTCGGCGGTGGGGCACGAGACCGACATCACGCTGATCGACTTCGTCGCCGACAAGCGCGCGCCGACGCCGACGGCGGCGGCCGAGATGGCGGTCCCCGTGCGCAGCGAATTGTTCGTCGAGGTCGCCGATCTCGGACGCCGCACCCGCGCCTATTGGCAACGCAGCCAGGAGAGCCGCCGCAGCGAGCTGCGCGCCGCCGCACGCGCGCTGCCAGCGGCGGGCGATCTGCTGGCGATTCCGCGGCAGCGGCTGGATTCGGCAGGAAGCGCCCTGCCGCGCTGTCTCAAGGCCAACACGCACGCGCATTTCCGCCGGTTTACCGCCGCAAGTTCAAAGCTGACGCTGCGGGTGCTGCACGGCCAGATCACGCAGGCCGACCACCGCCTCACCGTGTGCGGCGAACGGCTGGGTCTCTCCACACGCTCGCTGTTGCGTCGTCGACGCGACCGCTTTGCCGGACTCGAGGTTCGCTTGCGTGCCTCGAAGCTCTCCAATGCGCAGGCGCAGCGCAACGCGATTCTCAGCCAGCGCGAGCGCACGCATCGCCTCAGCGAGCGCGCCGGCCGCGCGCTCGTCACCTTGCTGCAGCGGCTAGAGGCCCGCGTCGAGAACAGCGGGAAGCTGCTGTCGGCTTTGTCGTATCGCAGCGTGCTCGCGCGCGGCTTTGCGCTGGTGCGGGACGAGGCGGGACATCCGCTGCATGCGGCGGACAGCATCGGGCCGAATGCGCGGCTCGAGATCGAGTTTGCCGATGGCCGTGTCGGCGCAACGGCGGACGCGGATCGGCCGGCGCCAACGGCAAAGCGCGCACCAGCGCAGCCAAAGTCGGCTGCGGCGGACGCAAAGCCCGCGCCGAAGCGCGTGGCCAAGCCGGTGGATCAGGGCAGCCTGTTCTGAGGTGTGAGAACGGCGCTCCACTCTCGGTGTCATTTCCCGCGAAAGCGGGAATTCAGTACGCCGCAGCTTCTCGATGACTCACGGCCGCCTCGGCGTACTGGATCGCCCGGTCAAGCCGCGATGACAGCGATTGTGTGGGACGCGCGTGTATTCCCAAGATTCATTGCGAGGAGCTCGCGACAAAATTGCGTAGCAATTTTGCGCTGATGCGACGAAGCAATGACGGAGCATGGTCGGGACAGCATGCCCCTACCTACACGACAATCCCGCATCGATCGTGGTCCAGAAGCCGCAATGTTCCGGCGCGCGCTGTGGCGCGCCGGCGTGGGCCTCGTACAGGAAGATCGCGACGGTGAAGACGGCCAGTGCGGAGGCGAAGAGGACGATGCGCATGAGGACTGCGTTTAATCGACATCGTGGTCGAACTAAGGCGCCGTCACGTGCTGAAACCGGCGCCGCATGCGATCCGTAGATTCCCGGTCGGCCATCAAGTCCGTGCAGGGCGGTGGTCGATGCGGGGCTGTCCGCCTGAATTTGTTCCTCGGGCGGCCCCGCTTCCGCCTTCGCTTCGACCGAGCTACGGCGCGACAAGTCCGCTCATCCGAGCTAGCGCGCCAGCCATTGCGCGACGTCCTTCTGCGACTCCGCGCGCGCCTCGGCATCCGTGCCGAGATGGCCGCGCTCGGGCACGGCGGCATCGTTGCTGCCGCCGGCTGCGTGCAGCGGCGTGTTGGCGCGGTCGAAATCGTGATAGGCGCCGGGATAGACCACGATGCGTGCGAGCGCGCTGCGGCCATGCGCGCCCTCGACCATCTGGCGGCAGGCCGGCGGCGAGGAGACATCGTCATTGGCGCCGATCAGCACCAGGGTCGGCACCCGCGTGCTCCAGCCGAGACCGGCGGAGATCCGGCAGTCCGGATAGAACGCGATCGCGGCGCGGAAATCCGGCTCCAGGTCACGCGCCGCGCCCTGCGGCCGCACGGCCCACAGCAGCGCGCTCGCGCCGTTGGCCCAGCCCATCAGGCTGACGCGATCGCGCGCCACCCAGGACTGCTTCATCAGCCAGGCGCGCGATGCTGCGACGTCGGTGACGCGCTCACGCCGCGCCTTGACGTGCATCTCCTTGACGCGGCATTGCGGCCCGAGCTCGCGCGAGCCGTAGCTGTCGGGCAGCAGCACGGCATTGCCCGCCCTGAGCAGGCGCTCGGCCCAATCGCGATAGCGCGGCAGCACGGGATCGGAATGGCTGCCGAGGCCGCCGCAGCCGTGCAGCGCGACCACGGCCGGAAACGGCCCCGGACCTTCAGGCTTGTAGAGCTGCGCGTGCAGCACGCCGGACGCCAGCGGAATGTCGACCGGCTGCGGCGCCGGCGCGGCACGCGCGGCCGACATCAGCAGCATCAGGAACAGGGTGGTCAGTCGAAGGCGCATCGGACTCTGCCAAAGGAGATGCCGGAACCAGCGATCCTTCGCCCAAGCACTATCACGCGGAAACGGCGGCAAAACATCACAAACCGGTGGGTTTACCGGGCGGACAAGCCACCCTATCTATGCTACATCCCGTCCAACACATCGTGCCCTCCAGTTTCCACGGAGCGGCCTTCCACGGAGACTTTCGACCGTGCTGAACAAGTTCGGCCCCTCGGGCCATGGCGAAGCGCAAGTGCAATATCTCGACGGCGACTTCCGCGTGATCTCGCCGGGGACCTTCGTGCGCTGTGCCATCACCGACACGCGGATTCCGCTCGACGAGCTGAAGTACTGGAGCGTGGATTTGCAGGAGGCCTACGCCACACCCGCCGCCGTGCTGCAGCGGCATTTCCCCGGCGCGCCGAAACCGCAGCAATGAGCTTTCCGCTCTCCTAGGGTGGGCAAAGGCGCAAAGCGCCGTGCCTACCATCTCTCCATGACCGCGATGGACAAGGTGGGCACGCGTCGCTTTGCCCACCCTGCGAGAGCGAGTTCGTGGCGTCGTTCTGCTATTGCTGCTCGTGACCATCCGCACCCACACAAGTCTTGATCGCGCTCTTCCTGGCTTCGCCGACGACCTTCTGATCGATCGCCTGCTTCAGGCAATCGAGCCGCGCCTGCGCCATGCAGAGCTGCAGCTGGTCGCGCTTCTCCTGCCCCTTCAGGCTCGCCGTCGTGGCAAGGCACGTCACGCGCTTGGTCGCGGGAACCGGCACCGTGCTGGTTGGAGCAGCGGGAGAAGCCGCAGGCGGCGTTTGTGCGAACACGGGCGCAACGATCAGACACACAAGGCTGGCGGCAACGGTCGCAGACGGCAGTTTCATCGAATTCTCCTGATCGTCGGGAACCGATAGGCGTCTTGCGATGAATGTCGCCTGAATGGCAGGCTTGCTGCAGGTTGGGCAAAGCGCAGCAGTGCGGCAGGCACGAGCGGTGCAGCTTTTGCACATCATCGGGATGAGGTGATGTTCGCATGCACCTGAACTGCGAGTCTCACAGAGGAAAAAATCTCCATCGTGCCGATCCGCGTTGCATCGAAGAATACTTGCACTCCGTAGTTAGTCATTTCGCGTTGTGGTTGGATTCTTTGTCGCGATCCGGCGCCCTTAAGTTGTTTGACGAAGTCTTGTTGAAACAGAGAGCTGCTACAGTGTTCGTTAGGTAATTGGCCCTGTTCCTTTTATCGCACAGACAATCAGGTCAACCAAACGGCCCTCGAGCTTTGGAATTGGCGCAGTCTGTGAACGGGCTCATATCGAAAGAGCCATCTGACGGGCTACGATCACCTCGAAAATTTGCGGTGGAATATCTGTAAATCGAGAGTCAAACGATGGGGGTGATCATGCCCACCATATTGGACCTGCTCTATCGTGAATATTGTCGCGCCCGTCTCGCTGAAATGCGCAAACAGCTTCTGATCGCGGCTGAACGCGCCGAAGCTCTCGAAGCGCATCATCATCCTGCGGATCAGGTTGACGATGAGAGGACGGACGCACATCGCAAGACCGGTCTCGGCCTGCCGCATTGAAGTGGCCCGCAACTGGCGATCTCTCCCGCGTAGCAGTGACCAAGCAATTGGCAACAGTTTGGGAGTGAACAATGAATACGCCCGAATGCTATACCGTCGTGGTGGCCTGCGTCTCGTGCCTGACCATTATTGGATTAATGGCCGTTGGGGCGTGGTGAGCATGACTGATTGCCGAGCCGCGATTCGCGTGAAGAAGACGCGTCAAGAACGGGAATTCAGAGCTCCGGTTCTGCTCATCAGAACCGAAGCTCCAAAGCGCGATGCGATTAGGATGAATCGTCATCGCGCTTTGGGTTGGTTTAAGCATGATCTTTTCGGAAAACCGCTGCGCACTTTTCCGGATCATGCTCCAGGTCCGGACGTCAGCTTCCGGGCGGGGTATACGAAGAACGCAGCTTCGCCGCGTTCTGGCGGACCTGCTTGATCTCGTCCTGCGTGAACAACCTGGTCAGTTTCACATTCTGCAGGGTGCCGGCGGTGACGGTCAGGCCGGAAATGGCCGGCGCCGCACCCGGATCAGGCACATCGAAAATCACCAAAACGCCTGGGCCGTCGGCCGCAACGCTGTACATCGAAAGCAGCTTTCCGCCGGCCGCTTCGATGAGCTTTCGTGCCGCCTCCTGGCGATCGGTCGTGGGATTCTCCAAAATGGCATTGAGAGCGCGTGGGGTGTACTGTCCGGTGAGGCAAAAATGCATGGCATGTTCTCCTCTGGTTTTTTGGCAATGATTCTCCCTGCCGTTCCGAACTGATCGTTACGGCCGCTGCATCTGAAGTGATGAAGGTACTGCCCGCCGTGGGCATAAACGCCGCCGATGATTTCCGGGAGGTCGGCACGTCCCGGTGACGGCTCTCATGGAAGGCTACATCAACTCCCGAACGTGCGGAAGAGAATTCATCAGCCGCGACATGTCGCCCGATCAGTTATCGAATACCGCATGGCGATGGATGAATTGTTCTTCCATCCTTTGCTCTTTGGCTACGGCGGACTAGCTTGCCCACCCAACGAGATCATCGCCTGCTGAACCGCCGCTCGCGCGCCTTGTAGAGATGATCGCTGATCAATTGCCGGAGCGCTGCCGGATCATCGAATTCGAGCTGCACGGCGAACGGCACGATGCTGTCAGGCACGCCTTCACGGCCGCGGAGGCGCGCGAGATCCTTTTCCGTCGTCACCAGTGTGTGCTGCTCGCGCTGCGCCTCCGCTGCGAGAGCTGCGATCTCGTCGTTTGAAAACATGTGGTGATCGGCGAAGGCGCGCGTGCGCGCGACCTCGATGCCGCAGGCGCGCAAGCTGCGGAAAAATCGTTCGGGATCGCCAATGCCCGCGAATGCGAACACCGGCTTGCCCAAAAGTCTTGCGACCGACCCGGCGTCTGGCCTCAGGCGCGCACGCAGCTCCGGCTTGTCGCGCTTGGCAAGCTCGGTCGCGACATCGTTGGCGGCGCGGCCGTCGCCGATCAACACCAGCGCGTCGGTGCGCGCAAGCTGCGCCTTCAGCGGCGCGCGCAGCGGGCCGGCGGGAAATACCTTGCCGTTGCCGAGGCCACGTTCGCTATCGATCACGATCAGCGAGGTGTCCTTGACCAGGCGCGGGTTCTGAAAGCCATCGTCCATCAGGATGACGGTGGCGCCTTGCGATTTGGCGAGCGCGACACCCTCGAGGCGGTCCCGCGCGACAGCGACCGGGACGTCGCGCGCCATCATCAAGGGCTCGTCGCCGACGTCGGAAGCGGTGTGGCGCGCGCGGTCGACCATGACCGGGCCCTTCAGCCGTCCGCCATAGCCGCGACTGAGCACCACCGGCGTCTCGCCGAGCTCGCGCAAAAGCTTCGTCAGCGCCAGCACGGTCGGCGTCTTGCCGGCGCCGCCGACGTGATAATTGCCGACGCAGATCACGGGGATGCCGGCATCCACGCCTTTGCGCAGCATGCGTCGTTCGGTGATCGCGCCGTAGAGCGCTCCGAGCGGCCATAACGCGTACGACTGGAGGGAACGTGGCCGGTACCAGAAGGCCGGCTCACGCATTGGCGGCTCCCATCTCGATCCGCAGCTGCAGCAGATACGGCTCGAGTGCGATCATGGTGCGATCGAGCGCGCCGCCGAGCTCCTCGACCACGCCGCTGCCTGCGCGCTGCATCTTGTCGCGCAAGGTGGGATCGGCCAGCAGCTGGCCGAGCTGCTTGACCAGCGCCTCCTGCGTGTCGGCCTGGCGCGCACCGCCGCTGCCGTCGAGCGCCTCATAGACATCGGCGAAGTTGAAGACGTGTGGGCCATGCACGATCGCGGCCCCGAGCTTGATCGCCTCGATCGGGTTCTGCCCGCCATGACGGATCAGCGATCCGCCCATGAACACGATCGGCGACAGCCGGTAGAACAGGCCGAGCTCGCCCATGGTGTCGGCGACATAGATATCGGTGGTCGCGGTCGGCAGCTCCTCGCGCGAGCGCAATGCCGGCTTCAGGCCTGAGGCCGTGATCAGGCCGGCGATCGAGGAGCCGCGATCGGGATGCCGCGGCACGATCACGGTGAGGAGCTGCGGGAAGAAGCCGGAGAGGCTGCGATGCGCGGCGACCAGCATCTCGTCCTCGCCCGGGTGGGTCGAGGCCGCGACGATGATGGGGCGCCCGCGCGTCATCGCCATCAGCCGTTCGAGCTTGGCGGGATCGGCCGGCGGCGCCGGCACGTCGAGCTTGAGGTTGCCCGTGGTGACGACGTCGCGGCCGCCGAGCGTGGAGAAGCGCTCGGCATCGGTCTTCGACTGCGCAAGGCAGATGTCGAAACGCGACAACAGCGCCGAGATGGTGCCCTGCATGCGCCGCCAGCGCGGGAAGGAGCGCGGCGACATCCGCCCGTTGATCAGCACCATCGGCACCCGGCGCGTCGCGCCCGCCAGGATCAGGTTCGGCCACAGATCGGATTCGATGAACAGCGCCAGCGACGGCTTCCAATGATCGAGGAAGCGCGCGACATAGCGCGGCGAATCATACGGCACGTATTGATGGATGACGTCGGGCGGAAAGCGCTTTGCGACCACGGCGGCCGAGGTGACGGTGCCCGAGGTGAGCAGGATGCGTAAGTTGAGATCGCGCAGGCGCTCGATCAGCCCCGCCGCGGCCAGCACCTCGCCGACACTGGCGCCGTGGATCCAGACCAGCGGACCATGCGGCCGCACGTCCCGGGACAGGCCGCGCCGCTCGCCGACGCGCGCGGGATCCTCCTTGCCCTGCTTCAGCCGCCGCTTGATCAGCGCCGGCGCAAGCGGCACCAGGCCGGAGGCCAGGCGCCGGTACATCCGCAGCGTGATCGGCAGCGCAATGGGCAGCGATTTAGGCATCTTCCGGTCCCGGGCGGCCGAGTTGCGCATAGGCGCGGCGGGTCGCCTCGTTCAACGTGTCTTCCAGCTCCTGCCGCAGCGCTTCCATCATGGCGGCGTCGGCGTCCGGCGGAACGTGGATTTCCTTGATGCCGACCAATGCGCCCCGCCCGAATGGCAAATTGATGGTGGTGCGGTCCCAGTTCTTGAGCCGGACGAAGCGGCTGGTCGCCATCGCGAAAGGCATGATCGGCCGCCCCGATTCCCGTGCCAGCATGATGATGCCGAGCCCGGCCACGCGCGAGCGCTTGGGGACATCGGCGGTCAGCGCGACATTACAACCGGTCTGGAGCGTGCGCACCATTTCCTTGAAGGCGCCGACCCCGCCCTTGCGGTGGAAGGCGCCGCCATGATCGCCGGAACCGCGGATGGTGCCGATGCCGAGCCGCTCGGCGGCGATCGCATTGAACTCGCCGTCGCGGTGGCGCGAGATCAGGACCTTGGCGCGATAGGAAGCCTTGTTCTGGTTCTTGATGAAGGGCGTGAGGAAATGCTGGCCGTGCCAGAACGCGAAGATCGCAGGGAGCTGCGGCTCAACCTGCGCATAGACGTCGGGCGGATCCAACGTGAATTTGTTGGTCCGCCAGACCAGACGCAGATATTCGGCCGCCAGGACCCCGACGGCACGCTGAACGAAGCTGCTTCGCAGCGTATTGCGAAGCAGTTTTTTCAACGCGCCGGTTCTTGATTCGGGTCGAGCAACCGGTGGAGATGGACGATGAAATAGCGCATCTGCGCGTTGTCGACCGTGCTCTGCGCCTTGGCCCGCCAGGCGGCATGCGCGGTCGCATAATTCGGATAGAGGCCGACGATCTCGACGTCGTCGAGATTCTTGAAGACGTTCTGCTCGAGATCGACGAGCTCCCCGCCGATGACGAGGTGAAGCAGTTGTTGCGGGGCACTATCTGGCATGAGTTCTGTTCCTAGCGGGCTGCCCGGCAAAAGCAGTGTTCGACGAGCACGACGAAAAGCGCTTTAGGCCAAGGGACGGTTTCGAAAATGCGCGACAATGCCCGCATGACGATCGCGTCCCGCTGCCACCAGCACCCCGTGCGCCACTTCCCGGCGGTTATAGAGGATGGGTTCTCCGGAGAGGTCGCTCATCCTACCATCGGCTTCCTGCACGATCAAATCGGCCGCCGCAAGGTCCCAATCATGGCTGTTGCCCCCCGCAAAAGCCGCATCCAGCGCGCCGTGGGCGACCCGGCACAGGCGTAGCGCGAGCGAACCGATTCGCGGATGCAGCTTGATCTCGCGGCCGGAGCTGTTGAGCCGCTCGACCATGGGTTTCGGGCCGGCGACACGGGAGAAGTCGAGCGCCGATCCGGGCGAAGCCTGCACGGCTGCGCCGTTGAGCGTGGTGCCCTGGCCGCGTGCGGCGAAGAAGAACTCATCGGTCGTCGGCGCGAACACCGCGGCCAGCACGGGCGCGGCATCCTCGACCAGCGCGACGCTGACGCACCAATCGTCGTGGCCGTTGAGGTAGTTGCGCGTGCCATCGATGGGATCGACGATCCAGGTCAGCCGCCGCGACAGCCGGGCCGCATCGTCGGCGCTCTCCTCCGAGAGCCAGCCATAATCCGGCGTCGCACTGCGCAAGCGCGTTTCGAGCAGGTCGTTGACGGCGATGTCGGCTTCCGAGACCGGCGAGGACGCACCCTTGGTCCACTTCTTCAGCTCGGTGCGGAACATCGAGTGCGCCAGCGCGCCCGCTTCCCGCACCGTGTCCTGCAGCAGCGCCGCATCGCGCGTCAGGATGGTTTCGCCCGGGGCGTTCGCCTCAACGTCCGCCAAGCGTCAATCCCTCGATGCGCACCGTCGGCGCATTGATGCCGTAGCGGAACTCGAGATTGTTCGCGGGCTGCATCGACTTGAAGATCTCGAACAGATGGCCGGCGATCGTCACCTCGCTGACGGGATAGGTGATCTCGCCGTTCTCGATCCAGAAGCCGGAAGCGCCGCGGCTGTAATCGCCGGTGACGCCGTTCACGCCGGAGCCGATCAGATCGGTGACGTAGAAGCCCTGCTTGATATCGGAGATCAGCTCGGCCGGGCTCGGCGTGCCGGGCTCGAGATGCAGATTGTACGGCCCGGGCGAGGGCGAGGAAGAAACGCCGCGGTGGGCATGGCCGGTGGTGGCAAGGCCGAGCTCGCGCGCAGTGGCGCAGTCGAGCAGCCAGGTCGTCAGCACGCCCTCGTCAATCAGCGCGATCTTCTTCACGGCAACGCCTTCGGCGTCGAACGTCTGCGAGCGCAGGCCGCGCTTGCGCAGGGGATCGTCGATGATGCGGATGTTCTTCGCAAACAGCTGCTGGCCGAGCTTGTCCTTGAGGAAGCTGGTCTTGCGCGCGATCGAGGCGCCGTTGATGGCGCCGACGACATGACCGACCAGGGAGCCGGCGACGCGCGGATCGAACACGACGGGCACCTTGCAGGTCTCGACCTTGCGCGGATTGGAGCGCGCCACGGTGCGCTCGCCGGCGGAACGGCCGACGATCTCCGGCGACAACAGGTCCGCGCCATGCGGCGCCGAGGTGAAGTCGTAATCGCGCTCCATGCCGGTGCCTTCGCCCGAGATGGCGGTGGCCGAGATGCCCTGGCTGGAGCGCAAATAGGAGCCGTGGAAGCCGGTCGAGGTGACCAGCACCATGCCGCCCATGCCCGCGGACGCCGAGGCGCCGCCGGATTTGGTGACGCCCTTCACGGCGAGGGCCGCAGCCTCGGCTGCGAGCGCGCGGCGCTCGAGCTCGCTGGTGGCGGGCACATCGGGATCGAGCAGATCGAGATCGGGAAAGTCGCGCGCGAGCAGCGCGGGATCGGCGAGCCCGACATATTTGTCGTCGGGCGCAACGCGCGCCATCGCGACCGCGCGTTCGGCAAGCTTGGTCACGGCATCGCCGCTGACGTCGTTGGTCGAGACCACCGCCTGGCGCTGGCCGACCAGCACGCGCAAGCCGACGTCGTCACCCTCGGAGCGCTCGGATTCCTCGACGCGTCCGTCGCGCACCTCGACGCCTTGCGAGACGCCGCGCACCGCGACCGCGTCGGCCGCATCCGCGCCGGCGCGCTTGGCCGCCTCCACCAGCCGCTGCGCCAGATCCGACAAGGCGGACTGGTCGAACAGGTCACGGCTGGCCTTTGACCCCTTGGCGGAATCCTTGGACGAAAGCGTCGAGCTTGCGGATGGTGAAGAGTTCACGAACGAAATCCTGTTGGGGCGGGGGTTCGGGACCGGAACCCACAGATGTGCCCTGATCGCGCGGACTTCAAGCATTTTCAGCCCGCCAAAAGCTCAGATTCGCACCTTTGGCGCAACGTCTCGTCAATCATGCGCGCCAAGGTCTTGTCAATCATGAGCAGCAGTGACGGTGGGTTAACCAGCCTTTTTAAGCGGTTTCGGAAAGCCGCGCGCTAAGGTCCTCGCATCGACCGGGAACATAATCCCGGCGGGGAGAACAAAAGCCGTGAGGCGTCAAACAGCAACATGCGGGGTCGCTCCCGCCGGGTCGAGCCGCTCTCTGCGGCTCGACCCCCTTTCCCTTCCGGTCCGCTTCGATGCGCACGATCCGCGCGCCGACGGACATGTCAGGCAGATCGAGCTTCATCGCGAACGCGTCGTGCTTCGCCGTGCCGTTCGCGGCATGCAGATGGCGATCAACGTCCGCGTCAGCGACTTCACGGGCGTCGCACTGCGCGGCAATGACGAAGCGCAGGCCATCGTCCTGGTGCATCGCGATCCCTCGCTCTCCGTTCCGCTGCTCGTCGGCGCGGAAGGCGACGAGCTCGTCGAGGCCTTGGCGATTTGGAGCGAGCTGTTCGCGCTTCCGCAGCTCGACGAAGGTGCGCGCAAGCCCGCAGCCCGCCGCCGCCGCGCCAATGCGATCCGCGCCCGCCGTCCGAAATTCCTGATGCGCCGCCGCGTTGCGATGGCGCGCGAGCTGTCGGTTCATCGCGAAGAACGCGAGATCATCGCGAGGAATTAGACGGCATTCACAGGTGCCGTAGGGTGGGCAAAGCGAAGCGTGCCCACCTTATTTGTCAATCATTGAGAGATCGTGGGCACGGCGCAAGGGCGCCTTTGCCCACCCTACGGCAGCTACGCCGCCCGCATCACCGCGTCCACCAGCAACCCCGCAAACAGCAGCGCTCCCGCATATTTGTTCGACTTGAACAGGCGCAGGCACAGCTCCGGATCATCGATCCTAAGCCGCATGATCTGCCACGCCAGATGCACGGCGAAGGCGATCAGCCCGAGCCAGGCCGGCCAGCGCGCATCGCCTGAGGCCAGCGCGACGCCGATCAACATCACAGCGAGCCCGTAGAACAGGATCAGCGCCTGGTGCGTGTGCGCGCCGAACAGGCGCGCGGTGGACTTGATGCCGATCAGCGCGTCGTCGTCGGCGTCCTGATGCGCGTAGATCGTGTCATAGCCGATCACCCATGAAATCGCGCCGGCATAGAGCACCATCGCGGTGACGTCGATGCGGCCGAAGGTGACGGCAAATCCCATCAGGGCGCCCCAGGAGAAGGCAAGCCCGAGCACGATCTGCGGCCACCAGGTGATGCGCTTCATGAAGGGGTAGATCGCGACGATCAGGAGCGAAGCGATGCCGGTCGCAATCGCGAAGCGGTTGAACTGCAGCAGCACGATAAGGCCGATCAGCGCCTGCACGACCATCCAAGCCAGCGCCTGCTTCGTGCTCACCTGGCCCGAGGGCAGCGGCCGCGAGCGGGTGCGCTCGACCCTGGCGTCGAGGTCGCGGTCGGTGATGTCGTTCCAGGTGCAGCCCGCCCCGCGCATCACGAAGGCGCCGATGAAGAACAGCACGATGGTGAGCGGCAGTCCGCGGACGTCATGCGCCATGCCGCTCGCGAGCGCCGCCGACCACCAGCACGGCATCAACAGCAGCCATGAGCCGATCGGACGATCGAAGCGGGACAATCGCAAATAAGGCCGCGCCCATGGCGGCGCCAGCGTATCGACCCAGTTGCCGGTGGAATCGGCAACGCGGGCGGATGTGCTAGTGCCCAGTTTTCGAAGTTCGTATTCCATCGCGGCGTATCCGGTACGAACTTCGAAAACTACAAGGGCACTAGCAAGAAATTATAATTCACGTGCCGCTTGTCGATTTGAAGTTCCTATGAGGATCTCGCGGCAAGCACCGTAGGAACTTCAAATCGGCGGCACGTGTATCATCGGGTCAGGACGTTGCCGTTGAGCGTGTCGAAGGTGCTGCCGCCCTTCTTGCCGGCATTGGCCTCAGGCGCCGAGCCTGAACCGAGCACCTCGCTCAGCGACGGGCCGGCCGGACCGCGCGGCTGGTTCTGCATCTGCTGCGCGACGTTGCAGACCTTCGTCGCCATGGCCTCGGTATTCTTGTGACCGTCCTTCATCTGCGCGCCGATCTGCGCCGGGATTCCGCATTTGGCGGCGTGGGACTCGATGTACTTGATCATCTTGGTCTCAGCCTGGCTGAAATTGCGGATCAGCTTGCAGGCTTCGTCCGGCGGCGCATGACGGTCGCTCGCGGCCTTGATCAGCTTGCCGCGCTTCTCGGCTTCCTCGCGCAGAGGAATGAAAGCCTTCATGCAGTCCTCGCCGGGGCCGCCCTGGGTCGGCGGGGCCGCGCTGAACGCGCCAGCGCCGCCGACGGGCGCGGCGCCATTCACGGGAAAGGACGATTGCGGTGCCGTGCCGACCGAAGCGGTCGGCGCCGAGCCGTTCACCGGGGGAAACGCGGAACTGGTGGCGGCCTGGTTCGGCAGCGGCGCCGGGAAGGCGCTTTGCGCATAGGCGCCCGCGGTGCTCAGGGTGACCATGGCGGCAGTGATCGGAACCATCAAATGACGGATCATCAGGAGAATCTCTCCGGCAGGAGCTACGGGGTTCAGCGTCTTCCCAATTGAAGCGCAACCAGCGTGTTCGCGTTTTTACGATTCCCGCCGGCGCTTAACAACCCGTTGAATAGGGCAAGAGCGCGGCGCGGGGACGCACCATTTCGGCAATATTTACCCCCGGAATGGCTGCTTTCGGTTAAGAACGGCCCCAAATCGGACCCCTGAACGATGCCCTCCCACGATTTTCGCGCTCCCCGCCTGTTCGTCGACGCTCCTCTTGCCCAGGACGCCAGGGTCCCGCTCGACCGCGACCAGAGCAATTATCTCGGCAATGTGCTGCGACTTGCCGCCGGGGCCGAGGTTCTGGCCTTCAACGGCCGGGACGGCGAGTGGCAGGCCGCCATCGAGGGTCGCAAGCGGCCGGACGGTCTCGTGATCCTGCAGCAGACCCGGCCCCAGGACGGACTGCCCGACGTCGCCTACGTTTTCGCCCCGCTCAAGCATGCCCGGCTGGATTACATGGTCCAGAAGGCCATCGAGATGGGCGCAGCCGCCCTGCAGCCGGTCCTGACCCGGTTCACCCAGGCCTCCCGGGTCAACACCGAGCGGATGCGCGCCAATGTCGTCGAGGCGGCCGAGCAATGCGGCATTTTGAGCATCGCCATGGTCGCCGAGCCGGTGCCGCTGGAGCGGTATCTCAGTCAGCGCCCTGCGGGCCGCCTGCTGATCTTCTGCGACGAGGCGGCGGAGGTGCAAAACCCGGTGCAAAGCCTGCAAGACGCCCGCGAGGCCGGACAGGGGATCGACGTGCTGATCGGCCCCGAAGGCGGCTTTGCCGAGGAAGAGCGGGCCCTGCTGCTGCGGCAGCCCAGGATCCTCCGGCTGGCGCTCGGCCCGCGGATCATGCGGGCCGATACCGCTGCCGTAGCCGCCCTGGCGCTGGTGCAGGCGGTGCTGGGCGATTGGGGCAATGCCAGCTGATCCCGGCGTTGCCCGCCTGTTAAGCGATTGATCCTTTGGAGGTCGAAACCGCTTTCGGGCCATGCTAAGGGCTGCGCAATTCGCCTGCCTCCCCTTGCCCTGCCCGGTTCCACCGGGACGATGGACCCAGTTATGACCGCGACTGCCACCTCAAATGCTGCCGGCTCCGCCGCTTGGGCGGATACGCTGCTGTTGTCGTTCGCGCAGGCCGGTTACGTCAGGGCCGAGCCCGCCATCCTGCAGCCGGCCGAGCCGTTCCTGGACCTCTCCGGCGAGGACATCCGCAAGAGCCTGTACCTGACCACGGACCTCACGGGCGAGGAGCTCTGCCTGCGCCCGGACCTGACCATTCCGGTGGCGCGCGATTACCTGACCTCCGGTCGTGCCGGCCAGCCGGCCGGGTTCAGCTATCTCGGCCCGGTGTTTCGCTACCGCAGCGGTCAAGCCAGCGAATTCCTGCAGGCCGGCATCGAATCGTTCGGCCGCCAGGACCGCGCCGCGGCCGACGCCGAGACGTTGGCGCTCGGGCTCGAAGCGACCGCGGCCTTCGGTGTCCGCGACGTCGAGATCCGCACCGGCGACGTGGCGCTGTTCAACGCGCTGCTCGACGCGCTCGACCTCTATCCGGTCTGGCGCCGCCGCCTGGTCAAGGATTTCAACCGCAAGATCAGCCTGGAAAAGGATCTGGAACGGCTGGCGGCCGCGACCACCGCCACCCGCAGCGAATATGAGGGCGTGCTCGCCGCCCTCGCCGGCTCCGACCGCAAGGCGGCGCTCGCCTTCGTCACCGATCTGATGTCGATCGCCGGCACCACCAATGTCGGGGGACGCACCACGGCCGAGATCGCCGACCGCTTCCTCGAGCAATCGACGCTGAAGGGCGGCGCGCTGCCGCGCGAGGCGATTGCCGTGCTCAAGCGCTTCCTGACGATTGCAGGCAATCCCGACGATGCCATCGCCGAGCTGCGCGCGCTCACTGCCGACGCCAGGCTCGACCTCACGGCAGCGATCGACCAGTTCGAGAGCCGGGTCGGCTTCATGGCGGCGCGCGGCATCGACGTGAAGCAGACGCGCTTCTCGACCGCGTTCGGGCGCGGCCTCGACTATTACACCGGCTTCGAATTCGAGCTGCATCACCGGGGCAACGGCGCCGAGCCGCTGGTCGCCGGCGGCCGCTATGACGGGCTGATGACCCAGCTTGGATCGACTGAACCGATCCCCGCGGTGGGCTTCTCGGTCTGGGTGGACGCGCTGACGAAGATCGGCCGCAAGGTGGGAGCTTAAGTCATGAGCGCGCCATTCGTTCTGGCCGTTCCCTCCAAGGGCCGCCTGCAGGAAAACACCGAGGCCTTCTTCGCCCGTGCCGGCCTCAAGCTGTCGAAGGCCGGCGGCGCCCGCGACTATCGCGGCACGCTTGCAGGCCTCGACAATGTCGAGGTCGCCTATCTCTCGGCGAGCGAGATCGCCTCGCAACTGTCGCGCGGCCTCGCGCATCTCGGCGTCACCGGGGAAGACCTGGTGCGCGAGAACATCGCGGACGCCGACAAGCGCGTGTCGCTGATCGACGGGCTCGGCTTCGGCTACGCCGACGTCGTCGTCGCGGTGCCGCAGGCCTGGATCGACGTTCGCACCATGGCCGACCTCGACGACGTCACCACCGGCTTCCGCGAGCAGCATCACATGCGGATGCGGGTCGCGACCAAGTTCATCAACCTCACCCGCACCTTCTTCCAGAGCCACGGCATCACCGATTACCGCATCGTTGAAAGTAGCGGCGCGACCGAAGGCGCGCCGGCGGCCGGCAGCGCCGAGCTGATCGTCGACATCACCACGACGGGCGCGACGCTCGCCGCCAACGGCTTGCGGGTGCTCGACGACGGCGTGATCCTGCGCAGCCAGGCCAATCTGGTCGCCTCGAAAGAGGCCGACTGGACGCCGCAGGCGCGGGAGACCGCGCGCGTCATCCTCGATCACATCGCAGCAAGGGCGCGAGCCAACAAGTATCGCGAGGTCCGCACCCGCTTCCGGCAATGCGACGCGGCGCTGCTCGGCGAAGCCCATGGCCGGTTCGGCGTCGAAGCCCCGTTCGGCGGGCCGACCTCGTCGGGCATGTTGACGTTGCACTGCCCGCCGGGACAGCTCTATGCGCTGGCAAGCTTCCTGCGCGAGCATGGCGCCGAGACCGTCTCGGTGGTTTCGCTCGACTACGTGTTCGACCGGGAGAACCCGCTGTTCGCCAAGCTGGAGGCGTTCCTGCGGCAGTGAGCCTCAGGCCGTTCGGCTTTTCCGTTCAGCTTTGCGACAGCAAACGGCAGCTACCATATGCTGTTAAGATGACTTTGAACGCTTCTGGAACTTGATCGATGACGCTGGGCTCTGACGTTTCCGGCATGACGACGACCGCAGGCACCGCCGCGGCGAAGGGACTGTCGATCGTCGTCCCCGTCTACAACGAGGCGGCGGGCCTCGCCGCCCTGCACCAGCGCATCTGCGATCTGGCAAAAACCTTGCGGGAGCGCTATCGGCTGGCTTGCGAGGTCGTCTATGTCGACGACGGCAGCAAGGATGCGACGCTGGCGATCGCCCGCGCGCTGCCGGCCGACGCGATCGACGTCCAGGTGGTGTCGCTGTCGCGCAATTTCGGCAAGGAAGCGGCGCTGATGGCCGGCCTCGACCATGCCCGGCTCGGCGCCGTCATGTTCATGGACGGCGACGGCCAGCATCCGCCGGCCCTGATCGAACAGCTGGTGCGGCACTGGATCGATGACGGCTATGACGTCGTCTACACCGCCAAGGCGCATCGCGACAACGAGACCTTCCTGCGCCGGGTCGCCGTGCACGGCTTCTACGCGCTGATCAATTGGGGGGCACGGCAGAAGATTCCCGAGGACGCCGGCGACTTCCGCCTGCTGTCGCCGCGCGCGGTCACAGCGCTCAGGCAGCTGCCCGAGCGCAACCGGTTCTTCAAGGGCCTCGCCAGCTGGATCGGCTTCCGCCAGATCCGGGTCGACTACGAGCCTTCCGCCCGCGCCCATGGCGTCACCACCTTCAACGCCGCGAGCCTGCTCGGCCTGTCGATCGAGGGCCTGACCTCGTTTTCGGTGGCCCCCCTGCGCTTCGCCAGCCTGCTCGGCGTCATTCTCGCCGGGGGCGCCTTCCTGTTCGGCCTTTCGATCCTCTGGGAGGTGTTCACGACCGGCAAGCAGGTGCCCGGCTATCCCTCGCTCGTGATCGGCCTGATGACGATCGGCGGCGTGCAGCTCATCATGATCGGCATCGTCGGCGAATATATCGGCAAGATCCTCTCCGAGTTGAAGGCGCGCCCGATCTACTTCGTCGCCGAGCATAGTGAAAAGCACTTCGAAGCGGCGCAGGACGCTTCGAGCGACGCCGCGAAGAGGACGGCGGCCGAATGAGCGCGGCCGCCGGTCTGCGGCGGATCTGGCTCTGTGCCGACGATTACGGCATCAGCCCGGGCGTCAACCGCGCCATCCGCGACCTGATCGAACGCGGCCGCCTCAACGCCACCTCGGTGATGATGGTGGGGCCCGCAATCGCGCGCAGCGAGGTCGAGGCGCTTCAGGCCTCGGCGAAGACGAGCCCGCGCTGCGCGATCGGATTGCACGTGACGCTGTCGGCGCCGTTCCGTCCCCTCACCATGCATTTCCGCCCGCTCGACGGCGACATGTTCATGCCGTTTCCGAAGCTGCTGCGCGCGGGCATTTTGCGGCGGCTCGACCGCGAATTCTTCCGCAACGAGGTGAAGGCGCAGCTCGCCGCCTTCGCCGAAGCGTTCGGGCGCGCGCCTGACTTCGTCGACGGCCATCAGCATGTGCAGCTCTATCCGCAGGTGCGCGACGGCTTTGTCGATGCGGTCCGCGAAGGCGCGCCGAACGCCTGGGTGCGCCAGGGCGGCCGCGACCTGCCGCTCAAGCAGCGGCTGGCCTCACCCAAGGCCATCGTGCTCGACGTCCTCAGCGCGCAATTCCGCCGCCGTGCCGGCAGCGCGGGGCTCAGCTTCAACCCGGGCTTTGCCGGCGCCTATGACTTCACGCGGGCGGCCGATTTTGGCGAGCTGATGCGGCAATTCCTGGAAGGCTTGCCAGATGGCGGCCTCGTGATGTGCCACCCCGGCTTCGTCGACGATGTCCTCGCCGGCCTCGATCCGATGACGGATGTCCGCGAACGCGAGCACGCCTATCTGGCGGGCGACGCCTTCGCGCGTCTGCTGGCGGACAGCGGCGCCACGCTGGGATGACACCGGCGGACAGCAAGCCGCGGGGCAGCTTGTCGCATACCGAAATTTAATCCGGCCGGCACTGTTGGGGCCACAATGGAACCCTACATCTGCTTCGCGCTTGTTTTGCGCGAGGGAGACTGATCATGACGCCGCAGGAACGCCAGCTCGTCGACGACCTTTTCGACCGGCTTTCGAAACTGGAAAACGCACCGCGCGATCCCGACGCGATCGCCGCGATCTCGGACGGACTGCGCAAGGCACCCGGCGCGATCTATGCGCTGGTGCAGACCACGCTGCTGCAGGACGAAGCGCTGAAGCGTGCCCATAACCGCATCCAGGAGCTGGAAGCGGCCCATGCGCCCGAGCAGGCGCAGTCCGGCGGCTTCCTCGACACCATGCGCGATACCTTGTTCGGCGGAGGCCCCTCGCGCGGCTCGGTTCCGAACGTGCCGCCGCGTGACACGCGGCCGGTCTGGAACAGCGGCGGAGCGATGCAGCAGACGCAGCCGGGCTACGGTCAGCCGCCTTACGGCCAAGGTCCAGGTCAGGGCCCGGGCCAGGGCCAGGGTTATGGCGCACCGCCGATGGGCGGTGGCGGCGGCTCGTTCCTCGGCACCGCAGCGGCAGCTGCCGCCGGCGTCGTCGGCGGCTCGCTGCTGCTCTCGAGCATCCGCGGCATGATGGGCGGATCGCATCAGCAGGCCTTTGGCGACACCAACGCCCTCGGCGACCGCAGCGCCGGTGGAAGTCCTTGGGGCGGCAGCGACCAGTCCGGCGGCTCGCTCGCGCGCGATGCCGGCCTCAACGACATCGGCTCCAACCGGGAGTCCCGCCAGAGCTTCTCCGACCAGGCGAACAACGATCGTAACGACAACGACCAGAACTACGGCGACAACAACGACGACGGCAATATGGACGTAGCCGACGACAGCGATTTCGGCGGCGACGACGATGGCGGCAGCGATTACGCGTGAGCAATTCGTCCGAAAGATGCGGACGGCCGCCTCTCGGCGGCCGTTTTCTTTAGAGCATGGGCTCGAGCGTCTTTTGTGCCACGGCAAGGAGAGAGGACGCTCGATATAATATGACTAATGCGCAGCTCCATTGGACTGAGCTGAACGTTACCCGACGCGCCTGAATTCACCATGACAAATCAAATCGCCGTCTGACGCGTGCGACCGTAGACTCCCGGATTTCCAAATTCGGACATGGGTGTTCAACTGGAAGAACACGTTGCTCATGCCACACACCAATGTGGTTGCCTCTCTTGGTTATAGTCGGGGTTTTAAAAATGAGTCCACTTCAGCAGCGCATCGCAACCCTGACCAACGTGACAACTCATCTCATCACCGAGTTGTCGGAGTTGGAGGGACTGCACGAGCGCCTCAAGAAGGCAGAGCTGTCGGCGCGGCGGTTGAAACGCTCCGTTCGCGCATCTCTTTCCCATTCATCAACTCGTCGTCGCTGCTCTGTTGCCCCTCGTCTCGGTTCGAGGCGGCATCGTCGGCCAGCCTAAAGCATGATCCGGAAAAGTGCGCAGCGGTTTTCCGAAAAGATCATGCTTTAAGCGCGATGACGATTCATCCTGATCGCATCGCGCTTTAGACCTCGGCCGGAGGACGTACGCCGGCGGCGCGCAACGCCTTCGATGCCGCGCGTCGCGAGCCGGCGCGACACGCGGAGTTGACGGCTCGCAGCGCGCGCTGGGCTACATCACCACGACCTTGGTGCCGACATTGACGCGGCCGTAGAGGTCGATGACGTCTTCGTTGCGCATGCGGATGCAGCCGGAGGAGACGTTGGTGCCGATGGTCCAGGGCTCGTTGGAGCCGTGGATGCGGTACAGCGTCGAGCCCAGATACATCGCGCGGGCGCCGAGCGGGTTCTCCGGACCGCCTTCCATGTGCCGGGGCAAATCGGGACGGCGCGCGATCATTTCGGCCGGCGGCGTCCAGTCCGGCCATTCGCGCTTGGCTGTGATCGCCTTCACGCCGGACCAGGTGAAGCCGGGACGCCCGACGCCAATGCCGTAGCGCATCGCCCTGCCGTTGCCCTCGACGAGATAGAGGAATTTGTTCGGGGTATCGACCACGATGGTGCCGGGACTTTCCTTGCCGCTATAGTCAACAGATTGCTTCTCGAACCTTGGATCGAACTGACGCTGCCGCGGGTCGGCCGTCTCCTGCTGAACCGCGCCTTGCTGATATCCACCCTGCATCTGCGGCTCGCCCATCGGCGGCAGGCGGCGCTGGTCGTAATAGCCGGGCTGCTGTTGATAGACCGGCTGCTGCGGCGCGTAGGCCGGACCGCGGCCGGGACCGTCGCCGAACAGGAACTCGATGAAGCCGCCGCCCATGTTCGCATTGGAGGCGACGCGCACCGGCGCCGGCGGCACCTGCGGCTGGTAGAGCACCGCGGGCGGATCGTTCGGCACCGAATTGTCGAAGGCGCTGGCACTGTTTGCGCCGGCAATGAAGGTGCAAGCGCTGCCGAGCAGCGCGACAGACATTTTCTTGAACATCGACGTACTCTGTACTGTTTCGTCTAGATCACATGCGCCGTGGAGAGCTGATGGCTGGTCCGCGCCCCCGACGTGGTCAATAAAAAGCAAAAGCCGTTTTGTTTGGTAAACAGAAGCGGCGTTTGGATTCACCACGTCGTCAGCAGCGGGGCAATTTGGCGATCAGCGTTTATTTTCGATGAACGCCGCGCGCCCATGGTTAATCGCTTCTTTGCGCGCCGTCGCGCGCAGCCGCACAACAGTTCCTGCCGTGAACTTCGTGTTAAATCGCTTCTGCCTACAAAGACGCGTGAGTGAGGTGGGGGGAGTATCCAGATGGCTGTTCACCGCAAACGTTTTCGCGTCGAGGATATCGCTGGTGGCGAGATGCCGATTTTGGACGTAACTGAAGAGGCAATCCCGATGCATAGCGAGATCATGGCCGAGCTACGTGCGATCCGTGCACAGATGGCGAAAGGCACCGCGCCCTTGCCCTTGTCCGGCAGCGCAGCCATGGCGGCGATCGACGCCTCCACCGCCCACGAGCTCTCCGAGGCTCGGACCATGCTCGAGACCTATCGGGCCCAGATCGAGCAGTGCGAAAAGCTGAAGGTCGAGCTCGACCTCATCCATGACGCCATCGACCGCACCAAGCGCGAAATCGCGACACTGCACGGCAAGAGCTTTGACGGCGGCGAAATGGCCAAGGTCAATGGCGAGCTCGGCGCGGTGGTCGGCGGCACCGAGCAGGCGACCCAGCAGATCCTCGAGGCCGCGGAGTCGATCGACCAGGCCGCCAGCGCAATGTCCAAGGTGGACTCGATCGACCAGCAGAAGCGGCTCGCCGACGACATCCAGGAACGCGTCATCTCGATCTTCGAGGCCTGCAACTTCCAGGACCTGACCGGCCAGCGCATCAGCAAGGTGATGGGCACGATGAAGTTCATCGAACAGCACATCAATGCGATGATGGAGATCTGGGGCGGCGTCGACGCGATCAAGTCCCACGTCGTGCCGCAGGTCGACAATCGCAGCGAGGACGACAAGCTTCTCAACGGCCCCAAGCTCGCCGGCGACGTCGGCCACGCCTCGCAGGACGACATCGACGCGCTGTTCGACTGAGCGGACGCGGCATAGCGAAAAACAAAACGCCGGCGAGAGCCGGCGTTTTTGATTTTGGCCCAGCCCGTCATTCCGGGGCGGCTCGACAGAGCCGGACCCGGAATCCGGAGATTTAAGGCAGGAAGCTCACCACATCGAGATTCTCAGGTGCGCGAGTGCGCACCATAGTTCGCGCTTCGCGCGCCCCGGAATGACGGAAGACGAACATCACGCCCGCGGCGCGCAGCGGACGTAGACCATGTTGCCGTAGCGGGTGGCGGCGTCCTTGTCGATGAAGCGGGTGATCAGGACGCGGCCGTCGAAGGAGATGATTTCGCGGTCCTGCTCGCCGGGAGTCGGACCCGCCGGTCCGATGTAGTTCTTGCCGCTCGGCGAGCCCTTCAGCCGCAGCTCCTGGGGCGTTGCCTGGTCGGCCAGATGCATGATCACGCCGCCGGAGGAGCCGGCGGTGATCACATAAGGGTTCTTGCACTGGGCCCGGGCGGCGGCCTCGGTGCGGGCGCGGTCGGCCGGGTTCTGGAACGAGGCGAGGCCCCAGCGGCCGACGATCTCGTCGCCGCGAATGGTCGCAGGCATTTCGGGCGCGACGCCCGGCTCGGCTTCGGGCGGCGGCGAGGACGACGAGAAGGACGGCAGGCTCATGCCGCCGCCGCAGGCGCCCAGCAGCAGCGCCAGACAAGAGGCGGCGGCCAGATTGGCAACCGTGCGCGCGTGAGCTGAACTGATCATGGCATTCCCCCGAACAAGACCATGGCCGCACCCCTCCTGCAGCCAAGCGCAAAACCGCTGCCGGAGCAATGACGTCCTTTAATACGTCGGCGCCCCGAACAAGTTTCCAGTGCCACCATCCTATATCCGCCTCACCAATCGCTTAACCACCTTTGCTTGACAGGATCGCGGCCAAGCCATATTTCCGGGCCCACTATTAGCACTCGGAAAGCCCGATTGCTAAGCACGCCGTTCGATCCTCGGGATAGGGGGATGGACGGAAGCGCCGCCCCACCCACTTCCACTACTTCCGAAGCGAGCCTCCAAAGGGAAACGTCATGGCTAAATCCAAATTTCGTCCGCTGCATGACCGTGTCGTGGTCAAACGTATCGACGCCGAGGAAAAGACCAAGGGCGGCATCATCATTCCGGACAGCGCCAAGGAAAAGCCCTCCCAGGGAGAGGTCGTCGCCGTCGGCCCCGGCGGCCGTGACGAGACCGGCAAGCTGACCCCGATCGACCTCAAGGTCGGCGACCGCGTGCTGTTCGGCAAATGGTCGGGCACCGAGGTCAAGATCGACAACGAAGAGCTCCTGATCATGAAGGAGTCGGACATCATGGGCGTACTGGCCTAAGGCCATCCGCCTGAACAGCCGCTGAATGTCATGCCCGGATCCAGGCGGTCCGGGCATCCATCATTCCGCCGGGTTCGGTCCACGAATCCCGGAATTGATGCGACGGGCGTGCGGCAGACACATCACCAAACACGAGGGATTGCTAAAATGGCTGCCAAAGACGTCAAGTTTTCCGGAGACGCGCGCGATCGCATGCTGCGCGGCGTCGACGTTCTCGCCAACGCCGTCAAGGTGACGCTCGGCCCGAAGGGCCGCAACGTCGTCATCGAGAAGAGCTTCGGCGCACCCCGCATCACCAAGGACGGCGTCACCGTCGCCAAGGAGATCGAGCTCGAGGACAAGTTCGAGAACATGGGCGCCCAGATGGTGCGTGAGGTCGCCTCCAAGACCAACGACCTCGCCGGCGACGGCACCACCACCGCCACCGTGCTGGCCCAGGCCATCGTGCGCGAAGGCGCCAAGGCGGTTGCCGCCGGCATGAACCCCATGGACCTCAAGCGCGGCATCGACATCGCGGTCGCTTCCGTCATCAAGGACATCGAGAAGCGGGCCAAGCCCGTCGCCGCCTCCTCCGAGGTCGCCCAGGTCGGCACCATCTCGGCCAACGGCGATGCCGCCATCGGCAAGATGATCGCCCAGGCGATGCAGAAGGTCGGCAACGAAGGCGTCATCACCGTCGAAGAGAACAAGTCGCTCGACACCGAAGTCGACATCGTCGAGGGCATGAAGTTCGACCGCGGCTATCTCAGCCCCTACTTCGTCACCAACCCCGAGAAGATGACCGCCGAGCTCGAGGATGCCTACATCCTCCTGCACGAGAAGAAGCTTTCGGGCCTGCAGGCCATGCTTCCGGTGCTGGAAGCCGTGGTGCAGTCGGGCAAGCCGCTCGTCATCATCGCCGAAGACGTCGAGGGCGAGGCGCTGGCCACCCTGGTCGTCAACCGCCTCCGCGGCGGCCTCAAGGTCGCCGCCGTCAAGGCGCCGGGCTTCGGCGATCGCCGCAAGGCCATGCTCGAGGACCTCGCCATCCTCACCGGTGGCCAGCTCATTTCCGAAGACCTCGGCATGAAGCTCGAGAACGTCACGGTGAAGATGCTGGGCCGCGCCGGCAAGGTCGTGATCGACAAGGAGAACACCACGATCGTCAAGGGCGCCGGCAAGAAGCCGGACATCGAGGCCCGTGTCGGCCAGATCAAGGCCCAGATCGAGGAGACCACCTCGGACTACGACCGTGAGAAGCTCCAGGAGCGTCTCGCCAAGCTGGCCGGCGGCGTCGCCGTGATCCGCGTCGGCGGTGCCACCGAGATCGAGGTCAAGGAGAAGAAGGACCGCGTCGAGGACGCTCTCAACGCCACCCGCGCCGCGGTGCAGGAAGGCATCGTCCCCGGCGGCGGCGTCACGCTGCTGCGCGCCAAGAAGGCGGTCGGCCGTCTCACCAACGCCAATGCCGACGTCCAGGCCGGCATCAACATCGTGCTGAAGGCGCTCGAGGCTCCGATCCGCCAGATCTCGGAAAACGCCGGCGTGGAAGGCTCGATCGTGGTCGGCAAGATCCTGGAGAACAAGTCCGAGACCTTCGGCTTCGACGCCCAGACCGAGGACTATGTCGACATGATCGAGAAAGGCATCATCGATCCCGCCAAGGTGGTGCGCACCGCGCTCCAGGACGCCTCCTCCGTGGCCGGCCTGCTGGTCACCACCGAGGCCATGGTCGCCGAAACGCCGAAGAAGGAAGCCTCGCCCGCGATGCCCGGCGGCGGCGGCATGGGCGGCTTCTAAGCCTCCGTTCCGTTACAATGTTGCGAAGGCCGCCTCCGGGCGGCCTTCTTTTTTGCCGACCCTGCCCCTCCGCTTTCCGATTCAACCGACGGCCAAAACCCACTACGGTGACGCGCCGATTCGAATTGTTTGGGCATGATCCTCTCGGAAAACCGCTTCACACTTTCCGGATCATGCCCGTTGCGCGAGGATTTCATCGATGCGTGCGCTTCTGGTTTGTTCGACAGCCCTTTTGGCTCTGCTTGCAGCTTCTCCGCATTCCGCATCCGCCCAGATGAAGCTGTCGCCGAAGGCCACGACGCCCGGTGGCCCCGAGACACGCTATTTCACCTCGATCGACGGGCTGATGGACGGCAATGCCGACGTGATCCTGAAGGAGACGCGCCAGGGCAAGACGGTGACGGCGGCCGTGCTCGACGTCTGCTATCCCGTCGCAAAGAATTCCGACCGCAAGGACCGCTTCGTCGTCAATCTCCAGGTCGCGGGCCAGACCCTGACCGGCACCGCGCAGAGCATCAGCGAGAAGGCGCCCGTCAGCGTCAAGCTGCTGCGCAAGCAGAGCGGCGACACCTTCGAATTCCGCGGCCAGATCAGCATTGGCCAGGTCGTGACCGAGGTGACCTCGCCCGACAATTCCGATCTCAGCGAGAAGGAATTTCAGGACAACCAGACCTCCGACGACGGCATCACGCCGCAGCCGAAGGATTTCACCGACGTCTCGCCGGAGGCGATCGCGGTCAAGGTCAAGCTCGACGCTGCAACCGACTTCCTGAAGAGCCTGAAGGGCCAGGCGGTCGAGGTGACGCTGGCGAGCCTCACGGTCGGCTGCGATGCGCTGCGCGCAGGCGAGCAGACCATCAACATGTCGGTCGATCCCGAGCGCGCCGGCGCGCTGCTGGCGAAATTCAAGGCGACGCCGGGCGTCACCTCCGCGGGCTGGACCGCGGGCATGACCGAGATGGACCGCACCATCCGCTTCGCCGCAGCCGACTGGCGCGAGGGCGACAAGATCAGCAAGGACAAGCTCGCGGCCGCCGTCTCGAACGTTTTGAGCCGGACGCTCGCGGCAAAGCCGGTCTCGCAAAGCTTCAACCCCGCCACGGGCAAGCTCAAGCTGGTCTTCAAGCGGCCGAACCCGGATTTCCCCGCGCTCGATCTCACCGACACGATCGAGGTCGCAGGGCTCGTCTCGCCCGACAAGCCGGGCGCGACCGACAAGCTCATGCTGTGGATCGGCAGCCCCGCGACGACGACCGCCGACGAGAGCAGCGGCGCCAAGCTCAATCTCTCCGACGACACGTCGGTCGACGAGGAAGGCGAGCAGCCCGACGACAACGGTTCGGTCGAGGCGCTTGCCAAGGAGCTCAAGGGCCAGCGCTGGGATGCCGACAAGTCGGTGTGGAAGTAGGCTTTCGTGCCCCGGACGCTGCGCAGCACGTCAGTGATGCGCAGCAGAGCCGGGGCCCAGAGGCCACACACGAATTTGCCGATAGAAAATCTGGGTCCCGGCTCTGCGGCGCATCGCTTGCGCGACGCGCCTTGTCCGGGACACGAGAGCGGAGCTAATTCCCCGTCGTCCTGAAACGCAGCGGCTTGGGGCCGATCAGCGTCAGCACGTCGCCCTGACGCTTCCAGGTCTCGACGCTGCTCAGTGCTGCGACCAGATCGTCGTCGGCCTGCGCCCTTGCCGGCGGGCAGGAGCGATCCTGGATCTGACCGGGGACGAAGATCACGGTGTTGCCGGCGACCGAGAACTGGCCCTTGCCGCCCTTGCACCAGAGCTCGAGCACGACCTCGCCATGGTCGCCGATCTCGATGTTCGGAATTCGCTTCGAGCCTGCTTGCGGCAGCGCTTCCAGCGTCATCTCGGTGCCGAACGGGAAACCGTCCTCGGCACGCGCGACAATGGACATCGCGAGCATTGCAACCGCAGCACACACCAATCGCTTGAGCGAAACCATGAGACCTCTCGTCCGACCTGATTTGCCGCACCTTCTATAAGACGGCGGCGCCAATGAGAAGGTTCGCTCAACCTGGAGCGCGATGAGATTTGATTGGGCGCAAAAATCCCCGCGGGGCGGAACCTCGCGGGGATTTGCGTTCGAGCCGGAGTTGGCCTGCTACTTCAGGACCATTGCCGTGAACGGCCAGACATAGGCCTGCAACGTCACGAGCACGCCGACGAGACAGGCCAGCACGATCGAGTGCCAGAACACGAAGCGCAGGATCGTGCCCTCGTGCCCGTACCAGTTGGTGGCAGTGGAGGCGACCACGATCGACTGCGCGTCGATCATCTTGCCCATCACGCCGCCGGACGAGTTCGCCGCGGCCATCAGGACCGGCGACAGGCCGAGCTGCTCGGAGGTGATCTTCTGCAGGTTGCCGAACAGCACGTTGGAGGCGGTGTCCGATCCCGTCAGCGCCACGCCCAACCAGCCGAGCAGCGTGCCGAAGAAGGGATAGAGCACGCCGGTTGCGGCGAAGGCGAGGCCGAGCGTCGCGTCGACGCCGGAGAGCCGCGTCAAGGTGCCGATCGCCAGCATCGCCGAGATCGTAATCAGCGAGATCGCACAGAGCCGGATGGTACGGCCGTACTCGGTCACGAGCTTGCCGGGACCAACGCCCATCAGGACACCGGAGATGATCGCCGCGATCAGCATGCCCGTGCCGGTGAAGGACAGGTAGGTGAAGCCGAACACGGCGCTCTCTTTCGTCGGCCCTGGCGCGACCGGCGGCATCTTGTTGATCATCTGGTGCAGCTCGGGCACGGGATAGTTCCAGACGAAGATCGAATTCGCCCAGGCCTTGAACGCCCCGTTACCCCAGATCAGCATCACGATGCAGACGATGATCCACGGCAGCAGCGCGCCGAACAGTTCGCTCTGCGTCAGCGGCGTCTTGTCGAGCGGTTTGGCCGCCGCCATGGTGGCTGCCGATTCATCGCGGCCGCGCAGCGCCGGCGACAGCCAGAGCTGCCTGGGCTGCCAGACTTTGAGGAACAGGATCAGCGCGCCCATCGAGATCAGCGACGCGCCGATGTCGACGATCCAGGGGTTGATGAAGTTCGAGATCACGAATTGCGGAATCGCGAACGACACGCCGGTGACCAGGATTGCCGGCCAGACATCCTTCATGCCCTTCCAGCCCGCGAACGCCCACACCACCCAGAACGGCACGATCAGCGAGAAGACCGGCAATTGCCGGCCGACCATCGCGCCGAGGATGTAGGGATCGAGCCCGGTGACCGAGGCAAGGCCCTGGATCGGCGTGCCCAGCGCGCCATAGGCGACCGGCGCGGTGTTGGCGATCAGCGACAGGCCGGACGCCGCGAGCGGCGAGAAGCCGAGGCCGATCAGCACGGCGCCGGTGATGGCGACCGGCGTGCCGAAGCCCGAGGCGCCCTCGAAGAACGCGCCGAAAGAGAAGGCGATCAGCAGCAATTGCAGCCGCCGGTCCTCGGTGACGCCGCCGATGGCGCGCTTGAGCAATTCGAAGCGTCCCGTGCTCACCGTCACCTGGTAGAGGAAGATGACATTGAGCACGATCCAGCCGATCGGGAAAAAGCCGGTCACGATGCCCAGCACCGAGGCACGGATCGACATGTTCGCCGGCATGGTGAAGACGAAGATCGTGATCAAATTGGCCACGATCACGGCGATGACCGCCGCGATATGCGCCTGGACGCGGCCGCTCGCGATCAGGACCAGCAGCGTGACGACGGGCACCGCCGCCGCAATCGTCGACAGCACCGGACTGTGCAGCGGATCATAGACTTGATTCCACATGGTCTTCCTCCCCCACGCATGTTTGCGGCAGACGGCCCGCGTGGAGAGCCGATCCTGCTTGACGCTGGAAGCGATAACCCCCGAGCTGGACGCGAATTCCTCGCGAATGCGGCGGTTCCCGTCCCGCTCACAAACTCGCGAAATCCCAGAGCACCCCACCCCGCGCCGTCGAGCCCCATGCTAGGGTTGCAAGCTGCGACAAGCCAACGCAAATTGCAGCACTTGCGACTTTAGTCTAAGCGCGCCCATTTCCGCCATTGCCTCAAGCCTCTGGCTCCGGGCCGTTGTGCACATCCCCCTAGGAGATTCTGCTCTGTGAAGAACCTCAGCGCCACGCTCGCGATCGTCTGGCGAATCGCCGTCCCCTATTTCCGGTCGGAGGACAAGTGGGCCGGCCGCGGCCTGCTCGCCGTCGTCGTCGCGATGGAGCTGGTGCTGGTCGCGATCAACGTGCTGCTCAATCAGTGGCAGAACCGGTTCTACAGCGCCCTGCAGGCCTACGATCTGCCCGAATTCGTCAAGGAGGTCTGGATCTTCCTTGGGCTTGCCTTCACCTTCGTCGCTTTGGCCGTCTACAAGCTCTACCTGAACCAGTGGCTCCAGATCCGCTGGCGGCAATGGCTGACGCAACACTATCTCGGCGAATGGCTCGAGGGCGCCACCCATTACCGCATGCAGCTCAGGGGCGATGCCGCCGACAATCCGGACCAGCGTATCACCGAGGACGTCAAGAATTTCGTCGAGCAAACGCTGACCATCGGCCTAGGCCTTTTGTCGTCGATCGTGACGCTCGCCTCGTTCGTCGTCATCCTCTGGGGCCTGTCCTACAAGGCACCCTTGTACATTTACGGCACCGATATCCTCGTGCCCGGTTTTCTGGTCTGGTGCGCACTGGCCTACGCGATCGTCGGTACCGCGCTGACCCATTGGATCGGCGCCCCGCTCATCAATCTCAATTTCGAGCAGCAGCGCTTTGAGGCCGACTTCCGCTTCAACCTGATCCGCGTGCGCGAAAATTCTGAGCAGATCGCCCTTCTGAAAGGCGAGAACGCGGAGCGAGGGCATCTCCTGCGGCGCTTCGGCTTCGTCATCGGCAATTGGTACGAGATCATGGGACGGACCAAGCGCCTGACCGCCTTCACGGCAAGCTACGGTCAGGCGGCGACGCTCTTTCCCTATGTGGTGGTGGCGCCTGCCTACTTCGCCAAGCGCATCCAGCTCGGCGACATGATGCAGACCGGCTCGGCGTTCGGCAGCGTGCAGGATGCGCTGTCGTTCTTCGTCACCGCCTATCGCTCGCTCGCAGAGTGGCGCGCGGTGATCGCCCGCCTCGATGGCTTCGAGATGTCGGTCAGCTCCGCCGCCCACGGCGCGGCGCTCGAACCGACCATCGACATCGCACCATCGAACGGCAAGGCAATCGCGCTCGAGCAATTGCTCGTCAAACTGCCGAACGGCGCGCCTCTGGTCGCAGCCGATGCCTTCACGATCCAGCCCTCGGAGCGGGTGCTGGTGACCGGCCCGTCGGGCTCCGGCAAGTCGACACTGTTCCGGGCCATTGCCGGCGTCTGGCCGTTCGGCACCGGCACGATCGCCATTCCCGAGACGGCGAAGCTGATGATGCTGCCGCAGCGGCCGTATTTCCCGATCGGCGCGCTTGGCGACGCCGTCATCTACCCGACCGAGCACGGCTCGGTCCCGCCCGAGAAGATCCGCGATGCCTTGATTGCCGTCGGCCTGCCGCGACTGGCGGACCGGCTCGACGAGCACGGCCACTGGAACCGGACATTGTCGCTCGGCGAACAGCAACGCCTTGGGCTTGCTCGTGCGCTGCTACACATGCCGGACTATCTCTTCCTCGACGAAGCGACCGCCTCGCTGGACGAGCCGTCCGAGGACCGGCTCTATCGGCTGCTGACGGAGAAGCTGCCGCAGGCCACCATCGTCTCGATCGGCCATCGCTCGACGCTCGACGCCTTCCACACCCGGAAGGTGGCATTGGTGGAGGACGGCGAGATCCACGTCCTCGGTAAAGCCGTCGAGCCGGCCCGGGCGGAGCCGACCGCGGCGCGCTGAGAGGCCGGCCGGCGTCTCGGACGACCAAGGCTGGGCACCCGCACCCCATAAAGCAAAAGGGCGGCAGATTGCTCTGCCGCCCTCGTAAATGGTCTCGGGAAGAAACTTACTTCAGGTTGGTCATCGCCGTCAGGTCGAACGAGAGCTTGGCGATGCCGGCCGCGCCGCACCAGTTGGAGCCGACGCCGGTGGGATTGATGTTGCTGAAGCTGCCGTTGGCGGTCGCCGTATAGTCGCTGGTGAACGCGTTGCAGTTCGCCTTCGACAGGTCGGTGTCGGAGTAACGCAGGTCGAGCGTGAAGACCTTGTAGGTGAAGCCGACGCCGATATTCCAGGTGTTGTAGTCGGCGTACTTGATGCCGTTCGGGAACGGACCGGCGAAGCCCGGCGCGGCGAAGCCCGTGCCGTAGAACGAGTCGGACGTGCCGAGGAACTGGCGGCCGAACTCACCCGACACATACATGCCGACGCCACTGGAGCCGAAAATGGTGCTCGGAGCAGTGTACTTGGCGGTGATCGACACGTAGTCGCCCCACGCACCGGAGTTCAGGAAGCTCGGCGTGTAGTACTCGTTCAGGCCGACGCTCCAGTTGTCGTTGATGGTGTAGTTCACCTTGCCGTAGACTTCGAAGAAGCTGACGTCCTTCTTCATCACGTTGCCGTTGAGCAGGGCGTTCGCGGCGCACTGCGCGCTGAGCGCGTTGCCGGCGGTGTCGATCGGCGCGCCGTAATAGCAGGTCCCACCCGGATACAGGTAACCCCAGACGCCGATGTCGAAGGCGAACGCACCGAAGGTCGGGCGGATACCGCCGTAGACGTCGATCTCGGCTGCGGCGCGGTTCGGGAAGGAGATGCTCTCACCGGCCACGCCGACATAGAGCTGGAGGTCCTTGGTGACGTTGTAGCGCGGCTCGAAATAGGCCGAGACCGACGGCTTGTGGTTCGACTGGGTGATACCGCGGAAGATGTAGTCGCTCATGACCGCACCGCCGAAGGCGATATCCCAGGGATCGAAGGCGGGCGGCGGCGGGGCCTTCAATGCCTTCACGCGCAAGTCTGCCGCGAAAGCCGAACCCGTCGTCACCATTGCCAGCGCCGTTGCCAACAAAGCCACTTTTTTCATTTCGATCCCCATCGCGAGTTCTTACCCAGTCGGATCCCGGAGGCCCCCCGGGGCAAACGACCTGTCTGCAAAATTGCGTTACTGCGACAATCTGGATTGAGGGATGGGGACCGTGAAGCAAAAATCACGGGCATCTGCCGACTTTTTGGGCGTTTTGACGATTCCAGGAAAGGTTGTCAGCCTGTGTGTCTTCTCGATCACATTATTTGCATTCCAAAGGGCACGGCAGGACCCGTGCAAGTACGGGGAAGGCGGCTAGCGTGGCATCCGGGCGACGAATCAAACAGGCGCCGTGAACGGAAGACTTCCGGAGGCCCTGCGGCGATGCAAAAAGGCCGCAGCGTCACCGCAGCGGCCTTCCCTGTTGTTGGCGATCGCGGTCGCTGGATGGGACCTAGCCTTGTCCCTCGGCCGGTGCCGCTTCCGCAGAAGACGAAGGCATCGCCCAGCTCGTCTCGGCGGCCGGCTCGGGAGCCGGAGCTGGCGACGGCGCTGACGGCTTCGGCGCGGGAGCTGCCTTCGCCTTCTTCGGTGCCGCTTTCTTCGCGGCCTTCTTCGGTGCAGCCGGCTTGGCTGCTTTCTTGGCTGCCTTCTTCACAGCCTTGGCGGCCTTCTTTGGAGCGGCCTTCTTCGAAGCTTTCTTGCCAGCTTTCTTGGCAGCTTTCTTCGTGGATTTTTTGGCAGACTTCTTCGCGGACTTCTTGGCTGCCTTCTTCGCGGATTTCTTCGCCGCTACAGCCTTCTTCGCCTTTTTGGCCTTCTTGCTTTTTTTCTTCTTCGCTTTCGCCATCGTGGTCCTCCTGTTGTCGACGAACAATGGTCGATCGGGCGTCGTTCTACCGTCGCCTCCGGAGGAAAGCTCAGGCTTGAAAGCTCAAACTTGCGCGTTCAATGCCGGCCGCGACCCGCCCGTAGCCCAATCGAGAAGCTCAATCGTGTGTACGACCGGAACTGACGTGCCACTGGCAATCTGCACCATGCAGCCGATATTGCCCGCGGCAATCATGTCCGGCTTGACGCTCGCGATGTTGGCGACCTTGCGATCGCGCAACCGGCCCGCAAGCTCGGGCTGGAGAATGTTGTAGGTCCCCGCCGAACCGCAACACAAATGGCTCTCCGGTACATCTTTCACCACGAATCCATTCTTGGAAAGCAATTCTTTCGGAAGGCCTGTGATTTTCTGCCCATGCTGCAACGAACACGCCGAGTGATAGGCGACGACGATGTTGTCCTGTCGCGCAGTCGGCTCGAGTGCGAGGCCGGCGATGTATTCGGTGATGTCCTTGGCGAGCGCGGACACCTTCGCCGCATCGGCGGCGAACGCAGCATCCTCGCGCAGCAGATAGCCGTAGTCCTTGATCACTGTGCCGCAGCCGGACGCCGTCACCAGGATGGCGTCGAGCCCCTCGCCGGCCGCTTCCTTCCGCCACGCCGCGACGTTGGCTCGCGCCCGCGCCAATGCATCCTGATCGTTGCCGAGGTGATGGGTCAGCGCGCCGCAGCACTGTTCGTCCCGGACCAGGACAACCTCGACGCCATGGCGGGTGAGAAGACTGATGGCCGCCTGGTTGATGCGCGGCGCCAGGACCTGCTGGGCGCAGCCCTGGAGCAGCGCGACCCGGCCGCGCTTCTTGCCGAGCGCCGCGAACACACTGCCGGCGGCGGGGCCCGGCGGCGGCAGCCGGTGCGGGGCCAGCGCTAGCATCGCCTTGATGCGCTGGATCAGGCCGGGCGTCGCCGAGGGCCGCGGCGTCGGCAGGAAAACGGCAAGCGGACGGGCCACCCGCGCCAGCACCATGCTCATGCGAAAGCGCTGCGGGTCCGGCAGGACGAAGGCCAGCACCTGGCGCAGCAGCCGCTCAGCCAGAGGCCGCTCATAACGCTGCTCGATCCTGACCCGGGCCTGGTCGACGAGATGCATGTAGTTCACCCCCGAGGGGCAGGTCGTCATGCAGGCCAGGCACGACAGGCAGCGGTCGACATGCTTGACCACTTCCGCCGTCGGCGCCTGGTCCTTCTCCAGCATCTCCTTGATCAGATAGATGCGGCCACGCGGGCTATCGAGCTCGTCGCCGAGCAGCACATAGGTCGGACAGGTTGCGGTGCAGAAGCCGCAATGGACGCAGGCACGCAGGATCTTGTCGGCTTCCGCGATGTCGGGATCGGCAAGCTGGGCGAGTGAGAATTCGGTCTTCATGCCACAGCGCCTCGGCTCAAGCGGCCCCGGTTGAGAACGGCCTTTGGATCGAAACTGGCGCGCACCCGCTCGCTCAGGGCGGCAATGCCCGGCGCCTGCGGATGAAAGACGTCGACATCGCGCCTGACATCCTCGGCCGCCCGGATCAGCGTTGCGTGACCGCCGACGGCGTTGGCACGCATCCGCACCGCGGGAGCATGCGCGTCGCCCTTCGGCGGCAATGCCGCCCAGATCAGCCCGCCACCCCAATCATAGATCACGTCGCCGCCCGTCTCCCGCGCCAATTGCGTGCCGAGCGCAGCGCCTGAGGCCGGCGGGCAGACGATCCGCCAGACCGGCCAGGCGCCGAGCGCGCCGCTGGCCGCGAACGGCAGCACGTCGCGGATGGTGGCCCACAGCGCGGCCGACGCCGCGTCCTCGATCAGAGTCGCGGTTCCGAACGGCGCCAGCAATTCGCGCAGCGAGCCAGCGCGATGGGCGGCCGAGGCCGTGATACCCTCGAGCCGCAGCACGGTCAGGGCCTCGCCTTGGCCTGCGAGATCGCCAAGCCCGTCGGTCTTGGCCCGGAACGCCGATTTCGGCAGGTGCGCCGCACCGGAGACGTCGAAGGGCGAGCCGAGCGCCGCGGTCATCGCCTTGTTGGCGGCGGCATCGTCGAGGCCGCTTAGCAGCAGCGTCCGCTCGGCCTCGGGCTTGGGCATCACCTTCAGCGTAACCTCAGTCATGACAGACAGCGTGCCCCAGGACCCCGCGAGCAACTTGCAGAGGTCGTAGCCGGTGACGTTCTTCACCACTTTGCCGCCGGTCTTGAAGCTGTCCCCGAAGCCCGAGACGGCGTGCGCCCCGAGCAAATGGTCGCGCGCCCCGCCCGCCCTGATCCGCCGCGGACCGGCGAGCCCGGCCGCGATCATGCCGCCGATGGTCCCCGATACGGGCGTGCCGAGCAGCGGCGCGGTATTCATCGGCTCGAACGCGAATTGCTGGTTCTTGGCGTCGATCAGCGACAGCACGTCGCCCAGCGGCGCACCGGCCTGGAGCGTGATGATAAGCTCGTTCGGCTCGTAGGAAGTGACGGCGTTCAGCGCGGAGAGGTCGAGCACGGCGTTGGTCGCCATGGCATGGCCGATGCCGCGCTTAGAGCCATGACCGATGATCTCGAGCGGCTGCTCATTGGCAATCGCCGCGCGCACCACTTCTTCGACGTCTTTGGCGTCTCTGACCTTAAGCGTATCCACGACTCAGCCGGTATCCAAGTTTAGAACGGAAAGCAAATTTGGCGCGTTGCAGCGAGGCGCAGCGACCGACGCTAGAACCGCGGCAAATCAGGAAACGCCAGCTTGCCGGCATGCACATGCATGCGGCCGAGCTCGGCGCAGCGGTGCAGGGTCGGAAATACCTTTCCGGGATTGAGCAGGCCTTGCGAATCGAAGGCGCATTTCAGCCGTTGCTGCTGGTTGAGGTCGATCTCGCTGAACATGTCGGGCATCAGGTCGCGCTTCTCGATGCCGACGCCGTGCTCGCCGGTGAGCACGCCGCCGAACTCGACGCAGGCGCGCAGGATATCGGCGCCGAAGGCTTCGGCGCGCTCGATCTCGCCGGGCTTGTTGGCATCGTAGAGGATCAGTGGGTGCAGATTGCCGTCACCGGCGTGGAACACGTTGGCGCAGCCGAGCTGGTATTTTTCGCCGAGCTCGCGGATGCGCGCCAGCGCCTTCGGCAGCGCGCCGCGGGGAATTGTGCCGTCCATGCAGAGATAGTCGGGCGAGATGCGCCCCACCGCCGGGAACGCGGCCTTGCGGCCGGCCCAGAACAGATTGCGCTCGGCTTCCGAATTGGAGATCTGCAGCGTTACCGAGCCGCAGCCTCGTGCAATGGTCTCGACCCGCGTGATCAGCTCGTCGACCTCGATCTTGGGGCCGTCGAGCTCGATGATGAGCAGCGCTTCGACATCGAGCGGATAGCCGGCATGGACGAAGGCCTCGGCGGCGTGGATCGCCGGCTTGTCCATCATCTCCATGCCGCCGGGGATGATGCCGGCGCCGATGATCCGCGCCACGCATTCGCCGGCGGCCTCGACCTCGGCGAAGCCGACCATCAAGGCGCGCGCCGTCTCCGGCTTCTGCAGGATGCGCACCGTGACCTCGGTGATGACGCCGAGCAGCCCTTCCGAGCCGGTGATGACGCCCATCAAATCGTAGCCCGGGTTCTCGCACCCCTTGCCGCCGATGCGCAGGATCTCGCCGCTCATCAGCACGATCTCGCAACCGAGCACGTTGTTGGTGGTCATGCCGTATTTGAGGCAGTGCACGCCGCCGGAATTCTCCGCGACATTGCCGCCGATCGAGCAGGCGATCTGCGAGGACGGGTCGGGCGCGTAATAGAAGCCGGCATGGGCGACCGCCTGGCTGATGGCGAGGTTGGTGACGCCGGGCTCGGTGACGACGACGCGATTGTCGAAATCGATCTCGCGGATGCGCTTGAACTTGCCGAGCCCCAGCAGCACGCCGTCTTCGAGCGGCAGCGCCCCGCCTGATAGCGATGTGCCGGAGCCGCGCGGCACCACCTTGATACCTTGCCCTGCACAATATTTCAGGATCAGCGAGACCTGCTCGGTCGTATCGGGCAGCACCACGACCATCGGCGGCTGCCGATAGGCCGTCAGCCCGTCGGATTCATAGGCCCGCATCTCGGCAGGCGTATCGATCACGCCCTCGCCGGGCACGATCGCGCGCAATGCAGCAACGATCTCGGCGCGGCGCGCGAGCACCGCCTGGTCGCTCGCAGGCATCATGATGGCCATATCAAATCCTTCATGGCATATCTTTCCGGCTCACGCCGCACGATCAATTTGTCTCGGCAAATCAATCACGTCCGCGGGTGTTTGGGTAGGCCATCCGAAAGTCGGATCGGCCATCTTTCGCCAGTTCGCTCTGGGACAAGTCGGAAATCATGAAACCTGTCATGGTTTGGTGGCTTGTCCAAGCCGAGCAGGCCTGCCAAAACCGGCAGGTCGGGCGATTGCCGATCCGGCGAGAGACTGACCAGGCCAGACCCACCAGGGAAGAGACGAAGAGCATCCGATGACAAAACTGACTTTTGGCGCACTGACGATCCTCACCATGATTGCCACCGCACCCGCCGCGATGGCGCAGGATGTCGCGGCCGGCAAGACATCGTTTAACAAATGCCTGGCCTGCCACGCGATCGGCGAAGGCGCCAAGAACAAGGTCGGCCCCGAGCTCAACGGTCTCAACGGCCGCAAGTCGGGCACGGTCGAGGGCTACAGCTACTCGGACGCGAACAAGAATTCCGGCATCACCTGGGACGAGGCCGTGTTCAAGGAATACATCAAGGACCCCAAGGCCAAGATCCCCGGCACCAAGATGGCGTTCGCCGGCATCAAGAACGAGACCGAGATCAACAATCTCTGGGCCTATGTCGCGCAGTTCGACAAGGACGGGAAGATCAAGCAGTAAGCACGGATCCGTCGACAGCTTCGGCTTCGGTTCTGACCGGGTCAGAACCGAAGCTGCGGCTTTTTGTTTGATGCGTTTTCTTCACGGCGTCGTTGCAAGCGCCGCGACTTGTCCGCCGAAGCCTCGGCGAAGGCGGAAGCAATCCAGAATCCCTCCTCGGAAAGACTCTGGATTGCTTCGTCGCAAGAGCCCCTCAATGACGAGTATGAGGCGGCATCGCGATGCTCCAATGCACATCCCAGCTGCAGTGCCGTAGGGTGGGCAAAGGCGCACAGCGCCGTGCCCACCAATTCAATTGCGGTGCGAGGATGGTGGGCACGCTTCCGCTTTGCTCACCCTACGAGATCGAGATTGCGGCACACAGCTCAAGTCGCGGACATGCCTTCTCGTCCTCGCGGCGGATTTCGCCCGAGCTTTGCTTGATCTCGCCACCCTCATAGCCAAGAGGGCGCAGGGAAGGCCGGGTGCCGGCTCGCACCCGCGGTCCGCTGCGCGAAAAGCGCACGCAGGAAGAACCGCACAGCAGCATACAGGTGGTGCCGATCACTCGGCCTTCCCTGCGCGGTGGTCGGACGGCTTATGCCGTGCTCTCCCGGGAGCCGAGTTCCCTCTGGCCTCCCTCGCCCCGCGAATTGGATGATGCAGTCCGCCCGGTTGGGCTCGCTCGCACCTTCGCAAGACTTGACCGTAGCAACGACGGCCAGGACCACACGGTTTTGCCGTACGCGTTCAGCGTCGCTCGTCCGCACGCGGTTTCGGGCTCACAGGGACGACCCGCCCTGCCCGCTACCATCTCGTGCCGACGCTGCCGCGTCCACCGCAACCCGGCTCGCGAAACGTGACGACGCGCGATCGCCCCTCAAGGTCAAGCCGGGATGAGCGACACATACGCCGAAACCGAATTTCGGTAAAGTGGAATATTTTTAGCGGAGCGGATTGACAGGGGCCGACACAGGCCCGGTCCCGTAGGGTGGGCAAAGGCGCGCTCTTGCGCGACGTGCCCACGAATCCTCCCCAGTCACACGCAGATCGTGGGCACGGCGCAAGTGCGCCTTGCCCACCCTACGAGAGCTCTACGGGAGCAGCCACTTCGCTCGAAGACGCCCTAATCGGCGGCCGCCTGCGCCGGGGCGATTTTCCCGATCATCGTTTCGATTTCCGTCTTCACGAGCTCCGGCACGGCGTTCTGCACCATGTGGCCGAGATCGGGCAGCACGATCAGCTTCGCATTCGGCACCATGGCTGCGAACGGGCGCGCGTGAATGTTGGTCTTCACCGTCTTGTCGGGCTCGCCGGCAATGATCGTGACTGGCGCCGATATCTCGCCATAGCGCGCGGCTTGCGCAGTCACCGCCTCCTTCAGCGTCACCAGATCATAGGCATTGGCGATGAACTCGCGCGGGCGCAGCAGCAGCGGCGTCGCGGAGTCCTGCACGAATCCATCCGGCATCATTTGCGGCAGGAACACGTTGCGCGCGCCGGCCTCAGCGACGAAATAGCCGAGCGGCAGGGTGATCGTGTAGGCGAGCAGCGGACCGATCACCGGCGTTGCGATGAACTCATTGTAACGGCCGACACCGCCGCGCCAGGGATGGGTGACGGGGGCGAGCATGACCAGGCCGGCGACGCGGCCGGGATGATCGAGCGCAATCCGCGCGCCGAGCGCGCCGCTCCAGGAATGCACGACGAAGATCGCGCGATCGATCCCGAGCTTGCCAAGCGCCTCGTCGATCATCCGGGCCTGGATCTGCGGCGTGGAATCCTGGCGCCGCGCGCGCGTGCTCCAGCCATGGCCGGGACGGTCGACCAGGATGACGCGATGATCTTTGGCGAGCAGGTCCCCGAGCGGGCGCCGCATCGCTTCGAGATTGGAGCTGGCGCCGTGCAGCATCACGATCGGCAGGCCTGCATCGCGCGGACCGATATCGACGACGTGAAGCGTCGCGCCGTCGACCTCGACCATCCCGCCCTGCGGCGGAAAGGCGCGCTGCACGGCGACGATTCCAGCCTGCGTGACCAGCGCCAGCAGAACCAGCGCCGTCACGACTGACATCACGATCATGGAGACAATCCGGGTGATCCTGGGCACAGGGCAGTTACGGGCGTTACGGGTGGCGGTTTCGCTCCGCCGGCTTTCCGGATTTACGCCGAAACTGCCGGGGCTGTGGATATGTGCATAATTGAAGAACGTGAAAACTCAATGGAATCAACAACATTCCAGGAGGGCGCGCAAGCCTCGGAACAGCTTCATGCAGCCGTCATCGCGGCTTCCTTATAATCGCCATGGTCGGTTCCGCCATCTAGGCGCGGGTGGGCGCCGATCCTCCTCGCAGGCCCCAGGGCAAACTCAGGGGATGCGGGAAAGACCGGCAGGATTTGTCCTGATTTGAACCGGAGGATTTTCGATGAGCTTCAGATCGAACGACACTGCGATCGACGAGATCGTGGCGAGCTCCAACGGCGATCTGCGCGGTGCCGTGCGGGCGCTGCTGCTGATCAACGAGCACCTGGAATCGGAGCTTGCAAAGGCTTACGCCGCAGCCGCCGATCGCGGCCTGGTCGAGCGCGGCGGCAACGCTCTGCACTAAAGTGCGGTGGACCGCACTTTAGGCTCTCTATCGAGCATGATCTCGTCGGAAAACCGCTGCACACTTTTCGCGAACGCGGCCCTTCGGGTCCGGATCATGCTTGGCACGCAGACTAGTTCGCTTCGTCCTCGTCCTTTTCCTCGTCCGGGGTAAGTGCGGGACAGGCGCGGATCGTCGAACGGGCAAGCTTGGCATCGGCCCTCGACTTGTAGGGACCGTCGCCGAACCAGATATCGCCGATGATGACCGGATTGCTGGTCACGATGTTGCATTTTCCGGTGGCGCGGTTGCCGACCACCCAGAAAAGTCCGTCGGCGAAGCTCACCGTCCCCGACGCGAGCAGCAAGCTACCCGCAAAGATCAAACGCTTCATGGCTTTTGCTCCTGCCATGCAGGTAGGCCCCTGGCGGCGCCGGCAATAGTCCTCACGATGCCGCGCTTCCAATCGTGGTTAATCCACGTAAGGCGCCATCGCTCGGAAGATGATCAAACTATCCGCTATTGCGCGAGCACGATCCTCCCGAACTATTCCGGATCGTGCTCTAGATATCGCGGCCTTCGACCTTCTCGGTCAGCGCCTTGACCTGGTCGGGAATCTTTTCGAGGTGCGGATTGACGGCGAGCGCCTTGCGATAGGCCTCGAGCGCGCGCTTCTCGTCGCCGACCTCCTGCATGATCATGCCGAGGCCCGCGAGCGCGCCGAAATGGCGCGGCTCCCGGATCAGCACCTGCTGGATATCCGCGAGCGAACGGCCATAGTCATTCTGCATGTAGTAGAGCGTGGCGCGCCGGTTCCAGGCCTCGATGTAGTCGGGCCTCAGCTTGATGACCGAATCCAGCAGCTTGATCGCGACCTCGATCCTCTTGGCGTCGACCGCGGTCTTGGCGCGGGCCATCAACAGCGCGGCGGTGTCGCTCGGGGTCTGCAGCCAGATTGCCCAGATCCGCGCCTCGACATGCTTGGCGCTGGCCTCGTCGGGCGCCGCCTTCAACGCGCCGAACAGGAATTCGAGATTCTTGTTGCGATCGACCTTGGGCAGCTTGGCCGGCGCTTCCGGGAGCTTCTTCTGCTTGCCGGGTGGATCAACCTGCTGTGCCAGGGCCGGAGCAAGGCCGGAGGTTCCCAGCACAAGGGCCAGACACAAGGTGCGCGCGAAGAGGAATCTCACTGCCATGGTCGAAGTCTAAACGCGCAAAGCCGCCCTTGCAAAGCAAAGGCGGCGTCAAACTCGTGTGAGACCGTGGTCTTGCGGGGCGCGCGCGGGCGTCCGGCAGGGCAATATCAGCCCTGACGAGCCTTGAAGCGGCGCTGCACCTTGTTGATCACATAGACCCGGCCCTTGCGGCGGACCAGGCGGTTGGCGCGATGGCGACCGCGCAGCGATTTCAGCGAGTTACGGACCTTCATGGCGGAATCCTGAACGTTCGAAAGGCCGTGTTCGGCACTACCGTTTCGGCACGCGCGAATGTGGCAAAATGAGATTTTTCCCGCCGGCGGACGACCGCCCGGGACGGGGCGGTTCTTAAGGCATGGCGGGAGGTGATGTCAATGTTAACTGCCCGGTTCCGAACCGGCAAATTCGCGAAAACAACCCCATGCACAGTCGAAGCGGCCGAATCGGCCCGATTCATCGCTTGGGGAATCAGACCTTTCGACGACGCCCTTGTCGACGACGCCTTGCCAAATTCGTTATATGATATAACCAATTCGGCAACCCGTCGGGAGGAAACCCATGCCGAAGCTGAAGCTGCCCAACATCGACGATGTCGTCGCCATCGACATCCACACCCACGCCGAGGAGCCCTGCGGCTGCCACCCCGACGACGGCTATGACGATTTCCAGGCGCAGATGGCGGAATACTTCAAGTCGCCGAACAAGCATCCGCCGACGGTGCCGGAGACCGCGGCCTATTACCGCTCCAAGAACATCGCCGCGGTGATCTTCCCGGTTGATGCCGAGCGCGAGACCGGCTTCCGCCGCTACAACAATTACGAGATGATCGAGGCCGCTTCGGACCATCTCGACGTCCTCATCCCCTTCGTCTCGATCGACCCGCACAAGGGCAAGCTCGGCGCGCGCGAGGCGCGCAAGCTGATCGAGGAATACGGGGTGCGCGGCTTCAAATTCCACCCGACCATGCAGGGCTTCTACGCCAACGACCGCATGGCCTATCCGCTCTACGAAGAGATCAACAATGGCGGCGCGGTCGCGCTGTTCCACACCGGCCAGACCGGCGTCGGCTCGGGCATGCCCGGCGGCATGGGGATGCGGCTGAAATATTCCAACCCGATGTACATGGACGACGTCGCGGCTGATTTCCCCGACCTCAAGATCATCCTCGCCCACCCCTCCTTCCCCTGGCAGGAAGAGGCGCTGTCGGTCGCGACCCACAAGCCGAACGTCTATATCGACCTCTCCGGCTGGTCGCCGAAGTACTTCCCGCCGATCCTGGTGCGCTACATCAACTCGATTCTGCAGGACAAGATGCTGTTCGGCTCGGACTGGCCGGTCATCACGCCCGACCGCTGGCTGTCGGACTTCGCCAAGATCGAGATCCGCGACGAGATCCGGCCGAAGGTGCTCAAGGCCAACGCGCGAAAACTGCTGGGGATCTGAAGCGCTTCTCGTCAGCGCCGCGCATGAGGGCTTCGGGTAACCGAAGCCCTCATGCTCAAATCTCTCAGATCTGAGCGAGGCCTCCGTCGACGAACACTTCGCTGCCGGTCATGAAGCTGCTGTCCGACGAAGCCAGGAACGCGGCGACCGCGCCCGTCTCCGACGGGGCTGCCACGCGACCGAGCGGCGTCGTGCTTCCAAGCGCGTCGAAGGCTTCCTCTCCGACGATCTCCAGTGCCAGCTCCGTCTTGGTCGGCCCCGGCGACAGCACATTGACGCGGATGCCGGTGCCGCGCAGATCCTGCGCCCAACTCCGCGCCAGATTGCGAACCGCGGCCTTGGTCGCGCTGTAGATGCTGAACTGCGGCGTCCCCATCACGCCCGTGCTCGAACCGGTCAGGATGATCGACGATCCCTTCGTCATCAGGGGCAGGGCCTTCTGCACCGTGAAAACCAGTCCCTTCACATTGACGTCGAAGATGTGATCGTAATGCTCGACCGTGATCTCGCCGAGCGGGGCGAATAGTCCGGTGCCGGCATTGGCGAACAGAATGTCGAGCCCGCCGCGTTCTTTCTTCACCGTCTCATAGAGCCGGTCGAGGTCGGCCAGATCCGTCACCGAGCCCCTGACGGCGCGCGCCGAGGATCCGAGCTTCGCCACGGCGGCGTCGAGTTGCTCCTGCCGCCGCCCGAAGATGTAGACGAACGCGCCTTCGTCGATGAACCGTTTCGCCGCTCCAAATCCGATGCCGGTGCCGCCGCCGGTCACCACTGCCGTCTTGCCTTGTAGTCTGCTCATGATGTGCTCCTTCACTGAGGTTGCACTGAGCTGGCGGCATACCCACCTATCGACAAGTATGCACCTTTTGGTAAGTACCCAAAAAAATGTCAGACACGACTTTCCCGCCTGCGCAGTCTCCAACACCGGTCCAGAGCTGCACGCCGACTCTGCCCGGCTTCACCTGCGGCTTAGATGCAACCTTGCGGGTCGTCGCCGGCAAGTGGAAGCCGCTGATCCTGTACTTCGTCGCCCAGGACGGCCCGACCCGCTACGGCGAGCTCCGCCGCGCCATCCGCGACGTCAGCGACAAGGTACTGATCCAGCAGTTGAAGGAGCTGGAGGCTGACGGTCTCGTGAAGCGGACCGACTACAGGGAAGTGCCCCCGCGGGTCGACTACAGCCTCACTCCCTTGGGTCACAGCCTGGCCCAGGCTCTCGTGCCGCTCTGCACGTGGGGCACCGAGCACATGGCGGAGGTCAGCCAGGTCTTCGCCGAGCGCGCGACCTGGACGCGGCGAGGACGTCAGCCGACTGGCTAGCTTGAATGGTTGCATCGAACGCCATGCAACCTCTACCTCTGCGTCTGCTTCCTCTTAAAACGGTTGTTCAGACAGTTGGCTGGCGAACAATATTTGCGGTGTTTTGCAAAAGCCGAACCGTCCATGGCGCAACTGCCGGTGGGGCATTGTCCGTTGTCAGAGCTCATCTTGGCTGCTGGACTGTGCACCTGAGCCCTCGCTTCGACCGCAAACACCAGCGGAAACATTACAACAAAAAGAACTGCAAGAATCCTCGACATCACCCGGCCCCTCGTTTCAGTGTCAAGTCAGACTTTACCCAAGAATTTGACTGAGAAAGAAAGCAAATCGATCATTGAGAGCATGCGCCTTGCGCCTCGACCGTTGAACGACTCCATCCATTTGAGCCGATGCGAGTTCAAAACGCGACTGCGCCGACAACAGCCCAAACACAAGCAAATTTCATTTTTCTCCGCCTTGGTGATTCAGCACGTCGGCTGCCGACTGCACCAGATCTTGGCTCTCTGCGGGTCCATCTGCTGAATGGCCCTTGCATAGCATCCCGTGATGGGGCCCATGCATTTCTGGTAGGTGCCGTTAGATAGAGCCGCATCAGCGCGCGTGACGGCGGAGGACGAAGAGGGTCTTGCTTCGCGGTGCTGCAGCTCTGGCTTTTTCTTTGCTTCAGGCAACGCTCCCTTCTTCTCGCACTCATTCTCGTCGTTCAGGACGTAGCCCTTGCGGCAGGTGATTTTCGTGCAGCGGTCCCCCTCTGCGCGGTAGCCGTTCTCGCAAGTCAGCGGACAGATTCGCCCGCCCTTGTTTCTGACGGCGTCCAGCGCGTCGGTAGTGGCGACGCTCACATTCAGTTTCATGCCAGCGTGCTTGTTGAAGAGGTCGAGGGCTTTCTGCGAGGGCTCACCCCAAACGCCGTCGACAACGCCCACATTGCATCCCACGCGACGTAGCTCGGCTTGCAGCGCGCGAGCTGTGTCGGCACTGATCTGCTCCGTCTCGACGGGAGGTGGTAGAGCAGCGACTTGCTGGTTCTTTTCTCGCGAGGCATTCTCTCGAGTTGCGAGTTCCCGCGCCGCGTTCTCCTGGGCTGTCAGACGAGCTCTTTCAGCCGCAGCAGCCTTGTCCTGCTCGACCTGCTTGACCTTCTCGGCAGCGATGCGGGCCTCTTCAGCTGCCTTGGCAGCCGCAGCTGCTTTTTCTATCTCGAACTGTCTTGCACCTTCTGCGGCAAGTCGAACCCTCTCCTGCTCCGCTAGCCTCGCCTTTTCAGCGGCAGCTGCCCGCGCCTCTTCTGCAGCGATTTTTTTCGCGTGCGCTCTCGCAAGGTTGGCATAGAAACCATCCGGATATTGAGACAGAAAGGCTTCCCAGCCATCGCGGGTGCCGAGTTGCAGCGCCAGTTCGTAGTCCCTTCGGATTGCCGTCTGCGGATCCGCCTGCGGTCCTGTTGGTGACGGCGCCGCCACTGCCGGGACAAGCGATAGATCATCGCCTCCAAGTGAGCCGTAGAGGTATGGCTCTTGCCTGTTGGCGGTAGACTTCAAAACTTCGTCGCGGACGTAACCAAAAGCCTTTCGCAGATCCAGGCCCGGCTTGGTGACGTGGTGAACCATCGCCGCCGTGAACGGACTATTCTTGCCGTCACCATCCAGCGCTGTTGAACCTGCCTTCGATGCGAAGGCAATCAGGGTGTTGGGGCCTGACGGTTCTACCTTTGCGAGGCCGCGCCCAATCGCCCTGGAAGCGAGGGTCCGCTTCATCACCTTCGAGAACGGGCTGTCACGGCATGCGTCAAGAACCACCAGCCGCAGCTTTTTCGCAGGCTCGATAGCGACCAACACCCGATCCAGCGACATTGCCTCGTCATAAATGTCAGTGTCACGTTCGAGGACAGCATCGATCGGGACGAGATAATTGACCCCATCAACCTCGATGCCGTGACCTGCATAGTAAACGACCGCAACCTCGGCATCGCGGGACTGTTCGATAAAGTCCCGCAGCGCCCGCCTCATATCGGCTACTTTCAGGTCATGACGCAGGTCGACAAGATCGAAGCCGGCAGCCTTCAAGGTTTCCGCCACGAGCGCAGCGTCGCTGGAGGGATTGCCGAGCCGGGCGACCTTTTCATAAGCCGAGTTACCGATCACCAGCGCCACGCGACGCTCGGCCTGCGCCGAACCGCAGGTCAGCCAGATGAAAAAGAATAATGAAAACCAGCGAAGAGCGCCCATCGTAGGCCCCGATCAAAGTGTGCGCAGCCTACGTCGAGCCTGATGAAAGGCAAGCATTGGCTCTGTGATGCTGATCACACTTCGATGCCGTGCCTGCAGTTTGGCAAACTTCCGCTGTGCCTTGGTAAGCTGACGACAACGCGTACTCCCCCAAGCGGAGTTCTTGTGCCCACAACGATCCTGGAAGGACAGCCGATGACCATCAAAGCCGTCGTCTTCGACGCCTACGGAACGCTCTACGACATCCAGTCGGTGGCCGAGGTCACCGAGGATGCGTTTCCCGGCTATGGCGAGATCATCACGCAGGTCTGGCGCATCAAGCAGCTCGAATACACCTGGTTGCGCTCGCTGATGCAGCGCTACCAGGATTTCACCGCGGTCACCCGCGACTCGCTGGCCTATACGCTGCGCGTGCTCGGGCTGGCCTATGAGAGCGAGGCGTTCGAGCGCGTCATCGAGAAATATCTGCATCTCGACCTCTATCCGGACGCGACAAGCGCGCTTGCAGCGCTCAAGCCGCGTAAGCTCGCTATCCTCTCCAACGGCAGCCCGGACATGCTGAATGCACTGGTGCGCAATTCCGGCCTCGATCGTCTGCTCGATGCCACCATCAGCGTCGATGCCAAGAAGATCTTCAAGCCGAGCCCGGAGGCCTACTTGCTGATCGGGGAAGTGCTCGGCACCGCACCGAGCGAGACTCTGTTCGTGTCCTCCAACCCCTGGGACGTGGCGGGCGCGAAAGCGTTCGGGCTGAACGTCGCCTGGATCGAGCGGGTGACACCGGAAGCCATGGCGCTGGCTTGCGTCGAGAACGAACTCATGGCACCGCTGACGATGTTTAGGGCGATCCGCACCCAGATGGACGAGCTTGGTTTCGCACCGGATCATCGTGTCCGGGCGCTCTCCGAGCTGCCAATGATTGCTTAGGCATCGCCGCCCGCAAAGTCTGAAATGAGCTGCCCGGAATGAGCCTGGAATCCGTTCGCGCCTTTTTCGCCGAGAAAGCCCCCGACATCACAGTGATGGAATCGCCGATCAGCTCGGCCACGGTGCCGCTGGCGGCCGAAGCCTACGGGGTCGAGCCCGGAATGATTGCCAAGACGCTGAGCTTGCGCGTCGGCGAACGCGTGATCCTGATCGTCGCCGCCGGCACCTCGCGCATGGACAACAAGAAGGTCAAGGCGCAGTTCGGCGGCAAGCCGAAGATGCTGGGGCTGGAGGAGGTCGCCGACATCACCGGCCATGAGGTCGGCGGCGTCTGCCCGTTCGGGCTGAAGTCGCCGCTGCCGATCTATTGCGACGTCTCCCTGAAGGCTTTCGACGTCGTGGTCCCGGCCGCCGGCTCGACCCACAGCGCGGTGCGCATCACGCCCGACCGGATGGCCGAGCTGACCGCCGCCGAATGGGTCGATGTCTGCGAGGTCAGGCCGTAAGGCGGCACCGGATACGATCCCTGATGCATTTGCCGATCAGGGAGGCTAGCATGGCGCCGATGACCGACGACAAGGTGAAACGACGACTGACCACCGTGCTGTGCGCTGACGTGTACGGCTATTCTCGTCTCATGGAAGCAGACGAGACCGGAACGCTGGAGACGCTCCGCCGCTACCGCACCGCCATCGCGCGATTGGTCGAGCGCCATGACGGCCGCATCGTGAATACCTGGGGCGATGCCGTGATCGCCGAGTTCGCCAGCGTCGTCGAGGCCGTGCAATGCGCGGTCGAGATTCAGCAGGAAATCTCCAGTCAGGCCGCGGACGCGCCGCAGGCGAGCCCGATGCAGTTTCGCATCGGCATCAACCTCGGCGACGTCATGGTGGACGGCTCCGACATCTATGGCGACGGGGTCAATATCGCATCGCGGCTGCAAGAGCTCGCTGAGCCCGGCGGCGTCGTGATCTCGAGCTCCGTCTACGACCAGGTGCACAACAAATTGTCGGTTGGCTTCGACTGTCTCGGCCAGCGTCCCCTGAAGAACATCGCGCCCCTGACCAGCTATCGGCTGACCCTGGGTAGCCAAACGGCGGTGCCGGGAAGCGTCCCGATCGAGGCAAGCGCAGCGCCCTCAGAGCGAGCGCGTGCTCCGCGAATGGACAACAGGCGCGAGCTGTCTTCGGCGACGAATGTCGTCTCGGATTGGCTCGCAAAGCTGCCCCGCCCGCTGGCAGCGGCCCTCACGGTGTCGGCCTTCCTGATTCTGATCAATCTTTTCACTGGCAACAAGATCTGGTTCCATTGGCCGGTCGCAGCCATTCTCTTCGGTGTCGTCCTGCGGATGGTGCTTGGACAACCTGAATCGGACAGCCAGACCGAGCGCTGACCCGGCGGCACGACCGCATCGTCGCGCCTGGCGCTGCGCAATTTTCCGGATCCTGCTCTCTTCAGAGCCTAATCGTCGTAATCGTCATAGGGACGCTGCGGAGGTGGCGGCGGCGCATTGTTATAGCGCGGCGGCGGTGCGGCGCGATTGCGCGGGACCTGCTGCTGCGGCGGCATCTGGTTGTTGGACTGGAACACGGCGCGGCAGCCGCTCGACAGCTGCGGCGTGTTCTGCTGCAGGCAGGCGGTGATCCGGCTCACGTCCGGAATCTGGTCGCTGCACAGACGCCAGACGTCCGGCGTACATGCCATCTGCTGTTCCATGGTGCCGCGATATTCCTGGGCGCATGCAGCGCCCTGCGCGACGATGCCGCCGACCGCGAGCGCCACACCCAGCGCAATCCGCTCTGTTCGCATGTCCCGATCCTTCTCGATTCCCGTCGATTTTCATCAATCAATGAGGCAGGACCCGGTTCTGAACCAACAACAAAATGTGAAAATGGCTTCGGAACCCAATTCACCCTAAATATTCGGGTTGCCCGCAACGTCATCCCCTGCGCTGTTGTCCACTTGCCCGGGCGACATGCGGCGCCACGGTCCGTGGCACCGCCGCAACAGGGCCAGCGCAAACCGGCGGGCTTGCGCCTTTGGCCATAGGGCATTTCGCATAACGCCAAGAACCGCGGCGACGGCCCCGCTAGCAATTGCGCTGGAATGAGGGAATCCGTCGATGCCGACTGCAATACCGGCCTGTGCGCAAAACACCACAACGGCCGCCATCCTGCGTAACAGGCTGCTCGTGACTGCGGCGCTGGCGCCGCTGGTGCTTGCCGCGCTGCCCGTCCTTACAGCCGTCCCGGCGCTCGCGGCCTGCACTGTGGCCGGCACCGGCACGATTGGCGCGCTCAATTCGGGCGATGTCGCGACCTGCACCGGCCTCGGCAACACCGACCACATCAACGCCACCGGCGGCAGCAACGTCACGGTCAACGTCGGCGACGGTACCTTGACGTCGCTCCTGCCGGGCGCCGGGATTCCCGCGATCGTGTTCGACGGCACCATCGCTTCGCATGTCACCGTCAACGATCAGGCGACAGCTTCGACCTACAGCGGAGCCGTGCTGCTCTCCAACGGATCAAGCCACAACAATGTGACGATCGCGGCTGGCGGGATCGCGGAAGGTACGGGCAACGCCGAAGCGGCCATCGTCATCGACAATTCGAACAGCAATCTCGTCAACATTCGCGGGACGGTCGTCGGCACCGGAGGAAACACGACGGGACTGCGGATTAGCGGCACGTCCAGCGACAATGTCGTCCTTGTCTATCAGGGTGGATCGATCGGCGGCGGCCATACCGGCGTGCAGCTCATTGCCGGCGGCAATACCCTCATCAATGGCGGCACGATTTCGGGCGGCTTCTTCATCGCCATCCAGGGCTCTTCCGGCACCGACACTGTCCTCAATGCCGGAACCATCTCCGGCGGCGGCAGCGGAGCGATCGACCTGTCCGGAGGCGATGACCTGCTGGGCCTCGCCCCGGGCTCGACGATCACCGGAAATGTTCGCGGCGGGACCGGCACCGACACGCTGAACCTTGGCAGCAGCGGCAGCGCCTCGTTCGATCTCGGCAATCTCGGAGCCGGCCTTCAATTCGACGAGTTCGAGCAACTGACAAAGACCGGCACCTCGGTCTGGACGCTGACCGGCACCACCGCCTTCAACGGAGCCACCACGGTGGACGCGGGCGGCCTGATCGTGAACGGCACGTTGCCATCGGTCGTCACCGTCAACGGCGGCTATCTCGGCGGCACCGGCACGGTCGGCGGCATCGTCGTCAACAATGGCGGCATGGTCGTTTCAGGCAATTCGATCGGGACCCTCAATGTCAGCGGCAATCTGACCTTCAACGCCGGCTCGACCTTTCAGGTCGAGATCAATCCCGGCGGCCAGTCCGACAAGATCGCGGCGACCGGGACGGCGACGCTCAATGGCGGCACGGTGCAGATCGTGCCGCTCGGCGCGGGCTTCCTCGCCAACACCCAATATACGATCCTGACCGCGACCGGCGGCGTCACCGGCACGTTCGCGACGCTCACGACCTCGGGCAGCCCGCTGGTCTCGGGGCAACTCAGCTACGATGCCAACAATGTCTACTTCCTTCTGCAACAGATCGGCGGCTTCGGAACGCTGTCGGGCCTGACCCCGAACCAGACGGCGGTGGCCGGCGCGCTGGATCAGGCGCAGTCCGGCGGCGCATCCGGTCCGCTCGGCACCGCGATCAATACGCTCGCCGCGCTCAATACATCAGGCATCAAGGCCGGCCTCGACGATCTCGCCGGGCAGATTCACGCCGACGGTCGCCGCTTCACCGCGGACCAGGCCGACATGTTCCAGAGCTTCATGTGGAACGCCGGCACGCAGTCGCGCGGCGAGAGCGTGCGGATGTCAGCCACAGCCTACGCCGAGGCGCCGGTGGACCCGATCGGCAAGGCGCTGCGGGGTCGCCGCGCTGCACCGGTGCAGAGCATCTGGTTCGGCGGCTACGGAAATTGGGACAAGGTGGCGGCGAGCAACATTGCTTTCGGGACCAGCACGGCCGTTGGCGGCGCGGCCCTCGGCGCCGATCTCTGGAACCTGCCGGGCTTCACGGCCGGCCTTGCGATCGGCGCATCGACCGGTCAGTTGCGCATGGCGGGCCGGGCCGACCGCATCGACGCCAATGCCGGTCATGCCGGCTTCTACGCACGCGGTGAAGCGGGAGGATTCAATCTCGCATCCGCCATCAGCTATTCCTTCGCGGCGCTGGAATCCTCCCGCACGATCTCGTTCCTGGGACAGACTGCAACGGCTTCCTCGCGGGCGAATACCTTTGCCGCGTCGTTCGGCATCGCACGTCCCTTCGAGACCGGATGGGGTTTTGCGGCCGAGCCGTTCGCCAAGGCCGACTGGTATTCAACGCGCCAGGGCAGCTTCTCCGAGACCGGCGCGCCCGGCGTCAATCAGCTGGTGCGCGCCGGCAGCTTCGACGTCGGCTACGGCACGGCCGGCTTGCGCACCCATCACCGCATGATGATGCCGAACGGTCACGCGGCGCAGTTCGGCGCGACCCTTGCCGTACGCCATGAGTTTTCCGGCAACGCAGCAACCATTACCGCTGCGCTCGAAGGCGCGCCCGGCATTCCGTTCGCGATCACCGGCGTCGAGCGCGCGCGCACGGTGGCGCTCACCGGTGCCGAGATCCGATGGGACCTCACGGCCGCGACATCGTTCAAGGCATCCTACGAGGGCGCGTTCGCGCCGGGATATGACCGGCATACCCTTCGGGGCGTTGTCCGCAGCGAATTCTAAAGCATGATCCGGAAAGTGCGCAGCGGTTTTCCGAAAGATCATGCTTAAACAGACAACTTGAAGCGAAGCCCTACTCCACCTTGCCGATCTTCTTCACCGCCGCGATCAGCCGCTTGCTGTCGGTCGCGACGAATTCGGCGAAGGCCGGCGCATCCTGATAGGCGACGAGGCTGCCCGAGGTTTCGAAAGGCCTTGAGCACCTCGGGACTCGCCATCACCTGTGCCATCGCCTCGCGCAGGCGGGTCGCGATCGGCGCGGGAAGAGAGCTCTGTGCGAACAGCCCGGCCCAGATATACATCTCGACGTCCTTGTAGCCGAGCTCCTGGAAGGTCGGCACATCGGGAAAGCTCGCGATGCGCTGGGCGCCGCAATTGCCGAGCACGCGGAGCTTGCCGTCGTCGACCTGCGGCTTCAGCGTCCCCGGCGCGGCGGCGATCGCCTGCACGGTCCCACCGAGGATTGCGGTGAGCGCGGGACCCGCGCCACGGAACGGCACGTGCAGCAGCTTGATGCCGGCACTGTTGGCGAACATCTCCATCGCCACATGCAGCGTCCCGTAAGGGCCTGACGAGCCGTAGGTGATCTGACCCGGCCGCTTCTTCGCGTCCTCGACGAAATCCTGCGCCGTTTTCCATGGCGCGGAGGCCGGCACCGCCAGCAGCGTGGGATCGGCGAGCACGCGCGCGATCGGCATGAACTGCGAGACCTCGTAGGCGGCGGGACGGTCGAACAGCCGGTCGGCCTCGGGGAGCACCGCGAGCGAGGACAGCGTCATCAGCAGCGTGTAGCCATCGGGCTCGGCGCGTGCCGCCGCGGCATTGCCGACCGAGCCGCCGCCGCCTCCGGCACGGTTGTCGACGATGACGGCCTTGCCGAGGATCCGCTCCAGCGCCATCGCCACCGGCCGCGCGGCGAGATCGGCCTGTCCGCCCGCGGGAAACGGCACGATCATGGTGATGTTGCGGGCGGGGTAGGTTTGCGCAGAGGCCGGTCCGGGTAACGCAGCGCGCAGCAACGGCAGTGCAGCAGCGGCGCGCAGGACGTCGCGTCGATCCATGGCAGGTCCCTCTCCCCGAATTTTCTTGTTTCGCACCCAGCCTAGCGCCGCGATCGGCAAGAACAAGATTTTTACGAAGCGTTAGCCATGTTCGGCCGAGCCCGGAACGCATGCCTGGAGCCGCTGTTGCCCTCTTGAGGGAGTTCGTGATGCCAAACATTGGAACCATCGATGTCGCCCTGGACGAGATGCTGGTGAATCTCGCCGCGATCGTTCTGCGGCTTGCAAGGCCCGAAGTGACGCGTACGCCGGAAGCGCGCCGCGCATTGGCGCAATCGGTCCATCAATATGCGGTTTGTGCGAAGCGTTCGAGAGACCCTCGCGTTCACGTATTGAAGTCGCAGCTGGAAGAAACGCTGAAGCCAAGCCTGCGTATCGTCGCGATCGACGGCGTGAAGGTGGCGTAGGCGAACACCGTCATTGATGCCGCTCGCTTTCCTACGACGCCTTGACCTTCCCACGCGTCCGCCGCTTGCAGGTGCCCGGCAACTTGGCCGCGAGGAAATCGCCGAGGGCTTCGACGCGGGCGGGACGCGGGCCGCCGGGCGGCGTCACCAGGTGCACGGCGCCTTCGGCCTGCTTCCAATCCTTCAGGATCACTTCGACGGCGCCCGATGAGATCGCTTCGCCAACGATGAACTCGGGCAGCTCGGCGATGCCGAGGCCCGCAATCAGCGCCGGCATCACGGCTTCGCCGTTGTTGACGCGGAGCTGTCCACCCGGGCGCACGCTGGCCTGCTCGCCGGCGGAATTGGTGTAGTGCCAGATGTTGGGCGTCGACATATAGGCGTAGCTGAAGCATTTGTGCTCGGCCAGATGCATCGGATGCGTCGGCCGGCCGTGCTTCTTCAGATAGGACGGCGCGGCCACGGTGAAGCGCGGCATGGTGAAGAGCCGCCGCGCGATCAGCGAGGAGTCCGGCAGCCGCGCGATCCGCACCGCCATGTCAAAACCCTCGCCGATCAGGTCGACGGTCGCATCGCTCAAATGCAGATCGACCGAGACTTCCGGATAGGCCTCGAAGAACTCAGGCAGCAGCGGCGCCACCGCCTTGATGCCGAACGTCATGGGCACGGCGAGCCGCACCAGGCCTCGCGGCGCCACCGATTGCGCCAGCGCCTCGTTCTCCGCCGCTTCGCCGTCGGTCAGCAGCCGCGTCGCACGCTCGGCGAGCTTGTGCCCGGCATCGGTCAGCGCAAGCCGGCGTGAGGTGCGGTTGAACAGCCGGGCGCCGAGCCGCTCCTCCAGCCGTGTCACCGCCTTGGACACCGTGGCCTTGGACATGACGAGCTCGCTCGCGGCCCCCGCAAACGACCGTAACTCCACAACTTTCGCAAAGATCGCGAGCGCCTCGAAATCAGGGAGTTTTGCCATCAGGGCCATCCAATCGGGGCATCTATGGAAACAATGCGTTTCAACAGTTTCTATTTCTATACCACAAGCGGAGGCTTATCCAAGGGTCAATCGCAAACCTACGCAATGGAGAAATCCAATGACCAAGAAGCTCTCAGGCAAGGTCGCCCTCGTCACCGGCGGTTCGCGCGGCATCGGCGCGGCCTCTGCCCGCGCTCTCGCAGACCAAGGCGCGGATGTCGCCATCAGCTACGTGGCCTCGCCGGACAAGGCGGAAGCCGTCGTCACCGAGTTGAAGGCCAAGGGCGTCAGGGCCCGCGCTTTCAGGGCGGACCAGGCTTCCGCCAAGGACGTCACGCAGCTCGTCAACGACGTCGCCAAGGAATTCGGCCATCTCGACATCCTCGTCAACAATGCCGGCGTTGCCACTGGCGGTGCCATCGACGAGGCCAATGCCGACACGGATGCCCTCGCCCGCCAGGATCAAGTCAACGTGCACGGCGTGATCGCGGCGATCCGCGCCGCCTCGCAGCTGATGGGTGAAGGCGGCCGCATCGTCACCGTCGGCTCCATGCTCGCCGACCGCGCCTCGTTCCCTGGGCTTGCCGACTACGTCGCCACCAAAGCCGCCGTGGTTGGTTACACCAAGGGCGCGGCACGCGACCTCGGTCCGCGCGGCATCACCGTGAACGTGGTGCAGCCCGGCTCGATCGACACCGACATGAACCCGAAGGATGGCGGCGAGTTCGCCGAGACCCAGCGCAAGCAGCACGCATTGCAACGCTTCGGCCGTCCGGAGGAAGTCGCCGCCGGCATCGTCTTCCTCGCAAGCCCGGACGCCTCCTTCGTCACCGGCACGGTGCTCAACGTCGACGGCGGGTTCGGCGCCTGATCGAGGCGCCAACCACCCACACAGGAATTACGCAAATGATCGAACTCAGACCTTTCAATAAGCTCGGCGGCGCCGATCACGGCTGGCTCAAGGCCAAGCATCACTTCTCCTTCGCTGGCCATTACGACCCGAACAACATGGGTCACGGCGCATTGCGGGTGTGGAACGACGACGAGATCGCGCCCAACACCGGCTTTCCCGCTCATCCCCACGCCAACATGGAGATCATCACCTATGTGCGCGAGGGCGCGATCACGCACCAGGACAGCCTCGGCAACGAAGGCCGCACTGAAGCGGGCGACGTGCAGGTGATGAGCGCGGGCAGCGGCATCCGCCACTCCGAGTACAATCTGGAGCCGACCCAGACGCGGATCTTCCAGATCTGGATCGAGCCGACGACGCGCGGCGGACAGCCGACCTGGGGCTCGAAGCCGTTTCCGAAAGCGGATCGTTCCGGCAAGCTCGTCACCATCGCGAGCGGCTTCGATGACGATGCAGACGCGCTGCCGATCCGCGCCGATGCGCGGGTGCTCGCAACTACGCTGAAGGCCGGCGAGAGCGCGGAGTACGCGCCGCAGAAGGCGCGGCATCTCTACCTGGTGCCTGCGGCAGGTTCAGTCGAGATCAACGGCGTGCGCGTCAACGCCCGCGACGGCGCCGCGATCCGCGACGAGGACCGGCTGAAGATCACCGCGCTCGAGGACACCGAGCTCGTGCTCGTCGACGCGGCGTAAACGCTCTCGCCGTCATGGCCGGGCATAGCCGTCTGAAGGACGGCGTCGCTTCCGCCAGCCTATGTCCCGGCCATCCACGGCTTCGACGATCCCAACAATCATCCAACTCTTCCCCCCAACGGAGACCACCATGACCAAAGTTCTCGTCCTCTATTATTCCGCCTATGGCCATATCGAAGCGATGGCCAACGCCGTCGCCGAAGGCGCGCGCGAGGCCGGCGCCACCGTCGACGTCAAGCGCGTGCCGGAGCTGGTGCCGGCCGAGGTCGCGAAAGCCTCCTATTACAAGGTCGATCAGGCCGCCCCCGTCGCCAAGATTGAGGATCTCGCCAATTACGATGCGATCATCGTCGGCACCGGCACCCGCTTCGGCCGCATGGCCTCGCAGATGGCGAACTTCCTCGATCAGGCCGGCGGGCTCTGGGCCAAGGGCGCGCTGCACGGCAAGGTCGGCGGCGCCTTCACGTCCACCGCGACCCAGCATGGCGGCCAGGAGACGACGCTGTTCTCGATCATCACCAACCTCCTGCATTTCGGCATGGTCGTGGTCGGCATGAACTACGGCTTCGCCGGCCAGATGAAGCTCGACGAGGTCACCGGCGGCGCACCCTACGGCGCCACCACGATCACCGGCGGCGACGGCAGTCGCCAGCCCAGCGCCAACGAGCTCGCCGGCGCGCGCTATCAGGGACGCCAGATCGCGGAGACCGCCAGGAAGCTCCACGGCTGAGCTCCATGGCTGATCGGTAGCGCCGATGCGTCGCGGCATTCCCGTCGGGAGTGCCGCTTCAGCGTGTTCCCTTGCCCATGGCGCGCGCCGCAAGGGCGGCCGCCGCGGGATGGCGGCGCAGGCCCTGCGCGGCATGGTCGCGCCATGCGAAAGGAACGCCGCGCCAGGACAGCGCGATGCTGACGTCGGTCAGCGGCACCCTCTCGGCACCGAAGCGCCGCTTGTAATCCTGGTTGCCGATGCTGAGGTCGAAACGGCGCACGCCCTCTGCATGCAGCGCCGCCATCGTGCGCTCGGCGACGAGCAGCCCCGGCGAGCAGCTCGACCATGAATTGCCGGCGTGGCTGATGCGCAAGAGGTAGTAGGTCGCGCCGGATCTGACGCCGAACGCGGTGGCGACAATACCCTTATCGCAGACGAGCGCTGTGACGACCGCATAACCTTCCGCGACGCCCTGGCGGGCGACCTCGCGGTAAAACCGCGCATGGGCGTCGTCGTTGAGGACGAACCGCGAGCCGAGCTGACGCATGCGCGCCTGCTGCTGGACATCCGTCACGTCAAGGAGCTCATGCGCGCGCGCAACGTCCGCGGCGATCTCGAACCGCGCTCCTTCGTGCCGGCTGAAGACGCGCCAGCAACGCGGCATCTGCATGCGCTTGATCGAGGCCTGGTAGTCCTCATAGTCGTCGCCCAGCAGCACGACATTGCCGTTGAGCGATGAGGATCCGATCCGCCCGAGCGACACCAGCGGATTCGGCTTGCCGCCGACCTGGGCCGGCATCTTCCTCAGGCGAAGCAAGTCGAAGCGATCCGGCAAGGCGCGCATCGCCTCGACCAGTGCCCCGCCGATCGCATCCATCGCCGCCGCGTCCAACGCGGCATCGAGCGCCAGGATCGGCGCGTTGTTGTCGGAGACGCCGAGATCTGCGAATTCGACGATGCGGATGCCGCGCCTGATGTGGCTGACCATCGGCACGACCGCGATATCCTTGCCGGTGGCGGCATCCGAGATCATCGCGATCAGCGGCGCAAAATCGTGAAACGCCTCATACCATGCATCGAGCCAGTAACCATGCTGGAATGCGGTGCGATGCCCGGCGTTCAGACGCGACGCGGCCTGCCGCCAGTCACGCACGAAATCGACAGCGACGTTCGACGTGCTGGACACGAGGCCATCTGGTTGCTCGACGCTGAGGAACGTCATCTGCGGGGCATACGATTACTGAATGTTTCGAGATAGATTATGTTTGTCGCACATCACAAGAGACGTAGCCGCTCAATCGTTAAGCCGATGCCACCATCGCCCCGGCTGCGACAAGCTGTCAGCGCTCCGGTTCCATCGGCTCGACGCATTGGAACCTGGCGAGGAAATGCAGGCCCGCCACCGCGAGCGCGAACATGAACCAGATCGGATTTTGCCGTTCGAGCAGGAAGGTCTCCGTCGCGCCGTAGTACAGGCCGAACAGCCACACGGTCAGGAACAGCTTTGCCAGCGCCCCACTGCGGCTGTGAGCCTGGGCTGACTGGAAATTGCCGAGCGGTGCGAGCACGAACACGAGAATCACGAGCAGCAGCCCCGGCAGACCGATGGTGACCGCGAGGTCGAGATAGCTGTTGTGGCTGTGCGCCGCCGACGTCGCCCATTCGGCGCCCTGGGCGGTCTGCCGTGCGGTGACATCATCCCAGAAGGCCGCATAGCCGTGACCGATGATCGGCTTCTCGGCGACGGCCGCGAGCGCGAACTCCCAGATCGCGGAGCGGCCGGTGAAGGTCGGATCGAGCGGCAGCAAGCGCGTCATCGCTCCCAACGCCGGGCTCAAGACACTGCCGACCGTCAGCAGGTTCATCACGATCAGCGGCACGAAGCAGATGATCCGCTTCAGCCACAGGCTTGGCGTCACGTAGACCAGCGACGCGAGCGCGTAGATCGCAAGGCACAGCACCGTCGAGGTCTTGCCGCCGGTGAAGATCAGGAAGATGCCGGCCAGCGCGGCGATCGCCGGTCCCATCACGAACGAGCCGACGGCGGTCAGGTAGATGCCGACATAGACCAGGATGGTCATCACGGGCGAGGCGATGTTCTTATGGCCAAAACTGCCGCGCCAGTCGCCGGCAAGCTGCGGCTCGCCGATATCGAACGCGGTATGGATCGAATAGTGCGGCGCGAGGAAGACACCGAGATAGCAGAGCGCGAGCAGCACCAGCGCGGCCGTACCCAGGCACAGATTGAAGCTGCGCTGCGTCGGCGGCAGCAAGGGCAGCAGGACGGCGAGCGACGTCACGCTGGCGGCGAGCACGAAGCGCTGGATCGAAACGCCGCGGCTCTCAGAGAGGACGATGTTGATCACCAGCCAGCCCACGAGGCAGAGATGAAGCGGTGTCACCAGGGTCTTCAGCGCGGGCGCATCCGTGGTGGCGACGAGCAGCACCGCGACCGCAGCGAGCAGTCCCCAGGAAACATAGGCCAGCGCCATTCGTCCGCCGACGACGGTGGTGACATCGGGATTGCGCAGGTCCGGGAACGGATCGAGCGTCACCAGCACCAGCAGCAGCGACGCGACGGCTACGATGCAACGCGCGGCCTGCACGGCATTCAGCTCCGCCAGGCCGTCGCGGAAGGCGCGGCCCAACGATCGGGCATCGAGGGTGATGTCGGCGGCGCTGCGGTCCATGGTTCAGGACACCTGGTGACGCCGGGGAAGCTCCAGGTCCGGGCTCAATCCCATCGAGCGTCCATCGACCGGGTTAGCGGGGGCCAGCGACGCCGCCGGCTGCCGCACGATGCTCCGCGCGATCTCGTAGTATTGCAGCGCCCGTTGCTCCAGCGTGAGGCTGTCCAGGACATAGCCGCGCGGATCGAACACGCCCGCAGCGCACCCTTCCCAGAAGTCGTCCCACCCGGCCTCGAACCCGGCGACGTCGACGAATTTGGCCCCGCAGCGCTCATCCCAATACGGCACCGACGACACCGGCGCGAACTGCACGCGGTGCGGATAGTAATCGGGGTCTCGCCACGGGCCGCCCGGATCCCAGGCGAATACCGGCACGCCGCAAGACAAGGCCTGCTGATAGGCGATGCCCTGGCTCTCGTTCTGACACAGGAAGATCATCGCGCGCGAGGCCGCCAGCGCCGCCTGATAATCTTCCTCCTTGTAGCTGCCATAGCGCAGCTCCGCGAAGGAGCGCCCCTCTTTTCGCAGGCGGGCGCGGACGGGTCCGATCAACTCCGGCGCAAAACGCTCGCGATCCCAGTGGACCTTGTCGTAGATCAGCACGTCGACGGCCTTCTGCGAGGCCTGCGACGGCGCCCATAGATCGGTGTCGATACCGACCGGCCAGGCCTCCGTCTCGGGCCAGTACGGCCGGTACATGTCCACGTACCAGGGGCCGGGTACCACGACTTTCTTCACCGGCAGCCGCTTGAACAAATCAGGATCGTCGAGCGGATGATTGTGGGCGGCGACGCCGAGCAGGATCGGGTTCTTCCACGCGAACTTGTCGAGCAGGAAGGTGCGGCCGACGATGCAGGCCAGCTCGTCGGGATGCCGCGCGATGTAGCCGTAGTCGTTGACGCGGTAGCGGATGCCGAGCCGGTCGAGCCCCGCACAGAGATTGAGGAACACGCGAAGCTGGCCGCTCATGCGCGGCTCGCCGAGCAGCAAGCGGCGCGCCATGCGCCGCAGATGCCGGTCGCCGGGAAACCAGCGATCGTCCTTGTCCTCATAGAAGAGGTTGAGGATCATCGCATCTGGGTCGTGTTCGAATGTCTTTGCGGGCACTGGATTCCATCCGCGGCAACCGGATGCGCATTCTCGCATGGGACCGGCTGTCACTCTCTTCCAAATTTGCCACAGGCTTAATGCCAGCGGCTTAACGCTAATTGACGAAACCGGCGCCGCGCAGGCCTTCCCGGCAACGATCAGGCTGTAATGCGAGTATCATTCGCTGGGCCTGCCCATGCTGCGATCGATCGCATCATCCATTCAGCGCATGCGTCCTGGTTAACAGACTCTTAAAGGCGAGCCGTGGCTCAGATCACCGCCGAAGACGTTCTCGATTTGCCGGCCACCACGCGCCTCGTTCCGGCGGGACGCCAGCCCCTGCCGTCGAGCTCGACCTCGTCGGTGTCCGTCGTCATTCCCGCCAAGAACGTTGCGGCCTATGTCGGCGAAACCCTGGCCAGCGCACTGGCGCAGGGCGAGGTGGGCGAAGTGATCGTCGTGGACGACGGCTCGACCGACGACACCACCGCCATCGTCCGCGGCATTCGCGATCCGCGGCTGCGCCTGATGACGAATGATTCCGCCGGCGTGTCGGCAGCGCGCAATCTCGGTGCGCGATATGCCCGCGGCGAATGGCTGCTGTTCCTCGATGCCGACGACCGCCTTCGCCCCGGCGCAGTGGCGGCACTGCTGGAGGCGGCACGCGGGGCTCCGCGGGCGGTGCTCGTCTATGGCGATTACAACACGATCGACAGCGAGGGACACCAGATCGGCCGGCGCGGCCTGCTGAAAGGGCGCCGGAAGCCGTCCGGCGACGTGCTGACGCGGCTCGCCGCCGGCAATTTCATCGTCAATGGCGGTATTGCGCTGGCACGCGCGGAAGCTTTCCGGGCCATCGGCGGTTTCGACACATCGCTGCGCTATTGTGAGGACTGGCACTGCTGGTGTCGCCTCGCCGCAATCGGCGAGTTCGAGTTCGCGCCAAAACTGCTGCTCGATTATCGCCTGCACACCGCCAACACCATGAACGCGGCGGTGCGGACGCCGAAGGACTTCTTCCCTGCCATCGCGAGGGTATTCGACGACGGACTGATCCTGGCACGCCTGCCCGAGGGCATGGCGACCGGACTGCGCCTCGCCGCCGAACTTCATCTCATCACCTACTCGGCGATGCAGGCGGTTCGCTTCGGCCGATATCGCCAGGCTTTTGGCTATCTCGGAATGGTCGGCCGGCGCTCGCTCAAGGCGTTGCCGCGCGCCGCGGCCAGGACCGCCCTCGCCCGCTTCGGCATCTAATCGTCACGACACGATCTTCGAGGCCTCATAGGGCTTCGGCTCGATCCCGAATGCCGCGAGCATCGAGCCGAGCGCGACCATCACCGGATGCATCGCGACGACGGCCTTCGACGACGTCAACAGACCTGCGGACCGAACCAGCGAGAGCGGCAATCGCCCGAGCATCTGCGCGAACACCCGCGCTCGCGCCGCCGCGCCCTGCGCGGCCTTGTACTGCACGCGGTAATTGATCGCGCCGATGCGCAGGCCACGCTTGGCGATCCAGCCGAGGCTGGTGCGGCTTTGCGGCACGGTCTCGGTGATGACGGCCTCCGCCGTCCAGTGGAAGATCATGCCGGCATCACGGCACCGCACGAAGAAATCACAATCGCCGCCGCCGAGGAAATTGAAGCGCAGGTCGAACGCGGGACGGTCGAACCGCTCGAAGGCGGCGCGCGTGATCAGACAATTGCCGCAGCCATAGATCAGCGGCACAGCGCCGGAATAGTCGTAGGCGGGACAAAAGGCGGGATGACGCGAAAGCCACGGCTTGCTGTCATCGTCGAACATCGGCAGCACCGGCCCGCCGACCACGTCGGCGCCGGTCGCCTCCGCGGTACGGACCATCAGCTCGAGCCAGTCGCTTGATGCGATCTCGTCGTCATCGATCATCAGGAAGCGGGTTGCGGCAGGAAACAGTGCCTGCGCCGTCTCGAACGCAGCATTGATGGCCTGGCAATTGCCCTGCCGCTTCTCGACGAGGCAGACGCCCTGCAGCCTGCCGGCGGCCAGAAACTCCGCGGCAACCGGCGCGCTCTCGCGCTGCGTGGCATCGTTCTCGACCATAACGACGGCAAAGGACCGCGGGGTCCGCTGGCTCGCCAGCGACTCCAGCGTCAGCCGCAGGTGCTGCGGACGGCGAAAGCAGGGAATGCAGACGACGATACCGACCGACAGGTCGATGACCCCGGAGCTCGCCGCGATCTCCCGGTTGGGATCGCGCACGGCATCCGAGATACGCGTGGCAGACAGGTCTGTCGGGATCAATGTCATGACGTTCTAGATGTCCGAGATATATTGAAAAAGCCCTGCTTCATTCGTACGTCCCGCGACGGCACATCGTCGCGGGACAGATGCGTCCCAAAACGAACGGCCAGTTCATGGCGCCTCACGCGGGTCTCCCGGCGGTCCCAAGACAACATCATGCGTTTAACTGCTTTCGTCTGTTTCTCCCGCGAAATCATGAGCACGTGGTACTGCAATTCGCGGTCCATGCGCCGGCGAAGACCCAACATGAACAATGCCGTAGTTAATGCGCATGGGCATTAACCCGACCGTAAGCACTGCGACCGGTGAGACGGCGCGGCATCGGATTTGCTCTTCGGGCTCGCGATATTTTTCCTGTAAGTTTGAATAGAACAAGCGCGGTCAGAAAATATGAACAAGCCAGCCACGATCGATTTTGCGCGAGCCACGGCGATCCAGATTCCTGCGGCCGCGGCCCCCGTCCAGGCACTTCACGATCTCGTCCCCGGCGAAGCCCGCGACAGCCTGCTCGCAGTTCACGACGTGCTGCGCCGTGAACTGCCGCAAGGCCAGCTCGCCATCTATGAAGCCGGCGGCGGCTCGTGCAGCGTCCTGCCGCCGGAATTGCCTGGACGCAGCAAGGTCACCGTCGTCGACATCGACGAGGACCAGGTCCGCAACAACACCTACGCGGATGAGGCGATCCTCGGCGACGTGCAGACCTATCGCTTCGGACGCGAGACCTTCGATCTCGTGATCTGCTACAACGTGATCGAGCATCTGCCCCATGTCGACGCCGCGCTCCTGAACTTCCGCGATGCGCTCAAGCGCGGCGGGCTGATCCTGATCGGCGCGCCCAATCCCCGCTCGCTCTCCGGAATCGTCACCAAATACTCGCCGCACTGGTTTCACGTCTGGTTCTACCGGCACATCCGCGGCATCAAGGATGCCGGCATGCCCGGTGAGCCGCCATTCCCGACCTTCTTCCATCCGCTGGTGACGCTGCCCCGGCTCGAAGCCTTCGCGGCTGCCAACGGCCTTGAGATGATCTACCGCCGCGAGGTCGAAAGTCCGCGCTATCCCGAGATGCGCCGGCGCAAGCCGCTGTTCGCGGCGCTCGTGGACGCCGGCGCGGCCGTGCTGAATACCATGCTCTCGCGTGGGACCGACGTCCGTCGCGGCGACTATCACGTCATCCTGCGGAAGAGCTGACGGTCATGGCGCGCGCGCGGCTCATTGCAGAACAAGCCGAGCCTCGCGGCCAAGCCGTGCGCGGTAACGAACTGTTAATCTCAAGGGAGCCCCGGCATCGCTGGCGTCACGAGGACGCACTGCGGAGTGGCATGCGCTTAAACGCTTTGTTTGCCATTTCGGTGAATAGTCCCTCAATGAGTATGGTTAATTTTCCCTGTTGCGTTGATTGGGCACCTATATCCCGGGTGCATGGCGTAGAGCGAAGAGTAGCCCCTCAGCCTGCGGCAGTTGGAATGAAAGCTGGGGATCATGCTTGACTATAACCAGCCGATAGATCGGGCCGGACCGGAGTCGCCGCAACAACGGCCCCAGGCCGGCTTCAACGTGCTGGAGCTCGCCAATCTGCTCTGGCGGCGCAAGGTCGCGATTGCCGCGGCTGCCCTGCTCGGCGCAACTTTTGCCGTTACCGTGGGCAAGAGCCTGACGCCCCGCTACACCGCCACCGCCCAGCTCTATGTCGATCCGCGCGAGCTTCAGCTCGTCGATCGTGAGCTCACGCCGCGCGCGCAGGACGTCTCCGGCATGTCCATGGTGGTGGAGAGCCAGGCGCGGCTGATCACCTCCAACAGCGTGCTGCTCAAGGTGATCCAGCAGGCGGGTCTCGACAAGGACGCGGAATTCGGCGGCGGCAGCGACGGCCAGAGCCTGATGTCGTCACTGCTCGGCCTGATCGGCCTGCAGCCCCGCGCTCCCTCCGCGGCGGACAACAAGGAAGTGCAGCTTGCGGCGCTCGAGGCGCTGAACCGGCACATCACGATCCGCAAGACCGAGAAGAGCTTCATCGTCGACATCGAGGTCTGGTCGACGGATCCGGCGAAAGCGGCGATGCTCGCCAACACGCTGACCAATGCCTACCTCACCGAATCCCGCAACTCACAGGCTTCGGCCGCACGGCGCGCCACCAACGATCTCTCCGGCCGCCTCAAGGAGCTGCGCGAGCGGCTGCGCAACGCCGAGACCGCGCTCGCGACCTACAAGGCCCAGAACAATTTCGTCGGCACTCAGGATGCACTGATCAGCGATCAGCAGCTTTCCGCCAGCAACCAGCGGCTTTCCGCGGCCCGCGCGGCGACGATGGATGCGCAGGCGCGGCTCGACCAGATCGAGGCGAGCCGCCGTACCGCTGCCGATGCCGGCGCGATTCCGGAAGCGCTGCAATCGCCGACGATCGCGAATTTGCGCGCGCAATATGCCGATGCCCGCAAGAAATATGCTGAGCAGGCCGGCGAGCTCGGGCCGCGGCATCCGGCGCTGCGCCAGACCGAGAAGCAGGTCGAGGATCTCAAGCGCACCATCAGCGAGGAGATCGATCGCTTCGCCCAGTCAGCCAAGAACGATCTGACGCGCGCTCGCGACTATGAGGCTTCGCTGAACCGGGCGATGGAAGCGCAGAAGCGGCAGAGCGTGCAGCTCAGCCAGGCCGCCGTCCGCCTGCGCGAACTCGAGCGCGAGGCCGATGCCAGCCGCGACGTCTATCAATCCTTCCTCAAGCGCTCGCGCGAGACCGAGGAGCAGGAGACGCTGAACACCTCGGCGGCCCGCGTCATCGGCGAAGCGACGGTGCCGCAGCGGCGCTCGTTCCCGCCCGCCATGAGCCTGTTCGCCATGATCGGCTTCGTCTTCGGCGCGCTCGCGGCGTCAAGCTGGTTCGCCGCGGTCGAACTCCTGCTCGTCGGCGCACCGGCGCCCGCACCTGCCCGCCGGGAGCGCAAGCCGGCACCGGAGAGAACGCGCACTCCCGAGGCTTTGCCGGCTCCGGAAGCTCCGCAGCCTGCGCAGGTCTCGCGACCTCAGGAAGTGGCGCAGGCCCTGCCCGAACTTGCCGCGCCATCGCTGCAGCCTGCGATGGTCGAAAAGCCCCTGATCGAAAAGCCGCTGATCGCGCGCCTCCAGGAGGCCGACGTCATCCACACGCTCGGAGCCATTCTCGCCACCGGCGGCGGCGTCGACCTCACCCGGCTGGGCTGGCCGACGTTGCGGCCCGGCTTTCCCCTGACGAAACTGCTCAACGCCTGGCGCGATATGCGAGCTGCCGTGGCCCGGCGCGCCGGCGACAAGACGATGCCGGTCATCGCGCTGGTCGGCGCCGGCGACACCACCGGACGCAGCGTGATCGCGCTGAATTTCGCGCTCGCGGCGGCGCGCGACGGCGCCCGCGTGCTGATGATCGATGCCGACCATCAGGCCCGCGCGCTCTCGAACAAGGTCAGCCGCCCCGGCAAGAGCGAGCCGAGCAGGCTCGGCTGGCTCTCGATCGGCAGCAAGGCCGCACGCGAGATCAAGACGGTCAACGGCATTTCGGTGCTGCCGGCCGGCGAGGGTGATGCCGGCAAGGCTGCCGACGCGATCCGCAAGGCGATTGCGCAGGCGCGCGCCGCAGGCGGCTATGACCTCGTGATCCTCGACGGCCCCGCGATGCCGCTCTCGGCCGGCGGCCGCAAGCTGCTCGACGACACCGACGCGCTGGTGGCGGTGCTGCCAACCAGCCTCGACATCAACGACAGCCTGGAAGAGATCCTGACCGCGCTGGGCCGCGTCGAGCGCAAGCTCGTCGGCGTCGTGCTGGACGAGCTCACCCCTGCAATCCAAACGCGCCAGCGAGGCAGACAATATGCTTGAGCGTCGCGTCAACCTCGACGGACGGGCAGCAACGGCCGACGTGCCGCGAATCACCGTCGGCGGGCTCCGCATGGCCGCGATCGATCTGGAAGCGACCGCCGATTTCATGATCGAGGCGACCGATCCCGACAATCGCATCGGCCGCCCGTTATTCCTGACCTCGGCCAATGGCGAGGTGCTGGCGCGCTGCTCGACGGAACCGCAGACCGAGCGCCTGTTCCGCGCCGCCGACCTGATCAATGCCGACGGCCAGCCGCTGGTGGCGGCCTCGAGGCTGCAATCCTGGTTTCCCCTGCCCGAGCGCGTCGCGACCACGGACCTGTTCCACGTCGTCGCGCGCAAGGCGCAGGCGGTCGGCCGCACCTTCTACATGTTCGGCGCCAGCGAGGCCGAAAACATCGTGGCCGTCGAGAACGTCCAGAAGCTGTATCCGGACCTCAAGATCATCGGGCGCAGCCATGGCTATCTGCGAGGCGAGGCGCTGCGCGCCAAGGTCGAGGAGATCAATGCGCTTGCGCCGGACTATCTGTGGGTCGCGCTCGGCGTGCCCAATGAGCAGGCATTCGTGGAAGAGTTCACGCCGTACCTCACCAATGTTGGCGTTATCAAGACATCGGGCGGCCTCTTCAACTTTTTGTCGGGCAGCCGTTCCCGCGCGCCGCAATGGATGCAGAAGGTCGGACTCGAATGGGCGTGGCGCACCTTGCTCGAGCCGCGCCGCCTGTTCTGGCGCTATTTGACCACCAACCCCCGCGCGCTCTATCTTCTCTTCAGCCGCAACCGACCACTCCGCTAAGAGAAGAGCATAAGACGATATGACCGACCGACCGACTGTCCTCGTCACTGGGGGCGCGGGCTATATTGGCTCGCATGCCTGCCGCGCATTGACCGCCGCCGGCTACCAGCCCGTCGTTTATGACAATCTCTCGACAGGTCATCGCAGCTTCGTTGCCGGCCCCCTGGTGACGGGCGATCTGCTCGATGGCACGGCGCTGGCACGCGCCTTCGCCGACCACAAGATCACGGCGGTGATGCATTTCGCGGCGGCCAGCCTGGTCGGCGAGTCCATGACCGATCCGCAGAAATACTACATCAACAACGTTCAGGGCACGCTGTCGCTGCTGCAGGCGATGCGCAACGCAGGCTGCCATCGCATCGTGTTCTCCTCGACCGGCGCCGTCTACGGCAATGCCGATTCCAAGGAGCTGCCGGAAGACTTTCCCTGCGTACCGATCAACCCCTATGGCGCGTCGAAATGGATGATCGAGCGGATGCTCGCCGATTACCGCTCGGCTTACGGCTTCGGCGCGTTCTGCCTGCGCTATTTCAACGCCAGCGGCGCCGATCCGGCCGGTGGCATCGGCGAACTGCGCGACAATGAAACCCACCTCATTCCCCGTGCCATGATGGCGCTGCAGGGCCATGTCGACTTCGCGGTGTTCGGCGACGACTACGACACGCCCGACGGAACCGCGATCCGCGACTACATCCACGTCACCGACCTCGCCGCGGCGCATGTCGCGGCCCTGAAGCTCCTGGAAGAGGGGCATGCCGGCGGCAGCTTCAATCTCGGCACCGGCTCCGGCTTTTCCGTGCGCGAGATCCTGAACGCGATCAGGCAGGAGACCGGCCGCGAGGTGCCGCATACCATCAAGCCGCGCCGCGCCGGCGATCCGACCTATCTGGTTGCGGATCCCTCCGCTGCGCGAAAGGTGCTGAACTTTGTGCCTGGCCATTCCGACCTGGCTACGGTCATCCGCACCGCCTGGGCCTGGCACCAGAAGGCGCATCCGTTCAGACAGCGTTAGGCAATCGGGGCGCCCGCGCCTTGCTCAGCGGTGGCGTGAACGGCTAGACTGGGCCTTCGCTGCCGGCGACGATGCCGGCATGCCTGGCTCGTCCGAATGCGCGAGCCGATTTTTCCGAGCGTCAGGTCACGATCATTTCGGCGCGAAGGCCCGTCATCGGTCGCGGATTCCTGGGAGCATGGAACGAATGCATCAGGCCGCACGCCTGGAGTTCGAGCGCGTGATGGAGGAGTTTGCCCGCTGGCACATTGTGCCCGCGGACGAGCGCTCGCCTGCGCCCGCCTGGTGGTGGGGACCCGCGATGGCAGTGTTCGATGACCGGGAGCCGATGAGCTGCGCATGGTGCGCCGAACTCGGTTTGAACGAGGGCGCGAGCTTCGCCGATGGCGCGCACACGATTCTCGCGCTGTTCGTCGAACAGACATCGCTGACGGGACCGCAGGATTTTCCGAGCAAGGCCGAGGGCGGGGAACACGACGCCCGCGCGTTGCACCCGCAGCCGTCAGACGACAGCGCGTTTCAGCCGTGACGCTGCAGCTTCCATGGCCGCAACGTCCGGCTCCGGCTGGAGCGGCGGGGCGATAGGCAGGACCATCGGCCGCAACAGCGCGGCCATCTGCTTGGCTGGCAGCGGCTTCGAGATCAGGAAGCCCTGCATCTCGTCGCAGCCATGGGTGCGCAGGAACGCCTCCTGCTCGGCATTCTCGACGCCTTCGGCGACGACGGTCATGCCGAGCGCCTTGCCCATGCTGATGATGGCCTGTGCGATCGCCTGGTCTTCCGAATCCTGCGGCAGGTCCCGTACGAAGGAGCGGTCAATCTTGATCGTGTCGATCGGGAAATGCTTCATCAGCGACATCGACGAATAGCCGGTGCCGAAATCGTCGATGGCGAGGCGGATGCCGCGGCTCTGGATGGCATCGAGCACCTTGAGCGCGCGGCCGACATTGCGCATCATCATGCTCTCGGTGACCTCGAGCTGGAGCAGCACCGGCGACATGCCGCTGGCTGCCAGCGCCTCGTCGACGTCCTGCAACAGATGCTCGTCGGCGAACTGCCGCGGCGACAGGTTGACCGCCATCGACAACGGCAACAGGCCGCGGCGCTGCCAGGCCATGGCCTGCGCGCAGGCTTCCCTCAGCACCCAGCGGCCGATCGGCACGATCAGGCCGGTCTCCTCCGCAAGCGGGATGAACTGAGCCGGCGAGATGTTGCCGAGATCGGGATGCGCCCAGCGCAGCAGCGCTTCCACGCCGGTGATCTGGCCGGTCGCCATGTCGACCTTGGGCTGGTAGTTCAGCGAGAACTGCTCGCGCTCCAGCGCGCGGCGCAGCGCGCTCTCCAGCGACAGCCGCTCGATCGACTGCGTCGTCACTTCCTTGGAGAAGAAGCGGTAGCCGTTCTTGCCGTCCTCCTTGGCGAGATACATCGCCATGTCGGCGTTCTTGGTCAGGGTCTGCGCATCGGAGCCGTTGGCCGGATACATCGCGATACCGATCGAGGCCGTGGTGTGGCACTCGTGTCCGGCCAGTTCCATGGGCTCGGCGAGTGCAGCGAGCAGCCCGGTCGCGATGCGCTGGACGTCGTCGATCTCGCCGCACTGGTCGAGGATCACCACGAACTCGTAGCCGCCGAGGCGCGCCACGACGTCGCTTTCCCGCAGCGCACCGCGCAAGCGATTTGCCACTTCGAGCAGGAGCAGGTCGCCGGCTTCATGGCCGAGCGAATCGTTGATGACCTTGAAGCGGTCGAGATCGATGAACAGCACCGCGAAACGGTGATCGTGGCGCTCCGCCGTTTCGATCGCCTCGCGCAAGAGCCCGTTGAAGGTCTCGCGATTCGGAAGGTCGGTCAGGCTGTCATGCGAGGCGAGGTACTCGATCCGCTCGTCCGCCTCGTTCTTCTCGTCGGCGCGATCGAAATTCTCCATCGCAAAGGACACGTTGTCGGCCAGACGCTGCAACAGCTCGACGAACTCGACCGTGAAGGTAGCCGGCTCGGTCGACATGTAGATCATGACGCCGACGGCCTGGTCGTGCACGATGAGCGGAAATGCCGCGCCCGACCGCGCCCCGTCGCCGCGGACAACGGCGTGGAATGCGCTGACGCGATCGTCGTTGAGATAATCGTTGCTGATGCAGGGCTGGCGCGTGCGGAACGCCGTGCCGCTCATCCCGCGTCCTTCGGGACGCTCGGGGTCGATGGAGAGGCGAACGTTGCGCGTGGTGTCGGAAGATGGCCCGGCGCTCGCCACGATCTCCAGCTGGTCGCTGTCGGCCCTGGCCAGCGCGATCGTGGTCGAGGTGAACTTGGCGCCGTTCGATGCGGCAAGGCAGACGAGCTCGAACAGCTCGGCGCGCGACTTCGCCCGCATGATCGCTTCGTTGGTCGCGCTCAGAGCCGCGAACATGCGCGTCAGGCGCTCCTTCTGGGCATCGGTCCGGACCTTCTCCTCGGCGCGGTCGAAATTGTCGAGCGCGAAGGAGACGTTCTCGGCAAGGCGCCCGAGCAGTTCGACCAGATCGGGCGTGAATGTGTCCTCCTCGGGCGCGAGGAAAAGCAGGATGCCGATCGGCTCCTGGCCCGCCTTTAGAAGCGGGAAGCTGGCGGCGGCCCGCGTTCCGTCCTCGATCGCCTTCGCCCGCCAGTATGCCGACCGCGGCTCGTTCAGATAGTCGTTCATGACGCTGGGCCGGCGGGTCCGGAGCGAGGTGCCGATGATCCCCTCGCCTTCGGGATGGTCGACGGAAATGCTGCAGGTCCGTCCAACCATTTGCTGCTGCAGTCGCCCCTTCACCGCGACGACGCGAACGAGCTCGTTTTCCGCGTCGATGATCCCGATCGTTGCCGACGCGAACACGTCGCCGAGAATAGCTGCCTGGCACGCGGCCTCGAACAGGTCCTCGCGCGTCTTGGCGCGCATGATCGCTTCATTGGTTGCGCTGAGCGCTTCGAACATTCCGCTCAGGCGATTGCGCTGCTTGTCCACCTGCGCCTTCTCCTCGGCGCGATCGAAGCCTTCCAGTGCGAAGGCGACGTTGGCCTGGAGCTTGCGCAGCAATTCGACGAATTCGGGTGTGAACGTGCCGCACTCCGGAGAGTTGAACAGGAACACGCCTTCGACACGGTCGCCGTTGAAGAGCGGCAACGCCGCGGAGGACGCGATCCCGTTGCGGCGGGCGCTGGCGTGCCACGGCGCGATGCGCTCGTCGGCGAGCACGTCGTTGCTGACGGCGGGCTGGCGCGTGCGGAACGCGATGCCGGTCAATCCGCGCCCTTCCGGCACCTCCTCGGAGATCGAGAATTTGAAGTTGCGAACCTGATCGGCGTTAGGTCCGTAACAGGCGACGACGCGCAGCAGCCCGGCGTGAGGGTCGACCAGTGCGATGTTGGCCGAAGTGAACTTGGCGCCCTTCGCCGTCGCCTCGCAAACGAGGTCGAACAGATCGGCGCGCGACCGCGCCCGCAGGATCGCCTCGTTGGTGGCGCTTAGCGCCGCATACATGCGTGCGAGCCGTTCCTCTTCGGCGGCGATTTTGGCCTTCTCGGACTCGCGGCCAAAATTATCGATCGCGAACGAGACGTTCTCCGCCATACGCAGCAGGAGCGCGACGATCTCCTCGTCCTTGGCCCAGGAGCGGCTGATGAAGAACAAGAGCACGCCGACACTTTCACCGTGCCTGATCAGCGGCGCGACCACGCAGGCGGCAACGCCAGTGTTGACGTTGGCCTGCTCCCACGGCGAGCCTCTGGTGCGGCTGGCGAGATCGTCCTCGACGATGGCCTTCTGCGTCCGGAACACCTCGCCGGATATTCCCTTGCCGTAGGGATTCTCCGGATCGATCGAATAGCGCGCCTGGGTGATCAGTGCGAGGTTCTGGCCGGTGGACGCGACCGGACTCATCCAATGCGAATCCGTTTCGCGGAGCAACACGATCGTCGCCAGCGATTTGCCCCCGTGAACGGAGGCGTCACACACGAGCTGATAGAGCTCCTGCTCGGTTTTGGCGCGCAGGATGGCTTCGTTGGTGGCGCTGATGGCGCCGAACATGCGGTTGAGCCGCCGCGTCGCCCGTTCGCTGGTCTGCCGCGCGGTTTCGCGCGCGAAATTGTCCAGCACATAGGAAATGTTGGCCGACATGCGCCCGAACAGCGACACCATCTGCTCGTTCAGCGAGCCGGCTTCGCGGCGGGTCACGTAGAGCACGCCGACACTCTTGCCGTTGCAGAGCAGCGGCAGCGCCGCAGCCGCGCCAATGGCGGCCGAAGCGGCACCCGCGCGCCACGCCAGCGAACGGGGGTCGTTCAGATAATCGTTGCTGACGCACAGCTTCTGATCTCGAAATGCCTCGCCGCCGACGCCCGAGCCTTCGGGTGTGCCGGCAACCGTCGTGATCTCGATCGAGCGCAGCCGCGCAACGTCGTCGCCACAGCCGGCCGCAAAATGGAGTCGCCGGTCGTCCGGTCCGACCAGAAACACGGCGACAGCCAAGAAATCCCCGCTCGAAAACCCGGCGTCGCAGACCTTCTGGTACAGCTCGTCCGGCGACTTCGCATAGAGCATCGCTTCGTTGATGGCGCTCAACGCCGCAAAGGTGCGCGCGAGTGTCGTCGGCACGATCTCAGCTCCCGGGCATTTCTGCCTATTTCTCCCGGGTGCCTTTATGAGGGGCCATCGCCTAAGTGGTCGTTATTGCGCGCTGCAAACAATCGATCAAAGTGAACGAGCTGCGAACGACCCGGGGTAAACTATCGAAAATACCGCCGCACGGGACGAATCCTCAGCAGGAGGCGCGATCTCTTTACGAATTTGCAGCCCTGTATTGGTTTACGGGAGATTGATATCACAGCCGCGCTTTGAGACGATGGCCCCCAACAATCAGTGCCCGCCAAGGGCAAAGACCCCGGGGAAACGCCATGCCGATCGTCACGGCCGATCGCCTCACGCGCGTCAGCGCTGCCCTGCTCCGCGCCGCCGGAGCCTCCGAGGAAGAAGCCGACGCCGTCGCGATCGGCTGCGTCAACGCCAATCTCGCCGGCCATGATTCCCACGGCGTGATCGCCGTTCCCACCTATATCGACCGCATCAAGGCCGGCCACATCGTTCCCGGCGCCAAATGGACCGTCATCCAGGAATCGCCGACCACGACCGTGATCGACGGCCATTGGGGCTTTGGTTTCCACGTCAACGCCAAGGCGATGGCGCTGACGATCGAGAAGGCAAGGACGGCGAATGTCGCTGCCTGCACCGTGTTCCGGCAAAGCCATGTCGGCCGCCTCGCCGCCTACCCCTTGATGGCGATGCGCGCAGGCATGATCGGGATTGCCACGGCGGATTCCGGCCGCTCGCCGAAGCACGTCGCCCCGTTTGGAGGCAAGGAGGCGCGGCTCGGAACCAACCCGATCTCGATCGCGGTGCCGTCCGATCTCGATGCGCCGTTCTATCTGGATATGGCGACTTCAGCTGTCGCAGCCGGCAAGATCCAGCTCGCGGTCGCCCGCGGCGAGGAGATTCCGACGGGCTGGATCATCGATGCCGAGGGACGGCACACCACCGATCCGACCCAATACCGCAAGGGCGGCGCGCTGCTGCCGCTCGGCGGCACCGAGGGCTACAAAGGCAGCGGCCTCGCCGCCATGGTCGAGGTGCTGTGCGGCCTGCTCACCGGCCTCGGCTTCGGCGTCGAGCCTACGGGGCGGCACAATGACGGATGCTTCATGGCGGTGTTCAATGTCGCCGCATTCCGCCCGCTGCAGGAGTTCAAACGCGAGGTCGCCGAGTTCGCGCGCTATCTGAAATCGACGCCGCCGTCCGAGGGCAGCAAAGGCGTCTACTATCCCGGCGAGATCGAGGGCCTGCGCGAGCAGCAGCGTCTGCGCGACGGCATCGAGATCGAGGATGCCACCTGGGAAAAGCTGCGCGCGCTGGCGCGGGAATACCGGCTCGACACCGTCCTCGATCTGGCCTGACGGCATCAGGAGAACAGCAGCATGAATCGACAGATGGTCCTGGTCGGCTTCCTCCAGGCGCAGAACTGCACCAACCTGCCGAGCTCCTGGCGGCATCCGGATTCGCGCGACGATTCGATGTCGGCGGACTACTATCAGGAGATCGGCAGGATTCTCGAAGCCGGCAAGTTCCACATGGCCTTCTTCGACGACCGCCTGGCGATGCCGGACCGCTACGGCAACGACCACGCCCATACCGTCGAATACGGCATCCGCTGCGTGAAGATGGATCCGCTGATCGTGCTGACCACGATGGGCATGGTCACTGAGAGGCTCGGGCTGGGAGCAACCTGCTCGACCACCTATTACGAGCCGTTCGACGTCGCCCGCCGCTTCGCAACGCTCGACCTCATGTCGGGCGGACGCGCCGGCTGGAACGTCGTGACCTCGCTCAATGACGGCGAGGCCCTCAACATGGGGCGCGACTCCCATCCCGAACATGATTCCCGCTACGACAAGGCCGACGAATTCATGGAGGTGGTGCTTGGCCATTGGGACACATGGGAAGACGGCGCGCTGATCATGGACAAGAAGACCGGCCGCTTTGCCGATCCGACCAAGGTGAAGCGGCTCGACCACAAGGGCGCGGCGTTCAGGTCACGCGGGCCGTTCACCGTGCCGCGCTCGCAGCAGGGCCACCCCGTGATCATCCAGGCCGGCGCATCCGGCCGTGGCCAGCGCTTTGCCGGGCGATGGGGCGAGGTGATCTTCACCGCCGCGCGCAATCTTCAGGGCGCCAAGGACGGCTACGCAGCCGTGCGCAACGAGGCCGCCAAGGCCGGCCGCGATCCCGACCAGATGTTCCTCTGCAATCTGACGACGCCGGTCTGCGCGGCGACCAAGGCCGAGGCCGAGGACAAGATGGCGCTGATCAACAAGCTGCCGCTCCAGATCGACGCGCTGTCGCTGCTTGCCGAAGCACTCAACTACGACTTCGCCTCCAAGGATCTCGATGAGCCGCTGACCACTGACGAGCTGAAGAGCATGCAGGGCATTCTGGGCATCCGCGACGGCGTGCTGAAGAATTCCGGCAAGAGCAATCCGAGCGCGCGCGACTTCGTCACCTTCTCCGGCCGCGGCCAGGTGCAGGACGCCATGGTCGGCGGCCCCAAGGAGATCGCGGACAGGCTCGAGGAAATGTTCGTCGAGCGCGGCTGCGACGGCTTTGTCATCGCGGCGACCTATGTGCCCGGCTCCTACGCCGATTTCGTGCAGCATGTCGTCCCGGAGCTGCAACGCCGGGGCCTGTTCCAGAAAGACTATCGCGGCAAGACGCTGCGCGAAAATCTCGGGCTGAAGCGGCCCGCCGCCGGCGCCTGGAAGGTGCCGCCGCGCGATGCCGCGGAATGATGGCGGGTACACAACATGCGCTGGCTGAAGTTCACTGAGACAGGCAAGACATCGTGGGGAATCATCGAGGGCGACAAGGTCATCACAGTCGACGGCGATCCCTTCGGTGAATGGCAGCGCACCTCGCGCACGCATTCGCTGCCGCAGGTCAAGATCGAGCTGCCGCTGATCCCGCGCACCTTTTATTGCGTCGGCCTCAACTATCTGAAGCATCTGAAGGAGGCCGCCGACAAGCGTGGCGAAGTGCCGGCCGTGCCTGATCGCCCCGAGATCGGTTATCGCGCGCAGAACGCGCTGATCGCACATGACGAGGAGGTCGTGATCCCGTCTTTCGCGACGGAGAAAATCCATTACGAGGGCGAGCTCGTCGTCGTCATCGGCAAGAAAGTGAAACATCTCACCGAAGACACCGCGATGGATTGCGTGTTCGGCTACACCATCGGCAACGACGTCAGCGAGCGCAGCTGGCAGAAGGCCGACCGCAGCCTGTGGCGCTCGAAGAACGCCGACACGTTCAAGCCGATGGGGCCGTGGATCGAGACCGAGGCCGATCTCGAACAGATGGAAACGATCGTCCGGGTCAACGGCAAGGAGACCAACCGCTTCGCTACCGGCGACATGATCTTTGGCGTGGTGCCGTTCCTGGTCGAACTGACCAAGTATTTTACCTTGTGGCCCGGCGACGTGATCTGGATGGGCACGGACGGTGCCTCGCCCGACATCAAGCACGGCGACGTCGTGGAGATCGACATCACCGGTGTCGGGACGTTGCGGAACAGGTTTGTGCGGGAGGGGCAATAGCAGCCCCGTAGCACCGGTGCCGTAGGGTGGGCAAAGCGACTCGTCCGCCATAGCTCGAAGAGCGACGGCGGAAGCGTGCCCACCACCTCTCTCGATCATGGAGGGATCGTGGGCACGGCGCTATGCGCCTTTGCCCACCCTCCGGCACCTCCCGCATGTCAAAACGGCAGCGCCACGCTCGACTTGATCTCCTTCAACACCACGTTGCTGCGGACATAGCGGATGCCGGGAATGCGGAACATGAACTCGTCGAGGAATCTGTTGTAGGCGGCCATGTCCTGCACGACGACGCGCAAATGATAATCGGCATCGCCCGTGGTCGCAAAGCACTCCAGCACCTCGCGGCGTTTGGTTACCCGCGCGACGAACTCGTCGACGAACTTCGCGTCGTGCCGTTCCAGCGAGACGTGGAGAATGGCCGACATCGCAAAGCCCGCCAGCTCGCGCGCGACCAGCGCCGCGTAACCCTGGATGATGCCGGCCTCCTCCAGCGCGCGCACCCGGCGCCAGCAGGCCGACGTGGACATGCCGACCTCGTCCGCCAGTTGCTGGTTGGTGGCACGGCCATCCTTCTGGAGATGAGCGAGAATCCGCGCGTCCTGGTCTTCGATCATCGATCGACCCAATTCGGTTTATTCTACCGCATGATAGCCTAGTTCGGGATAACTTACCAGAATCTGGTTGCAGCTGGGAAAGATAGGTAAGACCTACCAACCATCAGGGCCTACCCTCCGCTCATTCGGCAAGGATGCCGCGGGAGGTCCGCATGGACGCCTTTCCGTCACTCGACCCCTACGAACTCTCCGATCGCTACGATCGCGAACACGGCCGCGTCTTCCTCACGGGCACACAGGCCATCGTCCGCATCGCGCTCGATCAAGTCAGGCGCGATCGGGCCAGCGGCCTCAACACGGCCGGCTTCATCTCGGGCTATCGCGGCTCGCCGCTCGGCGGCATCGACCTCGAGCTCTGGCGCATCCAGGAGCGGTTGAAGCGGGACCGTGTCGAATTCCTCCCCGCCGTCAACGAGGACCTCGCCGCGACCGCGGTGCTCGGCTCGCAGCAGGTCGAGACGCAAGGAGATCGCGAGGTCGATGGCGTGTTCGGCCTCTGGTACGGCAAGGGCCCGGGCGTCGATCGCTCCGGCGATGCGCTGAAGCACGGCAACGCCTACGGCTCCTCGCCGCATGGCGGCGTGCTGGTGGTCGCCGGCGACGACCATGGCTGCGTCTCCTCCTCGATGCCGCACCAGTCCGACGTCGCCTTCATGAGCTGGTTCATGCCGACGCTGCATCCCGCGAGCGTCAGCGAATACCTCGCGTTCGGCGAATATGGCTATGCGCTGAGTCGCTTCTCCGGCATGTGGGTCGGCTTCAAGGCGATCTCGGAGATCGTCGAGTCGGGTGCGTCCGTCGCGCTACAGCCGCCCCGCCACTTCCGCACGCCCGACTTCACGCCGCCGCCTGATGGATTGCACTACCGCTGGCCCGATTTGCCGGGCCCGCAGATCGAGGAGCGGCTGGAGGCGAAGAAGCACGCGGTCTACGCCTTCGCCAAGGCCAATCCGATCGACCGTCACATCTACGACATCCCCAGCGCCACCTACGGCATCGTCACCACGGGCAAGGCCCATCTCGACCTGATGGAGGCGCTGCGGCTAATGGGGCTCAATGAGGCCGCCTGCCGCAGCATCGGCATCGACGTCTACAAGGTCGGCATGGTCTGGCCGCTGGCGCTGCATGACGCCATGGACTTCGTGAAAGGCAAGCGCGAGATCCTCGTGGTCGAGGAGAAGCGCGGCATCATCGAGAGCCAGTTCAAGGAATATTTTTACGACTATCCTGGCAGCAAGCCGGAGCGCATGGTCGGCAAGCACGATGAAACCGGGGCAAGGCTGATCTCCTGGATCGGCGAATTGTCGCCTCGCGCGCTCGCAGGCGTGCTGGCGCGCCGGCTCGATCCGATGTTTCCAGGCCTCAATCTCGCCGCACGCGCGGCCGCCCTGATGCCAGAGGCCGCACGCACCATCAACGTCGCTGGCGCAACGCGCACGCCGTATTTCTGCTCGGGTTGCCCGCACAACACATCAACAAAGGTACCTGAAGGCTCCAAGGCGCTGGCCGGCATCGGTTGTCACTTCATGGCAAGCTGGATGGACCGCGAGACCTCGTCGCTGATCCAGATGGGCGGTGAAGGCGTTAACTGGGCGGCTTCGTCACGCTTCACTGGCCACAAGCACATCTTTCAGAACCTCGGCGAAGGCACCTATTACCACTCCGGCTCGATGGCGATCCGGCAGGCGATCGCCGCCAAGGCCAATATCACCTACAAGATCCTGTTCAACGATGCCGTCGCAATGACCGGCGGCCAGCCGGTCGACGGTCCCATCAGCGTTCATGCCATTGCCCACAGCGTCCGCGCCGAAGGTGTGGCGCGCATCGCGCTGGTGTCGGATGATCCCGCACAGTTCTCGCCTGCCGACCTGCCGGCCGGCGTCACCCTTCATCCGCGCGAGGAGATGGATGCCGTGCAGCGCGAGCTGCGCAATATCTCCGGCGTCTCGGTCCTGATCTATCAACAGACCTGCGCCACGGAGAAGCGACGCCGGCGCAAGCGCGGGCAGATGGCCGACCCCAAGCGTTTCGCCTATATCAACGATCTCGTCTGCGAGGGCTGCGGCGACTGCTCGGTGGAATCCAACTGCCTCAGCGTCGAGCCGAAGGAGACGCCGTTCGGCCGCAAGCGCCAGATCAATCTGTCAGCCTGCAACAAGGATTTTTCCTGCCTCAACGGTTTCTGCCCGAGTTTTGTGACCGTCGAAGGCGCGACGCGCCGGAAGAAGGGCGCGAGCCAGATCGACGCGGTTGGTCGGGCCGCCACACTTCCGTTGCCCGCGACGGCAACGCTCGACCGTCCCTACGATCTGCTCATCACCGGCGTCGGCGGCACCGGCGTGATTACTGTCGGCGCGCTGATCGGCATGGCCGCGCACCTCGAACGCCGCGGCGTCTCGGTGCTGGACTTCACCGGCTTTGCGCAGAAGTTCGGGCCCGTGCTGAGCTACATCCGCCTCGCCGCGAGCCCCGCGGCTCTGCATCAGGTCCGTATCGACCAGGGCGCAGCCGATGCGCTGATCGGCTGCGACCTCGTGGTGAGCTCCTCGCCAAAAGCCTCAGGCACCTACCACCGCGGCACGCGCGCCGCGGTCAACACCGCGGAGATGCCGACCGGTGACGTGGTCCGCTTTCGCGACGCCGATCTCGCCTCCCCCGCGCGCCTGCGTGCCATTGGCCAAGTCATCGGCGAGAGCGATCTCAGTACCATCAACGCCAACGCACTGGCGGAACGGCTGCTTGGCGATGCCGTCTATGCCAACATCATCATGCTGGGCTTTGCCTGGCAGCGCGGACTGGTGCCGATTTCGCTGCAAGCGCTGCTGCGCGCAATCGAGCTCAACGGCGTCGCCGTCGAACGCAACAAGCAGGCCTTTGCCTGGGGCCGGATTGCGGCCGCCGATTCGGACTTCTTGCCGAGGGTGGACGATGCGCCCAGGGCCGAGACGCTCGACCAGATGATCGAGCGTCGCGCCGATTTCCTCACCGCCTATCAGGACGACGCCCATGCGGCGCGCTACCGGGCGACCGTCGCAAGGGTCCGCCGCGCCGAAGCTGTCCTGAACAGCGAGGCCCTGACCGAGGCCGTCGCCCGGGCCCTGTTCAAGCTGATGGCCTACAAGGACGAGTATGAGGTGGCGCGCCTGCACATGCAGGGCGGATTCCTCGATGAGCTGAAGCGCGAATTCGAGGATGGCTTCAGAGTCCAATATCACCTCGCCCCGCCCTTCCTGCCGTCGCGGCGCGACGCACGTGGGCGTCCGCGCAAGCGCGCCTTCGGCCAATGGATCCAGATGCCGCTGGCCATGCTCGCGCGCTTGAAGGGACTACGCGGCACGCCGTTCGATCCATTCGGCTACACCTGGGAAAGGCGCACCGAGCGCGAACTGATCGCCTGGTACGAAGGCTTGATCGAGCGGATGCTCGGCGGGCTCGATGCGGCGCATCTGCCAGGTCTCGTCGCAATCGCAACAGCGCCGATGGAAATCCGCGGCTACGGCCCGGTCAAGGACGCCGCGATCGGGAAGGTGAAGGCCGACGTCGAGCGACTGCTCACCGAACTCGACACACCGTCGCCGGCGAGGATGCACGCCACCGGTTGACGCCGGCTGCTCCCAATCGGCATGGTTCTGGACAACGCGTTCAGACGATTGCCGCCGCCACGCTGATGGAATCGTAGGGTGGGCAAAGCGAAGCGTGCCCACCTCTTTTCGAATTCATGGAGATGGTGGGCACGGCGCGTTGCGCCTTTGCCCACCCTACGGCACTGCCGACGTCGCTCATGAATACGGATTGATCAGCTTTTGCTGCTCGGCGCTGTGGTGCGCGAGCAGGTCGATGAAGGTCCTGACCTTCGCCGACAGATGATGACGATGCGGATAGACCGCGTTCATGGACAGCTCGATCGTCCGATATTCCGGCAAGAGGCGCACGAGGCGACCGGCTTCGAGGTCGTCCTGAATGAGAAATCCCGCCATCAGACAGATTGCGGCCCCCTCCAGTGCGACCTTGCGCAGCGCTTCCCCGCTATTGGTGACGAAGCTGCCCGAGATGCGTACGGAGGCCGGTGCGCCTTTGCGATCCAGGAAGCGCCATTCATCGCCAAACGGATAGTTCAGGTGCCGGCCACAATTATGCGCGGCGAGCTCGTCGAGCTTCTGCACCCGGCCGTGCTTCTCGAGATAATCGTGCGAGCAGCACAGCACGTGACGCCAGGTGGCGAGGCTGCGGACGATCAGGCTTGAATCCGGCGGCGAGGTCATGCGCAAGGCGACGTCGTAGCCTTCCTCGATGAGATCGACGTCACCTTCGCCCATGCGCAGATCGATCTTGAGCTCCGAATAGGTCGACAGAAGCTTTGCCACCACAGGCGCGACGAACTGCACCATATGCGTGGCGACGTGGATGCGCAGCGTGCCGCGGGGCACCGACTGCAATTCGCCGGCGATATCGTCGGCCTGTTCGATGTCGGCGAGGATCTGGACGCAGCGGTCGTAATAGGCCTTGCCGATCTCGGTGAGGTTGACCTTGCGCGTGGTCCGCTGAAGCAGCCTCACCCCGAGCCGGTCTTCCAGCGCCTGAACGTGATTGCTCACCATGGTGGTCGACATGTTGAGCTTGCGGGCGGCTGCAGAGAAGCCGCCGGTCTCTACGACCCGGCTGAAGACTTCGAGGCTGGTCAATCGATCCATGGCAGCGGATTATCCGCCTTTGATGGATAATCGCAATGAATTCACCCCGATTATCTATCAAAAACTTGGAGTTCGTCCGGCTTGGAGGCTCGGGTCCAGCAGGACGCATACGTTAGCGCAAATCGCTCGACGGGCGCGGCAATCGCTCTGGGGCAGGCGCGGGTCTGGCCCGCTAGACATTACAACCAGCCGGATTATCCAGCCCCGATGGATAATCCTTCCAGCATTTCGCCGATTATCACCCGGCCCAGAAAGACCAATAGTCTCGGTACGCCGATAGGAGACGTCCATGTCCGAGATGCCCCGCGCCGAGATTTTTCAGCAGGCAACTGAAATCACCCCCGATAGCACCAAGCCGCCGCCGACTATCCCGCTCCGGAACAGGGTGCGGCGCGCGGCGCTGGCGCTCGCGCTCCTCGCGGGCACGGCAACCGCTGTCTATTACGGGCACGACTACTGGACCAACGGCCGCTACCTCGAGACAACCGACGACGCCTATGTGAAGGCCGACTCCACGATCATCGCGCCAAAAATCTCCGGCTACATCGCCAAGGTGCTGGTCAGTGACAACGAAAAGGTGAAGGCCGGCCAGGCGCTGGCCAAGATCGACGATCGTGACTTCAAGGCGGCGCTCGACCAGGCCAAAGCCGACGTCGCCGCGGGCGAAGCCTCGGTGCGCAACATCGATGCCCAGCTCGAACTGCAACAGCCGATCATCGAGCAGAGCACGGCGGATGTCACCGCTGCCGACGCCAACCTGAAATTCGCGCAGGAAGAGCGCGCCCGTTACGACGACCTCATGAAGACCGGCTCCGGCACGATCCAGCGCGCGCAGCAGACCGACGCGGCGCTACGCGCGAGCAGCGCGCAATTGCAGCACGCGAAATTCGGCCTGCTGGCCGCGCAGCGCAAGATCGACGTGCTCACCACCCAGCGCGCCCAGGCGGCGGCCCAGCTCGAACGGGCCCGCGCTGTCGCGCAGCAGGCGGCCTTGAACCTGTCCTATACCGAGATCACCGCGCCGGTCGAGGGCACCGTCGGCGCCCGCTCGCTGCGCGTCGGCCAGTACGTGCAAGCCGGCACGCAATTGATGGCGGTGGTGCCGCTCGATGCGGTGTACGTGGTCGCCAACTTCAAGGAGACCCAGCTCACGCATGTGCGGCCGGGTCAGCCGGTCGAGTTGCATGTCGACAGTTTTCGCAATCGAACCCTGCACGGCCATGTCGACAGCCTGTCGCCGGCAAGCGGGCTCGAATTCGCGCTGCTGCCGCCCGACAACGCCACCGGCAATTTCACCAAGATCGTGCAGCGGGTCCCGGTGAAGATCGTGCTCGACGACCACAGCCTCACCGGCCTGCTGCGCCCCGGCATGTCGGCGGTGCCGACGGTCGACACCAAGCAGGCGGTGCTGGCCGAGCGCGAGACGGCGAAGCGCCTCGCCGACAACACGTCCCGCCCGAACGGCGGCTGAAGCCGGAAGGCGTCGGCGGGATTATCAAATCCTGCCGGACGATCCTTCCACAACTTCATCGATGATCGAAACCATTCGCCGAACGCATCCTGTCTCCGTACCCGAGACGAGGCTTCCATGAGCACGCTGCAACCGACCGTCGACGCCGCCGCCAATCTCACCGCCCCCGCAGCTCCGACCACGCCGGCCGTATCCGCAAAAACCTGGGTCGCGGTGATCGGCGCGACGCTCGGCGCCTTCATGGCGGTGCTGAACATCCAGATCGTCAACGCCTCGCTCGCCGACATCCAGGGCGCGATCGGCGCCGGCATCGACGACGGCGGCTGGATCTCGACCTCCTACCTGATCGCCGAAATCGTGGTGATCCCGCTCTCCGGCTGGCTGGCGCAGGTGTTCTCGATCCGGATTTACCTTCTGACCAACGCGGTCCTGTTCCTGGTTCTCTCGGCGGCTTGCGCACTGGCGCAGGATATTTGCCGCAGATGATCGTGCTGCGCGCCGTGCAGGGATTTACCGGCGGTGTCCTGATTCCCATGGCGTTCACGCTGATCATCACGCTGCTGCCGCGCGCAAAACAGCCGGTCGGCCTTGCGCTGTTCGCGCTGTCGGCGACGTTCGCGCCGGCGATCGGCCCGACCATCGGCGGCTATCTCACCGAGAATTTCGGCTGGGAGTACATCTTCTACGTCAACCTCGTCCCCGGCGCGGTGATGGTCGGCATGCTCTGGTACGCTCTCGAGCCCAAGCCGATGAAGCTGGCGCTGCTGCGCGACGGCGACTGGGCCGGCATCGTCACCATGGCGATCGGGCTATCGGCGCTCCAGACCGTGCTGGAGGAAGGCAACAAGGACGACTGGTTCGGCTCGACCTTCATCGTCAGGCTGTCAGTGATCGCGGCCGTCGCGCTGACCGCCTTCCTGATCATCGAGCTCACGGTGAAGAAGCCGCTCCTCAACCTGCGCCTGCTCGTCCGCCGCAATTTCGGCTTCGGCATGCTCGCGAATTTCCTGCTCGGCATCGCGCTGTACGGCTCGGTCTTCATCCTGCCGCAATATCTGTCGCGCATCCAGGGCTACAATTCCGAGCAGATCGGCATGGTGCTGGCATGGACTGGATTGCCGCAACTCCTGCTGATTCCGCTGGTGCCGCGCCTGATGCAGAAGTTCGATGCGCGGATCATCATCGGCATCGGCTTCGTGCTGTTCGCGGCTTCCAACTTCATGAACATCTATATGACCAATGATTACGCCGCCGACCAGCTGCTGTGGCCCAACATCGTCCGCGCCATCGGCCAGGCGCTGGTGATGGCGCCGCTGTCGGCGGTCGCCACATCAGGCATCGAGCCGGAGAACGCGGGCTCGGCCTCGGGCCTGTTCAACATGATGCGCAATCTCGGCGGCGCCGTCGGCATCGCACTGCTCCAGACCGTGCTGACCAAGCGCGAGCAGTATCACTCCAACGTGCTGATGCAGTCGGTCTCGGTGTTCGAGCAGGCCACCCGCACACGGCTGGAACAGCTCACGCAATATTTCGTCAATCATGGCATCCTCGACCGTGCGGATGCGGCGCATCGCGCCTATGTCGCGATTGGCCATATCGTGCAGAAGCAGGCCTATATCTTCGCCTTCAGCGACACGTTTTATCTGCTCGGCATGGCGCTGATCGTCGCGCTCGCCGCGGTCCTGTTCCTGAAGAAGCCCGGCCAGACCTCAGCCGGTGGTGCCCACTGACTCAACCCAGCCGCAAGGAGAACGACCATGAAACCCCGCATGAACTACTATCAGGCCGCGCCGGACACGATCAAAGCGCTGATGGCGCTGGAGACGCAGATCCAGTCCACGGGGCTCGAGAAATCGCTGATCGAGCTCGTCAAGATCCGGGCGTCACAGATCAACGGCTGCGCCTTTTGCATCAACATGCACACCGAGGACGCGCGCAAGCGCGGCGAGACCGAGCAGCGCATCTACCTGCTCGATGCCTGGCGCGAATCCCCGCTCTACACGGATCGCGAGCGCGCCGCGCTGGCCTGGACGGAATCGGTCACGCTGATCGCGCAGACGCATGCGCCTGATGACGTCTACGGGCAGGTCCGCGCGCAGTTCTCCGAGGAAGAGACGGTGAACCTGACCATGCTGATCGGCGCCATCAACGCCTGGAACAGGATCGCGATCGCGTTCCGCGCGGTTCATCCGGTGAAGGTGAAGGCGTCGGCGGCGTGAAGGGGCGCGCCCCGAGGCAGGTCTCGTAGGGTGGGCAAAGCGACTTGTCCGCCGTAGCTCGTAGAGCGAAGGCGGAAGCGTGCCCACCTTCTGTCAGCTAGAGCGAGAGAGACGTGGGCACGGCGCAAGTGCGCCTTTGCCCACCCTACGGCAGCGGTACGCGGCTCAGACCGCCGTCGCCTTGGCGAACTCCACGTAGATTTCGCGCAATCTCGTCGCCATCGGGCCGGGCTTGCCGTCGCCGATCCTCTTGCCGTCGATCGCAACCACGGGCTGGACAAACAGTGACGCCGAGGTGGCAAAAGCTTCCTTTGCAGCCAGCGCCTCGGCCACCGTGAACGAGCGCTCCTCGACGCGAAGCTGACGTTCCTCGGCGAGCGCCACCACGGCCTTGCGGGTGCAGCCCGGCAGGATCGCGTTGGAGTTCTTGCGGGTCACGATGACGTCGTCCTTGGTCAGGATGAACGCCGAGGATGAGCCGCCCTCGGTGACGTATCCGTCTTCCAGCATCCAGGCTTCGCCGGCGCCGGCTTCGGCCGCCGCCTGCTTTGCCAAGACCTGCGCCAGCAGGGCCACGCTCTTGATGTCGCGCCGCTCCCAGCGGATATCCGGCACCGTGATGACATTGATGCCGGTCTTTGCGGAGGCGGCGTTGATGATGTCCTTTTCCGAGGTGAACATCACCAGGCTCGACTTGACGTCGCCCTTGGGGAAGGGGAAGTCGCGGCCCTTGTCGGCGCCGCGCGTCACCTGGAGATAGACGAGGCCGCTTGTGACCTTGTTGCGCGCGATCAGTTCCTTCTGCAGCTCGGTGATGCGTTCGAGCGTCTCCGGCAGCCTCAAGCTGATCTCGCCGACCGAGCGCTCCAGCCGCGCCAGATGCGAGGCGTTGTCGACCAGCTTGCCGTCGAGCACGGCCGAGACCTCATAGATGCCGTCGGCGAACAGAAAACCGCGATCGAGGACCGAGATCTTGGCGTCCGAGAGCGGGACGAATGAGCCGTTGACGTAGGCGATCGGGTCCAAGGCAGGTCTCCTGGGGAGAAAGGGGGATTTGGCTCTCGGTATAGGAGATTTGGCGCGCCCGATAAACCCTTCATCCGTCATTCCGGGGCATTCGCGCAGCGAATGAGCCCGGAATCCATAACCACCATCGGGGTATGGATCCCGGGCTCGCGCTACGCGCGCCCCGGGATGACGACCGGCTAATGCGACAAGATCTTCGACAAGAACTTCTGCGCGCGGTCGCTGCGCGGCTGGCCGAAGAAATCGTCCTTCGCCGCGTCCTCGACGATCTCGCCGCGGTCCATGAAGATCACGCGATTCGCCACCTTGCGGGCAAACCCCATCTCGTGGGTGACGACCATCATGGTCATGCCCTCATGGGCGAGATCGACCATGACGTCGAGCACTTCACTGACCATTTCGGGATCGAGTGCCGAGGTCGGCTCGTCGAACAGCATCACGATCGGGTCCATGGCGAGCGCGCGCGCGATCGCCACGCGCTGCTGCTGGCCGCCGGAAAGCTGCGCGGGAAATTTCTGCGCCTGTTCCTTCAGGCCGACGCGATCCAGCAGCATCATGCCCTTCGTCACCGCCTTGTCAGACGACCTGCCCAGCACCTTCTGCTGCGCGAGGCAGAGATTGTCGATGATCTTGAGATGCGGGAACAGCTCGAAGTGCTGGAACACCATGCCGACGCGCGAGCGCAGCTTGGGCAGATTGGTCTTGGGATCGTTGACCTTGGTGCCGTCGACGCTGATGTCGCCGCTCTGGAACGGCTCCAGCGCATTGACGCATTTGATCAGCGTCGACTTGCCCGAGCCCGAGGGGCCGCAGACCACGACCACCTCGCCCTTGGTGACGTTGGTGGTGCAATCGGTCAGCACCTGGAAGCTCGGAGTGTACCATTTGTTGACGTGGCTGATTTCGATCATGACCGACACGCTCTATCGAATGATGGCGATGCGCGCCTGGAGGCGACGGACGCCGAAGGACGCGATACAGGAAATGGTGAAGTAGACGACAGCTGCGAACAGGTACATTTCGACGAGGCGCCCGTCGCGCTGCGCGACCTTGCTCGCCGCTCCCAGGAAGTCCGTGATCGAGAGGACGTAGACCAGCGAGGTGTCCTGGAACAGCACGATGGTCTGCGTGATCAGGACCGGCAGCATGTTGCGGAAGGCTTGCGGCAACACGACGTAGCGCATGGTCTGGGCGTAGGTCAGCCCCAGCGCGCTGGCCGCGGCCGGCTGGCCGCGCGAGATCGACTGGATACCGGCGCGCATGATCTCGGAGAAGTACGCCGCCTCGAACATGATGAAGGTGATGAGCGAGGATGCGAACGCGCCGACGCTGATGGGGCGCGAGGCGCCGGTCAGCCATTGCCCGATATAGGGCACCAGGAAGTAGAACCAGAAGATGACCAGCACCAGCGGCAGCGAGCGCATGAAGTCGACATAGACGCCGGCGATGCGGCCGAGGATCTTGAAGCCGGACAACCGCATCAGCGCGAGCGCCGTGCCGAAGACCAGGCCGCCGAGAGCTGCGAGCCCCGTCAGCGTCAGGGTGAACGTCATGCCCTCGTAGAACAAATAGGGCAGCGCGCGGCGGATGACGTCGAAATCGAGATTGCCGAACATGGCGCTATTTCCCCGTGATGTAGCCGGGGATTGCGACCCAGCGCTCGAGGAAGCGCATCGCGGTCACGACGACGGCGTTGACGAGGAGGTAGAGAAGCGTCGCGGCGGTGAAGGCCTCGAACACCTGGAACGAGAACTCCTGCATCGAGCGCGCCTGTCCAGTCAACTCGAGCAGGCCGATGGTGATAGCGACCGCCGTGTTCTTGATGGTGTTGAGGAACTCCGACGTCAGCGGCGGCAGGATGATACGGAACGCCATCGGCAGCAGCACATAGCGATAACCCTGCGCGGTGGTCAGACCCAGCGCGGTCGCCGCCATCTTCTGCCCGCGCGGCAGTGAGCCGATGCCGGCCTGCAATTGCACGGCGACGCGCGCCGACATGAAGAAACCAACGCCGATCGCCGCCGTCCAGAACGGCGCGTTCGGCAGCTGCTTCAGCCAGGTGCCGGCGCCTTTCGGCAGCAGTTCCGGCAGCACGAAGAACCACAGGAACAGCTGCACCAGCAGCGGCATGTTGCGGAAGAATTCGACATAAGCGAAGCCGAACCAGTTCGCACCCTTCGACGGCAGCGTGCGCATGACGCCGACGAGCGAGCCGGTGATCAGCGCGATGACCCAGGCCAACGCCGCGGTCTTCAGGGTCAGCACCAGGCCCGACAGCAGCATGTCGAGATAGGTGCCCGTCCCCATCGGGTTCGGCTGGAAAAAGATTCCCCAGTTCCAGTTATAGTTCACGTGTCCCCCGCGCGAACGCGCCAGTCAGAGATATCCTGGCCGCCTATGCAAATGTCCGGCCACCCCTGTGTCAAGAGTGGCCGGACATGATCCCGATCGAAAGATCGAGGTTATCTTACTTATAGTCGTCCGGGTTCGGCGAGTCCGAAGGCTTCGCGAACTCGTTCTTCAGCTCGGCCGAGATCGGCGTATTGAGGTTGAGGCCCTTCGGCGGGATCTTGGCCGTGAACCATTTGTCGTAGATCTTCTGGGCCTCGCCTGACGTATAGAGCGCAGCGGTCGCCGCATCGACCACCTTCTTGAAGGCGGCGTCGTCCTTGCGCAGCATGATGCCGTAGGGTTCGGGCTTGGAGAACGCGTCCTTGGAGACGGCGTAGTCATCCGGCGACTTCGAGCCGGCGACGAGGCTCGCGAGCAGGATGTCGTCCATGACGAAGGCGACCGCGCGGTCGGTCTCGACCATCAGGAAGGCTTCGGCGTGGTCCTTGGCGGGGATGATGTTTGCGCCGAGGCTTTTCGCGACGTTGGCCTCGGTGAGCTGCTTGATGTTGGTGGTTCCCGCGGTCGAGACCACCGTCTTGCCCTTGAGGTCGTCGATCGACTTCAGGCCGCTCGACTTCTTGAAGACGTAGCGGCTGGCGGTCAGGAAGTGGGTGTTGGTGAAGGCGACCTGCTTCTGGCGCTCGGCATTGTTGGTGGTCGAGCCGCATTCGAGGTCGATGGTGCCGTTGGCCATCAGCGGGATACGGGTCGCCGACGTCACCGGATTGAGCTTGACCTCGAGCTTGTCGAGCTTGAGCTCCTTCTTCACGGCGTCGACGATCTTGTAGCAGATGTCCATCGCGAATCCGACGGGCTTCTGATTGTCGTCGAGATAGGAGAAGGGGATCGAGGAGTCGCGGAAGCCCAGCGTGATGGCGCCGGTGTCCTTGATGTTCTTCAGCGTGCCTGTCAGCTCCTGGGCCCCGGCCTGGCTGACGGCGAAGGTCGCGGCGAGCGCGAGCCCAATGCTACGGAAATGTTTCACTTTTTTGGTCCCCTTTCAGGATGATGCGGCCCGGATGCAAGCACAGATTGGGCCGGATTAGAATGTGACTTTCGGCTGGCTTGCGGCAGAGGTTAATGGGCTCAGGTCAGCGGCTTGGGCAATTCCCCGAGATCCCAGAACAGGCCGGCCATCACCGTCAAGGCTTCTTCCGTCAATGGCAGCAGGATGTGCTCATTGGGCGCATGCTGGGAGCAGCCGGGATAGGAGTGCGGGACCCAGATCGTCGGCAGACCCAGGATCTCAGAGAATACGTCGTTGGGCAGCGAGCCGCCGAAGTTCGGCAGCACCGCCGGCGGTTTCCCCGTGGTCTCTTTCACCGAATCCGCCGCCCATTTGATCCAGGGGCTGTCGAAATCGGTCCGCGACGCAGCAAAGCTCTGCGCCGCCCGCACCTCGACCATCGGAAAGCCCTTTTGGACAAGATGCGCGCGGACCGCCTCGATCAGGCCGCCGACCTCGGTGCCGACCACGAAACGCAGTTGCAGCACGGCGTTGGCATGGCCCGGAATGGCGTTGGCCGGCTTCTCGATATTGCCCGATGACATCGCCAGCACTTCCAGCGTGTTCCAGGCGTAAAGCCGCTCGGCGGCCGACAGCCCCTCCTCGCCCCAGTTCTCGGCAAGCGCCGGCTCGTCCTCGGTCGGCACCACCTGCACGTCGGCGAGATAGCTGCGGATCTGGTTGCTGAGGCGCGGCGGCTTCAGCGCGTCGAGCTGCAGGCGGCCATGGCCGTCGACCAGCGTCGAGATCGCGTTGACCAGGATGGTCGCGGGGTTGGCGAGCACGCCGCCCCAATTGCCGGAATGGTGGCCGCCATCGCGCAGGTTCACATCCAGATGAATGCGGATGCCGCCGCGGCATCCCAGGAACAGCGTCGGGCGGTCGGCGGACAAACGGGGCCCGTCGGAGGCCATGAACAGGTCGGCCTTGAGCGCATCGCGATTGAGGTCGCAGACCTTGCCAAGATCGGGCGAGCCGATCTCCTCGCCCATCTCGACGATGAACTTGGCGTTGAAGCCGAGCTTGCCGCCACGGGCGTCGCGCACCGCGCGGAGTGCCGCCATGTTGATGCTGTGCTGGCCCTTGTTGTCAGCGGTGCCGCGGCCATAGAGCCGCGTGCCGGCAACCGTCGTGCGCCAGGGATCGCGGCCCTCGCGCCACTCGCCCTCCATGCCGTCGACGACGTCGCCATGGCCGTAGATCAGCACGGTCGGCGCGGAGGCGCTTTCGTGATGCTCGGCGAACAGGAACGGCGACTTGCCACTCGGGGACTCGACGATGCGGCTGGTGAAATCGAGCGCCGCGAAGGCCGGCACCATCTCCTGTTCCAGATAGGCGCGCAGCTCGGGGCCGCGCGCGGGATTTTGGCTTTCGGTCTTGAAGGCGACGCGGCGGTCGAGTTCAGCGAGGAACGCACCGGATTTGAAATCCTCACGGGCGCGGGCGATGGCGTCGGCTCTGGTCATGATTTTCTTTTCGGACTTCGAGGCGAAGGACCCTACCCGAGACAGGGTGGCCTTCGAAAGTGGCAGGGACTTGGATAGCTCTTGTACTTCTCTTGTAGTTCTCTTGGGATTTCGTTCTTGCTCTCTTGAGATTGGCTTGCCAAAGGCGGCAGCCCGCTGATTTTGGCCTTGCCAAGCGCAGGTTATATGCAAGAACTTCGCCAAGTTCGGGTGCACATCTACCATTCGAAGAGCGCTCAGTATAGAGCGCCGGGGAACGATCATGGCCAAGCAGATCAGGCTCAATGCCTTTGCGATGAATTGCGTCGCGCACCAGTCGCCAGGCCTGTGGACCCATCCGCGCGACCGCACCGCCGAGTATAACCGCCTGCCCTACTGGATCGATCTTGCCAGGACGCTGGAGCGTGGCCGTTTCGACGGATTGTTCCTCGCCGACGTGCTCGGCGTCTACGACGTCTACGGCAACAGCCCTGACGCGGCCTTGCGCAACGCTGCGCAGACGCCGTCGAACGAGCCGCTGCTGCTGCTCTCGGCGATGGCCGCGGTAACGCAAAATCTCGGCTTCGGCGTCACCAGCAATCTGTCGTTCGAGCCGCCCTACCCGTTCGCGCGGCGGATGTCGACGCTCGATCATCTCACTGAAGGGCGGATCGGCTGGAACGTCGTCACCGGCTATCTCGACAGTGCCGCGCGTGGCGCCGGCAAGGACAAGCAGACCGGGCATGACGACCGCTACGACATCGCGGACGAATACATGGAGGTGGTCTACAAATTATGGGAAGGGAGCTGGGAAGACGACGCCGTGCTGCGCGACCGCAAGCGCGGCATCTTCACCGATCCCGCCAAAGTCCATCGCGTCAACCATGAGGGCGCAAACTATCGCATCAACAACACCATTCACCTCAGCGAGCCGTCGCCCCAGCGGACGCCCGTGCTCTACCAGGCCGGCACCTCGCCGCGCGGCCGGCAATTCGCGGCACGTCACGCCGAATGCGTGTTCATGTCGGGACCGTCGGCCAAGATCATCGGGCCGCGCGTGTCGGCGATCCGCCAGGAGGCCGCCGCGGTCGGCCGCAATCCGGCTGAGATCCTGATGTTCAACATGATGACAATCATCCTCGGCAACACGGAAGCGGAAGCTGCGGCGAAATATGCCGACTACCGGTCGCATATCAATCCGGAAGGCGCGCTGGCGTTGATGTCGGGATGGACCGGCATCGACTTCTCCGGCTACGAGCTCGACCAGCAAGTGCGTCACGTCCAGAACGACGCCGGTCGCAGCGCGCTCGACAACGTCACCCGGGGCGACCCGGACCGCGTCTGGACCGTGCGCGACGTCATCGAGCATGTCGGCATCGGCGGCGCCGGCCCTGTCGTGGTCGGCACGCCGGAGATGGTCGCGGACAAGATCGAGGATTGGTTCGAGAAGACCGACGTCGACGGCCTCAACGTCGCGTTTGCGGTCTCGCCCGGCGACTTCGAGGACATTGCCGACATGCTGGTGCCGGAGCTGACGCGGCGCGGACGGTACAAGTCGGAATACGCAAAGGGCACGCTGCGGGAAAAACTGTTCGGCAACGGCCGCGCAAGGCTGGATGCGCCGCATCCGGCGGCGGGATATCGGGTGGGGAGGAAGGGGTAGTTGCCACACCCGCCGTGTCGTCCCGGCGAACGCCGGGACCCATAACCCCAGGGAGTAGTTTTGGCGAAGATTGGTCGTTCGGGATTGGGAGCAGCCGCGATCGATAGATCACGCGGTATGGGTCCCGGCGTTCGCCCTAGGGCATGCACATATCTGGTGCGGCGGATTGACTCGGGTTCGCCCTGGGGGTTCCAGAATCGGAGATCTATGTGATTCCTATTGCGGCACTCCATGGTTTGGACGGGGGTGCTGCGATGTTGTCACGGATTGACTGGACGCTGGGCCGGTTCGGGGATCGTCGTCTCGATAAAGGGGGGCGGCGCTCGCTGAACGCATGGTTGCGGGCAAAACTGTCTGCCTTCGGCAGCTCTCCAGGGGGAACCGCGCGCTGGAAGTGCGGTTCAACCGCTTTCTTGGCCATGACAAGGTGACGGTGGATCGGATCATCGAAAGCTGGAGCAATAGCACGGGCCCTGCCGTGGAAGGCCGCCACGTGCTGGCCATCCAGGACACCAGCGAGATCCACTTCAACACCACGCCGCAACGCCGGCGCGGGCTCGGAGAAATCGGCAAAGGCAATAACCACGGCGTGCTGCTGCACCCGCTGCTGGCTGTGGACGCCGACGACGGCAGCTGTCTTGGGCTTTTGAGCGGGCAGATATGGACGCGCGCAGGTCGCCGCACGACCTCGCATGATGATCGGGAATTATCGGACAAGGAATCGCAACGCTGGATATCGACTGCCGTGGCGGCAAGGCCGCTGCTCACCAAGGCCGCGGCGGTGACGGTGCTGGGTGACCGCGAGAGCGATATTTTTGCCCTTTATGCCAGCTCGGCCAAGCAACATTTCCACGTCATCGCGCGCAGCATGCATGATCGCAAGCTTGCCGACCGCAGCAGCCTGTATGAGGCCAGCGATGCCATGGCCGCGGTGGACCAGCGTATGATCCAACTGCCTGCGCGCGCCGCGCGGCCGGCTCGCCTGGCCCACCTCGAACTTCGCTTTGGCGCAATCGAGCTCGCCCGCCCGCAGAATAAGTTCTTGCACCATCTGCCGAAAAGCTTGCCGCTGGCGGTGGTCGATGTGCGCGAGATTAACGCCGAAACCGGCATAGAGCCGCTGCACTGGCGGCTTCTCACCTCTCACGAGGTCACCAGCATCGAGGACGCCTGGCGCATCGTCCAATGGTACAAGCAGCGCTGGATCATCGAGCAGTTCTTCCGCATCCTGAAGACACAAGGCCTCAAGCTCGAAGACAGTCAGATCGGATCCGCCGATCGGCTTCTCAAGCTGGTTGCGATCGCCGCCAAGGCGGCCGTCATCACCATCCAGCTTCTGCAGGCCCGCAATGGTGGTCGCCAGCCCATTCTCGCGGCCTTCGACAACGGCCAAATTGGCGCGCTCACAGCCCTCAACCGGCAACTCGAAGCCGCGAGCAAGCGACTAAAGAACCCACATCCGCCCGATAGTCTCGCTTGGGCCGCCTGGATCATCGGCCGTCTCGGCGGGTGGGATGGCTACCCATCGTCCAAGCCGCCGGGCCCGATCACCTTCAAAAACGGCCTCGAATACTTCAACGCCGTCGCAGCAGGATGGAGCCTCAGAGATATGTGCATGCCCTAGGGCGTTCGCCGGGACGACAGCGGATCTACACCTTCCCGTCGACCATCACCTCGATCAACTTCGTCCCCGGCCGATTGAACGCCGACGCCAGTGTCGCCTTCAGCTCTCTGGGATCGCTGACCTTGATCGCCTCGCAGCCGAGCGCCTTGGCGACGCCGGCGAAATCGACGGGCGGATCGACGAAATCCATGCCGACATAATTGTCGTCGTCATGGAAAGCGAGCAGGCGCTGCTTGATGATACGGTAGCCGCCATTGTTGGCCATGACGACGTTGAGCGGCAGCTTGTGATGCGCCGCGGTCCACAGCGACTGGATCGAATACATCGCACTGCCATCGCCCGAGAAGCACACGACCGGGCGGTCCGGATTGGCGATGCTGGCGCCGACCGAGGCCGGCAGGCCCCAGCCGATGCCGCCTGAGGCAAGGCCGTGATAGCCGTAGCGATCGCGATGCGGTCGCAGCGCCGTCACCTGGCGGCTGGAGGTGAGGCCTTCGTCGACGAGAATGGCGTTATCGGGCATCGCCTCGACCATCTGCAGCACGAGGAAGTCCGGATCAATGGGCGCGCGGCCGGCGCTCTTGCCGATCTGCTCGACCAGCGCGGCACGCCGCGCGGTCCAGTTCTTCGGCGCGATCTCGGCGAGGCGCTGCTTGGCGCGGCTCGCAAGTGTCGCGCCACCCATCTCCTTCAGCACCGGGATCAACGCGCGCAGCGTTTCCTTCAGATCCGCCTTGAGCGCGATCTCGGCGCCGTAATTCTTGGCGATCTCCCAATCGACGAGGCCGATCTGGACGATGCCGAGTCCGTCAGGCAGCGCATCGACCTCGCTATAGACAGACATCCGCAAGGGATCGCCGCCGAGCGCAATCAGGAGATCGTACGGCGCGAGCGTATCGCGCGCGACCTTCTGCACGCGTGCCAGCGTGCCGACAAAGCTCGGGCTCTCCGACAGGAAGTGCGAGCCATAGGGCGTCGAGGACTGGTAAGCCGCCGCGCCGAGCAGCTCGGCAAGTTGGGCAGCCTCCTTCAGCGCATCGCTCTTGACCACCTCGTCCATGGTGACGATGACGGGGCGCTCCGCCCTCAGCAGCCGCGCGGCAAAGGCCGTGAGCGCTTCGTCCGACGGCCTTGTCCGCGCGTCGATGCGGGTGGAGCGACCGAGATCGATCCCCGCTTCGCTGTTCAGGATGTCGCCGGGCAGTGAGATGAACACCGGACCGGTCGGCGGCGTCGTCGCAATCTTGGCGGCACGGCGCACGATGCGCGGCAAATCCTCCAGCCGCGTCACCTCCACCGCCCATTTCACCAGCGGTTCGGCCATCCGCACCAGCGGCCCATACAGCACCGGCTCCATCAGGCCGTGCCCCTGCTCCTGCTGGCCGGCCGTGAGGATCATCGGCGTGCCCGTGAACTGGGCGTTGTAGAGCGAGCCCATCGCGTTGCCGAGGCCGGGCGCGACATGAACATTGCAGGCGACGAGTTTTCCGGAGGCGCGGCTATAGCCATCGGCGATCGCCACCACCAGGCTCTCCTGCATCGCCATCACATAGGTGAGGTCGGGATGGTCCTTCAGCGCATGCATGATCGGCAGCTCGGTGGTGCCGGGATTGCCGAACAGATGCGTGACGCCCTCGTCCTTGAGCAGCGCGAGAAAGGCGGAGCGGCCGGTGATCTTGTTCTTCATGTTTCCTCCAGGGAGCGGACGTTGCCGCAAGGACGGCGGCATGATGGCCGAAGTCGCGGGAGGCGCGCAAGGAAGCGTGCTCATGGCTGCGTTGCGTGGAAGCCCCGCTCTCGTGTCCCGGACGCGACGCGGCGAAGCGTTGCGGCGCAGAGCCGGGACCCAGTTGCTCACCGCATTCTCCGCTGCATGGGCCCCGGCTCGGCGGCGCGGCACTTCGTGCCGCACCGCGTCCGGGGCATGAGAGTGGAGCTAAATTTCCTCCCGGCCCAGCTCGAACGGGTCCTCGCCGCCCGCGCGCTTCTTCTTTTTCGAGCGCTGGCAGACCACGCCCGGAAAGCCCTTGAGCGGCACCAGCGGCTCGCCGGTATAGGCCCATTCCTGCAGCTCCTCGATCGCGATGTGATAGAGCGGCTGGCGGCCGGTGCGCTCCCTGAAGAGCGCACGCGGGATGTTGACCATGTGCGGACCACGCGGTCGTTCATAGGCAATCGGCGTGCCGCATTGCGAGCAGAAGCTGCGCGTGGTCCTGGTGGCCTTGTCCTCGTAGCGCGTGAGCGCCGTCTTGCCCGACGTAATGCGAAACCGCTTCTTCCAGCTTCCGACATAGGTCGCATAGGCCGCGCCATGGGCGCGGCGGCTGGCGGCGGAGTGATCGTGCCAGGCCCAGCGCGCGGGGACATCGATCTCGAAGGTGACCTTGCCGCAGAGGCATTGGCCGGTGGCGATCCCTGCGGCGACTGCGGCTTTGGCCATGGACGTCTTTCCGTTGTCATTGCAGACAATACGATCGTCATTCCGGGGCGCGACAAAGTCGCGAGCCCGGAATCCATCAGGCGGCTTGTTCAGACGGAGAGATGGATTCCGGGTTCGATGCTACGCATCGCCCCGGAATGACAGCCTAACTACGCCGGCGTCAGCTCGTCATAAACAGGATAATCCGTGTACCCCTTCTCCTCGCCGCCATAGAACGTCGCACGATTGTACGGCGTGATCGGGTAGTCGTGCTGCAGGCGGCGCGGCAGATCGGGATTGGAGATGAAGATGCGGCCGAAGGCGATGATGTCGGCATGGCCGTCGGCGATCGCCGCATTCGCAGTCTCGCCGGTGAAGCCGCCGGCGGTCATCAGCACGCCGCTGTAGAGCGGACGAAACAGCAGCATCGCCGACGGCACATTCTGCCAGTTGACCTCGGCGCGACCCGAGCCGCTCGATCGCGGCTCGATGAAGTGCAGATAGGCGAGGCCGAGCTTGTCGAGCGCCTTCACCACGTGGGTGTATAGCGGCATCGGATCGGGCTCGCCGGAATCGTTGGCGATGCCATGCGGCGACAGCCGCACGGCGACGCGGTTCGCACCCCAAACGTCGATCGCGGCCTGCGTCACCTCGAGCAGCAGCCGGGCGCGGTTCTCGATCGATCCACCATATTGATCGGTGCGCTGGTTGCTGCGTGATTGCAGGAATTGCTCGAGCAGATAGCCGTTGGCACCGTGGATCTCGACACCGTCGAAACCGGCCGCGAGTGCATTCTTCGCGCCTTGCCTGAAGGCCTCGACGATACCCTTGACTTCCCCGGTCTCCAGCGCGCGCGGCGTCTCATAGTCCGAGATCTTGCCGTCGGCCGTCATCGCCTTCATGCCTTCCGCCTTGATCGGGATCGCCGAGGCCGAAACCGGCAGCTCGCCGCCGTGGAAGGAGGAATGCGAGACGCGGCCGACATGCCAGAGCTGGAGGAAGATGATGCCGCCCTTGGCGTGCACGGCATCGACCACCTTGCGCCAGCCGGCGATCTGCGCCTCCGAATAGATGCCGGGCGTCGCCGGATTGCCGCGGCCGTGCGAGAGCACCGGCGAGGCCTCGGCGATGAGCAGGCCGCCCGGCGTCGCACGCTGGCCGTAATATTCGGCGTTGAGCGGGCGCGGTGAAAAGCTCTCGCGCTCGGCCCGCATGCGTGTCAGCGGTGCCATCGCGACGCGATGCGCAAGCTTGTACGGACCGACCTGCAACGGTCTAAACAACGCCTCGAATTTCATGCTGACCCCGAGTTTCTTTGGAAGGATGCGGATCATATCGCGAGGGGCGGCACCCGGAAAAGGCGCCGCCCCCATAAAAGCAGATATTCCCTCCCGCGGAAGGCGGGAGAGAACAAGTGCTAGGCCGTCTTGATCCAGACGGACTTCACGTTGAGATATTCCTCGACATGCTGCTTGCCGGACTCGCGGCCATAGCCGCTCATCTTGTAGCCGCCGAAGGGCACGGCCGGGTCCATCGCCTGGTAGCAGTTCACCCACACCGAGCCGGCGCGCAGCGACTTTGCAACCGCATGCGCCTTGCTGACGTCGCGCGTCCACAGGCCCGAACCGAGGCCGAAGGTGGTGTTGTTGGCGCGCTTGACCAGCTCGTCCATGTCCTTGAATGCGATCGCGGAGATGACGGGGCCAAAAATCTCCTCCTGCGCGATGCGCATGTTGTCCTGAACGCCCGCGAACACGGTCGGCGAGACGAAGAAGCCCTTCGACAGCGCGCCCTCGGTGACGCGGCCGCCGCCGGCGAGCGCCCTTGCGCCTTCCTTCTGGCCAATGTCGAGATAGCCGGTGACGCGCTCGAGCTGCTGCTCTGACACCAGCGGGCCGATCTGCACATTGGGATCGAGACCGTTGCCGACCTGCAGCTTCTTGCCGAACTCGGCGACGCGGCCGACGAACTCCTCGTAGATCGACTGCTCGACGAACAGGCGCGTGCCGGCGCTGCAGATCTGGCCCGAATTGGCGAACACCGCCATCGCCGCGCCCGGCACGGCGGCGTCGAGATCGGCGTCAGCGAACACGATGTCCGGCGACTTGCCGCCGAGCTCGAGCGAGACACGCTTCAAATTGCCGGCGGAGGCGCGGATGATCGACTGACCCGTGACGTGCGAGCCGGTGAAGGCGACCTTGTCGACGTCATGATGCGAGGCGAGCGCGGCGCCCGCGGTCTCGCCATAGCCGGGCACGACGTTGATGACGCCGGGGGGAATGCCCGCCTCCATCGCCAGCTCGGCGATGCGCAGCGAGGTCAGCGGCGCCTCTTCGGCGGGCTTGAGCACCACGGTGCAGCCGGTCGCGATCGCCGGGCCGATCTTCCAGATCGTCGCCGTGAGCGGGCCGTTCCAGGGAATGATGGCGCCGACGACACCGATCGGCTCCTTCAGCGTGTAGGAGAAGATCTCGCCGGGCAGCGAGTTCTCGATGGTCTCGCCGTGGATCGCCGTGGTCTGACCGGCGTAATAACGCAGCATGCCGACGGCGCGCAGGCGATAGGCGCGGGTGCGGCTGAGCGGCGCACCCATGTCCAGGGTATCAAGCTGCGACAATTCGTCGAAATTCTTCTCGACGAGGTCGGCAAGCTTGAGCAGCAGATTCTGCCGCTCGAACGGTTTCACCTTGCTCCAGGGCCCCTCGAAGGCGCGGCGGGCGGCGGCAACCGCACGATCGATGTCTTCCTTGTCGCCCTCGGCGACGGTTGCGAGCAATTCGCCGGTGGCAGGATTATGAGTCTCGAAGCGCTTGCCTGAGGCTGCATCGACCCACTTCCCGTCGATCAGCATCTGCTTGTAGGACCCATTCGCGAACGGATGGCGCGTGATCGGAATAGCCTGCGACACAGCCATGGCTGCACTCCCTGTCAGGTGATTGATTGGTTCGATCTGGGCGGGATCGTTAGGGTGAAGGATACAGCCGTGCCGGAAAGGCGTAAAGGCAGCGCTGAACGAAGACCTCCCATGCCAACTTGTGCAGGGTCGGACTGCTGCCATGTTATAGCTCGATGAAGAGTCCTCCCCGGAGATGATCCATGCCACATCCCGCCATCGTCAAAGACAATGTCGCCGTGATTACAGGTGGCGCATCCGGAATCGGGTTTGCCGCCGCTGCGGCCTTCGCGCGCGCGGGCATGAAAGTGTGTATCGCGGACGTGGACCGGCAACGTCTGGCGGACGCCGCAACAAGACTCTCATCCGTCACGTCTGCCACAAACGTGATGACCTTCGCCGTCGATGTCAGCAGCGCGGAGAGCGTGAGGGAACTGGAACGCGCCGTGGCCGCGCAGTTCGGCGGAACGGACCTGCTCATGAACAATGCCGGCATCCAGCCGGGCAGCACGCTGTTCGGCGAACCCGACAATTGGCAGCGCGTTATCGCCGTCAACATGTGGGGCATCATCAACGGCTCGCGCATCTTCGCGCCCAACATGATCGCACGCGGCAGGTGCGGCCTCATCATCAACACGGGCTCGAAGCAGGGCATCACCACGCCGCCGGGCGATCCCGCCTACAATGTCTCCAAGGCCGGCGTGAAGGCATTTACCGAAGCGCTCCAGCACGAACTGCGCAACACGAGAGACTGTCGCGTCACGGCACATTTGCTGATCCCCGGCTTCGTCTTCACGGGCCTCACCGCGAAAGGACGCACCGAGAAGCCGGCCGGCGCCTGGACGCCGGAGCAGACGGTCGATTTCATGCTGGCGCGGCTGGAGGTGGGCGATTTCTACATCCTGTGCCCGGACAACGACGTGCCGCGCGCGCTCGACGAGAAGCGCATGCAATGGGCCGCCGGCGACATCGTCGAGAACCGGCCGCCGCTGTCGCGCTGGCACCCGGATTACGCGGATGCGTTCACGAGGTTCGTGGAGGGGAAGTAACTGTCAGACCCTCATGGTGAGGAGCGCGCCCTTGCGCGCGAGGCGGACGATGCTGCGCATCGCCGCGAGAACCATGCAGGCCCGGCTGCAGCAGCCCGGCCTCGATCCTTCGAGACGCCCGCTTTCAGCGGGCTCCTCAGGATGAGGGTTGGAGTGTTCGCGGCGCGGCAGTTCGCGCAACCGCCCTACAGCGTCTCTTGCTGGTGCCCGCAATTCTTGCAAGCGAACTTGACCCGGGTCTGGCCTTTCTCCGCCTGGACCCGGTTCGGCGCGCCGCACTTGCCGCAGACGGCCTCGATGCGGGTCGCGCCCTGCTTGACGACGATGGTCTTCTTTTCCATCGATTCGCGGATCAGGCGCTCGGCCTCCTCACGCAGCGATTGTTTCGACAAAGCTCGTCTCCGCCTCTGGAAAGCGCGAGAGCCATATCGCACCTGCGTTCGAAGTACAATGCGAGATGCGGACCGCGAGGCACGATCAAGACGTCATTTCCGGGTGGGCCTGGACGCGAGAGCCGCGGCGCGTCGCTCCGCGGCTCTCTTGCTCGTCGTCCGATTGGCGCGAGGCACATTTTTCAAGCCGCCTTGGAAACCTCCATCAGCAAACGCTCGGCCTTGGCATCCTCGATGCGGTTCACCAGCCGGCTGCTCTCGTGATTGTCGCGCACAGTCTTGGTCAGGGTGATGCAGGTCTGGATCAGCATGACGATGCCCATGGTGAGATAGCCCTTCATCCAGAGGTCGATCGGCAGGAAGAAGATGCCAATGGCGACGAGAAATGCGGAGGCTGCGAAGGACGCGTAGGTGAAGGTCACCCAGGCGCTGCTATGGGGTTGGCCGTTCTGGTTCATGACGGTCTCCTGTTGGTTCGAATGATGATGGGGTTGGGGATCAGGCAGTCGGCGCGCGCTTGGACTTCAACCGGACCAGCACGTCGTCCGCAGTCGTCTTCAACCGTGGGCCAAAACCCTGCTCGGCTAATCTCTCGGCGGTGGCGAGCGGACCGGTGGCCGCGTCGAGCTCGACCAGCGCATCATCGGCGGCCTGGGTTTCCATCTGCCGTTCGCGCAGGCGCCGCAGGGTGCTCTCCGCCTCCGGCAGCGTGGATTCGTAAGGGCGTGCCGCCTCGATGCCGCTGCGCCGAAGCGAGCGTACCGCCTCCGAGGCTCGGGCGACGCGGCGACCGCGATCGAGCTCGGTGATGCGGGCCTGCGCGGTCGCGACGTGCCGCTTCAACCGGGCGATCTCGGTCGCGAACAAGGCGCGGGCCGTCATTGCCGCATCGCGGTCGGCCTCCAAGCCTACGATGGCTTGGGCAGCGTCCCTGGCGAGATCCTCGCGGCCGCCGTCGAGCGCCGCAACCGCGCGCGCCTCGAGATCGGCAATGCGGGCGATCGTCGCCTCGAGCTTGCGGCCTTCCTGCTGATCCTGCGCGATCGCCAGCGCCAGCGTCCGCTTGCTGCGCTCGACGGCCGCGGCCGCATCGCGCATCTGCTGGTCGAGAATGAGGAGGGCCGTGCGGTCCTCCAGCTCTTCGCCCGCGGCGGCCACGCTGCCGCGGAAAAGTGTCACGACGGTCTTGAACATCTGTTGCTCCCTGTTATGAGCGTTGCTCACAGATACTTTGTAGCAACAACCTTGAACATTGTTCAAGAGAATTTTGAGCAACGCTCAAGAATATGACCGATGCATGTCTAAGGCCTTGGAACGTCGAGAGAAACTTCGATCCGCGCTCATTCAGGCGGCGGAACGGATGATCGCGGACCGTGGATTGTCAGGGCTGAAAACTCGCGATCTCGCCCGCGAGATCGGCTGCGCCAATGGTGCGGTCTATAATCTCGTGGCCGATATGGATGAGCTGATCCTGCGTGTGGGGTCGCGCACGTTGCTCCGGCTCGACGAGGCGCTGAGCGTGGCGGAAGGCGCGGGCGCCCCCTCGCCGCAGGAGACCCTGGTCCGCATCGCCATCGCCTATTGCGATTTCGCGGCGGAAAATCTCCAGCTCTGGCGCGCGCTGTTCGAGCACCGCATGGAGGCCGACAAGGTCGTCCCCGACTGGTCCGTCGACGACCAGATGCGGCTGTTCCGCCACATCTACAAGCCGCTGGCCGCGCTGTTTCCAAAGCGCGGCCCGGAGGAGCTCGGCATCACCGCACGCAGCCTGTTCTCGGCGGTCCATGGCATGGTGGCGCTGGGGTTGGAGCAGAAGCTGGTCGCCGTGCCGCTGCCGGCGCTGCGCAAGGAAATCGCTGGCCTCGTGCGCGCGATGATTGACGGACTGATCGCGCGGGCAGCATAGGGCCGCGCAGCAGCGGGACCGTAGAGATCTCGCCGGCACCAACGAACGTGCATATGCGCTCCGCTTCACTCCTTCGCGCAGCACCGGATCTGAATCTCGGCGAGAGCTAGGAACGAACATTCCGAGGGTCGGTTGACGCGCATAGTTTCCCTCAGAGCGCGAGCCTTCCCATGTATCACCACGTCAAGAAACTGATGTTCACCGTGCGTGTCGACGAACCCGATCCCCGCTTCGGCAATATGCTGCTGGAGCAGTTCGGCGGCGCCAACGGGGAACTCGCGGCCGCGATGCAATATTCGATTCAAGGTTTGAATTGCGAGGACCCCGACCGCAAGGATCTCCTGATGGATATCGGCACCGAGGAGCTCAGCCATCTCGAAGTCGTCGGCTGTCTCGCGCGAATGCATCTTGCGCCTTCGAAGAATGACCGCCAGGCGGCGGAAGCCGATCCGCTGATTGCGATCGCCGGCGGCGGCGGTGTCAACCTGTTCAATTCGCAAGGCAATCCCTGGACCGCCGACTATCTCAAGATCACCGGCGAGCTCGACGTCGATCTCCGCAGCAACATCGCCGCCGAGGCGCGCGCCAAGATCGTCTATGAACGGCTGATCAATTTCTGCGACGACGCCGGCAGCAAGGACGCGCTCCAGTTCCTGATGACGCGGGAGATCACTCATATGAAGGCGTTCGCGCGAGCGCTCGAAAGCCTGTCGAAGCCGGCCTTCAGCGTCGGCAGGCTCGCGCCGTCGCCCGGCCTCGTGAACCAGTACTTCAACGACTCCACCGGCAGCGGTGACCACGGCGAAATCGACACCCGCGGTCCCTGGAACGAGGGCGAGGATTGGGTGTTCACGGAATCGCCTGCGCTGCAGTCCGCCGATCCCGGCGCCGGCACGCCGATCGTCACGGAAAGCTCACCGCCCGTCGACGAAGCCGGCCTGACCGATCTCCTGCTCCATGAACTGCGCGACATTCTCCATGCCGAGAAGCAGTTGACCAAGGCGCTTCCCAAGATGGCGCAGGCCGCCCGCTTCGACCAGCTGCGGGAATTATTCGAGCAGCATCTGACCGAGACCGAGAATCAGATCGAGCGCATCAACGAGTGCTTCGAGCTGCTCGGCGAGAACGCACGCGCCAAGCCCTGCAAGGGCATGATGGGCCTCATCGAGGAAGGCCAGGAGGTCATGAAGGAAGGCGAGGAAAAGGAGGACGCGGCCGCCGACCTCGCACTGATTTCTGCGGCTCAACGCGTCGAACATTACGAGATGTCCGGCTACACCACCGCGCGCAACCTGGCGCAGCAGCTCCGGCATAGCGCAGTGGTCGCCCTGCTCTCCAAATCCCTCGCCGAAGAAGAAAACGCCGATCTCCTGCTCAATCAGGTCGCGCGATCGCTGATGTCGGTTGCGAAGATGCCTGCCGCACTGGAGCAGGCCGAATAGGAAGCGCCTGGCGCGCGCAGACGCACCGAATGAAACCGCCTCGCGCCGTCGCGCGGGGCGGCCGGCCCCGGACACGGTACGATCATTCGTGCCGGTGGCACACACCTTGCCTCTCGATGCCGGACAATTGCCGGACAGGAGGCACCCATGAGCAGTTCACCCTTCCATATGAGCCGCCGCAGCGTGCTGCTCGGCGGCGTGGGTGCCGCCGGCATCAGTGCCGTCGCCCCTCCCTTCGCCTGGGCGCAGGGCCGGAGCGAAACGCTGCTGGTGGTGCAGGAGCTGGGTCCGAACTCGCTGGACATGCAGGGCGTCGGCTCCAACCAGACCGTGAACGGGCTATCGTGGAATTGCTACGACCGCCTGCTCTCCTACGCCTCCAAGACGCTGCCGGACGGAACGCTGTCGTATGATCGCGAGAGGCTCGCGCCCGAACTCGCCGAGAGCTGGGAGGTCGCGGCCGACGGCATGTCCTGCACCTTCCGCCTCCGAAAAGATGCGAAGTTCCACGACGGGTCGCCGGTCACGGCCAAGGACGTCAAATGGTCGTTCGACCGCGCGGTGAAGGTCGGCGGCTTTCCGACCTTCCAGATGTCCGCGGGATCGCTGGAAAAGCCCGAGCAGTTCGTGGTCGTCGACGATCACACCTTCCGCATCGACTATGTCCGCAAGGACAAGATGCTGCTGTTCAACGTCGCCGTCGTGGTGCCGTTCATCATCAATTCCGAGCTGGCGAAGAAAAATGCGACGGCCGAAGACCCGTGGGCGCTGGCGTGGCTGAAGAACAACGAGGCCGGCGGCGGCGCCTACAGGATCGAGAGCTGGAAGCCCGGCAGCGAGACCGTGCTGGCACGCTTCGACGACTGGAAGAGCGGACCGTTGCCGAAGATCAGGCGCGTGATCGCACGCGACGTCCCCTCCGGCGGGACCCGCCGCGCCATGCTGGAGCGAGGCGATGCGGACTTGTCGAGCGGCTTTGCGCCGCGGGATTTCGACCAGCTCATCAGGGAAGGCAAGGTCAAGGTGTCGGGCGTGCCGATCCCCAATGCGCTCTGGTACGTTGCTCTGAACACCGCAAAGCCGCCGTTCGACAACGTCAAGCTGCGCCAGGCCATCGCCTGGGCGACGCCATATGAGCAGATCCAGAGCAGCGCGTTCTTCGGCCGTGCCGTTCCCATGTACGGCGGCGCCGCCGACATTTCAAAGCCGGTCTGGCCGCAGCCGTTTCCCTATGTCACCGATCTCGAAAAGGCCAAGGCGTTGATGAAGGAAGCCGGCTTCGCCTCCGGCGTGGAGACGACCTTGTCACTCGACACAGGCACCGCGACCGTCGGCGAACCGACGGCGATCCTTATCCAGGAGAGCCTCGCCAAGATCGGCATCAAGGCGGCAATCGAAAAGATCCCCGGCGCGAACTGGCGGACGACGCTGAACAAGAAGGAGCTGCCGCTCGCGCTCAACCGCTTCAGCGGCTGGCTGGATTATCCCGAATATTACTTCTACTGGAATTTCCACGGCAACAACTCGATCTTCAACATCTCCTCCTACCAGAACAAGGAGATGGACGTGCTCATCGACAAGGCCCGCTTCACCGCTGATACGGCCGAGTACGACCAGGCCGTGAAGGATTTCATTGCGCTCTGCATCCGCGACGTCCCGGTCGTTCCGCTCAACCAGCCGATCCACGACGTCGCCATGCAGAAGGCCGTCACCGGCTACGAATTCTGGTTTCACCGGGAGCCGGACTACCGTCAGTATGCGAAAGGCTAAACCGCGATACGATCAGGACGAATCGTCATCGCGCTTTGGCTTTTTGTTTAAGCATGATCTTTTCGGAAAACCGCTGCGCACTTTTCCGGATCATGCTTTAGTCCTGACGGGCGAGGCTGATCGCGCCAGAACCCCCTCGGGCCTGCTCGATCGGAAATCCTCTTTCCAGACGCGTCGCGCTTGCGCGCAGCATCGCCGCATCGAGCCTGCCGTGCCGCAACCCGTCCAGAGCGCAGGCGAAGACGCGATAGAACTGCGCGCCGTCATAGGCGACCAGCAGCAGGTCGACGCCGGCATTGATCGCCTCGACCACGGCCTTGCAGACGTCGTTCTGGTAGATCGCACCCATCACGAGGTCGTCGGTCATCACCATGCCCTGGTAGCCCCATTTGTCCCGGAGAATGCCATCGACGACGCGCTTGGAATGCGAGGCGGCGCGGTCGGGATCGACCGCGGTCAGCGTGACATGCCCGACCATCAGCGCGCTGCGCGAATGCGACAGCACCTCGCGGAACGGAAGCCAGTCGGAGGCTTCCAATTCCCCGACTGGCGTATCGAGATTGGCGCTGAAATGATGCATGTCGGTGCGGACGCGGCCGATGCCCGGAAAATGCTTGAGCGTGGCACCGACGCCGGATTCTTCCAGCCCGCGGACATAAGCGCTTGCGATCGTGCCGACGACAGCAGGATCGGTTGCAATTGCGCGCTGGCCGATCAGCGTGTGGAAATCGAGACGGTTGCGCCTCGCCGGCGGCTTGAGGTCGAGCACCGGCGCGAGATTGAGGTTGACGCCAAGCGCGCCGAGCTCGTGTCCGTGGATGCGGCCGAATTCTTCCGCTTTGGCCTGCTGGTCGTCGGGAGCCAGCCCGGTGAGCGTCGCCAGCGCCGGCACCTTGGTGAGCGGCGGGGCAAGGTGCCCGACGATGCCGCCTTCCTGGTCGGCGGCCACGACCAGCGGCGGCAGGCCCGCCGCGCGCCTGATATCCTGAAGCGCCGAGATTTCGGCACGTAGCGCCGCAATCGTCCGGCCCCGGATGTTGTGCCGGGTCACATAGACGCCGCCGATCAATCCCTGCTCGGCCAGCCGCGCGACCTCGGAAAACGAGGAATAGCCGACCATGAAATGAGGCCCGAGCTGTCGCGCCTCGGCGGCGCTTGCGCCGAGAACGTCGTGCTTGCGCAGCTCGAACTTCAGATGCGCGGCGGACATCAGGAGCGGCGGCAGGCACCAGAGCGTGACGAGCAGCTTGCCCGCGATAGTGCGCCACCGTTCTCCGCGCAGCAGGAGGATGACGATCACAAGGCTTGCGACGACAAGCGCGACGTTTCCGGCGCCCCGGAGCGCGACCAGATAGGGATCGTTCTTGTTCGCGGCCACGAATGCGACCAGGGGTGCGGCAAGCCAGAGCAGAATGAGACCGATACGGCGGAGGAATTGCATGATGCATCACGCGCTGGGAGTGGCGATGCTTCGCACCTATCAAAGCGATTTGCGCTCCGCGAGAGGCAAACGCGTGCCTGCACGAAATCTGCAAAAGACTCCTGAAACCGTGCAGACGATGATCCCGGCTTCTGCACAAGCACCGTTCAGACTTCGTGATGCCACCCATCACGAAAGGTCTTCTGGACATGACGAGCCTGGCTTCGACGATCGTAGAGGAAATCAAGCCGATCGGTCATTCCTCGATCCCGGCCAAGCTCGGTCTCGCGCTGGTGCTGGCCGCACTCGCCGACTGGCTGTTCTACGGCCAGCGAATCGGGCTGTCGCTGACGCTCTTTGCGATCGCGCTCGCCGGCGTGTCGGTGCTCTTCAATCACGCGGCCCTAAACCTGCGGCGCGCCCTGATCGGCACAGCCATTCTCATCGCCGGCCTCGCACCGGCCGTCGAGGAGCTCAACGCGCTCTCGTTGCTGATCCTCGGCGCGGCGCTGCTTATCGCCCTGCTGCTGGCGACCAATCCGGAAGCGACCGGGCTCGCCGACCGCGTCCGCGCGCTGCGCAATTTCGTCCTGCTCGGGCCCATCAGGTTCTTCCTCGATGCGCCCCAGGTGTTCAACGCGTCGGCGCTGACCCGCGGCATCGCGCGCTGGCTGCTCCCTGCAGCACTCAGCACGGTCTTCGTCGCGCTGTTCGCCGCGGCCAATCCGGTGATCGAGCAATGGGTGTTTATGCTCAATCCGAAACTCATCCTCCAATATATCAGCATCCCGCGCGTACTTTTCTGGGCCTTGATGCTGGCGCTGGTCTGGCCGTTCATCCATGTGCGCTGGCGGCGCAAGACGATCGTCACCACCGCCGTCGCGGACGGACCTGTGCCGCCGCCGCTCCCGCCTCTGGTCTCGGCGGAGTTTCTTGGTCCCTCCACCATCCTGCGCTCGCTGATCCTGTTCAACCTGCTGTTCGCGGCGCAGTCCATTCTCGACGGCATCTATCTCTGGGGCCATATGGCGCTGCCGGACAATCTGACCTATGCGGGCTATGCGCATCGCGGCGCCTATCCGCTGATCGTAACCGCCCTGCTCGCCGCGGCGTTCGTGCTGGTGGCGATGCGCCCGGGCGGGCCGGCCGAGAAATCGTCGGTGATCCGGCCGCTGGTCTATCTCTGGGTCGGCCAGAACGTCCTTCTCGTCGCCTCCTCCATCCTTCGCCTCGACCTGTATGTCGATATCTACATGCTGACTTACTGGCGGATCGCGGCCTTCATCTGGATGGGGCTGGTGGCGCTCGGATTGCTCCTGATCGTCGCCCGCATCGCGCTCGGCCGGTCCAACGGCTGGCTCGTGGGCGTCAATCTGACCGCGCTCGCGATCGTGCTGTATGGCTGCGCGCTGGTGAACTTCGACGCCTTCATTGCCGACTATAATGTGGCGCACAGCAAGGAAGCTTCAGGTAAAGGCGTGCAGCTCGACACCAATTATCTCCTCTCGCTCGGGCCGCAGGCGCTGCCTGCGATCGACAAGGCCATTGAACTCCTGGCGAACGCGAAGGGCAGCGATCTTTCGGCACGAGGCTACTGTCTTGTGTCCCGACGCGACCGCCTTGTAGAACTGCAGCGCCAGGATCTGGCCTGGCGGAGTTGGGGCTTTCGGAGCTGGCGGCTGCAGCGCAGGCTGGACGCGCAGGCGAAAGATCAGTCCGGCAGCCGGCCGGCAGGGTGAGCGGAGACTTTCTTGGCGCATCGCATTCTCATCGTCGACGACGAAGGCCATATCCGCGAGGTCATCCGCGTTGCGCTGAAGAAGGCCGGCATGGACGTGATCGAGGCCCGCGACGGCAAGGAGGCGCTCAGCCGCTTTGCCGCCGACAGGCCCGATCTGATCGTGCTCGACATCGGCATGCCCGAGTTCGACGGCCTCGATGTCTGCCGCGAGATCCGCAAGGCGTCCGACGTGCCGATCCTGTTCCTGTCGGCGCGCGACGAGGAGATCGATCGCATCCTCGGTCTCGAGATCGGCGGCGACGACTACGTGACGAAGCCGTTCAGCCCACGCGAGTTGGTGGCGCGGGTCAACGTCATCCTGCGCCGGCTCAGCCCGCGCAATGGCGAGGCCAAGGCGGGCCCGGCCGCGCTGTCGCAAGGCGGCCTGCTGATCGATCCCGAGCAGCATGTCGCGACCTTCGCCGGCACGCCGCTGAAGCTGACCGCGATCGAGTTCGGCATCCTCCGCGCGTTCCTGACCCGGCCAACTTCGGTGTTCAACCGGGAGCAGCTGATGCGGGCGGCCTATCAGCTCAACATCCAGGTCTCCGACCGCACCATCGACAGCCACATCCGCAACATCCGCGCCAAGCTCGCAGTGCTGGCCTGCGACAACGTGATCGAGACCATCCACGGCGTCGGCTTCAAGCTCGGCCGCTGCGAGAAAGCGGCATGAGCGCGGCGCCCGACAAATGGCGGCCCTCGCTCGCCCTCGTGATCTTCACGGTGCTGACCACCGTTGGCGTGCTGCCGCTGGTCGGCCTGTTCTTCTTCCGCCTTTACGACAACCAGCTGATCCGTCAGACCCAGGCCGAGCTGATCGCGCAAAGCCGCGTGCTGGCGACGATCTATGCGCAGGAGGTCACGGCCAGGCTCGACAGCGGCCTGACGCTCGGCGCCGAGGTGCCGCCGAACGTGCTGCCCGACCCCGGCGACCAGGTCACCCCGATCCGCCCCGCGCTCGACCTCACCGCCAACGATCTGCTGCGGCGGCGACCGGATGCGCAGGCCGCGCCTCATCCGGCGCAGGCGGCCTATATCGAGATCGGCGCAAGACTGTCGCCGATCATCCGCGAGACCCAGAAGGTGACGCTGGCGGGCTTTCGTATCCTCGATCCGCAAGGCGTCGTTATCGCCGGGCGGCAGGAGGTCGGCCAATCGCTCGCCCATATCGAGGAGGTCGCCGACGCGCTGCACGGGCAGTATCGGGCCACCTTGCGCAACCGCGTGCCGGACAAGCCGCCGCCCCCGATCTATTCCTTCAGCCGCGGCCTCGGCGTGCACGTGTTCTCGGCAATGCCGGTGATCGTCAACAACCGCGTCGCGGGCGTGATCTACACCACGCGGACGCCGAGCAACATCTTCGACCATCTCTACCAGGAGCGGGCAAAGTTCGTGCTGGCGGGGCTCGCCGTGATCCTCGGCACGATCGCGATCGGCCTCGTGTTCTCGCGCACCATCACCCTGCCGATGCGCGAGCTGATCGACCGCGCCGCGCGGATCGGCCGCGGCGACCGCGAGGCCTTCCAGCCGCTTCGGCATTACGGCACGCGTGAGTTCGCCCAGCTCTCGCACAGCTTCCTCGGCATGGCCGAGCAGCTGGCGCGACGTTCCGACTATATCGCGACGTTCTCGGCCCATCTCACCCACGAGCTGAAATCGCCGCTGACCTCGATCAAGGGCGCGGCCGAGCTGCTGCAGGATTCCTATCAAGGCAGGTCAGACGGACTGACGCCGGCCGAGCAGAAGACATTCATCGCCAACATCCTGTCCGACACTCAGCGGCTGGAAGCGATGGCGCAGCGGCTGCGCGATCTGGCGCGCGCCGAGAGCCTGCCGCAGAACGAGCGCACGGAGCTGGCGCCCGTGATCGCCGACCTCAGGAACAGGTTTCCGGCCAGCTCCATCGAGGCCAGCGGCAGCCTCGACCGCCCCATCGGCATGTCCGGTGAAAAGGCACTGATCGTGCTGTCGCATCTCGCCGACAACGCGATGCGGCACAAGGCTGGGACAATCAGGCTGGAGGCTGTGGACGAACGCACGACCTTGCGTCTGACGGTGAGCAATGACGGCGAGCCGATCTCGGCACCGAACCGCGACAGGATCTTTGATGCGTTCTTCACCACCCGCCGCGACCAGGGGGGCACCGGGATGGGGCTTGCGATCGCGCGCGCGGTGATGGCGAGCCATGGCGGCTCGATCAGGCTCAAGCCGACCGACGAGGGCGCGGCCTTCGAGCTGCAATTCCCTGCGGTCTAGATCGCGAACACCCAGGCGGCGACGATGGTGCCGATGGTGACGAGACCAGCGATGGTCCAACCGGCGGCATATTCCAGCTCAGGATGACCGGTCGCCCGCATGATCTCTGCCGGATCGGCGGTATGTTTGTGTGCCATGACAGCCTCGCACGTTTCTTCCCGCGTCATATGTAAGTCGCATCAGCCGCCATTAGGTTCCATCACGGAAATGCGAGGAATGACGCAGCTTGGCTTGTTCGCCGTCCCTGACGAAGGCCCGACCGGCCTTCGCTACATGGACAATTTTATCGAAGCCGCCGTCGAGCAGGCCTTGATCGGCCGCATCGCAGCATTGCCGCTCGAGCGTTTCCAGTTCGGGGCGTTCGAGGGCAACCGCCGGGTGGCGTCGTTCGGCTATCGCTATGACTACACGCTGCAGCGGCTGGCCGAGGCGGAGCCGATTCCGGACTGGCTGTTGCCCGTCGCGCGTCAGGCCGAGGCCTGGGCGAAGCTGCCGGAGGCCAGCGTCCGGCAGGTGCTCTGCACCGAGTATGAGGCCGGCGTCGGCATCGGCTGGCACCGCGACAAGCCGCATTTCGACAAGATCCTCGGCCTGTCGCTCGGCTCGGCCTGCAACTTCCGCTTCCGCCGCCGCAGCGGCGACAAATGGCAGCGCCACACGCGCGAGGCCCAGCCGCGCTCGCTGTACATGATGGAAGGCGAGGCGCGCTCGCAATGGGAGCACAGTATCCCGCCGGTCGAGGCGCGCCGTTACTCCATCACGTTCCGGACGATGAAGCGGGCGTAACGCGGCCGGCCAGACAAAAAATGCGAAACAACCCCATGCAAAGTAAAACGCCCGTTCCGCCCGAGGCGCGGCGGCGCCGCACAAGGGTTTGACACATCGGTGCAAAACCGCCGCCTTGCGCAATCACCGCACGGCTTGCGTCTTGCCTTCCGAATCCGGTTGCATGCTAGATTGGCGGCACGCATTCCGCGGCAGGAGGGAAGCATGGCCGACAACAAGGCAAAGCGCGGCGGGGCCGATCGGGCGCTGATTGCGCTCACGGAAAAATATGAAGTCGCCTACTGGTCGAAGAAGTTCAAGGTGACCCCGGCCAAGCTGAAATACGCCGTCAAGAAGGTCGGCCGTTCCGCCAAGAAGGTCGAGGCGTATATCAAGCTCCAGAAGCACCGCGCCTCCGACAAGAGCCGGATCGCGCTGAGCGAGGCCTATGAGGTCCGTTACTGGTCGAAGAGATTCAAGATCACCCCGGCCAAGCTGAAGGCTGCCGTCGCCGCGGCCGGCCATTCTTCCAGGAAGGTCGAGGCCTATCTCGCCGCCCGGAAGACGGCAAAGAAGAAATCGGCCAGGAAGACGACAAGGAAGACGACGAAGAAGGCAGCCAGGCGCAAGAGCGCCGCCTGAGACCTCGGAAGCCAGGGATGCGGGGGGCCGCAACCTGTCCTCACATGGGCCACGTCGTCGCCAGTGCGACCGGGGGCCGCTGGCGGCCGGGCGCCAGCCGAAAATCTCGCACACGACGACGGTGGGGCTTTCGGGATGGTCGCCTTGCTGTCGCCGAACAAAGGTGCCGTGAAATCGCCTCAAGGCGGACGAATAAGGCGAATTGAAAAGACAGGCCAAACCGGCGAACCAATATGGGGGGCGCAAAGGCCGGCACCAAATGAAGAATTATCTCGCTTTTTTCCTGTTTCTGACCATCACGACAGCATCCGCGCATGGCCCGTTGCCGGCGCGGCTGACGCCGCCCTCCGACCTCATCCTGACAGGCCTGACCGATTCCGACACCACCGCCGGCGGCACCGCGCGGCTGTGCGAGCAGGTCACCTTCTCGCGGGGCCTGCGCTACGGCGAAAACGAGGCCAATGTGCTCGACGTTGCCGCCAGCACGACCAAGGCGGATACGCCGCGGCCGGTACTGCTGTTCGTGGCCGGCGACAGTTTCACCGGCGACCGCGCCGCGCCCGAGCTGTCGCGCCAGATCCAGGACCAGGTCATGTGCTTTGCCGCCCGCAACGACATGATCGGGGTGCGCGTCAATTATCGCTTGGCACCCGCAGCAACCTGGCCGATGGGAGCGACCGATGTGGCGGCGGCGCTGTCCTGGGTCCACGGCAATATCGACCTGTTCAACGGCGACGCACGCGAGATCGTCGCGGTCGGCTACGGCGCCGGCGCATTCCATGTCGCAACCCTGCTGGCGCATCCCGAGCTCCAGGCCGACCGCGCCGATGTCGCGGCCGTCGTGCTGGTGTCCGGCATCTACCGGGCCGGCAAGGACGCCAGCGACAGCGAGAAGGCCTATCTCGGCGGTGACGCCAGCCAGTACAACGCGCGCTCGGTATTCCCCGGCATCCTCAATGTCGATGTGCCGATCGTGCTGGCCTGGGCCGCGGACGATTCCCCTGGCCTCGTGACGCAGGGCGAGACCTTAAAGAAGACGCTCTGCGGCGCCGGCCACTGTCCGCGCAGCGCGCTGCTGCGCAGTCGCGACGGCATCGCCTCCGCCTTCGGATTGGATGGCTCCGGCGACAGCCTCGCCGAACCGACCCTGCTGCTGGTGCATCAGCTGGAAGCGCGGGGGCTGCCGTAGCGGCGTGTCAGCACGCCTGCCACTTCGTACGGGCCTGCGCTGTATTGAAGCGGGCTGCCAGGCCACACGATTGCCAAACGCCTGATCTAGATCAACTCGCCTTGGTGCGGACTGAGCCGACCTCGTTGGGGGCCAACGACAAGGTGTCGAGCATGCGCGTCACCGGCAGACTGCTGTTCGTTTTGATCGCCGCACTCGCGTCGCTTGGCGCGATGTCCGAGCAACGCCCAGACCAACCCACAAGCGACAAGGAAATCCGCATCGGCAATGTCATGCCGTATTCGGGAGCGCTCTCTGAATTCGGCGCGATCGGTCAGGCGGAGGCCGCCTATTTCGACATGGTCAACGCGCGCGGCGGCATCAATGGCCGCAAGATCCGCTTCATCACGCGCGATGACAATTCCGATCCGTCGACCGCACTGGAGCTGACGCGCAATCTGGTCGAGAAGGACGACGTGCACCTGATGTTCGGATCGTTCGGCACGCCCGGCAATCTCGCCACCCGCTGGTATCTGAACGAGAAGAAGGTGCCGCAGCTTTTCGTCGCCTCCGGCGACGAGGAGCTGAGCCAGGCCAGGGCTTTCCCCTGGACCATGGGCTGGCAGCCGTCGATCCGGTCGGAGGGGCGCATCTACGCCAACTACATTCAGGCCTATTATCCCAGGAAGAAGATCGTCGTGCTCTGGCAGAACGACCAGTTCGGACGCATGCTCTACAAGGGAATCCAGGACGGACTTGGCGATCTGAACCGCCATGTCCTCGTCGACATCGCCTTCGACATCGGCGACGAGCACCTCGACGGGCACGTCTCGATCCTCAAACGCGCGGGTGCCGATATCTTCGTCTTTCTGGGCGTGCCGTCGACGGCATCCAAGGTGATCAGGCTCGCGGCTTCGCTCAACTGGCGCCCGGTCTTCATCGTCAACGATACCTCCGCCTCGATCGCCAATGCGATGGCGCCCGCGGGCCTGGAGAATTCGGCCGGCGTGATCTCGGCCGCCTTCCTGAAGGACCCGAGCGACCCCGCCTGGAAAGACGATCCTGCCATGAGGGAATGGTTCGCCTTCATGGACAAGTACCATCAGGTCGAAAGCACCAACAACAGCGCAGCGGTCTACGGCTACGCCGCGGCCGAGGCGTTGACGCAGGTGCTGAAGCAATGCGGCGACGACCTGTCACGCGAGAACATCATGCGTCAGGCGGCTTCGCTGAGGGGTTACAACCCCTCCGTCGCGCTGCCCAACATCAGGATGAATACCTCGCCGAACAACTATCTGCCGATCAGGCAGATGCGGCTCGTGCAGTTCGACGGCCGCTCGTGGCAGCCCTTTGGTGAGGTGATCGAGACGGCGTTCACGGAGGGGGCGGCGAGGTGAGGCCCACCTGAACGCCGTCCAGCGGATGGATAGGTAACAAAACAGACCGGATGGATGGGTAACAGTCGTTCATGATCTGGTCGGCTGCGGCGCGGCGCTGGCGCTGCGCCGCAGCTTGCGCGTTTTCTGGTCGATGATGCCGATCGGTACGTCGAGAACCGCACTTGCCAGGATCCGTCTTCGGTCTCCTCGACGGCAACGGCTTCACCAACGAGAGCGCTGCAAATGTGAATGAGCTCGCCTCGCCATTTGATCTCGCCGTTGGAGCGAACCTGGCGCACCGCGGCTTCGGCCGGATAATCCGGCTCGGGAAGCCGCGTCGTTCAGCGTCGTCGACCGAATAGGGAATCACCTCGCGGCTGATGGAGACAGCTCTGAGAACCAGGAGCCTATGCCGCATCGAGGACTTGCATTGAGAGACCGGGTCTGGCTGGTTTGAGCTCCTGACAATCAGACCGGAACTCACCATGATCCAGTTCGACACGTTGCTGACTTATATCGCGGTGGTTCTCGGCCTCTTTCTCATTCCGGGTCCCGCCGTCCTCTTGGTGCTCGGGCGCGCGTCTGTGGGCGGGCATCGCGTCGGAATTGCCACCGGTCTTGGCATCGCTACTGGAGACCTGCTTCACACCGCGATGGCTACGCTCGGATTGTCGGCGGTGCTGATGACCTCGGCTCTCGCCTTCAGCCTGGTGAAGTACGCCGGCGCTGCCTACCTCATATATCTTGGCATCCGCGCGTTTATGGAAAGAGGCGAGGATATCAAGTTGGCGCAGTCGCGTTTGGTCGACGCGTCGCTCGCCTTCCGGCAGGCCGTGCTGGCCGAACTGCTCAACCCGAAGACGGCGCTCTTCTTCCTGGCCTTTCTCCCACAGTTCGTACATTCCGAGAAGGGCTCCGTCGTTGCCCAGCTTGCAATTCTTGGCCTCATCTTCGTCATCATGAGCGCGATCTACACCGCGTTGATCGCACTTGTTGCCGGACAAGTCGCTGGCTGGCTCACCCGTCATCGCAGCATCGGCCGCTGGCAGGGCCGCGTCATCGGGGCGATCTACCTGGGTCTTGGCGTTCGCATGGCCTTGCAGCAAAAGTAGCCCGATCGTTCCATCCCGCCCGGAGAGATTCATGACCGAGACCATCCGCATCAAACGCTTCCATGCGCGGCCCGTGATCGTGCCGATGAGCCTGCCGCTGCAGACCTCGACCGGCGCTGTCGCCAGGGCCCCGCTGGTGCTGATCGACTGCGAGACCGACCAGGGCGCTCGCGGGCACGCCTATCTGTTCTCGATCACGCCATCGGCCTTGAAGCCGCTGACGGCGATGGTCACGGAAATGTCAGACTTGCTTGCCGGCGACGAGCTGCTGCCGGTCGAGATCGAGCGCAAGCTGACCCAGCGCTTCACCCTGCTTGGCCTCGCCGGCCTGCAGCGGCTGGCGCAATCCGGCATCGACATGGCGGCCTGGGACGCGCTCGCCCGCAGCAAGGGCCTGCCGCTGGCACGGCTTCTCGGCGGCGCGCCGAAGCCGGTCAAGGCCTACAATTCGAAGGGGCTCGGCATCATGCCGGCGGGCGCCGCCGTCGAGGAGGCGCACAAGCTGCTGGCCGAGGGGTTTCAGGCCGCCAAGATCCGCGTCGGCCGGCCCGATGCGCGGGAGGATCTCGCCGTCGTCCGCGCGGTGAGAAAGGCCGTCGGCGACGAGGTGACGCTGATGTGCGACTACAACCAGGCACTGACGGTGACCGAAGCCATCCGCCGCGGCGAGATGCTCGACGACGAGGGCTTGAGCTGGATCGAGGAGCCGATCCGCCACGACGATTATGCCGGCTGCGCCCGCATTGCCGACGCACTGCATACGCCGGTCCAGATCGGCGAGAATTTTGACAGCGCCTTTTCGATGCAAACAGCGTTCTCGGCGGAGGCCTGCGACTACGTGATGCCCGACGTGCAGCGCATCGGCGGCGTCACCGGCTGGCTGCGCGCCGCCTCGCTCGCCCATGCCGCCGGCATCGAGATGTCGACGCATCTGTTCTCGGAAGTCAGCGCGCATCTGCTCTGCGTGACGCCGACCGCGCACTGGCTGGAATATGTCGATTGGGCCGACGCGGTGCTTTCGACGCGACTGAAGATCAAGGACGGCTTTGCGCTGCCGAGCGAGGAGCCCGGCAACGGGATTGCGTGGGACGAGGCGGCAGTTGCCAAATATCTCGTTGGATAGGCTGCTTGCTATGACCGAACAGCGGCAATCATGTTCAGCTCGACCGGCGCCCCTCGCGGCAACTCGGCGACACCGACGGACGTCCGCGTATGACGACCGCGCTGGCCGAGGCGTTCGATCAGCCGATCGGAGGCACCGTTCATGACTTGCGACTGCTGGGTAAATCCAGGTGCCGAAGCGACGTATCCAACGAGCTGCAGGACCTGGACGATCCGGTCCTCTCCGCCTGTGGCGTGATTGATGGCGGAAATGCAGAGATCAGCGCAAAGGGCGGCAGCTTCTTGTGCGGCCGCGATATCGACGCCTGCTCCCACCTTGCCCACATACAGCAGGTCTTCGCCGCGACGCGGCAGCTGGCCACTGACATAGGCAAGTCCACCATGGATGATCACCGGCAAATAGTTGCCGCCGGGCTTGTTCACGCTGCTCATCTCAATAGCCTGCCTTTGCTTCACATCCGGCGAAGCGACGCATTTCGCCGCACGCCATAACTCGATCGCACCGGCTCGTTGCCGTGGTGGATAACCGGACAATGGCAGGCGGCGAGTCATGGATCAAGGCTGCGAAGCCTCATCCGGCCCGACGGAGCTCGCCCCACGCATTGCACCACGGCGGCGCGCGCGATAACGATCCGCTATGACCATTTGGCGCCCGCATCCCCACATCCGCGTCGTCGCGATCGGCCTGCACTGGCGGGACGGGCGCCTGCTGGCGGCCGAAATTCGCGACGATGCCGGGCGGATCAAGGGTGTTCGGCCGCTCGGCGGCGAGATCGAATTCGGCGAAAGCTGGCGCACTGCGCTGATGCGCGAGTTCAACGAGGAGCTCGGCATCGACGTCACCATCACAAGCGAGCCGTTGGTGCTGGAGAACATTTTCATGCACGAGGACGCAACCGGGCACGAGGTGATGTTCATCTGCGAGGTGGAGTTTCCCGACGGCGCCTTCGCCGACCGGGATCGCCTCGACTTCCTCGAGGACAATGGAGAGCAGATCGTCGCGCGCTGGTTCGACCTTGCCGACCTCGACGTGGACGGCGGACCGAGCCTTTATCCGGCCGGGTTGAAGGATGTGCTGCTCCAACCGGCGAGCCAGCCCGATTGACGGCGTTGGCTAGCTCCACGCCGGGGATTTACGCGATTGGCTGATTTTCCGCCGGGTAGACCAGACGCTCTTCGGGAACGCCCCGCGCAGCCGGATTCATCTCGGCCTCTTTGACCTGCCCCGGCCCCAGAATGTGGAACACCGTCTCGCCCGCCGCGAGCAAGTAATCGGTGATGATCCGACGGTGACATCGCCACCACAATGTTTCCGCGCACATGATGGCGCAGCGCTGCACCTGCCCGACGGCGCGCAAATGTGCGAGCCCTTCGTGAAAGGCCGCGCCCATCGCGTGGTCGGCGTAATTGTGAAAGCTGACGTTCTGCCAGAAGGCGTTGGTCTCGCGCGGCACCTCGCGCTTGCGGCTGCGCAGGCCGCCGAGCGAGGCAATGTGCTCGTAGCCGATCGAAGCAGCCGCGAGCGATTGCGGCAGGGTCTCGCGATTGTACTGCGGGTTGGTACGGGAGCGGGGCACGGTCCGAACGTCAGCCACGAAGGTGACCGCGCTGCCCTGCAACAATTCGACGAATTCCTCGATCGATCGTGTGGCGTGGCCGATGGTGAAGAACGGATGAGCCATGGTGACACCTCGACCGCCCGGCTCGCGGGCCGTCAGCTTTTCAACGACCGCAATGCGCGGCCCTTGTGCAGGGCGACGTGATCGGTCTTGTCGCTCCTGATCTCGTACTGCGGATCGTCGGGCGTAGCGTGATGGACGTAGCCCTTGTAATCGACGTCGGCGGTGTGCACGCGCAGGATATGGCCGCGCACCCGGCCGGCCTCGGAATTCCAGCTGACGTGGTCGCCGACGCAAACCTTTTTCCGGGGGTCTTGGACATGGCCGATCAATGCGCGGCAGCACCGGCCTGTTCCAGGGGGCAGCCCCCGACCGCGCGAGGGCAGGCTAAATCCCTGCGGCAATCCACCAAGGCGTGGGCAACGAAGACGTGATGCAGCGGCGACCGCGGATCGCGCGATCCTGAAAGGCCGGCGAGGCGATTGATGATATTACGACCAACATTCAAACGAGAGGTGACCATGCCCCCTTCCGAGATGTCTCGAGGCTCCATCAGGCCGCGGCCCTTTGCGCGATGTCGTCGTCGTGCTGCGGCAGCGACCGCAGCGCTGCTCCTCGCCGCAGCGTTCTGGCCAGCAGGAGGCGCGCAAGCTGCCGCAAATGACGCGGAGGCAAGAAACATCTTCGAAAAATTCATCGCCGCGCAGAATGCGCATGATGCGGACGATGTGAAGATGATGCTCTGGAATTCGCCCGGCACACTGTTGTTTGCGAGGGGCATCGAGACGAGAGGCCGCGATGCGGTCGCCACCCAATTCAAGGCGTATTACGAGGGCACCTGGCACCTCGAGCCCAACATGTCGGAATTCCACGTTGCGGTGATCTCGAACGAGGTGATGCAGATCCTCGTTCCCATCGTTTTCACACGCGGCCTTCCGGGCAAGCCGTCGCAACAAAATACGTTTCTGATCAGCCAGACCTACGTTCAGGATGCGACCGGCTGGCACGTCGCCTCCATCCTGCCGGTGGCGAACACGGAACTGAAGTGATGGCCGGGATGGGCCTCTGGAGGGGCATCCCTGATTGCGCTTCGCTCCATCCCGGCTACGGGCTGTCCAGGGAAACCGAGCAAGACGCGCCAGTCCGTCTCCGCTCTTCGAGCTACGCCGGACACGCTTCGCACGGAGATCGTGGCTTGCCGAGCCGAAGCTCGCGGCGGCAGCCCGCCTGCGCCCTTTGGGCTTCGGCGCGGCATCCTTCTCTCGCTATCGCGATCGAAGGATGGTGGGCACGACAGGGATCGAACCTGTGACCCCTACCATGTCAAGGTAGTGCTCTCCCGCTGAGCTACGTGCCCTAAAAGTCCACTTGCATCGGGTGGGGTCCCTATAACGGACGAGGGGACCCTGTGCAAGGACGGAACGGGGCCGATTTAGGCCGCCAGCATCTTGTTCACTTCGCTGACCAATTCGCGCAGATGCACGGGCTTGGACAGCACCTTGGCGTTCTTGGGGGCGTCCGAATCCGAGTTCAGGGCGACCGCAGCGAAGCCGGTGATGAACATGATCTTGATGTCGGGGTCGAGTTCCGAGGCCCGGCGGGCGAGCTCGATGCCGTCCATCTCCGGCATCACGATGTCGGTGAGCAGCATCTCGAACGGCTCTTCCCGCAACCGCTGATAGGCGGCCATGCCGTTGTCATGGGACGAGACCTGAAAACCGGCGTTTTCCAGCGCCTTGACCAGGAAACGGCGCATGTCGTTGTCGTCTTCGGCGAGCAGGATTTTTGGCATGGCAGGAAACGTCGAATCCCCAGAGGATATCAGCAGAGCTTACTAAGCCGGACAGAGGGTAAATTTGGGGTGAAAATCTTAACCCCAAGCCGGCTGCACTGCCGGCTCCTTGTGAACCGGAATGCCGCTCGAATCAATCGAGCCGCCGGCGCATCCCCGCTTCCCTGCCCACACGGTTAAGACATGTTCCAGCGCCAATCACATCTTTTCGCTTGGCAGAATGGTTGCGATTCCGGACAATGACGACACATAAGAGCCGCATCGATCGGCCGAATCAATTCGATCCGAGGCCCGGATCCTGCCGCTAAGGGACGAAGCCTGAGAAGATGACCCGGTTTGACGGCGAGGTGTCGCCAGCCTTCGAGATCGTTGAGCCCGCGCAATGGCGCGCGCCTGTCATCTTCAACTCGCCCCATTCCGGCTCGACCTATCCGGACGAATTCCTCGCGGCGTCCAGGATCGACCTGCCGACGCTGCGGCGGTCCGAAGATTCCTTCATGGACGAGCTGATCGGCCACTTGAGCGAGCGCGGCTTTCCGACCGTGCGGGTCAACTTTCCCCGCTCCTATGTCGACGTCAACCGCGAGCCCTATGAGCTCGATCCCCGCATGTTCAGCGGACGGCTGCCGAGCTTTGCCAATACCCGCTCGATGCGGGTCGCCGGCGGCCTCGGCACCATTCCGCGCGTGGTCGGCGACGGCCAGGAGATCTATCGCGACCGCATCCTGGTCGACGATGCGCTGGGGCGGATCGAGACGCTATACAAGCCCTACCACCGCGCGCTGCGCCGGCTGATCAACAAGGTGCACCAGATGTTCGGCACCGTGGTGCTGGTCGACTGCCATTCGATGCCCTCGGTCGGCGTCAGCAGGGACGAGCCGCGCCGGCCCGACGTCGTGATCGGCGACCGCTACGGCACAAGCTGCACCCCGCTTCTGCCCGACCGGGTCGAGGAGACCATGACCGGGCTCGGCTATTCGATCGGCCGCAACAAGCCCTATGCCGGCGGCTTCATCACCGAGCATTACGGCAATCCCGCGAGCGGCCTGCACGCGGTGCAGCTCGAGCTCAACCGCGCGATCTACATGGACGAGCGGCGGCGCGAGCGGAGTGCACGCTTTGCGCAAGTGGCGTCCGACTTCGGCGTTCTCGCCGACGTGCTGGCGACCACGATTCCGTTCGGCGATCTCGGCCCGTTCCAGGCCGCGGCAGAATAGGCGCCGGCTTTTCTTCGTCAAATCGTATTGTCTGTGATCGGGCGAACGCGTCTTCGCTCCGCTTTCGCTGCGCACCTTGAAACGAAAACGACAGGCCCAAAGAAAAAAGGGCCGCTCGCGAATGACGCAAGCGGCCCAAGTCTAGGGAGGAAACGCCCAAGGAGGGCAGCGGTAACGCCAAGCGCTACCGCACCGCAACAATATGCGACCGCGCCGCACAAAGTGCAAGGGCTTTTGAGCCATTTCCCATGCAATACGCACATGGCTCAATTGCTTCTATGGAAACCCAGATTCAGTTTCTTTGATAAGGAATTTCAATGGGTTGATAGCCATTTGCATACGAACAAGGCATATTCGGAACTAAGTTTTCAACTCTGTGATCGATATTTGGCCAGCAGATGACTTGGATGGGGCAGCGGCCTTCGGCATCCAAAATACCAGGGTGCAAGATCAAGACAGCGCTGCACGCGGGAGGCGAATTGAGCTAGGCAAGAGGGAGCTCCCTCCAACCTTCGCTTTGAGGATTCGGCCTGTGACGGTGATCGACTTTTCCGCCTTCATCGGACGGCTCGCCACCGCCTCCGGCGAAACCATCCTGCCGTTCTTCCGCACCTCGCTGTCGATCGACGACAAGAGCAAGACCAAGGATTTCGACCCCGTCACGGAGGCCGACCGCGCCGCGGAGGCGGTGATGCGGCGGCTGATCAAGGCCAACTTCCCTCAGCACGGCATCGTCGGCGAGGAATTCGGCAATGAGCGCGAGGAGGCCGACTATGTCTGGGTGCTCGACCCCATCGACGGCACCAAATCCTTCATCGGCGGCTTTCCGATCTGGGGGACGCTGATCGCACTGCTGCACAAGGGCGCGCCGGTCTACGGCATGATGCACCAGCCCTTCATCGGCGAGCGCTTCTCCGGCGACAACGGTTCGGCCAACTACAAGGGCCCGTCCGGCGAGCGCCGGCTCCAGGTTCGCCGCTGCGCCTCGCTTTCGGAAGCCACGACCTACACCACCAGCCCGCTCCTGATGAACGAGCGCGACCGCGCCATTTTCAGCCGCATCGAGAAGGGCGCGCGTCTGTCGCGTTATGGCGGCGACTGCTACTCCTATTGCATGCTGGCGGCCGGCCACGTCGATCTCGTGGTCGAGACCGAGCTGAAGCCTTACGACATCGCCGCGCTGATCCCGATCGTGACCGGCGCCGGCGGCGTCGTCACCACCTGGGAAGGCAAGCCGGCCCAGGGCGGCGGCCGCATCGTCGCGGCCGGGGATGCCAGGGTTCACGAAGAAGCACTGAAGCTGCTCAACCAATAACACGCGAGCGGAGGCTTGCATGACCATCTCACGCAGGCTTCTTCTTGGATTATTGCTGCTGCTGCCATCAGTGGCGTCCGCTCAGAATTTCCCGGCCAAGCCGATCAAGCTGATCGTGCCGTTTCCGGCCGGCGGGCCCAACGACATCATCGCGCGGGTCATCGGCCAGCGCATGTCGGAGCTGTCAGGGCAGCCGGTGCTGATCGACAATCGCGGCGGCCAGGGCGGCGTGCTCGGCACCGATGCGGTCTCCAAGGCCGCCCCCGACGGCTACACCATAGCGATCTCCTCAGCCGGCGCGCTCGCGATCAGCCCGAGCATGGAGAAAGTCGCCTACGACACCTTGAGCGACCTCACACCGGTGACGCTGGTTGCGACGGTGCCGGAGATGCTCGTGGTCGCCACCAACGTGCCCGCCAAGGACATGGGCGAATTGATCGCTCTGGCCAAGGCGCAGCCGGGAAAGCTCAACTTCGCCTCGTCCGGCCCCGGCAGCCTGCCACATCTCGCCGGCGAGCTGTTCAAGCTGACGGGGAAGATCGACATCGTCCACGTGCCCTATCGCGGCGCAGCCCCCGCGGTGAACGATCTCTTGGGCCAGCAGGTGCAGATGACGTTTCTCGATCTCCCCGTGCTGCTGCCGCAGGTCAAGGCCGGCGCGCTGCGGCCGATCGCGATGGGCTCGGCAGAGCGCGCCCCGACCGCACCTGACGTGCCGACTCTTTCGGAAGCGGGTTTTCCCGATCTGCGCGTCGAGAACTGGTACGGCATGGTGGCGCCCAAGGGCACGCCGAAGGAGATTGTCACGGCGCTGCACGCCCTGGCGACGAAGGCGATGGCCGATCCCGCGGTGAAGGAGAAGCTCGCCGCGCAAGGCGCGACGCTGGTCGGCGACGAGCCGGAGCACTTTCGGTCATTCATCGCGGACGAGACTAGGAAGTGGGCGAAGGTGATCAAGGACGCCGGGGTGGAGACGGCGAAGTAGTTCGCGTTTTCGCTGGGTAAGCACCACCTTCACAACGCGACAGGTGCGTTCCCTCCCCCCTTGCGGGGGAGGGTTAGGGAGAGGGGGCCACACGGGGACCCCATCGATCTCTCTTCTTCACGACAGAGGCACCTGTTCCTGGACTACCCCTCTCCCCCGCCCTCCCCCACAAGGGGGGAGGGAGCGCAGTTTGCTCGCTGCGGGGGCGTGCCTCACACTAGCGCAGCAACCAACTGCTCACACCGCCTCTGCCCGCAGATGCTCCACCAGCATCTTCGCAGGCCTTGGCAGCGTCTTGAAGCTGCGCGCGCAGATCACGAGCTTGCGGTTGGCCCAGGCATCGCGTAGCCGGACCATGGCGAGCGGCATCAGTTTTGCGCAGCGGCGGGCGGCGGATATCGGCACCAGCGCGATCCCGACGTCGGCGGCGACCATCTGGCAGATCGCATCGAAGTCGCGCAGGCGCGCGCGGTAATGCGGGCGCATGCCGAGCCGGGCGGCGTGCTTCGAAATGTGCATCTGGAGCGCGGTGGCGCTGGTGAGCCCGACGAAGTCGCAACTGCCGGCTTCCTGAAAATCGATCTGGCGGCGACCCGCGAACGGGCCGCGCCGCGACGTCACCAATGTCAGGTGGTCCTCGCTGAACACGAAGCGCTCGATATGGTCGGGCAGCGCGTGCTCGGCGGCGAAACCGAGATCGGCGGCGCCTGCGGTGATCGCCGCCGCGATGTCGGTGCTCTCGCGCTCCTCGATGTCGATGGCGACGTCGCGGTGCTCGCGCAGGAAACCGGCCAGCGCCTTCGGCAGATGTTCCGACAGGCCCGAGGTGTTGACGAGGAAATGCACGCTGGCGCGCACGCCGCTGGCAAAACCGGCGAGATCGCCGCGCATGGCATCGATCTGGTGGATCACGAGCCTGGCATGATCGAGCAGGCTCTCGCCGGCCGCGGTCAGCTCGACGCCGCGCCGCCCGCGCTTGAGCAGCGCGACGCCGAGCGCGTCCTCGAGCCCCTTGATGCGCGCGCTGGCCGAGGCCAGGGCCAGGTGCGACCGCTCTGCGCCGCGGGTGATGCTGCGCTGGTCGGCGACCGCGATGAAGAGCTGGAGGTCGACGAGGTCAAAACGCATGGCAGATCTCCCAGCCTTCGTTCAGAGCGAAGGCTTACTCCGTAACCTCCAGATTGTGCGCCCGCGCGGCTTCGGTCAATGTGCCGACATGATCGACCCGCTTCTCATTGTCATCGCCGCCGTGTTCCTGATCGCCGGATTCGTCAAGGGCGTGGTCGGGCTCGGCCTGCCGACGGTGTCCATGGGCCTGCTCGCGGTGAGCATGACGCCCAGCCGCGCGATCGCCATCGTCATCGTGCCAGCCATCGTCACCAACATCTGGCAGACCTTCGTCGGCCCGTATCTGCGTGACATCCTGAAGCGGCTGTGGCCGCTGATGATCGGCACCGTGATCGGATGCTGGCTCAATGCCGGCGCGCTGACCGGGCCGCATGCGCGCTACGGCACGATCGTGCTCGGCGTCCTGCTCGTCATCTATGCCGTGATCGGTCTGAACAAGTTCCAATTCCGCGTGGCGCCGCAGAACGAGAAATGGGTCGGCGGCGTGGTCGGTGTCGTCACCGGCGTGATCTCGGCCTCGACCGGCGTGCAGGTGATCCCCTCGATGCCGTTCATGCAGGCAATCGGCATGGAGAAGGACGAGCTGGTGCAGGCGCTCGGCGTGTTCTTCACGACGGCGACACTGGCGCTCGCCTTCAACCTGACGGCCGTTGGGCTGTTGACGCCAGCCAATGTCGTGCCGGGCGCGGTGGGCATGGCGATGGCTTTTGCCGGCATGTTCGTGGGACAGTCGGTGCGAGCACGGATGCCGGCCGAAGCGTTCCGCCGCTGGTTCCTGATCGCGATGATCCTGCTCGGCCTTTATCTCGCGGGCAGTGCGCTGGCGAAGGAATTCGTTTGAGGGAAGATCGCCCTACGCTGCCCGCATCATTCGTTCGAATGAGCCTATCGCGTCTCCAGCATGGCGACGCGGATGCCGAGATAGATGAAGAGGCCGCCGAGCGCGCGGTTGACCCAGGCGATCACGCCTTCGGACTCGCGCAGGCGGTGGGCGGCTTTGGCCGCGAACGCGGCCAGCACCAGGCACCACAGCGTGCCCGTAGAGATGAAGATCAGGCCGAGCGTCAGGAAGGCGAGCGGCTTGTGCGGTGAATCGGCCGCGACGAATTGCGGCAGGAAAGCCAGGAAGAACAGCGCGACCTTGGGATTGAGCGCGTTGGTGAAGACCCCCTGGAGGAAGACCCGCCGAAGCGAGCTCCGCACCGGCTCGTCGATCGCCGCCGCCAGCACCGGGCGCGACCACAGCATCTGAAGCCCGGTGAACACGAGATAGGCCGCCCCGACCAGCTTCAGGATCGAGAAGGCGGTCGACGAGGCCATCAGCAGGGCCGAAAGCCCGATCGCGGCGGCCGCGACATGGACGAAACAGCCGCAACTGATGCCGAATGCGGCCGCGGCGCCGCCCCGCCAGCCCATCTGCATGCTGCGGCCGATGACGTAGACGGAGTCAGGCCCCGGCGTGATGTTGAGCAGCACGCCCGAGAGGATGAAGAGCCCGATTTCGTGAATGCCCAGCATGCAAAGGTGCCCCCCTGCCGCCCGTTCCGGCGGTCGCAATTCCGCTTAGTCGGTTCGGCGGCCGCCGTCCACCGCCGGGATTGCGGAGGATTTACCTCGAATTTGCAATGCGGATCATGCTTCCGCTCGGCCACATCTGCTTTATAAAGGCAAGGTTCTTGAAATGCGGGATTCGCGTCGACTTGCCACGCCGTGGCCAGTCCCAGATCCCTTCTCGATCCCTTCACGATCCCTTGGAGCTTCCGGGATATGGAAAGACGTCTGGCCGCCATCGTCTGCGCCGATGTCGCCGGCTATTCGCGCATGATGGGCAGCGACGAGGCCGGCACCCATGCCGCCTTCAAGGCCCATCGCAGCGCGATCCACCCGATCATCCTCAATCACGGCGGCCGCGTCGTGAAGAACACCGGCGATGGCTTCCTGCTGGAGTTCCCTTCGATCGTCGGCGCCACCGAGGCCGCGATCGCGATGCAGACGCTGATGGCGGAGCGCAACCACCATCTGCCGGCCGACCGCGCCATGCAGTTCCGCCTCGGCATCCACATGGGCGACGTCATCGCCGATGAGGACGAGGTATTCGGTGACGATGTCAACATCGCCGTCCGCCTGGAGTCGGTCGCGAGTCCCGGCGGCTTTGCGATCTCGGCCAAGGCCTACAAGGAGGCGAGCAAGCATCTCAGCGTGCCGCTGGTCGATGCCGGCAATCATCGCTTCAAGAACATCAAGGATGCAATCGGGGTCTGGACCTGGACGCCCGAGGGTGCACCGGCGCTCGCCCCCGAGCTCCGGGAGGCGTCCGCCCTCTCGCAACAGTACCGCACCGCGATCGTCGGCGTGCTGCCGTTCGCCAATCTCAGCGATGCCCAGGACGAGTATTTCTCCGACGGCCTCACCGAGGATCTGATCCACGCACTTTCGCTGCAATCCTTCTATCGCGTGCTGAGCCGCAACTCGACCTTCGCCTTCAAGGGCAGGAACACCAGCACCCGCCTGATCGCGCGCGAGATCGACGCCACCTATTTGATCCAGGGTTCGGTGCGGCGTGCCGGCGCCAAGATCCGCGTCACCGCCGAGCTGATCGCCCCGGAGACCGGCGAGCAGCTCTGGACCGGCCGTTACGACCGCGACATCGGCGACTTCTTCGCGATGCAGGACGAGATCACGACCAATTTGTCCGCCGCCATCGCCACCGAGATCGTCCGCGCCGAAGCCTCGGCGCCCGCGCGGCTCTCGACGGACGTCACCGCCTGGGATCGCTTCCTCAAGGGGCTGTCGCATTACTACCGACAGACCGAGGAGGACCTGACTGCCGCCGTCGATCTGTTCCGGGAAGCCATCAGGGTCGATCCCAAGCTGTCGATCGCGCACGCCTATCTCGCCACGATCCAGATCCAGAGCATCCAGTTCGGCTGGGTCAAGGGCACGCGCGAGATGTGGGCCGAGGCGATGAACCTCGCCGAAACCAGCGTTCGGCTCGACCCGCGCTCGTCCTTTGCGTTCTCGATCCTGTCCTGGGCGCACGCCATGGAAGGGCATTACGAGGCGGCGATGGACGCGGCCAAGCGCGCGGTCGCGCTCAATCCCTACGACATGGGCGCGCGCGGCGTGCTCGGCATCTGCCATTTCGTCATCGGCGAGCACCGGGAGGCGATCGAGATGTTTTCGATGGCCGCGCAGCGCGACAACAGCGACCCGCGCTACCAATGGGCGGCGCTGAACGCCTTCAGTCATTATCTGTTGCGCCAATATGACGCGACCCTGTCATGGGCGCGCGAGCAGCTCTACATCAATCCCAACCACATGCAGGCGCTGGCAATCCGCGCCGCGGCCCTGGCACAATTGGGCCGGACCGCCGAGGCGAGCGAAGCGACCTCCGTGCTGATGGGCAATTACCCGACGCTCAATGTCGATCGTCACTTGCGCAACTTCCACTGGAAGCGGCCCGAGGACCTCGCCCACTATCGCGAGGGACTGCTGAAGGCCGGCGTGCCGCTCGGCAAGCTGACCCTGGTTCAGAGCGACGTCAAACGCGCCGCCGAGTCCTGACCGGCAGGCCACGGTCCCCCCGCAGCCGTTCCCTTAGGTCTTTGGCGAGACCCCGCCTGCACTTGTTGACAGGACAGTGAATTCGGCCACACTTCGCCACACGCTGAAGTAGTATAGTCTGCTGTCGGTTTGTTAGGACTTTCCGCGCTTGATCGGCGCCTCATTTCACGATTCGCTGTTTTCAGGATTTTGGGCCATGCATGACCCCGCTTCGAAACCGCCGTTCGCCCCCTCGATCCAGGTCTCGCCGAACAATCCCTGCCCATTCCTGCGCGGCCTCGTCGGCGAGGGCTTTGTCGAGGGCGGCACTGTCCCGCTCGGCAAGCTGTCGGAGACGATCGCGAACGCGACCGGCGAAACCGGGCTGAAGAAGGCGTCTGCTAGGCTCCAGGTCCGCGGCGTGGCGCTCATCGCCAACGGTCTCGGTCACATCCTCAAGAGCATCTTTTCGGGCGCGCAGCTCGATGCGCTGCGCGGCGGCCCGCTGGACAAGCGCGGTGCCGGCTCGCGCATCCTCGGCGTCGACGGCAAGGTCAACGAGGACGAGATCGCGCGGTTCGCGAGTTTCGGCCGGACTTACACCGATCCGAACGGCGGCTCCGAGCTGGGCCTCAACGCCTCGGAAATCGACATCTTCATGCGCGACAACCTCAAACGCGCCGGCAGCGCGGCGCGCTGGTACTACCCGCTGCTGATGAAGTTCGAATGGCCGATCCTCCTGAAGATCATCGGCAAGGGCACGGGCGAGGATCGCTATCTCAGCGTTGCCGACGTGCGCACGCTGTTCAACGAGCGCCAATTTCCTGCGCGCATCAACCAGCGGCTGGTCCCGCCGGTGCTATCGACCTGCCAGCGCGTGGTGCGGGGCGCCCTCAAGCTTGCGGCCTTGCTGATCGCCGTCGGCCTCGTTGCCCTCGTCGCGGTCGCCGAATTCCCCAATCAGGTTCGCGCCATGCTGCCGCAGAAGGGAATTCTCGTAAATCTCTTGCCGCCGCCCTTGCCTGCGGTCCCGGAGACGAAGGCGGCCTTCTGGCTCGAGCAGAACTGGTCGCTGAAGGACCGGCACTGGTTCCATCATGCCAGCCAGGGCACCGCGACCTTCCCCGTGCCCTATGAATGGTTCATGGCGCTGGAGCAGCCACGCCTTCATCTGTTCTCGAAACCCGGCATGATGAAGGAGAGCGCCTATCTCGAAGGCTTCGGCTTCATCCCGAGCCCGCAGTCGATCCAGACCGACACGACGACGTTGCGCCGCTTCGGTTACGCCAATGTCTATGAGACGACGCAGGTGCCGGACTGGTCGACCAGATGGACGCCAGTGGAGAACGTCGACGGCCTGCCGGTCGGCTTCGCGCGGATGACCGGCGTCGTCGATCCCGCGACCGGCCGTCGCGAGGAAGACAAGATCGGGTTGACCTGCGCGGCCTGCCATACCGGGCAGATCCATTACCAGGGCGTGGACGTGCGCTTCGACGGCGGCCCGGCCATGACCGACCTGAAGAAGCTGGAGCTCTCGACCGGCCTGTCGATCGCCTACACCCTGTATGTCCCGTTCCGCTTCCAGCGCTTTGCCGACCGCGTGCTGGGCCCCGATGCCAGCAAGACGGACCGCGCCGCGCTCAAGCAGAAGCTCAGCGCGATCGGCACGTTCCTGATCGACTGGGCGAAAACCCAGCAAAAGACGGTTGAAAGCAAGAAGACCTGGAACGGCAGGCAGCAGCAGGACACGGAGGAAGGGTTCGGCCGCCTCGACGCTCTCAATCGCATCGGCAACCAGGTCTTCTCGCAGGATCTCGCGCTGAGCGGGGTCAAGGGCTTCGAGAAGAACCTGCATGCCCAGGATGCCCCGGTCAGCTACCCCGCGATCTGGACCGTGCCCTGGTTCAAATTCGCCCAGTACGACGCATCGATCGAGCAGCCGTTAATTCGCAATGCCGGCGAAGCGCTCGGCGTGACCGCACTGCTCAACCTGTCCGACGCCTATCCGGAGGACCGGCTGTGGCGGTCCTCGGTGAACATCAGGACACTCGGCTGGATCGAGGACATGCTGAGAGGCCCCGATCCGTTCAAGCCGGCCGATCCCTCCGCCGATCCGAAATTCGGCGGCCTGCTGGCGCCGCAATGGCCCTCGCAAATCCTCGGCGATGCATGGCGGCTGAAGCCCGATCGCGTCGAGCGCGGCCGCGCCATCTATGCCGAGATGTGCTCCGGGTGCCACCTTCCGGCCATCGACACGCCCGCCTTCTGGTCATCGAAGCATTGGGAGCCGAGCGGCGACAGCAAGGTGCTGAACGCGGTCACGATTCCCCTCAAGGAGATCAAGACGGATCCCGAACAGTCCCTTGTTCTCAGCAACAGGATCGTCGATGTGCCCGGCTTCCTGAAGGTGAATACGGCCGACCTCCAGACATGGTGGCAATGCGACATCCCCACCGCGAGCAAATCGCCCAATGAGATGGTCTATGCGCTCGGCCTCATGACGGTGGTCGACCTCGTCGCCCGCAAATGGATGGACGACGAGAAGGTCCCGGAGGGCGAACGGGCGAAAATGTGGAATCTCGCCCGCAAGAACTGTCTCAATCCGGCGCCGGACCCGCGCTATCGGGCGCGGCCATTGAACGGCATCTGGGCTACCGCACCTTACCTGCACAACGGTTCGGTGCCCTCGCTGTTCTGGTTGCTGAAGCCGGCGAACGAGCGCCCGACCAAATTCTGCATGGGCCGCCGCGACTATGATCCCGTGACCGTCGGCTTTGCGGTGACCGCGGATGAGAAATGCAAGACGGGCGAAACGCAGTTCTCGGCGGGATCGGAGAAGGACCCGATCCAGGGCAACAGCGTGCTCGGCCATTCCTTCGAGCGCAAGGAAGGCGAACCGAAGCGCGATGGCGTCATCGGCCGCATGTTCAAGGACGATAACGAGCGCTACGATCTGATCGAGTATCTGAAGACGCTTTAACGCGACCAGAGTTCTTCGTCTCGTCATGGCCGGGCTTGTCCCGGCCACCCACGTTCTTGTCTCGCCGAACCGAAGTCCGTGGATGCCCGGGACAAGCCCGGGCATGACAAGTTTGTAGCGCGATGACGCGCTCTTTCCTCACTTGAACAACGGCGTGCCCGGCACGAAGGCGTCGAAGGCGGCCCAGAACTGGGAGCGGTAGCGGTCCTGCTCCTGGAGGATCTCGTGCTTGGCGCCGGCGATCACGAGGTGGGAGCCGGCGCGCAAGTGATAGGCGAACTCCTCGATCGCCGCGGTCGAGACCACCGCGTCGTTGGAGGCCGCCAGCATCAGGATCGGCTGGCGGATCTGCGAGGGGTAGTTCTTGCCCTTGAAGGTGTTCATGGCGCGGAAGGCGGTATCGGCCCAGGCCACGGTCGGTGATGCCAGCCCGAGCGTCGGGTCCTCCTCCAGGATCGCGGCATTGCGCGCATAGCGTACCGGATCGCTGGTCACGGGATTGTTGATGAAGGGATCGAGCCCGGTGAGACGGTCGCTGCCGCCGGGGACATAACGGCCCCCCTGCCCGAGCAGGCGCATGGTCTTGAGCAGCGCACGCACCGGAAGCGAGGTGGTGCGGCCGGGCAGGTCGATCATCGGCGCCGACAACACCATGCGGTCGAACCAGCGCTTGCCCGCATGCGCCACCCGCAGCATCACCGTGCCGCCCATGGAATGGGCCAGCGCGAAGAACGGCGGCGGGCAATCCGGCAGCACGACCTGCTGCACGAACGCCTCCACGTCGACCTCGAAATCGGAGAAGTCGCGCACATAGCCCTTGCGCGGGTCGCGCAGGCGGCGCGAGGAATGGCCCTGCCCGCGCCAATCGATCATTGCCACTGCAAAGCCGCGGTCGCGCAAATCGCGCACGGTCTCGAAATATTTCTCGATCTGCTCGCTGCGTCCGGTGAAGACGCAGACGGTGCCCTTGCGGTTCGCCGGCGGCGCCCAGCGCGCAAAGCGCAGCTCGGCGCCATCGGGCGTCTTGATGGTACCGCTGACGACGTCTTCGGGGACGGGATTGGACGGGATCGAGACCAGCGTCATGATTGGAAGTGCTTGGGCGCGAAGTGCTGCAAATCAAGGGGCGGGAGCGCCGAAAAGGCGCTGATTGCCGCCCTCTTGAACGCCGTCTCGTTCCACCCATATCATCTTCGTGCAGGCCGCTACCAGTGTTTCGGACCCGGAACATCAGGCTGCACACAGACTAAAGCCCGGCCCGATTGGCGGGCGGGTTACCCAACAGTCGCTCAATGGAGGACTAGACCATGCGTAGCTACGATCTCACCCCCTTCTACCGTTCCACCGTCGGCTTCGACCGCCTCTTTAGCCTGCTCGACCAGGCCAGCTCGGACGGCAGCCCCGGTTATCCCCCCTACAACATCGAGCGTACCGGCGAGAATGCCTACCGCATCACCGTTGCGGTCTCGGGCTTCGCCAGGGATGAGCTCTCCATCGTCGCGAAGGAAAATACGCTGACGATCAAGGGCGAGAAGGTCGCAGGCGAGAACAGCAAGAACGAAGTGCTCTACCGCGGCATCGCCGCGCGTGCATTCGAGCGCGCCTTCCAGCTCGCCGACTTCGTGCAGGTGAAGGACGCCTCGCTGGAAAACGGGCTGCTTCACGTCGACCTCGTCCGTGAGATTCCCGAGGCGAAGAAACCGCGCCAGATCGCGATCAATACCAGCGCACCGAAGGCGCAGGTGATCGAGAACTCGGTCGCCGCCTAACCACGGCACGCCACTTCCAGGTTTGAGAAAACGCCCCGGTGCCCCGGGGCGTTTTTTTACTTGTCCAGTTGTATCGCGAAACGCCGCGAGTAGCCCCGCAGCGACTCCTGCGTCGATATATTTCGTACCGGCCTGTTTGTCAGTGCCGCAGAATCCAGCGGCAGTTTTCGGTTGAAATGGAAATACAGGTTGGGCCTGTCGTTCTACGTTACCCCCACTGCAAGCTCGCCCACGCGTCCCGTACACGCCCGACCAAGACGCTGCTCACAGGTAGGTGACTGAGCGTAACGCCGCTGCCCCACGCTCCGTCCTTTGGACATCGAACACAAAACGAGACGGAGCACGATCATGTCACTTTGGCGCAGCCTTTTCGTCGCCGCGAGCCTGTTGGCGGCCCCCCTCAGCCTCGCTCACGCGCAGACACCGCAGACGGTGAAAGCAAAGAACGTCGTGCTGGTGCACGGCGCCTGGGCCGACGGCTCGAGCTGGTCGGAGGTGATCCCGATCCTCCAGGCCGCGGGCCTGCATGTCACGGCCGTGCAGAATCCGCTGTCGTCGCTTGCGGACTCGGTCGAGGCGACCAGGCGCGCGCTGGCCGAGCAGGACGGACCGACCGTGCTGGTCGCGCATTCCTGGGGCGGCACGGTGATCAGCCAGGTCGGCACCGATCCGAAGGTCACCGGCCTCGTTTATGTCGCCGCACGTGCGCCCGATGCGAACGAGGATTTCGTCGCGCTGTCGAAGCAATTCCCGACCGGCCCGGTGCGCGCCGGCATCGTCGAGCGCGACGGCGACACAAAACTTTCGGAAGACGCCTTCCTGAAATATTTCGCCAATGGCGTGAAGCCGGAGCAGGCCAGGGAGCTTTATGCCGTGCAATGGCCGACCGCCGCGTCGATCTTCGCCGGCCGCACCACGGAAGCTGCGTGGCATTCGAAGCCGAGCTGGTACGCGGTGTCGAAGAACGACTACACCATCAATCCGGATCTCGAACGCTTCCTCGCCAAGCGCATGAACGCCACCACGGTCGAGCTCGATGCCGGCCACCTCTCGCTGGTGTCGCATCCGAAGGAGGTCGCCAATTTGATCCTGGAAGCCGCGGGATATCCGCGGAGCTGAAGCGATCGCTGAAATGCGGAAGGCGCCTGAATTGCTCAGGCGCCTTTTTTTGTTTTGCTCAGCCGTCGTCCCTGCGAACGCAGGGACCCATAACCACAGGGAGCAGTTTGGCGAAGATTGGTCGTTCGGGACTCGCACCTCATCCCCACCGATAGATCACGCGGTATGGGTCCCTGCGTTCGCAGGACGACAGCGTGGGTGTGGCTGGCGCTATCGCATCAAACTCGCAGTGCTAATCCAGTCCCTGTGCCGCCGGCATCTCCTGCGTCGGCAAAATCGTCGCCAACGGCTTGGCCTGACCGACGGTTGGAGCCGGGGCTTGCGGTGCCGCTTCCGCCGGCTTGGCCTGCGCGGCAGCGGTCTGCTGCGGTGCCGGTGCCTGCGGCGCTTGAGCCTGCTGCGTCACAGGCTCGGCCGGCTTGGCGGCGGCGACCGGCGTCTCGCTGCGCGGCGGGGCGGCCCTGGGCAGCGGCACGGTGCGGCTCGCCACGTGCGGGATCGAGGCCGGCGGCCGCGGCGGGCCGCTGCGGATCACGGTCGGCGGCGGCAGCGCGCTTTGCGGACCGTAAGGCGAGGCCGCGCGCTCGTCATAGGCGGGCGCCATGCCGTAGGCGTCCGCGGCCGGCATGAAACGGATGATCCGCCCGTCGCGGGCATCGATCACGAGCCGGCCGTCGTCGCCGCGACGGTCGATCACCGCGATGGTGTAGACGCTGCCGCGCAGGCGCGGGATGCCGAGCGGCGAGAAGCCGTTTTCGCGCAAGACCGCGTAGACCTCGGTCGACGGCAGCAACGCCGGACCGCGCTCTTCGTAGCCATAGCCGGGACCGTAGCCTTGGCCGTAACGCGGCGGCAGTGGCGGGGCGGCTTCGGGGGACGCATAGGGTCCGTCGAAATCCGACACCACGATAGCCGCCCCTCCTGCGATACCTTTCGCGGGAACTTGCGCCAGAACCTGCCCATGCCCGGCGCTCATGGCGAGCGCCAGCGTGGCAGCAGCCACACATCCTGTGAAAAACTTCATCGTCGACACGCTCCTGTCAGGCCCCCGAATGCCTCGCGCTCTTTCGCCTCTTGCGGCGTGGCGCGCCTTTCGAAGGGCTGATCCGAAGCTTCATTTGGGATTTCGGCGCCCACAGGGCCGGATCGGGGCGCGTTTGCTTCAAAACCGGGGCCGCGCAACTTTCGGAAAGCGATTGATTGACATATCGGGAATCGGGACTTCCACGCGCTTGTGTGATAGACAAAAATTTGGCAAGGTGACGGTTAGGACAGGAAGACTGTCTCAATTTTGCTTGCGGTTCCGGCATAGGGATTGCAACGAAAGTCGGTGCTTTCGAGCACCATAAGGCAACAGGCAAAGCCGTTCTCGGGGACGAAGAACGCCTAGGCCTGAATTTAAGAAAATGCGGCTCGCAGCGGACGAGCGGTGACCCAGAGGCGGGTGCCGCGGAACGCCCAAGGTGCGCCGAAGATGGCGGTGAGGCAGCTTGCCGCATGGAGAGGATTGGAACAATGAACGGGTCGCAATTCGAGAGCGCAAACATCGTGGCAGAAGAACTGTCGGCGACGGTCGCCTCGAAAACGACCGATCCGATTCAGGAACACAATTCGCGCCCGCCAGCCGTTGGCCTCTACGATCCGAGCCTGGAAAAGGATTCCTGCGGCGTCGGCTTCATCGCCAATATCAAGGGCAAGAAGTCGCACGAGATCGTCGCGGACGCGCTGAGCATCCTGTGCAATCTCGAGCATCGCGGTGCCGTCGGCGCCGACCCGCGCGCCGGTGACGGCGCCGGCATTCTGGTGCAGATCCCGCACGCCTTCTTCAGCCGCAAGGCCGGGGAGCTCGGCTTCGCGCTGCCGGCGCCCGGCGAATACGCCATCGGCGCGCTGTTCATGCCGCGCGACACCGCATGGCGCAACGTCATCAAGAGCATCATCGCCGACCAGATCAAGGAAGAGGGCCTGACCCTGCTTGGTTGGCGCGAGGTGCCGACCGACAATTCCTCGCTCGGCGTCACCGTGAAGCCGACCGAGCCGGCCTGCATGCAGGTGTTCATCGGCCGCAATGGCACCGCCAAGACCGAGGACGAGTTCGAGCGCCGGCTCTACATCCTGCGCAAGTCGATCTCACAGGCGATCTACCAGCGCCGCGACCGCGGACTTGCAGGCTATTACCCCTGCTCGATGTCCTGCCGCACCGTGATCTACAAGGGCATGTTTCTCGCCGACCAGCTCGGCAAGTACTATCCCGACCTGCACGAGAAGGATTTCGAGAGCGCGCTCGCCCTGGTGCATCAGCGCTTCTCGACCAACACCTTCCCGGCCTGGTCGCTGGCGCATCCCTATCGCATGATCGCGCATAACGGCGAGATCAACACGCTGCGCGGCAACACCAACTGGATGGCGGCGCGCCAGGCCTCGGTGAGCTCCGAGCTCTACGGCAAGGACATCAACCGGCTCTGGCCGATCTCCTACGAAGGCCAGTCGGACACCGCCTGCTTCGACAACGCGCTCGAATTCCTGGTGCAGGGCGGCTACTCGCTGCCGCACGCCGTCATGATGATGATTCCGGAGGCGTGGGCCGGCAATCCCCTGATGGATGAGAAGCGCCGCGCCTTCTACGAATATCACGCAGCGCTGATGGAGCCGTGGGACGGTCCCGCCGCGATCGCCTTCACCGACGGCCGCCAGATCGGCGCCACGCTCGACCGCAACGGCCTGCGGCCCGCGCGCTATCTCGTGACCAAGGACGACCGCATCGTGATGGCGTCCGAGATGGGCGTGCTGACGATCCCCGAAGATCAGATCATCACCAAGTGGCGGCTGCAGCCCGGGAAGATGCTGCTGGTCGACCTCGAGCAGGGCCGTCTTATTCCCGACGACGAGATCAAGGCCGAGCTCGCCAAGAGCCATCCCTACAAGGAGTGGCTGGAACGGACCCAGATCGTGCTGGAAGAGCTGCCGAAGGTGCCGACCACCGGCGTGCGCTCCAATTTGTCGCTGCTCGATCGCCAGCAGGCGTTCGGCTACAGCCAGGAAGACATCGCCATCCTGATGACGCCGATGGCGGCCACGGGCGAGGAAGCCGCGGGCTCGATGGGCAACGACACGCCGATCTCGGCGCTGTCGGACAAGGCCAAGCCGCTGTTCACCTACTTCAAGCAGAACTTTGCGCAGGTCACCAACCCGCCGATCGACCCGATCCGCGAGGAGCTGGTGATGAGCCTGGTCTCCATCATCGGACCGCGGCCGAACCTGTTCGATCTGCAGGGGCTTGCCACCACCAAGCGCCTTGAAGCGCGCCAGCCGATCCTGACCGACGCGGATCTCGAAAAGATCCGCTCGATCTCGGATGTTGCCGAGTCGCACTTCAAGTCGCGCACGCTCGACACCACCTTCCACGCCGGTCTCGGCGCGGCAGGCATGGACCAGGTGCTCGACGAGCTCTGCGCGCGCGCCGAAAGCGCGGTGCGCGAAGGCGTCAACATCATCATCCTGTCCGACCGCATGGTCGGCACCGACCGGGTTCCGATCCCGTCGCTGCTGGCCTGCGCCGCCGTGCATCATCATCTTATCCGCACCGGCCTGCGCACCTCGGTCGGTCTCGTCGTCGAGTCCGGCGAGCCGCGCGAAGTGCATCACTTCGCCTGCCTTGCCGGCTACGGCGCCGAAGCGATCAATCCTTACCTGGCGTTCGAAACCATCATCGCGATGAAGGACCGCCTGCCCGGCTCGCTCGACGACTACGAGATCGTCAAGCGCTACATCAAGTCGATCGGCAAGGGCCTTTTGAAGGTGATGTCCAAGATGGGCATCTCGACCTACCAGTCCTATTGCGGCGCGCAGATCTTCGACGCCGTCGGCCTCAAGGCCGACTTCGTCGCAAAGTTCTTCGCGGGCACGCATACCCGTGTCGAGGGCGTCGGCCTTGGCGAGATCGCCGAAGAGGCGGTGCGCCGTCATGCCGACGCGTTCGGCGAGGCGCTGGTCTACAAGGGCGCGCTCGATGTCGGCGGCGAATACGCCTATCGCAGCCGCGGCGAGGACCATGCCTGGACCGCCGAATCGGTGTCGCTGCTGCAGCACGCCGCGCGCGGCAATTCGCAGGAGCGCTATCGCGCCTTCGCAAAGATCCTCAACGAGCAGTCGGAGCGTCTGCTGACGCTGCGCGGCCTGTTCCGGATCAAGAACGCGGACGAAGAAAAGCGCAAGCCGATCCCGCTCGACCAGGTCGAGCCCGCCAAGGACATCGTCCGGCGCTTCGCCACCGGCGCGATGAGCTTCGGCTCGATCTCGCGCGAGGCCCACACCACGCTCGCGATCGCCATGAACCGGATCGGCGGCAAGTCGAACACCGGCGAAGGCGGCGAGGAAGCCGACCGCTTCAAGCCAATGCCGAACGGCGATTCCATGCGCTCGGCGATCAAGCAGGTCGCCTCGGGCCGCTTCGGCGTCACCACGGAGTATCTCGTCAACTCCGACATGATGCAGATCAAGATGGCGCAGGGCGCCAAGCCCGGCGAAGGCGGTCAGCTGCCCGGCCACAAGGTCGACGCGACCATCGCCAAGGTCCGGCACTCGACGCCGGGCGTCGGCCTGATCTCGCCGCCGCCGCACCACGACATCTACTCGATCGAGGATCTGGCGCAGCTCATCTACGACCTCAAGAACGTCAACCCGACGGGTGACGTCTCGGTCAAGCTCGTCTCCGAGATCGGCGTCGGCACGGTCGCCGCGGGCGTCGCCAAGGCGCGCGCCGACCATGTCACCATCGCGGGCTTCGAAGGCGGCACCGGCGCTTCGCCGCTGACCTCGATCAAGCATGCCGGCTCGCCGTGGGAGATCGGCCTTGCCGAAACCCACCAGACGCTGGTGCGCGAGCGGCTGCGCAGCCGCATCGTGGTCCAGGTCGACGGCGGCTTCCGCACGGGCCGTGACGTCGTGATCGGCGCACTGCTGGGCGCCGACGAGTTCGGCTTCGCCACCGCGCCGCTGATTGCGGCCGGCTGCATCATGATGCGCAAGTGTCATCTCAACACCTGCCCGGTCGGCGTCGCGACCCAGGACCCCGTCCTGCGCAAGCGCTTCACCGGCCAGCCCGAGCACGTGATCAACTACTTCTTCTTCGTCGCCGAGGAAGTCCGCGAGATCATGGCTTCGCTCGGCTTCCGCACCTTCAACGAGATGGTCGGCCAGGTTCAGCTGCTCGACCAGACCAAGCTGGTCGCGCACTGGAAGGCCAAGGGCCTCGACTTCTCCAAGCTGTTCGTCAAGCAGAAGGAAGAGAAGGGCCAGAAGATCTATCACTCCGAGCGCCAGAACCATCATCTGGAAGCGGTGCTCGACCGCACGCTGATCGAGAAGGCAAAGCCTGCGCTCGACCGCGGCGCGCCGGTGAAGATCGAGGCCACGATCAATAGCACCAACCGTTCCGCCGGTGCGATGCTGTCGGGTGCGGTCGCCAAGATCTACGGCCATGCCGGCCTGCCGCACGACACGATCCATGTCGGCCTCAAGGGCACCGCGGGTCAGGCCTTCGGCGCGTGGCTGGCGCAGGGCGTCACCTTCGAGCTCGAGGGTGAAGCCAACGACTATGTCGGCAAGGGCCTCTCGGGCGGCAAGATCATCGTCAAGCCGCCGGCCAACAGCGGCATCGTGCCGGAAGAGAGCATCATCGTCGGCAACACCGTGATGTACGGCGCGATCCAGGGCGAGTGCTACTTCCGCGGCATCGCCGGCGAGCGCTTCGCCGTGCGCAATTCGGGCGCCGTTGCGGTGGTCGAGGGCGCGGGCGATCATTGCTGCGAATACATGACCGGCGGCATCGTGGTCGTGCTCGGCAAGACCGGGCGAAACTTCGCGGCCGGCATGTCGGGCGGCATCGCCTATGTCCTCGACGAGACCGGCGACTTCGACAAGCTCTGCAACCTGGCGATGGTCGAGCTCGAGCCGGTGCTGTCGGAAGAGCTGATCAACGCCGGCACCTACAATCACTCCGGTGACCTCGAGGCGCATGGCCGGGTCGACGTGTTCAAGAATTTGCTCGACTCCGACGTCGAGCGCCTGCACGTCCTGATCACGCGCCACGCGAAAGCGACCGGCTCCAAGCGCGCCGCCGACATCCTTGCCAATTGGAAGGAATGGCTGCCGAAATTCCGCAAGGTGATGCCGGTCGAGTACCGGCGCGCACTGCGCGAAATGGCCGCCAACGCGGACGCCGAGCCGAAAATCGCGATCGGGGCGTAAGAGAAAGCTGAGGAGGCGCGGAAAGCGCCGCCTCGGACCATGAGACCATCATCCGGGCCTCTATCCTTCGAGACGCGGCGCGAAGAGCGCGCCGCTCCTCAGGATGAGGAGTGAGAGAACAAACGACTAAGCGGCAGGGACTTCGGGTTTAATGGGCAAGATCACGGGTTTTCTCGAAATCGAACGGCATGACCGCAAGTACACCCCGGTCGCCGAGCGCGTGAAGCATTACAACGAGTTCGTCCTTCCCTTGACCGAGAAGGAAACGCGCGACCAGGCCGCGCGCTGCATGAACTGCGGCATTCCCTATTGCCACGGCACCGGCTCGGTCGCGCCCGGCACGCCCGGCTGCCCGGTCAACAACCAGATCCCCGACTGGAACGACCTCGTCTACCAGGGCAATTGGGAAGAAGCCTCGCGCAATCTGCACTCGACCAACAATTTCCCGGAGTTCACCGGCCGCATCTGCCCGGCGCCGTGCGAGGCCTCCTGCACGCTCAACATCGACGACAATCCGGTGACCATCAAGACCATCGAATGCGCGATCGTCGACCGCGCCTGGGACAATGGCTGGCTCAAGCCTGAGGTCGCGTCCGTCAAGACCGGCAAGAAGGTCGCCGTGATCGGCTCGGGCCCGGCCGGTATGGCCTGCGCGCAACAGCTCGCGCGCGCCGGTCACGACGTGCATCTGTTCGAGAAGCACGCCAAGGCCGGTGGCCTGCTGCGTTACGGCATCCCCGACTTCAAGATGGAGAAGGGGGTCATCGACCGCCGCGTCAAGCAGATGGAAGGCGAAGGCGTCACCTTCCACTACAACAGCCATGTCGGCGCCGACGGCAATGTCGATCCGCGCGAGATGCTCAACGAGTATGACGCGGTGGCGCTGACCGGCGGCGCGGAAGCACCGCGCGACCTGCCGATCCCCGGCCGGGAGCTGTCAGGCATCCACTACGCCATGGATTTCCTGCCGCAGCAGAACCGCCGCGTCTCTGAGGAGCCGCTGAACGGCGTCCAGGAGATCCTGGCCGGCGGCAAGCACGTCGTCGTCATCGGCGGCGGCGACACGGGATCGGACTGCATCGGCACCTCGCTGCGCCAGGGCGCGCTGTCGGTGACCCAGCTCGAGATCATGCCCGCTCCTCCCGAGCGCGAGAACAAGGGCCTCACCTGGCCGAACTGGCCGCTCAAGATGCGGACGTCCTCCAGCCAGGCCGAAGGCGCGGTGCGCGAATACGCCGTGCTGACCCAGAAGTTCTCCGGCGAGAACGGCCAGGTCAAGAAGCTGCACTGCGTCCACGTCGACGACAAGTTCAAGCCGATTGCCGGCACCGAGTTCGAACTCGACGCCGAGCTCGTCCTGCTCGCGATGGGCTTCGTGCATCCGGTGCACGAGGGTCTCTTGAAGCTGCTCTCGGTCGAGCTCGACCCCCGCGGCAACGTCAAGGCCAACACGCTGGACTACCAGACCTCCCGCCCGAACGTGTTCACCGCCGGCGACATGCGGCGTGGGCAGTCGCTAGTGGTGTGGGCGATCCGCGAAGGGCGGCTGTGCGCAAGGTCGATTGATACGTTCCTGATGGGGAAGACGGATCTGCCGCGCTGAGCTGTCATTCCGGGGCGCGCCACTTGGCGCGAGCCCGGAATCCATCAGGCCGCAAGCTTAGTGGATAAATGGATTCCGGGCTCGCGCTTCGCGCGCCCCGGAATGACGAGCGGAGAGAGCCTCGCCCCCGCGCGGCATCTCACTCCGACGTGTGCCGACAGGCGCACTAATTCTGCAGCCTCACCCCGACCATCACCACCGTCCCCTGCGAGCTCGAGCCCGCCTGGTTCGAATCCAGGATGTCGTGACGCAGCGTGCCCTTGACCCAGATGTTGCGGTTGAGCTTGTAGATCAGATTGCCTTCGAGCGAGTAGGTCTTGTCGTTGCGGTTCTGGCCCTGGTAGTCGAGCGTGCCGTAGGTGAATTTGCCGACGGCCGTCAGCCAGCGGCGGAAGTCGTGATCGACTTCGGCCGAATAGGTGCGCACCAGGACGCCCGAGGAGCCGGGGATGGTGGTCTCCGCGATCTGCGTGTCCGTGAAGAATTTCACCGTGGTGAGGCCGCTCGCATTCCAGATCAGCGAGCCCGAGGTGAGGAAGCCAGCAAGCTGGCTGAGGCGCGGGTCGGTATAGTTGCGCGCGGAATAGCCGACCGAGATTTCGCCGGTGAGGATGCGCGAGAATTCGAAGGACGAGCCGACCTTGGCATAACCGCCGTTGGAATCGCGGAAGTAGCCGTTGCGGTCGGCGGCCTGGTCGTGGATTCGGGTGTCGCCCTGGATCTCGACGAACGGCTTCAGGCCGGGCTTGAGGTCGTAGGAGAAGCGCCCGATGCCGCCATACTGGTTGAAGTCGCGATCGTTGTTGGTGAATGTCGAGCCGTCGGTGAGCTTGGAGTCCGTGTAGGCGGTGCGATCGACGGTGGCGCCCGCGGCGACCTGGAAACGATTGAAGGTCTGGTCGAAGCCGACCGTGGTGCCGTAGGCGGCGTAAACCGGATATTTCTGCAGGCCCGCCTGCACGTTCGGGCTGCCGGGATTGTCGGTGGCGAGCCGCAGGCGCAGCTGCGAGGTCAGCTTGAGGTCGCGGTCGACGTCGAGGCGGCCGTCGACATGGCCAGTGAAGTCGGGACGATTGATCTCGACCGGCGAAGGCGAGGCAAAGCCGTCGATCGTCGCCGGCATGTTGTTGGTGTAGCCGGAGAACGAGCCGCGCAGATCGGCGACCAGCGCGTGGCGCTCCCAGTCGGACATCACCAGCAGATCGGGTGCGACGACGTAGACCGGCGATCCCACCGGCTTGTTGAGACGCGCAGGATTGGTGTCGTAGCCGGTGGAGAGCTCAAGCCCGCCCTTGATCAGAAAACTGCCGGCGTAGTCGCCGACGGCCCCAAACGCATCGTCATCCGCCTTGAGGCGACGGCGCAGCGGCTGGCCGGGCACGGTGCCCGCCATCGCCGCCGGCACCGGCGCCTTGTTGGCGGAGGCGGATGGCGGCGGCGCGATTCTGGGCAGGCCGAGCGTCGATGGCGGCGGCACCGTGGTCGGCGCCGGCGAGCCGGGACCGGCCGCGCGCTTCGGCTTCGGCTGGCCCGGATAGAGCTTGGGTTGCTGTCTCTTTCGGTTGAGCGAATCATAGCCGGAGCTGCTCGCGCCGGTGGCGGCAGATAGGCCATAAGTCGGGACCTGACCGACGCGCGAGGTCGCGGGCGCCTGCTGGCGTTTGCGCGGATCAGCACTGGGATCGGGCAACGCCGGCAATGCATCCGACGGCGCCTGCGGCACGCCCGCCGTGCGCCGCGTCGGCAGCGTCTCGGGCGCGGCGAAGCCGCCGCGGTTGGGATTGAACAGATCGGGCGTGAGGCTCTGGGCGGCCGCGGGCACGCTTGTGAGGGTCGTCAGCGCAAGACCCGGCACAAGGCACGGCAAAGCCGCGCGCAGGAACTGCGCGCGTTTGCTCCGGCCGGTGCCTGGAGACGACCCCACGATGGAACAACTCCAACGAAATCAAACACTTTCACGGTGGTCTCCGCCGGCTGGCGGGAACCATCGTTAATGGAGTTAAAACAATTATGGTTAATGACCGGTTGAGGGCTTAGGCGCGCTCGTCGCCTCCCCCGCCGCGGCGTGCTAATGAGGCGCCGACCGTGCGAATGCCCCCTTCTCCCTGGACCAGTACATGCCGAGTTCGAAACCGCTGATGACCACATCATCCGGCCCCATCCCCGACAGCGTCGAATCCGCGCTCCGCACGCTGGAGACGGAGAGCGGCGGCATCAACGCGCTCGCAGCCGCCCTGCGCGGCCCGCTCGGCGCGACATTCGCGAAAGCAGTCGACCTGATCCGCAACGCCAAGGGCCGCGTCATCGTCACCGGGCTCGGCAAGTCAGGCCATATGGGGCGCAAGATCGCCGCGACGCTGGCCTCGACCGGCACGCCGGCCTTCTTCGTGCATGCCGCCGAGGCCGGCCACGGCGACCTCGGCATGATCACCACCGACGACGTCATCATGGCGCTGTCCTGGTCCGGCGAACAGCCGGAGATGAAGAACCTCGTGAACTACTCGGCGCGCTTCGCCATTCCCATGATCGCGGTGACGTCGAACGCGGCCTCCTCGCTGGGCCAGGCCGCCGACCTCGTGATCGAGCTGCCGAAGGCGCGCGAGGCCTGCCCGCACAATCTGGCGCCGACAACCTCGACCCTGATGCAGGCCGCGATCGGCGATGCCCTCGCGATCGCGCTGCTCGAAGGCCGCGGCTTCACCGCGCTGGAATTCGCGCATTTCCACCCCGGCGGCAAGCTGGGCGCGATGCTGAAATTCGTCCGCGACTACATGCGCACGGGCGCCGAGATCCCGGTCAAGCCCCTGGGCACCAAGATGTCGGAGGCCGTGGTCGAGATGTCGGCCAAGGGCCTCGGCTGCGTCTGCATCGTCAACGAAGCAAACGAGGTCGCGGGCATCATCACCGACGGCGATCTGCGCCGCCACATGCGCCCCGACCTGCTGACGGCGTCGGTCGACGAGATCATGACGAAGCAGCCGAAAACGGTGCCGCCCTCGATGCTCGCGACCGAGATGATCGAGGTGCTGAACACGCGCAAGATCACCACGCTGGTGGTGACCGAGGCCGGCAAGGTGGTGGGCATCGTGCACCTGCACGATCTGCTGCGGGCGGGCGTGGCCTAGGGCACGCGCTTTCTCTCCGCACCGTCATTCCGGGGCGCGCCATTCGGCGCGAGCCCGGAATCCATTCATCTCCGAGCTCGCTGCCCAATGGATTCCGGGTTCACGCTTCGCGCGCCCCGGAATGACAGCTACACCGGAAACCGCGCCGCGTTCTCCTCCAGCGGCAACCGCAGCCCGTTCGCCAGATACGATACCGTGCGGTAGAAGCCGCACAGCAGCATGATTTCCAGAATCTGCGCCTCGTCGTAATGCGCCGACAGCTCGGCAAACTCTTGATCGCTGAACGTCGCGCGGTGATGCAGCGCGTCGACCGCTGCGATCAGCGCCTGTTCGGCCGGCGACCAGCACGGTGACGTCGCATCGCCCTGCACTGTGGCACGCACCTCGTCTTCGGCGAGCTTCGCCGGCCCGGCGAAAACCGCGACATGCACGCCCCATTCATACTCGCATCTGTTCAGCGCACAGGTGCGGTCGATGACGATCTCGCGCTGGCGCAGCGAGAGCGGGCCGGGGTCGAGCAGGCCGCCGGCGCGAAATTTGTCCCAGGCGCGGCTGTGGCCCGCCATCACCCGGAACAGGATCAGCGGCGGCGCGCCGCGCATGATGCGATCGAACTGCGCCTGGATCTCCGGGGGATAAGGCGGGGTGAGCGGGGCAATGCGCGGCGTGGACTGGGACACCGGCCGTTTCCTTTGCTACATCTATTGTAGCAACATGCTACACTATCTGTAGCATGTCGCAAGAGGGTGGCGATGGCAAAACAGGCGGCATCACGAAGCGTCCGCGGCTCGCGCACCGGCCGGCCGGTCATGGCGCTGCTGGACCTGCTCGGACGGCGCTGGAGCCTGCGAATATTGTGGGAGTTGCGCGGCGAGCCCCTCACCTCCCGCGCCCTGCGCACCGCCTGCGACGACGCCTCGCCGACAGTGCTGCAAGCGCGCCTGACGGAGTTGCGCGAGGCGGGGTTCGTGGAGCTTGGCGAAGGCGGAGGTTATGGGCTGACGCCGCTCGGGCGGGAATTGTGCGAGACGTTCATGCCGCTGCACCGGTTTGCGGAGAGGTGGAAGGACTCTTCCCCTTCTCCCCGCTTGCGGGGAGAGGGTCGGGGTGAGGGGGAGCCTCCGCGCAAACGGTGAGAGACGGACTCGCGGAGAGTCCGCTCACCCGGATTGAATCTGCGATGCAATCCCGCCTCTCCCCGCAAGCGGGGAGAGGCGAAGAATCCTCACGCCGCGGCCACTGTCAGGTTCGCACCGTCCACCTGCACCACCTTCACCCGCGTCCCCGCCGGCGTATCCGGACCTGCGACGCGCCACACCGTGTCACCGATGCGCACGGTGCCGCTGCCGTCGATAATCGGCTTCTCCAGCGTGAACTCGCGGCCGAGCAGTGCCTCGGTACGCTTGTTGAGGAACGGACTGGCGCTTGCATCCGGCTTCGGCCGCGCAAGGCGGCGCCATATCGGCACGGCGGCTGCGGCGAACACCGCGAACATCACGAGCTGGATCTGCCACGATAGGACGACGGTGAACGAAATCAGGCCGACGAGCAGCGCGGCGAGCCCGAGCCAGAACAGGAATATGCCCGGCGCCAGCACCTCCAGCGCCATCAGGATGAAGCCGAAGATCAGCCAGTTCCAGGTGCCGAGCGATACGAACATGTCGGTCATGATACGACCTTCCATCATGGTGCATGCCCCTGCCTGAAGGGACATGCGCCGGGGACTATCCCTGCCGCGGCGGCACCGTCGGCGGCGTGCTGCCGGTCGTCGGCACCGAGCCACCACGGCGGGCGGCGGCAGCGGCGGACGCCGCGCTTTCGCCGAACGTTGCTTTCGCGATCTCGCCGATGCCGGCGAGCGAGCCCAGCATGGAGGTTGCTTCCATCGGCAGCATGATGATCTTCTGGTTCGGCGCGTCCGCGAACTGGCCGAACGCCTTGATATATTTGTCGGCGATGAAGTAGTTCAACGCGGCGACGTCCCCCTTGGAAATCGCATCGCTGACCATCTGCGTCGCCTTGGCCTCGGCCTCGGCGGACCGCTCGCGCGCTTCGGCATCGCGGAACGCGGCTTCCTTGCGGCCCTCGGCCTGGAGGATCTGCCCCTGCTTGGCGCCCTCGGCGCGCAGGATTTCCGACTGGCGCTGGCCTTCGGCGGCGAGAATGTCGGCGCGCTTGACGCGTTCGGCCTTCATCTGCCGGCCCATGGCCTCGACCAGATCGGCGGGCGGCACGATGTCCTTGATCTCGATGCGGTTGACCTTCAGGCCCCACGGCGAGACCGCGGCATCGACGACACGGAGCAGGCGCTCGTTGATCTCGTCGCGATGCGACAGCACCTGGTCGAGATCCATCGCACCCATCACCGAGCGGATGTTGGTCATGGTCAGGACCGTGATCGCCTGGGTCAGGTTGGAGACCTCGTAGCTCGCCTTGGCGGCGTCGAACACCTGGTAGAAGGCAACGCCGTCGACCGTCACGGTGGCGTTGTCCTTGGTGATCACCTCCTGCTCGGGGATGTCGATCACCTGCTCCATCATGTTGATCTTGCGCCCGACGCGATCGAAATAGGGCACGATCAGATTGAGCCCGGGGCTCAGCGTCTGGGTGTATTTGCCGAACCGCTCGATGGTCCAGTCATAGCCCTGCGGCACCGTCTTGACGCCGGCGACCAGCGTGACGATGACGAGCAAAACCAGAACAATCGCGAAAATGTCGAAACCGCTCATATTTCCTCCAAGGCAGAAAAGCCCTTTCCCGCGCTGTCATTGGTCGGGAGCGCAACCCTACCGGTTCAGCGGTCGCAATTCACGTCGGTATCGATCCAATTCTGCACAAGACATCCAAACGGGGAAGGATCAAGATATGTATTTGTAGCGGGCCCTTGAAAGCGTGCAGCGGAAACCCAGCGGCAAAAATTAACGAATCCGAAGGCGCGCATTGGACGACTTCATTCGATCACGTCATTCGCTAGGGCAATGAGGCCCGGGTGAAGTGTGACGCCACACTCCCTGGCGGCCTTGAGGTTGACCGCGAGCTCGAATTTGGTGGGGTTCTGCACTGGCAGGTCGGCTGGCCGCGCGCCCTTCAGAATGCGGTCGATATAGTCCGCGGCGCGGCGGAGCTGCTCGGCGCTGTCGGTGCTGTAGGACATCAGCCCGCCCTCCTCGACGAAGGTGCGGCTCCAGAACACCGCGGGCACGCGCGCCTGCGCGATCGCCGCCAGAAGACCGCCGCGGTTGGCCATGGTGAAGAAGTCCGGCAACACCAGCAACCCACCGTCTTTCCGCAAGCCCAGCGCCGCGATCGAGGCCGCGTCATGCACCGGCGCGGGCTCGACCGCCACCTGAAGGGTCCGTGCCGCGTCCTCGATCGTCCGCAGCATCAGCGGCGCGAACGGCGCGGTGGCGGGATTGTAGACGACGACAACGCGGGACACCTTTGGCGTGACCTGCGTCAGCATCTCCAGCCATTTGCCGGCCAGCGGGCCGTCGTAATCGGTGAAGCCGGTGACGTTGCCGCCGGGATGCGCGAGGTTTTCGACAAAGCCCTGGCTGACGGGATCGGTGACGACGGCGAACACGATCGGGATCGTCGTGGTGCGCTGGCGCAGCTCCTCGACCGAGGGCGTGCCGACCGCGAGCAGGACGTCGGGCCTGAGCGCGATCAGCTCGTCGGCAAGCTGCGCGATGCGGGCGCGGTCGCCGCCACCGCTGCGCCAGTCGATCTTGAGGTTGTCGCGCTCTTTCAGGCCATGTCCGGCGAGCGCCTTGACCAGGACCATGCTGCGGGTCTGGCCGATCGCATCATCGGCAGCCGTGACCGAGAGCACGCCAAGCCGACGTGCCGCGTTCGGCTGTTGCGCCAGGACCGGGACCGGCAGCGCCGCGATCATCCCAAGAAACGCCAGACACTCACGGCGGTTCATGGGACGCCCATCAGATCCAGCCCTGAAGCTCGCGCAGCACCAGGGTGCGGATCACGTCCATGCCCGGGTCACTGTCGTTGAGGCAGGGGATCGCGGAAAACTGCTCGCCGCCATTGTGCTTGAAAATCTCGGCGTTCTCCTGCGCGATCTCCTCCAGCGTCTCCAGGCAGTCCGCGGAAAAGCCCGGCGTCACCACCGCGAGGCGGCGCACGCCTTCCTTCGCGAGCCGCTCCATGGTCTTGTCGGTGTAGGGCTGGAGCCACTCGGCATTGCCGAAGCGCGACTGGAAGGTCAGCAGCAGCTTCGTCTCGTCCATGCCGAGCCGGCGACGCAGCGCCTCGGTGGTGGCGATGCAGTGCTGCTGATAGGGATCGCCCTTGTCGACATAGGATTTCGGCATGCCGTGGAACGACGCCACGATCAGCTCCGGCTTGAAGGACAGCGTTGCCAGATGCGTCTCGATCGAGACGGCAAGCGCCTCGATATAGGCCGCGTCCTCGTAATAAGGCGGTGTTACCCGCAGCGTCGGCTGGTTACGCAAACGGGCGAGCACGCGGAACACTTCGTCGCAGACGGTCGCCGAGGTCGAGGCGGAATATTGCGGATAGAGCGGGACCGCCAGGATGCGCTCGCAGCCTTTCGCGATCAGTGCGTCGATGCCCGACTTGATCGAGGGATTGCCGTAGCGCATCGCCCAGTCCACCACGACGTGGGTCCGGTCCGACAGGGCGGCGGCCAGCTTGTCGCTCTGCGACCGCGTGATGGTCTTCAGCGGCGACTCGTTCTGCTCGGTGTTCCAGATCTTCTGGTAGTCGAGCGCCTTGGTACGGGGGCGGCTGCGCAGAATGATCCCGTTCAACACGAACTTCCAGACCAGGCCCTGATCCTCGATGACGCGGGCGTCCGAGAGGAACTCCTTCAGATACACCCGCACGCCCGGCGCATCGGCCGTGTCGGGCGTTCCGAGATTGATCAGGAGCACGCCAGCGCGCGGCAGGGCGGATTGGGCGGCCGGTCTCGCGGCCTCGATGGGGACGACACTGGTCATGGCCCTGTGGGTCGCGCGTTGGTCCGAACTTGTCAAGATGAGGCGGGTTTCGCTAGGGTCGCACCCAGGCGGGGGAGGCAAAGATGACACTCGCGGAATGGTGCGTCTTTGGAGCGCTGCTGCTCTATCTGTTGACGATCGGCTCGATCAAATGGATCAGGTTTCGCCGCTTCGACAATTCCCGGCCGCGCGACCCCGCCTTCTACGAGGACGCGCTCTCGCAGCGCGCGCTCGGCGCGCACCAGAACGGCATCGAGACCTTCCCGTTTTTCGCCTTCGCGGTGCTCCTCGCCGAATTCAGGGATTCGCCGCAGCGGCTGATCGACGAGCTCGCGGCCCTCTTCCTCATCGTCCGCCTCGCTTATGTGCTGACCTATCTCGGCAACCGCCCGACGCTGCGCTCGATCCTCTGGAGCATCGGCTTTGCGATCAATCTCGGGATCTTCTTCATGCCGGCGCTGAAGCGGTTTCTGCCGGTGTGAGGTGCACCCTGTGTCCCGGACGCGATGCAGCGTACCGAGAGATGGGTCCCGGCTCTGCAGCGCACCGTCAAAGGGACGCTGCGCTGCGTCCGGGGCACGAGAAACTCGGCCTAGAAACACGTCGTCCGCTCGGCCGCGATGTAGCCGAACAAGAGGCCAGCGCCAAACAGCAGCACGACGCCGGCGGCGGCGAATTCGATGCCGCGCATGAACAGCGCGCCGCCGCCGTCGCGCCCGGCACTGAGGCGGGCGGCGATGTCCTTGGCGGAGACGGCGACGACCGCGATGGCCGCAACCGTGATCGCGGTGCCCAATCCCATCAGGAAGGTCGCTGCGATGCCGGCCCAGAACAGGCCCTGGGCGAGCGCGAACACCAGCACCAGGATCGCGCCCGAGCAGGGGCGGATGCCGACGGTCAGGATCGCCGCAAAGCCGCGCCGCCAGCCACCGGGGCCGGCGAGCTCGCTCGGCGTGGGGCCGTGGGAATGGCCGCAATGTTCGTCATGAACGTGGTCATGCCCGTGGTGGGCCGGGGCGTGCGCATGACCATGATCGTGGTGATGGTGATCATGTCCGTGATCGTGATGATCGTGGGCATCATGATGATGGTGATGACCGTGATCATGATCGTGCGGCACGCCGGCGATCGCCGGCAGCGGCTGGGCCGCCTGCAGCGCCCGGATGAAAATGCGGCCCTTGACCCAGACGAGACGCAGCCCGAACAACGCGATCAGGGCGTAACTCGCGATCTCGATCGCCCCTTCCGCCTTGCACATGGTCTTGGCGGTCGCGTTCAGCACCCAGGCCGAGATGCCGACGATGAGGATCGCGACCAGCGACTGCATCAGCGCCGAGGCGAACGACAGCGCGATGCCGCGCCGCGCGGTCTCGTGGTTGGCGACGAGATAGGAGGCGATCACTGCCTTGCCATGGCCGGGGCCGGCGGCGTGGAAGATGCCGTAGGCAAACGAGATGAAGAGCAGTGTCCACACCGCCGAGCCGTCGGACTTGGCGGCGCGGATGGTCGCCGACATCTGCCGATAGAATTCCGACTGTTTGGCCAATAGCCAGCCGATGAGGCCGCCGGTCTCGGGCTGGGCCGCCTGCGCCGGCCGCGGCGCGCCAAAGGGGTTTTGCGCGAAGACATCGTGAAGCGCGGCATCGGCCACACCCACGACGAGGACAACGGCGGCGCAGACAAGAAGCCCGCGGGCAATCGGCGACTGAAGACGACCGATCAAGGACAATCCACCGTGATCTTGTTGGCGAACATCATGCCGAAATTCGAGTTCTCGCCGTTCATGAAGGTCTGCTCGTTGAGCTTCTGCGCGCTCGCGGTGCCGTCGCTCGGGCGCTCCAGCTTCATCTGGCAGCCGGCGGGCGCGCCGACCAGTTTCACCGGGCTTTCCTTGGCCATCTGGAAGTCGATGAAGAAGGAGCGGTCGAACACTTCGAGCACCAGCTGCTTGGACTTGACCGGGTTCTTCAGCGGCAGCGTGAAGTGCAGGGTCAGCACCGTATCCTTGTAGTCGAGGAAATAGTCGACCGGCTCCTGGAATCGCTCCTTCTTGCCGTCGGCTCGCGCAAAGGTGAAGTAAGCGTATTCCTTCAGCGACTCCACGTTGGTCTGCGCCAGCGGCCCGAGCTCCTCGCGCGTATAGGCGCCCTTGGTCTTGCTCTCGAGCCCCTGCACCGCATAGGCCGAGAACATGTCGTCGAAGGTCCAGGCGTGGCGAACGCCGGTGATCGAGCCGTCGGCGGCGTAGAGCAATTCGCTGGTCGCAGTGATCCAGACATGCGGATGCGCACGCGCCGTGCCCGCCGAGAGCGACAGGCCGGCGGCGAGCAGCAATCCGAACAAGGCGCGCATGCCCATCAGGCGGCCTTCGCGGCGTCGAGCAGGCCGCGCCGGCGGAGCAGCGCGTCGGGTTCCGGAGGACGGCCGCGGAAGGCCTCGTAGGCGGCTTCCGGATCCACCGATCCGCCCGAGGCGTAGATGTCGTCGTGCAGGCGCTTGGCGACGGCGGGATCGAAGATATCGCCGGCCTCCTCGAACGCGCCGAAGGCGTCGGCGTCCATCACCTCCGACCACATATAGCTGTAATAGCCGGCGGCATAATGATCGCCGGTGAAGATGTGACCGAACTGGGTCGGACGGTGGCGCAGCGCGATCTCCTCGGGCATGCCGATCTTCTCCAGCTCGCGTCTCTCGAAGGCGCGCACGTCGCTGGCCGCTTCGGCCGGCTGGGTGTGGAATTCGAGGTCGACCAGCGCGGAGGAGACGAACTCGACCGTGGCAAAGCCCTGGTTGAATTTTCGCGCGGCAAGGAACCGTTGCAGCAGCTCGTCGGGCAGCGGCTCGCCGGTCTGGTAGTGACGGGCGAACTTCTGCAGCACCTCTGGCCGCTCCTGCCAGTGCTCGTAGAGCTGCGACGGAAGCTCGACGAAATCGGTGAACACGGAAGTGCCCGACAGCGACGGATAGGTCACGTTGGAGAGCATGCCGTGCAGGCCGTGGCCGAACTCGTGGAACAGGGTGCGGGCATCGTCGGGCGACAGCAGCGAAGGCTCGCCGCCGGCGCCCTTGGCAAAATTGCAGATATTGAGAACCAGCGGCGCAACATCGCCGTCGAGCTTCTGCTGGTCGCGCAGCGAGGTCATCCAGGCGCCGGAGCGCTTCGACGGCCGGGCGAAGTAGTCGCCATAGAACAGCGCCTTGTGCTTGCCATCGGGGCCCTTGACCTCCCAGACCCGGACGTCGGGGTGCCAGACCGGAACGTCCTTGCGCTCCTCGAAGGTGATGCCGAACAGGCGCGTGGCGCAGTCGAAGGCGGCGGCGACCATGTGGTCGAGCGAAAGATACGGCTTGATCGCGGCGTCGTCGAAATTGGCGCGCTGAAGGCGCAGCTTCTCGGCGTAGAAGCGCCAGTCCCAGGGGGCGAGCTTGAAATTGCCGCCCTCTTCCGTGATCAGCGCCTGCATGTCGTCGCGGTCGGCAAGCGCCCGGGCGCGGGCTGGCTTCCAGACCCGCTCCAAGAGGCTGCGCACCGCGTCAGGCGTCTTGGCCATGGAGTCCTCCAGCCGGTAAGCGGCGAAGGTCGGATAGCCCAGCAGCTTGGCGCTCTCTTCGCGCAGCTTGAGGACCTCGACGATGGTTCCGTTGTTGTCGTTGGCATTGCCGTTGTCGCCCCGTGCGGTGAAAGCCTTGTAGACCTTCTCGCGCAGATCACGCCGGGCGGAGCTTTTCAGGAACTGTTCGACCGAGGATCGCGACAGCGTGACGATGGCCTTGCCTTCCATGCCGCGCTCTTCTGCCGCAGCCTTGGCGCTGGCGACGAAGCTCTCCGGCAGGCCCTGGCGGTCGGCCTCCCCGAGCTCCATGACCCAGTCCTGCTCGTCGCCGAGCAGATGATGGCTGAAGCTGGTGCCGAGTTGGGCGAGCCGCTCGTTGATCTCAGCCATCCGCGTCTTGGCCTCCTCGGAGAGGCCGGCGCCGGCGCGGTGGAAGCGGGTGTAGGTCCGCTCCAAGAGGCGAAGCTGCTCCGGAGCCAGATCCAGATTGGCACGGTTCTCGTGGAGCTGGGCGATGCGGCCGAACAGCACGGCGTTCATCATGATCGGATTCCAGTGCCGCGCCATCCGCAGAGAGACCTCCTTGTCGATCTCCAGGATGGCCGGGTTGGAATGCGCCGAAACGAGGTCGTAGAATACGGCCGCCACCTTGCTCAGCAGCTTGCCCGAGCGCTCCAGCGCGGTGATGGTGTTGGCGAAGTCGGGCGCGGCCGGATCGTTGGTGATCGCCGCGATCTCGGCCGAGTGGTCGGCGAAGGCCTGTTCGAAGGCCGGCAGGAAATGCTCCGGCTTGATCTCGTCGAAGGGCGGGGTTGCAAACGGCGTCACCCAGGCCTTCAGCAGCGGGTTGGTCTCGGAGTCCGTAATTTGGCGGGGTTCTGACATCACAAGTCCCGATTTCGTGGCTCAATTGTTGCGGCCAGCTATAGCACGCGATGGGGCTTTTTTGGGCCATTTGCCCTTGCTCCCGGCCGCCTTTTCGGGGAGATTGCGGCCCTCGACAGACCACGGATCCCTGAGCTCATGAACGCGCCTTCCTCGTCTTCCCGTCAGATCGCTTGGCCAAGCGTCATCACCGTCATCAGCGCCGCCATCCTGATCGGCGCGGAGGTGTTCGGCGCGGCCTTCGCCGGTGGCTGGGCACTCGCGATCCTGTTCGGGCTCGGCGACCAGGGCACGCACATCCTGCAGGCCGTGCTGTTCGCGCTCGGTGTGCTCGTGATGACCGCGTTCATCCGCGCGGCCCAGCGTGTCGAGCCCTTCACGAAGCGCCGCTGACGCTTCGCGTGCGCGAGAGACGCGCGCACGAGGCTTCAAGACTTAACGCCCGTTCATCTTCCGCGGCGCTCGCGCAACACCGCGCAAGCAGATGTTAGGCAATTCTGTTCTCAGCCTAAAAAAATTCTTGCGAAGCAGAGTCAAAACGCTTATGTGCGCTCTTGCCCAATTTCGCACGTGCCTGTGGTCGTGTGTCAGTCGGTAGGTATCCGGACAAGAGGCCGGACAGCCGCCAAGGGGTGAAGAAGCCGAGGGGCTCTTCGGAAGTGCGGAAGTCAGAAGACTGAAGGTCGCAAGGCCTGAAGGTCGGACGAGGAAGCAAACCCGGAGCGTCCAGCATCTCTCTCAAAGAGATGCCTTGTCGAAGGTGACTTCGCTCTTTGCAACCGTGACTGGCAGCCGGAGGCGAACCGGCGCACCCCGCTCTCAACGGGGGACGCGACTTAAAGCAACGACGGATCGGGCTTTTTTGGTCTCTACCGGCAGTCCAACGCCGGCGCGGGCTACTGAAAAGGCTTGTCCTTCATTGCCAGGTGTGCGGGCGGGAAATTCCCAACCAATCCACGGCAGCACAGTCTGATTTGAGTCTTTGGCTCGTCACGCCTCCATCGCGTGATCTGGCCGGGGCGCTTATCCGACGACATTTTTTGAACGGATCCCCGTCGCTGGGCCGTTTGGGAGAGTGCTATGACCGAACGTATTCAGGAATTCCTGCGCAACCGCCGCAAGGATGGCCTCGACACCGAGCCGTGCCTCGTCGTCGACCTCGAGGTCGTGCGCGACAATTACCAGACGTTTGCCAAGGCGCTGCCCGACAGCCGCGTGTTCTACGCCGTCAAGGCGAACCCGGCGCCGGAAGTGCTCGCGCTGCTGGCGTCCATGGGCTCCTGCTTCGACACCGCCACGGTCGCCGAGATCGAGATGGCGCTGGCCGCGGGTGCAACCCCGGACCGCATCTCCTTCGGCAACACGATCAAGAAGGAGCGCGACATCGCGCGCGCCTTCGCGCTCGGCATCCGGCTTTTCGCCGTGGATTGCGCCGCCGAAGTCGAGAAGGTCGCCCGTGCCGCTCCCGGCGCGAAGGTGTTCTGCCGCATCCTCTATGACTGCGCCGGCGCCGAATGGCCGCTGTCGCGCAAGTTCGGCTGCGACCCGGAAATGGCCGTCGAGGTGCTCGACGTTGCCAAGCGCCTGGGCCTGGAGCCGTGCGGCATCTCGTTCCATGTCGGCTCGCAGCAGCGCAAGGTGAAGGCGTGGGACCGTGCGCTGGCGATGGCCTCGCAGGTGTTCCGCGACTGCGCCGAGCGCGGCATCAACCTGTCCATGGTCAACATGGGCGGCGGCTTTCCGACCAAGTATCTGAAGGACGTGCCGCCGGTCGTGACCTACGGCCGCTCGATCTTCCGCGCGCTGCGCAAGCACTTCGGCAACCAGATTCCGGAGACCATCATCGAGCCGGGCCGCGGCATGGTGGGCAACGCCGGCATCATCGAATCCGAGGTCGTGCTCATCTCGAAGAAGAGCGACGAGGACGAGGTGCGCTGGGTGTACCTGGACATCGGCAAGTTCGGCGGTCTCGCCGAGACGATGGACGAGTCGATCCGCTACGCCATCCGTACTGCCCATGACGGCGCGGACATGACGCCGTGCGTGCTCGCGGGTCCCACCTGCGACAGCGCCGACGTGCTGTACGAGAAGAACCCGTATCCGCTTCCCGTCACGCTGGAGATCGGCGACAAGGTGCTGATCGAAGGCACCGGGGCCTATACGTCGACCTACTCGTCGGTGGCGTTCAACGGCATCCCGCCGCTGAGGACGTACCACATCTGATCCGCCTCTTTCTCTGAGGCCTGACGAACCCGGGAGCCGGCTTGCCGGCTCCTCCCTGACATTTCGATCTGACGACGTCTTGGACAGGCGTGCTGCGCGCACGCCGGTTCAAGCGGGGACTGACGCGCCATGACCGCTTTTCGGAAGCCACAAATCGCCCTCACCTCGAAAGCCGCTCCGTTCGTGATCCGCGCGGAGCGTGCTGCCGACGTCGCGGTGCGTGAAGCGCTGCTCGATGCCTGCTTTGGCGAAAACCGCCACGGCCGCACCTGCCAGCGCCTGCGCGACGGACGCGCGCCTGCCGCAGGCCTTGCCCTGTCGGCGGTGCGCGAGGGCAAGCTCGTGGGAACCGTGCGGCTGTGGCACGTCAGCGCCGGAGGCAGGCCCGCTTTGGTCCTTGGACCGCTGGCGGTAGACCCTGCCTGCCGCGAGCTCGGGATCGGCGCCGCGCTGATGCATCAAGCGCTGGCCGCCGCCCGGGCGCGCGGGCATCAAGCCGTCATCCTGCTCGGCGATGCCCCCTATTATGCCCGCTTCGGCTTCTCGGGCGAGAAGACCGGCGCGCTGGCGCTGCCCGGCCCGTTCGAACGCGACCGGCTGCTCGCGATCGAATTCCAGGCGGGTGCGCTCGATGGCGCCGAGGGGATGATCGTTCCGACCGGCGCGCCCCTGTCCAAACGCAGGGTCCTTCGCGCCCTCCATGCGCACGCGGCCTGAGGGATTGCCATGATGGTGACGACCGAAGCCGCGTAAAGCGGCAACGCTCGGCTGCGCCGTCCTGACGCCTGTTCTTTCGGGGTTGCGCAGGCCCGAGAAACGCCCTTTAACCCCGCGAAACACGCCTTTCAGTCGAGGTCCGAAACATGTCCCGTCGCCTCATCTCCACCGGCTCTCCGCTCGAGAAGACCGTCGGCTACAGCCGCGCCGTGATCGACGGTGAGTTCGCCTTCGTCGCGGGAACCACGGGCTATGACTACACCACGATGACGATGCCGGCCGATGTCACGAGCCAGTCACGCAACTGCTTCAAGACCATCGAAGCTGCCCTGAAAGAGGGCGGATTCGCGATGGCCGATATCGTCCGTGCGACCTATTACGTCACCGACGCCAGCACCATCGATGCCCACTTCGCCGTCTGCGGCGAGGTTCTCGGTGACATCAGGCCGGCGGCGACGTTGCTGGTCGTCAGCGCACTCGCCAAGCCCGAGATGAAGGTCGAGATCGAAGTCACCGCCAAGCGCCGCAGCATCTGACAAGCGCCGCAGCGCCTGATCCACCCCTCACCATTTGTTTGCCAGCACGTTCCGGAGAAACCATCCCATGAGCCCCGCCTCGCAGATCTACGCGAAGATCACCGGTCCCATCGTCATGGTCGGCTTCGGCTCCATCGGCAAAGGCACGCTGCCGCTGATCGAGCGGCATCTCGATTACGACAAGTCGCGCGTCACCGTGATCGATCCCAAGGACGAGGGCCGCAGGGCGCATTGCGAGAAGCAGAATGTGCGCTTCATCCAGAAGGCCGTGACAAAAGACAATTATCGCGAATTGCTGACCCCGCTGCTCACCGAAGGCGGCGGCCAGGGCTTTTGCGTCAATCTCTCGGTCGATACCGGCTCCACCGACATCATGGAGCTCTGCAACGAGCTCGGCGCGCTCTACATCGACACCGTCAACGAGCCCTGGCTCGGCTTCTATTTCGATTCCTCGAAGGGCCCGGAAGCGCGCTCCAACTACGCCCTGCGCGAAGCCACGCTGGCCGCCAAGCGCGCGCGCCCGGCGGGATCGACGACGGCGGTCTCCTGCTGCGGCGCCAATCCCGGCATGGTCTCCTTTTTCGTCAAGCAGGCGCTGCTCAACGTCGCCGCCGATCTCAAGCTCAATGCCCCCAAGCCCAAGACCAAGGCCGAATGGGCGGATTTGATGCGGCAGGCCGGCATCAAGGGCATCCACATCGCAGAGCGCGACACCCAGCGCTCCAAGAAGCCGAAAGAGCCCGACGTCTTCGTCAACACCTGGTCGGTGGAAGGTTTCCTGTCGGAGGGCGTGCAGCCGTCCGAGCTCGGCTGGGGCACCCATGAAAAATGGATGCCCGAGAACGCGCGGACCCACGAAGCCGGCTGCGGCGCAGCGATCTATCTGATGCAGCCCGGCGCCAACACGCGCGTTCGCACCTGGTGCCCGACCCGCGGCGCACAATATGGCTTCCTCGTCACCCACAACGAGTCGATCTCGATCGCCGATTACTTCACCGTGCGCGACGCATCGGGCACGGCGGTCTATCGGCCGACCTGCCACTATGCCTATCATCCGGCCGACGATGCCGTGCTGTCGCTGCATGAAATGTTCGGCCGCGCCGCGAAGATGCAGGAGAAGCACCACATCCTCGACGAGAACGAGATCGTGGACGGCATCGACGAGCTCGGCGTGCTGCTGTTCGGCCACGACAACAATGCCTACTGGTACGGCTCGCAGCTCTCGATCGAGGAGACCCGCAAGCTCGCGCCCTACCAGAACGCCACCGGCCTGCAGGTGACCTCCGCCGTGCTCGGCGGCATGGTGTGGGCGCTGGAAAACCCGAACGAAGGCATCGTCGAAGCCGACGAGATGGATTTCGATCGCCTGCTGGAAATCCAGCTGCCCTATCTCGGCCCGGTCAAGGGTTTCTACACCGACTGGACGCCGCTGACGGATCGCCCGGGACTGTTTCCGGAAGACATCGACACCAGCGATCCCTGGCAGTTCCGGAATATTCTGGTGCGGTGAAACGGCGCCTCTCTCCGCCCGTCATTCCGGGGCGGCGCGTAGCGTCGTGCCCGGAATCCATCGGGCGGCAGGGATCAATGGATTCCGGGTTCGCGCTATGCGCGCCCCGGAATGACGAAGAGACCTACTTCTTCTCGATCGGCGGCGCGATCTTCTCCGCCGGTGCCGGCGGCAGGGCCGGCTTGGTCGCCGCGCCTTGTGTCTGCGGCTCGGGGCGTGCAGGCTCGGGGGCGGGCGTGGTCGGCCGGTCGCCGCCGGGCTTGGCTTCCGCGGGCACCTTGCTCTGCTCGTCAGATGGGGTGCCCTGCAACGGCGGCGTTGCCTGCGCCAGCTGCAGCCGGCTCTCGGCGCGGATCTGCGCGATCGATAAGCCTGATATCACGACACCTGCTGCGAACAGCGAACAGGCGATCAGAAGGTCGAGTTTCAGTCTGCGCTTGTCATTGACCGTCATGTCGATCACCGCCTTTGTCCGCGGGATCAACGAAATGGCCCGACCAGGGTTCCGTTCCCGGCAAGGTGGAACTGCGCGCCTGCGCGCCAAAACGCCGCGCTTACTCCGTCGTGCTGACTTCCCAGGTCGCGTGGCGCACGCCCGGCAGGTGCTGGAGATCGGTCGCAACGGTGTTCAACTCGTTCGGATCGACCGCGCTCGCGACCAGCTTCGCCACAATCTCGAGCATGTCCTCGCCGATCTCGACGACCTCGATACCCGCCACCGGATATTTCGCGGCTTCGAGCTTGTCGACGAGCCGGTCGCGCATCTCGGGCAGGGCGTCGGCCGCAACCGCGAGCTTGAAATAGTAGGTCGCCTCGGAGGCCTTCTCGTTCAGCGGGATGCGGTTGATGGCATTGACCAGCGGGCGCAGCATGGTGTTGCCGGCGATGACGAACACAGTCAGCGCGGCCGCCTGCGCGATCATGTCGGCGCCGGCGCAGGAGCCGACCGCGGCCGAGGCCCACAGCGTCGCCGCGGTATTCAGCCCGCGGACGTCCATGCCCTGCTTCATGATGACGCCGGCGCCCAAGAAGCCGATGCCGGAGACGACGTAGGAGATCACGCGCACCGCGCCGTCGGCGCCGGTCAGATGCATGGCGAGATCGACGAACGCGGCGGCGCCGACCGCGACCAGCACGTTGGTGCGCAGGCCCGCGGTGCGCTGGCGATATTGCCGCTCGGCGCCGATCAGCGTGCCCAGTACGAAGGCCGTGAACAGGCTGACCAGCGTGTCGGCAAAATCAGCAATCTGGAAGGTCGTTAGAAATCGCATCTATTCGCGCCGCCATTGAGGATGCGGTAGGGTGGGCAAAGGCGCGCTCTTCGCGCGACGTGCCCACCACTATTGTTTCGCGGAGAGATCGTGGGCACGGCGCAAGGGCGCCTTTGCCCACCCTACGGCCGGAACCATGACGGATTAAAGCTCCAGCAGACCGCCGTCCCCATTTTCATCGGCGAAGGCGAGCAGCGTGCCCTTGGCGTTCCAGGCGATCGCAGCCACCGGCGGGGTGCCGTTGCGGCGAACCAGGATCTCGGCGCCGTCCTCCAGCCGCACCATCAGCACGGTGCCGTCGCTGTAGCCGGCGGCGAGGATGTCGTTCTTGGGGTGACAGGCGACCACGGAGACCCGCGCCTGCAGCGGCGCCAGCATCGCGGGCTCCTTGCCCATCGGGCCGTCCTTGCTGGCGAACGGCCACAGGATGATGGTGTCGGCACCCGAGGTCGCCAGCGCCTTGCCGCCCGCGCTCCAGGACATCGAGCGGACGCGGCCGGGATAGCCGGTCATGCGCATATGCCTGTTGTCGGCAAGCCGCCAGCCATGCAGCGCCGCCTCGTGCATCGTGGTGACCAGGAACTTGTTGTCCGGGCTGAAGGTGACGCCGAGATGCGAGCCGGCCCAGGGCAGGAATTCGGCTGATCCCGCCATGTTCGGAAACCACAGCGTCGCGCCGTTGTAATGGGCAATCGCGAGCCGCAGGCCCTTCGGCGCGAACGCAAGCCCGCCGACGGTCGAGGGCACCTCGAGCGACTTCTCCTCAGTCTTGCCGCTCTTGACGAACGCCGTCTTGCCGGCCGACCAGGCGTAGGAGCCGTCCGCATGCAGCGCCACCGCATCGATCCAGCGTCGCTTGGGATCGGTGGCGAGCAGCGTCACCTCGCCCTTGGCGTCGAGCGAGACGACCTTGCCGTCGTCGCCGCCCATGACGAGGCGCTTGCCGTCGGAGGCCGTCGAGAGAATGCCGCCGCCATGCACGGCGACCGTCGTGATTTCGCCTTGGGCGTCCACGAACGCGACGTTCTCTTCGCCGCCGACGAAGGCGGCGCGGGGGCCAAGGAAATGCACCGAGGTCACGCCCATGCCGAGCGTAACAGGCTTGACGCGATCGGTGACGGAGACGATCGAGGCGGTATCGGGGGCCGGCGTAAACTCTTTCATCACGAGACGATGCAGCTCTCAAAACCCTTGCGGATGGCCTCTTCCGGCAATTCGCGGCCGATGAAGACGAGGCGGCTCTCGCGCGGCTCGCCCTCCTTCCACTTCCGCTGATGGTCGCCCTCCAGCATCATGTGGACGCCCTGGAAGACGTAGCGGTCGTCGTCGTCGTGGAAGGCGAGGATGCCCTTGGAGCGCAGGATCTTGCCGCCCTCGACCTGCACCAAATTCTGGAGCCAGGGCATGAACACGTTCGGATCGAGCGGCTTGTCGGTCTTGAGCGACAGCGACTGCATGTCCTCGTCGTGATAGTGCTTCAGGCCGTGGCCGTGATCATGGTGGTGATGATCGTGGCCGTGATGGTGGTGATCATGGTCGTGGTCATGATCGTCGGCCTCCAGGAAATCCGGCTCGATATCGAGGATGCGGTCGAGATCGAAGGCGCCGCGGTCGAGCACGTCGGCCAGGGCCACCGAGCAGCGCTCGGTGCGGTGGAGTTTCGCATAGGGATTGATGCCGCGGATGCGGGCTTCGACCTCGGCAAGCTCGCCCTTGCTGACGAGATCGGTCTTGTTCAGCACGATGACGTCGGCAAAGGCGATCTGGTTCTTGGCCTCGGGCGCGTCCTTGAGCCGGTCGGACAGCCACTTGGCGTCGGCCACCGTGACGACGGCATCGAGGCGGGCGTTCTTCTGCACGTCCTCGTCGACGAAGAAAGTCTGCGCGACCGGCGCCGGATCGGCAAGGCCGGTGGTCTCGACGATGATGGCGTCGAACTTGCCCTTGCGCTTCATCAGGCCGTCCATGATGCGCACGAGGTCGCCGCGCACGGTGCAGCAGATGCAGCCATTGTTCATCTCGAACACTTCCTCATCGGCGCCGATGATGAGGTCGTTGTCGATGCCGATCTCGCCGAATTCGTTGACGATGACGGCGTATTTCTTGCCGTGGTTCTCGGACAGGATGCGGTTCAAGAGCGTGGTCTTGCCGGCACCGAGATAGCCGGTCAGGACGGTCACGGGGATTTTCTGGGAGGTCGCTTCAGACATAACAACTCCGGACATAGGGCTTTTTCGCGCGACGCGAGGCGGGGTGGCCCCTGCCCTAGTGGTCAAGCGCACTGGTCAGGGCCTTTATATTGTGCCTGACCATATCAATGTAAGTGGGTGCAGGCCCCTTTTCGCCGGTCAAACCGTCCGAAATCAGGGTCCCGCCGACTTTTGAGCCGGTCTCCGCCGCGATCCGCCGGATCAACCGGTCATCGCTGATATTTTCCAGGAACACGGCCGGTATTTTTTGGGCCTTGATCTGGCCGATGATGGCCGCGATGTCCCGGGCGCTCGGCTCGGTTTCGGTGGAGACCCCCAGGGGGGCGATGAACTGGATACCGTATTCGGCGGAAAAATAGCCGAAGGCGTCATGGGTGGAGATCACCTTGCGCCGCTCCGGCGGGATTTTCGCCACGGCCTCGCGGACCTCGCGGTCGAGCGTTTCGAGCTTTTCCAGATAGGCTTTTGCCTGGGCCCGGAAGAAGTCCGCATCATCCGGGGCGGCCGCGGCCAGCGCATTGGCGATGTCGGTTGCGTAGGCTTTGGCGTTGGGGACGGACTGCCAGGCATGGGGGTCTGCGGCCGAGCCGAGCTTCAGCGGCGTGATGCCGGCGCTCGCGGTGACGACCACTGCCTTGCTACCTGCAGACTGCACGAGCCGCGGCAGCCAGCCCTCCAGCCCGAGCCCATTGACGATGACGAGCCTTGCCTCCGCGACCCGCTTGGCATCGCTTGGCGCGGGCGTATAGACGTGGACGTCGCTATCGGGGCCGACCAGCGTCGTCACGTTGACCCGATCTCCCCCGACGTTACGGACGAAGTCGCCGAGGATCGAGAAGCTCGCGACGACGTTGAGCCGTTCCGCGGCGTGCAGCGGCGAGGCAGTCAGCAACAGCAGACAAAGCAGGATGAGCCGCATCGCCGTCACGCTTCCAGATGCCGGCCGGGAAACAGCTGCCGGACGATGCCGCCGACGCGGCCGAACAGCACGGAGACGATGTAGAGCACCGTCGCCACGAGAATGACCGCAGGGCCCGACGGCACGCGGGTCTGGAACGACAGCACGAGGCCGGCATAGCCGGAAGCCGCGGCGGCGATCACGGCGATGCAGATCATGACGGTGAGGTCGCGTGACCAGAACCGCGCGATGCCAGCCGGCAGGATCATCAGGCCGACCGCCAGCAACGTGCCGAGCGCCTGAAAGCCGTTGACGAGGTTGATCACGACCAGCGCAAGGAAGGCGAGATGCGCGGGACCGCCGGCGCGACTGACTGTCCGCAAGAACAAGGGATCGACGCTCTCGATCACCAGCGGCCGGTAGATCACCGCGAGCACGAGCAGCGTCACCGTGGCGTTGAAGGCGACCACCAGCAGGGTCTGGTCGTCCATCGCGAGGATGTTGCCGAACAGGACATGGAGCAGGTCGATATTGGTGCCCTTGATCGAGACGATGGTGACGCCGAGCGCAAGCGAGGCCAGGTAGAAGGTCGCGAGCGAGGCGTCCTCTTTCAGCCCGGTCGAGCGCGCGACGACTCCGGCGAGGATGGCGACGGCAAAGCCGGCGATGAGTCCGCCCGCCGTCATCGCGAACAAATTGAGGCCGGAGAGGAGGAAGCCCACCGCCGCGCCGGGAAGAATCGCATGCGCCATCGCATCGCCGACGAGGCTCATCCGCCGCAGCATCAGGAAGACGCCGATCGGCGCGCCGGCCAGCGACAATGCGATCACGGCGGCCAGCGCCCGCCGCATGAACTCGAATTCGGTGAAGGGACCGATCAGCGCGTCATAGAGCATCGGTGATCACGCCGCCCGCGAGTTGATGTCATCGGCCGCGCAGGCCGCGGCGGTGTCGTCAAAGGCCTCACACATCCGCATCGCCACCAGCAGGTTTTCCGGCGTCAGCACCTCCGCCGTCGGTCCCCACGCCACGGGGCCGCGCGCCAGCACCAGCGTCTCGCTGAAATGGTTGCGCACCATCTCCATGTCGTGCAGCGCGGCGAGCACGGTGCGGCCCTCGCCGTGCCAGTGCTTGACCAGCGCGAGCAGGTCGGCGGTGGTCTTGCTGTCGATGGCGTTGAAGGGCTCGTCGAGCACGATGAGCGAAGCGTCCTGCAGCAGCACGCGCGCAAACAGCACGCGCTGCATCTGGCCGCCCGAGAGCGTGCCGATCGGACGGTTCTCGAAACCGTTGAGGCCGACGGAGGCGATCGCGCGCAAGATCTTCCCGCGCGCGGCCTTGCCGATCCCGCCGAACAGGCCGGCGTTGCGCCACAGCCCGGTGCCGACGAAGTCGAACACCGAGATCGGGAAGCTGCGGTCGATCTCCGCGCTCTGCGGCAGATAGGCGATATCGCGAGAGTCGAGCCCGCCGAGATGGATGCTGCCGTCGAGCGGCCGGAGGATGCCGACGATGCCACGCAGCAGGGTCGACTTGCCCGCGCCATTCGGGCCGATCACGGCGACCAGCGCGCCACGCGCGACCTCGCCGTTGAGATGGTGCACCGCGGGATGCCGGTCATAGCCGAGCGTCACGTTGTGAAAGTGCAGCGCCGCCATCATCACCTCATCGCCAGGAAGACCACGCCCCAGAGCACGGCACAGACGGCGAGCGCGGCCCCGAGGCGCGCGGCCATGGTCATGCGCAGGATCGACCAGGGCGCGGCCTGGGCCGGATGCGGCGAGGCCGCGTCGTGGACATGGGCGTGGGTGTGGTCGTGCCCGTGCGAATGGCCATGAGCAGGCGAATGGTCATGGGAATGACCGTGAGCATGATCGTGATGATGGGCGTGGGACGTGGCGGGAACCATGCAGAGACGTTATATTATAACATTACCCCTGTCCACGACCGGGGTGTCAGGGCTTGCCGATCACCATCGCAATGGCCGCTGCCACGAATGGAAATGGCACCGACACGGCACAGCGGAACCAGACGAAGCGGGCGGGCATGAAGGGAATTTCCCACAAGATCACCCGCTGGAAGGCAAACAGGGCCCAGGCGACAACATAGGCCACCACCTGCGGCACACCGCCGCCCGACTTCAGCGCCACCGTGCCGATGGAGAAGCCGATCACGGGGCCGCCGGGGGTGGCGGCGCCGGCGACCACGGCGGTCGCAACTCCGAGCCAGCCGCTGTCCGGGCCGAGCCAGCCGGTGATCACCTCCTGCGGGATGATGGCGGCGATGTAGCCGGAGCCGATCACCCCGAGCGCGATCCGCGGCACGATGTTGATGAAGTCCATCGAGCCTTCGCGCAGCGAGGCCTTGAACACCGGAGGGCCGCGGCGAAACGCGATCAGGCCGACGCCGAACACCGAGCCCCACAACAGGATGTCGATGAAAAGCGCGGCGCTCATGCCGGGTCCTCGTCGCTTTCGCGCTTCCGATAGAGCCGGACATAGACGAAGCGGCCCAGGGCCCCTGCGAGCACCGGCAGCGGCAGCGAGATCAGAATCCGCCACAGCGTGAAGTCGGTGCCCATGATCGGGATTTCCCAGGCCACTGCCCGGCCATAGCCGATCAGGGTCCAGCTCACGACCATGGCGATGGTTGCGCCGAAATCGGCGCCGACCGCGAGCAGCGCACTCGCCACGGGATAGGCGGTGAAGGGACCGCCGGGCAGGATCGCGCCGAAGGCGGTGCCGATCAGAAGGCCCGTCAGGCCGGATTTCGGCCCGAGCGAGCGCGAGACCTTTTCATGCGGCAGGATCTCCGAGATGAAGGCCCCGAGCAGGCAGCCGGCGAGCACGCGCGGCAGGATGCCTGAGAACAGCGAGAGATCGTGGGTGAGAATATCGAGAACGCCGTCGGTGCCATCACGCCGCAAGACCAGCGCCGCGCTCACCGCGACCAGCGCGGCGATGATGATCGTCGACCAGCCGATCGGCTTGCGCACTCGCCCCGGCCGCGGCTCGGACTCGACGTCCTCGGCAGGCGCCGGGTCTTTCGGGGAAGGTTCTGACAACGGGCTCGGTTGGCTCGAGGGTGATGCCCGTCCTGATTAAGGGCGGCCTCCACACGATGCAAACAGTAGGATGACAGACCCGTGCGCGCGCCACGCAGGGCAATTCCGCACAGCAAAAAGGCGGCCGCGCGAGCGACCGCCCCTTGTCGTCCCGGGGCAGCGAAGCCGAACCCGGAATCTCGAGATCCCGGGTTCGATGCTGTGCATCGCCCCGGGATGACGGAGTAAAACTCAGGCCTTCTCGAACAGGGACTCGACGTATTCCCAGTTCACGAGGTTCTCGACGAACGCTTTGAGATAATCGGGGCGGCGATTGCGGTAGTCGATGTAGTAGGAGTGCTCCCAGACGTCGCAGCCGAGGATCGGGGTGGCGCCATGCACCAGCGGATTCTCGCCGTTCGGGGTCTTGGAGATCTCGAGCTTGCCGTTCTTGACCTGGAGCCAGCACCAGCCGGAGCCGAACTGGCCGACGCCGGCCGCCTGGAAGTCGGTCTTGAACTTCTCGAAGCCGCCGAGGTCCTCGTTGATCTTCTTCTCGATCTTGCCCGGCAGCTTGGTGCCGCCGCCATTGGGCTTCATCCAGCTCCAGAAGTGGATGTGGTTGTAGTGCTGGCCGGCATTGTTGAACACCGCGGGGTTCTTGCCGAACGAGCCCTTGACGATCTCTTCAAGGGACTTGCCTTCCCATTCGGTCCCCTTGAGCGCGTTGTTGCCGTTGGTGACGTAGGCCTGATGATGCTTGTCGTGGTGGAATTCCAGCGTCTCCTTCGACATGAACTGGCCGAGGGCGTCATAGGCGTAAGGGAGTGGGGGCAGCGTAAAGGTCATGGGATGTTGTCCGCGACTGATGGGGAACTGGCTTAACGGGGACTCTTATAGAAGGTTCCACCGCCGTTAAATACCGCCAATTTGCGAAAAGGCGCGATGCCACGGCTTGGCCGGATTGCACAACTTCGCCGCACCGAGGGACATCCAATCCGGGGCGGCCGTCCGCCGCAAAATATCATTGCCTTTGAACCGGTTATGACAGAACGAATGGACCGCGCAGCGTGTTGCGAGAGACAAAGCCATGAGCATCGAGATCGACATTTTGAACGGCGACGCCTCCTGGCCGATCGCGGAGCCGCTGCATCAGGCGGTCTGGGGACCGCACTTGGTCGCGGACAAGCCCTGGGCTCACATCAAATGGGCCAATGCGGACCTGCGCGTGCTGATCGAGACGCCCGAGGATGGCCTCGTCTGCCATGTCGGGATCTACTTCCGCACCGTCATCTGGAACGGACAGAAGGTCCATATCGGCGGAATCGGCGGGGTCTGCACCCGCGAGGACCGGCGCGGTCGCGGCTACGCGACCGTGGCGATCGACGCGGCCGTGCACACCATCAGGGCTAACGAAGCGGTCCGGTTCGCGCTGCTGTTTTGCGAGCCACACAATTTTTCGTTCTACGAGACCCGGAGCTGGCTGCCCTTCAAGGGCGAGGTCTATTGCGAACAGCCGGAGGGGCGGATCCGCTTCACCGAGATGGCGCCCTACGTCTTCAACATCGTCCGCGCGCCGACGCTGGGCACCATCGACCTATGCGGCCTGCCGTGGTGACCCCTGCGTGGCGTGAGGGCTGCCGCAGGGGCTCGGCCATCCTATAATATGTCGATCATCATCTAAATTCCGCCCGGTGAACATGACGATCGACGCCCCTGCAGACGCCGTCCCGCCGCTTGCGCCGGTCGCCTCTCCCATCGCCAGCCTGCTGACGGCCCCGATCCTGCCGACGCTGCTGCGGCTCGCGATCCCCAACATGATCGCGATGGTCGGCAGCACTTTGGTTGCGATCGCCGAGACCTCCTATATCGGCCGGCTCGGCACCATTCCGCTCGCCGCGATCGCGCTGGTGTTTCCGTTCGCGATGCTGACGCAGATGATGAGCGCGGGCGCGATGGGCGGCGGCGTTTCGTCCGCGATCAGCCGCGCGCTCGGCGCCGGGGATCGTGACCGCGCCGCGACGCTGGCGCTGCATGCCGCCATCATCGGCCTCTGCGGCGGGCTGTTCTTCACGGTGATGATGCTCGTCTTCGGCCGTTCCTTCTTCACGCTGCTCGGCGGGCGCGATCGCGTGCTCGAGGAGGCCAGCGGCTATTCGCAGGTGCTGTTCTCCGGCGCGGTCGCGATCTGGCTCGTCAACACGCTGGCCTCGGTGATCCGCGGCACCGGCGACATGCGCCTGCCGTCGATGACGCTGATCGGGGCGAGCGTGTTGCAGATCGCGCTCGGCGGCACGTTGGGGCTCGGCCTGTTCGGCGTGAAGCCCTTCGGCATGCCGGGCGTCGCCAGCGGCCAATTGATCGCGTTCACCTGCGCCGCGATCTTCTTCCTCTGGTATCTCGCGTCCGGCCGCAGCCGGCTGCCGCTGAATATTCGCGCGTTTCATTTCGAGCGCGCGATGTTCCTGGACATCCTCAAGGTTGGTGCGGTGGCCTGCCTGTCGCCGCTCCAGACCGTGCTCACCATTTTGATCTTCACGAAGATCCTGGCCACGTTCGGCACCGAGATGCTGGCCGGCTACGGCATCGGCTCGCGGCTGGAATTCTTGTTGATCCCGATCACGTTTGCCTTCGGCATCGCCTCGGTGCCGATGGTCGGCATGGCGATGGGCGCCGGACAGGTGAAGCGCGCCCGGCGTGTGGCCTGGACCGCCGCTGCAGCTTCCGGATTGACGGTCGGCCTGATCGGCCTCGCTGTCGCGCTCGCTCCATCGCTGTGGGTCGCACTCTTCACGCGCGATTCCGGCGTCACCGCCGCCGCGCACAGCTATTTCCACTGGGCCGGCCCGACCTTCGTGTTTTTCGGCATCGGCGTGTCGCTCTACTTCTCCTCGCAAGGCGCGACGCGCGTCGGCGGCCCTGTGCTCGCCTCCACCGCGCGGCTGTTGATCGTCGCGATCGGCGGCGTCGGCCTCATGATGACGCAGGCGCCGGCCTGGACCTTGTTCGCGCTGGTCGGCGGTGCCATGGCGGTGTTCGGCCTGTCGACTGCGGCCGCGGTCGCCTTCGCGCGCTGGGACAAATGATCGCAGGACAATGAACGAAGGCAATGAACGCAGGAATGTGATTCCAGCCTGCGTTGCACTATCCCGCCGGGCTGCTATGGAGGCGCTCCATTTTCGGGGCCTCTTCCATGACTTCCAGATTCGCTGCTCTCATCGTCCTCCTCGCTGCGCTGCTCGGCGCGACGGCCGCACATGCGCAGAGCGCCGATGGGACATGGCTCACCCAGGCGGGCGATGCGCGCGTCAAGATCAGCAAGTGCAGCGGCGGCATCTGCGGCGTCGTCGCCTGGCTGCGCGAGCCCTACGACACCGCGACCGGCCAACCCGCCACCGACAGCAAGAACCCCAATCGCGAGCTCGCCAGGCGCCCGATGATCGGCTTGCCATTGTTCAGCGGCATGCAGCCGTCCGGTCCGAACAAATGGTCCGGCCAGATCTACAACGCCGACGACGGCAGCACTTATGCCAGCAGCATCTCCGTGACGGGAGCGGATTCGCTGCGGGTCGAAGGCTGCGTCGGCGCGCTCTGCGGCGGAGAGACCTGGACGCGGGCGGGACGGTAACCCCGCTCTCGTGTCCCGGACGCGATGCAGCGTGCAACGCTGCTTCGCAGAGCCGGGACCCAGAAAGCAGCACGGTACGATCGAGACATGGGCCCCGGCTCAGCAGCGCATCACTGCGTGCTGCGCTGCGTCCGGGGCACGAGATCGTCCTACGCCATCATCGCCTTCAGCGCCGTCGCCGCCGAGGCGTAGCCGCCTCGCGCGCCATCAATGAAGTGCACGTGATCGCTGCGTAGCGCCGACGGCGTGAAGCAGGTCATCATGGCGGCATCCTGCTGGTAGAGGCCGTAGCGTACGATGCCGTCACGGGCCGCGATCGCCAGTCGGTCGCTCAGCGCGCGCTCGAGCTGCGGCGTGCAATCGAGGATCATGCGCAGGCCGTCGTCAAATTTCCTGAAGTCCGAGTTCTCGACCACCTGACGCCTGTAGACGTTTGGCACGAAGCCGCCGACGTTGAGGTCGAAGCGCATGATCAGATAGACGAACAGCGTATAGGCCAGCACGGTGGCGCGGCGCGCGAGCAGCGGACCACCGCGCCTGGTACGGGCTTCGTATTCCAGCCCCTGTGGCGGCCATTTCAGCGGCGGCCCCTGCGGCGGCACCGGACGGGCGCCGTCGGGGCTGCGCTCGACGAGGTGGATGATGTCCTCGATCACCTTGCGGAAGGCGTGCGGATCGGCGCCGCGCGCCGGCATCACCAGAACCGAGAGGATCAGCCCACGTGAGGCCGGTATCACCTCGAAGCGGCAGGACAGGCCCGAGAGATCGGGCTGCGTGCCCGCCGGCGCGGCCGGGACGGCAAACTCCCCGCGCTTCATTGCGGCATCGGCGAAGGCGAGCCCGCCGCCCGAGAACATCGCGTAGGACAGGTTGGCCGACGGACCGAACCGCGCGACGCGCACGTCGAGGCCCTGCGCGCGGATGGCGCCGACCGGCACCAGCGCGACCCTCATCGTCAGATCGAGATCCTCCCGCACCCAGGTCGCGGTTGCCGCCAGCGCCTCTCGGGCAGATTCGAGATCGCCTGGCGCAACCGCAAAGCTGGCGCCGTCGCCGCCGAACACGAAGGGGAATTCGCGTCCTCCCAATGCGTTCGTCACCGCCGCGATCACGGCGGCGCCGGCCATGTTCACCGCCTTGTAGCGCTGCGCCGCGATCGCCTTGGTGGAATCGACGATATCGGCAACGCCGATGCTCCAATCGTCCGGCAGCGGCGCATAGAGCGCAGGATCCATCAGGCTGGTGAAGCCGCGGAAGACGGGAATGCCGCCATAGAAGGATTCGCCTGAGATCATCGGGAATGCCGGATGGTTGGAATGCGAAACAAATACGTGGCAGGATCGATCCGGGTTCGCCGGCCGGCGGCCCCTTTCAATCTTTGGCCGAAACGGGCCAGGACAACAAGATAAGGCGACAACAAGATACGGCAGCAACAACACGAGGCCGCGCTGCAATGCCGCAGCGTGTCATTGATCGGCATCAAGCGGCCGGTCGGGAAGAACGGCTATCGTCTTCAGCTCCAAGGGTTGCATGGGATGATCGAGGTGTCCGACTTCGGCAGCAAGGATTCCACCTCTCCGCTCCGCCGGCACACGGGCATCGACCCGATCAGCGCGGTGAAGATGCCCGAAAGACTGACGGCAGCCGTCGATGCCTGGGCTGAAGCCCATCAACTGACCCGCTCGGATGCAATCTGCAAGCTGATCGAGCTGGGCCTGAAGGTCGCGCCTCCGGTCCTCTCCCCGGTGCACCCGATCGCATCGGACGCCGCCAGGATCGAAGAGATCGCGGTCCACGAGATCGAGACGCTGCTCGATCCGGCATTGCCCGTGGACGAACGCGACCGCCGCATCCGCCGCCTCACCGAAGGGCCGCCGGAATTTTCACACGAACGAATTGACCTGCCGAAAGACCGGACCTGAGCTGCTAATGCAGCTTCTCGTCCTGACGCTTGCGCAAACTATCGGGAGACGCATCGTGGCAGCCGACCAGGCGCACGAATTGCTGCGGGTACATTTCGTGGCCATGACCGCCGGAATTCTGGTGCGTCATCGGCGGGCAACGGGCATCGTCCGGCTTCGCGCGGGATTGCTCGGCCCGGCCCTGATTTGAAGCGGTCATGTTGGGCATGGTCATGGACTGCTCCCTGTCGATTAGGGCAGATCGATTGACGTAACCCAATCGATTGCGGGGCATCTTACGACCAAATCCGGCTGCATGTCATTGTGCCGGATCAATTCAATTGTGACGGCGGAGTTCCGCTTATGCCGTGTTTCCCGCATCGATGGTGAACACCGTACCTGTCACGTTGCGACCACCCTCGCCGAGCAGATACTCCACCATGCGGGCGACGTCGTCCGTCTCCGGCAGGCGGCGCAGCGCGCTGCGGCCGGCGATGCGCTTGCGCGCCTCGTCGGACAGGTTGTGCGTGAGCTCGGTGTCGATGAAACCCGGCGCGATCGCGTTCACGGTGATGCCGAGCTTGCCGACCTCGCGCGCGAGCGAGCGGGTGAAGCCGGTGGCGGCCGCCTTGGTTGCGCCATAGACGGACAGGCCGTTGTAGCCGGTGGTCGCGATGATCGAGGAGATGTTGACGATGCGGCCGGCGCCGTCGGCCATCATCTGCCGTGCCACATATTTGGTGAGGATGATCGGCGACAGCACGTTGAGCTGCACCAATGCCTCGATCTCGGAATTATGCATGGTGGCGAGCAGGCCTTCGGTGCCGAGGCCGGCATTGTTGACGAGGCCGTAGGTCGGGCCGAACTCGTCGCGCACGAGTTTTGCAAAAGCCGGAATGGCGTCGATCACGGCAAGGTCGCAGGCGCGGAAATGAAGGCGCCCTTCGGACTCCGCAATCGCGGCCTTGAGCTCCTCGCTCTCGCGTCGGGCGGCCGCGACCACGTTGTAGCCGGCGCCGGCGAGGCGCTTGCCGATCGCAAGGCCGATGCCGCGGCTGCCGCCGGTGACGAGGACATTATGCATCGGTGCGCGCCAGTTTTCCGGCCGGGGTGACGTCGAGCGCCTCGACGAAGCGGATCACCGCCGGCACCTTGTGGGACGCGAGCTGCGCGCGGCACCGCTCCAGGATCTGGTCGCGGATCTCTTTCGCGCGCGCGGGATCGGTACCCTCGGTGAGGATCACGTCGGAGACCACGATGCCGCCGGTGATCGGGCTCTTGCGCGATTTGGCCCGCGACATCCGCACGTCGGGATGGCGGTTGATGACCGCCTCGATCTCTTCGGGGTGGACCTTCAGCCCGCCGATATTGATGATGCCGCCGCGGCGGCCGACGAAATAATAGCGCTCGCCGCGCAGCTCGACGATGTCGCCGCTGTCGACAAATCCGTCGTCATCGGTGAGCGCGGCGGCATTGCGGCCGACATAGGCATGCGCGGTGCGCGTCGAACGGATACGGAGCGAGCCGTCCACCACCTTCATCTCGACGCCATTGCGATTGCCGAGATAGTCGGCCGGAAAGCCTTCCAGGCCGTCGTTGACGGCAAAGCCGACGCCGGCTTCGGTCGAGGCATAGGCATGACCGACGGAGGAGTTGGGGAATGCCGCCTTCAGCCCGTCGAGCACCGCCTGGTCGGCGATTTCACCGGAGAGGCGGACGTAAGCCGGAGCGAATTGCGCGGCCGAACCGCTCATCAGGAGCTTGCGCCAGTGCGAGGGCGTGCCGGAGATGTGCGAGACGCCGCGCGCCTTCAGCCGCGCGACGTGATCGCCGAGCGCCTCATGGGGATCGGACAGCACCATCGAGCCGCCGGAAAGGACGGCGCGCAGGAAGATTTGCAGGCCGCCATAGCGGCGAATGTCATAGAAGGTCGCCCAGACCGGCGCCGCGCCCCGCGCGGGGCCTTCGGCAACGATCGCGCCGGTCAGCGCCTCCAGCGTGTGGCCGACGATCTTCGGCACGCCCGAGGTACCCGAGGTGAGCATCAGCCATTCCGTTCCGCGTTCGGTCTTGACCGGCGCGGTGGCTTCAGGCGGCAATTGCGCAGTGACGATGAGCGGGATGCCAGTCCCGGCCCGGCGGTCGGATTCGTCGGTCACGACGGCATCGATCCCGGCATCGGCGATCAGCGCCTCGAGATACGCCGGATTGAGATCGGGCGGGCACAGAAGCATGCGACGCGCGATGCCGTCGAGCTCGATCATGGCAAGGCCCGACCGCAGCTGATCGGACAATTTGAGCAGCACGGAGCGGCCGGATAATTCGCGCAGGCGGCCGCCCAGGACCGTCTGCGACAGGATATCGGTCAGCGACACGCAGGTGTGCGCGTCCGACAGCGTACGGCCGGTCAGCTCCGCGCCGAGATGGTCGCGAAGCGCAAAGATCTCACGCGGGGACATTTTCGTAGGCCCGCACGAAATCGCCGACCGTGGCGGGAAACGCTGCGTCCTCGGAGATGGTGAAGGGGTCGACGCCGGTCTCGTCCTCGAGGCGCGCGACCAGGATGGCGAAGGCGAGCGAGTCGAAACCCGTCTCGTGCAGCGACAGATCGTCCGAGAGCGCGGGAAGCGTGACGTGCTGCTCTTTGGCGATCTGCTGGATCGCGTCAATGACCTTAGACCTTACCGACATGGCTGGCTCGCTTTGTTATCGTTGGCGTTGCGGCGGCTCTTGCTGGCCGCCTCCCCATGGCCGCTTGTTTACCCGACAGAAGTAAATGGCTTCTTGGACAATTCAGATAAAATTGGACCTATCTGCGGATTTTGGCGCGATTTACAGCCTGATCGAGCCGTCCACGATTCGCGCATAGGCCTCCGTATCGAGCGCCACATAGGCCCCGGACTTCGGGTCTGCCATGAACAGCGGATCGGAGATCGCGGCGGGATCGAAGCCCTCCCGCGACAGATCGCCCTTCTTCTGCTTGAACGTCTCGGTCGCATCGATCTCGCTGGAGACGCGAATGAAGACGGGCCGTGCGTAGGCCGGCAGGCGCTGCGCGAGATGTGCGGGCAATGCCGCAATGTCAAAACCCTCGTTGACGACGATCACGCTCATGCCGGCGCGGCCGTCGGCGCCGGGGACGCTGACGCCGTAGGTGGTGGCATCGACCACGCCGGTGAAATCGCGCATTGCGTCATTGACCTCCGAGGTCGCGACGTTCTCACCCTTCCAGCGGAACGTGTCCCCGATCCGATCGACGAAATGGAAGAAGCCCTTGTCATCGATCCGCATCAGATCGCCGGTGCGGAACCAGGCATCGCCCCTGGCAAAGACATCGCGAAGAACCTTCTTCTCGGTCTCGCCGGGGTCGGTGTAGCCCTCGAACCGGCCGCCGCCTTCATCGGCGGTGCCGATGCGGCCGATGGCTTCGCCGGCCTCGCCGCGGGCGCAGGCGAGGCAAAACCCCTCTTCGTTGCGCAGCGGCGCGCCGCTGTCGGGATCGAGCTTGACGAGATTGGCAGGGAAGCGATGCGCCAGCAGCGGCGGGATGCGACCGATCGCGCCCGGCTGCCCCTCGACGTTGAACAGCGAGAAATTGCCTTCCGTCGCCGCATAGAATTCGAGGATGCGCGGAATGGCGAAGCGCGCCTGAAAGTCTTCCCAGATGTCACCGCGCAGGCCGTTGCCGCAGACGAGGCGGAGACGATGCCGGTTCTCATATTCCGACGGCGCCGCCTTGAGCAGATAACGGCAGAGCTCGCCGATATATTGAAACAACGTGCAGTCATGGCGCACGATGTCGGACCAGAAATGCGAGGCCGAGAATTTCTCCGCGATCACCACCGAGCCGCCGGCAGCGAGCATGCTGCAGGGCGCGACGATGCCGCCGACCGAGTGAAACAGCGGCAGGCAATCGTAGAGCCGGTCTTGCGGGCTCGCGCCGGTGAGGCCGGCGAACCAAAGGCCCCAATTGAGAATGCGGCGGTGGCTGATGCTGGCAGCCTTCGGCAGGCCAGTGGTGCCTGAGGTGTAGATCAATAGCGCGCGATCATCGATGGTGACCTCGCCGTGCTCCTCCGGCGACAAAGGAGCATCGTCCAGCGCCGCAAGGGCGACGTCGATGGCGCGCTCGCTGCGGGCATCGCCATGCGTCCAGACCTTGGCCTGCGTCTTCAGATGCGGCGTTGCGCTCTCCAGCATCTCCGTCAGCTCATGCGCAACGATGATATGCGAGGGCTTTGCCACATCGAGGCAATGCGCGAGCGATTGCCCCACCAGCTTGGTATTGAGCAGCGCCGCCACACCGCCGATCCGGCTGATGCCGAGCCAGGCCGCGACATAATCGATGCCGTTCGGCATGATCAACGCGACCCTATCACCCTTGGCCACACCGGCCGAGCGCGCCCAGCGCGCGTAGCGCTTGATGCGCTTCGACAGGCCTTCATAGTCGAGACTTGCGTCGTCCATGACCAGCGCGACGCGGTCGGGCTGGCGTTGCGCCCAATCGTCGATGACGTCCGCGAACAGACGTCCCGGCAGCGTCTCGATCCGCGCGGTGAGCTCGATGGCCTTCAGCCATATCTTTGAAGCCGAAGGCGCGCGCGCGACGGTTTGTCGTTCGATGACACCGGTGGTCATGCCGTTGATTCTTTCGGGCCGCCTGCTGACATCAGGCAATCTAGCCCCCGCGCCCTGCCCAGGTGTTAAGAGACAAGGTAAAACTCTGTTAGGGCGCGGTTAACTCTAGTGATCCTTTGCCGCCGCACGGCAACGCCGGAGAGTTCGGCGGCATGGTGACGGCCGAGACCGATCGCACTGGCCCAAGGTGGTCGAGCTGTGGGGGCAGGAAGGAGTAGCGCGCAGCACCTGCCGACGCTAGCCGCTACGCCTGTAGCGCAAGTGCGGCGGCGGCGCGTGAACCGGATAATACGGATTGAGATCGCAGATCGCGGATCGGCCATAAGCAGTGGCGCGGCACTGCGGCAACGAGGTGAAGGAGCAGTCGTACCACTCCCCGCCTCCCCCGTTCGCACCTGAATAAACGTGCATGCAGACGGGATAGCGCGGATCAAAGGTCTGCGCATTCGCTGACGCGGGCGTGAGCAGTGCGCCGGCGGTCATGATCAGGCCGAACGAGAAGCGCATAAACAGTGTTCCGGTGCGTTGCATCGCAGATCGCTATTGCTGTTTCTTGTGACGCCGGCGCGGCGGCGGCTGGTCGAAGGCGTAGTAGGGATTGACGTCGCAGCTGGCCGAGCGGCCCGACGCGGTCGCGCGGCACTGCGGCAGCGAGGTGAAAGAGCAGTCGAAATAATCGCCGCCGCCACCGCCGAAGCCGCCGCCGGGCGTGTAAACGTGCATGCACACCGGGTAGCGCGGATCATAGGTCTGGGCGCTGGCATCCGCCGCGACGAACAGCGTGGCAATCGCGGTGAGGGTCAGAATCGACAGGCGCATGGACTTAGTCCTCGAATCGACGGCGTCGTCGGATCCGATGCCGACGGCCTCGTATGGCATAACACCAGGCCGGAGGCGACTGTTCCTAGGGACAGATGACGGCAAGGTGAGCGCCGCGGGCTGCGGCGCTAGGCGCCGAGCCCCTGCAGCACCAGCCGGTTCAGCCTCGCCGCAAACGCGGCGGGATCCTCCGGCAGTTCACCGTCCAGGATCTGCGCCTGCTCGAGCAGGAGCAGGCTGAGATCGTCGACCGCCTTCGAGCCGGCTTGCGCCTTGGCGATCGCGCCCACCATCGGATGGCGCAGATTGATCTCCAGGATCGGCTTGGTCTTCATGCCGCGGTTTTGCTGCGACAGGATGCGCTCGAGCTCGCGGCTCGGGCCCTGGCTGTCGGCGACGAGGCAGGAGGCCGAGCTGGTGAGGCGCGTCGAGGCCTTGACGTCGCTGACACGCTCGCCGAGCGCGGCCTTGATCACGGCGATGGTGGCGGCTTCATCCGCCTCGGGCTCGTCCTTCTTTGCCTCGTCCTTGTCATCGACGCGCGGAATCAGGTCGAGATTGAGATCGCCCTGGCTCAGTGACTTGAGCGGCTTGCCCTCGAACTCCGACGGCATCGAGGTCCAGAACGCATCGACGGGATCGGACAGCAGCAGCACCTCGATGCCGCGCGCGGTCGCAGCCTCCAGCCGCGGATTGGATTTCAGTCGCTCGATGCTGTCGCCGACGAGATAATAGATTTCGGTCTGGTTCGGCTTGAAATCGGCGATGACCTGCTTCAGCGACCGCTTCTCGCCCGACGTCGTGGTGAAGCGCGACAGTGCCAGCAGCTTTTCGCGCCGCTCGAAATCCTCGTAAATGCCTTCCTTGAGCACCGCACCGAAGGCGTCCCAGATCCTGGCAAAGTTCTCCGGATCCTTCTCGGCGAGGCTTTCGAGCTCCGACACGACCCGGGTCGCCACCGCTTTCCGGATCTGCGCCAGCTGTGGATTGTTCTGCAGCATCTCGCGGGAGATGTTGAGCGGGAGATCCTCGCTGTCGACGACACCGCGGATGAAGCGCAGATAGCCCGGCAACAGATCGGCATCGTCGGTGATGAAGACACGGCGGACGTAGAGCTTCACCCGGCCCTTGCGGTTCGGCTCGAACAAATCGAACGGCTTGGTCGAGGGCGCGAACAGCAGCACGGCGTAGGAGTAGCGGCCCTCGGCGCGGTAATGCAGCGTCATCGCGGGATCGTCGAAAGCCGAGGCGATCTGCTGATAGGCCTTCTTGTAGTCGTCGGCGGTCAGCTCGGATTTCGAGCGTTGCCACAGCGCGCTGGCCGAATTGATCTGGCGCGGCTCGCCCTCTTCCGGCACCAGCTCGATCGGGAACAGGATGTTGTCGGAATAGGCACCGACGATGCGCTCGATCTCAAAGCTCTCGAGATATTTCTTGGCGTCGTCCTTCAGGTGCAGGACGATCTCGGTGCCGCGCGTCACGCGGGCGGCCTCCTCGTCGCCGGCACGGGCGATCTCGAAACCGGAGCCGCCGGAGGACGTCCAGGTCCAGACGTCGCTCTCGCCGGCGCGGCGGCTGACCACGACGATCTTGTCGGCGACCATGAAGGCGGAATAGAAGCCGACGCCGAACTGGCCAATCAGGCCGAGGCCGTCCTTGGCCTCCTTCAGCTTCGACACGAACGCCTTGGTGCCGGAGCGGGCGATGGTGCCGAGATGGTCGATCAGCTCCTGCCGCTCCATGCCGATGCCGTTGTCGGCGATCGTGAGCGTCCCGGCCGCCTTGTTCGGGATGATGCGGATCTTGAGCGCGTCGCCCTCGCCGAGCAGCGAAGGACTTGCGATCGCCTCATAGCGCAGCTTGTCGCAAGCGTCCGAGGCATTGGAGACGAGCTCGCGCAGAAAGATATCGGTCTCGGAATAGACGGAGTGCACCATCAGGTGCAGAAGCTCGGAAACCTCGGCCTGGAAGGGCTGCGTATGCACAGCCGTGTCTGACGTCGTCATGCGTTTACCCGGTCAATACGAAGGGGAAGAAACCCGGGATATAACGCGAGCGTAGAGGGGATCAAGTGGACGTGAAGAATCGCCCTCCGGGCGGGAGGACGATCTGTCCAGTGCCTAGGCGGATCAGGTCACGCAGCGGCCGGGCTGGAGCAGCTTTGCGACCTCGGTCAGGGAGCTGACCATCGGCTCGCAGGCGATCGTCGGCCGGTTGCGCACCTTCTTCTGGTTCTGGAGCAGCGCCGGCGGCTTGGCATTGCCGGTTTCGATCACGGCGGGGACCCGCAGCAGCACCGAGGTGTCGGCGAGGTCGTTCAGCCGCATCGAGACGGTGCGGGTTGGAACTGCTGCCTGCTTGATCTCGGCGAGCCGGTCGGCCTTGCCGGTACGATTGACGTTGTGGCCGGGCTTGTCGGCCTTGTCAGCGACCGCCTGCCAGCGGTCCGCCAGATCATGGCCCGAGGCCAGCTGCACGGCACCGAGCGTCGCAGCCACGGCGACGGCACTCAAAAATACCTTATGAATCTGTGACATGGCTGTCGGTCCCTCGCCCCATGGCGATCACGGGAACAACGCCGGGGAAGGATCAGGGGTTCTCAGCGGTTACGATCACTTAACCGTGTGCGACAAATGCGACAACGTGCACAAAATATTCCGCGAGGGGTGGAACGACTTTCGCAGACAGGAGTCGTCTCAACAGCCGGCTATTCCCCCCTGCCCCATAAGCCGGCGACGTAGGGCGCGACTGTGGTGATGCCAGTCGCGCCTTACTTTTTTTCTGGGGTTCACTTCCCCGCCAGCCACTCCCGCCCTTCGCCATAGAGCTTCTCGACCTCGGGTCCGATCAGCCCCGGCATGTCGCGCTTGACCTTGTAGCCGATCAGCTCCTGCATGTAGGCGAGGTGGCGATAGCCTTCGGGCAGCCCGGCGAGCGCTGTCTGATCGAGACGGAGCGTCGCGGCGGGATCGACCGGGTCGATCCGATCCTTTTCATAAATCGGCTGGCGGCGGACGATGCCCCATTTTCCCTGCCGCTTTTCCAGGAAATCGTAGAAGCGCCCGGTGCAGACGACGTCGCAAACGACGTCGTGCACCGGGGCACGCTGCGAAATCGTCATCTTGGTCTGCGCGATGGCCCGTTCGCCTGCGAGGTCGATGCGGGTGCCGCCGAGGAAATGCAGGATGCGAACGCCCCTGGCAAATCCCTCCTGGCTGACGCGCATGAAATCCCGCGCCGGCCCCTGAAACCAGGTGGCGGACATCCAGCCCTCTTCGTGCCAGACCGTGGCAAAGCGCTCCCAGTCGCCGGCATCGCGCCACACCGCCCAGTTCTCGACGAGGTCGCGGATGGCGAGGCGATCGAGGAGTTGCTGGTCCATGGGCACATCTCCGGCTGGGATCAATGCAGGAGGTATGAGCGGCGAAGCCGACGCACGTCAAGCACGGCAGGCGAAACGAAAAATCCGGCGTGCCTTGCAGCACGCCGGATCGGATCGTTTGGCCAAATGGCCAGCTCTATTAAGCCGCCGGCGCCTTCGGTGTGCGGTTGCGCGAGTTGCGCTGGAAGAACAGCGCCTGGCTCGCCACCGCCGAGACCATCGCGGGCTGGAACGGTTTTGAGATCAGGAACGCCGGCTCCGGGCGCTCGCCGGTCAGGAAGCGCTCGGGATACGCGGTGATGAACACCACGGGCACCTCGAACGTGCGCAGCAGCTCGTTGACGGCGTCGAGGCCAGACGAGCCGTCGGCGAGCTGGATGTCGGCGAGGATCAGGCCGGGCCGCTTGTTCTTGGCCAGCGCCACCGCATCGGCATGCGTGCGCGCGACGCCGACGACATTGTGGCCGAGATTCTTCACCAGGCTCTCGAGGTCCATGGCGATGAAGGTCTCGTCCTCGATGATCAGCACGTCGGTGGCGATCTCGGCGGCCATCTCGCGTCCGGCGGCATCCGCAAGCCGCCGCGTCTCGGCGACGTCGGTGCCGAGGATGTAGCCGACTTCCTCTTCCGAAAATCCCTCCAGCGAGAGCAGCAGGAAGGCCTGGCGCGGCAACGGCGTGATGTTCGACAGCCGCCGCTCCGGCGGCATCGGCAAGGTCGTCACCTCGGAATCATCGTTGACGGAGACCGAATTCCAGATCTGGGTGAACAGCCGGAACAGGCCCGCGCGCGGCCCATGGCTCTCGTCCAGCACCGAGGGATCCCCCAGCATGGCTTCCAACATGGCTGCGACATAGGCGTCACCGGAGGCCTGGCTGCCCGTCAGGGCGCGTGCGTACCGGCGCAACAACGGCAAGTGTTCAGCAACAAGCTGTGAACGGGACATCCCCACTCCATTCATCTTCGGGCCAACCTTAAGGTCCAGGCAATCCGAGGGGGGCCCGGGTTCCCCTGCTGGGCTGATTACGCCTCAGGCCAAGAAAAGTTCCGTCTGAGCGGGAACTTTTTCTCGAACCTCGAATTGAGCCTATCCAGGGAACGGCTCCCGGTTGAGAAAACCTCTCGATTTTACAGTCACTTAACTCGGGGAAACGTGGAACAGGTCATGAAAGATCTCAAGTCTCAAGCCAGCAGAAGCACGACCCCCGGCAAGGGAGGCCTCACTCCGGAGATTCAATCCCGGATCGGGCACCAGTTGCGCGCCATGTATGATGATGTCGTGCGACAAGGGGTTCCAGATCGGTTCGCAGAGCTGATCAAGAAGCTTGATGCGCCGGGAGCGACACCCCACGTGGGAAATGAGGGCGGATCCAACGACAACAATGGGAGGGATTAATGCCTCTCACGGACTCCCTGCGTAATGACATCCTGGCGGCCGTGCCCAGTCTGCGCGCGTTCGCCATTTCGCTCAGCGGCAATGCGGACCGCGCCGATGATTTGGTCCAGGAGACGCTGCTCCGCGCGCTCGCCAACATCGACTCGTTCCAGCCCGGCTCCAATCTGCCGGCATGGCTGTTCACGATCCTGCGCAACCTTTTCCGCTCCGATTATCGCAAGCGGCGGCGCGAGGTCGAGGACGCCGAAGGCAACTACGCCAAGACGCTGAAGACACAGCCGTCGCAGAACGCGCATCTCGAGTTCGAGGAGTTTCGCACGGCGCTCGACAAGCTTCCACAGGACCAGCGTGAAGCGCTGATTCTGGTCGGCGCCTCCGGCTTCTCCTACGAAGACGCGGCCTCGATCTGCGGCTGCGCGGTCGGCACGATCAAGAGCCGCGTCAACCGCGCGCGGTCGAAGCTCGCCGCGCTGCTTTATGTCGACGGCGCCGAGGACTTTGGCCCGGACGAGACCGTGCGGGCCGTGATCGGCGGCAGCGGCGGCTGACGGCCGGCGTCAACCCGAGCTCAGATGAGATGAAGACGGCCGTTCTCACGGCCGTCTTCGCGTGCGTCCGGCAGCGATAGCGCAGAGCTATGCCGCTTGATCACTCGTCCGCGAAGGTCACGGTCTCGGCCACGCTGGCGCGCGAGGTGCGGTAGCTGTTGACCTTGTGGGCGTCGTCGGCATAGCCGAACGAAATGCCGCAGACGACGCGGCGATCGTCGGGCAGATTGAAGTGGCGGCGGATGAATCCGGAATGCCGCGCGAGCGCCGCCTGCGGAATCGTGCCCAGCCCGAGCGCCTGCGCGGCCAGCATGAAATTGCTGACATAGGCGCCGCAATCGATCGCACCGTAAATGCCGAGCGGCTCGTTGGTGTGAATGATGGCGACATGCGGCGCGCCGAAGAAATTGTAGTTCTCCAGCGCCTGCCTGGCGTAGGCGCTTCTGTCGCCCCTGATGATGCCGAGCGTGTTGTAGAGCTGAAAGCCGCTTTCGCGTCGGCGTTCCAGATAAACACCGACATACTCGCGCGGCGGCGTGAAATCGTAGTCGTCGCCGAGACCGCCCGAGGCTTCCGCGTAGATCGCCTTGCGGAAGCGCTCCTTGGCCTCGCCGCTGGCGATGATCACCTGCCAGGGCTGGCTGTTGCACCAGGACGCAGTGCGCTGCGCGGTGGTCAGCACATGCTCGATGGTCGCGCGGTCAACCTCTTTGGGAAGGAAGGCCCGGACGGAGTAGCGCTCGTTGAGCAGCTCTTCGAGTACGCCGATGCGATCGGTTTGTTTGACGGTAGCGTCCATGGTTCAGCTCGCGCTCTCCTCGTAGGGTGGGCAAAGGCGCATCGCGCCGTGCCCACCGACAGACTTGCTCCGGAGCATCTGCATATGGTGGGCACGCTTCGCTTTGCCCACCCTACGAGATGCAGCGAGAGGTGATATCACCGCCCCTTGGTCGGGATCTTGTTGTACGGCACGTCCTTGTCGACGCGGATGTCGCCGGGCAGTCCCAGCACGCGCTCGGCGATGATGTTGCGCAGGATCTCGTCGGTGCCGCCGGCGATGCGCATCGAGGGCGAGGACAGCAGCATCTGCTGGAACTGGCCCTGCACGGTTTCCTCGTCGCTGCCCGTGAGAACACCGGCCGCGCCTTGCAGGTCCATGGCGTAGGTCGCGATGTCCTGCAGCATCATGCCCGACACCAGCTTGCCGATCGAATTCTCCGGGCCTGGCCGCTCGCCCTTCGACAGCGCCGAGATCGTGCGGTAGCTCGTGTATTTCAGCCCGCTCGACTTGGCCGCCCAGCTCGCGAGCCTGGAACGCACCGCAGGATCGTCGATCGCGAGGCCATCTTCCAGCATCAGATTGGAGCAGAACTCGAACATTTCCGGGACGCCGGTCGCAAGGCGCGAGCCGATCGACATGCGCTCGTTCATCAGCGTGGTCAGCGAGACGCTCCAGCCCTCGCCGACAGCCCCTAACCGCTGGCTGTCTGGGATCACGACGTCGGTGAAATAGACCTCGTTGAACTCCTGCATGCCATTGGCCTGCCTGATCGGACGCACCTCGACGCCGGGGCTCTTCATGTCCAGGAAGAACATGGTGAGGCCCTTGTGCTTGGGCACGTTCGGATCGGTGCGCGCGATCAGAAGGCCGTAGTCGGAGTAATGCGCGCCAGAGGTCCAGATCTTCTGGCCGTTGACGATCCAGTTATCGCCCTTCTTCTCCGCGCGGGTGCGCAGGCCCGCAACGTCCGAACCTGCGGACGGCTCCGAGAACAGCTGGCACCAGATCTCCTCGCCCGAAGCCAGCTTCGGCAGATAGCGGCGCTTGGCGTCCTCGCTGCCGAAGGCCATCACGGTCGGGCCGCACATGCCCTCGCCGATCTGGAACGGCTGCGTCAGCTTGCCGTAGACACCCTCTTCCTGCTGCCAGATCACCTTCTCGATCGGCGTCGCGCCACGGCCGCCATATTCCTTCGGCCAGTGCAGGCAGGCCCAATTGCCTTCGAACTTCTTCTTCTGCCAGGCCTTGCCGACCTCGACGATGTCGTGGCTGGCAAGGCGAATGCGGCCGAGCGATGATTTTGACAGCTCGGCATGCAACTCCTTCGGCGCATTGGCGTCGACCCATTGGCGCGCGGAGGCGCGGAACGCGGCTTCCTGCGGGGTGTCGTCGAAATTCATCTTCGAGCTCTCCTCTCTCGTGCCCCGGACGCGGCGCAGCGCGGAGCGGTGCGCTGCAGAGCCGGGGCCCATTGTAGTTTCTGGATCCCGGCTCGCCGGCGCGTTGCGCCGCGTCCGGGACACGCATTCATCTTCCCTTCGTCGGGATCTTGTTGAACGGCACGTCCTTGTCGACCCTGATATCGCCGGGCAGGCCCAGCACCCGCTCGGCGATGATGTTGCGCATGATCTCGTCGGTGCCGCCTTCGACGCGGGTGCCGGGCGCGCGCAGCAGCATCGCCTGGAAACGGCCGGCGAGCTCGCCATCCTCGCCGCTGACGACGCCGCCCGCACCCTGCAGGTCCAACGCGTAGGTCGCAACGTCCTGGATCATCGAGCCCGCCACCAGCTTGCCGATGGAATTTTCCGGCCCCGGCCGTTCGCCTTTCGACAGCGCCGAGATCGCGCGCATGCTGGTGTATTTCAGCCCGCTCGCCTTCACCGCCCAGTTCGCCAGCTTCGAGCGTACCGCGCGATCTTCGATCGCGGGGCCGTCGTCGAGCATCAGGCTGGAGCAGTACTCGAACAGCTCCGGAAATCCGGTCGCGACGGCCGCGCCGATCGCGCTGCGCTCATTCATCAGCGTGGTCAGCGAGACGTTCCAGCCGTCGCCGACCTCGCCGAGGCGCTGATGATCAGGAATCCTGACGTTGGTGAAATAGACCTCGTTGAAGTCGGAAGCGCCGCTCGCCTGCTTGATCGGCCGCACTTCGACACCCGGGCTCTTCATGTCCAGGAAGAACGTGGTGAGGCCCTTGTGCTTGGGCACGGTCGGATCGGTGCGCGTGAGCAAGATGCCGTAGTCGGAATAATGCGCGCCCGAGGTCCAGATCTTCTGGCCGTTGATGATCCAGTCGTCGCCGTCCTTCTCCGCGCGCGTGCGCAAGCCCGCGACGTCAGAACCGCCGGCCGGTTCGGAGAACAGCTGGCACCAGATCTTTTCACCGGAGGCCAACGGCGGCAGATAGGTGCGCTTATGCTCCTCGCGCGCGAACGCCATCATGGTCGGCCCGCACATGCCGTGGCCGATGATGAACATGCGGGACAGCAGTCCGAACGGCCCTTCCTCCTGCTGCCAGATCACGCGCTCGATCGGCGATGAGCCGCGGCCGCCATACTCCTTCGGCCAGTGCAGGCAGGCCCAGCCGGCATCGGCTTTCCTTTTCTGCCAGGCTTTTGCGACCTCGAGAATGTTGGCGTTTTTCAACTGCGTGCGGCCAAGCGAGGATTTGCGCAGCTCGTCCTCGTATTGCTTGGGCGCATTCGCACCGATCCAGGTGCGCGCGGTGGCGCGGAACTCGGCTTCCTGCGGGTTGTCGTCGAAATTCATGGTCTCATCTCTCGGTTCGTTCCCCGGACGCTGCGCAGCACGAAGTGATGCGCTGCAGAGCCGGGGTCCATTGCGGCCTCTGGGTCCCGGCTCTGCGAAGCGGCATTACGTGCCGCATCGCGTCCGGGATACGAGCGGCGGATTACGCCGCGTTCTTCTTGCGCATGCGGTCGATCAACTGGTCTTCCCAATAGGACAGGCTGCCGAGCCCGAGCGCCATGGCGTTGGCGCGGCGGTAGTACATGTGGCAGTCGAACTCCCAGGTGAAGCCCATGCCGCCGTGGACCTGGATGTTGTTCTTGGCGCAGTGCTGGAACGCCTGCGTCGCGCTGATGCGCGCGGCAGCGGCGGCTTCCGGCAATTCAGCCGCGTTGGTCGAAAGCGCCCAGGCACCGTAATAGCTGTTGGAGCGCGCCAGCGTGGCCGAGACATACATGTCGGCCAGCATGTGCTTAACCGCCTGGAACGAGCCGATCTGGCGGCCGAAGGCGATGCGGTCGAGTGCGTAGTCGCGGCCCATCTCCAGCGCACGGTCGGAGCCGCCGACCTGCTCGAACGCACAGAGCACCGCGGCGCGGTCGAGCACCTGGATCAAAATGCTCCAGCCTTCGCCGGTAGCGCCGAGCGGCTCGGCCTTAGCGTCCTTGAAGGTGATCTCCGCCTGCCCGCGGGTCGGATCGAGATTGGCGAGGCTCTTCACCTCGACGCCACCGGCCTTGAGATCAACGAGAAACAGCGAGATATCACCGTCGCGCCCGCTCGCTCCTGTGCGCGCCGCGACCACCGCGAAGTCGGCGACCGCACCGTCGGCGACAGGCTTCTTCACGCCGTTCAGGACACCGTTCGCGGCCGTGAGCTTGACGCTCTCCGGCGACGGATTGCCCTTGCCCTCGAACAGCGCCAGCGTGCCGATCGCCTCGCCCGAGGCAATCGCCGGCAGCCATTTCTTCTTTTGCGCCTCGCTGCCTGCGATCAGCAGCGCTTCGGCGGCGAGATACACGGTTGACGAGAACGGCACCGGCGCGTTCGCGCGGCCCATCTCCTCGGCGATCACGCAGAGCTCGAGATGGCCGGCGCCCGCGCCACCGAACTCCTCGGGGATCGCGACGCCGAGGAAACCCATCTCGGCAAGGCCCTTCCAGAGTTCCTTGTCGTAGGGCGCCTTGCCGTCGAGCACCACACGCACCGCCTTCGGCGAGCATTTTTCGGTGAGGAATTTGCGCGCCTGATCGCGGAGCTGCTTCTGGTCGTCGGAGAAATCGAAGTTCATGGCGGGCTACCTCTTATTCGTTGTCATTGAGACCGTCATTCCCGGGCGCGACGAAGTCGCGAGCTATGATGCGCAATTGCACATCTGAGAATCCATAACCACGAGCCGGGGTTATGGATTCCGGGCCTGGCCCTTCGGGCCATCCCGGAATGACGAGGTGAGCGAGTGTCGTCTTCATTTCAGCACGATCACATCCTGATCAGGCTTGTCGGCATAGAGCCGCTCGACTAGTGCCGCGCGGCGTTCGAGGCCGGCGCGCTGGTTGATGTAGCCCTTGTCGGTGAGTTCGTTGCCGTCGATCGAGGGCGGCTCGACCATCAGCATGGCGCGCGCGATGATGCGGCTGCTGGCACCTTCGCACTCCCTGTTGTGCGCCTCCAGCCCGCGCTTGAAGCAGGCGACGATCTCGGGGTGCTTCACTGCGTCCTCGAAGCTCAGCTCGGGATTGCCGACGAGTTGCCGGCAGGCGTGCAAATTGGGCCAGGCGAGCAGGCCGATGAACGGGCGGTCCTGCCCCGCGACCGGCGCGTCGTGCACGACAGGCGTGGCCGCCGCGATCGCATCGGTCCGCAGCGAGCCGACATGCACGAAGGTGCCGGTGGTGAGCTTGAAGTCTTCGACCACGCGGCCTGCAAAGATGATGCCCTTCACCGGATCGGCATCGTCGACGAAGATCCCGGCATCGCCGATGCAGTAAAAGCCTTCCTCGTCGAACATCTTCTTTGTCAGCTCAGACTGGCCGAAATAGCCCGGCGTAACGTTGACGCCGCGCAGCCGCAATTCGTATTTCGAGCCGCACGGCACCATCTTCAACTCGACGCCGGGGAATGGCAGGCCGATCAGGCCGACGCGCTCGGTGTCCCAATAGGTGCCGGTCGAGGTCGGCGCGGTCTCGGTCGAGCCCCAGCCGGTGTAGAACACGATGCGTTCGCCGGTGGTCTTGACGGCGAGAGCCTGCATGCGATCGTAGAGATCATCAGGCAGCCGCGCGCCGCCATAGGCCATGATCGACAGGTTCTTGAAGAACGAGCGGCAGAGCGCATCATCCTTTTCCATGGCGGCCGCGAGCGCCGCGTAACCGGCCGGTACATTGGCGTAGTAGGTCGGCGAGATCTCGCGCAGGTTTCGCAGCGTCTCCTCGAACTGGCCCGGCATCGGCCGGCCATCGTCGATATAGAGCGTGCCGCCATCGACCAGGATCGGGTGGAACGCCGCGTTGCCGCCCATGGTGTGATTCCAGGGCATCCAGTCCAGCATGGTCGCAACAGGACCATCAGGCGAGCGCGGCCGCACCTGCATCATCATCGCCGCATTGGCGCACATCATCTTCTGCGTGTTGATGACGGCCTTGGGCATGCCGGTCGAGCCTGACGTGAACAGCAGCTTGCCGACGGTGTCGGGCGTGATCTTGGCGATCGACTCCTCGACGTCCTTGGTCACCGGAGTTGCCGCGAGCTCAGCAAAGCTGACGCTCTTGATGCCCTCACATGGCCGCGCGACGTGAACCACGGTGACGCCGGTGAGATCGATCGCCTTCAGTGCCTTCTCGAAGGTCGGGCCGTCCTGCACCATCACCACGGCCGGCTTGATCAGGTCGAACAGATACTTCAGCTTGACGTGATCGTGGCTCATCAAGGAATAGGCCGGCGACACCGGCGCCGCTGGCGAACGCGCCTGCATCGCGGCCTGCGTCATCAGCGCATGCTCGATCGAATTGCCGGAGAGGATCGCAACGGGCCGACCATCGAGTCCCAGGTTGAGCAGCCCTTGCGTCAGCGCATCCACGGTGCGCTTGGCTTCGCCATAGGACACCTTGCGCCATTCGCGGTTCGGACCGCCGCGCTGCGCCAGCCAGATGCGCTCGGGCGCTTCCTTCGCCCATTTCGCCAGCGATGCCGGAATGTGCTTCTCGTAAGCTTGCAGCGGAATGCGCGACTTCAGCACCACTGTGCCGTCGCTGCGGCGCTCGACGTCGATGTCGCGCGCGAGCCATTCGATCTTGCGAAAGGCGGGCTTCGTCATCACAGCCGCCGCGCTTCCACTCATTTTGCGTCTCCCGGAATTATCGTCCTTTGCGGATCGTTCTCGTTCAGCGCTTGATATAGACAGGCTTTCGCTTCTCAAGGAAGGCCCTGATGCCTTCCGAGAATTCCTCGGAACGGCTGCACAGGACCTGGTTGCGATCTTCCATAGCGATAACTGCTTCCAGCGATCCCGCATCGACGCTCATGTTGAGGCATTCCTTGGAGAGACGCAGGCCCACGGGCGACGCCGTCATCATCGCCTCGACATAGGGTTCGGCCGCCGCATCGAGCTTGTCTTCCTCGACGACCTCCGAGACCAGCCCGACCGCCAGCGCGCGCTCGGCGCCGATGAACCGGCCGGTGAGGATCAGCTCCGACGCCACGGACACGCCGACGAGGCGCGGCAAGAAATAGCTGGTGCCGATGTCGCAGCCGCCCAGGCCGAGCTTGATGAAGGCGCAGTTCATCCGCGCCGATTTCGTCGCGATGCGGATGTCGGAGGCAAGCGCCAGCGCAAAGCCGCCGCCGGCCGCCGCGCCTTGCACGAGAGAGATGATTGGCTGCGGACAGCGCCGCATCAGCATCACGATGTCGGCGATGCGGCGCTGCGAATCCAGCGACTCCGTGACGCCAGGCGGCTCCTGTTGCCCGGCCCGGCGGGCCACGGCCGCCTTGAGATCGAGGCCCGCGCAAAAGTTCTTGCCGGCCCCCTTCAGCACCACGACACGCGTGTCGCGGTTGCGCTGGAGGCCCTGGAAATAAACGTTGAGCGCATCGATCAGCGCGGGATCGAGCGCGTTGAGACTGTCAGGACGATTGAGCGTCACCCGGTCGACGCCGTCATCATGCTCGATCAGCAGCGGTTGGGACATGGGGCGCTCCTCCTCACTGTCGTCCCGGCCAAGCGAAGCGCGAGCCGGGACCCATAACCACAGGCGTTTGTTGTTTGCGCACCGCGTCTGCCAGCGTGCCCGCCACAGACGCCGCGGAGTATGGGTCCCGGCTTTCGCCGGGACGACAGCGGAGTTTGCAGCTACCTCGGCGCCATGCGGATGGCACCGTCGAGACGGATGGTCTCGCCGTTCAGCATCGGGTTCTCGACGATATGCACCGCGAGCGAGCCGTATTCCTTGGCGTCGCCAAGGCGCGAGGGATGCGGCACCTGCGCGCCCAGGCTCTTGCGGGCCTCCTCGTTCAGCCCCATCAGCAGCGGCGTGAAGAACAGGCCGGGCGCGATGGTGTTGACTCGGATCTTCTGGCTGGCGAGATCGCGCGCGGCCGGCAAAGTCAAACCGACGACGCCGCCCTTCGAGGCCGAATAGGCGATCTGGCCGATCTGTCCTTCGTAAGCGGCAACCGAGGCCGTATTGATGATGACGCCGCGCTCTTCACCGACTGGCTCGATCGTGACGAGGCGCTCGGCGAACAGCCGCAGGCAGTTGAAGGTGCCGATCAGATTGACGTTGATGATGCGCGCGAACTTCTCCAGGGGATAGACGCCGTCACGGCCGACGATGCGCTGCGAGCCGCCGATGCCGGCGCAGTTCATCAGCACCCGCGCAACGCCATGCGCGGCTTCCGCCTTGGCGATCGCGGCCTTGATCTGCTCTTCGCTGGTGACGTCGGCATGGAGCGCCACGCCCTTCACCTCGGCCGCGACCTTCTCGGCATTCTCCTTGTTCTGGTCGATCACGCCGATCCTGGCGCCCTTGGCCGCCATGGCGCGGGCGGTCGCCTCGCCGAGGCCCGAACCACCGCCGGTGATGAGAACGGCTACGTCTTTCAATTCCATGACAGGCTACCTTTCCTTGGACGTTTCTTCTCTAGACTTGAGAGTTGCGGCCGGATCATCCGGCCGCGGCAGCTTCCCCGGCTTGCGTGAGGATGCCGCCGCAGATCAGCGTTTCCATGTGCTTGATATATTGCCGGCAGACGTCGTCGGTGACCGGGCCGACGCCGGTCGCGCGGGACATCGCGTGCCGGCCAAAGAACAGATGATCGCAGGCGCCGATCAGGCTGGTGTAGAACAGCACGGGATCGGTGGCGCGAAATTCGCCCTGGCTGACGCCCTCGGCGAGCAGGCGGCGGTGAAAGTCGAGCAGCGGCGCCACGAAGAATTTTGAAACTTCGTCCGCGGAGCCGGCGACGCTCTCGTGCAGGAGATAGTGGATCAGCCGGTTCATATAGGGGAACCGGTGATAGGCGCGGATGATGCCGCCGATATGCAGCTTGAGCTTCGCCGTCGCCGTGATCGGCTGCGCCAGCAGATATTCGAGATTGGACATCTCGGTCGCGGCGTCCCGCGCGAGCAGTGCCAGCAGCAGGCCGTCCTTGTTGCCGAAGTGATATTTGACCAGCGCGGCGTTGGCGCCCGACTTCTGGGCGATGTCGCTGAGCGAGATCTCGATCGAGGAGCGTTCGATCATCAACTCGCTCGCGGCCACGAGCAATTTCTCTGCCGTGGAATTTTTTCCGCTGGGGAGCCTGTTCGGTACGCTGGTAGCCACGGAGATCCCTGAATGCACCTCGAGAGGCACGCAGATAAGCCCAAGCAGCGCCTCATCACAAGAATTAATTGATCGATTGACTAAATCATCTTGCGTCCCTTAAATCCGCCCCGACAACCGACCCAATCAAGAATTCAGGGAGAAACCGACATGGCCGAGGCTTACATCGTCGCCGCTGCGCGTACCGCGGGCGGGCGCAAGGGGGGCCGTCTCGCTGGCTGGCATCCGGCCGATCTCGCGGCAAAAGTGCTGAACGAGCTGGTCGACCGCACCAAGGTCGATCCTGCGCTAGTCGAGGACGTGATCATGGGCTGCGTCATGCAGGTCGGCGAACAGTCCAACAATGTCGCGCGCAACGCGATCATGGCCTCGAAGCTGCCGGAGAGCGTGCCCGGCACCTCGATCGACCGCCAGTGCGGCTCCTCGCAGCAGGCACTGCACTTCGCCGCGCAAGCGGTGATGTCCGGCACCATGGACGTCGTGATCGCTGCCGGCGTGGAATCGATGACGCGCGTGCCGATGGGCCTGTCCTCGCAGCTTCCCGCCAAGAATGGCTTTGGCAATTACAAGAGCCCGGGCATCGAGCAGCGCTATCCCAACATCGTGTTCAGCCAGTTCACCGGCGCGGAGATGATGGCCGAGAAGTACGGCCTGTCGAAGGATGATCTGGACGAATATTCCTATAACAGCCATCAGCGCGCGATCGCGGCAACGCAAGCCGGCCACTTCAAGAAGGAGATCGTGCCGCTCGAGATCACCCGCGCCGACGGCAGCAAGGACACCCACCACATCGACGAGGGCATCCGCTTCGATGCCACCCTCGACGGCATCAAGGGCGTCAAGCTGATCGCCGAGAACGGCAAGCTGACCGCGGCCAGCGCCAGCCAGATCTGCGACGGCGCCTCCGGCGTGATGGTCGTCAACGAGCGCGGCCTCAAGCAGCTCGGCGTGAAGCCGCTGGCTCGCATCCATCATATGACCATGACTGGCGGCGATCCCGTCATCATGCTCGATGCCCCCCTGCACGCCACCAAGAAGGCGCTGGAAAAGGCCGGCATGAAGATCGGCGACATCGACCTGTTCGAGGTCAACGAGGCCTTCGCCTCGGTGCCCACGGGCTGGCTCAAGACGACCGGCGCCGATCCTGACAGGCTCAACGTCAACGGCGGCGCCATCGCGCTCGGCCATCCGCTCGGCGGCTCCGGCACCAAGCTGATGACAACGCTGGTCCACGCCCTGCACCAGCGCGGCAAGCGCTACGGCCTGCAGACCATGTGCGAAGGCGGCGGCATGGCCAACGTGACGATCGTGGAGCGCCTGTAAGCTACTGCCGCCACACTAACGGTGTCGTCCCGGCGAAAGCCGGGACCCATACCGCGAAATCTATCGATAGTGGTTGGTCGCAGTACCGAACGACGATCCTCTGCCAAACGACGCCCTGTGGTTATGGGTCCCGGCTTTCGCCGGGACGACATCTCGTGTGCCTTTGGGACCTGCGCTCATGACTCACCCCTCCATCCACGCCCGCACCACGCCCGACAAGATCGCCTACCGGATGGCCGGCACCGGCAAGGCGATCACCTATCGCGAGCTCGACGAGCTTTCGAACCAGGGCGCCCATCTGTTCCGCTCGCTCGGCCTCACGGCCGGCGACCACATCGCGCTGCTGATGGAGAACCGCCTCGCCTTCATGGAGCTGTGCTGGGCCGCGCAGCGGAGCGGGCTCTATTACACCGCGATCAGCCGCTATCTGAAGCAGGACGAGATCGACTACATCATCGCTGATTGCGGCGCCAAGGTCGTGATCACCACGCCGAAATGCGCCGACCAGATCAAAGGCCTGATCAAGGGCACCCCCGGCGAGCCGGTCTTCTACATGATGGACGAGCCACAGCCCGGCTTTCGCTCCTACGACAAGGAGGCCGCGGCGCAGCCGACCACGCCTGTTACGGATGAGGTCGCCGGCTACGACATGCTGTATTCGTCCGGCACCACCGGCCGGCCCAAAGGCATCAAGAAGGCGTTCGAAGGCAACAGGATCGACGTGCCGAACGCCTTCCTGCGCGTGCTCTGCGCCGACATGTGCGGCATGAACGCAGAGAGCACCTATCTCTCGCCTGCGCCGCTCTATCACGCGGCTCCCTTGCGCTTCAACATGATGGCGGTCGTGCTCGGCGGCACCTCCATCATCATGGAGCATTTCGACGCCGAGGAATTCCTCAAGCTCGTCGAGAAATACAAGGTCACCCAATCACAGCTGGTGCCGACCATGTTCGTGCGCATGCTGAAGCTGCCGGACGAGGTTCGCAACCGATACAACGTCTCCACGCTCAAGGGCGCGATCCACGCCGCCGCTCCCTGCCCGATCGACGTCAAGGCGAAGATGATCGAATGGTGGGGGCCGATCCTGATCGAGTATTACGCGGGCTCGGAAGGCAACGGCGTCACCGTCTGCAATTCGCAACAATGGCTGGAGCATCGCGGCAGCGTCGGCCGCGCCGTGGTCGGCAAGATCAAGATTCTGGACGAGAACGACGAGGAGCAACCGCTCGGCGAGATCGGCACGGTCTATTTCGCCGACGCGCCAGCGTTCACCTATCACAACGACCCCGAGAAGACGAAGAAGGCCTACAACGCGAAAGGATGGTCGACGCTCGGCGATGTCGGCTATCTCGACAAGGAGGGCTTCCTCTATCTCACCGACCGCAAGTCCTACATGATCATCTCGGGCGGCGTGAACATCTACCCGCAGGAGACCGAGGACGTGCTGATCACCCACCCCGACGTCGCCGACGTTGCGGTGTTCGGCGTGCCGAACGAGGAGATGGGTGAAGAGGTGAAGGCGGTGGTGCAGCCGCACGACATGAGCCGCGCCGGCAAGGCGCTCGAGGCCGATTTGATCGCCTATTGCAAGGGCCGCCTCTCCGCCATCAAGTGCCCGCGTTCGATCGATTTCGAAGCGGAGCTGCCGCGCACGCCGACGGGCAAGCTGGTGAAGCGGCATTTGCGCGACAAATATTGGCCGAAGACCGCGACGAAGATTTAGCACGCGGTTCGTAGGGTGGGTTAGCGAAGCGTAACCCACCTCTTCTGCTTCTGCGGAGACAAAGGTGGTGGGTTACGCCTTCGGCTAACCCACCCTACGCTGCCGTAGTCTCAATCAAACAAACTCGGCGTGTGGTTCACCAGCGCGCCTTCGATCTCGAGCATCTTCAGCTTCGTCACCACGCCGCCATTCGCCGAGAAGCCGCCGGGCTTGTTGCCGGCAGCCAGCACGCGATGGCAGGGCACGACGATCGGGCACGGATTGTGGCCGAGCGCCTGGCCGACGTCGCGCGACAGCTGGACGCCGCCGAGCTGCTTGGCGATGTCGCCATAGGTGAGGGTCTTGCCGGGCGGGATGGCACGGGCGATCGCATAGACGCCGAGGTTGAACTCGGGCACCCCGTCGAGATCGAGCTCGATATCGGTGAGGTCATCCGGCTCGCCCGCGAGCAGTTTTGTCATGCGGTCGATCGCCTGCCGCACCTCAGGGGTCGGCTCGGCCTCAACGGCATCGGCGTGCCGCTGGCTGATGCGGGTGCGGACCTTCCCTTCGCCGCCCATCGGCAATTGCGTGCCGTTGATGCCGCGCGGGCCCCAGGCGATGGCGCAGAGGCCGATCCTGGTGTCGAACAGGGCGAAATGCTGGTCGGTCATGGCTTGGTTCCTGGCTTGCGTTGCCTCGCATGCCCCCAATGTGATCTCGGGCCAAATCTAGGCTTGGAAATAGTTGCGATCCACCCGGTTTCCGGGAATCTTGCACAGGAGTTCCAACCCCTTCGCGAGCTAAGAATGCAGAGCCTCCACGTCAACGGATACGACATGCCCTATCTCGATGTGGGCGAGGACAGCGGCCGGCCGCCGCTGGTCTGCGTGCACGGCTCGCTCAACGACTTCCGGGCCTGGGGCTGCGTGCTCGGCCCACTGACCCAACGGCACCGGGTGATCGCTGTCAGCCTGCGGCACTTCTTCCCGGCGCGATGGGACGGCATCGGCGACACCTACTCGATCGCCCAGCATGTCGACGACGTCATCGCCTTCATCGAGAAGCTCGATCTCGGCCCAGTCGACCTGATGGGCCATTCCCGCGGCGGGCACATCTGTTTCCGCGTGGCGCAGCGGCGGCCAGATCTGTTGCGGCGGCTGATCCTGGCCGAGCCCGGCGGCGAACTCGATGCGAGCCTCGACCCCGATTATGCCGGCGGGCCCTCGCCGCTCCTGGCGCGCTTCGTGGCCTCGGCCGAGAAGATCGCCGCCGGCGATGTCGACGGCGGCCTCGCCGTGTTCGTGGACACGCTGGAAGGCGCCGGCACCTGGCCGCGGCTGCCGGCGATGGTGAAGCAGAATTTGCGCGATAATGCCTATACCCTGATCGGGCAGGTCCGTGACAACCGCCCGCCGTTCTCGAAGGCGGATGCGGAGCAGATCAAGATGCCAACGCTGTTCATCCTGGGGGCGCGGACCAAGGGCCTGCTGCCGAAGGTGCTGCATGCGCTCGCGGCGCATGTGCCCTATTCGAAGACCGCGATCATCCCGAGCGCAACGCATCCGATGTTCGAGCAGGCGCCGCAAAAATACTCCGAAGTGGTTCTCGACTTCCTGGCGAGCTGATCATGCACACATTTCGCGTCAACGGTTACGACATGGCCTATCTCGAAGTCGGAGAGGGCCATCCACTGGTCTGCGTGCACGGCACGCTCGGCGACTTCCGCACCTGGTATTCGGTGCTCGGCCCGCTGTCGAAGACGCATCGGGTGATCTCGGTCAGCCTGCGGCATTTCTTCCCCGAACATTGGGACGCCGTCGGCGACGATTACAAGATGGCGCAGCATGTCGCCGATATGATCGCCTTCATCGAGCAAGTGAGGCCCGGCCCCGTCGACCTGATGGGTCATTCGCGCGGCGGACACATCGCGTTTCGCGTGGCGCAGGCGCGGCCTGATCTGGTGCGAAAGCTGGTGCTGGCCGAGCCGGGCGGCGATCTCGACGCATCGCTGCCGGTGCCGGAAGGCACGCCCGCGCATCCGCCGCTGGCCGCGCGCACCGCGCGATCGGTCGAGATGATCCGCGCCGGCGATATCGAGGCCGCGCTGCAGAATTTCTACGAGGGCATCGAGGGTGACGGCTCGTGGCGGCGCGTGCCGGCAGCGGCAAAGCAGCAGCTGCGCGACAACGCGCTGACGTTCCTCGGCCAGATCAACGAGCAGCGCAGGCCCTACACGCTCAGCGATGCGCAGGCGATCCGGACGCCCACGCTGCTGATCGGTGGCGGGGCGACAACGGGAAGCCTCTCGGTGATGTGGCGCGTGCTTGCCGAGCATATCGCAGGTGCCCGGACGGCGATGATTCCGAACGCCGGCCACTGGATGTTCGAGCAGGCCCCGCTGGAGTTCGGCGAAGTGGTGAGCAGGTTCCTGGCGGAATAGGAGCTCTCCCCGCAAGCGGGGAGAGGCAAGGAAAGAGACCTCACACCTTCCAAACGCCGACCGGCATCTTGATCGTCGCGTTCAGCCGGTTCCAGACGTTGATAGTGGCAATCGAGAGGACCAGTGTTGCGAGCTCGCGCTCGTCGAAATGCTTGTCGGCCTCGTTCCAGATTGCGTCGGGCACCGGATCCTCGCGATCGGCGAGACGCGTGACGGCCTCGGTCAGCGCCAGCGCGGCGCGCTCGGCGTCGGTGAAATAGGGCGCATCGCGCCAGGCGGACACGGCGAACAGGCGCTCGTCGGTCTCGCCCAGCTTGCGGGCGATCTTGGGATGCATGTCGACACAGACGCTGCAACCGTTGATCTGGCTGGCGCGCAGGTGCACCAGTTCCAGGAGCTTTTCCGGCAGACCCTGCTTGGTCAGATTACCGAGGGACTGCAGGACATTCATGGCCTCGGGGAGGACCATGACAGGGTGATTCATGCGGGCGTGCATCTTTTTCGTCTCCATCGCTCGAATTGCGAAGGTTCCGGTCACATCGGCCGGATTGGCTTCGTCATGGGCATGACGGATCGCGACGAGGGAATGTGACCGATGACCGAAAAAAACTTCGAAGACAATTTTCTCAGCCACCAGTTCGAGGCCAGCAGGGACCATCTGCGCGCGGTCGCCTACCGGATGCTGGGCTCCGGCGCAGAGGTCGACGATGCCGTGCAGGAGGCCTGGCTCCGGGTCAGCCGCTACGACATGTCCGATGTCGCGAATTTGCGCGGCTGGCTGACGACCGTGGTCGCGCGCATCTGCCTCGACATGCTGCGCGCGCGGAAGTCGCGCAAGGAAGAGCCGATGGGCCCGCATGTGCCGGAGCCGGTCGACGAAACGCGGGAGCGCGAAGCGGAGATGGCCGATTCCGTCGGCGCGGCGCTGCTCGTCGTGCTCGAGACTTTGCAGCCGGCGGAGCGGCTCGCCTTCGTGCTGCACGACATGTTCGCAGTGCCCTTCGAGGAGATCGCGCCGATCGTCGGCCGCTCGGTCGACGCGTCGCGACAGCTTGCAAGCCGGGCGCGGCGGCGCGTGCAGGGGGCACCGGTGCCCGAGACCGACCTGTCGCGCCAGCGCGGAATCGTCGATGCTTTCCTCAAGGCATCGCGCGAGGGCAATTTCGAGGGGCTGCTCGCCGTGCTCGATCCCGACGTCGTATTCCGCGCCGATATGGCCGCGGTGCGGCTCGGCTCGCTGCCGGAGATCCGCGGCGCGGACGCGGTCGCGCAGCTCTACAAGGGCCGCGCCCAGGCCGCGCGGACGGCGCTGGTCGACGGCGAGATCGGCGTTGCCGTCATTCTCGGCGGACAGCTGCGCATCGCGCTGCGTGTGACGTTCAACGGCGAACGTATCGCCGGGATCGAGGCGCTGGCCGATGCGGAAGGGATCGCCGCGCTGGAGGTGGAGGTCCTGGAGGGCTGAGGCGGGCGCCTTTTTTGCGAAAACAACCCCATGCACAGTAGACGGGCGCAGTAATATCAATGACTTAGTGGAGCAGCACGGGGCGCCATGGCGTGGGCGCGGAGCCCGTCTTGACGCCCTTCCCCTCCCGCGATACCGTCGAATACGGAATTCCGTATTCCCTCGTAGGAGCCGCCGGCGTGATCCCTCTCGACCCGCTCCCGAACCTGATCGACCAAGTCTATGCCCGGATCCTGGAGGCGATCTCCGACCGCACGCTTCAGCCCGGCCAGCGCATCCGGCAGAACGAGCTCGCCGACAGGCTCGGCGTGTCGCGCCAGCCTGTCTCGCATGCGCTGCACCTGCTGCACCGCCAGGGTCTGGTCGCCGAGAGCGGACGGCGCGGCTTTGAGGTCACCCAGCTCGATCCCGCGCGCATCCGCCAACTCTACGAGGTGCGCGGCGCGATCGACGCGCTGGCCGCGCGGCTTGCGGCGAAGCGCGCCGCCAGCGACGCGGCAGGACGCGCACGGCTGGAGGCTGCGTTCGCCGCGGGGCGCGGCATCGACCGCAACACGACACTCACTGAACTGATCGTGCTCGACGTGGATTTTCACCGCGCGATCTATCAGCTCGCCGGCAACCCCGTGATCGAGGAGACCATTGCGCCGCAATGGCCGCACATGCGCCGCTCGATGGCGACGGTGCTGTCGGAGCTCGACTACCGCGGCAGCGCCTGGGCCGAACATGCCGATATCGCCGGACACATTCTCGCGGGCGACGTGAAGGCGGCCGAAGCCGCCGCGCTGGCGCATGCGCAGACGGCGGGACGGATGACTGAGGAAAGATTGAGGGCGAGCGAAGAGGCGGCGGCGTAGCGACAAACGCCGTCATTCCGGGCGCGCGACAGCGCGACCCGGAATCCATCGGGCCTCAGAAACTGCGGAGAAATGGATTCCGGGCTCGCGACTTCGTCGCGCCCCGGAATGACAAAAACAAACAAAACAGGAGGAAACGGCCCATGAAACTGTCTCAGGAGCAATTGGAGTTCTTCCACCGCGAGGGCTGGCTGTTCCTGCCCGAGCTGTTCAGCCAGGAAGAGGTCGATCTGCTGGCGCGCGAGGCGGTCGGCATCTACGACGCAAACCGTCCCGAAGTCTGGCGCGAGAAGAGCGGCGCGCCGCGCACGGCTTTTGCCGCGCATCTCTACAATGAGGCGTTCGGCCTCCTCGGCGCGCATCCGCGCATGATCGATCCGGTCGAGCAGCTGTTCGGCGAGCCCGTCTACATGCACCAGTTCAAGATCAACGCGAAATCGGCCTTCACCGGCGATGTCTGGCAATGGCACCAGGATTACGGCACCTGGAAGCGCGACGACGGCATGCCGGAGCCGCGCGCCATGAACATTGCGATCTTCCTCGACGAGGTGATGCCGATCAACGGCCCCCTGATGCTGGTGCCGCGCAGCCAGAATGCCGGCGATCTCCAGGCCTCGCATGATCTCGCCACCACCTCCTATCCGCTGTGGACGCTGGACGAGGCGACGGTGACGCGGCTGGTGAAGGAGGGCGGCATCGTGGCGCCGACCGGCAAGCCGGGGGGCATGCTGATGTTCCACGGCAATCTCGTGCACGGCTCGGCCGGCAACATCACGCCCTTCCCACGCAAGATCGTGTACCTGACGCTGAACGCCGTCTCGAACTACATCCGCAATCCCACGCGGCCGGACTACATCGCGCATCGCGACTTCGCCCCGATCAAGACGGTGGACGACGACGCGCTGCTGCGGCTTGCCCGTGCACCAAGGCAAGCGGCGGAGTAGTCTCTCACTGTCATTCCGGGGCGACGCGTAGCGTCGAGCCCGGAATCCATAACCACCATCGGGAGTATGGATTCCGGGCTCGCGACTTCGTCGCGCCCCGGAATGACGACGTTGATAGTTCGCGTGGTCCCCCGATCACAACTGCAATCCTGGACATTTCCCATGAACCTCTTCCGCCTCCTCCAGGCCCGCGCCTCCGCCGGCAAGCCCGTTCGTGTCGCGCTGATCGGCGCGGGCAAGTTCGGCTCGATGTTTCTGGCGCAGGTGCCCCACACGCCGGGGCTGGAAGTGCCCATCATCGTCGACATCGACCGCGACCGCGCACGCGAGGCCTGCCGCACGGTCGGCTGGAGCTCTGAGCGGATCGCCGCAACGGTCTTCACCGATGACGGCGCGCGCGCCATTGCCGGCGGCGCGATGGACGTGGTGGTGGAGGCGACCGGAAATCCCGCCGTCGGAATCAGGCATGCGCGCGCCGCGATCGCGGCGGGCAAGCATATCGTAATGGTGAATGTCGAGGCCGACGTGCTGGCAGGTCCGCTGCTCGCCGAGGAAGCGCGCAAGGCGGGCGTGGTCTATTCGCTCGCCTATGGCGACCAGCCCGCATTGACCGCGGAGATGGTCGACTGGGCCCGCGCCACAGGTTTCCGCGTGGTCGCCGCCGGCAAGGGGACAAAATACCTGCCGGCCTATCACGACGTGACGCCTGACGGCGTCTGGCACCATTACGGCCTCACCGCGGGCGAGGCACAATCGGCCGGCATGAATCCGCAGATGTTCAACTCCTTCCTCGACGGCACCAAATCGGCGATCGAGATGGCTGCGATCGCCAATGCCTGCGCCCTCGACGTGCCCGCGGATGGCCTGCTGTTTCCGCCCTGCGGCGTCGACGACCTCCCGCACATCATGCGGCCGCGCTCGCGCGGCGGCGTGCTGGATCGGGCGGGTCTGGTGGAGGTCGTGTCCTCGCTCGAGCGCGACGGACGGCCGGTGTTCCGCGACCTGCGCTGGGGCGTCTATGTCGTGCTGGAGGCGCCGAACGACTACGCCGCCGACTGCTTCAGGCAATACGGCCTCAAGACCGACGCCAGCGGACGCTATGCTGCGATGTACAAGCCCTATCATCTGATCGGGCTCGAGCTGAATATCTCGGTGCTGTCGGCCGCGCTGCGCGGCGAGCCAACCGGTCAGGCCAGCGGCTTCCGGGGCGACGTCGCAGCGGTCGCCAAGCGCAATCTGCGCGCGGGCGAGATGCTGGACGGCGAAGGCGGCTACACGGTGTGGGGCAAGCTGGTACCGGCGGCAGCAAGCCTGAAGGCCGGCGCCTTGCCGATCGGACTTGCGCATCGCCTGAAGCTGAAACACGACGTCGCACACGGCGCGGTGGTGCACTGGAGTGACGTCGAGTTCGACGCGGGCAATGAGACGGTGAAGGTTCGAAAGGCCATGGAAGCCGCGTTCGCAGCGCAGCATTGAACGGCAGCGACGATAGCGCAACCAAAGTGCGCTTGATTTGCGCTCCCCCTTTGGTCATCCTGACCGCGATCCGGGACATCCAAATCTCGGACGCCAAGAAACGTCGGCCAGCGGCGAAGATAAAGCGACGCAAGATCGCGATCCCTCGTCGAGGACACGACATCACAGGAAGAGGGGAGACGCATGGAACGTCGTAAGTTTCTGACGGCAGGCGGGCTGGGCCTGGCCGCGAGTGCAGTTGCCGCGCCGGCCGTTGCACAATCGATGCCCGAGGTGAAATGGCGGCTGGCGGCGAGCTGGCCAAAATCACTCGATACGCTCTATGGCGGCTGCGAATATTTCTGCAAACGCGTCGCTGAGATCACCGACAACCGCTTCCAGATCCAGCCCTTTGCCGCCGGCGAAATCGTGCCGGGCCTGCAAGTGCTCGACGCCGTCTCGAACGGCACCGTCGAGATCGGCAACACTGCGCTCTATTACTATTGGGGCAAGAACCCGGCATTCACCTTCGGCACGTCGCTGCCGTTTGGTCTCAACACCCGCCAGCACATCTCCTGGCTGTTGTGGAATGGCGGTCAGGAGATGCTCAACGATCTGCTGAAGGAGCATAATGCGATCGGCGTTCCGACAGGCTCGACCGGTGCCCAGATGGGCGGCTGGTTCCGCAAGGAGATCAAGACCGTCGACGATCTCAAGGGCCTGAAATTCCGCGTCGGCGGGTTCGCCGGCACCATCATCTCGAAGCTCGGCGGCGTGCCGCAGCAGATCGCGGCCGGCGACATCTATCCGGCGCTGGAGAAGGGCACGATCGACGCGGCCGAGTGGGTGGGCCCGTATGACGATGAGAAGCTCGGCTTTGTGAAGGTCGCGAAGTACTACTACTATCCGGGCTGGTGGGAAGGCACCGGCCAGGGCCACAACATCATGAATCTCGAGAAGTGGAATGCGCTGCCGAAACATTATCAGGCGGCGATTTCGGCGGCCTCGCTCGATACCTTCACCTGGGTGACCGGCAAGTACGACTCGGTCAATCCGCCCGCGCTCAAGCGGCTGCTCGCCGCCGGCGCGATCCTCAAGCCATTCCCCCAGGAGGTGCTCGAGGCCTGCTATGGCGCGGCGGGCGAGATCTACGCCGATCTCGCCAAGAGCAATCCGCATTTCGGCAAGATGTATGCGAGCCTGACCGCCTACCGGGCCGACTCGCTGGCCTGGATGCAGGTCGCCGAGCTCAGCTTCGACAGCTTCATGATGCGGATGCGGACGCGGACGTAATCGCACTGCGCTGCGAGGCGCGAAACGACAAAAGCCCCGGAGATGTCCCCGGGGCTTTTCTGTTGCGTCGATGAAGACATCGTAGGGTGGGCAGAGGCGCGACAGCGCCGTGCCCACGATCTCACGCATGTGGACAGGGATGGTGGGCACGCTTCCGCTTTGCCCACCCTACGGCAGTGATTGCGTGGCGCGAGCAATCGCGCCGCAGACCTTGCTCAATTCTCGTCATCGCCGAGCGCTGCGACCAGCTTGTCGTAGTACTTGGCGACGAGATCGATGTTGGCCTTGTTCTCGACCGCAGGCGCCGGCGTCTTCAGCGCCTCGTTGAGCTCGTCGAGCGCTTCCTTCTTGTCCTTGGCCGGCATCTTCTTGTCGGCCTGGAGCTGCGCGATCTGCGCCTTGATCACGGCTTCGGGGCCGACATATTTCTTGGTCGCGGGATCGAAGCCGCCGATCACCAGGCTGATGTTGTCGACGACGTTGTTGTAGTCGTCATAGCCGGCAAAGCCGTGC